>NZ_JBPPLZ010000006.1:0-253258 GCF_051535235.1 Nitrobacter sp.
CAAATCATTATTCCGTAGTGTCAGAGGCGCGGATGTGTTCCGTCGTTTTCGTGACCGCAATAGGTTGCGCGCATCGCCCGCATTCTTCGCACGATTTTCAAATGGCCTTTCCACGCCAAGGGGGAGGAGGATGGTGCCCCATCCGGGCGCCAATGGCTTCGCCTGACTTGCCCGCCGTGGTCGGAAAAATCCCCAGCGGAAACCGCCGGCAAGGTTGCGGTGATCCTGACCGCGATGGACCCCAACCAGATGCCGGCGGCCTTGCTGCGCGCCGGCCGCGTCGAATTGTGGCTGGAGACTAAATTGCCCGATGCCCGGGCCCGTCAGGAAATCCTCGACAGCAATCTCATTTGCGCGAGCAGTCCATTCCATGGAGTGTGTGACGAAGTGAAGCGCATCCGTTTGCATAGCAAACGGATGATAGCAGCGTGAACATTTTCGACGAGAACCCCCAGCGGATATTTTCGGCTCAGATAGGCGAGGTTCAGCGTCGCGAAGCCTTCCTTCTTCAGCGCTCGTTTCATTGGCCCGAACGAGCGTGGCGTTTTTGCCAGGCCATGGAAAAGAACTGCGCCTGAGGAAGGCGTATCAGTCATGCTACTTCGCGCCCGGCTATCCGTACCGTCTCCTTTCCGATCGCTGTCGCCGCCACGTAGTCGGTCTTGCCAGAGCCAAGCAGTGGGATCTTGTCCACTACGCAGATGTCGGCGGGCACGGCCAATTCCGATATCCCAGATGCCTTGGCGTGGCGCTGCATCGCGGCACGGTTGGCATCCTTCTGGGTCGTGAGCATTACAATCCGCTCGCCCTTGCGCTGGTCAGGAATCGAAACCGCGACCGAAATTGCTTGCGGCCAGAGGACCGTCGCCATCGCTTCGATGACTGACAGCGAAACCATTTCGCCGGCGATTTTGGCAAAGCGCTTGGCGCGACCCTTGATCGTGATAAAGCCGGCAGTGTCAATGCCGACGATGTCGCCGGTATCGTGCCATCCGTCCGGCAGGGGCTCCAGCACGCCCGGGTTCTCCGCACGCAGATAGCCGAGCATGACGTTCGGGCCGCGAACCGCAAGGCGTCCGCCTTCCTCGATGCCAGGGACAGGATCGAGGCGCGCCTCCATCAGCGGCGACAACCGGCCGACCGTGCCCGGGCGATTTGCCATTGGCGTATTCATGGCGAGCACGGGCGCGGTTTCGGTGACGCCGTACCCTTCCAGGATACGCAAACCGTAGCGCTCCATGTAGATCTGGCGGGTCCGGTCCTTGACGGCCTCCGCGCCCGCGAGCACCAACCGCAGCGAGCGGAAATCGTAAGCGTGAGCCGAACGTGCGTAGCCGGCGAGGAAGGTGTCGGTTCCGAACAGGATGCTGGCGCCGGTTTGGTAGATCAACTCGGGCACGATCCGGTAGTGCAGGGGCGATGGATACATGAAAATTGGGATGCCCGTAAGCAGGGGCATCATCATGCCGCCGGTCAACCCGAAGGAATGGAACACCGGCAGGACGTTGAAGACCTTGTCATTGGCGTTGGCATCGACGCGCGCCATTGCCTGTGATGCGTTGGCGAGAATATTGCGATGGGACAGCACCACACCTTTGGGCGTCCCCTCCGAGCCGGACGTGAACAGCACGACCGCTGGGTCATCGGCCTTGCGCGCAACTCGCGGTGCGGACCCGGCCAACAGGCCAGCCAGCCTGTCGCCAAAGCCAATTCCGGCTCGGGTGTCTTCGAGGTAGAGCACGCGGGCTTCGCCTGCGACCGCCGCCACGAGCTTGTCGAGCTTGGCTTTCTCAACGAACGCTTTCGACGTAAGGACAGTGCGAACCTGCGCCGCCTTCATCGCCGCTTGCAGGTTCGAGATGCCGGCCGAAAAGTTCAGCATCGCCGGCACGCGGCCGATGGTCTGAAGCGCCATGAATACGACCGCCACGCCGGCCGAGTTCGGCAACAGCACGCCGACGTTCTCGCCGATGGATGTGCCTTGTTCAAGCTTGCGGCTCAATACCTGCGCGCCAAGGATCAACTTGCGGTAGGTCAAGGACGTGCCAAGCGCGTCTTCAATAATCGGCTTGCCGGTATCGCGATCGCGATGCGCGTGTGCCAGTCCATCGAACAGCGTTTGGTCCAGCATTGCGTTCTTCACCATGGCGTCGATCATGACGTCCTGCAAAGCGCTACCGGCGGCATTGCGCCGCGCCTTGCCCTTCAAGAGGGGGGCAATCGCCAGCTTCACCGGTGGTAAGATTGAGATCGTGACTTTCGGAAAAAGACTGCGCTTGATCTCACCGTTCTTCAGGTAGCTCAGATATGAGCGCTGGGCGCCTTCGATCCGCACCGGCACCACGACCGCATCCGCCTTGTCTGCGATCATTGCGGTACCGTCGTAAACCTTCATTAAAGAGCCAGAGACCGTGATGCGGCCCTCCGGGAAGATGACGACCGGCTCGCCGGACGCGACGAGCCTGATCAGGTCGCGTGCTGCAAGCGGCCTGGACGGATCCATGGTGTAGTGTCTGATCTGTCGAAGGAACGGCTTGGCCCACCATGCCTTTGCGATTCCGGTGTCGACCGCAAAGCTGGCGTCAATCGGTAATGTCGCATGTACCAGCGGGCCGTCGACCAAGCTGACGTGGTTGGGAGTAATCAGCATGCGGGTGCCAGGTCCGGGGAGATTTTCCAATCCCCGAATTTCGACTCGAAAGAGCGCCCGAAACAACAGAGCACCGAAATCGCGGACGCCTTCCTTGCCCCATTTACTGAGAACAAAGAAGATCGAACCGAAGGACGCGAGCGCGAGGCCAAAGAAGATCCATGCGATCGAAAGCCCGGCAGCTTGAACCAGCGCGACGAACAGCGAGCCCGCTACCATGAAGCCTGCCTGGAGGATATTGCCGGCCGCGATCACGCGAGCGCGCTCGGCCGGTATAGACCACGCCTGTACAGCGGCAAAGGATGGGACAACGAACAGGCCTCCACCGAAGGCGAAGATCGCGAAGTCGGCAACGATCCACAAGCCATCAAACGACGTAAGAAAGGCTATCGGCGTGACACCAGAGGCTGGCGTGGCGTGGCCCACCACCCATGCGATGTCGAGGCCGGAAACGCCCATCACGATCGCGCCGATCGGAACCAGCGCGAGGTTTGGCCTCACATGCGAAAGCTGGGCGGCAAACAGCGAGCCCGCGGCAATGCCGATGGCGAAGATCGCAAGGCACATTGTCACGACAGTCTCGGTGCCGCCGATGATATCCTTTATCAACGTGGGCAGCAGCGACAGCACGACGGCGCCGGCCAGCCAGAACCACGACACGATGAGCATGCCATCCCAGAGCCGCCGCTCGGCATAAAGTGATTTGAGCAGACGAAGGGTCGAGGTCCAGGGGTTGGCTGTTATGGCCAGCTCAGGCGCCGATGGCGTCGTGATCGGTATGCGGGAAGCGAACGCCCATGACAGAAACGCAAGCAGCACGATTGCGGAGGCGACCCAGCCCATATGGGTCGAACTGGAGACCAGTAAGCCGCCAGCGATGGTGCCGATCAGGATCGCGAGAAAAGTCGCGCCCTCCACCAGCGCATTGCCCGTCGCAAGTTCCCCGACCGACAACTGATCAGGCAGAATGGCGTATTTTACCGGGCCGAAAAGCGCGGCAACGGTCCCGAACATAAAGAGCGCCAAGAATAAAAACGGGATCGAGTGCAGGAAGAATCCAACAGCAGCAAAGGCGGCGGCGAAAATTTCAACGAACTTCAACCGTTGCGCCACGACGGACTTGACGTATTTGTCTGCGAGTTCGCCGCCAAGGCCCGAGAGTACGAAGAAGGGAAAAATAAAAACCGCGCCGGCGATCGTTACCAGAGTGCCGCCCTGCGTCGTCGCAGCCCCATACAGCAGGATGATGACAAGGCCGTTCTTCAAAACGTTATCATTTAGGGCGGCGCAGAATTGAGCCCAAAACAATGGCGCAAAACGGCGTGATGACATCAATTCCCGGATCATGGGCTTCCTATGATAGTTTTGAATTGCAAAGTTTGGGCAAGTTTGATGCGGGTGTGCCGCGGTTCGGATACTTTGGTGTCAAGTCCGCTCGGCGCTCAACAACTTTTCCGTCCGTGCTTCCTCAATCCTGTTGATCATGCGGCTGCTCTCGTGAAGGTCACGAACGGTCTTGGCGAGCGTTAAACAGGATTGAATCAACATCCCCATTCCCATTGCGAAATAGGCGCGTGTCCACCAATCCAGCGGAAGCGCGAAAATGCCCCCGCCCACCATCAGGACAGATGCTGCGAAGCAGATGTAGGAAAAGTTGACCCATGCGCTGGTAGGACGGTCGGAATGCGTCATATGCTGTGACATGGTAGTTCCTTCGTTAAGGCTTCAGGTTGGATTCAATCAAAGCCGCGACCGGCTGCTCGGCAGCCTTGCGAAGTCGCGCCAGAACATCGGATGCGCGAATATGGGTTGGCCGACCAAATCCGGCTTCCGACATCCGTTCGATCAGATGCTCGGCCGGTTGGGACATTTCGTGCCTTATGGCGCGAGCGTTTTGATTGTTTGCCCTGACTGCCTCCAACGCGATTTCCGCTTCACTGAAGCTGTCAAGATCCGCCTCCGAACCGTGGATGGTGCCGGTCAGGGCGCTATCGATGCGGGCCATTCTGCGGCCGCGATCGAGATCCGATAAACGTCGGCGTTGAGCATCGACCTCGCGGCGGGCGAGGGCAACTTCAGCAGCGAAATGCTTTGAAGCCTGCTCCGTAGCACGGATATCGCTGGATATTGCTGCGATTGCTTCAGCAGCTTGCGTTGCCAGATCGTCGCGGCCGGCCCGGAGCGCTTCGACGGCACGCCGTTCCAGGTCCTGTGTCTTGATCGTGAGAACGCGGCGACGATCGGCTTCCCGGGCTTCCTCGGCGATCGCGATCGCAAGCGCACGGCGAGCCGCAATGTGGGACTGATGAGCCGCCGCCAGTGAACGATTCAGACTTGTTATCGGGGATAACGTTTGCCGATACAGGTCACTCAATATGTCGAACAGTCGGAAGAGGGATTGGCGCATCGATCGGCCTCAGGTCAGGTGTTTCAGGTAGCCGAAAGGAAACGAGCAACGTCGTCTTTCTGCTTGCTGCCGCTTGCGGTGGACCAGCACCCCCGCAACGTCGCTGGCCTGGGCCAGCCGTTCGATCGGAGACAGGAGGAGTTTCATGACGAGTTTGAGGGCAATCCTGCCGACGCCGGTCGCGAGGGCATGGGCATCGCCGGCAGCGGTAAGAGCTACGTTTCCAAGAAAGAGCGTTTGCATATTCCGTGGCCTCCTGCTATTTTGAACATTGTTCAAAATCGGTACGGCAAAAATGAACATTGTTCAAGAAGAATCTTTGCGCGATCAGAAAAAAAGTCGCAGGCGGGCGTTGATACTCGATAGCGCTCGACGCCTGATCGCAGCTAAGGGGCTGATTTCATTGAAAGTTCGAGACATTGCCGAAGCCGCAGAATGCTCGATTGGGAGCGTTTACAATGAGTTCGGTGACTTTGACGGCCTGATCCTGACCGTGAACCGCGAAACGGTTCAATTACTCACATCGAAACTACGCACCATTCCCAGCGACGACCCGCGCGTTCAGCTCCATGGTTTGGCGACCGGGTATCTCGAGTTCGCCGCGGAGCACACAAATCTGCTCCGATCACTGTTCGAGCATCGGATGGAGAACAACCGTCCATTTCCCAAAGATATCCTCGATATGGTCATGGAGGCATTTTCGCTGATGTATTCGCCGCTCTCGCGGCTTTTACCGAAGCGCGATCCCGATGAGCTGTTGTTGATCGCGCGAACCATGTTTTCAGCCGCGCACGGGATCATTACGCTCGGGCTTGAAGATCGCATGGTCGCCGTACCATCGCCAAATCTCAGGCAGCAACTTGCGCAATTCGTCGATGCCCAGCTCGAAGGACTGGGCGCGCGCGCCTGACAGGCGGCGGCCCTTTGCACTTCGATCAGTGAAGTCTTGGAAAGGTCGCGAAGATCAGGAGTTACATAGCGGTTGGCGTCTGTGGACTGGTCCATTGAAAACGCGGACATGTTCGGGAAGCTGACGTTTGCGGAAACGATCAGCCGAACAGAGCAAATGGACTCCCGGCAGAACCGAGGCGTGACATGGAATTGACTATGTCGGTTCCCGCCGAATACGCATCCACTTCGCCGACCTCGATACGGCAAGCCTCAAGCCGGGCGGCGCGATCATCTTCACGCTTTATTGGCCTGTCGAAGATCAATGGGAAGGCGTCGATTATGATCTCGTTGTCAAGTGATCGCACCACCCAAAGACGGCAGCGGCCATGGGCGCCTGCCACTGGCAAGGGTTGCTACGAACAGGGCGCCAAGATCACAATTGCGCGCATGAGCTTTTCCTTTTTCATCTCGCGAATTTCCGTTCCAATTCCGAGACCTCGGATGACCGGCTGGGAGCCGATAGCGGCGCCGAAAATATCAGCGGGGCTATCCAGGTGGCGGCAGCGGCCAATGCCACTGCCAAAAAACCGACGCCAAGGAGATACTGGTCTTGCGCCAGATAGGCGTTGCACAGCCGCATCGGCGCATGTGTGTAGAGAAAGGCCATCACGGCGAGCATCGACAGCGTCTGCGCCTTGATCATAGCGTGGGTGAGCGGATGCGCGCTCGTCCAGCCGGCCGCCAGCGGGAGCCCAACCATAAGCGGCAGGGAGACGAATTTTGCGGTCTCCCAGCGCATATCGGCTACGGCCGCATCGATGTTTCGCGGCAGCATCCAGAAGGCGACGCCGAAACCCGCCGCCAGCAGGCAGGCCCAGCCGCCCCGATTCCACTCGCCGCGCCCGAAACGCAGATACGGGGCAATGAGCGCGCCGGCCAGCGCAAGGGCCGGAAGCTGCACGAGTACGTGGGTTATGGGGCTCGCCTCCAGCGGACCGCGCAACAATGCGGCAGTGGCGAACAGTCCAGCCGCGGTAGCGAGATGGCCTTTCATCGAAGCGCCTTTTCGATCGCATTCTCTGCCCCGTCGACATCATTCATATCGAGGATCGCCAGCAATCGCCCGTCAGGCGAGACGACGTGCAGCGCCGCATTGTGCGTGAAGCCCCCTGCGCGGTCAGGTATCACCGTTATTCCGTAGGCATTGAGCAGTGCGCCAAGGTCGCCTTCTGCGGGACGCGCCACCGTCCACAGCCTGCCGTCGGCGCCATGCCAGTGACCGTATTCGGCCATCCGTTCGGGCGTGTCGCGCGCGGGATCGAAAGAAAGCGAAACGAGCCAAGCCCGCGCGGCCAGAGGCCCGCTCGCCAATCGGTCGCGCAATTGCGCCAGTTCCGCGCCGGCCGACTGGCAGATACTCGGACAGTTTGTGTAGATGAACTCGACCACCATCGCCCGTCCGTCGCCCGGTGGCAGCGTGAGGCGTTTGCCCGCCATGGTCTCGACCGTGACGATGGGCACGGCCGGCATGTCGCGCAGAACCTCAACACGTCGCGCGCGCTCGGCCGTCAACGCCGCGAACCCGTCCGTCGCTTGCCACAGCACGGCCCCGCCAGCGGCGATGACGGCCAGGCTGGCGAGCAACGGGCGCATCTCAACTCCGGCCGATCCGCGTCAGGTAGCGCAGCACGAAGAGTGCGGCCGCCAGCACGATCAACACTGCGAAGGCGGACGCGATCTGTGCCTGGAGATGCCACTCCGGAAGGTGCACCGCCCACCGGCGCGGGATCGACATGGCGCCCGAGATCAGGAACATCAACACGAATCCGGATCCGCCCACGACGTAGACCCAAAACGCCGTCCCCGGCAGGCCGGAGAGCCTCTCATCCCCGCGACGGACCAGCCAGGTCATGAAACCGAACGCCATCGCCACTTCGCCAAGGATGAGATAGGTGTGGAAATGGCCCGGCACCCACAGGGTATTGTGCATGACCTTGTTGACCACGATCATCCCGTCGAGGACGGCCGGCACCGAACCCGCCGTCCAGCCCGCCACGCCCAGCACCAGCAGGGCGGATGTGAGATCCCAGCGCATCGACACGGCGCCGCGCAGATAGATCAGGAGCGAGAACGCGGTGACCGCGATCAGCGGGATGGCTGAGAAGTAGGAGACGATCTGACCCGTCGCGACCGCCCATCCCGGCATTGCCCAGTCCTGCATAAGGTGATGCGGGTAGACTGCCAGAACGAACAAGAGCACCACCGTCCAGGCAATGGCGAAGACCCGAGTCGTCTTCCACGGCTTGCCGGTGTATTCGGGCACGATTTCATAGACGGCGATCACCGCCATATAAATCGAGGCGTTAATGAATACATGGCCGAAGAAGAAGATCATGTTCTTGGCCAGAAGGGCGTCGACGGTGAATTCGGGAAAGGCGAGGTTGACGATGCTGACGACCAGCACGGCCGCGCCCACCACGATGCCGAGCGAGTTGAAGATCGTTGATGCCATGGCAGCGACCACTGTCGCCGGCGGTGCATCCTCCGGGCGGCCGCTGCCGAAGGCCAACGGCCAGGCGAGCGCTCCGCCGATGCCGCCATATTTGGCGATCAGCTTGCGCCCCACTTCGAGGTGGAGCAGAAGGAAGCCTACCCCGATCGAGGTATAGCCGAGCAGGAATACGATCGCGGCACCGGGTTGCCATAGGCCGCCCGACAAAGCCGGCAACGGAAACAGGAAGGTCCAGGCCCCGGCATAGCCGCCGATGAAGATCGCTCCGAGAATGAGGACAACGCCCAGCAGGAAGAAGCCCAGAAAAGCCCAGAACACGCCGGCCGCGAGAGATACGTACCGCTCGGTGAAGAACCAGAGGATGGTTGCCCCGGTGAGCCCCGCCGTTCCCACCATTCCCGCCCCGTGTGCGGTCATGATCTTGTAGAACAGGGCAGGGTCGATGGTGATCAGCCCGCCTTGGGCGGCACGCATGGTCAGGCCAAAAAGCATCATGAGCAGGATCACGACACCAGCCAGCAGCATAGAGAGCTTGACCGAGCCGAGTTGCGGGGCGATGACGACGGGGCCACTTTCTTCGGCGATGACAGACATGACGGGCTCCTATTCGGCCACGACAGTGAACTCGGCCGTCATTGTGTGGTGCGCGACGCCGCAATATTCCAGGCACACCACATGGTAGGTGCCAGGAGTATCGAAGACATACTCCACCTGGTTGACGTAGCCGGGCATGGCCTGGACCTGGAACAGCAACTTCCCGGAAGCATCCATCACACCGAAGCCATGGTTGACGTCGGCGGTACGAACTTTGAATGCTACCGGCTTGCCCAGTGGCACCTTGTCAGTGTCGAGTTCCCAATGCCATTGCGCGGCGGAGGCGTTGACGACAGTTGCCGTCTTGGCCACTGCGAGCGGCCAGGGCCTTAGCGAAATCACTGTCACGACAACGCCGATGACCGTAAGGCTCACGATGATCCAGTTGCGCCGTGATTCGATGTTCGTGGGAACCTTTCCGCTCCCCGCAGCGCGCGCCGCTGCAATAAAGGCCCAAACAATAATGGCCATCAGCACCAGGCTCAGTGCCAGAACCGTCAGTTGCATTGATCTTTCCCCCGTGTCTGTTCACTAGGAAGCTGGAATGCCTGACTGACTCTTTTTGTCCTTACTTCTCTTCTTGTCCTTGCTTAATCGTCCGTCTTATTAGGTATCATAAATACCTATTAAGACATCACGGACTTGTATTGTCAACGCCAATAGGTGAAATCGCGATCATGCAGTTGTCCGTCTTTTCCGATTACGCGCTCCGCGTCCTGATGTATCTCGCTGTCGCCGGCAACCGGCAGGTGACTGTGCGTGAGGTCGCGGAGCGTTATCGTCTGTCGCGCGATCATGTCGCCAAGGTCGCTCAATTCCTGGCTCGCGAGGGCTTCGTGACGACCGCTCGGGGTCGTTCCGGCGGAATGCGGCTGGCGCGTACACCTGTCGAAATATCCATCGGCGATGTGCTGCGTCGCTCGGAAGCGGGGTCGGGGCCGGTCGAGTGTCTGTGCGATGGGCGCGTGACCTGCGCTATCGTATCGGCCTGCGGACTGGCGCCCCTGATGGCCGAGGCGAGCGATGCCTTCTTCGCCAGCCTTGATGCCCGTAGCCTCGCCGATGCGCTGCCGCGCGCAGGCGCGGTGCGCCGGCTGCTCGGCCTGGCCGCGTGACCACGCGCCCCAGTTCGCATAATTCGCAAGATCAGCGCTGACGTCCACACGCCGCCTGCCGGTTGCCATCGCGGTATCCGGAAATGTGGCACGACTATTGCTGAATACTTAGCAACCGCAACGTTGCGCAACGTCGCGATCCCCGCTGTTGGCGGGTGACAAGACGATAGAGGAGATCGTCATCAACAGCCGCGAATGGTACGCGCAAAACGGCATTACCCTGATCACCGGCGATGCCGTCACGCGCATTGATCGCGGCGACCGCATGGTGCATTCCCGCGTCTTGAAGCCACCGCCTTCAGGCGGTGAAGTGTTCACTCTGACTGTCCCGTCATTGACATCGCGCGGACTTCGGTTACGCCATTCCCCAGATAAAGAGAGGTCCAGGTGTTCAACGGCAAATCCGTGTTTATTTCCGGCGGTACGGGCTCTTTCGGACGCAAATTTGCGAATATACTGCTCGAACGCTACGACTTGGCGCGCCTCGTTTTCTATTCACGCGATGAGCTCAAGCAATTCGAGATGCAGCAGGAAATAAACGCGCCCTGCATTCGCTGGCTGATCGGCGACGTACGTGATGGCGCGCGTCTGATCGAAGCGACGCGTGGGATTGACTATCTCGTTCATGCTGCCGCCATGAAGCAGGTGATAGCATCTGAATATAATCCAATGGAATGTATCCGCACCAACATTCATGGCGCGGAGAACATTGTGGCAGCTGCGCTTGCCAACAACATTGAGCAGGTGGTCGCGCTCTCAAGCGATAAGGCGGCTAATCCGATCAACCTGTATGGCGCCACCAAGCTTGCATCGGATAAACTGTTCATTGCTGCCAACAATATGGCAGGCAAACGACGTACCGCCTTCTCGGTCGTGCGCTATGGCAACGTTGCCGGCTCGCGCGGATCGGTCGTCCCATTTTTCGAAAAACTGATAGCGCAGGGCGCGACGTCATTGCCGATTACCGACACCGCCATGACTCGTTTCTGGATCTCGTTGCAGGAAAGCGTCGACTTCGTTCTGAAGTGCTTCCAGCGTATGCAGGGCGGCGAAATCTTTGTACCGAAGTTGCCGTCGATCCGGATAGTCGACCTTGCAACGGCGATGGCGCCGCACCTGCCACAGAACGTGATTGGTATCCGACCGGGCGAAAAGCTGCACGAGATACTGTGCCCTGCGGATAATAGCCATTTGACGCTGGAGTTCAGTGAACATTATGTCATGCGGCCGTCGATCAGGTTCCACGATCGCGGTTATGATTATTTGAAGAACCGTCTCGGTGAGACAGGTGCTCCTGTAGCGCGAGGTTTCGAGTACAACTCCGGTACAAACCCCGTCCGTTACTCTGTGGAACAAATCCGGAAATTTTATGAACGGGCCAAGACATGATTCCCTATGGCCGTCAGGACATCTCCAGCGCCGATGTCGAGGCGGTCGTCGAAGTCCTTCGGTCTGACTTCCTAACCCAAGGGCCGATGGTCCCCAGGTTTGAGGCGACGTTGGCGCGTGCAGTCGACGCGCCTGAAGCGGTCGCTTTTTCCTCAGCAACTGCGGCGCTGCACATCGCTTGTCTTGCGCTCGGGCTCGGCCCATCGGATCGTCTCTGGACGGTGCCGAACACCTTTGTAGCCTCCGCCAACTGTGGTCTCTACTGCGGAGCGATCGTCGATTTCGTCGATATCAATGCCAGGACCCGAAACATGGATGTCGAAGCACTGGCCACCAAGCTCGAAGCGGCCGAGCGCGACGGCGCCCTGCCGAAGGTTGTCGTTCCAGTGGACTTCGCCGGTACTTCCGCAGATATTGCCTCTATCCGCCAGCTCTCGGATCGATACGGCTTCCGCATCCTTGAAGACGCGAGCCATGCCGTTGGCGGATACTACCAGAACAGGCCCGTTGGTTCGGGCGAGCTCGCTGACGTTACCGTTTTTTCGTTCCATCCCGTCAAGATCGTGACGACAGGAGAGGGCGGTGCGGCGACCACGCGTTCCGCCGAAATCGCCCATCGCATGCGCCTGCTGCGCAACCATGGCATTTCGCGCGATCCCACTGACATGACCGCCGTTCCCGAAGGCCCCTGGTACTACGAGCAGGTGATGCTCGGCTTCAACTACCGTATGACCGACATTCAGGCGGCGCTCGGCGTGAGCCAATTTGATCGCCTCGCCGAATTTGTCGCCCGGCGGCAGACGATCGCGGCGCGTTATCACGAAGGGCTTGCCGGTCTTCCCGTGATTCGACAGTTCGTGCCGGAGGGCACTTTCTCGGCGTTGCATCTGTATGTCATTGAACTGGATGAAACCGTGCGACGCACTCGCGGCGAGGTTTTCGCGGCGATGCGCTCTTCAGGTATCGGCGTCAACGTCCATTACATCCCGGTCCATCTGCAACCATGGTACCGGGCCCTGGGTTTCTCCCGTGGCGACTTTCCGGTTGCCGAAAAATATTACGACTTCGCACTAACGTTGCCTATTCATCCAAACCTGAGCGCCGAACAGCAGGATTACGTTATGGAACGGTTGTCCCACGCGCTCGAAACTTGAGGATCTGAATTGTCGTTTCGAAATCGCGACTGGCGGTCCAAAGTTCGGCCTCAGAGCAAGGCCGGGCCGACTGGACCTCAGATAGAGATCTGCCTATAGAACGTGATCTTTTCAGGTTGGTTTGCGCGATCAAAAATTTGAAAAACAGATCGCAGGGATCGTCATGACGCCATGAACATTAGCGAGTTTCTGGAAGAAAACCGGCGATTCTGGACATCCTCTACCCCGCCCAAGCCTACCCTACCCAAGTCTGACCCGCCCAAGTCCGACGGCATCTTGATACTTGACCTTTACCACAATGACGATGTGCACTTTCACCTGTTCGCAAATTGCGTCGTTGCTAAGTGTATACAGCACATATGGGGAGGTGAAATCGTCGGGATTTTCGCCGATGATTCTGGTGACGTTGGAAGGCGGGATGATCGAAGGACAGACGTTGAAGCGAACCTGGCGCTCGCTCGCTCGTTTGGTATCAATCGCTTCTACAATATTTCCGATTTTCGCAACCGCCTCCTGTTGGATCCTGTTTGGTCAGCCAATGCGGAGAGTGACCTTCGCAAGCGACTGCAAGGCAAGTCGGGATCCTCGCTCAGGCAAGCAATTCGCTCACTGTCAGAACCGCAATCCCCACGATGCGGCCTTCTGATTTACAATGAATTTCTGAGACGATTTGGCTTCGGCACCATCGACAATCTGAGCGACGAACTCATCGCAGTTGCAAAGCTCGTATTGGCCGACTACGAAGCCCTTCCCATGATGTTTGGAAAGTCCCCGGTTCGAGCGAGTGTATTGGGGCATATTTGCTATTCGGTGTCGGGACAACTGGCTGATTTTGCGGCCATGCACGGCGCGCCAACATTCCTGGTAGAACAGTACATCCCAGTTGCCGTTACGCGATATCGAGATCTGACCGACTTGTCGTGCGGTATTCCCGGCGACTGGAAGGAAATGGTGGAAAGGTACGCTTTCGATCAAGCTCTACTGGATGATCCCAGGCTTGACCTGTTCGGCGGCGCTGTTGAAGGCACGCTGGCGCGGACGATCGACCCGCTATTGAACCGTGATGTTGTCGATCGGCTACCGGCTTCTCGCGAGGCCTTCCTTGAGAACTGCGGTGTCAACCCCGAGAATCCTACGGTCTGCGTATTCGCGCATGTGTTTCAGGACGCTCCGCTGACGCGGCCAAGGCAACTCTCGGACGACTACTGGCAAGCTATTGTCGACGTCGTCGATCTTGCGCGGCAACTGACACATCTCAACTTGATTATTAAGCCGCATCCATTGAACGACAGCCATGATTGGAAGCGTTCGTGGGATACGTTGCGTAGATACTGCGCCGACATCGGAAATATCGGATTTGCAGATGGCGCCCTCAGCGCCGGCGAGGTCATGAAGCATTGCGATGCCGGTCTCACGGTTCGTGGAACGGTTCTCTACGAAATGGCCGCTGCTGGACATCGAATGATCGCGACGGGCGAAGACAAGTTTTCCGGCCTTGGTATTATCGAGGAAGCATCCAGCATGGAAGCTCTGAGGAGCATTCTGTCAGATGTGTCGCGAAAGGCTTGGTCGATGCCGGAGGATCAGCGTCGGCGCGCAGTGGCTTATTCCTACTGCATGCTCCAGGGATTTCGCAGCAAATCGATTTTAATTCCCGACAAGCGTTGGGCTCCTGAAGAATATTTTCGCAGCGCGACCCTGGCGTTGTCGAATTTCAGATTGGAAGAAGATCCCCTCTTCATAAATCTCAAGTCGTTTCTCCGAGATGACCTGCCAATGCTGGTTTCGAAAGAGGCATTCCCGTGACCAGTTCGAAGAGGTTTGCAGCCGGGATTAATCACTTCCAGACTCTGCTCAACCGGCGTTAGCGGCGGGATGGCGGGACCGTCACGCGATCACTGACCACGTTAGTGCTTCACCATAGGCGATGTCGCGCGCGGCGGTTCGACCGATGACGTCGGGCAGATACTTTGGCGGCAGGCCAAAGCCGGGCCGGATGACGCGGATATTCTCGCTCGTCAGAGGCTCCCCCGCTTTAATTGGCTTGACTGCGTAGATCGAACGTCGAAACCGCATGTTGGCCTTCTCGCTTCGGACGGGGCCATAGCCGACAGATCCGAGCGCCGACCATGCCGACTTGCAATCGTCGACCAGTCGCTTGAACTCATGCGGTTCGAGCGAAAACGCTGCGTCCGGACCACCGTCGGCGCGCGAGAGCGTAAAGTGCTTCTCGATTATGGAGCCGCCCAGCACGATCGAAGCGACGCAGGCGGCGGAGCCCGGCGCATGATCGGAAAGGCCGGACACGGCGTTGAAGGCCTGGCCGAGATGCGCCACCGTGCGCACATTCGCTTCCTCGATCGGGGCCGGGTAGGCGCTGGTACAGTGCAGCAGCGCGATGCCGCCGGCGCCGTTGCCGCGCGCTGTTTCGACCGCCTCCTGAATCTCGCCGAGAGTGGCCATCCCGGTCGAGATGATCATCGGTTTGCCCTGTTCGGCGACATACTTGATCAACGGCAGGTCAATCACCTCGAACGATGCGATCTTGTAGGCGGGCGCATCGAGCCCCGCGAGCAGGTCGACGGCGGTCTCGTCAAAGGGGCTGGAAAACATCGTGATCCCAAGCTCACGCGCCTTCGCGAACATTGGCCCATGCCATTCATAGGGCGTGTGAGCCTGCTGGTAGAGTTGGTGGAGCCTGTAGCCGTCCCACAGGCCGCCCTTGATCAAAAACTCCTCGCCATCGTGAGGAATGGTCATCGTATCGGCCGTATAGGTCTGGATCTTGATCGCGTCAGCACCGGTGGTGGCGGCGGCTTCGATCAGCTCCAGCGCCTTCGAAAGCTTGCCGGTATGGTTCGCCGACAGTTCGGCGATGACGTAAGGAGGATAGTCCGGGCCGATCTTGCGCCCCCCGATGATGAGTTCCGGGCTCTGCATCACAATTTACGCTCCTGGTTTATCTTGCGCGACGTCAAAGGCGCTGCCCAGAAAGTCGGAGCCGGGTTGCATGAGAGCATCCAGAAGGGCGGCGGAAACGGCGCCCAACGAGTCAGCCCGGTTGCGCCGGAACGCCCGCAACTGTGCGGGTGCAACGATTTCAAGTTCAGAATATTCGCGATTCCCCAGCGCCGCGAAGCGTCGCTGGATTTGCGCAGCCGAGGCGGCGGTCGCAAGCATGATTCCGACGTCGATGACGTGGCTTTGCGGATCCTCGACGAGTGCAACGACTCTGGAACGCGCCGACAGCTCGGAAGCTCCAATGCCGGTTTCTTCCTCAAGTTCGGTCAGAATGCATCGTTCGAGGCTCACCTGTCCGGCCGACCCGACTGCCGCGTCGTCAACGCCGCCTGACGGCACCAGCTCCCAGCACCCGGCGTCCATCTCGGAGCGGCGGCTGCGCCGGCCGAACAAGACGCCATCCGGACAAGACAGGATGCCCGTGACGGCGAGCGGCTTGATCTTCAGCGCGGCATGAAGGCTCGGCTCGCGCCGTTGTGCGAGGAAGTAGCGGTACTCCGACATCCAGCCGACGATCGTTCTGGCATCACAATAATCGACGCTGAACAATCGCCCGTTGTGGAGATCGTGGGAGCGCAGCTCTTTTTCGCGCTGCCAGATTTCGTCCACGCGCGCCTCGATGTCCGGGCCGATGGTTGGCGCTGTCGCTTCCAGCGTTACTCTCGGCTCCGACTGAAGCAGATGAACGCTCAGCATGCCGGTATTCTTCCAAGCAGATCGGTGAGACGTTCGATGAACACGACCTGACCGGGCCACCCGGCGCGATTGTTCGGGGGCGCCAATGCCCAGGTTTTGAGCCCCGCGGCAACTGCCGACATTGCGCCGATGCGGGAATCCTCGACGGCATGTGACAGGGCGGCCGAGCAATTCAGCCGCCTCAGCGCCTTGATGTAGGGTTCGGCAGCGGGCTTGCCTGCGTTCACCTCATCGCCGCCGACGACACCGTCGATCTCGTCGGCCAGCCCTCCGAATGCGAGCCATCTCTGCGCGGACGATCTTGGCGACGACGTAACTATGGCGATCTTCAACCCGCACGCGCGGGCGTGCGCCAGCAATTCATGTGCGCCGGCAGCGGGACGCGCGCTTTGCTGCGCCTGCGACACCATCGCCGAGTATTTTTGCAGGAGATCGGCCGGCGTTCCGGGCAGTTTGTGAGCCATCCTCAGCCGTTCGATAATCTCGCCAAGCGGCGGTCCGTTGAGCCGCTGAAACTCGACCTCGTCGCCGCTCGCGCCGAAGGAGGCGAGAAAGGAATGATAGACGTTTTTCAGCGCCGTCAGGCTGTCGGCGAGCGTGCCGTCAAGATCCAGAAAGAGGCCGCTGTGGAGCGGGCTGGCGTCAGTTTCCGGCATCAAGGTTTCCGACAGACAAACATCCGGCCTTGCCCAAAGGCGCCGAATGCGTTCGATGTCTCCGCCGATACCGCTATGTTGAGCAGGGTTGCCGCATGGACCAGCGGATGGTCGTAATCTACGGTGCCCCCATTGATGGCCGGGACCAGCACATAGAGCATCAGGTCGTGAAGCGAAATGAAATCCTCGATCTCGACCTCAAGGCCGAGCGTTTTGAGGTGCGGCAGGATGCGTGTTTCGTCGAAGAACAAGTTGAATGCGGCGGGCGTGCGCGCGGGCAGGTCCAGCAGGGTGCGGCAATGATTTTGCCGATCATAGGTCGCCATCGAATTCTCGATCATGATCAGATATCCGCCCTCCCGCACCCTTGCGGCAAGGTCGGTGATGGCACGCATCTGCAGTTCGACCGATTCGATGTTAATCAGGCAACGAACGGTAAAAACGAGATCGTATTGCGCCAGCAATCCCGAGGTCGCCGAAAGTTCGAGCGCATTGCCAATTCGGAAGCTGGATCGGTCCTGGAAGCCGTTGGCAACGGCGGCTTCACGCGCGGCGTCGATCATTTCAGCGGTATAGTCGATGCCGTCGAGTTGCATGCGCGGGAATTTTGCGGCAAGGCCAAAGCAGTTCAAGCCATTGCCGCAACCGACTTCGAGAACGTGTGCCGGCGCATCGCCGAGCCCGATCGCAGACATCCGGCGCGCCAATGCGTCGATCTCGAGCATTTTCGCGGTTCCGGTTCTGGTGGTGGCGCTGAGCGCGGTGCCGAATTTCGATGCCCAGTCCCGCCAATGAGCCCTGACCTGCTCGCGATCCATCATAGCCCTTCCATCTGCCCTTCCGCGGCTCGCCTGACATTGCCGGGGGTTTACTCTTCTGCGCACCCGTAGCCAATGAAAGGAGCGTTGGTCTTCCGCAGGTTCCTGCATGTACAATGATCCGCGGCTGGTTTTAGTTGTAATAATGACGTGAAACTTCAAGGGGAACCAGCACATATGACCCAGATCACAGCACAGGAGGAATTCTGGGCCGGGGAGTTTGGCGACAACTACATCAAGCGGAATCAAAGCCAGGAAGTGCTGGCCGCCAAAACCGCGATGTTTGCCCGAATTGTCCAGCGATGCAGCAACATCCGGTCGGTTCGAGAGCTTGGCGCCAACATCGGCCTCAATATTCTGGCCCTCAAGACCCTGCTTCCATACGCAGCGTTCCAGGCCATCGAAATAAACAGCCTGGCCTTCGAAAGGCTGGCGACGATACCCGGAATAGCTGCTTCCAATACGACGTTGTTCGAACCGGTCGGGTGGTCGAGCGTCGATCTGGCGTTTACCGCCGGTGTCCTGATCCACCTCAATCCCGACATGCTGCCGGTGGCCTATGAAAGGCTCCATGAGGCCAGCAAGCGTTATGTCCTCGTGACGGAGTACTACAATCCCTCCGTGGTCGAGATCAGCTATCGCGGTCACAGCGGGCGTTTGTGGAAGCGGGATTTTGCCGGCGAGATGATGGACAAGTACCCTGATTTAAAACTTGTCGATTACGGGTTTATCTATCATCGGGACCCGGCATTCCCTGCTGACGACCTGACGTGGTTCCTGATGGAAAAGCGGGCCTGAAAATGTTGGGAGCGTGCGCTGACGACGACGTCGGCTATATGATGAGCGTCGTTCCCGGCTTACACGATGCCCAATGACGTCGTAATCATCACCCAGGCGCGCATGACGAGCACCCGCCTTCCGGGCAAGATCCTGATGCGCGCCGGGGAGCGCACACTTCTTGAAACGCATCTCGACCGCCTCGCCGATGTCGGCGTGCCCGTGATTGTCGCGACGACAACGAATGTCTCTGACGGTCCCGTCGTCGAACTCTGCGCTGCACGCGACGTTCCGGTATTTCGTGGCAGTGAGAATGACGTACTGGAACGTTACCAGGGAGCGGCGAGGGCACACGAGGCCCGTCACGTCATCCGCGTGACATCGGACTGTCCGCTCATCTGTCCAGACGTGATTCGCGCCGGCCTCGACGTCTATTCGGGCTTGAAGAGCGAGTCCGTTTATCTCTCGAACGCCGAAAAGCGGACCTACCCTCGCGGCATGGATTTCGAAATTTTTTCCCGGCGCTCACTCGACCTCGCCGCGGAGAATGCCAGGCTTTCGTCCGAGCGCGAGCATGTCACAGGATATATTCGCACGTCGATGCCGGATATTCGTCACGAGGATTGGACAGATGAAGAAGATCTCAGCGACTGGCGCATCACCGTCGACACAGACGACGACTTCAAACTCGCCAAACTTTTGATTGAAGACCACCGTGCGGCCGAGATGGATTACCCGGGCTTAAAGGCTTTGCTGAAAGCGCATCCGGAACTCATGAAAATCAACTCTCACATTCAACAGAAACCGATCTAAGGAGCTGGTGGTTTCGCCGGGAAATCTTATCGCGAATCACAAAATCGGAGTGGGCCATCCGGCGTGCCGCCGCATCCTCGGTCCATGCGATACTGCGGGTTAGATCGTCGGATGGGGCCAAGCGCCTTCGGGACAGAAGCATGCGTTTCTGCTGACGCCGACGAAACCGATCCCGCTGGCGCCGAAAGGCGGCTCTTAAACCGGCGCCGGGCCACTAGTTTGCTGCCGGCAGAGCGTTCGGGTTTCCTGGCAGAGTTTGTCCACTATCGAAAGAGATCGATTCTGCCGGAGCGATAATTCGTCGCCAGGTCGTCAAGGACCGTTGTCACCGGGAGTGTCCCGTGCAGTTCGCAATTTTTCACGACAAGGCGCTCCAACGCCTCCAGGCGGGATTGGGCTGCAGCGTCGCCCTTCGCCTTGAGCGATTGAAGGATATCGTTGGGAAGATGAGTCACGATCCACGCCTGATGGGTTGCCGCGGTTTGCGCAATGTCTCCTCGCGAATAGGCCTCGTTCCATTTGTAACAATATGGCCCGGCATGCGCGGTGGTCGCTGCCATCGTGATCGCTGCGAGAACGAACGGCGCTGCTGGGTGCATCTGCGCTATCCTGGTGGGTCAATCCAGATATATAATCGCGCGTCTGGGCGTTATGCGGTCACTGGAGACAAGCGGCGTGCTGCTCAAGCTATGGGAAAATCCATTTTTGCTGTCAGCATCGGACAGGGTGGGGATCAGGTAATCTGTTCGGCAAAGACCGCGGGTCGCAGGAAACAAATGCATGAACGCGATAATAACCCAAGGACTCCTACACCTCGAACTGTAGAAACAGACCTGACGCAGCGGCGACCAAGTGGGATCGAAGAGCAATTGTGTTGACAGGGGTTTGTTATCTTCGATCGGGGAGGTTCATTTGTTCATCGCGCTCGTTCCAAGGGCCGTGGCGAGGAAGGCTTAGGTTGCTTTATCTTTGGATTCGTGACTTGTTCCTTGAGCCGGACGCCCCGACCGCCAGCCAAGCTTTGACCATCCGGACTGATCAACTCGATTCCCGCGTGGTCCAGAGCTGAAACCAGCTTCATCAGGGAATCCACATTGCCACGGATGACGCCGTCGCTTGCTTCCATGCGTTGAATGGTGGGAACTGAAAGATCCGCTAGTTCAGCCATTTGCCGTTGATCTATATTCAGCAGCGCGCGGGCGGCCCTGAGTTGATTAGCGGAAATCATGAATTGGCCAGCTCCAATGCGAGTCGCCAATATGTTTAAACTATATGAAATGCAGTATCAAGCATCAATTTAAATGCATAAGGCATCATTTAGTCCTGACCCTAGCATTCCGGTCCTCATTTGTATCGCGCGTTTTACCGAGTTCCGTGAATCACCCTGATTCCACATCGCTTATGGACGACGGGCGGGCCTATCGAAACCGTGCCGGAGTCGTCGCATGCGCCCGTTGTTCATTAGGAGTGTAAAGCGACGAGCGCGGGTGTTTTTTCATTGACGAACTGCTGAACGTAGAACCGCGCAAGGCTGGCTGGATGCACCGCTGGGACGCAGCCGAGCCAGCGATGCTGGTACGCGATGATGTGGTCGAGCATCTCGGTAAATGAAGGCGCGTTGCCGGTCGTCAGGACAAGCGTTGCGCGGAGTAGCGCGACAACACACTGGCTCGGTCGGGATCACGAATTGTCGGGTAGGGGGTGTTCGCGGCCATGTGTCGCGTCACGCGGTCATGCGTTCATAGGCTCTGTCTGCCGAAGAGCTGAACGGACGACCCGCGTCGCCTGAAAGGCGCGCATGCGCCAGGCAATGTCGCGCTTTTCAACGAAACCATAATTTGCAGCCATTGCGCGCCGTTGCAGCGCGTATCCCGTTCGCCTGTTGCGTACAGGTGCTCGGCATCCAAGTCCAACCGCGCAAAGCCGATCAAACATGCCAGCATGCTCTATCGCCAACAGCACAAAAACACGTTGGATATGAAAGAACTACACGACCGCGACAAAGATATGAGGTTCCAGATGCATAGACTGATGCATAAGCGAGTCTAATACATCGAATAAGAAATAATAATTGGTGTTTATTCCATCATCTTTTATGTTCAGAGCCCGTGAATGGCGGTCGAAGATACGAGCTTTTACGCTTTCATTGCCTGTCCCATCGGGAAGGCTGCGCCCAGATCGACCGCTGCTATCCGGAAGCCCGATAGTCGCCGATCAAGTGTGTCCAGTTCGATGTCGGGAGGGACGCCCATGATCGCGAAGCGCATAGCGAGGCAAGGCTTGAAGAAGCCGATCGCTGCACAGCGATCCGCGCATCGCTGATACGGCCGTTGCCGCGGAGTGAAATTCGATCCGGAACTTTCGCGGATCACAGAGAGAAGGAGAGATAGATGAACGTCCAAAACGAAAAATCGATGACCGTCCGCGGCAAGGACCGCTACAAATCCGGCGTGATGTCCTACAAGAAGATGGGCTATTGGGAGCCGGACTATACGCCGAAGGAAACCGACGTCATTTGCCTGTTCCGGGTTACGCCCCAGGATGGCGTCGATCCGATCGAAGCCTCGGCGGCGGTAGCCGGCGAATCCTCGACGGCGACCTGGACCGTGGTATGGACGGACCGTCTCACGGCGGCGGAAAAATATCGCGCCAAGTGCTATCGCGTCGACCCGGTCCCGGGTGCGGAAGGCCAGTACTTCGCCTATATCGCCTACGATCTCGACCTGTTTGAACCCGGTTCGATCTCCAACCTCACCGCGTCGGTCATCGGCAACGTGTTCGGCTTCAAGCCGCTCAAGGCCTTGCGGCTCGAGGACATGCGGTTGCCCGTTGCCTACGTTAAGACGTTCAAGGGACCGCCCACCGGCATCGTCGTCGAGCGCGAGCGCCTTGACAAGTTCGGCCGTCCGCTGCTCGGCGCCACCGTCAAGCCGAAGCTCGGCCTGTCCGGCCGTAATTACGGCCGCGTGGTCTATGAGGCGCTGAAAGGCGGTCTCGACTTCACCAAGGACGACGAGAACATCAACTCGCAGCCGTTCATGCACTGGCGGGAACGCTTCCTCTACTGCATGGAAGCGGTCAATCGCGCCCAGGCAGCGACCGGCGAGATCAAGGGCAGCTACCTCAACGTCACGGCGGCGACGATGGAGGACATGTACGAGCGCGCCGAGTTCGCGAAAGAGCTGGGCTCGGTGGTCGTCATGATCGACCTGGTGATCGGCTACACCGCGATCCAGTCGATGTCGAATTGGGCGCGCAAGAACGACATGATCCTGCATCTGCATCGTGCGGGCCATTCGACCTATACCCGGCAGCGCAGTCACGGCGTGTCGTTCCGCGTCATCTCCAAATGGATGCGGCTCGCCGGCGTCGATCACATCCACGCCGGAACCGTGGTTGGCAAGCTGGAAGGCGATCCGCTGACCACGCGCGGCTTCTACGATATTCTCCGCGAGGAACACAACCCGATGCAGCTCGAGCACGGCATCTTCTTCGACCAGAACTGGGCGAGCCTCAACAAGGTGATGCCGGTCGCTTCCGGCGGCATTCATGCCGGCCAGATGCACCAGCTCATCCAGCACCTCGGTGAAGATGTCGTGTTGCAGTTCGGTGGCGGCACCATCGGTCACCCGATGGGCATCCAGGCCGGTGCGACGGCCAATCGTGTGGCGCTGGAGGCGATGATCCTCGCTCGCAACGAAGGTCGCGATTATGTCAGCGAAGGGCCGGAGATCCTGGCCAAGGCAGCCGCAAGCTGCACGCCGCTGAAGCAGGCGCTCGAGGTGTGGAAGGATGTCACCTTCGACTACGCCTCGACCGACGCTCCCGACTACGTGCCGACCGCCGTTCCTGCGGCGTAATGGAGGACATCATGCGTATTACTCAAGGTTGTTTTTCTTTCCTGCCCGATCTGACCGACGATCAGATTTCCCGGCAGATCCAGTACTGCCTCAGCCAGAATTGGGCGGTGAACATCGAGTTCACCGATGATCCGCATCCCCGCAATACCTATTGGGACATGTGGAACCTGCCGATGTTCGACCTGCCGGATGCGGCAGGCGTGCTGATGGAACTGAAGGAGTGCAGGAAGGTCTATGGCGACCGCTACATCCGGATATCCGCGTTCGATTCCAGCCATGGTTGGGAGTCGGTGAAGTTGTCCTTCATCGTCAACCGACCCAAGGAAGAGCCGGGCTTCCGGCTCGAGCGCCAGGAATCCGATAGTCGTAACGTTCGGTACACCACGACCTCCTATGCGGTGGCCGATCGTCCTGAAGGTCAGCGCTATTCGTCATGATTCCATCCGGCTAAGGCTGGACGATTCATCCTTTCAGTCGTCCAACCCGGATTTACGGCTCCGTCGTCTCCTGACGACGGAGCCTTTCTCCCCGAACGTTTTCTCTCGAGCGGCCGTAAAAAAGAAGCTCCCGACCGAGGTTATCAGGACCACCTTCGATGCAAGATAAAGTCAACCTGCGCGAGGAGCTCGAAGCCGTTGGAATCGGCGAGATACTCAAGCAGCTCGATCAAGAGCTGATCGGTCTCAAGCCCGTCAAGACGCGAATCCAGGAGATTGCGTCGCTCCTCCTCGTCGAGCGGATACGCAAGAAGATGGAACTGACGTCGGAGAACCCGACGTTGCACATGTCGTTCACCGGAAATCCCGGCACCGGCAAAACCACTGTCGCCTTGCGGATGGCCGATATTCTCCATCGGCTGGGTTATGTACGCCGTGGCCATGTCGTGTCGGTCACGCGCGACGAATTGGTCGGACAGTATATCGGCCACACCGCGCCGAAGACCAAGGAGATATTGAAAAAGGCGATGGGCGGCGTTCTGTTCATCGACGAGGCCTATTACCTCCATCGGCCCGACAACGAGCGCGACTACGGCCAGGAAGCCATCGAGATCCTGCTCCAGGTCATGGAATCCCAGCGCGAGGACCTGGTGGTGATTCTCGCAGGCTACGCCGACCGGATGGAAAGATTCTTCTCCAGCAATCCCGGTTTTCGCTCGCGCATCGCTCATCACATCGACTTCCCCGACTACAGCAACGAGGAGTTGCTCGCGATCGCGGAGGTGATGCTGCGCCACATGAACTATAAGTTCACCTCTGACGCCCGCGACGCCTTTGTACGCTACATCGCGTTGCGCAAGGCGCAGCCCTTGTTCTCCAACGCACGCTCGATCCGCAACGCGCTGGATCGTATTCGCTTGCGTCAGGCCAATCGCCTGGTCGCGGACCAGAATGCCATCCTGTCTGTCGACGATGTCCAGTCGGTCGTGGCGTCCGACGTTCTTGCCAGTCGCGTGTTCCACACGTCGCAGCCTGCCATTGTCGAGTAATAACGCAACCGCCCGCAAACGAGGGTGCGTGGGTTCAGGTCAAGAATCTGTCACTTCGCATTGAAGATCCTCTCAATGTCAGCCTCACCCAATTTGCAACTTTGGATGACCACGCAGGTAGCGGGTGCTGCACTAGAAGCTGGGCTGTTTCGATGGCTGGCTGCGTTGACCGCCCTCAATTTAAGATTCGACTCGGTTCAGAGTGTTCGGCTTCGATTCCCTGAAATGATTTGCCGGAGACTACTTGGATGCCTCAAGGCCGCCCACCGCTTTTTGCCGTCTGGGCGGTCCGCGTGAGGTGATCTTGCGATTTGATGTTATGTGATCGCAGAACTGGCCGCAGATCTTTTCTTTGGCGCGATCCGCCTGCCAGGGAGAGGTGTCGGTGTTGATGCGAGCCGGGCCGATTGTATTGCGCGCGAAGCGATTATATGACGCGGGTGCCATGCAACTTCGTCGCTGCGCATACGGCAGGCCATGACCACATTTGAAGTCCTCGAACTCCGTCTCGGTCGCGCCGCGCCTCTCGGCTCGACCGGCGCGCTTAGCGCCATCGACAAACAACGGGTGCACGGGCCGGTGTCCGTAGGTCATTCAGGCTGCGAAGGCGACGAGCAGGCTGATCGCAAGCACCATGGCGGTCCACATAAGGCCGTTCACGCCTATTCTGCATCGCACTTCGCGGCTTGGACCAGGGAGATACCGGCGCGTGCCGATCGCTTCCGACCGGGCGCCTTCGGCGAGAACCTTGTGGTCGACGGCATCAGCGAGTCCGGTCTTTGCCTTGGCGACCGCTGGCGCATCGGTTCCGTATTGGTCGAGGTCAGTCAGGGCCGCCAGCCGTGCTGGAAACTGAATATACGCTTCGATGTGCCGGACATGGCACGCCGGGTGCAAGATACTGGGCGAACCGGATGGTACTTCCGGGTCATCGAGCCCGGCTCCGTCATGGCAGGCGATCATGGCAGGCTCTCAGCGCGGCCGAATCCTGCCTGGTCGCTCGCTCGAATCTCCCATCTGCTCTACCATGACCGAATGAACCGGCCGGCGCTTGTCGAATTTGCCGATCTTCCCGGTCTTCCCGAAAGCTGGCGTCGGCTGGCCATGTCACGTCTGGCATCCGGCAGGATCGAAGACTGGTCGCGGCGGATCGAGACGCCTCGGTCCCGCTCTCCTGCCTGACCCTCTCGGTCGTTGCTCCACTCGGCCATCTTTTTATTTCGTCTTGCATCTTTCTGACGGAAGCACGGGCAATCCGAAAACCATCATGGATAAACCCATGCGGTCGCGCCACACAGAGATGCTCCGAAGGTGAGCTCGGCGATCCCGGCTCGGCGAACCTGCGCGACGAGCAGATTCTGTCGGACTTCAGGAGTTTAAGTGTGTGGTTGCGAAATATGCGGTCAGCCGCCAGTCGATGTTCCGTTTGGTGCTGGGGCAGGGCTCGGTACCTTCGTGCCACCGCTTGGGGCAGGCGCCTCCGCACACCGGCAGCATACGGCAGTCGCCGCATGGAAAGCGTCTTGCCAGAACGTCGTCATTGAAGATGCTGAGAGCGTTTCCTTTTTGCGAGTCCTCGTCCGAACCCAAAGTGCCGAGTTGATAGATATTGGGAGTTCCATATTCAGGGACGTATGATGTTTCCGTGCAATTGAAAAGCCGGCCATGGGCGTCGATCAACTTCGCATTCGGCATGACGGCCAGGCATACGATGGGCCGTTGCTGCGGAAGCCAATTGACTGCAAAACCCAGATTGTAGAGCTCGGTGAGCCACTCTTTTTCGGCCGTTGCATATTCATCAGGGTGAAGCGCATCCGCGGACGTGCTGCGACCACCCCACTCATACACCGATGCCGTGTAGAAGTTGACCCGCGAAGCCAGCCCGGCGTCGGCGATGCGGCGAACGAGCGGTACAACGCCTTGCAGATTTCGACGGTCCACGTTGCAGCGGACGCTTAGCTTGCACGTTATGTCGGCATCCGCCGCTATCCTGATAAAATTGCGCCAGATGACATCGAAACTCGGAGCGCCTGCTTTGTTGTGGCGGCGCTTGTCGTGATATTCGCGGTCGCCATCGAGGGTGATTTCGATTTCATGAACCCCGAGGCGAAGAAGCTCCTCCACGACATCCTGTTTCAGGAGAATGCCATTGGTAATCACCTTCGCCTGGTAACGACAGTTCGCCTGGGCGGCGAGCTTCTGCAATACGGGGGACAGCTTCCGGATGGATGGCATGCCGAGCAGAGGTTCTCCACCGAACCAGCAGACCCCCATAGCGTTGTACGTGCCGGTCGCCAGCGCGTTTGCGGTTCGCTGAACGATCCTGCTCTGGTCGTCGTCCGACAATTGCGTACGGCCGTGTTTCTGTCCACAATAGCCGCAGCCGAGCTGACAGGCGTCGGTCGTTTGAATGACCGTATAAAACGTATCGTCGCTACGGATCGCCGCCATGTTCCGACGGACGACGACCTCAAGTTCGTCCTGGTCGTCGTCGATCAGCAGCTCCATCCGCTGCAGATCGTTCAAGATTTGAGCGGGCAATTCCTCGCAACGATTGTTCTTGACGAGTTGCCAGCTCTTCTCGTCAAGGACAATCGGCGTGGCCGTTCGGGTCGCGAAAACTGCTCTGCAAGTGAGGGCAGTCATCGGATCGCGTAGCGGCGGAGATTCAACGTGATAGTGGCTGAGTCTCATTGCGGCCGGGTTTTTTGTTGAATTCCGACATCAAGTGCCGGCATGGAGCCGCAGCCGCTTCCGCCTCCGCAACTGCAGTTGTTCGACGCCTCCGCGCCGGCAATCCGGCGCAGGTTCGGAGCTGCTTCCGCGATTTGTCGCGCAAGTTCCGGGTTGGTTATCAGCAATCTGCCGTGGGCGTCGATGTGCAGATCGTCGGCCGTTACGGCCTTGATGGCGTCGGCGAGAGATTTCGGCATGACCACTCCTCAGCGTTGCTGCTTGTCGCCGAGCTGCGGAAGCTGCGGCATCTGACAGTCGCAATTGTTTGAAGCACCCGTTCCTGCGACCCGCTTCAGATTTGGCACCGCGCCGGAAACAGCCTTTGCAATATTTGGGTTGTCGATCACCACGCGTCCAAATGAATCGATGGAAATATCGTGTTCTTTAAGGTCCTTGAGAGAGTCATGAAGCGTCGGCATTATGATTTTCCTCCTTCTTGCTGTGCCACTGCTGTGGCATGGAGCCAAACGGGCAACTCAATGCGCCTGAGTCGAGGGTTGTAATTCCCCGCATCCATGGAGCCAATTTTCCGGACCTCAGCTCCATTGTTCCATCGTCGGCGAGACGGCCGAGATGGTTTCGTTCGTCCGATAACGCCACGGTGCATTTGCCGATGGCGCCATCGGCCCGGATGACAAACGAGTTCGCCTTCGCCGCATAGCAGATGGTCGTGCCCGGACCGTCGTGAGCGCGGGGAAGGTGACCGTCGATGAGCGCCTGGAAGTTCGCCAGCAGGTCGGCCCGCTCTTTCCGGGAAAAGGTCTTGAAGGAGCCGGTCTTGGGGCCGCCCCAATCCTGAACGCCTTGAAGGTCAACGCAAAACCGGTTGTCGTTTCCGAACTGGGCGACAATTTCAGAGATGAATGCGGGAAAAACCTCGATGTTATGCGGTCCGAAATGCAGCCGCAGAATGATCGAGAATTTGAGGTCGGACGCTCGTAGCGCGACGAGGTTATTCCAGATTCTCTGGTACGTTCCGTCGCCGAATTGAGTCGGTCGCGTCCTGTCGTGACTGTCAGCGGGCCCGTCGAGAGTGATCTGGTACTCCCACACGCCTGCGCTCGAGAGCTCTTTCGCCGTTTCAATGTCGAGAAGATATCCGTTCGTCGTCATGCTGCTGTAGAAATCGCAGGACGCCGCTTCGCTGGCCCGCTTCTTGCCGAAACGGCAGAGGTCCAGAATGATGTTTTTCGCCAGCAGCGGCTCGCCGCCGAACCATGCGAGTTTGAGAAGCGAGAGCTCTGATATTCGGTGATCGATTAAATTCTTGATCGCCTGAATCGTTTTCGGCTTCATTTTTCCGATCGAGAAATCTTCATAGCAATACGTGCAGCGGAAATTGCATTTCTCGGTCGGGAAAATAATGAGTTCTAGAATTTTCGGTGATATCGCCTTTAACAGACTTTCATCAAATGGGCTGTTGCGAGAAACAGGTGTCTCGTTCACCAAGCTCATGATTGTACCTCGAAATATGCCGATAAAATAATGCACCGAACCTATTTTCTGATTTTCAGAAGGTCAAAGCAGTTCGCATGCAATAACTAATGCGCGCTTTTCTGCTGCTGCAGAATAGAGCATTAAAGTCGACAGGAATTTCAGTTCTAATAAATGCGATCGAATCGTGGATTCGAAATTCTCCGAGCCGGCGCAAACGATTAGATTGAGAGTGTTGGTTTCGACGAGCCTGTTTACGAAAAGGCGAAGGAAAAAATCGAACGGAGTTAAAGAAAAAGCGGCTGCTTCGCAATCGAAGGAGGACATAAAAACATGCAGCGGAGTCAGTACGCGTGCGTTGAAACCTGACACGCCTCAGTTGAGGGCGGCGCGCGAACGCAAGTGCCGGGTGAAAAGATTGTTTGCCGGCCGGCTCGCCAGAAATCGATATCGATGGCGATGCTTTTCTCGACTGCCGCGAAAACAGCCGCAAGATCCTGCAGGCCGACTTCCGTCGAACAGCGTGATCTCCTGCGCCGATGGGCGGCCGGGATGCGCGCCGTTGATCACCGCGTCGTTTTCGACGATCGCCTGCTCGATCGGAAGGCCGTTAGCCACTGCATGCTGAGCGTCACCGATGGTGACGGACTGAGTCACCTCATCGGTGAAGATCGTTGCGGCTGCGATGAGTTTGGCCTCGACCTCCTGTCTGCCCCTGGTATCGGTGCCCGTGCAGGCCAGATGCGTCCCGGTTGCTTTAGGAGGCCTTCAAATCTTGAGCGGTTCACGGACAAGACGATCGTCTCGCTGAGAGAACTGCGCGGGGATCTGAAGCTGGCTCGCAAGCGCGGCTTCGCATTCGACGATGAAGAGCGTAAAATGGGCATGGGAGTGCGTTGCCGTGCCGACCCTGAACGCTCACGGAGATGCGGTGGCGCTGCCGGCTGGAGACAGGGATTAGCGTAGCTGCGGTGGGTTGGGTATGCTTCGAGATCGCGCAATGGGTATCGCCACGAAACCGCCCCATCGCGGCAATCAGGTCCTCGTATGAAGGATGATGGACAGAAAAGCCTGCTGCAATGGCTGGCTCCCGAACTCGCAGCGAAGGGCGTCCTGCTGAACGAACCCTGGGTCCAGGCCAGCGTGCGGCAGGTCGAGGACATGTTTCCGGTCAAGCCATTGGCGATCGCGGCCTTGATGATGGTCGCGGTCGAACCTTTCGCGATCGACTATCTGAGGCAGGCCCCGGTCCTCGTCGTCGCGGCGGCGCAGGGCATGGAATGCTTCCGGCCGATGGAGCGGGAATTTGTCCTGCGGAATTGGCAGACGATCGTCCATGATCGTCCGAAATTGCGCGACCTCCTGAAATACTATGGACTTGTCCGGCCATTACGGGCGCTCAAGGGAGAAGCGTTCCGCGCTGGCCCCGCCGAATATCAGGTCATTCAGAATTTGTGCGATGTCCCGCCGTCGCCGCTGGCGCAGGCGATCCCAACGTCGATCCGCCACCAGCATATCTGGCTGCGCGCGCTCGGTGAATGGTCCGAGACCATGTGTCGTCGTGAGCAGAGCGCCAGAGCTCTTTTTGATTGGGCCGTACGCGCAATGGGCAATCATGCGGAGGCGGGCGACACGCTGGATCAGGCCTCTGCTGTTGCGGATTATGCGGCGATTCATATCGACACCTTCAATCGGCGCTGGAGCTATCAACGTGCTTTCCGGGCCGCACTCGAATGGCATGAGGAACTCGCGCGGGCGAGCAGCGAGAAGGCGTATTTCCTAACCCATAAAATGGGGTGGGACGAGGTGATCGACTACGGCGATCTGCCGGGCAGCACGACGATCGAAGGCTATGAAATGGTCGCGCTGCAAACCGGCGCTGCGCTTCACGCCGAGGGCGCGGATATGCATCATTGCGTCGCGAGCTATGCGGGAAATGTCATACGAGGCTTCAGCCGGATTTTCTCGGTGCGCAAGGACGGACGACGGGTCGCGACCTTCGAGATCAGCAAGTCGGGCTTCTTGCTGGCATCGGGCGAATTTCTTCAGTTGCCCTCCAGCAAAGGACCGCTTTACAAGCTCGTTCAGCTCAAGGGACCGTACAATGCCGAGGTCCCGCAAGAGGTCGAACAGGCGATCGGCGGCTTTATTTCCGGTCTGAACGAAACGGCCCGCGCCGTCGGATGAGCACGTTGGCCCTCATGGGAATCTGATCGATCGCCACGTGCCTGACTGCGGCAGTTCGCACGCCGCTATCACCGTGATCTACATAACGCTTTGAAAATAAAGGGATTTATCAATTTGTCCGGGTTGACAAGCCGTCGGTGCATGCCGATGTTTCATGGCAGAGACGGAGCCCGCCAGGGCGATCCGTCGGATGTATACCCGCTTGTCGGTCCGCCGAGTAAAAGCCGTTTCCACCAACGTTCGAAACGGGCGGCGTTGATAAGTTGACTGTCGAACAGAACGAACGAGACGACGAAAGGAAAGTCCCCAATGGCCAACACAACCGCGGAGCTCGAGGCGCTCCTCACGCAGCGTTCGCTGACCGACACCCAGCTTCTGGCTGCGGTGGAGGCTTCGGCGGACTTTCGGATCCTGCCTGACGCCACGGTTCTCAAGATCGGCGGACAGAGCGTCATCGACCGCGGCCGCGCGGCGGTTTACCCGCTCGTGGACGAGATCGTCACCGCCCGCAAGAACCACAAACTGCTGATCGGGACTGGTGCGGGGACCCGCGCCCGCCATCTTTACTCGGTCGCGGCCGGGCTCGGCTTGCCGGCGGGCGTGTTGTCGCAACTCGGAGCCGCGGTCGCCAATCAGAACGCCGTCATGCTGGGGCAGCTTCTCGCGAAGTACGGAATATCCGCGGTCGATGGCGCCGGGCTTTCGGCCGTGCCGCTCTACCTCGCCGAGGTGAACGGCGTCGTCTTCAGCGGCATGCCGCCTTACGGCCTCTGGATGCGGCCCGCCGCCGAGGGTGTCATCCCTCCCTACCGGACCGACGCCGGGTGCTTCCTTGTCGCCGAACAGTTCGGCTGCAAGGCGATGATCTTCGTGAAGGATGAGGACGGCCTCTACACGGCGAACCCGAAGACCTCGAAAGACGCCACCCTGATTCCAAAGATCTCGGTGGCTGAAATGAAGGCCAAGGGACTTCACGACTCGATCCTCGAATTCCGGATGCTCGACCTGCTCGAGTCCGCGCGTCATGTCCGGCAGGTGCAGGTCGTGAACGGCCTTGTCCCCGGCAATCTGACCCGCGCGCTCGCCGGCGAGCACGTCGGCACCATCATCACCGCGAGCTGAGAGAGATCGTCATGGCCAACACCACCAACACCATCAAACACGTCGCTTCCCCGCTCGCGCGCCAGACCCTGCTCGACAGCGAACTCACCGATCCCGTCGCTGGCAAGCGACCGATCCGGCTCCTGCCCTGGCTGCAGGTGGTGAAGATCGGCGGCCGCTCCATCATGGATCGCGGCCGGGACGCGATCCTCCCGATCGTGGACGAGATCCGGAAACTATTGCCGGAGCATCGTCTGCTGATCCTGACCGGCGCGGGCATCCGCGCCCGCCATGTTTACGGCGTGGGTCTCGATCTCGGCCTGCCGGTCGGTTCGCTCGCCCCGCTCGCCGCGACGGAGGCCGGCCAGAATGGCCACATTCTGGCGTCGCTGCTCGCCCCGGAAAGCGTCTCCTATGTCGAGCATCCGACCATCGCCAACCAGTTGGCGATCCATCTTTCCGCGGCCCGCGCGGTGGTGGGAAGCGCCTTTCCTCCCTATCACCATCACGAATTTCCGGGCTCTCGGATTCCGCCTCACCGGGCGGACACCGGCGCGTTCCTGCTCGCCGACGCGCTCGGAGCGGCCGGCCTCACGATCGTCGAGGATGTGGATGGCGTGTATACCGCCGACCCCAACGGTCCCGATGGAAAGAAGGCGCAATTGCTTCGCGAGACGAACGCCGCCGACCTCGCAAAATTCAAGGGTACGCTGCCGGTCGACAGGGCATTCGTCGAGGTGATCGCGACCGCGCGCCACATCGAGCACGTGCAGGTCGTGAACGGGCTCGTGCCGGGTCGGCTCACCGCCGCGCTGCGCGGCGAGCACGTCGGCACCATCATTCACACCGGCGCGCGTCAGGTCTGAGTCAGTTCCGCGTAGCGATCTGATGCCGCAGAACGGGTCGGAACAATCGTTCCGGCCCGTTTCCTGTTTGGCTCATCAATACGTCGCCGATTTCGAAGCAAGCTGCCGGGATAGCCGGACTCCGCCAAAAGCCGCGCAGCCCGGCCGACCTTCGTGCCTTTTTCGAGAGCTATCTGGGACCACCTCCAGCCTGCAATGGTGCTTTCGTTGCGGCGCAACGTACGCTATATATTGCTGCTATATAACGTGCGGGCGGGGCTGGATGGCGATCGAAGCGTTGGTCACGCTGAAAAGCGAGAACGTTCCGGCCGTCGGACGCGAGCGGTTGAAACTGCTCGAGGCGGTTGCGCGCGAGGGCAGCATTTCGGCCGGGGCACGGGCGATCGGCATCACCTACAAGGCGGCGTGGGACGGTCTCGATGCGATGGCCAACCTTTTCGGCAAGCCGTTGCTGGTCAGTCGTGCGGGTGGTCGCGCCGGCGGCGGCGCGACGCTGACGCCGACCGGTCACACCGTCATCGAGGCGTTCAGAAGAATGGAAGCGGAAATGGTTCGCGTCCTGCGGACGGTCGAGCCCGAACTCGTCGAGGCCGGCGTTTCTCCACTGGACCTTGTCTCGGGATTTTTGATGAAGACCAGCGCACGCAACGCGATCCGCGGCAGCATCGTCAAGATCGTCTCCGACGCGCTGAGCGCCGAAGTCGAAATTTCGGTTTCGCCGGAAACGACGATCTATTCGCTCGTCACGCACGCCAGCATGGAAGAACTGGGATTGTGCCCGGGTCGATCGGTGACTTTGCTGATCAAGGCGCCGTTCGTTGCCATCGCGACCGGCAAGACAGCGCCGAAAACCTCCGCGCGCAATTGCGTTAGGGGAACCGTCAACCGATGCGAGACATCGGATGTCAGCGCGGAGGTCGTCCTCGACATCGGCGCCGGCAAGACGCTTACGTCAAGCATCACCTCGCACAGCGCCAAATCGCTTGGCCTGTCTCGGGGAAAGCCCGCATTCGCCCTGTTCGACGCCGCGCACGTCATCGTCGCCATCAACTGAAGGCGTGGCTTCGGGATTGCGCATCGTTTCGATCGCTCTCGGCATTGCCGCTTCCGACTTTGCTTGGGATGGCCTCAGCTTGGAAAAGCCGCGCCGTCGCCAGCTTCCCTGAGATGAAAGCAACCGTCGTCAAAGCGTCCGAATGCGGCGATGACGATCGACTTGATCGACGCCTCGGCCTTCAGCAGCATTTCCTCGTATTCTCCATCGGGTGTTGACTCCGCGACGACCCCGCCGCCAACGCCGATCGAGAACCTTCCATCAGCCCATACGATGGAGCGGATCACGATGCTCAGGTCGGCAGCGCCATCATCGCCCAGCCAGCCAAGCGCGCCGGAATAGATGCCGCGGGCGCGCTGTTCCAACCGGTCGATATGCTCGAGGGTGCGGAATTTCGGCGCGCCGGTCATCGATCCTCCCGGAAACGCGCCGCTGCGCAGCACGTCGATGAGCGTGTGTCCCGGCTTCAAAACGCCGCTGACGGTGCTGACCAGTTGGTGGACCGTCTGATACGTTTCGACGTCAAACAGGTTTGGCGCGGTTACAGTCCCGGTCTCGCAGCAGCGCGACAGATCGTGGCGCAGGAGATCGACGATCATCCCGTTCTCCGCCCGGTTTTTTCGGCTGTGCCGTAGCGTTTCGATCAGCCTCTTGTCTTCAAGCGGATCGGCATCGCGCCGGATCGTTCCCTTGATCGGCTTTGCTTCGATGTTGCCGTCGGCATCGACGGCGAGGAATCGCTCCGGCGACGCGCTGAGGACGGCTCCGCCGGGCCATGTGAGGAAAGCCGCGAACGGGGCGGGATTGACGCGCCGCATGGTGCGATAAACCTGCAGCGGTTCAATCGGGGCGGCGCAGGAAAGCTCGTTGGTCAGACAGACCTGATAGGTCTCGCCTTGCGCGATCAGGTCGAGACAGCGCGCGACCTTGGAGAGATAGCCCGCTTTTCCATCTCTCATGAGGAACTCAATTGGCTCCCCGCCGATCTCGTGGGGTGATTTCAAAGGCGGGCTTTGCGCCGATTCAATTCGCTTCAGGGTGGATTGAATCCAGTGCTGCGCGCGGCCGGCTTCATCCGGGCTGTCGATGGCGCAAACATAGGTTTTCCCGCTCAGATGGTTCACGGCGATGAATCGGTCCGCATGGATAAACAATGCGTCGGGCGTCGCAGCGCGCCGCTTGGTCGGCGAACCACAGTCATGCCGCAGCTCGTAACCGAACCAGCCGACATGCCCGCCGACGAAAGGACAGGGCGGCGCCGATTGCGGCCGGGCTGGATGCTCTCTTTGAAGATACTCGAACAGGCCGATGGTCTCGGTTCGGTGACCGCGAGCGTCGTCGATCACGATGGTCCGCTCGCTGCTGCGATACTGGACTGTTGCCGCATGTGGCCCCGATGCATCCCCCATGTAGGACCATTGCGACAGCGCCGATCCGGCGAGATTGCTGTCGAGCCAGAAGGCGAAGGGCCGGTCGGCAAACAGCGAACAGAACGCCGCTTCGGTGTCGATCGCATGCGGGATTTCGAGCCAGAATCCCTTGCGGCTCGCTGCGGCCGGCGCGGGTGCGCGGCGCTTGCGCGCGCGCGCTGGGGGCGGCGTTGATGGTCGTCCCGAGGCCCGAAACGACAGATCGCGAAAATTTCGCAGCAGGATGCGGCCGTCTTCCGTCAGGATCGACTCGGGGTGAAATTGAACGCCCCATTGCGGCCGCGTCCGATGGGCGATGGCCATGACGAGGCCGTCTTCGGTGCGGGCAATTTCCTCCAGAGCGGAGGAAAGGGGCCGCCCGACGACAAAGGAATGGTAGCGCGCGGCGTCGAACAACGGCTGCATGCCCGCGAAGAGGCCAAGTCCTTCATGCACGATTCTGGAGGTGCGGCCATGGACCAGAGACGGAGCCCGTTCCAGTGACGCGCCCGACGCAATGGCGATGCCCTGATGGCCGAGACACACGCCGAGCAGGGGCACCGTGGCCGCTTCGATGGCAGCCCTGCACAGGCCGAAATCCGCCGCCCGGTCGGGCCGCCCCGGTCCCGGCGAGATGACGACGTTATCGAAACGCTGTCCGGAGAGTTCGTCCCAGGTCGCTGCATCGTTGCGGAAGAGGAGGGGTTCTTCCTGATTGATATCCGCGATCAAGTGCACAAGGTTGCAGGTAAACGAATCGTAGTTGTCGATTATCAGCGTCCTCACCGGAAATGACCTCGACACGGAGTTGCGCCCGCAGGAAGCGGCGGACGCGAATGATTCATCGGGATTTGATCCGCGGGCAGCGGCCAAGGTTGCTGTTTAATCGAGGCCAGCTCAAAGCGGAACCGGATTCATTGCCGCGGCCAACGCAGTCCCTGCGGGTGGACGCAAATGGGCCGTTTTCGAGGGGGCTTCCGGAAGGTGTTTCGCCGAATCGGCATCCGGCTGGGTCTCGGCGCCATTTCGGGCGATTGTGCGGGGGCGGAGAATTGCCGTTACCGGTGCGTCGGCAAAACGAGAGACGCAATCCAATCGAATCCAAACGACCGGGCCGCTGCTGCGGGAGCGCCGACGGCCTGTCGGTTCAGTGAAGGCTGAGCGAAGCTTCGCCTGAGATATCTCCCGCTACCACCACTTCGAAGCCGGCCATGAGGGTCTTATGGGCGTCCTCGATACGACCCGCCCGGATCGAGACGTTCGCGAGTTTGCTGAAAATGCCGGGAACGGCAGGTTGCAACCGGATCACCTCGCGATACGCCTCGGCGGCATCGAGAAATTGGCCCAGAGCTTCGCAGCTTTGTCCGAGCAGAAGCCACGGCTTGTAACTATCGGACCGGACAAGGGTCAGCAGGTCGAACATGCGTCTTGCCGCGGCGTGGTCACCCTTGCAAGAAAGAAGCTGGCCGTACCGATAGAGCGCGTCCTCGTTGTGCGGATCGATCTCCAGAATCCGGCGATATCCGTGCGCAGCCTGTTTCAGTTTGCCGGCCTGGTGCAACTCCGTCGTCTTTTTCAGTACGTCTGCGACCGTCCGCAAGTCGAACCTCCTTCCGCAAATTGCAACCGTTCCGCGAAACTGCCGTGGCCTCGGTGTTTCTCATTCGCGCTTCGAAATGTGCTCTCTATCGTTCGCGAAATGCCCGGGACATGCTGTCTTCGATGGGTTTCATGATGTACTGAAAGAACGTCCGCTCGCTGGTCTTGATGAAGACTTCCGCCGGCATGCCGGGTGTCGGACTGAAGCCGTGGATTGCCGCAACTTCCGAATTGTGTAGCCTCACGCGAACCACATAGATGTCGCTCGGTCCGGTCTGCTGTGATTTTTTCTCGTCGGCAACAGTGTCGGCGGACAGGTAGATGACGTCGCCCGAAACCATCGGCGTGACGCGCTGGCTGAGCGCCGTCAGCCGGACCATCGCCTCCTGACCGTGTTTGACCGAGTCGATATCCTGCGGCCTCACCCGCGCCTCGATGATCAACGGCTCGTTGAGCGGCAACAACTCCATGATGGGTTTGCCCGGCTCGACCACTCCGCCGCGCGTATGGAAACGCAGTTTGACAACGATGCCCTTGACCGGCGCGCGGATTGTCGTGCGGTCGAGAACGTTTTTCGCGCTCAGCATCCGCTCCCGAACGTCGACCATCTCGCCGCGGATTTCGTGCATCTGCTCGACCGCGGTTTTGATCGCGGTCTTCCGAACGCCATTGATCTGTTCGACCGCTCTGGCGATCCGCTCCTTGGCGTCGCCGATATCGCCCATGATGCGGCCGACCTCGCCTTCGAGATTGGCCTGACTTCGTTGCAGAAGGAGAACGTCAGGCTTGCGCACGAGGCCGGCGGCCAGAAGCTGTTCCTTGGTCTTGATATCCTCCTGGACGAGCGCGATCTGGCGCTGCACGCCATCGAGTTGAATCTTCGATCCGGCGATGCGCTCGTTCAGCGCCTTGATGCTGTCCTCGATTCCGGCGATCTCGCTGTTGGTGTTGTTGCGCTGGGCGGTGAATGCGAGAACCTGGGCGCTGACGATGCTGCGTATTTGCGGATCTTTCGACTCCGCTGCCAGATCCGGCGGAAAGTGAATTTCCGGGTCCTCGCGGACCTGGGCCTGCAGGCGGGCATCGACAGCCGTGAGCCGCGCGTTGCGAAGGTAGAGCCGCTGCATCTCGGCTTTTGCGGTGGTCTGATCCAGTTCGACCAGAATCTGACCCGCTTCGACGGTATCACCCTCGTGAACCATGATGTCGCGGATCATGCCGCCTTCCAGGTGCTGGATGGTCTTGTTCTGACCCGTAGCTACGAACACGCCCGATGCGACAACCGCACCTGCGATTGGTGCGGTAGTACCCCAGACTCCGAATCCCATGATCGTCGTTGCGATGACCGCCACGCCCGCCATGGTAAGGCCGCGCGTCGAGCGAGGCAGATCGATATGCCAGGGCTGGTCGCCTATCAGTGTCGTGCTCATGGCCGCCTCTCCGGGCTCATGTCTTTCCGCTTCGCGATCAGGCGTCGAGCATCGGCGATGCCGAAGCGGTCGGCTGTCGGCGGCCCGTCACCAGCGGGATCACCTCGTCGCGCGCTCCGAACGCCTGCACGGAACCGTTTTGCAGAATCATGATCTTGTCGACGCTTTGCAGCAGCGCCGGCCGTTGCGTGATGGTGACGACCGTCATCCGCTTCTCCTTGGCGCGCACCAGCGCCTTCGCCAGCGCGCGTTCGCCGTTTGCATCGAGATTTGCGTTCGGCTCATCAAGCACGATCAACCGCGGATTGCCGTAGAAGGCACGCGCGAGGCCGATCCGTTGCCGTTGCCCGCCGGACAAGGGGCTGCCGTCCATGCCGATGACGGTTTCGTATCCCTGGGCGAGTTCCGAAATCATTTCATGAACGTCGGCGGTCTCCGCCGCGTCGAAGATATCCTCGTCGATCGCGTCGGAGCGCATGCGCGCGATGTTTGCCTTGATCGAGGCCGGAAACAGTTGAACTTCTTGCGGCAGATAGCCGACACTTTCGCCGAACTGACGCGGATCCCAATTGCGCAGGTCCATCATGTCCAGTCGGACATTTCCGGCGGTCGGAATGATCGAGCCGACCAGCATTCGCGCCAGCATGGTCTTGCCGGTGCCGGAAGGCCCAACGATGGCGAGAGATTCGCCGGGCTCAAGCTGGAAGCTGATGCCGTTGAGGATCACCTTCTTGTTCGGCGGAGGGACATAGAGGATGCGCTCGACGCTGAGACGGCCTTCGGGACGCGGCAGCCGCAACCGTTCGAGATTCAGCGGTGAGTTCTGAAGCAGGGTCTTGATGCGGTTATAGGCCGAACGGGCCTGCACGAAGTGACGCCAGCCTTCAATCGTGCCTTCCAGGGGTGCGAGAGCGCGGCTGGCGACGATCGATGCCGCGATGATCATGCCTCCGGTCAGTTCGCTCTCGAGTGCGAGATAGGCGCCCCATCCGAGTATGGTGATCTGGGTGCCCAGACGCAGGAACTTCGAAATCCCGGTCATGATGATGTTCAGGTCGTGGCCGGCGACCTGAGCCTTGAGCGATTCCACCGTTTCCTGTCCCCATACCTGAACGCCTTCCGGAATCATGCCCATGGCGTTGATCACCTGGGCGTTGCGTGCCATCGCTTCCGCCTGCAGGTTGGCGCGGGTTCCGAAGGCATTCGCCCGGGTGAAGGGTATCGCGGTGACGCGCTGGTTGATGAGCGCGACACCGATCAGCGACATGCTCGAACCCAGGACGATGAGCCCGAGCTGTGGGTGGATCAGGAACACGACAGCCAGATACGCGGGTGTCACCGGCGCATCGAAGATCGTCAACAGGACCGGACCAGTGATGAATGCACGCAAATGCTGCAGGTCTGCCAGTGTCTGAAACTCCCGGCTCGATCCGCTTTGCGCCGCTTTCGCCGCTGCACTCAGCACGGGGCCGCCCAGGCGGGCTTCGGTCTCGACGGCAACCCTCATCAGGATGAAGCGCCGTAACATGTCCATCACGACATGCGCTCCGATAGCCAGAATCACGATCGAGGAGAGCATGATCAACGTGTCGACGCTCCGGCTGGTGAGCACGCGGTCCGACATGTTGAAAAGATAGATGGGAATCGAAAGGACGAGAAGATTCACGACGAGCGAAAAAACGCCGACTGTGATCAGGTTGCGCCGTGCGGCAGTCAGTCCCTTGCCGAGAACATCCCGAAATTCGTTGTCGCCGGAACGCTTGTGCAATTGCGGCGGGCCGCCGCCGCCACCGCCGCCATTGAGATTTCCTCTGCCGTTAAGGTTGCGCCCGTTCGCAGGTGCAAGAGGAGGTTTGGCTCCGTTGCGCTGTTGCAGAGGAGGCGCAGGCGTTGGGTCGGTTCGTGCATCGAGCGTGTCGGCCGGCTTTTCAAACGGATTTCGCCATAGTTTCTGCGTCAGTTTTCTGATCTGCGCTATGAGCGCGTCCTTCGAGTAGCGATCGCTTGAATCAGCCGGCGGATTGCCAATGGCTTGATTGTCGGTCAGACTCATTGCGGCTCTCCTCAACCGACAAGCTTCGATTACCTGGTCCGATCTAGTGGAGGACGCAGGACATGGGATCGTCGTGCGGAAGTGCCGCGGTTGCCTGATGCTGCGGATCTGAAGTGGTGGGTATATCGTCGTGTCCGACAAAGGCGATCACTTCGGGGACGAGAGCGTGGGGATTCGTTTGAACGACGTGGTCCGAATCCTGGTTTACGAGATTGGCCTGGATCAGAATGGTGTCGCCGTAGGCCTGCCCGTTGACATAGGTATTGCTGTTCCCAACGTTGACGATGGCCGCATCGTTGCTGAGAACGTTGCCGCCGGTAGAGACGTTTTGCGTCGCCATGCTGTCGCCGTAGTAGGCGGCCGCGACGTTCGATGGCGATTGCTGGAGCTGTATCGCCATATTCGCGTCAGAGACGATGTTTGTCTGCCAGATCGCGTTCACGTCGTAATAATTGCCGGTGACATAGAGGATATGGAATGTGCCGCCATTGCCGGCAATCAGGTTTCCGAACGAGGGGTCGATCTCTGTTGTCCCGCCCGAGATGTTATGGACGAGACCGTCGAGATCTGACGTCCATGGCAGATTGTGGTTGCCGCCGTAATTCTCGATCGTTGCCGTGTTGGTAAGCTGATTGCCGCCGGTGGAAACGGTCTGGTTCGGGTTGATGCCGTCGCCCGTGATCTGAACGGTATCGTTGTTGTAAAGAAAGTTGTTCTGATAGATCACGTTCATGCCGTGGTAGCTACCGCCGACAACGACGAGATCATAGTTGAAATCGCCGTCGTTGATCAGCACGTAGTTGCCAAGTTCGTTCTGGCCGGCGTGAACTTCATAATGCGTGCTCGAGCTGCTCTGCATCGTCACGTCGTTGTCGGACAGATAATTGCTCTGCACGAGCGCGCGAACGTTGAAGTAATCGCCATGCACGACGTCGACGGACCAGTTCGGACCGGCAAAATAGCTTGGCAAGGAGTCGTAGATGCCGGGATGCTGGACGAAGTCGGCGATGTTGGTTGCCTGATCGCCGCCGGTCGCGATGCTGGCTCCGGTACCTCCGACCGTGACGTGGTCGTTGTCCATGTACGAGTTGGTCTGGAAGACCGCGTTGGTCTTGAAGTAGTCGCCCATCACCACCATGGTTCGAGCCGAATCCGTGAGGTCGACGATATAGGCTCCGTTGGTGGCGGTGTTTCCGCCATCAAGCGCCCACTGGCCCAGACCATGGCCGAGATCGGGCGCGGGGGTCGGGTCGGGGGAGGGCACCTGATCGGGCGGAAGCGGCGCCGGATCCTGGAGTAGGCCGTTGAGGTAATATCCCGGCTTGACCGAATGCTGGTCGGCCGCGCCGTCGTGAGCGGCCCAGGCCTGATCGTGCGCGGCGACGAAAGCCGGAAGCGAAGCCGTGTCGTGCGGGGCATACCATTCGGCCGGAACGACCGAACCCGCACCGGCGACCATCGTGGCGATCGCGTGGCCGGCCTCCGCATCCAAGGCATTCAATGCGGCCAAAGCGTTGGCGCTATGAGTTCCCGTGACCGCATCGTCGTCGTACATGTTGTTGTACTGATGCGTCTGGATTTCGCTCTGCTCACCGCCTTCCTGATAGACCGCCTTGATGACATCGCTGCCTCCGCCTCCACCGCCGGAGCCCGGGCTGATCGGAGTCATGACGACGTGCGGGTGAGGCGGCAAGAACCGGTCGATGTCGATATTCGACGCGGAGGGGAGGTGCGAGCGGGGCAGGTGGTGGTCGGGCTCTCCAGCAGCCTGCGCGTCCTGGAACGCGACCGAACGACTGCCCGTTTCGTCGTCAGCCGGCGTCAGCGCGAATTCAGGCCGATGGCTGGTATAGTCGTTGGTGTCGGAACGGTAGTCGCCTTCGTCGGGTGTGATGCGGAAGCGGGCAATGTCGTCAAAGATCTTAAGATACCCGGCAAAATGCCAGATGATCTCGGTTATGCCGCCGGGCACCATGAGAGCCTCCTGCTTTCAGGCACGCAAAACGTCCCCATTCCGCGAGCGCCCTCGCAGTCTCTGAATTTCTAGAAGTGTTGGGTTACCGGGAAAAAGAACCTGCGCGGCAATTGCCGCGCAGGCGAACAGTACGGCTAGCCGGTGTGATGATCATCCGTGAAATCGTGTCCGGCGCTGATCGTCTGGCTGTTGAACTGGATGTTGGCACCCATTGTGATGGTCTGATTGAAGGCCGACTGCGTCACGGCCGCATCGGCGCTGATTCCGGTGCTGTCGTGATTGAGGTCGCCCAGTGAGTTGTTGGCCGTGACACTGGCGCCATGGATGTGGGCATCCATGTTGAAGGAACCACCGTCGCTCGGATCGTACCAGGAGCCGGCGCCATCGGCGCTGAAGCTTACCGACGCTCCGCACAGATGATCGTTATCAACCAGGTTGTTGATCTGATCGACATTGAACATGTTGCCGTCGCCGGTCAGCGTCTGGTTGACGACCTCCGGCATAACCAGCGAATCGTGGATGTTGTTCATCCCATTGAGATCGATGACTGGCGAGTTCGGCAGCGAATCCAGACTGAGATCGACGTTGACTGCGACGTTCACGCAGGTATCGACGTGATTATCGACGGTGTTCTCGATGTTGTTGTCGAGATTGTTGCAGACGCCGTTGTCGAGATGGTTGTCAACGGAATTGGAATTGGTGTTGTCGTTGCTATTGCTGTTGCTGCTGTCGTTCTCGTTTCCGTTGCCATTCAGGTTGAGGTTACCGTTGCCGTTCCCGTTGAGGTTGCCGTTGCCGTTCAGGTTGTCGCTGGTTGAATAAAGCGACTGAGCGGCGGTCTGGGTTTGATCTTGACCCTGGCCTTGACCCTGTCCCTGACCCTGACCCTGACCCTGCGCCTGAAGATTGGCCTGTCCCTGCAACTGAGCTTGCAGATTGGCTTGCGCCTGGCCCTGGCCCTGCGTGGGATCGTCGTTGTGATAATCATGCGAATCGCTCGGATATGAAGGCTTTTTAGGCATGATAGGCTCCAATGATAAGAGCATCGTCGCGACGAAAGCGCGCCAATCTTCTACGTCAGCGGCCTTGTCGAGGTCCGATGCAGTTGATGTACCGGTTCTGCCGGCGGCGAGATCGACGCTGAAGCCGATTTCGCACCAGAAGGCTCTCGCAATGGCAACACCACGGATAGCTGCCCTTAGGGACAATCCCCCTGGACTTCAGGATAAGCCGCATCACCCAAAAGGCGTAATTGCCTACGACTTCGGATGAGGGTGGAAGTAGTGACGGAAATGCGAATGACTGCAGTGGCTATCGCAAATGCGATTCGAGGCGAGGCAGGAAATCCCAGATATCTCTATTGATCTTGGCCATTTCGCGCATTCCACTGATCATCTCATGGATTCGCGCATCATCCAGCGGCTTGGTTTCGCCGAATCGAAGGCCGCTGCGGGTTTGAATCAGCCGCATCGATTGGGTCTGCGAGATTTCGCCGTTGTCACCCACGGTGTACATGCAGTGATTGAATTCGTTGCGCATGTGGGTGCCCTCGTTAAAGCGCTCGATCAGGCGGTCGAGTTCCTTGCTGAGCGCCTTGTCCTTGATCTTGATCCGCGCCAGCCGCTGGATGAGATCAAGCCTTGCCCGGGTGGTGTTCAACGTCGCGAACACGATGGCTGCCGACGCCTGATCGACCTTCAGCAACAGCATCAGAACATAGATGAACAGGCTTTCGTTGTTGGACCAGTTGAAAACCAGGTTGCCGATCAGCGATAGAATCATTGTCCGGCGATCCGCCGATTCCGGCGCGGCCGCCTCGAGCGCGGCGAAATCGGGCTTGGGAGGCAGGTTGCTGGCGGTCATGATCGAGCATCGGACACAAGTGCAGGCCCGTCGCCTGCAACGTTACGGGCGCCGAAAACGTTAGAAACATCGGCGGCGGACCACTGTCCTGCGGCGCCATCGTCTCGTAGGATAGCGAAGAAGACAAGTCTTCGCTGCGAGAGCGTTCCGGTCAACATCCGGCCAAGGAGGAGAAATTGCTGCGCTGGGCGGTCGCATTGGCCGAGGTCAGGAGAGGACGCCGAGCAGCGGTGCAGACGATCGGTCCACTGGTTGAACGAAGCCGAGCCTCACTGAACGGCATTCCCGACACCGCGTGGCGCGATCCATACCTGGTCGGCTTCATGATGACGCTCATCACCATCGTCGCACGCATCGAGAGCCGAAACTTGCAGGACCGTGATCTGGGCATTGTTCAATCACGGGCCTGGGGAGCGATAACGGGAATGGATGCCGATCTGATCGGCGAGGACGCGCTGACTCTCAGCAAATCGCATCCGCGCGAATTCCAGTATGGATGCTACAGCGCAACAATAGTCGCTTCGCGTCTTTGCGGATCCGCAGCCGTCGCCTCGATCGGATATGAACCATGGCAGGAGCCGGTCTCATCCGCGGAGGAGCAGTTATTTGCTGGAGACGAGCGCGGCGCGATGTCGATATCCAATCCGCTCACAGGCAATTGGAGTGATAACTTCGACGCCTTTATCGCAACGCTCCCATCGACCAGCCTGCCTTGAGGTTCAAAGGAACCTGTCATATTCACGAATAATTTTATGTTTTCCGGGCGCTCAAAATCTAATAGGATTGGTCATCTTCAGGTAGGGACAACCTGAATCAAGCATTTTTTGGCGTCGCAGTGAGCTGACCACGGAAGGTTTCAGACAGGAGGGTGGACTGCCTGTCCGTAGCAGCGTTTCAATCGGGTTAGTAGGGGTACCCAATGAGCGCGAGTAATCGAAGTCATTTTCATAACGTTTCTTTATCCAATTATTTCATTTCACCGGTTGCGCATAAAGATCAAAGCGCACGCACGATGACTGGTCCGGCCCCGGTCATTTATCCGCGTCCTCCACTCGCTTCCCGGCCACAGTTGAATGTTGGAAGCGCATCGTGCGGGGCATCGCCGCCGCAATCGCAGGCGAGCCTGCAAAACGCTGTTCGCGCTCAAAAACCGACTGATATTGCACCGCCTTGGCAGGTCTTTGCGAAACCTCGTCTCTCCGTACTTTCCTCGATATCCATACCGGATGTGCCGGACTCCGACCAAAGCGGCCCCAACGCGCGGCGCTTCAAGGGGACGGAAGATTCATTTTCCGACGAAACAAAGATTGCCGGAAACATCATTGTCATCATCGACAATCGCGCGCTTGTTCGCGATTGTCTGGCGCATTGTCTGCAGGCCGCCTATGCCGGTCATCAGGTTTTCGCATTCGCGACGCTGGCGGACTGGATGAAAGTCCATGACGACTTTCCTGCCCCGTCGGTCATTCTTCTTTACGTTCAGACCCGCCAGAAGAAAGCGTCAGACGAATCCGATGACGTCGAGAATCTCGCGCGCGTCGCCGTGAGCGCCCCTCTGATCATCATCTCCGATGTCGAGGACGGTTCACGGATCATGAGCGCCATCGAGAGCGGTGCGCGGGGCTATATCCCAACCAGCATGACGCTTGGCATCGCCGTCGAAGCCGTACGGCTGGTCGAGGCGGGCGGCACGTTCGTGCCGATCAGCGTGGTGTCTTCGTTCCAGAATGCGGGTAATGGCGAAAGCCAGTTATTCACTGCACGCCAGATCATGGTCGTTGAAGCACTCTGCCGCGGCAAGGCGAACAAGCAGATCGCCTACGAACTCGGCATGTGTGAAAGCACCGTCAAGGTCCATATCCGCCACATCATGCGCAAGCTGAAGGCGCGGAACCGGACCGAGGTCGCGATAATGGCAAGCAGCCTGTTCGACAAGACCGCGGATCAAAAGCCCGCATCGAACACGTGAGTCCAGCGTATGGGCGCGTCGGCCGCCGCGACAAGCGACGGCATTGTCCAAAGCAGCCAGGCATTGGACAACCCCGGTGGGCGGGACGTTAGCTCAGCCCGATTGTGAAAGTGCCGTCCGGGATCTGCCGAAGCGAGGGACCACGGGGTTCGACGGACGGCGAAAAACTACAATTGCTCTGCAACTGTGCTCAGCAATTTCTTGGCTTCCGCCCGCGCCAGCTTTTCATAGTGAAAGAAGGGATAGCGGTCGCTCTTCTCCAAAAGGACCTCGAGCTGGATCGTCCGCCTGGTGTCGGTATCGCTATCCACCACGTCGATCAAAAGCCTGCCCCAGAGCTTTCCAAAGGGGGCGTGATCGTCCAGCGCAAACTTCGTGTCATCTACCTTTAAAGGCATTCCAGTCCTCATTTGATTTGAAAGCTCGGACACTCGTCCCAGACCGGCTCTCCGAATAGCTCGGCAGGGGGTTCCGATGCAACCGGGGAATCCGGGTTGCGACTGTAGGCCGGATGTGCAATGGGCCGGAGTTTAGTGGCCCGGCCCCGATTTCACGGCCGTTTCGGCGGCTCCGCGCCGTCGCGTCTCGGCACGGGCCTGTTCCCCATGATCTGCGCTTGTTGCGCCTGCGCGGTCGGCTTGATCAACAGTCGCCCGATAGCCAGATGGGAAGGAACGGCGGGACCTGACCTGCCCGCCGGAGAGCAGACGGGAGAGGAACAGACATGACAGCTTCAACGGAACGCGCGGTCCTCGCCGGGGGCTGCTTCTGGGGCATGCAGGACCTGTTGCGCCGGTATCCCGGCGTGATCTCGACACGGGTGGGCTACACCGGCGGCGAGGTGCCGAATGCAACCTATCGCAATCACGGCAGCCATGCCGAGGCCATCGAAATCATCTTGGATCCGAACGCGCTCAGCTACCGGCAACTGCTGGAGTTCTTCTTCCAGATTCACGATCCCACCACGCCGAACCGGCAGGGCAACGATCGCGGCGCAAGCTATCGGTCAGCGATCTTCTACACCAGCGACGAGCAGAAGCGGGTCGCCGAAGACACCATCGCCGACGTGAATGCGTCCGGCCTTTGGCCGGGCAAGGCTGTCACCGAGCTTGCGCCGGCCGGACCGTTCTGGGAAGCCGAGCCCGAGCATCAGGATTATCTGGAGCGTTATCCGGATGGCTATACCTGCCACTTTGTCCGGCCGAACTGGAAGCTGCCGCGCAGGCAGGAAGCCGGTCAGGCGATGGCCAGCGGCGCTCGTTGAGGAAGGCCATGCCGACCGGATCTTCGATCCTACGACACGATGCAGCCGGCCGGCCTGTCGGCGTCGCCGTCCAGCGCCGCGAGCCGTTCGGCCTCGGAAAGATCGCCGGCAGTATTGATGTTGAAGAATGGGTCGAACGGGTCGGTCGGCCATGACACCGTGGCGAGCCTGTAGCGTGCGGTCCAGCTATCGACCTTTCTGAGACCTTCGGACGTCAGCGCCTGACGTAACTCGTCGCGCAATGTCACGGACCAAAGTCCCGCCACCGGATGCGCCCGCCCGCCCGAGGCGGCGACCGCAAGCTGGGCGTCATTCTCGCTCCGCGCGCGATGCAGCCGCGCAACCAGATCGCGCGGCAGGAATGGACAGTCGCCGGGTGCGCTCACGATCCATTGGATGCCCGATCGTTGCTCAGCCGCCCAGTCGAGGGCGGCGAGAATCCCCGCGAGCGGGCCCGGAAAATCCGCCACGGTGTCGGCGATCACAGGCAGGCCGAATGCTGCGAACCGCGCGGGATCGCCGTTGGCATTGAGGATAAGTTGGCCGCACTGGGGCGACAGCCGCGCGATGACGCGGGCCAGAATGGTCTGGCCGCCGATCCGGCGCATCGGCTTGTCGCCGCCCCCGATCCGCCGCGCAAGGCCGCCTGCGAGAATGACGGTCGGCGTCGGCGGAAAGTCCGCCGGGGAGGCTGCGTCGATGCGTGTGCTACTCGTCATGTGTCGTCCGGTCGACGAACAATAGGGCGTGATCGGTTGCAAAGCATCCCCGAAACGGGGCCCGCTCGCGTCCAATGTGATGCAGACATGACCGGCCGCCGGTTGACGGTCCCATCTGGATTCGCCATGTTTATGGGATGCTGATAACGAAACTCGATCTGAGCGGGCTGAAGTGCCCGATGCCGGCGCTCAAGACCCGCAAGGCCTTGAAATCGCTGACGCCCGGCGACCGGCTGGAGGTGCATTGCACCGACCCGCTCTCGGTGATCGATATTCCGAATCTGGTTCGGGAGACCGGCGATTCCGTGGAAATCACCGAACGCGCGGAGCGACGAATCGTTTTTTTGATCAAAAAAGGCGGAGGTCCGGTGCCGCTGGACGCCCGCTTCTCGCTGCGGTCCTGGTGTCCCTACGTCAAGTGACCCTGCAACGGGCCGTTGGCGGATAAGATGGCCGCGACGGTCATCATCCCATGAACATTGGATAGATTCTACGGGTGCGCGTTCTACGGGCGCGCGCCGTTCCCGCGTACCCGGCGGATCATCTGTTCGACGTGTGCAATCGGCGTTTCCGGTTGAATGCCGTGGCCGAGGTTGAAAATCAGACGTCCTCCGGCAAAATTCGTCAGCACGTCATCGACCGCGCGGTCGAGCGCATCGCCGCCGGCGATCAGTGCCAGCGGGTCGAGATTGCCTTGAACCGCGACCCGGTTCTGAACCTTGTCCCGGATCAATGACGGCTCGGTCGTCCAGTCGATGCTGACGGCGTCGACGCCGGTCGCTTCGATGTAGGATGGCAGCAGCGCGCCGGCGCCACGGGGAAATCCGATGATCTTCGCGTCCGGCACCTGCCTGCGCACGCCTGCGACAATGCGTTTGGTGGGTTCGATCGACCAGCGCGCGAATTCGCGTGGCGGCAGCACGCCGGCCCATGTATCGAAAATCTGCAGCGCATCGGCGCCGGCCTTGAGCTGGCCGAGCAGATAGCGGATCGAGTTGTCGACGATCGCATCGATGGCTTTTGCGAAGGCGTCGGGGTGGCGATAGGCCATCATCCGCGCCGGCGCCTGATCGGGCGTGCCGTGTCCCGCGACCATGTAGGTCGCGACCGTCCATGGCGCGCCGCAGAAACCGATCAGCGCGGTTTTTGAACCGAGCTCACGCTTGACGCGGCGCAACGCCTCGAACACCGGCTCGAGCTTCGTCATGTCGGCTTCGCGGGCCAGCCCCGCAACCTTGTCCGGCGTATCCAGCGGATCGAGCCGCGGGCCTTCGCCGGCCTCGAAGCGCACCGAGCGGCCGAGCGCGTAGGGAATGACGAGGATATCGGAGAAAATGATCGCCGCGTCGAAGCCGAAGCGGCGGATCGGCTGCAAGGTCACCTCGGCGGCGAATTCCGGCGTGAAGCAGAGGTCGAGAAAACCGCCGGCTTTGGCGCGCAGCTCGCGATATTCGGGCAGATAGCGGCCCGCCTGCCGCATCATCCAGATCGGCGGGATAGCCTGACGCCGGCCCGAAAGCACCTCGAGAAAGGGTTTGGTGATCGAATCCTGGGCCAAGGCGTGTTCCGTCACTGGGTTGGTTCCGTATGGTCTGATACACGACCCGCAGGGTCTACGGCAACGGGCAGCGCCTGAAGCAACCCGCAAGCTGTTCCCCCCAAGCTGCCCCCCCATCATATTGCCAGAAACGAACCTTTCTGCCGCCTCAATGGTTTGAGGAGGTGTCGGCATGTGAAGCATTCGGAAGAGGTGACACATGCACAGCTACAGGGTGGCCCTGGTTTTCGGGATTCTGGCTGCCGGCGTCGCGACTCTCACGCGCCCCGCGGTCGCGGAAGACTATCGCGGCACGTTCGCTCAGCGGATGGCCTGCACCCCGGACGTCTTCAGGTTATGCGGGAGCGAGATTCCCGACGTCGGCCGCATCGTCGCCTGTCTGCGGCAGAACCAGACGCAGCTTGGCGCGCCGTGCCGCGCGGTGTTCGAGTCCAATGCCGAAGCGACCGGCGACGATGTGGCGGCGAAAGCAACCGGAAGCCCGGTCGGACCCCACGGTCAGCAATAGTTCGTCAGCGGCAGTGCCTGCTGTCCGGGAATTCATGGCGGCGACCTGGTGTTCACAAAAAATGTGAACCGATTCGAGGCCCGCGCCGTTGCCGTGATGCGCTCGGCCACGACCGGCGCTATTCCCGACAGGAGGCCACATTGACTAGGAGGCCACATTGACAAAGGTATCGACATCGACGCGCAAGCCGGCTCATCGCACGAAGACAAAGGGCAGGGCGAAATCGTCGGCACGCCGGAAGAAGCCGGTTCGCAAGTGGTCGGGCCGGGTGACGGCGACCAGCGATGCGCTCGATCTCAAGCAAGGAGTGTTCAAGCAGCGTAGCGCCGCCGCCATTGCCCGGTCGCTGAAGCGCTCCGCCGAGCAGAGCCATCGGCGCAAGAGCGATCCCTATCGGTCGGCGATGTCGATGCTGGTGTTCTATATCAACCGCGGCGGCAAAAATATCTCCGCCTCTCGTCGTCGGATGCTCGAGGCTGCCAAGGGCGAACTACGCAAGGCGTTCGGCAAGGCTGGCTGAGCCTCGCTTCTTGGTTTTGCCGGCAGCGAGAAGGCTCTAGGCAACGGGAACGAAGGCCGGCGGCCGGCGGCTGTTGCGCGCGAACTTCCGGGTGGTCATCGGCTTGCCGAACAGAAAGCCCTGGATGAAATCGACACCGATGCCGTGCATCGCAAGGAAATCGTCGCGGGTCTCGACGCCTTCAGCCACCGTTTTGACGCCGTGCCTCTTGGCCAGATCGACGATCCGGCGACAGACGGAACGCTTGAGTCGCGCAGACGAACTGCCGTCGACGAACTGGCGGTCCAGCTTGATTTCGGCGAATGGAAATTCGTTCAGCGCGGCCAGCGTCGGCCATTCGGTACCGACGTCGTCGAGCGAAAAGCCGATGTTGTGGAATCGCAGCCGCTGCGCGGCCTCGATCGCGAGCGGCAGATTCTTGACGACTTCGCTGCTGTCGACCTCCACGGTCAAGCCATCGAAGGCGGGGTGAGCCGGAAACTGCAAACGCAGATCGTCGACGGCATTGGCGTCCGTGAAGAAGGCGAGGGGCAGGTTGATGGACATATGGATGCTTCCGGATTTGGCGACGAGATAGCGCCAGTCCTGGAAAACGCGGCCGATGACAAAGTGCGAGAGCGACCGAAAATGTGGATCGCCCTTGTCGGGGATGAAATAGGCCGGCGGCACGATGCCCCAGCTCGGATGTCGCATCCGGATCAGAGCTTCGGCGCCGCCCAGCGCAAGGCTTCGCGCATCGATCTTGGGCTGATACCACAGTTCGAGCCAGCCGGCGCCGAGCGCCTCGGCCACATCGACCGGCGGCGCGGGGGGGTCGGCCGGCACGAGGCCGGCGATTCGCTCGTGCAGGTCCTTGTCGCTGAAGGGCGTCGGCAACATCGGCAGGAATTCAAGCGCCAGTTTCTCGCCGAGTTCCCGCGCCGCTCTGACCGCGGGTGCATCGAGCGGCCCGATCAACAGCACCATCGCGGCGCTGGTCCGGGCTGCCAGCAGGTTCAGGACGTCCGTAATTGGAAGACCGTTTATCGAGAAGCTGACGACGATGAGGTCGGGGAAATCCGAACGCAACGAGGCATCGAGGTCGTCAAGCGTCGCGCAACCGTGCGGAATGAACCCCTGTTCCTCAAGCGTCTCGCTGAGCAGCGACCGCACGTGATGCTTGCTCTCGACAATGCAGGCGCGGGGTTTGACCCTTCGCTTGCCGAAGGGCGTTTCCGCAATTCTGTCATCCGGGCTGGCTGTGTCGGTCATAGACGGTCCTCGCTTGGCGGGACGCCAAGGTGACCCGTTTGTTATGGCTCCATCAGGGTTCGTTTCGGTGATGCACCGCTCGTGCACCGGAGAATGTCGACGCATCGTTAACCCGGATAAAGCGATTCAAGATCGAACAGCCGGGAACTAAAAAGTCCGCGACGAAAATCCATTGTGGGGTGCAGGGTTGGGGACTTCTGGCCGGGGATCTGCGGAAATCCGTGATCGCCACGATTGCCCATGACGGTTTGCATTGACAGTCCGGGGCGCCATGGCCTAGAAACCGCGCATCCTGGGCGGCTTCGCTGCAAGCCGGGGATCAGGTTTTGCTGTTTTCGGCCCGTCGCATACGGCCTTTGGAAAATCAGGAACGTTCCCATGAAGGTCCGTAACTCGCTGAAATCGCTGCGTTCGCGCCACCGGGACAACCGCCTGGTCCGCCGCAAGGGCAGGGTCTATGTGATCAACAAGACCCAGCGCCGTTTCAAGGCTCGTCAGGGCTGATTGGCGCCAGTCGCCTGACTTCATCATCACAGTTCTCTGCCACGCCTGCGGACCGCAGGCGTTTCGTCGTGTTGAAGTCCGCTTCTGATGGACTCAGAAGCGGGGCTCCCACGATTTTGATCTGACGCGTTTTCTGCACGCGACCAGTGCCCGGACCGCCCGAAAACGCTATAGTGGCGGCCAGAAGTTCGCACTGATCCGGATCTCGCGAATGCAACGGAAACTCTCAGTGAGAGGGTGTATTTGCCTCGCAATTCTAGCCGCGGCAGCCGGAGTTCTGCCTGCGGTCGCGTCTGCGCAGGCTCCGCCGCGCCTCCTCCCGCACGGCACCCCGCCTGAGGCCACTGAACCCAAGGACTTGCCGCCGTTGTCCTCGAAGCGGCCGGGAATTCCAAGGGATCAGGCTCACGGACTCGGTTTCCTGTTCGGGGCCCTCAAGGCCGCGCCGGACGAGGAGAGCGCCAAGCATGTCGAAGCGCAGATCCTGGCGCTCTGGAGCCGGACTTCGAGCGACACGGCGGTGCTTTTGATGCAGCGGGCGAAAGTCGCGATGCACGGCCAACAGTTCGACATTGCCCTCAAGCTGCTGGACGCGGTTTTGAAGCTGCATCCTGACTACATCGAGGGATGGAACCAGCGCGCGACGCTGCACTACCTGCAGAACGACTACCAGAGTTCGCTTGAGGACATCGAGCAGGTGCTGGTCCGCGAGCCGCGCCACTTCGGCGCGCTGGCAGGTCTCGGCATGATCATGCAGGAACTCGGCGACGACAAGCGCGCGCTCGAAGCCTTCCGCAAGGCGCTCGCCATCAATCCGCATCTCGAAAACGTGCGCGAGCGGGTCAAGACGTTGACCGAAAAGGTCGAAGGGCGAGATATCTGATATTCGCGAGGCGTCGGAGCACAGGGCAACCTGTCCGGACGTGGTCGTAGTCGCGGCGCGCGCATCAGCGCCCCTGGGGCGCTTGCGAATTAACCAAGATCGCCATTGACGCTTAGCGCGATGAAACATTTCCGGCTAATGCGGGTTTGGCCCTCAATTCACCGGGAACCAGAAGCGGAGAGCACCATGAAATCGCTGATGCTGGCCGTGATCCTCGTCTGTGCCGCGGGAAGCGCCTGCTTGGCTGAAGGACAATTCTGGGTTGTCGGCAACCATGCCACCGAGTCCTGTGACATCGTCACCAGCAATCCGGTCGTCGACGACGGCGACATCTGGTTCGGGGATGGCCCTTACCAATCCCGAGCCGATGCGAAGCTCGCCCGATCCTCAATCGGCGCATGTCCGAAGGGTCAGGACGACAAAGACCATGACAAGGAAAAAGACTGACGGCTCCCGGCCTCGTCGCCACGAACGCATCTAATGCAATCTGTTGCTTTCGCGCGCCGCCGCATAAAGCCGCTGCAGTTCATCCTCCAGCCGCTCGTTGACCATCAGCAATGCCATCAGCGCACCGCGAACGTCGCCGTTGCATGATGCCACGATCTCGTCGATCAAAGCCTCGCCTGCTTCAAAACTCATCTCAGGTACTCCTACTCCGGTTCAATACGCCTCACTTTTCATCGAGAACGTGAATAAAGTTTGCGAGTCGACTGGGCGCTCCTGTGGATTGCGTGGATAACCGGCTGCATTCGCAGGCCAGGAAACTGCTCTTGGAGTCTGTTTCTACTGCGTTGAATCAGACTCGTCGCTTATCTTTTTGTTTAAGCATGATCTTTTCCGAAAGCCGCTTTCCACTTTTCGAGATCATGCTCTAAACGCCCGCGTCGCCGTCCGGACCGACGAAGGCGATGCGGACCATGTTGGTCGCGCCGGGCGTGCCAAGCGGCACGCCGGCCACGATGATGATGCGCTGGCCCGCTTTGGCGAAACCGTCGCGGAACGCAATGCTGCCGGCGCGATCGACCATGTCGTCCTGGTCATGGGCGTCTTCCGCGACCACGCAATGCACGCCCCAGGCCACGGCCAGCTTGCGGCCCGTCGCGAGGTTCGGTGTGATGGCAACCACGGGAAGTTTCGGGCGCTCGCGCGCCATGCGCAGCGCCGTCGATCCGGAACTGGTCCAGCAGATGATCGCGGAGAGGTCGAGCGTTTCGGCAATCTGGCGCGCGGCGTCGGCGATGGCGTCGCCGACGGTCGGCTCCGGCTCGGCGCGCTGCGCGTTGAGCACGCCGCGATAGATCGGATCGCGTTCCACCTCTTCGGCGATGCGGTTCATGGTGGAGATGGCCTCCACCGGATATTTTCCGGCCGCGGACTCTGCGGAGAGCATGATGGCGTCCGCGCCTTCATAAACGGCGGTGGCGACGTCGGAGACTTCGGCGCGGGTCGGTACCGGCGACTGGATCATCGATTCCAGCATTTGCGTCGCGATGACCACCGGCTTGCCGGCGCGCCGCGCCATCCGAGTCATCTGCTTCTGAAGGCTGGGCACCTGTTCGAGCGGCAATTCCACGCCGAGATCGCCGCGCGCGACCATCAGCGCATCGGCCATTTCGAGGATTTCCGGCAGGCGGTCGATGGCCTGTGGTTTCTCGATCTTGGCCATCACCGAAGCCCGGCCCCGGATCATCTTCTTGGCCTCGGCCACGTCGTCTGCGCGCTGCACGAACGACAGCGCGATCCAGTCGACTCCGGCTTCCAGCGCCGCGTCGAGATCGGAGCGGTCCTTCTGCGTCATCGCCGACACCGGTAAATCGGTGTCGGGCAGGCTGACACCCTTGCGGTCGGACATCCTGCCGCCGACGACAACGCGCGTCACGGCGCGCTCGGAGGAGGCCTCTTCGGCGATCAGGCGCACCTTGCCGTCGTCCAGCAGCAGCGTGTGGCCGGGGCGCAGCGCCGCCAGGATTTCCGGATGCGGAAGGTGGACGCGGGTCTTGTTCCCCGGGGTCTTGTCGGAATCCAGCACGAACGTGTCGCCGTTGTTCAACTGGATCGGGCCGTCGGCAAACGAGCCGATCCGCAGCTTGGGTCCCTGCAAATCGACCAGGATGCCGATCGGGCGGCCGTAGCTGCCCTCGACGTTGCGGATCGTCGCCACCAGTTCACGCATCTTGTCATGCGAGGTGTGGCTCATGTTGATGCGGAAGACGTCGGCACCCGCCTCGAACAGACGGCGGACCATGGCGCTGTCCGAGGAGGCCGGTCCGAGCGTGGCGAGAATCTTGATACGGCGAAGACGTCTCATGGCTTACGTCCGGGCAACGCGCCTGGCGTCAGTCCAGACGCGCCCGGAGGCGTTCCGCCCGCTGGATCGGGCAAACCCGGAAATGAACCCTGGGAAGGCATCCCGGGCATCTGCGGCCCGTGTTCGCCGGATTCCGTCAATTGGACGGTCCAGGCACGCTGGTCTCCGGTATCGATCTCGAAAAAGCCGGTGCGGTCGAAGCCGCGTGCCAGACAATTGTCGGTGCCTCTGATCGTGAATTCCTTGTCGCGCGAGCACATAAAAGCCTGTCCCGACCATTCGCCGCCATGGTCGTAATCTAGAGCATAAATATAATAGTAACGTGCGATGAGCGTGCCACGCAGCAGCGTTTCGCAGGCACGCGATGAGACATTCCACCACCCCTCGGTGGTCCAGCCCTCGGCGTCCTTGTAGCCAAGGGCGATGCCGACGCGGCTTGAGGTGTTGTTGCAAAGCCGGAAGTCGGCTGCCGCGGGCGCCGACCACAGGCAGAGAATGAGGATGCCGAGCGCGGGCAAGAGGCCCGCGGTGCTCGCGCGCAGCGAGACCGGTGGAGGAGGGAGAGGATCTGATTTCGTCATTTAGCGGGGCAAATCGTTTTGCGTGATTTCGCGTGACCCGTTATGGCCTGTCAACGGCTGGAACCCGCTTTTCACGCCAAGGTGCGCATTTTCCAACCTGCAAACTCCTATTAGCGCTGCGATATGGTAGAATCCATGGCTAGTCCAACCAAACCTCCGTCCGGACCGGCGATGACGAGATCGGCTCATGACCATTGACGACAAAACAAAAACGGAACTGGAAGCCGCGGTGTTTCGGCGGCTGGTCGCCCACCTGCGCTCCCGGACCGATGTCCAGAATATCGACCTGATGAATCTCGCGGGCTTCTGCCGCAACTGCCTGTCGAACTGGCTCAAGGAGGCGGCCGACGAAAAGGGGGCCGCCATGACCAAGGACGAAAGCCGAGAGGCTGTGTACGGCATGCCCTATGAGACCTGGAAGACGAAGCATCAGGGCGCGGCGACGCCGGAGCAACTCGCTGCGATGAAGAAGAGCGGGAGCGGTCACTGACGTTTTGAGCGGGCGGTCGCGTGCGCCTTATGGCGTTTTCGAGAGAAGCATGTCCTTGGGCTCGACCCGAGGACGGCTGCTGGTTCGCGTCAAGAAAACGCGTCAACACAAAATCATGGAGCCCTCTTCTGATTCCATCGAAGCGAAAGCCTCTCATGCAGCCTGTGCGTCGCTGTGGATGAAGGCGATGGCGTCTTGACGCCAAGCACGCCGCTCGGGAGTGTCGGTCTCCACGTGTGGTGAGCGGCCAGCGCGTCCAGGCTCACATCCCATCATTTATCGATTTCAGGAGTAGCAGGATGGCCACCGCCGTCGCCGCCAAGGAAGAGCCCGCGACCCGATTCGCCAAGGATCAGCTCAAGGCGATCATCGAGCGCATCGAGCGGCTCGAGGAAGAGAAGAAGACGATTTCCGACGATATTCGCGACGTCTACGCCGAAGCCAAGGGCAATGGCTACGACGTCAAGGCGCTGCGGACCATCGTGCGGATGCGCAAGCAGGACGCCAACGAGCGCCAGGAGCAGGAAACCATCCTGGAGACCTATATGCAGGCGCTGGGGATGCTGTGAGCGGAGAGCGGTCGCTCGAGAGGATCGTCGGGTCGCGCGATGCGAGTTCGAACCGACTTACCGCAGCGAGCGCCCGCGCGCCGCGAGACGTGTCGTGGTCAGGGCGGCGACGGCCGATCCGCTGAACCGGTCGCAGAGGATTCCCATCTGCGGATCGTCGGAGAAGGTCATCGCAATCGCCCGTTCCGGCTTTTGGAAGTAGATATGCATCAATGTCATGTCCTGGTCGCCCAAGACCGTTGCCGACATCGTGCGGCTCGCGCTTGGAGCAACGATCATCGCACGCATCCAGACATCGCTGTCGCGCGTGGCTGCCGGCGCCAGTCGGCGCGAGGTGGCCACCACGGCGCCCTGGTCGCCTGCGCCTTTCACGAGGACCGTTGTCACGCCGTCTATAGCCATCGGATTGCGCGCGGGGGCGATGGGCCGGATCGGCGGTATCGATGCGGTGGCCGCGACAATTCGCGCGCGGCGGACGTCTTTCGGCGCCGGCGCATAGGCCAGCGCCTGTAAGGATTCGGAGATACTGGAGGTCGGCTGCGGGTCGACGGCGGCAAGCGCCCCGCGGGCGCTGACGGCGGCGACGACCTGTTCGGGCGTGGCCTGGGTCGGGGCAGCCGGCATTTCGTCCCAGAAGCCGCGGGCATTGATGATGTCGGCCGGGGTTTGCGGTTTGCTGACCGCAGCCGCGGCCTGCTTTGTCGGCGGAACCGGCGGGGCATCGGCAGATGCGAGCCGGAATGCCGCGACCGGCTTCGGCCGGGGCAGCGGGATCGGGTCCGCCGAGGTCGCCGGAGCCGCGGAGGCGACCGTCGTCTGGACAGGCGGCTGGACCGCCGGTGCGCCATCCGAATCGTCATCCTCGTCGGCGGCGGCCTTGCCGCGGAACAGCGCCAGCAGGAAATTCGACGGCTTGCTCTTCACAGCTCCGTCTTCATCCGCGTTCTGGCCGCGTCGCTCGATGTCGGCCATTGCCAGCTCATAGCCAGGCAGCGGGTTGCCGTCGGAGGGAATGTGCACGGTGCGGCCGTTCGGGAAAACGCGCACGAGCTGATCGTGGGTCATGCGCGGCCAGTGTCGCACATGGCCGGTGTCGAGATGAACGAAGGGCGAGCCCGATTTGGGATAGAAGCCGACACCGCCGCGCTGCATGCGAAGACCGGCAAAACGGATTTTTTCGAGCTGCACGCCTGGAATGAAGAAGTCCATCGCGTGGCCGAGCATGTGCTGGCTGAATCGCGCGACGCCGGTATGCGCGGAGCGGCGGCGAAGCATGGCATTGGTGGCGGGGGAGCGGTAGGCGGAGACGATGTTGATCGGCTGTCTGGCGTCGACGTCGCGATAGACCTCCCAGAGGATGTCGAAGAGGTGACGATCCATGGTGGTCTGCTCCTGGCTGCGCCAGTCGCGAAGATAGTGATTGAGCTGCTTCAGCGCGGCTTCGTCGTAGCGGCCGTTGCGCTTGAAGGTGACGGTCAGATCTTCGTTGGAATGGGTGTGATGAAACGAAAGCGTGCGCGTCTCATTGAGCGCAGCCGCGTCGTGCACCGATCCCGCGCCCGCCAGCAGCAGAAGCGACGTCAGGCCGATGCAGTAACCGGCCCGCGGAATCGACAATGATTTCAAACCGCGTGCAAAACCCGCAAGCACGTCAATGAGCCCACCCGAAGGACGATTAAGTCGCGCAGCCTTTCCACGACCCCGTTTGTGGAAGGGCTAAACTCAAGTCGTAGAGCAGGAGGGTTAATCCGGATTTACCTTAATCCGCCCCCTCCTAAAGGATAACTAGCCCGCCGACTGTGGCAAAAAAGAGCCAGGGGATTAAGGCGCGGGGGACAATGGTTAACGTTAAAAGAGCCCGGTTGTACGATGAAGTGATTGTTTTTAATCAACTAAATCCGTCTTCCGGCAGGTGGCGAAGGGTGTTTCCGCCAGGTTGGACGGAAATGGCGGTTGGTTTGCCTGAAGCCAACGCGCCAAAACAAAATTCAAAATTATAAAAATCATCCCGCCTCTGATTCTATCAGAAGCGGGAAGGCGCTAGCGCCGATAGATCTGACGACGGCGGTCCTCGACCTGGGGAGGGGGATTCTGGAAACCGAACAGCCGTTCGAAGAACGAAGGGCCGCTGCTCGTGAAACCACCGCCAAATCCGCCGTTATCGTTGAGAGCCACGCCTTGCGGGATGTCTCCTCTCGGACGGGAATAGTTCGGCTGGGCATGCGCGATCACCGCCTCGAGATCCCGGCCCTTGGCGTTGCGGAGCAGCGCCAGCATCGTGGAGTCACGGCCGTAGACGTCAGGACGAATCTGCAGTTTGCCGGCGCTGTCCACGAACGCGGTCTGATAGGTGATGTTGACCGGAATCGGGGTCGGGAATTTGATGTCGAACTCGTTCCGGCCGTACATGCTTCGGACCTTTTCCGGGGTGTAGTGATCCTGCGGAAGGGCGATGTTGAGCAGCGTCGCGGCATACTGGTCGGGGTTTTGCACCCGCATGCAGCCATGGCTGAAAGCGCGCGTCTCCTTGGCGAACAGATATTTGTCCGGCGTATCGTGCTGATACACCAGGAACTTGTTCGGGAAATTGAATCGGATACGGCCCAGCGCATTGCGTTCGCCCGGCGGCTGCGAAATGTGGATGCCGCCGCTGCGGTCCCGCTCGAGCTTGAGACCCATGCGTTCCAGCACCGTCGGATCCTGCTGCAAGGCGGGCAGGTATTCCTTGTAAATGATCGACGGCGGCACGTTCCAGGTCGGATTGACGGTGATGTACTTCATCGTTTCCGTCAAAAGCGGCGTTGCATGAATCCCCGGCTTGCCGACGACAACGCGAGTGCTCCAGACCTGCGCGCCGTGCTGCATCACCTTGAGCGAGTAGTCCGGAATGTTCAGGATGGCGTAGGCGTCGCCGAGCGACGGCGCGCCGAGTTCGCGCGGCAGCCAACGCCAGCGCTCCATGTTGACGATGATGGTGTCGATCTGACGATCCTTCTTCACGCCGTTCATGGCGCGAAGAGTGTTGTTGCCAAGAACACCGTCGGGCTTGAGGTGGCTGCGGCCCTGGAAAGCCTCCACGGCGGCGGCGACATCGGCATCATAGTGGGTATCGTCGGGATTTTCAGCGACGCCCAGTCTGGCGCGAATCTGCGGTACGCGCGGATCCTCCATCATGGCATTCTTGCGAAATACGAGGCTCGGGCCCTCGGCAATTTCGATCACGGGGCCTTCCGACGCCTTTCGGAGTTCGGCGAGCTTCTGCTTCAACTCCCGATAAAGCTTGTGCGGCGGGTTGTAGCTGTCGAGCGCTGCGGAGGCATCCTTCGCGGTGGTGACGTTCTTCAAAACCTGCTCGGGATCGATCGGATGCTCCGGATACTGGATATCCGCGCTGACCTGCGACCAGTGCATCCGGCCGCTCTGGGCCTGTCGGGCGTAGTCCATCATGCTCGCGGTCAGCTTGAGGTCGGCTTCGGCGATCTGATCCGGCGACGCCGCTTCGGCAAAATTCGGCACGGGATAGTCGGCGGGATCGAGGCCATCGGCCGCGGCGTCCTTCAGACGCGCGATCACGCCCTTGGCCTGTGCCGTCAGAGCGCCGCCCTCCGTCCATATCGGGGCATAGCCTCGCTCCGTGTAGAATTTTTCGATCGCGGTGCGCTCGGCCTTGCGATCGAAGAATTTTGCGGCCTTCGCATCGAGCAGTTCGTGCAGCTTCTCGGCCGCGGGTTGATCCGCGGGGGGGACGTTGCTCGCGGCCTTCACCGGCTCGCCGGCAGCCGGTGAGGCGGCGGTCGCGGCGGCGGGGTTAACCGTTGCAGTCGCGTCCTTCTTTGCGTCGTCCGTTTTGGTCTCTGCCTTGGCGCCCTCAGCGCGCGGCGTCGCGGCGTCGGCCGGCTTGGCCTCCGTCTTCGCGTCGGAGATCTTCGCGTCAGAAGCCTTCGCGTCAGAAGCCTTGGTGTCGGCGGACGTCGCGTTCGAAGGCGCCGCGGGGTCAGTGGCGTTCGCGGTGGCGGGTTTCGTCTCTGCCGGCGGGGCAGGCGTGTCGGCGGTTTTGCTGTCAGCCGGTTTCGACCTGCTGACGAGGGGCGGAGCAGGCGGCACGTCGTTCATCTTGAAATCGGCTGCGGTGGGCGGCGGAACGTTCGCCGGCTCCGGCGTCGGCACAGCGGCATCGATTGCAAGTTCGGCGGGACTCTTCTTCGCGGTGTCCGTCTGGGCGGATGCTGCCGTGGCCGAGACTGTCAGAAAGGCGGCTGCAAGGGCCATCAGGAAGCGGTCGAAACCGGTCCGGTTAGTCGCGTAGTCCCGCATTCTCAGCACCCCTTGGGTGAAACTGTCCCGGCCTGGAACAATTTTCCGATGATTTCGTCCAGCGTTCGCCAAGTCTTGAATATTGGCGATTCACGTTCATGCACGGACGTTACACGCGCCCGATTCGGGCAGCCAGCGCCGCAGAGGCCACTCACGACAAACTGACCTCAAAAATACGCTGTTTGCAACGCGACACGCCTTTTTCAAAGGTGTTTTCCGTCAGTCTGTCACCGCGCCGCAACGGTTCACGTCCGCGACATTTTTTCTCCCTGCTGCTCGCAACCGGTACCCAGGGAACGCGAGGAAGCCCGTTACTGTTCCTCGTTCGCCGCCATGTCATCGTTCGCCGCCATGTCATCGAGCTTGCGGTAGAGTGTGGACCGTCCGATCTTCAACCGTCGCGCCACTTCGGACATCTGCCCGCGGTAATGTGAAATCGCAAAGCGGATGATATCGGCCTCCAATTCTTCCAAGGGGCGCATTTCGCCGTCTTGCGCCAGCATCGAGAGGCTGCTGGCATCGGGGAGAGGCGGAACGATCGGTATTTCATTACCGGGTATCACGTTGTGCGCCATCCGAAGCACCACCGGCTCCATGACCAGGGGCTCGTCGGTCTCGGCAGCCGGCGGCGCGCCGATCAGCGGAAAATCCGAAAGGCCGAGCTGCTCGTCCTCGCTCATGACCACCGCGCGATAGACCGCGTTTTCGAGCTGGCGGATGTTGCCGGGCCAGCTGAGCTGCGACAGCCCCGCCATTGCCTCGCCGCTGATGCCAGCGATCGTCCGGTTTTCCTCGGCGCAGAAGCGCGCGAGAAAATGCCGCAGCAGGTTCGGGATGTCGTCGCGCCGCATCCGAAGCGGCGGGATCGTCAGCGGCAGCACGTGCAGGCGATAGAACAGATCTTCCCTGAATTCACCGGCCTTGACGCGTTCGAGCAGCCGCCTGTTGGTGGCCGAGACGATGCGGACGTCGACCTTGACCGGCTTGCGGCCGCCGACCGCTTCCACCGCACCCTCCTGCAGCGCGCGCAGCAGTTTCACCTGCGCCGTCAGCGGCAGTTCGCTGACCTCGTCGAGGAACAGCGTGCCCCCGGAGGCTTCGACGAATTTGCCGGCGTGGCGCTCGGTCGCGCCGGTGAACGATCCCTTCTCGTGACCGAACAGGATCGACTCCACGAGGTTGTCGGGAATGGCGCCGCAGTTCACGGCGACGAACGGTTTTGTGCTGCGGTCGCTCGTGCCGTGGATCGCGCGCGCGAACAGTTCCTTGCCGACGCCGGATTCGCCCTCGATCAGCACCGGGATCGATGAACTTGCGGCCTTTTTCGCCGCCTTCATCACGTTGGCCATGGTCTCGCTGCGGGTGATGATGTCGGCGAAGCTGAGGCGGCCTTCGCGGCTGTGGCGGACCCGCCGCAACTCGCTTTTCAGCGCGCTGGCATTGAGCGCATTGCGTAACGAGACCTGCAGCCGCTCGATGCCGACCGGCTTGATCACGAAGTCATGGGCGCCGGCGCGCATCGCCGAGACCACGTTGTCGATGCCGCCATGGGCGGTCTGGACGATGACGGGGACATTGATGTCGGCTTCGCGGATTTTCGCCAGCACGCCCATGCCGTCGAGGCCGGGCATTACAAGATCGAGGATGAGGGCATCGATGACGGGGCCGTCGGCGGTCGTCAGCGCGGCGATGGCCGCGTCGCCTCCCTCGACCACGATCGCCTCATAGCCTGACCGCCGCACCATGTTTTCGACGAGCCGGCGCTGGACCGCGTCGTCGTCTGCGATCAAAATGGTGGCAGTCATGGCATTCCCCGCACGCTACAACTATCTGTACCGAATCGAGGCACACTGGCGGACGCTGATTAATGCGCTCTTAAGGTTTGCCGCGCCGTCGTCGTGCAACAGTTTTTTCTTCCTGACCGGAAACTGAAAAGAAAGTCTGGATCGATAATGGCTTCGCGTTCTTCCTCCGCCTCCCGCAAATCCGCCGCCCGCAAGCCCGCCTCTCATCGCAAACCCGCGGTGACGAAAAGTGCCGTCGCGAAACCGGATGCGGGTCGTCTGCCGGAATGGAATCTCGCCGACCTTTATGCCGGCATCGACGCGCCCGAGGTGACGCGCGATCTCGACACGGTCGATGCGGACTGCAAGGCGTTCGAGGCCGACTACAAGGGCAGGCTCGCGACGGAAACGGCGAAATCCGACGGCGGCACGTGGCTGGCCGAAGCCGTGCGGCGCTATGAGGCGATCGACGACCTCGCAGGCCGGCTCGGCTCGTATGCGGGTTTGATCCATGCGGGCGACAGCGTCGATCCCGCGATCTCGAAATTCTACGGCGATATTTCCGAGCGCCTGACGGCCGCCTCGGTGCATCTCCTGTTCTTCACGCTCGAACTCAACCGCATCGACGACGACGTGATCGAGCGCGCCATGCAGGCGCCGGAGCTTGGGCACTATCGCCCGTGGATCGAGGACAGCCGCAAGGACAAGCCGTATCAACTCGAGGACCGGGTCGAAAAGCTCTTCCATGAGAAGTCGCAGACCGGCTACTCCGCCTGGAACAGGCTGTTCGACCAGACCATCGCGGGCTTGCGCTTCAAGGTCGGAAGCAAGGAGCTTGCGATCGAACCGACGCTGAACCTGTTGCAGGACCGCTCACCCGAAAAGCGCAAGGCGGCCGGTCAGGCGCTGGCGAAGACGTTCAAGGCCAACGAGCGAACCTTCGCACTCATCACCAACACGCTGGCCAAGGACAAGGACATCTCGGACCGCTGGCGCGGCTTTCAGGACGTCGCGGATTCGCGCCACCTGAACAACCGCGTCGAGCGCGAGGTTGTCGATGCGCTGGTGGCGTCGGTGCGCGCGGCCTATCCGCGGCTGTCGCATCGCTACTACACGCTGAAGGCGCGCTGGTTCAAAAAGAAGAAGCTCGCGCACTGGGACCGCAATGCGCCGCTGCCTTTCGCCGCCACCGGCGTCATTCCGTGGAGCGACGCGCGCAAGATGGTGCTGACGGCCTACGGCGATTTCTCAACAGAGATGGCCGGCATCGCCGAACGCTTCTTTACCGACCGCTGGATCGACGCGCCGGTGCGTCCCGGCAAGGCGCCGGGCGCGTTCTCGCATCCGACCACGCCGTCGGCGCATCCCTATGTGCTGATGAACTATCAGGGCAAGCCGCGCGACGTGATGACGCTCGCCCATGAACTCGGTCACGGCGTGCATCAGGTGCTGGCCGCGAAGAACGGCGCGCTGATGGCGCCGACGCCGCTGACGCTTGCGGAGACGGCGAGCGTGTTCGGCGAGATGCTGACCTTCAAGCGGCTGCTGGCGCAGACCAGGAACGCGAAGCAGCGGCAGGCGCTGCTCGCCGGCAAGGTCGAGGACATGATCAACACCGTGGTGCGGCAGATCGCGTTCTATACCTTCGAGCGCGCTGTCCATACCGAGCGCAAGAACGGCGAGCTCACCGCCGAGCGCATCGGCCAGCTCTGGCTCAGCGTGCAGGGCGAAAGTCTCGGTCCCGCGATCGAGATCAAGCCGGGCTATGAGACGTTCTGGATGTACATTCCGCACTTCATCCATTCGCCGTTCTACGTCTACGCCTATGCGTTCGGAGACTGCCTCGTGAACTCGCTTTACGCTGTCTATGAGCACGCGGCCGAAGGCTTCGCCGAGCGCTATCTGGCGATGCTCGCCGCCGGGGGTACCAAGCATTATTCCGAACTGCTGAAGCCTTTCGGGCTCGACGCCAGAGATCCCAGGTTCTGGGATGGCGGATTGTCGGTCATCGCCGGAATGATCGATGAACTGGAGACGATGGGATAGCCTCCGGCCTTACAGATGGCGTGTCAGGCGCTCGGACGTTCGCGTGAACCAGCGTGGCGGCGCCGGGGTGCAAGAATAAAGTCCTATGGGACGCAACGGACGATGGGCCCGTGGCAAAACGGCACAGGGCAGGGGGCTGGCAGGCCGGATTGCGCGACCGCACCGGCGGCGAGGCAGCGTTTGGACGCTATTTCCGCATCTCGGCCGACCAGCGGTGGCGATTTTCCGTCAAACAAGCGGGGCAGGGACGCGACCTGAGCGCAAAACCGGGCAATTGCGGGCTTCCTCGCTTATTTTTCTTCCTTTTGTACATAAAAGAACAATGACATCGCCGTGGCGGCCGCCACACCGTTGCTCTGTCCTTCCGATTGCGCTAATTCCTCCCGGGCAAGATCAACCCTGGCTGGAGACGAGACGTGTCAGATCATAGCGAAATCGTGTACTCGACGGCGGACGGTATGGATTATCCGGCGCATGAGGAAACCTATAAGGCGTTCATTAAATTTGGGACCGTCGGCACGGCTGCCGTGATCACCCTTGTCTCGCTGATGGCGATTTTCCTCACCTGATTGCCCGGTCGTCGTTCGGGCCGTCCTTGATTTCCGTTCGCTAACAATGTGGCTGGTGCTTTAATCGTGCGTGGCCGTCGGCTGCGGGAGGCATCATGAAGATTGCGATAGCGAAGGAAATCGATCCGTCGGAGCCGCGGGTGGCCGCGTCTCCCGACACGGTGAAGAAGTTCAAGGCGCTCGGCGCAGATGTCGCCATCGAGCCGGGCGCCGGAATCAAGTCTGGAGTCCCGGATTCGGACTTCGTGGCCGCGGGCGCCGTGGTCAGCGCCGACGCGGTCCAGGATGCCGACATCGTCATCAAGGTGAAGCGGCCGGAAGCCGGCGAGCTTGCACGCTACAAGCGTGGCGCGCTGGTGATCGCGATCATGGACCCCTACGGCAACGAAGCTGCGCTCAAGACGATCGCGGATGCCGGCGTGTCTGCCTTCGCGATGGAATTGATGCCGCGCATTACGCGCGCCCAGGTCATGGACGTGCTGTCGAGCCAGGCGAATCTCGCCGGCTACCGTGCAGTCATCGAGGCGGCTGAGGCCTTCGGCCGCGCATTTCCGATGATGATGACCGCCGCCGGCACCGTGCCGGCCGCGAAGGTGTTCGTCATGGGCGTCGGCGTTGCCGGCCTTCAGGCGATCGCGACCGCGCGCCGCCTCGGCGCCGTCGTCACCGCGACCGACGTCCGTCCCGCGACCAAGGAGCAGGTGGAAAGTCTCGGCGCCAAATTCCTCGCGGTCGAGGACGAAGAGTTCAAGAACGCGCAGACCGCCGGCGGCTACGCCAAGGAAATGTCGAAAGAGTATCAGGCCAAGCAGGCTGAACTGACCGCGGAACATATCAAGAAGCAGGACATCATCATCACGACCGCGCTGATTCCCGGACGCCCGGCGCCGAGGCTGGTGACCGCGGAGATGGTGCGGTCCATGAAGCCGGGCTCCGTGCTGGTCGATCTCGCGGTCGAGCGTGGCGGTAACGTCGAGGGTGTCAAGGCTGGCAAGGTCGCCGATCTCGATGGCGTGAAGATCATCGGCTTCACCAATGTCGCGGGCCGTGTCGCCGCCTCGGCCTCGAGTCTTTATGCCCGCAACCTGTTTTCGTTCATCGAGACGCTGGTCGACAAGACGACCAAGGCGCTCGCGGTGAACTGGGACGACGAACTGGTCAAGGCGACCGCGCTGACGAGGAACGGCGCGGTCATCCATCCGAATTTCCAGCCGAAAAGCGCATGAATGTTGTTGTCCGCCAACGCGCTCCGGTTACCGCCCTCTCCCCGTCGGGCAGAGGTCGCGCCATCAGGCGCGGGTAAGGGGGCCGCTTTCATATCCAACATCCCATCCACCTTTCACCCGGCTCAGCGCGTTCGCCGACCTGCCGGAGGGGAGAGGTGAAGAAAGCAACGAGATTCTGATGGAACATATCGTTCAGGCCGTCGATCCCTTCGTTTTCCGGCTGTCGATTTTCGTGCTGGCCGTGTTCGTTGGCTATTTCGTGGTGTGGTCGGTGACGCCCGCGCTGCATACGCCACTGATGTCGGTCACCAATGCGATCTCCTCGGTGATTGTGGTCGGGGCGTTGCTCGCCGTCGGCGTCGGCATGATCTCGGCCGGCTCGGGCTGGGCGCGGGCCTTCGGATTTGTCGCGCTGGTCTTTGCCTGCGTGAATATCTTCGGCGGCTTCCTCGTCACCCAGCGAATGCTGGCGATGTACAAGAAGAAGCAGAAGTAGATTTTTTCGATGCTGGGTTATTTCCAGTGTCCCGGATGCGAGGCGGCACGCCATGCTGCATCGCTGATCCGGGACCGCCACAATTTGGGACGGCCCCGGTTCTGCGTCGCATCGCGTTGCGCTGCGCCGCGTCCGGGACAAGACGTCGGGGCTCCGCCATGAACGCCAATCTTTCCGCGCTGCTTTATCTCGTCGCAGGCGTCCTGTTCATCCTGTCGCTGCGCGGGCTGTCGAGTCCGGCGTCGAGCCGGAAAGGCAACTTCCTCGGCATGACCGGCATGGCGATCGCGGTCGCGACCACGCTCGCCTCGCATCCGCCCGCCGACGTGCTGGCATGGCTGCTGGTCATTCTCGGGGTCGCGATCGGCGGCGGCATCGGCGCGATGATCGCGCGCCGGGTGCCGATGACGTCGATGCCGGAACTGGTGGCGGCGTTCCACTCGCTGGTCGGCATGGCGGCGGTGCTGGTGGCCGCGGGCGCGTTCTATGCGCCGGAAGCCTTCGGCATCGGCACGCCTGGTCATATCCATGCGCAGAGCCTGATCGAGATGTCGCTCGGCGTCGCCATCGGCGCGTTGACCTTCACAGGTTCGGTGATCGCGTTCCTGAAACTGTCGGGCCGCATGAGCGGCGCGCCGATCATTTTGCCGGCGCGCCACATCATCAACATCGTGCTCGCTCTCGCGCTGATCTTCTTCATGTACGGCCTGGTGATGTCGGGCAGCGTGCTCGACTTCTGGGTGATCACGATTCTCGCGCTCGCGATCGGCGTGCTGCTGATCATCCCGATCGGCGGCGCCGACATGCCGGTCGTGATCTCGATGCTGAACTCGTATTCGGGCTGGGCGGCGGCTGGCATCGGCTTCACGCTCGGCAATTCGGCGTTGATCATCACCGGCGCGCTGGTCGGCTCCTCCGGCGCGATCCTGTCCTACATCATGTGCCACGCCATGAATCGCTCGTTCATCTCGGTGATTCTGGGCGGCTTCGGCGGCGAGACCGGCGCGGCCGCTGCCGGCGGCGGCGAGCAGAAACCCGCCAAGCTTGGCTCGGCCGAGGATGCGGCGTTCATCATGAAGAACGCCTCCAAGGTCATCATCGTGCCCGGCTACGGCATGGCGGTGGCGCAGGCCCAGCACGCGGTGCGCGAAATGGCGGACGCGCTGAAGAAGGAGGGGGTCGAGGTCAAATACGCGATCCATCCGGTCGCGGGCCGGATGCCCGGCCATATGAACGTGCTGCTGGCCGAGGCCAACGTGCCCTATGACGAGGTGTTCGAACTCGAGGACATCAATTCGGAATTCGCCCAGGCCGACGTCGCCTTCGTGATCGGCGCCAACGACGTCACCAACCCCGCGGCGGAGGAAGACAAGTCCTCGCCGATCTACGGTATGCCGGTGTTGCAGGTCTGGAAGGCCGGCACCGTGATGTTCATCAAGCGCTCGCTCGCGTCGGGCTATGCCGGTATCGACAATCCACTGTTCTATCGCGACAACACCATGATGTTGCTTGGCGATGCCAAGAAGATGACGGAGAATATCGTCAAGGCGATGTGATACGGCGGAGTTCAACAGCGGGAGGCCGACATGGCGGACAACAAGGCGAAGCGCGGGGGTGGTGATCGCCGCCTGATTTCGTTGAGTGAGGCCTATGAGGTCCGCTACTGGGCCAAGAAGTTCAAAGTCACTCCATTGAAGCTGAAGGCCGCTGTGAAGGCGGCAGGCCGCTCGGCAAAAAAGGTCGAGGCCTACATCAAGCTGCAGAAGCACAAGGCCAGCGACCGGCTGCTGATTGCGCTGAGCCAGCCTTACGAAGTCAGCTACTGGTCGAAGAAGTTCAAGGTGACGCCCGCAAGGCTTCGCGCCGCTGTGAAAGCGGTCGGGCATTCCTCGAAGAAGGTCGGCGCTTACCTCACTCCCGGGAAGGCGGCCAAAAAGAAAACCGCGGTCAGGAAGGGCGCGGCCGTGAAAAAGAAGGCGGCTCCCAAAAAGGCCGGGACGACCAGGAAGGCGAAAAAGGGCGCTCGCAAGCGCGCCGCATAGGCCTGCCGCCTGTGAGCGCGCATGGTTCGATGCCTCGCTCGGCGTGGATTTTCCCCGCTCTGGCCGTGTTGTTCTACGGCGCTGTGACCGGTCTCGGCATCACTTTCGTTCCGTCCGCGACCGGCATCCTGTTCGCGGTCGTGCTGCTGGTGATCCTGTTCGGCACGGTTTTCGCGGCCGTGCACCACGCCGAGGTCATCGCGGAGCGGATCGGCGAGCCTTACGGAACGCTGTTGCTGACGCTCGCGGTCACCATCATCGAAGTTTCCCTGATCGCGACGATCATGCTGGGCGACAAGGCGGTGCCGGAACTGGCGCGTGATACCGTGTTCGCGGTGGTCATGATCGTGTGCAACGGTCTGGTCGGGACCTGCATTCTGGCCGGCGGGCTTCGTTACCGCGAGCAGGAGTTTCAACCAGCGGGCGTGAACATCTATCTCAGCGTGCTGATCGTGTTCGCGACGATCACGCTGGTGATGCCGAACTATACCCTGACGACGCCCGGGCCGCTGTATTCGCAACTGCAACTCGGTTTCGTCAGCGTCGTCACCATCATGCTCTACGCCGTCTTTCTGTACACGCAGACGGTCCTGCATCAAGACTATTTCATTGTCGGGCACGACGCCGACGGCGGGGAGGGATCTGCCTCGAACCGCTTGCTGGCGCTGAGCGTCGCGCTGCTGCTGATCTCGCTGCTCGCCGTCGTGCTGCTGGCGAAGAAGTTCTCGCTGGTAATCGACGCGGGCATCGCGGTGGTCGGCGCGCCTGAAGCCCTCGCCGGCGTGTTGCTGGCGCTGCTGGTCCTTTTGCCGGAAAGCGTCGCGGCGCTTGCGGCCGCGCGGCAGAACGATCTGCAGAAGAGCATCAATCTCGCGCTCGGCTCCTCGCTGGCCACAATAGGTCTGACGATTCCGGCCGTGGCAGTGGCCGCCTACGTCATGGACAAGCCGCTCGAACTCGGTCTCAGCGCCCAGAAGATGATCCTGCTGGGCCTGACGTTCCTTCTGAGCATGCTGACCTTCGGAACGGGCCGGACCAATATCCTGTTCGGAATGATCCACATCGTCGTGTTCGCGATCTATGTCTTCATGGTGTTCGTGCCATAGTCGGACAACGAACGGAATCACCGACGCCTTCGCCTTGAGGCGAGGCTTTGAGGATCGCATGTCTCAACGCACTCTGCGACGGATCGGCCGCCATGCGTGCCTCGTGGTCACGCTTGGGGCAATGGCATCCGCCGCTGCGGGCCAGGAGATGCCGACCGACCACGACCACATGGGTCGCGACCACATAGGTCACGAACATATGGGTCACGAACATATGGGTCATGCCGCCTCGGGCGGACGATCCCATCATCCTCATTCCGCCAATCCAGTGAAGCGGACACATACGGCGGTGAAACGGAAGCCTCCGGCGCCGGCCATGGCGCACACGGATATGGCCCACATGGATCATGAGGCGATGAGTCCCGCGCATACGGGGCACGGAACGGACGGCCACGGCTCCATGCCCGGCTTTCTCGGACCCTACATGATGGCGCGCGAGGCGTCGGGAACGAGCTGGCAGCCGGACACCTCGCCGCACGAAGGGCTTCACCAACAGTTCGACGCCTGGAGCGTGATGACCCACGGCTCCATCAACCTGAATTACGACCGGCAGCCGGGTCCGCGCGGCGCGGACAAGACCTTCGTCAGCGGCATGCTCATGACCATGGCGCAGCGGCCGCTCGGAGACGACGGCACCTTCGGCGTGCGCGCCATGCTGTCTCCGGAGCCGCTGATGGGGGCGGCCGGCTATCCGCTGCTGCTGGCGAGCGGCGAGACCGCCGACGGCGTGTCGCATCTGGTCGATCGCCAGCATCCGCACGATCTGTTCATGGAACTGGCGGCGACATACAGCCACAATATCACCGCGAACTCGAGCGTCTTCGTCTATGGCGGCCTGCCGGGCGAACCCGCGCTCGGACCGCCGGCCTTCATGCATCGCCTCAGCGGCATGGACAATCCCGAGGCCCCGATCAGCCACCACTGGCTCGATTCGACGCACATCACATTCGGCGTGTTGACGGCCGGTCTGGTTCTCGAGAACTGGAAGTTCGAGGCTTCGACCTTTCGCGGGCGGGAACCCGACCAGTACCGCTACGACATCGAACGGCCGGCGCTCGACAGCGTTGCCGGCCGGGTGAGCTGGAATCCGGTCCGCGAACTGTCGCTGCAGGTGTCCTACGGGCACCTGAATTCGCCGGAACAGCTCGAACCGGAGGTCAACGAAAACCGCCTGACGGCTTCGGCGATCTACACCACGCCGTTCGGCGACGGGCATCTGTGGAGCGCGACGGCGGCCTGGGGCCGCAAGATGCTGAGCCCGGGGGAAACGCTGGACGCCTATCTGTTTGAGAGTTCCGTGATTCTGAAAAACAACTGGACGCTGTTCATGCGCGCGGAACAGGTCGCTGAAAATGAACTGACGCACCACATTCCCGGTCTCGAAGACAGGGTTTTCAACGTGGGCAAAGTCTCGGTCGGCGGAATCTACGATTTCATCCGCACCGATCATGCCAAGTTCGGCATTGGCGGACTGGTCAGCCGCTACCTGCTGCCCGACGATCTGAAACCGGTCTATGGGCGCGACCTCACCGGCTTCATGGCGTTCGGCCGGATCAAGCTGCTCTGACAGCGGAGCCGTGAAAGCCGCGCTCCGGGCTTTCGGCCGGCGCGCTTCGTCGCGCGGACCGACATCCGCAAAACGCGATAATCGACACGAAACGTGACGTGGACCACCACCTTGCCACCGATCAGTCGCGATTGATCCCTCAATCGGCCCAAAAGTTTCCGCATCAGACAGCGCGGGAGAGGCCGGCCATGCTGAAATACGCTTCAAAGTTCTTTTTCGAGAAGATCCTGCCGTCCGTGGTGGCGACGGTGACGGGCGCCTACATCGTCAACCACTACATCGTAGGCAAGCCTGCCGATGCATCGGCCCCCGCCGCCGTGTCGTCCGCGGTGGTGCCCGATAAAGCTGGCGGCGCCGAAGGCGGCATTCGCGCGAAGGGCATTTCCGAAAAGGCAGTTGCGACGGTGCCTGCCGAGAAGGTCCAGCCCGAGACGGAGAAGCCAGCCGAGAAGCGGGCTGAAACCGCGTCCGCTCCGGCCGCCATGAAGAAACATCAAACGGCGCGGCGCGAAAAGGCCGCCGCCAAGGTCGCATCCGCTCCGGCGCAGACGGGGTCTATTCCGGACGATCTTCGCGACGCCAACGATCTGGCGCGGGCTGCGATCGACCGCTTGCGCGGCACGAACGATGCGGACCCGCGCATTGAAGGCTCGCGCTCCCGATCGGAGGTCACGCGAGCGCAGCCGGATGCCGACCGCCGCCCGACCGAATCAGTTCCGCGCCTGCAGGATATCGCGCGCGCGGCGCCGGCGGTGCAGCCGCTTCCGCCACCGATCCAGGTGTCCGTGCCTGCTGTCGAAACTCCCCGGCTTGATGCGATGGCGACCGGGGAGGGCTCGCCTTCCGACCGCGCCGACGATCGTGCGCGACTGCCGGTTCCGCCTGCGGACATTCCGCAAGCCTCGGGACGATTCGATCCTGCGGCCAACGCGGCAGAGCAGACGAGCGCCCATACCACGGTCGCCGATGACATGCTCTCGGCTGCGAAATCGGTTGTCCAGGCGGTGCTGCCGAAATAGCCGCGGGCCGCGTTCCGTATTTTCGAGCGAAGGGGGAGGGTTTGCGTCAAGAAAACCCGTCAAAAAAAAGGCTCTGCAAAGCCTGAATAGCCCGTCGGCGGCGCCGCCGACGGGATCGCATCAAACAAAAACGCGGGGCTGGAACCCCGCGTTTTCGTTAAAGCCTGATCTGCAGCGATCGTTCAGCGCGGTCCGCGCGGACCGGCACCCGGACCACCACGGCCTGCGCCCGGTCCAGCGCCAAAAACCGGTTTCGGCTTCATTGGCAGCAGGCCTTCGCGCTGCATCTTCTTGCGTGCGAGCTTGCGGGCGCGACGGACAGCTTCAGCCTTTTCGCGAGCCTTCTTTTCGGAGGGCTTTTCGTAATGACCGCGGAGCTTCATTTCGCGGAAAATCCCCTCGCGCTGCATCTTCTTCTTCAGCGCCTTGAGGGCTTGATCGACATTATTATCGCGAACGAGAACCTGCACGCGGCATCCTCTTTCAATTGCACGAAGTGAGAAATGGGTCAGAAGCAGGAGGGCCGACAAAGGCCATGCCCTCAGCATCAAGGGCGCCGATGTAACAGATCAGGCCGGTAATGTCCACCGCCACTCCGCGGTTTGTGCATCGGACAGGCCGAAAGTTAGGTGGATTCTTCCAAAAGTACCGCCATCGCGGCCGACGAATGCTTCACAATGCGGTTTTTATGGTTCTTGATCTCGAACGATTGATCTTTGGAATTTAAAGGGAGGGCGTCATGGATGTCAGGAAATACGTAGCCGAACTGATCGGTACTTTCTGGTTGACCTTTATGGGGTGCGGCAGCGCGGTCATCGCCGCGGCCTTTCCGCAGGTCGGCATCGGGCTGCTGGGCGTCGCCTTCACCTTCGGCCTCAGCGTCGTCACCATGGCCTATGCGATCGGGCATGTTTCAGGCTGCCACCTCAATCCGGCCGTGACTTTGGGGCTGACCGCGGGCGGACGGTTTCCGGCCGGGCAGGTGCTGCCCTACATCATCGCGCAGGTGCTCGGCGCGATCGCCGCCGCTGCGCTGCTTTATGTGATCGCCAGCGGGGCTCCGGGCTTCGATGTCGCCAAGGGATTCGCATCCAACGGCTACGGCGAGCATTCGCCGGGTCATTACAATCTCATGGTCGCCTTCATCACCGAGGTGACGATGACCGCCATGTTCCTGTTCGTCATCATGGGCTCGACCCATGGCAGGGCGCCGGCCGGTTTCGCGCCGCTGGCGATCGGACTCGCGCTGGTGATGATCCACCTCGTCAGCATTCCCGTCACCAACACGTCGGTGAACCCGGCGCGCAGCACCGGTCCGGCGTTGTTCGTCGGCGGTTGGGCACTGGAGCAACTCTGGCTGTTCTGGGTAGCGCCGCTGATCGGCGGCGTCATCGGCGGCGTGGTCTATCGCGGGTTAAGCGGTGAGCCGGAAGGTGTCGTGGCAGGAAAGTAGCCCATCGCGTCATGCGGGCTCGCGACAAAAAATTGGTTCTTGCCAATTTGTGCGTGAAGCGAAGCAATCCGGAAATCGCATTTGAGAACTGGATTGCTTCGTTGCTACAGGAACGACGCGCGTCGCCTTGAACTCCTCGCAATGACGCCAGCGGAGACGAGACGTCACTCGGACCGCCGTCAGCCGCCATCCTTGACCTCGGTAACATGGCCCATCTTGCGGCCGGGACGCTGCGCGCCCTTGCCGTAGATATGCACGGCGGCGCCGGGCACGGTGAGCCATTTGCCGTAGTCAAGAATGTCGTCGCCGATCAGGTTTGTCATGACGACGCTGCCGTGCCGGATCGGCTTGCCAAGCGGCCAGCCGGCGACGGCGCGGATGTGCTGTTCGAACTGCGAGACAGAAGCGCCGTCGAGCGTCCAATGCCCGGAGTTGTGGACTCGCGGCGCGATCTCGTTGACGAGTAGCGCCGGGCCGGCCGGGCCTGGCACCACGAACATCTCCACGGTCAGCACGCCGACATAATCGAGCGCATCCGCGATTTTTTTCGCGATGCCGCGCGCCTGCGCGGCGAGCGTATCGGAAATCGCGGCCGGCACGCGCGAATATTTCAGGATGTGGTCGCGATGCTCGTTCTCGGTCACGTCGAAGCATTCGACGCAGCCATCTGCGCCGCGCGCCGTGATCAGGGAAATCTCGCGCTCGAACGGCACGAAGGCTTCCAGGATCGCAGATCTGGTGCCGAGATCGTCCCACGCCTGATCGGGATCGTCGCCGTCGCGGATGATGGCCTGGCCCTTGCCGTCATAGCCGAAGCGGCGGGTCTTGATCACCGCCGGCAGCCCGATGACCTCGATCGCGTCGCGCAACGCCTGCGGGGACGCGACCTCGGCATAGGCGGCGGTGGCGATACCCAGGCCGGCTATGAATTTCTTCTCCAGCAGCCGGTCCTGAACCGTCTCCAGAATGCGATAATCGGGCAGCACCGGCCGACGCGCGGCCAGCACCATCGCGGTCGCGGCCGGGATATTCTCAAACTCATAGGTGACGACGTTGACGTCGGATGCGAACAATTCCAGCGCCTCGACGTCGGCATACTCGGCGCAGGTGGCGTTCTGCACGACGTCGAATGCCGGCGAATCCGGATCCGGCGAGAACACCTGGCACTTGAGGCCGAGGCGCGCCGCCGCCAGCGCCAGCATCCGGCCGAGTTGCCCGCCGCCGAGAATGCCGATGGTATCGCCCGGCTTGAGCGTCACCCGCCGAGAACCGCTCACGCCGATCCCTCCGGGCGCTCGCCCACGGCATCGGTCTGCTGCTTGCGCCAGGCGGCAAGGCGTGCGGCCAGCGCCGGGTCGCTGAGCGCGAGCACGCTCGCCGCCAGCAGCGCCGCATTGATGGCGCCGGCCTTGCCGATCGCAAGCGTTCCCACCGGAATTCCGGCCGGCATCTGCACGATCGAATACAGCGAGTCGATCCCGGCCAGCGTTTTTGATTCCACGGGTACGCCGAGCACCGGGAGTTCGGTCAGCGACGCCGTCATGCCGGGCAAATGCGCGGCGCCGCCCGCGCCGGCTATGATGACCTTGAACCCCTCCGCCTTGGCGCCGCTGGCGAATGCGAACAGCCGCTCGGGCGTCCGGTGCGCGGATACGATTCGCGTCTCGCTGGCCACGCCAAGCGCGGCCAGAGTGTCCGCGGCGTGACGCATTGTTTCCCAGTCCGACTGGCTTCCCATGATGATGGCGACGGCGGCGGTCATTTATTTATTTTATTTCTTTCGGGAATCCGGAAAACATGGTGCGGATTATAGGAGGGTGCCTTGACGGGGCAAGCGGTGGGGACTGAACTATCCTGTCTTGGTGAACGACGGCAAGCCTTGTGGCGATGAAAAAGACCTCGAAAGCGTCGGCTTCGACCGCTGCGAAACGCAAGGCGAGCCGCCGCAAGACCGCGCCGGTCGCGCTCGCGCCAACGCGCCCGACGGCGTCACAACGTGACGTCGCGACCGAGGCCAGAGCCACGATCCGCCGCCTCAAGACCCGGCTTGCGGCCGCGCAGGCGCGGATCGCGGATCTGGAGGCGTCCGCGGATACCGATTTTCTTCTGGGCGTCCTCAATCGCCGGGGCTTCGAACGCGAACTGCGCCGCTCGGTCGCCTACATCCGGCGCTATCACGCGAACGGGGCGCTGTTCGTGCTGGACGTCGATCGCCTGAAGCCTATCAACGATGCGTTCGGTCACGCGGCCGGAGATGCGGTGCTGAAGGCGGTGGTCGCGGCGCTGTCCCGGCACGTGCGATCCTCCGACCTGATCGGGCGGCTCGGCGGCGACGAGTTCGCGCTGCTGTTGTGGAATCTCAGCGAAACCGACGCCAGGGCCAAGGCGTCGGCTCTGGAAGAGACCATCGACGGGCTGGCACTGACGTTCGGGGGGCGAGCGATCACCACCGGCGCGTCGATCGGGGTGGCCATCCTCGGGCCGCATGCCGACGCCGGCACCGCGCTGGAGCAGGCCGACTGCGCAATGTACCTCCGCAAGGCGCAGCGGCGGAGCAGTTGAGAGGCGGTGGCATCGGCGGGCGCGGCAGGCGCGCTGTTCAGGCGATGATATCCGGCGTGATCTGGTCTTCGATGAAGGCGATGCGGTCGCGTAACTGCAGCTTGCGCTTTTTCAGCCGCTGCAGGCGCAGCAAATCGGGCGCGGGCGATTGATGCAAGGCATCGATGGCGGCGTCGAGATCGCGGTGTTCCTGGTTCAGCCGGGCGAGCTCAGCTCCGAGTTCGCGCTCTTCTTCGTCGGTCATGAGTTGAATCGTGAAGAGTTTGCGAAAAGTTGGAGGTTTCAGCTAGATCACGAACGTGATCGATTCCAATATTTTAGAGCGGGCTGCCGACAGAAAACCGCAACACTTTTCTTCATCCCGCTCCAGGCGAATTATTGTCCTTGCCCGCGCGCCGCGCAAGCCGCCAGCAGGTCCCTCCTTACGGTTCATTTTCCGAATCCCGCAAATATGATCGATGTGCTTTTCTGCCCCATCGACAGCTGTCTGGGTTCATGTAAACTCACGAATTCGGAGCGAATCTGAGGTTGAAACCACCGAGGAGGTTCGAATGGCGATTCAGGCGCATCTCGCTGAACTGGAACGGAAACATCGGATCCTGGAAGGCGAATTGCACGATGCTCTCAGGCATCTTTCCACCGACGACCTGAGGATTGCCGAATTGAAGCGCCGGAAACTGATGCTCAAGGATGAGATCGAAAGACTGAAACTCTCCGCGGTCGAGACCCTCCACTAAAATCCTTCCAGTCTTCGAGGGATCCGCGGTCTTTGCGTCGCCGATTGATCGCCGCCGTTGGCGCGGGGAATCGGCGCGGGCCTGATTTGCCGGGCTACGTTTCCGCCATCGCGGCGACATGGTCCGCGATCGCAAGCGATGCCGTGAGGCCGGGCGATTCAATTCCGAACAGGTTGATAAGCCCGGCTACGCCGTGATCGGCTTGCCCCTCGATGATGAAGTCCTGCACGGCGACGGACGGCGGCACGATTTTAGGCCGGATTCCGGAATAGGCCGGGAGCAGGGCGTCGTCCGGCAGGTCCGGCCAGTAGCGCCGGATCGCCGGATAAAACCGCTCCGCCCGCGCCGGGTCGACGGCATAGTCCGGGCTGTCGATCCATTCCACGTCGGGGCCGAAGCGCGCCTGCCCCGCGAGGTCGAACGTCAGGTGCACGCCGAGGCCGCCGGGCTCCGGCACCGGATAGATCAAGCGCGAAAACGGCGCGCGGGCGCTGCAACTGAAATAGTTGCCCTTGGCGAGGTAAGCCTGCGGAATGCGATCCGCCGGCATGCCTTCGATGCTGCGCGCCACGGCCGGCGCGCCAAGGCCGGCCGCATTGATCATGAGATCGCAAGCGAGCGTCATCGGCATGTCGCCGCCGGTTTCGATTTCCAGCCCCTGTGGCGTCGCGCTTGCGCGCAACAGCGGCGTCAGAAAGGCGAACACCGCGCCGTCGCGCTCGGCATCGCCTCGCAGCGCCAGCATGTAGGCGTGGCTGTCGATAATTCCGGTCGATGAAGACAGCAGCGCGGCGACGCATTGAAGCGCCGGCTCGAGCGCGCGGGCCTCAGTGCCGCTCAGCGATTGCATGCCTTCGACGCCATTGGTCTCGGCGCGCGCCTTGATGGACTGCAACCTGCCGGCTTCCTGCTCGTTCGTCGCGACGATCAGCTTGCCGCAATTGCTGTGCGGAACGCCGTATTCCCGGCAATAGTCGTAAAGCGCGCGCCGGCCGCTGACGCAGGTCCGCGCCATCAGGCTGCCGGCGGAATAGTAGATGCCGGCGTGTATCACTTCGCTGCTGCGCGACGACGTTACCGTGCCGATCGCTTCCGCCGCCTCGAGAACAACGACCTCGCGGCCGGAGCGTGCGAACCGGCGCGCGATCGCGAGCCCCACCACGCCGGCACCGATGATGACGCACTCAACCCTGTCCATTCGCGGCCTGGTGTCCCAAATCCGAAGTTCGCCTTGCTGCGTTGCGCCCTCCGTCGCGAACTTCGGATTCGAAGGAACACTGGAGCCTTTCCGCTTCTAAAGGGAATCAAAAGCGGGGCTCTAAAGCGAGCTTCCGACCGCCCGTTAGCAGGGCATTAATCATGAGAGACCAATTGTGCAATCCAGGACGCATTTTTCGATCGCAGGGGTAGGTTTTTACCCGATTCAAACCCGTTGGGCCAGACACTCCACCGGCAGATCCCGGGGGCGCGATGACTGGCAAGAATTGGCAGGCGGGCGGCTACAACTTCGTTGCTGCGATGGGGCTCATATACACGGTGTTTGCGGCGACGTCTGCGGACGCGTTGGCGGCTGCCATCGTTTTGCCGGAGAGAGCCGGCGCCTCAGCCCAGGGCGACGTGATCCAGCAAGTTCTTGCCGGCGGCGTTATCGCCTTTTGCTTTCTGGCGGCGGTGACCATCCGCGCGTCCAGGGTGCGCGAGGTCAGGCGCTCGCATCTGCGCACACAGACATTCGAACGCGAGTCGCTGTCGCGCGAACTCGAAAACACAAAGAAGTTTCTCGAAACCGTGGTGGACAATATTCCGGTGCCGCTGATCGTCCAGCGCGCCAGCGACGGCCATTATTTGCTCGCCAATCGGCCCGCCGAGGCGCTTCTCAATCGCCGCCGCGAGGATGTCGTCGGGCTGACCGCATCGGATATCTTCGATCCGCGCGACGCGAAGCTGATCCGTGCCCGCGATGAAGCGGCGGTCCGGAATGGCGGCTTTCTGACCCAGCATCCGATCAGCACCGTCAATGGGCTGCGGCTGTTCCTGACCCGCCGCATTCCTGTGGCGGCTGATGACGGCGAACCGCAATACCTGATCAAGACGCATGAAGATGTGACTGACCGCCGCCAGACCGAGTCGCGCATGGTGCACATGGCCTATCACGACGGGCTGACCGACCTGCCGAACCGCACCGCGTTCCTGAAAGCGCTGTCGCAGATGATCGAGTCGTGCCAGGGAACGAACGACGAGTTCGCGGTGCTGTCGGTCGATCTTGACGGCCTCAAGGAAATCAACGACGTGTTCGGTCACGCGGTCGGCGACAGGCTGCTGATCGAAGCAGCCCATCGCATTCAGGAGGCGGCGCACGGAGGCCTCATCGCAAGATTGAGCGGCGACGAGTTCGGCGTGATCATCGATGGCGAGCAACCCGCCGCGGGCAAGGCGCTCGCCGAAAAGCTCGTCGAAGCGATGACGCCGGAATTTCTGATCGACGGCAAATCCGTCCGCGTCGGGCTGAGCAGCGGCATCGCACTGTTTCCGCGCGATGGCATCGACCCGGCCTCGCTGCTCTCCAATTCCGGCGCCGCACTGTTCCGCGCCAAGAAGAGGTCGCGCGGATCGATCAGCATTTTCGACCCCGATATGGATCGGCAGATTCGGGATCGCCGTGCGTTGCATCAGGATCTGTCGAGCGCCATCCGCAACGGCGAACTGTCGCTGCACTACCAGCCGCAGGCACGCACGGGCCACAAAGTCGATGATAGGGATGTGACCGGCTTCGAGGCGCTGGCGCGATGGACCCATCCGACCCGCGGCCTCATTCTGCCCGACGATTTCATTCCGCTCGCCGAGGAAAGCGGTCTGATCGTGGCCATGGGCGAGTGGGTTCTGCGCGAGGCATGCCGGGAGGCGGCGTCCTGGCCGAACCCGAAGCAGATCTCGGTCAACCTGTCGCCGGTGCAGTTCGTCCATGGCGATCTGGTCGGCCTCGTGCATTCGATCCTGCAGGAAACCGGACTCGATCCGAACCGGCTGGAACTGGAGATCACCGAAGGCGTGCTCATCGAGGACTTCGAGCGCAGTCTGGCGCTGTTGCGGCGGCTGAAAGCGTTGGGTGTTCGCATTTCGATGGACGATTTCGGCAGCGGCTACTCCTCGCTGAGCTATTTCCAGGCGTTCCCGTTCGACAAGATCAAGATCGACCGGGCGTTCGTCATGTACCTCGGATGCAATCCGCAGTCCGCGGCGATCGTCCGGGCGGTGATCGGCCTCGGTCACGGCCTCGACGTGTCGATCCTTGCGGAGGGCGTCGAAACGTCCGAACAACTGGGCTTTCTGGCCGACGAGGGCTGCGATGCGGTCCAGGGCTATTTCATCGGCAGGCCGGAGCCGATCGCGCAATACGCTACCCTTGTCGGGCGTCCGCCCCACACTCCCGAAACACCCTGCCGCAAGGCCGGCTGACAGCCGTTTTCATCGCGGAACGATCGCGTTCGCTGCGTCCGGGTTCCTTCGCGAACCGTGTCGCGAAGCTTCGCCGTGGGGCAGGGCAGGGCGATTTGACATTCGCTGCCTGTTTGAGGCGCAATCTGCGGGCGCGAATGCCGCATCCAAAAAGCCGCCGGCACCGTGTATTGCGATGGGTCGTTCGGACTCGCAAGGAGACTCGCTGAAAGGGACGCGATGCTTCATCGCGAAACGAGACGGGGTGGAATGACTGACGACGCGAGGCAAGCCCCTGACGTGGCAGAGGCAGACGACATCCCGCTGTTGCAACTCGATGCGCTCGTCAAGCGCTTCGGCCGATTTACCGCGGTCGACCGGCTGGCGCTCGACATCAAGGCAGGGGAGTTTTTCGCGCTGCTGGGGCCGAGCGGCTGCGGCAAGACCACGCTGTTGCGGATGCTGGCGGGATTCGAAACGCCGGATGCCGGCCGGATCGTTCTCGACGGCCAGGACGTCGCCGGCATTCCGCCGCATCAGCGTCCCGTCAACATGATGTTCCAGAACTATGCGTTGTTTCCCCATCTCAGCGTGCAGGACAATATTGCGTTCGGGCTGAAACGAGCGGGCCTGCCGCGCGAGGAGATCAAGACTCGCGTTGCGGAAATGGTCGCGCTGCTGAAACTGGAGGACATGGAAAGGCGCAAGCCAGACCAGCTTTCGGGTGGCCAGCGGCAACGCGTGGCGCTGGCGCGCGCGCTGGCGCGGCGTCCGCGGCTGTTGCTGCTCGACGAGCCGCTTGCCGCGCTCGACAAGAAGCTGCGCGAGAACACGCAAGCCGAGCTGATGCGGCTGCAGCGGCAGCTCGGTATGACCTTCATCGTCGTCACTCACGATCAGGAGGAGGCGATGATGATGGCGGACCGCATCGGGGTGATGAACGCCGGGCATCTGGTGCAGGTTGCGACGCCGCGGCAGCTCTATGAGGCGCCGAATTCGCGCTGGGTCGCCGAGTTCGTCGGCGGCGTCAACGTCATCGATGGTAAAATCGAATCGCGCGATGCGAAGCGCGTGACGATCGCGACGCCGGATGCCGGACGCGTGATCGCCGCAGCGCCCTTGCAGGCGTTGAGGACCGACCAGGTCTGCGTTGCGATCCGTCCCGAGAAGGTTCGTCTGTCGGCTCACGGATCTGCGCCGGATGGTGGCGACGCGGCGGAGATCAACCGCCTGGCGGGCGTGGTCGCCGGCATCAGCTATCTCGGCGGCCAGACCCGCTATCAGGTCAGGCTCGACAGCGGCGCGCTGCTGCGCGCCTCAGTCGCCAATACCGCGCGGCTCGATCTCGATGCGTTCACGATCACACAGCGCGTGGTGGCGTGGTTCGCCGTCGACGATTGCGTGGTGCTCGACAGATGAGCGGGCGGCATCTCTTCACAACGCCTGCCCGCAGGGCGGCGATCGTGCCGTTTCTGTGGATGACGCTGTTCTTCCTGCTGCCGTTCGGCTTCGTGCTCAAGATCAGCCTGTCCCAAACCGTCATTGCACAGCCACCCTATCTGCCGGTGTTCGATCCGGCGCAGGGCATGGCCGCGCTCAAGGCCGCTTTCGCAGCGCTGTCGCTGGACAATTTCAGCCTGCTCGCCTCAGACCATCTTTATATCGTGTCCTACCTGCGGAGTATCGCGGTCGCGCTGTTATCGACGGCGATTCTGCTCGCAATCGGCTATCCCGTCGCCTACGGCATGTCGCGACTGCCGGCGCGGTGGCAACCGATCGCGATGATCCTGGTGATCGTGCCGTTCTGGACATCGTTCCTGATCCGCGTCTATGCGTGGATCAATATCCTCCAGCACGACGGCATCCTCAACAAGGCGCTGCTCGCGCTGCATGTCGTATCCGCGCCGGTCGTGTGGTTGTCCACCGACACCGCGATGTATATCGGCATCGTTTATTCCTATCTGCCGTTCATGATCCTGCCGCTCTATGCGACGCTGGCCAAGATCGATCCGGCGCTGCTCGAAGCCTCTGCCGATCTCGGCGGTTCGCGGCTGACGACATTCTGGCTGGTGACGTTTCCGCTGTCGCTGCCGGGCGTCGGCGCCGGCGCGCTGCTGTGCTTCATCCCGATCGTCGGGGAATTCGTGATTCCGGATCTGCTGGCCGGCTCGAATTCGCCGATGATCGGACAAACGGTGTGGCTCGAATTCTTCACCAACCGCGACTGGCCGGTGGCGTCGGCGCTCGCCGTCGTGCTGCTGGCGCTGCTGCTGGCGCCGCTTCTCGTCTACGAGCGAATGCAGCGTCGTCAGTTCGAGGGGAGAAGGTGATGGGAAATAGTGGTCCGAAGCGATCGCGCAAAACCGTCATCTCTCCCCGCGGGAAAGCGGGCGGGCTCTGCGTACGGCGGAGGTCGTGCGTAAAATGAAACAACTGTTCCGGTTCAACATTACTGCACTCGCGCTCGGGCTGGCGTTTTTGTACGTGCCGATCGTCGTTCTCGTGATCTATTCGTTCAACGCGTCGCGTCTGGTGACGGTGTGGGGCGGCTGGTCGCTGCGCTGGTACGTCGAACTGTTCAACGATGCCGCGATGCTGTCAGCGGCCGCGATGAGCCTGCGGGTGGCGGCGTTCTCGGCCACGGCCGCCACCATCCTCGGCACGCTCGCGGCGGTGGCATTGACCCGCGGCGAGAGCTTCCGCGGCCGCACGCTGTTTTCCGGCATGCTCTACGCGCCGCTGGTAATGCCCGAAGTGATCACCGGGTTGTCCCTGCTGCTGCTGTTCGTTGCGGTCAATGCGGAACGCGGATTCTGGACGGTCACGATCGCCCATACCACGCTGACCATGTGCTTCGTCGCCGTGGTGGTGCAGTCGCGGCTCGGATCGCTCGATCGCAGCCTTGAGGAGGCCGCGATGGATCTCGGCTGCGATCCGCTGCGAGCTTTCCTCAAGGTGACGCTGCCGCTGATCCTGCCGTCGGTTATGGCCGGCTGGATGCTGGCCTTCACGCTGTCGATGGATGATCTCGTGATCGCGAGTTTCACCACCGGACCCGGTTCGACCACGCTGCCGATCCGCATCTATTCGGAGGTGCGCCTCGGCGTGAAGCCGGAGATCAACGCGATCTGCACGTTGATCATCGGATCGATCACGCTCGTTATCATCGCGGCATCGCTGGCCTCGAAACTGTCGAGCCGGCAGGGCGAAAGCGCCGTACCGTTGTAAGACGATGATAGCGTTTTGAGATGGAATCGGTTCGCGTTGTCAGTTCGTGCGCGGCGCGGCGGATTCCGCCGGGACGGCTGGAGCGGCCGCTTCGGGACCTGTTTTCTGATTGGTGAGACGCTCGAGCACCGAGCGAACCGCGTCGCGGGTCTTGCGGTCCTTGACCGCGTCGAGCAGCGGCGCCGACGCCTTGGAGCGGCGGATCAGGCTTTCCGGATCGGGAAAGATCAGCGGATCGTCCCACGGCCCCTGGATCACGAAGGGAAGGTCGAAATTGTCGGCGTTTGTCGCCGCTGTCAGGCTTGCGATGCCCTTGAGGTCGTAGTCGCGCCCGGGCACCGAGGCGGTGCCGGTGATGATGAGACGCGCGGCCGGACCCTCGACGCGCACGTCGGTCGCGACCGCGACGCCGTCGTTGAAACTGAGGGCGATGTTCAGTGTGTCGAACGGCGTCCTGCCGTTGCGGAAATTTCCGCCGCCTGAAAGCGGCCGGCGCTCCAGCCGCTTCAGCAACTGTTCGATGTTGAACCCGTTGATGGCGCCGTCATGCCCGGTCAGGCTCGCTGTCCCGCCGAGCGATTGCGCCAGCCCGAAAGGGCTCGATCCCCTGGCCTCGAGCGAGACATTCAGGTTGCCGCGTCCGGAGAGCTTGCCGGTGCCGAACAGATCGCTGGCGCAGGCTTGCAGATCGACGTCGGTGAGCTGAAACTGCGCCTTCACCTCGGCGGCCGAGTCGGCCTGCGAGATTCCGAACGAGCCTTTGGCGATTCCGTCATAGATCTGCGCTTCGCCGATGCTGAGCGCCAGCGTTCCGTTGCGGAGGTTGGCGCCGAGCGCGGTCTTGCCGAGCCTGGTCGAACCGACGGTGACCTTCGCTGCCGAAAGCCGCATGTCGAGGTCGGTGGCGGACAGCGCATGCAGGTCGAACAACTGTCTATTCCAGTCTCGGGCGCCGTTGGCGAGCAGGCGGATGGTCTGGATATAGGGCGTGAAATCGACCGCGCCGGCGGCCAGCGTCGCCTGCAAGGTCTGCCGTCCGTTGTTGGCGTAGGTCATCACGCCTTCGGCGACGTTGCCGTCGATCTCGATGTTGACGTTGGTCAGCGCGATCGATGCGCCGATCATGTTGGCGCGCGCCTTGAGCGCGAAGCGGCCGAACCCGCCGCTGCCGGGCGGAGGTTGTCCGATCCAGCCCATTGCCTCGCGTAACGAGGTGCTGTCAGCAGTCACGGTGCCTTCCATCATCAGGCTGACAGGGTTCGCAACCGTGCCGTCGAACGCGAATTTCAGCGGCGCGCTGGCGATCTTGACCTTCAGGCCGGAGCGCTCGCCGGACAACGCGGCGAGAAAATCGCTGAGGCTGATGCTGCCGTCGACGCGTTCGCCGCGCCAGTCGAACTGTCCGGTCGCTGCGAAGGAGCGGGAGATCGAGGGCCACGCCAGCGACAGGTCGATGTCGCCGAGGTTTTCGGAGACCTGATTGGCGGCGTCCTCATAGCTGAGTTCGCCATCCTGGATGCGGATTTCGGAGAACGAAACCGGGCTGTCCGCTCCGGGCTTCATGGTCCGGGCGATCGTTTCGACAAAGGGTGTCCAGTTGCTCGTGCCGTCAGTGGCCCGCGTCACGCGGATGTGAGGGCGGAGCATCATGACGTCGGCGATCTGGAAACGCTGCATCAAGAGCGGAAGCAGCCGCAGATTGGCGGTGAGCACATCGACGCTGAGCGCGGGAGCATCGGTATTGCTGTCCTTGATCCGGACATCATGGAACGAGACATAGCTGCCGGGAAAAACCGAGACGTCGATGCGGCCATCGGCAACGAAGTCGAGGCCCGTCACGGCGCGGATCTGCGTTTCCACCGCGTCGCGCAAGGCGTCGCGGTCGAGCAGCCGCGACATTGCGATCACACCGGTTAGCGCCGTCAGCGCAACTGCCAGAATGGCCGCGACCGATATTCCCAGGCGCTTCATTCCTTGGGCCATCGTCCTTGGGCCATCGTCAATGACATGTCCGGGCTGGTTGACGCTCGCCGAGCGGTCGGGCACCGGTTCGGCCGGGCCGCAACTTGATTGGTTTTCTTGACGCTTTCAAGGCCGCCGATGATGCGATTCTACTATTTGCATCCCGTTGCGGCGGAAGGAATTTTGCCTGATACTTGCCCATCAGCCGTGCCCGGCGCGCCCGGCAGGCGGCGCCGCCCTCCTTCCAGGTCGCATCCCATGAACAAGGTCTACCCGGACGCCAAATCGGCCCTCGACGGCATTCTCAGGGACGGCATGATGATCATGTCCGGCGGCTTCGGCCTTTGTGGCATTGCGGAAACGCTGGCCGATGCGATCCGCGACTCCGGCGTCAAGAATCTGACGGTGGTGTCCAACAACGCCGGTGTCGATGGCATCGGCCTCGGCCGGCTGCTCGAAACCCGGCAGATCAGGAAAATGATCTCCTCCTATGTCGGCGAGAACAAGCTGTTCGCGCAGCAGTACCTCGCGGGCGAACTGGAACTCGAATTCAATCCGCAGGGCACGCTGGCTGAGCGCATCCGCGCCGGCGGCGCCGGCATTCCGGCCTTCTATACCAAGACCGGCGTCGGCACCCTGATCGCCGAAGGCAAGGAGGTGAAGGAGTTCGACGGCGAGAAATACCTGATGGAACGCGGGCTGTTCGCCGACCTAGCCATCGTCCACGCCTGGAAGGGCGACACCGCCGGCAATCTGGTCTATCGCAAGACCGCGCGAAACTTCAATCCGATGATGGCGACCGCGGCGAAAATCACCGTCGCCGAAGTCGAACATCTCGTGCCCGCGGGCGAGATCGATCCCGATCACATCCACACGCCCGGCATCTTCGTCAAGCGCCTCGTCGAGGTAGGGAACGCCCGCAAGCACATCGAATTCCGCAACACCCGCCCGCGTCCGACGGCATGATCCGTTCAGGTGATATGCGGCTTTGCGAACGGATCGTGGCGAATGAAATGAACGGCGGTTTTATGCGCCGTCATTGCGAGTGCAGCCAAGCAATCCGCGCTTGGGATCAAGACCGGATCGCTTCGTCGCTTTGTTCCTCGCAATGACGAGATATACCAAGGAAGACAGGAGAGCCCGATGGCCTGGACCCGCGAGCAGATGGCGGCGCGCGCCGCCAAGGAATTGCGCGACGGCTATTACGTCAATCTCGGCATCGGCATTCCGACGCTGGTGTCGAATTTCATCCCCGACGGCATCGACGTGCAACTCCAGAGCGAGAACGGCATGCTCGGCATGGGTCCGTTCCCCTATGAAGGGGAGGAGGATCCCGACCTCATCAACGCCGGCAAGCAGACGGTGAGCGAACTGCCGACCACGAGCTATTTCTCCTCGGCCGACTCGTTCGGCATGGTGCGCGGCGGCCATATCGACCTGTCCATCCTCGGCGCGATGCAGGTGGCGCAGAACGGCGACCTCGCCAACTGGATGATCCCCGGCAAGATGGTCAAGGGAATGGGCGGCGCGATGGATCTCGTCGCCGGCGTCAAGCGTGTCGTCGTAGTGATGGAGCATTCCGCCAAGGACGGCCCCAAGCTGCTCAAGCGCTGCACGCTGCCGCTGACCGGCGAAAAGGTCGTCGATATGGTCGTGACCGATCTTGCGGTGTTCACCATCGACAAGCACGGCAAGGACGGCATGGTATTGATTGAGCTCGCCGACAATGTCGCGCTCGACGAGGTCAAGGCGAAGACTGAAGCCGAATATCGCGTCGCGCTGAAGAACGCTTGAGCCGCCAGCGGCGCCGCCATGTCGCCAGCACATCTAGCGGTTGCCGGTGAGAGCAGAGAGAGCCTAGCGCCGTCCGCCGAGTTCCCGGGGCAGGAAGCTTGAGCTGATGTCGCCGTCTCCGAGGCCTGATTGCGGCTGGGTGTAGCCGGCCGAAAACGACAGGCTGAGGTTCGATGTCGGCCGGATTTCGACGCCCGCATGGAAGCCGGAGGCGGCCGTCGTGCCGGCACCCGGATTCAAGGACGTGATCGTGTTGAAGGCATCCGGACCGAATTTCAGCGTATCGACGCCGCCGAACAGCGTCACAGGCATGTTGCCCGCGCCCTTGAAGTTGTAACCGAACTGCGAACGTTCATAAGAAAGCGAACTGCCGAACGCACTCGGTCCGCCGCTCAGGCCGAAGCCGAAGCCCGTCAGCGAACTGACGGGCGCGCTGTAGCTTCTGAAAACGAATCCGCTCTTGTCGGCCTGCCCGGCGTCAAAGCTCGGGAAATTGCCGTACGTTCCCACGCTTGCGGTATCGACCGCACCGCCGCCGAATGGTCCAAATGGAATCCAGTATTTCACAGGCTCGCCCTGGGCGCGCGCGCCGGACCAGCTCAGGCAGAGCGCGACCGCTAAAACCAGATGATACTTGCCTGAGAATGTCGCCATCCCGCTCCCGCGACTGATTTGTGCAACTATATGCCAGCGGCCCGTCTGAGGCCAGCGGATGATTTCACAAGCCTGTTCCCGGGTCAGGCGTGTCGGCATCGCTATTTGGAAGCCAGCGCCTTCGCCTGCGCGAACACTACCTCGATCAGCGTGCCGGAATGCGGCCCGGTCCTGATGTGGAACTGCGCGCGATTGGCTTCCACCAGCGCCTTGGTGAGCGACAGGCTGACGCCGGCGCTCTCCGAGGCCTGATCGTTCGGCGCCTGCGTGCGGAATGGCTCCGTCGCGGCCGCCACCTCGTTGTCGTTGAGCCCGTGTCCGGTGTCGCGCACGCGCAGCGCCACGTCGCCGAAATCGTTGAGCGCCGTCGAGACGATGACCTGGCCGCCGGCATTGGCGAGATGGATCGAGTTGCCGATCAGGTTGAGCGTGATCTGGCGCAACGCCTGCGCGTCCGCCACGACCAGCGGCAGCGTGTGCGCGAGCGAGGTGCGGATGATGATGCGCTCGCGATTGGCCTGCGGCTGCATCACCGCGACGCATTGCTCGACCAGTTCGTTGAGGTTCTGGTTGACGAAGGCGAGATCGAGCTTGCCGGTTTCGATCCGCGACAGGTCGAGCAGGTCGTCGATGAAAGCGATGATGCGCTCGCCGGAAGCGCGGATGTCCTTCATGTATTCGCCGTAGCGTTCGTTGCCGAGCGGACCGAATTTTTCGTCGCTCATCACTTCCGCAAAGCCGATGATGGCGTTGAGCGGCGTTCGGATTTCATGGCTGATGCGGGCCAGCACATCGGCTTTGGCGCTCGCCGCGCGATCGGCTTGCCGCCGCGCCTGCGCCAGTTCGGTCTCGACCTTTCGCGCCTGCGACAGATCGCGGAACACCGCGAAGAAGTTGGGACCATCGGCCCGCGTCCGGCCCATCGTCATCGACAGCGGGATCAGGCCGCCCTCGCGCACGCGGCCCAACACCTCGCGGCCGTGATCGAGCAGGCTCGCGACGCCGTCGCCCGCAAGTCCGCTGAGATAGTCGCGCACGGTACCCTGACTTTCCGGCGCGAAGAGATCGGCGAGATTGAGCTGCGTGAGGCTGTCGCCGGAGCGACCGAACAGCGCCTCGGCGCCGCGGTTGCAGGCGGTGATCCGTCCGCCTTCGTCGAACATCAGGATGCCTTCGGTCGTGGTGTCGAGGATGGCGCCGAGTTCCTCGGCGGTGGCTTGATCCACGGGAGAGGCCGGCGCACTGGCAGAGATCAGCGCATGCGCAGGCTCGCCATCCCACGCGATCGCGAAAACATGAGCGGTGATCGGCTGCTGCTGCACGCCCGAGGGCGCGGTAGCCGAAATGGTGACGGGAGAGCCGGCGGCCGGGGTGCTTCCGGCGGCGGGCACGCCGGATTCGACCAATAGCGCGTCGAGCCCGCCGGCCTGCTCCAGCGCGGCCAGGCCGTCACAGCCGACCTGCACGAGAAAGGCCGGATTGGCATAAAGTACGCGGTCGAGCCGGCACACCATCACGCCGATCGGAAGCAGGTCGAGCACCTGCGTGTTGCGCATGGAATCGGCTGGCGGCGCGGCTGCCGGCAAAGACAGTCCGTCCTCCTGCCGTCCGGTGGCATCGGATTGATCGTGGGAGTGGTCCTGGGACTGATCTTGGGATTGATCTTGGGGCGATTCCTGCGCAACCGGCGGCTCGGTGACGGCATCATGTTCGGGCGCATACTGTTCGCTCTCGAGCCGCGCCGAAAGCTGCCGAGCCAATTCGTTGAAAGCGTTGTTCTCGACAGGGGTGAGCGAAGGCGGCCTCAGGTCGGTCGGGGACCTGAACGGCAGGACATTCTTGGGCGTTTCCACGACTGGATCCGGTTCTGCTGGCTGAAGTGAAAATTCGGAGGCGGACGCTGCATCGGAAGACGTCGATGCGGCCTCCGGATGCGGATAGGGACTCTTGTTGAACAAAAATTCGTGATGCCGATGCGCTGCGAGCCGCGCCAGCCCTTCACGATCGCGGCAAACGCCGAAGCCGCGATAGCCTGCGAAATTCCGCGCGCGATCGTAGATCGGTAGCCCGGACAATTCGACGGACAAACGAGTGTAGGATCCGTCGACGGGCCAAAGCAGCGTGATGCCGCTCCAGGTGTCGCGAGTGGCGATCGCCTTCGCAACGCGGCCTTCGGGATCGAGTCCGAACACCTCCGTGATCTCGCTCCACAACCGGCCGAAGCCGGCTGCCGTGCGCATGCCGATCACGCGGGTGAAGTCGTCGGAGCCGAGCGAGAAGCGGCCCTCTGCATTCATCCGCCACATGAAGCGCAGGGGATGACGACGCATCCCCGGAAAGGAATCGCGTGACGGGATATTGTCAGGCGCGCGCGGTGCATCGACGGTTGGCGTCGAGGCAACGGCCGCTTCCGTCTGCGGCGACGGTGCCGATTGCGGTTCAGCCGGCGACGCCGCACTCTCCGAGGAGGAGGGGTCTGCAGCCTGCTGCGCGAGCAGCGCGACGAGTCCGACGTCGCTCCCGCTGCCGACCCGTTGCAGCACCATGTGCAATGGACCTGTCGACGTCTCGGCGCGGCCCTCGCGCAGCGCCTCTTCGCGCGCGCCTTCCAGGCCGGCCTCGGCCAGGCTGTGAAAACCGAGCAGCGGCCGCGCGGTGTCGCTGGCGCTGACCAAACCTCCGTCGTGCGCGAACGCGGCGATCGGCGTATCGACCCCTTCCGTCAGTCGTTGCAAGCGTTCGATCAGCGGCATGCCGCCGCCCACCGGCTCCACGCAGGTGATGAGAATGCCGCCGGCGCTGTCCGGGAAATCCAGCCGCGCGCAGGCGCAGGTGACGAGGCCGCCGAACGCCGCGCCAAAGCCGCGGAGGCGTTCGAGCCGCACCGCGCCTGTCGGCGGCAGCCGATCCGCAAGCCGGGACACCTGCTGTCGGTGCGGATCGGCGGGACCGAGTTTTCGCGACGCGAGCGTGGCGTTATTGGCAGCGCCGAATACGCAAGCCCCGACCGGATTGGCCCAAAGAACGCGCGTGCCGTCGAGCGACCACAGCCATGCCGGCTGCGCGCCGGTTGCATGAACGGCGAGCCGCTGATCTGTCACGCCGAGCAACTGGAAATCGGCGCTGGTCTCGGCGCTGGTCATGGGCACCGTGTCGTTCGACATCTCTGGTTGTTGGCTGCCGCGCTACGCATCCCGGCACCGTGGCAATTCGTCAGTATCGCGTCCTGCTCGCCTGAGGTCCACGGCTCGGCCTCGCCAAAGCCGGGATAACCTTAATTCGGCCGTTGTTTATGGACCTCCGCGGCTCGAAGCACGTTGAGGTGTTGCAAAAGCAAACCAGAGGTCCACGATAGGAAGCCGTGAAGGAAGCGGCGGTGGAGGCATGCAACAGGAGTGGCGATCATGAGTGATAATGGGCGTGACCATTTCGAGATTCCGAACGACATGCGGTCGATGGCGGAAGCCGGCTTCGAGCAGGCGCGCAAGGCTTTCGAGAGTTTTCTCAGCGGAGCCCAGCACACCGCCAGTTCGATCGAAGGGCGCAACGAGGCGGTTCGCAGCAGCGTTCGCGACATCAGCAGCAAGGCGATCTCCTTCGCCCAGCAGAATATGACGGCGTCGCTGGACTATGCCGAGAAGCTTCTCCGCGCCACCGATCTTTCCGAGGTGATGCGGCTGCACACCGAATATGTGCAGAGTCAGATGAAGGCGTTGACCGAACAGGCCAGCGAAATAGGGCAAAGCATGGGCCGGGCCGCCATGGAAATGGGGAAGCCCAAGATCTGACGAAGCCCAAAATCTGACTCGGTGTCGCGGTGGAAACCCGCGCGTAGTGTCTTTTTTCGAACTTTTGATCGAATCAGGGCGTTTTGCGCTGCAAAATCTTGTTGCGATGCACAATGGTTATGATAGTTGTGTAGGAGACTGCTTGCCCGGGTCTCGATGATACCGAATCCGGGCATCCGTGATCCGTCTCCGCCCCCTCGAAGGCCGCTTACTGGATCACGCGGTTTCATCCGATGCGAAGGACATACGCCATGACCAACACAACCGATCCGTTCGAAGTCCCCGAGCAGGTGCGCGCATTCGCCGAAAAAGGCATCGCGCAAGCCCGCGACAACTACGCGAAATTCAAGGAAGCCGCGCAGGACGGCAACGGCGCCATCGAAGCGGTCTTCAGCGCCGCCAGCAAGGGCGCACACGCTTACTCCACCAAGCTGCTCGGCTTTGGTCAGGCGAACACCAGCGCCGGCTTCGATTTTCTGCAGGAACTGGCCGGGGCGAAGTCGCTGTCCGATGTAACCGAAGTGTGGAGCAATCATGCCCGCAAGCAATTCGGGACATTTGCAACCCAGGCGAGGGAGCTCTCCGAACTGGCTCAGGAGATCGCGGTCGAAACAGCCGAGCCGATCAGGACCGGCGCGTCGAAACTGTTCCAGTCGGCGGCGTGATCGAACGGGGCCGTTGCGGCTTGCGGCAGACCCGAACCGGGATGGTTCGGGTTTCGTTTCCGCCAGAATATATCGTCGAATGCCCTTGATTCCGCGCCGGAACCACGCGCCTTGTATCGGCAGGCGAGGGGCCAGGGGCGTTGCGGCTGCGTCGTCGGCTTAAGCGGCCGGCCTCGCGATAACCGATGGTTGCGGCCTTGCCAAAGCAGGGCGTTGCTCCTAGTTTCCGCCCCGTTCGCCACCGTTTTTCAGGCCGCGAGCAGGATGCAGTTGTAGCTCAGTTGGTTAGAGCGCCTGTCTGTGGAACAGGAGGTCGGTGGTTCGAGCCCACCCAACTGTACCAACAAAATCAATTATTTAGATAGAATTTTCGCCTGCCTCCAATTGAGCATTCGCCGTTGGGGTGTGGTCTGGGGTGTGGGGTTTCATCCGTTACCATCCGTTCCCATCCGTTGCCATGTGCGCTGCCGTCCGTTGTGATCCGTTACTGAACCGGCTGGTCCCGCAGCGAAACACACGCGCGCGATTCGGCCTGGGCAACGCGAGTTGCTCTGCCCCGGCAGGATCGACACGCCGCACGGCGAAAACCAACGGGGAGCGGAGTTTCGCCGCACCGGCATAGTCTTCACAGCCCCTTTAACTATATTTGTTGTGATCCGGTCAGTTGTGTATTGTCGAATCGATGCCATTCTTTTCGAACTGACTGGCGTCAGCTACGTTGATAGCTGCGGAGGCGAAATCGATGCTCGTTACCATGCAGAACTCGGAGCTTGTTGAAAAGCTCATGAAGCTTGCGCGCGGTGATATCGATTTGGTGCAGCTTGCAGTTCGTGAGTCTGCTCGCGGTGCCGCTGCGGCCGACCTTGAACGGGTCGTTGATTATATTGTGGAGCATCGCGCCTCCACGCGGCGACCGCAACGCGTATCCGCGTCGGTTTGATTGTTCCGCCACTGAATTGTGATCCATGTCCATCGCATGGACCACCATCATAGTTATCGCGCTACTTCTCCCGGGCGTCTTCACGTTCATCGGGTATTCCACGACCGAACGCTTCTCACGCGATATCATAAAGACTAGCGCGGTTGGAGAAATCGGGGCCGCCGTCCTCATTGCGATCGTTGTTCATTTGATCGCGTTGTGGATTCTTACCCTTTGCGGATTTAGCCTTACTGAATTTATTCAGCCGCTCATAGATCACGAAAACCTTCCTGCAAGCACCATCGCTAATTTGGTGGTGCAGCGCCTTGCACCTATTGCGATTTACGTTGTCGTTACGGCACTCGCCGGGACTGTCGTGGGATGGTTGATTGCTACGGCCGTGATACGAGGCGGTTTGCCTCGTCTCGGCAAACACAAATGGATTTACACAGTGATGAACGCGAGTCGCGAAGGCATCGTGACTGCGCACGTCATGACAACGACAGCGGAAAATAACCGCATCCTAATGTACAAGGGCATTCTTTCGGAGTCTATCTGACGTTAGATGGCAATCTTACTTACGTGGTTCTCAAAAGCTGTTTTCGCTTCTTTATGACCTTTGACTATGAAATGCCAATGTTGAGCGAGCAATGCAATTGTTCGGCCCGGATCAACAAGAACGCGACTCTCAGTTCTGGGACTATTTGTTTATCTACGGAAAGAATATCGCCAACATCCTCGTTGATCCGAGTCAGCAAATCGAGGAAACAGCGCGCGGCAAAGAAAAGTTCTATGAAGCGCTTGAAAAAGACAGCGAAGAGCTAGAGACGGATGCACAGTGGTTCTCAGCGGACGTCTTCTCACACTGCCATGAAGTCACCGACCCCGCCGGTCGACGCGTCTTAGGGAAGCAACGCTGATGCTCTATTTAGACTTTGACGGCAAGTGGCTCGACAGGTTTCGGAAGTGGATTATTGGACTGCCAGATAGAGATTTTAGGGATGCAAGCTTAATAGACAAGGTCGGCCGGCTTATCCTTATTGGAATCGCGCTTGCACTATGCCTAGTCCTTCTCTGGATTTTCCTAAGGTAAATCACGGGGTGATCGTACAGATGGTGTGGTCAGTTCCGCGCGTGTTGGCATGGTCCTGGGTTGCGCAGTGAATCGACGGCCAGAAAAAGACCGCTCTTGGCGTTCAGCACCATCTCGCCGGTGGCGGGATTTGTGCCAACTGCAAAATTCAAAGAGTTGAGATCGATGAGATTGCCGCCGGCTATGGGAATCGCATTGAGATTCTGGTCGAGAGCGAATACGCCATCCCTAGTTGAAATCAGGGCCACGCCGGACTCTCGCCAATCTTTCAAAGGCGGCACGGGTAAACCGCCACCTGAAAACGGCATCGGCCGCGCGACTAGCTTCCCGTCCACGGTAAGTTCGAACAGCCCGTTTCGCGTCGAAAGGACAACTCGTTTGATTGAAGGAAGATCATAGACCCGCGAGAGAGGGCCTATACGCGCGCTGCTTCCGTCAACAACCGGCGTCATGACGTGTCCGTCGTAGAGAAACAGACCGTCCTTGCCCTCGATCAAGGTCTTGCCGAGGGTCGGAAGGTCGTAGATTCTGCCAAAGGGGAAAAGCTTTGGCTCTGGGTTTCCGATATTTCCGCCTGGAATGTCTTCGAAGCCGTCCCTCCCAAGCCGCCTCCATCGCGGGTGGTTTAAGTCGAACAGACCACCGGTCCGGTAGATCAACACCTGCTGAAACAGGCTTGAGGTTCGATAACGCTGGGCAGCACCGTTTGCCTCGCGAGGCAATCCTTCCTTGTATGATTGGAAGCTTAGAGAGCGGCTGCCAGTTCCTGAGACATTCCAAGACCGAGCGATCCGGATTTTTAAGGAGCATCACGATCTTGCAACGTGGCAGTACCAGGGCTGTCTTGCGATTATCAAGACCTTGGGCCACAAGGCTATCCGGCTAGTGTAATTACGTCGCGGAAAGTATCCTACCACTAATTTTTCTCGACGACACGCCGGCCTATTCCGATAAGGCCATCGCATTCCTGCGCGGAAGCGGCAGTCGTCCAACTGGCGCAAGCGCTGAACTTGCCGCAAAATTCGATCTGGTGCGTGACCGCGATCTCAAGGAGTATATGATCCGGATTTGGGGTTACGATACACTCGATAAACTGCCGCAGAGGAATGCGCGGCCCGAGACCTACGCTCTCGCCGCCAAAGCGTGTGAACGCATTGCGCGAATTTCCGATCAATCATTGCGCGACCAGAACTTTGGGGTCGATTGCCCGGTCCCACCCAGGAAAAAACTGTACGGGGAGCCGTAGCTCCCGCTGGCTCGTCGATTGTCCCATACCCAGGAGTTTATCGAATGCCGGACGGCATTGCTGGCAAGCGTGGAAGTGAAATCGGGAACGACTCGTCGCTTGGCGAATTGTTTGCCGGGACGGAGGCCTCCCCCCAGGGCTCGTCTTCAATCCCCGAGAATGCCCCAACCCGCCGGTGATCCCCTTCGCCGGCGGGTTATTAATTTAATTGATTGAACCTTTAGCTTCATCCTGATCTTGATCTCGCCGCGCGGCAGTTCCCGCGGCCCTTGGAGCTAATCCGGAGCAGTCGTCGGTGCGCGGCTGATTCGTGGTCGCTGGCTTTCTTACGAAGCGCGTCTCTCGCTTTTCCTGCCGGAAGCTTATCGACCTTCTCCGTATCAATGTCCGCAAGGCGGCGGTTTTCGCCGAGTGTTGGGTTCATGACACATCCGTTGCAAACGGTGTCGCACGACTATGACAATAGCGAATGCCCGATCTGCAGCAGAGATGGCTTCTCGTTACCGGCCGGAAGGTGCATGAATTGCCGTCTGGTGACGCGCGCCACGATAACTAAAGACGACCCTCATATAAGGAGGCTGCGATGAAGAAACTGGTGTCGATCGATGAGCGGACCGAAGGAAAAGATCGCGGCGCGTTCGTCCTACATTGGGTAGAGAACATCGTTGAATACAGCATCGTCACCGATCGGGACGGCACGAAATCTCGGATCGCTAAACCAGCCATTCAACAGAGTAAGACAGAGCGCCCTTATTCCGACCAGAATCAGCGCCGCACAATAGAAGCCGAACTCCAACAAACGCATTGCTAGATTCAGAACCGTCAAACTCGCAGATCAAGACATCTTCAAATGCCTGGCCAACGGTTGTTTCGGCGGGAGTAGGCGACGAAGCGAGCGTGACAAGCGCTGCGATCAACACGCCTAAATCGTAGGGGCACTTCACCTAATCTTTGGCTTTTGCCGTCACGCATCTTTGCGCTAAAACAAAGCATTCATGAAAAAAGGTTGGTATCGTCGATTTAACCGGCGCTATTTTTTCGTTCCTTGGTGCTGGTGATGGGCCGCCAAGGTGCTCACCAACGCTTTGGCGGTCTTTCCTTGGCTGTTGCTATCGCACTGCCGGTCGTCTCCCAACCGATCCATATCAACCGGCTCGCGAAGGTGCGGCAAGCCTTTCGGCTGATCTGGAAAAATAAACTTTTGCCGCGAAGCCATCGCTCGTCGAAGCGGTCCCCAAACTGAATCGCGTCTAGCAAATTGCGCGACCTTAAGGGTCAATAGTCGAGGCGATTATTAAATTGCCCAGCGATTTCCTTGGCTTCGGCTTTACCGAGGCGTGCCGCATCTCGCGCGGAAATGAGAAGTCCATTCGCAGTATCATCCGCCAAATCAGACATTACCAGCCTCCTTTGGCCGGACCTTTATTGTTATAAGCAAACAAGTTATCGAATAACGGAAATGCATCCATCGATTTCGAGCGCGTTGGCCGGCTTGAAGAGAATTGCCCAATGCGAAAAACGTTGATTGCTGCGGCTCTGTTCGGGTTCACCGCCTGGGCGATCGTCACGTTTGCTATGATGGTCGCGAAGTGGACCAGCCAAGTGCAGGGCGATTCCAGCATCCAGCGTCAGTCACACTAGCCACCCGAGGCCGTCCGTCGTCTCGAGGCGTTCGAGCGCTGAGAAGCCCGGCGAACCGTCTTTGACGGCGTCCTGCTTTTTCCTATCCCCGCCGTTGACCAGATCGTTTAGTCTGCATAACGTCAATCAAAGTTGACACACGTGCCGCGGCCCGACAAGCTGCCTCGGGGAACCGGGCTCGTGCGGTCGGCTGTGGAACCGCTCGACAGGGTGCGGCTGATCTCAATGGAGCGCTGCAGGACGGAGGACACTTAGCTCATGGCGAGGGCCTTTCCATTTTCGGCGATCGTCGGCCAGGACGAGATGAAGCTTGCCTTGATGATTGCGGCCGTCGATCCCCGGATCGGCGGCGTTCTCGCCTTCGGCGACCGTGGTTCCGGGAAATCGACGGCGGTGCGCGCGCTGGCGGCGCTGTTGCCGACCATGCGGGCCGTCGCGGGCTGCCGCTATCAGTGCGATCCCGATGACGCCACTTCGTGGTGTGAGGCCTGCAGGGCGCAGGCTCTCAAGGGTAAGCTGAAGTCACATCGCGTGCCGGTGCCGGTGGTCGACCTGCCGCTCGGAGCGACCGAAGACCGCGTGGTCGGCGCGCTCGATCTCGAGCGCGCGCTGGCGCATGGCGAGAAAACCTTCGAGGCCGGACTGTTGGCGCGCGCCAATCGCGGCTTCCTTTATATCGACGAGGTGAACCTGCTGGAGGACCACCTGGTCGATCTGCTGCTCGATGTCGCTGCCTCCGGCGAGAACGTCGTCGAACGGGACGGACTCAGTATCCGGCATCCAGCCAGAATCGTTCTTGTCGGCACTGGCAATCCGGAGGAGGGCGAGTTGCGCCCGCAACTGCTGGATCGCTTCGGTCTGTCGGTCGAGGTCAAGACGCCGGACGATCTGCTGACGCGCATCGAAGTGATCAAGCGGCGGGATGCGTTCGAAAACGATCCTGCCGGCTTTGTCGCGCAATGGGCGAAGGAGGAGGCAAGGTCGCGGAAGACGATTCTGTCGGCCCGTGAGCGGATCGACGAGGTTCTGGTCTCCGACGCCATGCTGACAAGGGCTGCGCAGCTTTGCATGTCGCTTGGCACGGACGGATTGCGCGGTGAATTAACGCTCATGCGCGGCGCGCGTGCGGTCGCTGCCATCGAGGGAAAAAAGGTCGTCAACGAAGACCATTTGAAGCGCGTCGCACCGGCCGCTTTGCGCCATCGGCTGCGCCGCAATCCGCTCGACGAATCCGGAGCGAGCGTGCGGGTCGAGCGTGCGCTCGCCGAATGTTTTGCCGCATGAGCACGGGCGCGGAGATCTGGTTGGACGCGGTAACCTCGGCCGCATTGTTCGCGGTCGATCCCGTCGGCGTCGGCGGCATTTGCGTCCGGGCGAGCCCGGGCCCTGTGAGGGATCGCTGGCTCGCGATCTTGCGGGCCTGCTTTCCGCTTTCCGTCCCGTTCCGAAAATTGCCGCCGGCGATCTCGGAGGACCGCCTGCTGGGCGGCCTGGATCTCGCGGCGACGCTGCGGGCAGGACGGCCGGTGGTCGACCGGGGGCTGCTGGCGGACATCGATGGCGGCGTTTTGCTTGCGGTGATGGCTGAACGGTTGCCGCCCGCCACGATGGGACGTTTGAACGCCGTCATGGATCGCCGCGAGGTTGTTGTCGAGCGCGACGGCGTGTCGCGACGGATGCCGTCATCCTTTGGTGTCGTTGCCTTCGATGAAGGCGTGGACGATGAACAGGCGCCGGCTGCGTTGTGCGACCGTCTCGCGTTCCAGCTCGATCTCCAGTCCTTGGGCGGCGCAGATGCGAGTTCAGCCGGCTTCGACTTCGAGGCCGACGATCTCATTGCGGCCCGTCACCGGTTGGTGGAGACGACGATAGCGGCAGACCTTGTCGAGACACTATGCCAGGTCGCGGTCTCACTCGGCATCGCCTCGCTTCGCGCACCCCTGCTGGCTGTTCGTGTGGCGCGGGCAGCGGCGGCACTCGACTGCGATGAGGTCGTGGGGCGCGCGCATCTGGAACTCGCTGCACGACTGGTGCTGGCTCCGCGCGCGACGGTGTTGCCGGCGCCGCCGGAGCAGGAGCCGGAGCGGCCTTGCGATCAAGAACCTGGCGAAGCTGAGGACAGTCGCGATGACGAGATCTCGATCGAGGATCTCGTTCTCGAAGCTGCACAGGCCGCGATCCCACCCGACCTGTTGAAGCGGCTGCAAGACAACAGCCTCAATCGACCTCGCAACTCGAGTGCCGGCAAGCAGGGACAGTCACGCGCGGGTCCACGGCGCGGCCGGCCCACTGGTGTGCGCCGTGGAGAGCTCGGTCGCGGCGCCGGGCTGAATCTGCTGGAAACATTGCGCGCGGCTGCGCCTTGGCAGCCGCTTCGCCGGATTTCAGCGAGCAACGAATCCGGCGGAGCGACACGCATTTTCATCCGCAAGGAAGATTTCCGCATCAAGCGCTTCAAGCAACGCAGCGCGACCTCGACGATCTTCGTCGTCGACGCTTCCGGCTCCTCGGCATTGCAGCGACTTGCCGAAGTCAAGGGTGCGATCGAGTTGCTGCTGGCCGATTGCTACATCCGGCGCGATGAGGTCGCATTGATCGCATTTCGCGGCCAAACGGCCGAGCTGGTTCTGCCTCCGACGCGATCGCTGACCCGTGTCAGGCGCAGCCTTGCAGCGATTGCCGGCGGCGGCGGAACGCCATTGTCGGTCGCGATCGCCTCGGCGACCACGCTCGCGTCCGCGATCCGCAGCAAGGGTCATTCGCCGACGGTCGTGTTGATGACGGATGGGCGCGCCAACATGACACGCGACGGCAGCGGAGGACGTGCCGCCGCGGAAGCCGAAGCGCAAGAGGCGGCGCGGCAGCTGCGTGTCGCCGGTATTCCCGCGGTCGTCATCGACACCTCGCCGCGTCCGCACCCGCAGGCCGAGCGGATCGCGACGGAGATGAGGGCGCGCTATGTCGCGCTACCCTATGCCGATGCCACAAGGCTCTCGCGAGTGGTGCAGGCAAACATCCGCGGGGATGGTCAGGCATGATGATCGCGAACGCGCTTCGGCAACCGCTCTCCCTGCGCGATCTGCGCATCGTCCGGACCGGCGGCGGCCGGGTGCCCGCCCGAGTTGGTATCCAGCACCGGCTTGCTGGAACGAACGATAGTCAAGATGCATTTTCACGGCTTGGTGACAAGATATCCTGTCATCTGGATGCCCAAATGCCGCATTTTGCCGGACAGTAACCGGTCAGGCAATGAGAGGACGATCGATGCAGCAGGTCTCATCAACGGCAAGTGCCCAGGACGCCAATCCGGCGCGCGAGGAGACGTTGCCGGCTCCGCTGTCGGGCAAGCGCACCGAGCTTGCCGATCGGCATCACGGCCAGATCATGCTCTATGGACAGAGTCTGACATCTCCGGGTGGGACCGCGCCGCCCTTGCTGCTGGTGCACAGCATCAATGCGGCCGGAACGGCCTACGAGATGAAGCCGCTGTTCGAGCACTATAGCGGCAAGCGTGCGGTCTATGCTTTGGACCTTCCGGGTTTCGGCCTGTCCGACCGCAGCGACAGAAAATACACGCCGCGGCTGATGACGGACGCCATTCATGCAGCGGTGCACGAAATTCAGCGAGTGGAGGGCGATGACCCCATCGACATCGCCGCGCTGTCGCTGGGATGTGAGTTCGCGGCACGCGCTGCGACCGAGACGCCGAATGCGTTCCGCAGCATTGCGCTCATCAGTCCGACCGGTTTCGATCGCCGCTCTGCCCGGGCTGCAGGGCGGACTGGAGGCGATGGCACGCGCGCGATGCCCTGGCTGCTTGGATTGCTGAGGTTTCCGCTATGGAGGCAGGGCTTCTTCCAGGCTCTTACCTCCCGCGCCAGCATCCGCTTCTTCCTTCAGAAGAGCTGGGGTTCGAAAGAGATCGACGAGGGGTTGCTCGAATACGATTACATCACCACGCATCAACCGGGCGCGGAAAACGCACCTTACTATTTCGTGTCGGGCTACCTCTTCAGCACGGATGCGATGAAACTCTACCGGAACCTCTCGATGCCCGTCTGGATGTCCCACGGTTTGCGCGGAGACTTTGTCGACTACGAACAAAAAGTGCTCGTCCAGCGGCTGCCGAATTGGGATATTTCGGTTTTTCAGACGGGCGCCATGCCGCATTTCGAAAAGCTTGCGGAATTCATCGCGCTCTACGAAAGCTTCCTGACTCGTTTGGTGACGAAATAAACTCATCTCTGAGACGCATGTATCGGTGACTTCGTAACTTCTTTGTCAGTGGCGGCACGATGGGTGCAAAACTGTCCTGGCGTGCCGATGGCGCGGACTGGCCTAACCGCGAAGCAAGCCGCTTCGTGGAAGCCGCCGGATACCGCTGGCACGTTCAGATCATGGGATCAGGTCCCGTCGCGTTGCTCGCGCACGGGACCGGATCGGCCACGCATTCCTGGCGCACGCTCATGCCGCTCCTGGCGCGGCGCTTTACGGTGGTCGCGCCGGATTTGCCTGGTCACGGTTTTACCGAGATGCCGCCGGCCTTTCGATTGTCGCTTCCCAGCATGGCGCGGGATCTCGCCGCGCTTTGCAGGCAACTCGATGTGAAGCCGCAAGTCGCGATCGGCCATTCGGCCGGAGCCGCGATTCTCACGCGCATGGCGCTTGACCGATCGATCGAGCCGAGCCTGATCGTCAGCCTCAATGGCGCCTTTCTGCCGTTTGGCGGCTTTGCCGCGCTGGTGTTCTCGCCGCTCGCCAAAGCCTTGACGTTCAACCCGCTAGTGCCGCGGCTGGTCGCCCGGCGTGGCGGTGATCCGGCTGCGGTGCACCGGTTGATCACCGGAACAGGATCGATCATCGACGCCGAAGGCGAGCGGCTCTATGGCAAGCTTGTCTCCACCCCCGCGCATGTCGCGGCCGCCTTGCAGATGATGGCGAATTGGGAATTGCGTCCGCTGGTCCGTGATCTGCCCAGGCTGCAACCTGTCCTCCTGCTGATCGCAGCCTCCAACGATCGCACGATTCCGCCGGACATCGCGCGGAGGGTTCGGGAGATCCTGCCCAAGGCAAAATTGAAGATGATTCCGGGACATGGTCATCTCATGCACGAGGAAGTGCCCGAACTTGCCGCGCAAATCATCATTGACGAAGGAATCTCTTCCGGTGTCATTGCGCCGCAACAGGGAATGTCAACTTGACTTGATATTTTTCTGGCGCAACCGTCAATTTAAGTTTACACTTTGCGTCATGCTCGATGTCTCGCCCCCCATTCATGCGCGGACGTTCCGCGCCGACCCCCGGCCGCACGCTGTCGTCATTGGCAGCGGATTCGGCGGACTGGCGGCGGCGGTGCGGCTGGGAGCGCGGGGATATCGCACGACCGTTCTGGAAAAGCTCGATGCGCCGGGCGGGCGGGCCTATGTGCATCGGCAGGATGGCTTCACCTTCGATGCCGGCCCCACAATTATCACCGCTCCCTTCCTGTTCGAGGAGCTATGGTGGCTGTGCGGCCGCCGGCTTGCCGATGACGTCACGCTGAAGCCCGTGTCGCCGTTCTACCGCATTCGCTTCGACGACGGCGCCGTGTTCGATTGCTCCGGCGATGCGGCGGAAATGCGCGAACAAATCGCCCGCTTCTCAACGGACGACGTCGCCGGTTACGAAAACTTTCTGAAAGCCAGCGAGGCCATCTTCAAGGTTGGATTCGAGGAACTGGGCGACGTGCCCTTTGACTCCTGGAAGGACATGGCGCGCATCGTGCCGGCGATGCTCCGCTTGAAGAGCTATCGTACTGTGTATGATTTTGTCGCGTCCTTCGTGCGCGACGAGCGGCTGCGTGTCGTGCTGAGCTTTCATCCGCTTCTGATCGGCGGCAATCCGTTTACGACCACCTCGATCTACTGCCTGATCGCATTCCTGGAGCGGCGCTGGGGCGTGCATTTCGCGATGGGCGGCACCGGCAGCCTGGTGAAGGGACTGGTCGGCTTGATAGAGGGGCAGGGCGGATCGGTCCGGTGCGGATCCGAGGTCGCCGAGATCCTGACGCAACGAGGCGTCGCCACCGGCGTACGGCTCGCGAGTGGCGAGACCTTGCAGGCCGATATCGTGGTGTCGAATGCCGATCCTGCCTGGACTTATAAGAAACTGCTGCCGGGAATTGCGCGCAAACGCTGGACCGATCGCCGCATCGACAATGCGCGCTACTCGATGAGCCTGTTCGTCTGGTATTTCGGCACGCGCCGCCGCTATGACCACGTCGCGCATCACACAATCCTGCTCGGGCCACGCTATCGCGGACTGCTGCAGGACATCTTCGAGCGAAAGGTGCTGGCGGAGGATTTCAGCCTCTATCTCCACCGGCCGACCGCGACTGATCCCTCGCTGGCGCCGCCGGGTTGCGATGCCTTTTATGTGCTGTCGCCGGTCCCGCATCTCGAGAGCGGCATCGACTGGTCGGTCCAGGCCGAGCCTTATCGTCAACGGATCGAACGGGCGCTCAGTGAGACCGTCTTGCCGAATCTCGGGCGCGACGTGGTGAGCTCGCGAATTTTGACCCCGCAGGATTTCCAGGATCGACTCTCATCCTATCGTGGCGCGGCCTTCGGACTCGAGCCGGTCCTGACCCAGAGTGCGTGGTTCCGCCCGCACAACAGGAGCGAAGAGGTCGAGCGGCTGTTTCTCGTCGGCGCCGGCACGCATCCAGGCGCCGGCCTTCCTGGCGTCCTGTCCTCGGCCCGTGTGCTCGACGACATCGTTCCCGATGCAAAATCGCTGGAGAAGATCGCGTGACTGATGTCTCCGATATCGCAGTCTGCAAGACGCTGCTGCGCGGCGGCTCGCGGACCTTCTTTGCGGCCTCCTTGATATTGCCACGCGCGGTCAGCGATCCCGCGATCGCTCTTTATGCCTTCTGCCGTCTCGCCGACGACGCCGTTGATCTCGGCGGCAGCCGATCGAATGCGGTCGACGGGTTGAGGGATCGCCTTGCTCGTGCCTATGCCGGTCAGCCACTGGCGTTGCCGGCCGATCGGGCGTTTGCGGAGGTGGTCGCGCGCTTCGCCATTCCGAGGAAATTGCCCGAAGCACTGCTCGAGGGATTGGCCTGGGATGCCGAAGGCCGCCGCTACGAGACGCTCGACGATCTTCTGGATTATGCCGCGCGCGTTGCCGGGGCCGTCGGCGCCATGATGGCACTGCTGATGCGCCGGCGCGATCCGGCTGTCGTCGCGCGGGCTTGCGATCTCGGCATCGCGATGCAACTCACCAATATCGCCCGCGACGTTGGTGAGGACGCGCGCGCCGGCCGCCTCTATCTGCCGCTGCAATGGCTGCGCGAGGCGGCGATCGATCCCGCGACGTGGCTGGCCGATCCGCGTTACGACATGCGCATCGGCAGCGTCATCGGGCGCCTGCTTGCCGTCGCCGACACATTCTATCAGCGGTCCATCGCCGGCGTCGGGGCGCTCCCGGCTTCTTGCCGCCCCGGCATTCATGCCGCGCGGTTGATCTACGCCGAGATTGGACATGAGCTGGCGCGCGCAGGGCTTGATTCGGTTTCACGCCGAACGGTTGTGTCCGGATCGCGCAAGCTTCGCCTGCTTGCCGACGCCGTGGCGCAGGCTTCTTTTGCCGAGCACGGCTTGATCAGCGATGATGTGGATCCGGCGGCCCGCTTTCTGCTGGATGCAGTCGCAGCGTCCCCGTCGACGGTTGCATTGAGCATGCCGAGATCCCCTCGAAAGAGCGTGCGCGATCGGGCCGTGTGGGTACTCGATCTGTTCGAGCGACTCGAACACCGCGACCAGTTGCGGCGCGCCGGTGACCTCTCATGAACGGGATGGGCGGACTCGTCGAGTTCTGCGTGGTTGCAATGTTCGCGCTTGGCTGGGCTTTGCTCGAGTGGCAGGGACGCAGGCTTGATCGCAAGCGCGCCGAGCGCGAGACGGCCGAGACCCGGGACAAATCATAGAGCCTCGCTTCTGATTTCATCAGAATCGAAAAGGTTCTGTCCTTCGCGATCGCCGCGGCATGCGGAAAGGCAGCATGGCCTGCACGATGGGCATCCGGAAACGATCGAGCGAAAGGCTCTCATGCACGATCTCGGCAGTTTCGCCGAAGAGTTTTGCCGATAATTGCGAGCGTGCGTAGAACGGAGCGTCCTCGAGTGTGCGCTTTACGGTGACAAGCTGCTGCGCGTCGGCTCGCGCCGTTCGCGCAACGCGCCAGCCGGTCGAATCCAGACTGGCCCGCGGCAGCGGCTCCAAATGCTCCACTGTACCCGTTCGGTCGAATCGCATGGCAAGGCTGCTTGCGTCCTGACTGCGCGCCATCATGTCATACGAGACGACTGTTCCCTTCCCGGTATCTGCGCGTGACCACTCCCAGCCGATGAAGTCATGCTCGAGCGGCGCCTCTCCGTAATTCATGTCGAAATAGCCTTCGCCGAGCCACCGTGTCGAGGGTCGCCGGAAGTCGACCTCAACCTGCGAACAGGGAGCGATCGGGTGCCAGCGATGGCGTCCTGCGGCATCGAGCGTAAAAGCGTTCCTGGTCAATGCGGAGGGATAGACGCGTACGACGCCCTGGAGACGATGTGGAAACGGGACGGCCACTTCATCGATCGTGAATGTCAACGCCTCACCATTCCAGTCGATACGGCTCGGGCCGATGACGAATTCGTTTTTGCTGCGCCGTATCGCGGCGCGGCCGCGCTCGGTCATGGCCCAGTGCTTGCGCTGCTGGCCATAGATCGCGACGTTCAACGCGCAATGATTGAGTGGGTCGCCGCGGCCGAAGCGCCGGGCAAGCGCATAGTAAGGCGAGAACACACTGCCGATGAAGGCGATGAGCGTGATGCCTTGTGCGCCATCGTCGCTCAGCGCGTCGACATACCACCACGCGTAGCCGTTTTTCGGAACGGCGCGGTCGAAGTCAGGTCCGCGATCAGGCTCGTTGCCGCCATCCGTCCCGATAGTGCCGCCATCGGCACTCCCGGTCCCGGATGGACACTCCCTCCCGCCAGGTACAGTCCGGGAAGCTTCGTTTTTGCTCCCGGCCGCTGGAATGACGCCAGCCAGCCGTGAGAGCTTCGGCCATACAACGCGCCGCCCGTTCCCGGAAACATCCGATTGAAGTCGGTCGGCGTCGTGACCTCCGTCAATTCCGGGGTTGGCTTGATGGTGAGACCGCACCGTTCCAGCATCCCGAAGGTTCGTTTCGCGCATTGGCTGATCTCCGCTGGTTCGAATCGATACCGGTCGCCGACCGCAGGCGCGTTGGCGAGAATGAACAGCCGCTCCGGCGACGATCCCGCTGGCGGCTCGTCGTTGCGGTCCTGCGCGCAGACATAGACGGTCGGCTCGCTCGGTAACTGGCGGCGGCCGACGATGCTGTCGAACTCGGCGCGATAGTCGCGCGAGAAGAACACGGAATGACGAAGCAGCGGGAATCCACTCGGAGCGGCGACGCAGCTCCAGGTCATGGCCGACAGCGAGCGCGCCTTGTCCGGAATGACGGCCGCCGTTCGTGCCGCGTCGGGACCAAACAGGCCTTGTGCAAGCGCTGCCACGTCGGCAGTCATGATGACATTGCCGGCCTCGATGCGCTCGCCGTCGGCGAGCAGGACGCCCGACGCGCGACCGGATTCGACGACGACGTCCGATACGTCCGCGTCGTAGTGGAACTGCACGCCGCGGCTCGCGGCCATCTCGGACATGATTGAGGCGACCCGATGCATGCCGCCGTCGACCAGCCAGACGCCCGCGCTCTCGACATGCGCGACCAGCATCAGCGTGGCCGGCGCGTCGAATGGCGACGAGCCACAATAGGTGGCGTAGCGGCCGAACAATTGCTGGAGGCGGGGATCCCTGAAATAGCCGCCGAGCGCCTTCCAAAGCGTCTGGAACGGCCTGATCGCTATCAGGTCGCGAACGCCGGAACTAAGCAGCAACGATGTCATGCTCGGTGCGGGTGCAGAGATAAAAGGCGCCTTGAGGACGTCGAAGATCTTCTTCGCATCCGCGCTGAAGGCCTTGAAGCCCGCGGCCTCGGACTGGCCTGCGAAACGGCCGATCGCGTCCGCTGAACACTCTTCATCGGAGAACAGATCAAGCTGGCTGCCATCGGCCCAGGCGTGGCGGGCGAGAACACTCAACGGACGAAGCGTGATGTGATCGTCGAGTTGCTCGCCGAGCGAGTCGAACAATTCGTCGAACACCCAGCGCATGGTGAAGACAGTCGGACCGCAGTCGATACGCCAGTTGCCCAGCACCGCCTCACGCATCTTGCCGCCGGGACGGGCGGTGCGCTCGACCACCGTGACCTCAAGACCCTGGGCTACCAGGGCCAGCGCCGCGCTCAGTCCCGCTATTCCGGCTCCGATGACGACCACTCGTTGGCTGCTCATGACGTCTCTCAGAACAAACCGCTTGCTGTTCGGGAATATCCGTCTATTATGCTTTACATGTCAAACGTCAATTATAGTTGACATTTCGAGGCGGCCACAAACACGGAGGCAGGCCATGGATATCGCGACGCGGATCGAGAATTCTCTTAATCAGGCGGTCGGATTAGCCGGGCAGGCGCGATGTCCACCTCGATTGGCGGCGGCGATGAGCGCCGCGGTATTTCCCAGAGGAGCACGGGTCCGACCCCGGTTGTGCTATGCGGTTGCGAGCGCCTGCGGAGACGATGAACCCGAGGCGACCGCGGCTGCGGGCGCGGCCATCGAACTTCTGCATTGTGCTTCGTTGGTGCATGACGATCTGCCCTGCTTCGATGACGCCGCGATCCGGCGCGGGCGCCCCTCGGTCCATGCCGCCTTCGGCGAGCCGCTGGCGGTTCTCGTAGGCGACGCGCTGATCGTCCTCGCCTTTCAGACCATGGCGCGTGCCGCATGTTCGCCACAACGAATAACGCGCCTGATCGCAACGGTCGGCGCGGCGGTCGGCGTGCCTCATGGCATTGTCGCGGGCCAGGCCTGGGAGTGTGAAGCGGAAATCGATCTGTCGCACTACCATCGTTCGAAGACCGGCGCATTGTTTGCCGCGGCCACGGTCTGTGGAGCCGCCGCTGCGGGCGAAGACAATCCGGAAGCCTGGCGCAGCCTAGGCGAAAAGATCGGAGAGGCATATCAGGTCGCCGATGACATCAGGGATGCGGCGAGCGACGAGGAGGAGGCCGGTAAGCCAATCGGCAAGGATGTCGCGCTCGGCCGTCCCAGCGCGGTCATTCGCTACGGGCTTACGGGTGCGATCTCCTATCTTCACGAACTCGTCGCCGACGGTATCCGCACGATGCCGCCCTGCGCCAACGCACATGAGTTGAAGACATTGATGGAGCAGGAGGCGAAGCGCCTGGTGCCGAAGCGTCTAGCGCAATTCGCCGCATAGCAATTGCGAGGCCAGCCATGGCCCTCAGCGACCGAATCGAATCGGGCCGTCTCCTCGGCCACGGCTGGCGGGGGTTTCGCGATTTCTTGCTGTGCAGCAGGCGTTTTCAGCGTTTTGCCACGGCCTTTCCCTTGACGCGGCCGATCGCGCGGCGTCATGCGAATGCGTTGTTCGACCTTTGCGCGGGCTTTGTCTATTCGCAGGTTCTGGTTGCCTGTGTCCGCGTGCATCTGTTCGAGCAGTTGCGGGATGGGCCGTTGCCGACCGCGATGTTGGCGGCGCGTGCGTCCATGCCCATCGATGCCATGACGACGTTGCTCGAAGCGGCCACCTCGCTCCGATTGCTGGAACGACGCGGACGCGAGCGTTACGGTCTCGGCCCGCTCGGTGCGGCGATGCTGGGTAACTCCGGCATTGCCGCGATGGTCGAGCATCATGCCGCACTCTATGCCGATCTGGCTGATCCGGTTGCGCTGCTGCGCGACGAACCGGGCGAGCGCAGGCTTGCGCACTATTGGCCCTATGCCCGCCAGACGTCACCTTCCGCGCTGACCCGCGAGGTGGTCTCGCCTTACACCGCGCTGATGTCGGCCACTCAGCCCATGGTCGCGGAGGCGGTGCTTGACGCCTATTCCTTCGCCCGACACCGCTGTCTTCTCGATGTCGGTGGTGGTGACGGCAGTTTCCTGATCGCGGCCGGGCAGCAGACTCCCGCGCTGGATCTGAAATTGTTCGACCTTCCTGGAGTCGCTGCGATCGCGCGCGAGAGATTCGCCGCGGCCGCTCTCGATCATCGCGCGTCGGTCATGGAGGGGAGTTTCCTCACGGATCCGCTGCCGGCAGGGGCGGATGTCATTTCGCTGATCCGTGTCGTGCACGATCACGACGATGACGCGGTGCTGCAATTGTTTGCGCGCGTGCGCGAAGCGTTGCCCCGGGATGGCGTGTTGGTGATCGGCGAGCCGATGTCCGATCCATCGGGCGTCGATCCGGTCGGCGCTTATTTCGCCGTCTACCTCCGCGCCATGGGCAGCGGCCGTCCGCGCAGCGTTGCTGCACTGCGAAATATGTTGAAGCAATCCGGATTCGCCGACGTGCGCCAACGCTCTACCCGGATTCCGATGATTGCAAAGGTCATCGTCGCGCGCGCCTGACGAAATTGTAAATATCAGTTGACACATAGAATAGTAAGGTTATCATGACACTCAGATGAGAAGTCCGCCGGGGGATTAGCCAGATGCATACGTTGGCCGTCGTGCTGGAAACTCCAAAGCAACTCGCGCTGAAGCGGCTTCCTTTGGCTGAAACCTCTGGCGGCGATCTCGCTGTCGACATCGAATGGACCGCGATCAGCACCGGCACGGAACGCTTGCTGTTCGAAGGGCGAATGCCGGTTTTTCCCGGCATGGGCTATCCGCTGGTGCCGGGCTATGAAGCGGTGGGACGCGTCCGATCCTGCGATGCCGATTCAGGTTTCCGTAAAGGCGAGCGCGTGTTCGTGCCCGGCGCGGCGGGTTGCTTCGGCGAGGTGCGCAGCCTGTTCGGCGCGGCTGCGTCGCATCTCGTGGTGCCGGCGAGGCGCGCGGTCTCCTTCGATGAAGCGCTGGGCGAGCACGGTACGCTGCTCGCGCTTGCCGCGACGGCCTATCACGCGTTGCGCGGCGACCCGAAGCCCGATTGCATCGTCGGACATGGTGTGCTCGGGCGGCTCCTTGCGCGCCTTACCATGGCGCTTGGCGGCGCGCCGCCGGTCGTATGGGAGCGTGACGCCGATCGTGCCAGGGGTGCAACCGGTTACGAAGTCATCGATCCCGCTGCAAATACGCGGCGCGACTATCGCGTCATCTGCGATGTCAGCGGCGATGCCTCGCTGCTCGACGATTTGATCGCTCATCTTGCGCCCGGAGGCGAGATCGTTCTCGCCGGCTTCTACAGCATGCCGCTCAGCTTCGTGTTTCCGCCGGCGTTCATGCGCGAAGCGCGCATCCGCGTCTCCGCCGAATGGCGCCAGGACGATCTGGTTGCCGTGCGCGACCTCGTCGATCGCGGGAAGCTGTCGCTCGACGGGCTGATCAGTCATCGCGCAGACGCCCCGGAGGCGACCGACGCATACCGGACCGCATTCAACGATCCCTCGTGTCTGAAAATGGTCCTCGATTGGAGAGCATACGCATGAACGTTCATCCGAAGCTCAGTGCCATGACGGACAATTTGCGTGCGGAAGCTGCGGTGGAGCCGGATGCGCCGGTCACCACGCCGCCGACCAAAAAGACGCAGATCATCGCGATCTACGGCAAGGGCGGTATCGGCAAGAGCTTCACGCTCGCCAACCTGTCCTACATGATGGCGCAACTCGGCAAGAAGGTGCTCCTGATCGGCTGCGACCCCAAGAGCGACACCACCTCGCTGCTGTTCGGCGGCCGTGCTTGCCCGACCATTCTCGAAACCTCGTCAAAGAAGAAGCTCGCAGGCGACGAGGTCGCCATCGGCGACGTCTGCTTCAAGCGCGACGGCGTGTTCGCGATGGAACTCGGAGGGCCGGAGGTCGGCCGCGGCTGCGGTGGCCGCGGAATCATCCACGGATTTGAACTGATTGAGAAGCTCGGCTTCCACGACTGGGGCTTCGACTACGTGCTGCTCGATTTCCTGGGCGACGTCGTCTGCGGCGGCTTCGGCCTGCCGATCGCGCGCGACATGTGCCAGAAGGTGATCATCGTCGGCTCCAACGACCTGCAATCGCTCTACGTCGCCAACAACGTCTGCTCGGCGGTCGAGTATTTCCGCAAGCTCGGCGGCAATGTTGGTGTCGCGGGAATCGTCGTCAACAAGGACGACGGCACCGGCGAGGCGGCCGCTTTCGCGCAAGCGGCGGGCATTCCCGTACTGTCGTCGATACCGGCGGACGACGATATTCGTCGCAAGAGCGCCAGTTATCAGATCATAGGCAAGCCTGGCACGCCATGGGCGCCGCTGTTCGAGGAACTTGCGGCGCGTGTCGCGGACGCGCCGCCGCAACAGCCCCGCACGCTGACGCATGACGGATTGCTGAGCCTGTTCAAAAGCTCCGATGTCGGACGCGATGTCGTGCTGGAGCAGGCGACGATCGAGGACATGTGCGGTCCGCAGGTCAAGGCGAAACCTACCCTCGAAGTAATTTACGACAACGTATGACGGACGTGACGCAATGAGCGAAGCACTTCGCCATGACCGGACGACGAGTGAGAGCGACATTCAGGTCGCGGCTCCGGAGCTTGAGCCTGCGGCGGTCGCCGGCTCCGCGCCGACGCCCGGCGGCGGATTGAGCTGTCACGCCGGCAAGGACGAATTGAAGAAGGCCGCCGAAGCGGCCGGCAAGAGCGAGACGCTGGCGCGCTACGCCGCCGACTATCCGGTGGGGCCGCACGACCAGCCGCAAAGCATGTGTCCGGCGTTCGGCTCGCTCCGCGTGGGGCTGCGGATGCGCCGGACGGCGACGGTCCTGTCGGGCTCGGCCTGCTGCGTCTACGGACTGACCTTCACCTCGCACTTCTATGGCGCGCGGCGCAGCGTCGGCTATGTGCCGTTCAACTCCGAGACGCTGGTGACGGGAAAACTGTTCGAGGACATCCGCGACGCCGTATTCAAGCTTGCGGATCCCGCGCAATTCGATGCGGTGGTTGTCATCAATCTGTGCGTGCCGACTGCATCCGGCGTGCCGCTGCAAATCCTGCCGAAAGAAATCAACGGTGTTCGCGTCATCGGCATCGACGTTCCGGGCTTCGGCGTTCCGACTCATGCCGAAGCCAAGGACGTGCTGGCGGCCGCGATGCTGAACTACGCACGGCGCGAAGCCGAGGAGGGGCCGGTCCAGGCACCGCGCGCGCCGCAGTCCGGCAAGCCGACCGTGACCTTGCTCGGCGAGATGTTCCCGGCCGATCCCGTCGGCATCGGTATGCTGCTGGCCCCGATGGGACTGGCCGTCGGTCCGGCCGTCCCGACGCGGGAATGGCGCGAACTCTATGCTGCGCTGGACTGCGCCGCGGTGGCCGCGATCCATCCGTTCTACAAGGCCTCGATCCGCGAATTCGAAGCCGCGGGCCGCGCCGTCATAGGCTCCGCGCCTGTTGGCTGCGACGGCACCGCCGCCTGGCTCGACGCGGTCGGGTCCGCATGCGGAGTGGCGCGGAGCGCCATCGACGCGGCGAAGAATGCCGCGCTTCCCGCGATCACCGCCGCGCTCGCGGCCAAGACGATCAGCGGCCGCATCACGCTGTCCGGCTATGAGGGATCGGAGCTTCTGGTCGGCCGGCTCCTGGTGGAGAGTGGCGCGGACCTGCGTTACGTCGGCACCGCCTGCCCGCGCACGCCGTGGTCGGATGCTGACCGCGAGTGGCTCGAAGCCAAGGGCGTGCGCGTGCAGTATCGCGCTTCGCTCGAGCAGGATCTCGCCGCGATGGAGGAGTTCGCTCCGGATCTCGCCATCGGCACCACGCCGGTCGTGCAGAAAGCGAAAGCCAAAGCCATCCCCGCGCTCTACTTCACCAACCTGATTTCGGCCCGTCCGCTTTTCGGCGCCGCCGGCGCGGGCTCGCTCGCCCAAGTCGTCAATGCCGCGATCGCCGGCAAAGCCCGCTTCGACACCATGCGCGAATTCTTCGAGGGCGTGGGCGAGGGCGACAAAGCCGGGATATGGCAGGACACGCCGACGCTGCGGCCCGATTACCGCGATAAATTTCGCAAGGCCACGCTGGCGCAAGCCAAGAAGCGCAAGTCCGAGGAGATGATCTGATGCTCGTGCTCGATCACGATCGTGCGGGCGGCTATTGGGGCGCGGTCTATGCGTTCACCGCGATCAAGGGCCTGCAGGTGATCATCGACGGGCCGGTCGGCTGCGAAAACCTGCCGGTGACGTCGGTGCTGCATTACACCGATGGGCTGCCGCCACACGAGCTGCCGATCGTGGTGACCGGACTCGCCGAGGAAGAACTCGGCCAGAAGGGCACCGAGCAGGCCATGAAGCGCGCGCGCGCCGTGCTCGATCCCGATCTGCCCGCGGTGGTGGTGACGGGGTCGATCGCCGAGATGATCGGCGGCGGCGTGACGCCCGAAGGCAGCAACATCAAGCGCTTCCTGCCGCGGACGATCGACGAGGATCAATGGCAGAGCGCCAACCGCGCCATGTCCTGGTTGTGGAGCGAATACGGCCTGCGCAAGATTCCCGAACGCAAGCCGCGCGCTGAGGGCGCCAAGCCGCGCGTCAATATCATCGGCCCGATCTACGGCACTTTCAACATGCCATCCGATCTCGCCGAGATCCGTCGCCTGGTCGAGGGCATCGGCGCGGAGATCAACATGGTCTTTCCGCTCGGCAGCCACCTCGCCGACATTCCGAAGCTTATCAACGCCGACGCGAACATCTGCATGTATCGCGAGTTTGGGCGGTTGCTGTGCGAGACCCTGGAGCGGCCTTATCTGCAGGCGCCGATAGGCTTGCATTCCACGACCGCGTTCCTGCGCTCGCTCGGTGAAATTCTCGGGCTCGATCCGGAGTCCTTTATCGAGCGCGAGAAACACACGACCATCAAGCCGCTGTGGGACCTCTGGCGTTCAGTCACGCAGGACTTTTTCGGAACCGCGAGCTTCGGCATTGTCGCTAACGAGACCTACACGCGAGGCATACGGAATTTTCTCGAAGCCGAGCTGGGTTTGCCCTGCATGTTCGCCTTCGCTCGCACGGCTGGGACCAAGACCGACAACGAGACCATCCGCAAGGCGGTGCATGAGAAGACGCCTTTAGTGCTGTTCGGAAGTTACAACGAACGCATGTACGCGTCCGAAGTCGGTGGCCGCGCGATCTACATCCCGGCCTCTTTCCCAGGCGCAGCGATCCGGCGGCACACCGGAACGCCTTTCATGGGATATGCCGGCGCCACCTTTCTGGTGCAGGAAGTCTGCAACGCGCTATTCGACGCGCTGTTTCATATTCTTCCGCTCGCAACCAGCCTCGACAAGATCGAGGCTACGCCGTCGCGCGTTCATCGCGAACTCGCCTGGGACCCGGCGGCCAAACTCGCTCTCGACCGCATAGTCGACAGTCAGCCCGTGCTGGTGCGGATCTCCGCTGCCAAGCGCCTCCGCGATGCCGCCGAGCGCGGTGCACTCCGATCCGGCCTGGAGCGGGTGACGGAGGAGGTTCTTGCCGAAGCCAGTACATCGCTGGAAGGGCAAGCCGCATGATCAGGAAATCGTATCTCAACCGGGAAGGAGAGACCGATGTCGATGGCGCCGTATGAGAGCACACACCACAAACCAGCTTCAGGCTCGAAAGCAGGCTTCGAATATCTCTTGGTCTACACCGCCTGCTTCGCTGCTTTCCTCGTGCCAGTCACCCTCAAGCGCATCAGTGCGCGGAGCGGTAACGAGGCGCAACATCGCAATTCAGTCCTTGGGGAGACGAGCGAGATGGCTGCGAACTGCGCGTCGTCGTCGTTCGTGGGGTTGTGACAGGGAATTCGTGCGGCTCGCTGCACGGATGGCCATGCCGGCAACGGGATGGCCTTCGACGCCGCTCATGCTTCGAGCGGCATTCGGCCGAAAGGCCTAAATAGGAGGTACTACACATGGTGGACGTACCAAGCAAGGGAGGCTCTCTGTCGGGGCTGACCGAATCGGAAGCCAAGGAATTCCACAGCATCTTCATGACGAGCTTTGTGATCTTCACGGTGATTGCGATCATCGCGCACATTCTCGCCTGGATGTGGCGTCCGTGGCTACCGGGCCCTGGCGGGTATAAGGCGGCGATGGATGGAGCGATCCACTACGCCAGCATCGTTAGCTCCTACCTGACCTAGAGAAGGAGAAGACTATGTGGCGCTTATGGTTGTTGTTCGATCCGCGCAGAACGCTGGTTGCTCTGTTCACGTTCCTGTTCGCACTGGCATTGGTGATCCATTTCATCCTGCTCAGTACGAACCGGTTCAACTGGCTAGAAGGACCTCGTCCAGCAAAGACGTCGTCCATTTCCGACCCGGCGACTCCGCTCAAGCTCGGCTAGGAATCAATATCTGGAAGCGGGCGATCTGGACGGCAGATCCGGTTTGCCCGCTCCCAATTCCAACGGCGAGGCGGCATCGTTAGCACTGGAGGAATGACCGATGGCCATGCTCAGTTTTGAACGCAAATACCGCGTCCGCGGCGGTACGTTGATCGGCGGCGATCTCTTTGATTTCTGGGTCGGCCCGTTCTATGTCGGCTTCTTCGGAGTGACGACGATCTTCTTCACGTTCATCGGCGTATCGCTCATTCTGTATGCCGCGGCTCTCGGGCCCACCTGGAACCTCTGGCAGATCAGCATCAATCCGCCGGATGCCCAATATGGCTTGTCCTTTGCGCCGCTGGCTGAAGGCGGCTTCTGGCAACTCATCACGGTGTGCGCGCTCGGCGCCTTCGTTTCCTGGGCCCTGCGCGAAGTCGAGATCTGCAGGAAGCTTGCAATCGGGTACCACGTGCCGTTTGCATTCGGCTTCGCTATCTTTGCCTATTTCACCCTCGAAGTGATCCGTCCGGTTCTGATGGGGTCGTGGAGCTACGGTTTCCCTTACGGCATCATTTCGCATCTCGATTGGGTGTCGAACACGGGGTATGAGTTCGGCAATTTCCACTACAACCCCGCGCACATGGTCGCGATCACGTTCTTCTTCACGACCTGCTTCGCTCTCGCGCTTCACGGTTCGCTCATATTGTCGTCGACCAACCCTGGCCGCGGCGAGGAAGTCAAATCGCCGGAGCATGAGAATACGATGTTTCGCGACCTGCTTGGCTACTCGATCGGGACGCTCGGCATTCACCGGCTCGGTCTCTTCCTGGCTCTTTCTGCAGTCTTCTTCAGCGCCGTCTGCATCGTCATCAGCGGGCCGGCCTGGTTGCGTCCGGAAGGAGCCTTGTGGTCCGACTGGTGGGAGTGGTGGCGCAGCGTGCCGATCTGGTCGCCGCACGGTTGAATGGGAGGTTGCAATGGCCGAATATCAGAACATCTTCACGCAAGTTCAGGTCCGCAGTCCCGTGTATCCCGGCATCCCCTTGCAGCCCGGGATCTGGGAGCGCCTCGGAAAGGGAGGCCACTCCTACTGGCTCGGAAAGATCGGCGATGCGCAGATTGGACCGGTCTATCTAGGCTTCTTTGGTCTCGCTTCGTTGATGGCCGGCTTCGTCGCGATCGAGATCATCGGTCTCAACATGCTGGCTTCCGTCAACTGGAGTCCGCTGGAATTCATCCGGCAATTTCCATGGCTCGCATTGCAGCCGCCGGCGCCGGAATATGGATTGCAGATATTTCCGCCCCTGCAGGAAGGCGGCTGGTGGTTGATGGCGGGCTTCTTCCTGACAACCTCGATCCTGCTGTGGTGGGTAAGGACCTATCGCCGCGCTCGGGCTTTGGGACTTGGCACTCACGTCGCCTGGGCTTTCGCGGCGGCAATCTGGCTCTATCTCGTGCTTGGGTTCATCCGTCCAATCCTGATGGGGAGCTGGAGTGAGGCGGTACCGTTCGGGATCTTCCCGCACCTGGACTGGACCAACAACTTCTCGATCACGCACGGTAATCTGTTCTACAATCCGTTCCACATGCTCTCGATCGCGTTCCTCTATGGTTCGGCACTGCTGTTTGCCATGCACGGCGCGACAGTGCTTGCAATCAGCCGCTATGGAGGCGAGCGCGAGATCGAGCAGGTTGTCGATCGCGGCACGGCGTTCGAGCGGGGTGCGTTGTTCTGGCGCTGGACCATGGGGTTCAACGCCACGGCCGAGTCCATCCATCGTTGGGCCTGGTGGTTCGCGGTGCTTTGCCCCTTGACCGGCGGCATTGGTATCCTACTGTCGGGAACGGTCGTCGATAACTGGTTCGACTGGGGCGTGAAGCACGGCTTGGCCATGCCTCGATAAGCCTCAATGCAAGTGAGGTTGCATGCTCGAACGAACTGATCACGCCGGGCGCGCGTTGCGCCCGGCGAGCCTTTTGGAAGCGTTGAGGGAGCGGACGCGGGATCTGCACGTTCGGGCAGAGCGATCGGGGATCATCGCCGATATTTTGCGCGGGCGAGCCACACGCGAAGGCTACGAACGTCTGCTGCGGAGCCTGCTTCCGGTTTATCAGACGCTCGAGCGGCAATTGGCGCGACACGGAGCGTCATCCCGGATCGGACCGATCGTACGTCCTGAGCTTGATCGCGCCGGTGCCATAGCAGCCGATCTGCGTTACTTCTCGATCAGCGACGGTTCAATCAGCGACGTTGGCGAGAAGCACTCGCCGGAGACGGCGAGATATGTGAGCGCAATCGTGGCCGCCTCGGATGGCAACGGCAGCCGGCTGATTGCTCACGCCTATGCGCGCTATCTGGGCGATCTGAGCGGTGGCCAAATCTTAAGCCGCCTGCTTTCCCGCTCGCTCAATCTTCCGCTTGCAGCGCTATCCTTCTATGTCTTTCCGGCGATCCCGGACATTGAAGCGTTCAAGTCGGATTATCGGTCCGCCATCGATCGCGTAGGCGATGAGAGCGAGGATTTCGATGCGGTCGTCGAAGAGGCCGCGCTGGCCTTCGAGCTGAACATCGATCTTTCAATTGCCGTGCAGGCGGACGCAGCACGGGCGCTACGTTAGCCGTCCGAATGCGAGGTGTGCCAAACCAGATGCTCGAGGATGTCGAGCGTCCGGCTGGTGGAGTTGCGAATGCTGTCGAGCATCTCCGGCATCTGGCTGATTTCCGCGCCGTGCGTGACCTCGAGCGCCGCAAGCTGTGCGTTTTCGACCGCTGAGGCTGCGAGTTCCTGATAGAGGACGCTGGCGCTTGGATCGAGACCCAGACTGGGCCGTCGTGCGCCGGCGATATCTTCCTGGAAGCGGGTTCGCGCCGACTCCGCGGCCTTGCGGTCGCTGAGGTCGGAGAAGATTATGACGAACCCGAGCACGCGCTCATGCGGTCCGACGACCGGATCAGCGCGGACCATCAGCGAACGTGGCTGCGCACCGTTGTTGTTGATCTGCAACTCGCCGCTCCAGCCTCGCTTGTGGCGAAGCAGGTCCTCCAGGTTCGCGCGGAACTCGACCGGTGAAGCAAAATAGGTGCTCAGATCGCGAAGGTGAGGCAAATGCGGGTGCGATGCCCGCAATTGTTCTTCAAAGGCTTCATTCAGGAGCAGGATGCGGCCTTCGACATCGGCGATGATGACGGGTTGCACCGAACCGGTCACCTGGCGGCTGATGGTTTCGAGCTGATCCTGTGCAATGACCATCCGCACCGAGCGGAATTGCAGGGCAACATCCGCCACGGTCTCGCCGATCATGCGGGCGGAGGATATCTCGGCTGGCGACCAGGGATCGGACTTGCCTTCCACCAACTGATGCCATTGTGCGAAGGATCGTCGCGGCGAAAGGTCGGATGGATCGTCGCCGATGATGACCGGCTTGAGCGGGTCACCGCCCCAGGTCACGGTTGTGATACGTTCCGGCCTGAACCACATCAGGTATTCGCCGGAACTCGCCGAAAGTGGCGCTGCGATGAGGCCGCTGGCGACCGAACGCAGATCCATGAAGGCGGGCTCGTCGATCGTCAGCGACGCAGTAACGAGGTTTTCCGGCCGCTGGCTTGCCCGCTCCGTTCGCTTGCGGTCAAGCCAGCCGCCGATCTCGCGGATTCGCTGGGTACCGGGTACATCGCCGATCGTCGTCACCTGTCCCTCGAACAGCAGCGCCGCACCCGAGGCCCCAAGGGGCTGGAGCAAGGATTGTGCGCCGTCGAACAGGGCAGTCTGCCAATCGCCATCGCGCGACACGGCTTCGATCAGCCGCTGCTCGAGCCTGCGCACCACCAGTTCGGACTGGCTCTGTGCAAAGCTTTCGAGTGCGGCAATCCTGATGGCGCAGGCTTCCGCCAGCGCCTCGCATACCGCCCGCATATCGAAGGGGATAAAGCGTGGCGCATAGTGATGGCATGCGATCAGTCCCCACAGCCGATTGCAAACCATCAGCGAGCAGACCAGTGTTGCGCCCACCCCCATGTTCTGCAGATATTTCTGATGAATCGGTGACATGCTGCGCAGGCAGCTAAGGGACATGTCGAGATCACGGCCGTTCAGAGGCGAGAGGCGCGGCTGCAAGGGCACCGGCGTGTAATTGACATCGACCAGCAAGCGAACCCGATTGCGCTCGTAAAGCTTACGCGCGATCTGCGGAATGTCGGATGCCGGATAGCGGTTGCCGAGGAAGGCTTCGAGGTCCTGGCGTCGTCGTTCGGAAAATACTTCGCCGTGTCCTTCATCGTCGAAGCGATAGACCATCACGCGATCGTAGCCGGTGATTTCCTTGAAGATGGCGGCTGTTTCATCGCAAAGGGCGCGCAGCGAGGACGACCAGGTGATGCGGTGAAGGGCGCCGTCAAGTGCCGGCGTCGGGTTGGCTGATGGCGCGGCGGGTTCCAGTTCGAGCATGAGACCGCCGTTTGAGGGGCGATGGATCGTGCAGTCAAATCGCCGCTGAGGGCTGCCAAGGCTGCAGCGCACCGTCATTGGCGTCGAATGAAGCGGATTTCCCAGATGCGGCAGGATTTGTAGCAGCAGATTGCCGTCGAAATCGGACAGCGGGCGACCAAGAATAGGGCTGACCTTCAGCACCTCGCCGGCATTGGCGCTCGCCTGAATAACGACATTGTCCGGCTCACGAACAACGAGAAGCGCGCCGTGGGGTTGAATCGACCCCGCAAGATGAATCTGTTCGCGCTCGCAATTGGCGAGCGTAGCCTGTCCGAAGGCCGGTGATGCAAGAGGGATCGAGGTCAAATAACCTCCCCTTATTTTTCCTCGCTATCCGGTGCTATCCGGTTTCTCATCGAGATGATATCGATCGAGTTTGGCGTAAAGGCTCTGCCGACTCAACCCCAGGATTTCCGCCGCTGTCGTGCGGTTCCCTTCGGCAAGTTGCAGCGCGGCACGTACATAGTGTTGTTCGACCACTTCGACAGTGCTCTTGACCAATTTCCGCAGCGGCGTCTTGCCGACCGTTTCGTTCATGGAGGCCAGCGCCGTTCGCAGACTATCGCTTTGAGGGTTCGGGGAAAGCCGCCGCGCGACATTGCGCATGACAAGGACGATCCGGGTGTCACCGCCGTGCTGATAGCCGGAGGCGGAGATCTCGATCTCGGTTTCCGTGCCGAATTCCCCCAAAACCGTGGTCGATAGCAGTCGCACCATGCCGTGGCGCTGGATGTTCGAAATCAGAACGGCCAGATCGGCACCAGGACGTGACAGCCAGCGGCCGAGATTCTTGCCCGTAACCGCTCCGGTGGATCCGATCTCGACGAGTTCGCTGAACGCCCGATTGGCGAATTTGATCTCGCCACTGTCATCGACAATCGCTACCGCGTCGGGAAGGCGATCCAGCAGGCCTTCGAGGCCTTCTTGCTGCGGCACGGTCGCTCCGGCCGGCTTTCCGATCGGTGTCATCTGCACGAGAAAGACAGGCGTCGACTCTTGTGTCATCAACGAGCCGCGTAGTGTCCATGGCGCGCCTTCTGCGCCGAGATGGACCACGATCGCCGGCGTTTTGCCCTGGTCGCGCACCCTGCGCAGCATCAACTCGATCGGTTCGCGGTCCTTGGCGGCGATCTCCTGCAGGAAGTCCCGGCCAACCAAGCCTTCCTTGCGACGCGCAGTGCCGCCCAGCGCGGTGGCGGCAGTCCGATTGGCCTCGACTATGCGCAGATCGGCAACCTTCACCAGCAGGACCGCATCGTTGGAGGCTTCGATGACAAGGCGATATCGCGTTTCGATTTCGCGGAGCTTCCAGTAGTCGCGCTCTATTGTCTGCTGCGCGGAGATCAGTCGAGCCTGCAGTTCGGCGACCGCCTGCAGGTTCTTGCCGATCGCGAGCATTCCGGCGCGGCCGCCGAGCAGCACCGTCGTGAACTCCATCGGCAGTTCGAGGCCGCTCGGAAATTTCTGGATAATCTGCCGGAACGCCGAGATGCCGGTCCGCTGCGTGTCCTGCATCATGCGCTGGATCTTGTCGCCCGCGCCGCCCACGACCTCTGACCATGGACGCCCGATCCATGCGTCGATGTTTTCCTTGGACATGGCGGGGGCGAGCGTCACTTCGCGAATGACGCCATCCATATCGAGAAGCAATGTCACATCAGGTTGGGGAGTGTTGAACTCCGACATTGCGCTCCGCATCCAGGTTCAATTGCCGAACTGAATTGCCACTCACGTGCGCCAGTGAAGAGGTCCTTGGAATCAACCGAGGGGTTCTGGCGAACCAATCTGAACATGTTGACAGTCCGGTCAATGTGATCGTTTTGCGCGGTTGCGCAGGACTGTCAAGCAAAATTTACGTGCTCCACCGCTTTTAATGCCGGACCCGGTCGTTTCGCGCTCTTCGCCCTAGAGGAACCGCAGAAACAGCAATCGTGACCCCCATTTATGACAAGAATTATTGACAATATCTTATGTTAAGTAATCATTACTAGTCCAGGAAATGACCTTCGGGAGGTAATGATGATAGGAAAGATGGCCACTTTCGCAGCGATCCTCGTGGCTGCGGCCACACTGGTTCCGTCCGCAAGCTTCGCCGCAGGCGAGGGGTTGGGGGGCGACCCGGCAAGGGGTGCGCAGGTTTTCAAGCAGTGCATGACCTGCCACCGCATCGGTCCCAACGCGAAGAACTTGATCGGTCCCAATCTGACGGGTGTCATTGGCCGGCAGTGCGGTACCGCGCCGGGCTTCGCCTATTCCGACCTCAACAAGCATGCTGGGGAGAACGGTCTGGTGTGGAGCGAAGATCTGATCTTCCAGTATCTGCCCGACCCCAACGCGTTCCTGAAGAAATTCCTCACCGACAAGGGCAAGGCCAATCTCGCCACAGGTTCCACCAAGATGACCTTCAAGCTCGTCAATGAACAGCAACGCAAGGACGTCGTCGCCTATATCAAGACCTTCTCGCCGGACAAGGACAAGAAGTAGATTCTCGTCTCAATGCCAGCGTTGCCTGAGATCGGCAACGTTGGCCACGCCTGCCAGCGCCAGGCATGCCGTGTACCACGGCCAGGAATAGCCGCTCAGAGAGAGGCGGAGCGCGAGCAGCAGGAACGCGCCCGCCAGCAAATTCGGCAGCAACTGCGCTGGCGCAATGCCGCGTCGGGTCGCTTGCCAGTAAAGCGTGATCGCGACGATTTCGGCTGCGACAATCGCCAGGATCAGATCGACCGCGTGGACGCCGGAGAGGAAATCGATCATCGAGTTGTCGTCCCGTCTCAGGTTGCGCGCGCCAGTCCGGTCAGATGTGCGATGTTCTTGAAGAAGATTCGGACATGCGACAGGGGTCTTGCGCGCACCAGGGCCTTGTTCATGTAGGCATCCCAGGTCAATTGCTGGACGTCACGGTCGCGGCAGATTGCGACAAAGCGCTCACGGCGGCTGTCATTGATGTACCAATAGCGCTGCATCAGCTTGAGGATCCAGAACACGCCGCCATGCAGGCGCATGAAGCGCTTGCGTGCGCGCTTGAGCTGCCGCGCATCGCCCGTGAGCAGGAACTGATGGACCGCCTCGGCCACGAAGCGCCCGCAGGCCATCGCGTAATAGATGCCTTCGCCCGAGGCCGGGGCCACGACGCCGGCGGCATCGCCTGCCAGCACGACATCACGGCCGTTGTCCCATCGTTTGAGCGGTTCGAGCGGGATTGGCGCGCCTTCGCGCCGGACGGTCGCGGCCTGGTCGAGACCGAGCGTCTGCCGCAACTCGCTCACCGAACCGCGCAAGGAAAATCCCTTGCATGCGCTGCCTGTGCCTATGCTCGTGGTGGCGCCGTGCGGAAAAATCCAGCTATAGAAGTCCGGCGACAGCTTGCCTCGATAGATCACGTCGCATCGCGTGCCGTCGAAGGGGATTTGTCCCTGTTCGGGCGACCGGACAATTTCGTGATAGGCAAAGACGTAGCGAATGTCTTCCGCGCCGGGGATGCATTGGCGGCCAACCGCCGACAGGGCGCCATCGGCGCCGATCACGGCGTTGGCACGGATAGAGAGCGTCTGCGAGGCTCCGTCGGCGTCACGCGACTCGTAGACGATCATCGCCACGCCATCCTGATCGCGTCGAAATTCCTTGAAAGTGCCAGTACGCCGCTCGGCGCCGGCATGCGCGGCGCGTTCGCGCAGCCACTCATCGAAGACGTCGCGATCGACCATGCCGACAAAGCCGCCATCGATCGGCATGTCGACCTCTCTGCCGGTGGGCGACACCATCCGCGCCGACGAGATCCGCGCGACGAGAAGTTCGTCGGGAATGTCGAACTCGGCGATCAGCCGAGGCGGAATTGCACCTCCGCACGGCTTGATCCGGCCGGCGCGGTCGAGCAGCAGCACGCGGTATCCGAGGTGCGCCAGGTCGTTGGCCGCAGTGGCGCCGGACGGTCCGCCTCCGACAACCACGACGTCGAATGTGGAAGGATGTGTCATGTCGTGCTCCCTGCGTGACTTGCCAAGGTCATTGAATTGCCGGTGTCATCCTTGGCCAGCGGCTCGCCGATCCACAACGCGAGGTAGGCAGCCATGACGAACAGGCCGGCCTCGGCCGTAAACACCAAGGCATAGGAAAGAGAAGGTGAGGAGAGGAAATGTCGCGCGGCGTCGCTGACGAGTGTCCCGAGCAGACCGCCGAGGCCGAACGAGATCGCCTGCGATGCGCCCCACACGCCCATGCGGGTGCCTTCGCGCTTCCGATGTCCGGCGCCGACCAGATTCATCATCGCACCGAGCGCGGCAATCGCATACACGCCGTTGGTGACGCCGAGCGCCAACACCGAGAGCTGCAGCGGCCATCTGGGTCCGACCAGTGCCGCAAGCGCCAGGCTGAACAGCGCCAGCGCGGAAGCGATGCAACCGCTTATGATCCAGGGGCGGGTTTGCATTCGCCACGAGGGCATCAGCATGTTGATGACGGGGACGAGAATCATGCCGGTCAACGCGCCGCCGTGCTGGACGCCGGAGAGCCGCGTGGTTTCACCGGGCGTCATGCCGAAAACCGCCCCGGCGAACGGTTCGAGGATGAGGTCTTGGGCGCTGTAAGCCAGCATCGAGACGAAGATGAAAACGGCGAAACGGCGCACCTTTGGCTCCGTCCAGACTTCCTTGAGTTCTTTCGAGAAGGATCCTTCGCGCGGCGCGGCGCTCACGCGTTCGGAGGGCAGCGTCTCGCCTTCGATCCCCCATATACCTATGATCGTAACGAAAAGGGCAATCGCCGAGACCGCAGATGACACGATGACCAGCCGGCTGCCCGAGTAAGGATCGAGCGCGCGACCCGCAACGAGCGTGGTGACAATGAAGCCCGCGATCATCATGACCCACGCGATCGAAGCAGCCGCGCTCCTGCGCGCCGGCGCGGTGCGTTTGGCGAGCAGCACGAGAAGCGAGGTCCCGGCGGCGCCGACACCGATGCCGATCATGATGAAGGCGATTACTGCGAGGGTGATGCCTGCGAGCAGCCATGTTGCCATCCATGCGGTCGCGACCGCGGCGAGCGCGCCGCCTATCGCAAGCACCGCCATTCCGCCGATGATCCACGGCGTGCGGCGGCCGCCGAGGTCGGAGCCATAGCCCAGACGAGGGCGGAACACCTGCATCGCGTAGTGAAGGCCGACCAGAACGCCGGGCAGCATCGCCGGCAAGGCGAGTTCGACAACCATGACTCGGTTCAACGTCGACGTGGTGAGCACGATGATCGCGCCGAGTGCCGCTTGCACAAGACCGAGGCGGACAATTCCCAGCCAGGAAAGCGGTCGCAAGGTTTCCCGCATCATGCCGTGATCCTCCCGAGCGCGAACGCGGTGACCAGCATGCCCAGCACGTACAGGCTGACGCCGGTGCTGTTGTACCAGGGCGCGCGCTCGCGCGGACTTTGCAGCAGTCGGCGCATCAACGCGAATTGGCCGCAGAGCAGGGCGATGACGATCGCGGCGTGAACCGGCTGCCCCCAGAGAAGCAGAAGCGCAATGACGATCGCCTGTGCCGATGTCATCGTGACGCAGGCGAGCAGTGCTGCGCGATGCGTGCCGAGTTGCGCCGGGAGGGAGGCGACATGCATCATGCGATCGCCATCGATGGATTTGAAGTCGTTGAGCGTCATGATGCCATGGGCACCGATGCTATAGAGCAGGGCCGCAAGCACGATGCGCTGGTCCGGCGCGCCGTTCGTCATGATTGCGGCGGCCGTCAGCCACGGCAGTCCCTCGTAGCATAAGCCGACGGCGCTGTTGCCGATCCAGCCGTTCTGCTTGAGCCGGACCGGTGGCGCACTGTAGGCCCAGGCCAGAACGAGCCCGAAGACAGTTGCGCCGCATGCCCAGAGACCGAGCTGCGAGGCGACCGCAAGCGACAAAGCCGTCCAGATCCATGCGATGACGAGACCCCAACGGCCAGGTATGCGTCCGGAAGGGATCGGCCGGTCGGGTTCGTTGATGGCATCGACGTGACGGTCGAACCAGTCGTTGACCGCCTGGCTCGTCGCGCAAACAAGAGGTCCGACCAGCACGACGCCAGCAAGGACCGTGGGCCAGCGTCCGGCCGGGCTCTGTCCCGACGACACGATCCCGCAGCCGAACGCCCACATCGGCGGAAACCAGGTGAGGGGCTTCAGCAGTTCGAGCACGACCAGTGGGGAGGGGCGCTTGGGCGAGGAGGTTGGAGCGATCTCGGTCATGATGCGTTACTCGACCTTGCCTTCGTCATATTCACTGGCATCGGCCAGTCCGAAGCGCCGCAGCTTGACATAGAGGCTCTGGCGGCTGAGCCCGAGCATTTCGGCAGCGGTGGCGCGATTGTCTCCGGTCAGCTTCAATGCTGCCTCGATGCACATGCGCTCGATCACGTCGGTCGTTTCGCGCACCAGCTCTTTCAGCGGAACGCGTCCGATCAGTTCCGTAAGCTGCTCGCGTGATCGCGGGATTTCGGAATGTGGGTCGGAGATGGCGCCGATGCGTGGTTCGACATTCCGGATGATAAAGCCGAAGCTGGGTTGCTCCTGGCGCCCGAGGGCGACGGCCGAGATCTCGACGTTGACAGGGGAGCCGTGCTCGCCGCGAATTACGCTCGAGAACAGCTTGAGTGATCTGTGTTGACGCAGATTCGTCAGCAGGATCTCGAAATCGATGCTGGATTTTCCGATCCAGCGATCGATATTCTCGCCGTGAACGTGCTTCTCGTTTTCGATCTGGGCGAGTTGCAGGAAGGCGGCATTGGCGCGGAGCAGACGACCCTCGCGGTCGGTGAGGACAATGCCGTCCGGAGCATCCTCGACAAACTTGAGCATCTGCGAGGCCTCGTCTGCGTGCGACGAGGCAGGCGCCAGCGCTGGAATGGCGGGCATAAAGCGCAGCAGGAAAAACGATGAGACGTCCTGCCTGAAGAACATTCCATCGAGAATGAAGTCCCGTCCGTTGTTCAACCGCAGCTTCAGCGCCTCGATGCGCCCCTGGGTGCGCAAGGCAATGGAAATGGACTGGACGGCAACGGGGTCGTCGATCAGAAGGGCATCCGGAAAAAGCTTTCCGATCAACTGGGCCACACCTACGTCGAGCAAGATGGACGATGCGGGATTGGCCTCCACGACCCGATGGGTCGAGGCATCAACGATCAGCACCGGTTCCGAATACATCTGGAACAGGATCCGGTAGCGCGACTCCACGTTGCGCATCTTCGAATAGTCGCGCTCGATGGCGATCTGGGCCTCGACCAGCTTTTGCTGGAGGGCGGCGGTCGCGCGCGCGTCGCGGCCGAGGGCGACGAAGCGCCGATTTCCTGTTGCGATCACGGCGTGGAGGATCGGAATGTCGGGGCCGCGCGTCGCCGGATAGCGGATCTCCCGCCATCGCGAGACTTTTTTCGCAGTCGCTTCCTCCAGGAGTTGTTCGATCTTCCTCTGGCTTTCCTCGGCAACGGTTGCCTGCCAGTGGCGTCCGATCCATTGATCGCTGTATTTCAGTTCGAGCGACAGATCCGAGCGCTGGAAGGAGACGGTGTGGATCGCTCCTTCATCATCAATGGCAAGGGCAATGTCGGAAGCCGCAGCAATCAGGGTGGCCGCGACATCCGCGTCGAGATCGCCAAGCGATTGTTTCGGAGCCCTGAAAACCTTCACGGACGAAATCACCCTCTGACAGGAGCAGTTCTCTAGCGGCGAATTTCATCCCGGAGTCGCTTTCACAAAGTCAGCTTATCGCCGCTCGGTCAGGAGCTTGACGACATTCTGGGCTTGCGAAACTTCTTGACTGAAGTCGGAGACGACTGCATCGCCGCCGACCAACAGGACGAGTTCAGGCCGTTCGGTAAACGCAGGACCGCATACCATTACACCAATATTCTGATTGGACGATTCGCGCCGGATCATGCGGATGTTCGTCGCGAGGTCGTCCAGTTTCCTGTCGTGACTTGCAAAGAATTCGACGACGTCGAACCATTGCGTGCGGATCGTATCGATGAACGCTGCGCCGGCGGGATCGGGTTCGATCCAGGTATCCCAACCGTCGCGCCGAAAAAATTCTCCGGCCAGCACGAGGCCGAACATCATGTGTGTGATGTCATTCTTTTCGCCGGGACCCGCCGTCAGCAGGGCGCGGAGACCCGCGGATTTGAAACCCGCGTCGGCGCAAAAGGCGGGGCTGAAGTCACGCAGCAATTGCTGCATGCGCCAGAGCGCAAGCGTGATGGCGGCAAAATCCCACTCATCGTTCATCCAGAGACGACGGAGATGTTGGGCGGCCGGAACCATCAGGTCGAGATAGATCGTCTCGAGAGATGCCCCGCGATCGCGATAAGACTGGATGAGTTCCGCGGCCCGATAGCTTTCTGTCCCCAGCACCAACTCTGCGAAGCCCGATGCTCCACCCTCGGTCGCGGGAAGAATGTTCGACGGCGCCGGCTGATGCACCCCGTTTCCGTGGGCCATCACCAGGCGGGGAATGATCTCGACCTCGACAGTCTGGCTGAGATTCGACACCGTTGTGCTGCGAATGACCAGGGATGGAACTTTGCGGTGAAGACCGGTTTCAAAGGTTCGGCGCCCTGGACGGACGCCAAACCCGGCCGGCGGAGGGGCGGTTTCATTGAGATCGGTCATCGAATGCCTCCCTGAACATTTGAACGGAAGTCGGTCGGATCGTCAAGAAGTATTGACGTAAGTTTTTATTGACACTCTTCGTGGGGGGAGCTACCTTCTACGCATCGGACTCGCACTTCAGGGGTCAAGCGATGCAACATCCGAGGGCCAATCGATCGCAAGCCGATACTGCCGGCCCTGATGATCTGATGGTGCTGCCTGGTCCCACGCCATCGCATCACTCGTCCAACGGATTGTCAAACAAACTTTACTATTGCTGTGATGGTAAGTTCACATTTTCGACCGATCCCGAGCATCGCCAAAGCCCCGCTTCTCTTGGCGAGCCGCGGTCGCGGCCGGCGAAACGTGCGCCCCGTCCGCTTTATTCAGCCGAAGAGAAGCGCCGCCGCGATGAGACGTCGTGGACGCTGGTGCAAGGCATCCTGGCACCCATCCAGTTTCTTGCGTTCGCGATCAGTCTCGGTCTGGTGCTGCGCTATCTCGCAACCGGCGAGGGATTCTGGATCGCCACCGGCTCCGTCGTAATCAAGACGCTGCTGCTCTACGCGATCATGATCACGGGCTCGATCTGGGAGCGCGTCGTGTTCGGTCACTACCTTTTTGCGCGCGCCTTCTTCTGGGAAGACGTGTTCAGCATGCTGGTGCTGGCCCTGCACACAGCCTATCTCGCCGCGATCATCGGCGGCATCGGCAGTCCGCAGCAGCAGATGATGCTGGCGCTTGCGGCCTATGTCTCCTATGCGATCAACGCCACCCAGTTCCTCCTCAAGTTTCGCGCCGCGCGCCTGCAGGATCAGGCCGGACGACTGACGGCACAATTCGCCGTCGAGGAGGCCACATGAACACCCGCGCCCAGCCCTGTTCCTTCGGTGACAATGTCCTGCGCGAACGTGGCCAGCGGGAAGTATTTTGCGGGCTCACCGGGATTGTCTGGCTGCATCGCAAGATCCAGGACGCGTTTTTCCTGGTCGTCGGCTCGAGAACCTGCGCCCACCTGATTCAGTCGGCGGCTGGTGTGATGATCTTCGCCGAGCCGCGGTTTGCCACGGCGATCATGGAGGAGCGCGATCTTGCCGGCCTCGTCGATGCCAACGACGAACTCGACCGTATCGTTGCGCAATTGCTGGCGCGTCGCCCCGACATCAAGCTACTGTTTCTGGTCGGCTCCTGCCCGTCGGAAGTGATCAAGCTCGATTTGTCGCGCGCTGCCCTGCGGCTCTCGCAGCGGTTTATGCCGGCTGTGCGCGTGCTCAATTATTCCGGCAGCGGGATCGAGACGACTTTTACCCAGGGCGAGGACGCCTGCCTTGCCTCTCTCGTGCCGGTTTTGCCCGAGGCCAATTCGAAGTCTCCGCCGTCGCTGTTGGTCGTCGGGGCGCTGGCCGACGTTGTGGAGGATCAGTTCCGCCGGCTGTTCGTCGAGCTTGGAATCCCCTCCGTCTCGTTTCTGCCGCCGCGACGTTCGTCCGAGCTGCCGGCCGTGGGACCGAACACGTTTTACTTGCTGGCTCAACCGTTCCTGCGCGAAACCGCGCAGGCGCTGGAGGAGCGCGGCTGTCGGCGAATTGCGGCGCCGTTCCCGCTCGGAAGCGAAGGCACGACAGCGTGGCTTCGCGCCGCCGCCGCGCAATTCGGTGTCCGCGCCAGGCATTTGGATGCTGTGACCGCTCCGCTCTGCGCACGGGCCGATCGCGCGGTCGGCCGCTACAGGTCGCAGCTCGCGGGCAAGCGCATCTTCCTTTTCCCGGACTCGCAGATCGAGATTCCCGTCGCGCGCTTTCTGGCGCGTGAGCTTGGCATGGATATCGTCGAAATCGGTACGCCCTACCTGCATCGCGATCACCTTGCGGACGAACTCGCACTGCTTCCCGCAGGCGTCCGTCTTAGCGAAGGGCAGGATGTCGACCGTCAACTCGACCGCTGCCGCGAGGCGGCTCCCGACCTCGTTGTCTGCGGTCTCGGTCTGGCCAATCCGCTGGAGGCCGAGGGCATCGCCACGAAGTGGTCCATCGAACTCATCTTCACGCCGATCCAGGGCTACGAGCAGGCAGGTGATCTCGCTGAGCTGTTCGCGCGTTCCTTGATCCGCCGGGCAAGGTTGGTGGCTTAGATGCAGCTCACGGTCTGGACATATGAAGGACCTCCCCACGTCGGCGCGATGCGGATCGCCACCGCCATGCGTGGGGTCCATTATGTCCTGCACGCGCCGCAGGGGGACACCTACGCCGACCTGCTCTTCACCATGATCGAGCGACGTGACCGCCGTCCGCCCGTCACCTACACGACTTTCCAGGCTCGTGATCTCGGCGGCGACACCGCTGATTTGCTGCAGACGGCCATGCGCGAGGCCTATGCGCGCTTCACACCGGACGCGATGCTCGTGGGCGCGTCCTGCACTGCAGAACTGATCCAGGATGATCCCGCCGGTCTGGCGCAAGCGCTGGACCTGCCGATTCCGATCGTGCCGCTGGAATTGCCCTCGTACCAGCGCAAGGAGAACTGGGGGGCATCGGAGACGCTTTATCGAATTGTGCGTACGCTTGCCAATCCTCTCCGGGAAGATCCCTCTGACCCGCGAGCAAAGAGTGTACGCGCAGTCTGCAATCTGCTTGGTCCGACGGCACTGGGGTTCCGTCACCGCGATGATCTCGCGGAAGTGACCAAGTTGATTGTGGATTTGGGTATCGACATCAATGTTGTCGCGCCATGGAATGCGACGCCCGCCGATATCGCGCGCCTTCCCGAGGCCGATTTCAACGTCGTGCTGTATCCCGAAATTGCGCTGACGACGGCGCAGTGGTTGCAGCGGAATTTCAACCAGCCCTACACCAGAACCGTGCCGATCGGCGCGGCTGCGACACGGCAATTCATTGAAGAAGTGGCGAAGCTCGCCGGCATCGACCCGGCATTGGCTCAGGTGGGCGCGGAGCAGCGTTCGTCGTGGTACGCGCGCTCGGTCGATTCGACCTACCTTACCGACAAGCGCGTCTTCGTGTTCGGGGATGCCACGCATGCCATCGCCGCGGCACGGGTCGCGACGAAGGAGCTTGGCTTCAAGCTCGTCGGCCTCGGCAGCTACAGCCGCGAATTCGCCCGCGACGTTCGCGAGGCGGCAGCCTCCTACGGCATCGAGGCGCTCATTACCGATGACTATCTCGAGGTCGAAGCGAAGGTTGCCGAGCTGCAGCCCGAACTGGTGCTCGGCACTCAGATGGAGCGCCATATCGCCAAGAGGCTCGGTATTCCCTGCGCCGTCATTTCCGCGCCGACGCATGTTCAGGATTTTCCGGCGCGCTACTCACCCCAGATGGGCTTCGAAGGCGCCAACGTGATCTTCGACACCTGGGTTCATCCGCTGATGATGGGCCTCGAAGAGCATCTGCTTGGAATGTTCCGCGACGACGCAGAATTCAACGACACAGCTCCGTCGCATCTCGGCGGCCCGATCGAGTTGCCGCAGGCACTTGCGGGTGCCGCTTGGTCGGCCGAGGCGGAGCAAGAGCTTCACAAGATTCCTTTCTTCGTGCGCGGCAAGGCACGCCGCAACACGGAGCGCTTCGCGCAGGAGCGCAATGTCGGCTTGATCACAATCGAGACCTTGTACGATGCCAAAGCGCATTTCGGCCGCTGACAGGACACCCATCCGGGTCGTCATCGTGACGATGGACAGCCATCTGGCGTCCGCGGCGTCGCGCGCGCGGGCGACCCTGGGTGCCGAATTGCCCGGGCTCGATCTTGCGATCCACGCAGCCGACGAATGGAACTGCAATCCGGCGTCGCTGGAGCAATGCCGGGAGGACATCGCGCACGGCGACATCGTCATCGCAACGATGCTGTTTCTGGACGAGCATATTCAGGCGGTCCTGCCCGCGCTCGCCGCCCGCCGCGAGCATTGCGACGCCATGATCGGCTGCCTGTCGGCCGGCGAGGTGGTGCGATTGACCCGGCTCGGCCGCCTGACGATGTCGGGCTCCAGCGGCGGCATGATATCTTTGCTGAAGCGGCTGCGCGTCAGCCGCACGGGCAATTCCAGTGGCGCGAGCCAGATGAAGATGCTGCGGCAGATGCCGCGGCTGCTCCGCTTCATCCCGGGTACGGCGCAGGATTTGCGCGCCTATTTCCTGACACTGCAATATTGGCTTGCAGGATCGGAACAGAATTTCGTCAGCCTGGTGAAATTTTTGATCGGTCGGTATGCCGATGGGGCCCGTTCGTCCTTGCGCGGAAAGGTCCAGGGCGCGGACCCTATCGTCTATCCGGACCTTGGGCTCTATCACCACAAGCTCGCGAACAGGATTGTGACGCGCATCGAAGAGTTGCCGGCGTCGCCCCACGCCACGGGACAGGTTGGCGTCCTGGTGATGCGATCCTATCTGCTCGCCGGCAATACCGCACATTATGACGGAGTGCTGGACGCGCTCGAGGCAAAGGGACTGAGCGTCATAACTGCCTTCGCCAGCGGCCTCGATTCCCGCCCGGCGATCGAGGAGTACTTCATCCGGGACGGCGTGGCGACGGTGGACGCTGTGTTGTCCCTGACCGGCTTTTCACTTGTCGGCGGTCCCGCCTACAACGACGTCCATGCCGCCGAGACCATGCTGGCGCGGCTTGATGTTCCCTATATCGCCGCGCATCCGCTCGAATTCCAGACCGTCGAGCAATGGCGCGAGGATTCTCGCGGACTGACGCCTGTTGAAGCTACGATGATGGTGGCGATTCCGGAGCTCGATGGCGCGATCGCGCCGATGACCTTCGGGGGACGATCTTCCATCGTCGATGTCGGCCGCGACATGGTCGTGGTGCCGGAGCGGGCGGCCATGCTGGCGGCACGGGTGGCCCGGCTGGTGGCGCTCCGCAGGAGTGCGCGCGCCGAGCGCAAGCTGGCGGTCGTGCTGTTCAACTTCCCGCCGAACGGCGGCAGTGCCGGGACGGCCGCCTATCTCTCGGTGTTCCAGTCGCTGCATAATACAATGACTGCACTCAAGGCAGCCGGGTACGTGGTCGATGTCCCGGCCACAGTGGATGAACTTCGCGCCCGCGTCTTGAAGGGGAATGCACAGCGGTTCGGAACCGACGCGAACGTCTCCGCGCGCATTCCAGTCGACGATTATGTGCGCCGCGAGCGATGGCTGCCGGAAATCGAAACGCAGTGGGGCGCCGCACCGGGCAGGCATCAGACCGATGGCAGTCATCTGCTGGTGCTCGGAGAACGGTTCGGCAATCTCTTTGTCGGCCTGCAACCGGCCTTCGGTTACGAAGGGGATCCGATGCGGCTGCTGTTCGAGCGCGGCTTTGCGCCCACCCATGCGTTCGCGGCCTTCTATCGCTGGATTCGGGAGGATTTTGGCGCGAACGCGGTCCTGCATTTTGGCACCCATGGTGCCCTCGAATTCATGCCCGGCAAGCAGGTCGGCCTTTCCGGCGATTGTTGGCCCGATCGTCTGATCGGTGACCTGCCGAATTTCTATCTCTATGCCTCCAACAACCCCTCGGAAGGGACGCTTGCCAAGCGCCGTGGTTCGGCAACGCTCATCAGCTACCTGACGCCGGCGATTGCGAAAGCGGGTCTGTATAAAGGGCTCGCCGATCTGAAGGCCTCGCTCGATAGCTGGCGCGCGATGGCGCCGGAGGCAAGGGATAGCGAACGCGCCGACGCACTCGCGCTCATCCAGGCTCAGGCCGCCGCGGTCGATCTTGCCGAGGCGGAGCCCCTCTGGGGACAAACTGCGGTCAAGCGTGTTTCGGAACTCGCCAACGCTGTGATCGAGCTCGAATACTCCCTGATACCGCACGGACTGCATGTGGTCGGAGCGCCGCCCTCGGAGACGGAGCGCGCGGACATGCTGGACGCCGCGGGCGTCACCGATAACGAGCGGCGGACTTCGCTCGACAGGATACTGGCCGAGGATCACGAAACGCCCGCCCTCATCCACGCACTCGACGGTGGATATATCCATCCGGTGGCCGGCGGAGACCTTCTACGCAACGTCGATGTGCTGCCGACGGGGCGCAATTTGCACGGTTTCGATCCGTTCCGCATCCCGAGTGCATTTGCGGTGCTGGACGGGGCACGGCAGGTCGAGCGCCTGCTCGCACGTCATGCCGGGGAAGCGGGAGCAGTGCCGGAAACCGTCGCGCTGGTGTTATGGGGTACCGACAATCTCAAGACCGAAGGGGCGCCGATCGCGCAGGCGCTGTGGCTGCTTGGCGCCGAGCCCCGCCACGACAGCTATGGCCGGCTTGCCGGAGCGCAATTGATTCCGCTGGAGCAACTGGGCCGGCCGCGTATCGACGTCGTCATGACCCTGTCGGGCATCTTCCGGGACCTGATGCCGTTGCAGACGAAGTTGCTGGCCGAGGCGGCATTGCTCGCTGCCGAGGCGAACGAACCCATCGAACAGAATTTCGTTCGCAAGCATGCGCTTGATTATCAGGCCAAGCAGGGTGGCGATCTCAGAGAAGCCGCACTGCGTGTCTTCGGCAACGCCGAGGGTGCCTATGGCGCCAACGTCAATCATCTTATCGATTGCGGCGCCTGGACCGACGAGCAGGAACTCGCCGAGGCCTATACGCGGCGCAAAGGCTTTGCCTATGGCACGGACGGCCGCCCGGTTCGCCGCGATGCACTGCTGGGCCACGTCCTGGCCGGCGTCGATGCCGCCTACCAGAACATCGATTCCATCGAACTCGGTGTCACGACCGTCGACCACTACTTCGATACGCTCGGAGGCATCAGCCGCGCGGTGAAGCGCGCGCGCGGTGAAGCGGCGCCGGTCTATATCGGTGACCAGACCAGGGGGGAGGGCACCGTTCGCACACTCTCCGAACAGATCGCGCTGGAGACGCGCACGCGGACGCTCAATCCGAAATGGTACGAGGCGCTGCTCGCGCACGGCTACGAGGGCGTCCGCCAGATCGAATCGCATGTCACCAACACCGTAGGCTGGTCCGCCACCACGGGACAGGTCGCACCCTGGGTCTACCAGCAGATCACCACGACTTACGTGCTGGATGAAGCGATGCGCGAGCGCCTCCTCGCGTTGAATCCTGCGGCTTCGGCCAAGATCGCGAACCGCCTGATCGAAGCACATGAACGAAATTACTGGTCACCCGACCAGGCCATGCTCGAAGTCCTGCGCAAGGCCGGAGAGCAGTTCGAAGATCGCCTCGAAGGCGTGGGAGTAGCAGCATGAATATTCCAGTCCGGCAGCCTGTTGCAACCGCGCCGATCCGTCGCCCCGACGGCGCCGGCAGCGTGCAGGTTCAGATGGATCCCAACCTGGCCATCGGGACGGCGAAGGTATTTTCGGTCTACGGCAAGGGCGGCATCGGCAAGAGTACGACCTCGTCGAACCTGTCGGTTGCCTTCTCCAAGCTTGGCAAGCGCGTGCTTCAGATCGGCTGCGACCCCAAGCACGACTCGACCTTCACGCTGACCAAACGACTGGTGCCGACCGTAATCGACGTCCTCGAGCAGGTGAATTTCCACGCCGAGGAGTTGCGCCCCGACGATTTTGTTTATCGCGGTTACAACGGCGTGATGTGCGTCGAGGCCGGCGGGCCACCGGCGGGGACGGGCTGCGGCGGCTACGTCGTCGGCCAGACCGTCAAGCTCCTGAAGGAGCATCACCTCCTCGAGGACACCGACATCGTGATCTTCGACGTGCTCGGCGATGTCGTTTGCGGCGGGTTTGCGTCGCCTCTGCAGCATGCTGATCGCGCGCTGATCGTCGCGGCGAACGATTTTGATTCGATCTTCGCGATGAACCGGATCGTGGCTGCGATCCAGGCCAAGTCACGCAATTATCCGGTCCGGCTCGGCGGCGTCATTGTCAACCGTAGCGACGGCACCGACCAGGTCGACAAGTTCAACGAAAAGACTGGGCTGAAGACGATCGCGCACTTTCCCGATCTTGATGTCGTCCGCAAGAGCCGCCTGAAGAAATCGACGTTGTTCGAGATGGAGCCGTCCCCGGAGGTCGACGCCGTGCAGAACGAGTATCTACGGCTTGCTGCCTCCTTGCTGGCAGGAGCCGAGCCACTGAACGCCGTCCCGCTGAAAGATCGCGACATCTTTGACCTGTTGGGGTTCGACTGATGACCACCATGCATTATCTCGAGCGGCGTAGCGAACTGGAGACCTATTTCGATCGTACCGCGGTCGCGGCCTGGACTCGGCTGACCTCGGAGGCGCCGGTCGGACGCATCCGCGCCACGGTCCGCGCTGGCCGTGACGAGATGCGGCAGACACTCTTGTCCTGGCTGCCGGAAGATATGAGCGGCGCGCGCCTGCTCGATGCCGGCTGCGGAACCGGCGCGCTGTCGATCGATGCCGCGCGTCGGGGCGCGAATGTCGTCGCCGTCGACATCTCGCCGAGTCTGATCCAGATCGCGAGCGGCAGGCTTCCCGCCGACATCAGTCCCAATGCCATCCGCTTCGTCGCCGGCGACATGCTGGATCCGAGCCTCGGCAAGTTTGATTTCGTCGTCGCGATGGACTCGGTCATCCATTATCGCCCGGATGACATGGTGCGGATTTTCGCAGGCCTTGCGACGCGCACGATGCACTCGCTGCTAGTAACCTTTGCGCCGAGGACCCCGGCACTGACGTTCATGCACATGGTCGGACGCGCGTTTCCCCGCGAGAACCGCGCACCTGCGATCGAGCCGGTCAGCGAGCGATATCTCAAGAAGCTGATCACCGAACATCCGGATCTCGATGATTGGTTGTTCGGGAGAAGCCGCCGCGTCACCAGCGGCTTCTACAAGTCCCACGCATTGGAGCTGTTGCGACGATGAGCAGGGCCGTACCATCGCTTGCACAAGGCTGGATGCGACTGGGGTCGCGATTCCTGCCCTTTGCAGACGCGGCGACGACCGAGCTTCCGTTGCCGCGGTTGATGCGTCTGTCTCTGTTCCAGGTGTCGGTCGGCATATCCGTGGTGCTTTTGAACGGCACGCTGAACCGTGTGATGATCGTCGAGCTTGGCGTGCCGAGCTGGCTGGTGGCCCTGATGGTCGCGATGCCGCTGGTTTTCGCACCGCTGCGCGTGCTGATCGGCTTCCGATCGGATCATCATCGCTCAGTGCTCGGCTGGCGTCGTGTGCCCTACATCTGGATGGGCACGCTGTTACAGTTCGGCGGCCTTGCGATCATGCCCTTCGCGTTGCTGGTACTGTCGGGCGACGCGCCGGGGCAGGTTATCGCAGGACGGATCGGGGCGGCGATCGCGTTCCTGCTGGTGGGCGCCGGCTTGCACACCACGCAGACGGCCGGACTTTCTCTCGCGACCGACCTCGCGCCTGAGCGTTCGCGTCCGCGCGTGGTGGCCTTCCTTTATGTCATGCTCATGCTGGGCATGATGGCAAGTGCGCTTCTCTTCGGTGCGCTTCTGGCCAACTTCAGCGAGATGCGGCTGATCCAGGTGGTCCAGGGCGCAGCCTTGACCGAGATGGCGCTCAACATCATCGCGTTGTGGAAGCAGGAGGCACGCGATCCGTCACGGACTTCGGCGGCAATCGAGCGGCCGAGCTTCCAGGAGTCCTGGCAGAAATTCCGGGAAGCAGGCGGCTCGCCTCGCGTGCTTCTGGCGGTCGCTCTCGGAACCGCCGGCTTCACCATGCAGGACATCCTGCTCGAGCCCTATGGCGCCGAGATATTGCATCTCACCGTCGGCGAGACCACCGGGCTTACCGCGTTGTTCGCCGCTGGCACGCTGACCGGCTTTGCCATCTCGGCGCGGCGCCTCGGCAATGGATCGGATCCGTATCGGATCGCCGCCATCGGCGCGTTGGTCGGCCTGATTGCATTCTCTTCCGTGATCTTTTCTGCACCGATGATGTCGCCCTTGCTGTTCCGGATCGGCACGACGCTGATCGGCTTTGGCGGCGGACTGTTTGCCGTCGGCACGCTGACGGCCGCCATGGCTCTGGCGCGGGATGGTGCGAGCGGACTTGCGCTCGGCACCTGGGGCGCCGTGCAGGCGACAGCGGCGGGAACGGCGATCGCCGGCGGTGGCGCCATTCGTGACGTGATGTCGGCGCTTGCGGGGGAAGGACATTTTGGCGTGACGCTCGCCAATCCCGCGACCGGCTACAGCATCGTCTATCAAATCGAGATCGCACTTCTGTTCGCAACGCTCGCCGTGATCGGGCCCTTGGTGCGGTCGCGGCATCCTGCGCCACAGCAAAAGTCCGAGTTCGGCATTGCGGAGTTTCCAGGCTAATTCATTCGGGAGGACGTCATGCACTCAGATCTCACCGGTTATGTGGATGTCGCGCAGGTTACACTGTACGCATTCTGGATTTTCTTCGGCTGCCTGATCTTCTATCTGCGGCGTGAGGACAAGCGCGAAGGCTATCCGCTGCAATATGAGGATGATGGCCGCCGCAGTGGCGTCGGCTTCCCCTCTTTTCCCGGCCTCAAGAAGTATCTGCTTCGTAACGGTCACACCGCAACCGTGCCGAGTTGGAAGAACGATCGCCGCGATGCGCCGGTGACGCCGATGGCGCCCTGGCCGGGTTCGCCCTATGTGCCGACGGGTAATCCAATGCTCGACGGCGTCGGCCCTGCCTCCTATGCCGATCGCGAAGACGTCCCCGAACTCTCGATGGATAACGTTCCGGCGATCGTGCCGCTGCGCGTCGAGCCCACGATCGTGGTCGAGCAGCGCGATCCCGATCCGCGTGGAATGCCAGTGATCGGCGCCGATGGCGAGATCGGCGGCATAGTCCGGGATGTGTGGGTCGACCGCGCCGAAATGCTGATCCGCTACCTCGAGGTCGAGGTGACGGGAGCAGCCGACCGCAACGTTCTGGTGCCCATGACCATGGCGCGCATCAAGATGCGCTGGGGCGAGGGCAGCGTCCTGGTTCAATCCATCCTTGGCCGGCAATTCGCGGATGCGCCGGTGCTTGCCAACCCCGATCAGGTGACCAAGCGCGAAGAGGACAGGATCGTCGGTTATTTCGGCGGTGGCAATCTGTACGCCATCGCTGCTCGCCAGGAGCCGCTGCTGTGAGTATCCGGGTGGGCCAGTTCGAGGATCTCGATATGCCTCGTGACGAGAACCTGCTCTGGCAGGGCCGGCCGGATGCGCGTGCTCTGGCGGTCCGGGTGTTTCACGTCCGGCTGGTCGCGATCTACTTCGCGCTGCTGTCTGCGGCACGGGTCGTGATTGACGTCTCCGACGGCAGGTCATGGTTCGATGCCGCGATGGCCGGGTCGCAATTGGCCATTCCGCTCGCGGTCGGGCTGGTCCTGCTTTGCGGACTGGCGTTGCTCTATAGCCGCACGACCCGGTACAGCGTGACCAACCGGCGTTTGTTGCTGCAATTCGGTGCAGTGCTGCCGATGACGCTCAACATCCCCTTCAAGCAGATCGCGAGCGCTGCGGTGAAGGAATACGCCGACGGTACCGGCGATCTGCCCATTGCCGTCATCAGCGAAAAACGATTGGCGTTTCTGTTGCTGTGGCCGCATGTGCGACCCTGGCGGCTGACGAAGGTCGAGCCCATGCTTCGCTGCGTGCCGGACGCGCGCAACGTCGCCGATCTTCTGACAAAGGCACTGACAACCGCGTCCTCGCCGGCGCCTGAGCCGGTCGTTACCGCAATGCCGGTGCCGCAGCCGGCAGAGGTTGGCTCTGTTGTCGCGACTGCGGCGTAAGGAGGAGACGATGAGCGCAGCCCGTGCCGAAAGAATGGTTCCCCGCGGGGCGATCCTTGGAGCAGCCGCGCTGATCGGATTCTCGCTTGTCCTCGCGAGCGTTAGTCGATTAACGGGCATCGGCGCGGTCCGAGCCGACTATGCAAAGACGGTGCAGAGCATGTCGGTCCGGTTCGAGGATCGCGCCGATGGCGGCGTTGCGGTGATTGCGCCCCGGAGCGGCGCGGTCGTCGGGGTCGTACCGGCAGGAACCGACGGCTTCGTCCGCACCGTGCTGCGCAGTCTCGCCTTCGACCGCCAGCGCTACGGTGTGGACGCAGGGCCGGCCTTCGTCATCGCCAAGTGGTCGGATGGGCATTCCACCATCGAGGATCCTGCCACAGGTCGCCGCGTCGATCTTGCGGCGTTCGGCGCTGTCAACATGCAGGCCTTCCAACACGTGATCGCCATGCGAGGTAACAGGCCATGACCCTGCTCCGGAGAGTGGAACCCCGTCGCTTCGATGTCGAATGCACGATTGAAATCGAGCAGACCGGCGAGAGTCTGCATGCTCATGTCAGTCTCGACGGCGATGTCGATATACGCCCCGGCGACCAGGTCACCATTCAGGGTGCGCCGGTCCGGGTCGCATTCGGTGACTGCGTCCAATTGCGTCGCACCGCCACGGTCGTGCGCGCCGGCGCGCTCAAGCGCTTCATGACATACGTCGCCGGCTATCTCGAACTCACTGAACTCTACGAAGTCAGCTTCTCGGACGGGAGGGCATCATGATTGCGATCGAAGGCGGGACCCGGACATCGTCGAGCACCGACATGGCGAGCGAGGACACCATCCTCAGCCCGCGCTTCTACACGACCGATTTCGACGCCATGGACCGGCTCAACGTCGATCTCGTACGGCGTGAATGGGACGCCGTGATCTCCGATCTGCGTGCTGACTTCAATCGCAAGCATTTCGTCAAGACCACGGAGTTCGAGAAGGGGTTCGACGAGCTTCCGGACGATCTGCGCAAGGAGTTCAAGGACTTTCTGGTCAGCTCGCTAACGGCGGAATTTTCGGGCTGCGTGCTCTATGCCGAGATCAAGAAGCGCATCAAGAACCCGGATATTCGCGAACTGTTCACCTATATGAGTCGCGACGAGGCGCGTCATGCCGGTTTCATTAACGAGATCCTGAAGGATCACGGCATCGGGGTTGACCTCGGCTTTCTGACCAAGGTCAAGAAATACACCTATTTCAAACCGAAGTTCATCTTCTATGCGACCTATCTGTCGGAGAAGATCGGCTACGCGCGATACATCACGATCTACCGGGAGATGGAACGCAATCCGGACCGGCAGTTTCATCCGATCTTTCGCTGGTTCGAGAGATGGTGCAACGACGAGTTCCGCCATGGCGAAGCCTTTGCGCTGCTGATGCGCGCCGATCCCAGCCTGCTCAGGGGTTACAACAAGCTCTGGATCAAGTTCTTCCTGCTCGCAGTGTTCGCCACCATGTATGTGCGCGATCACATGCGGCCGGCCTTCCATGCGGCGCTTGGCGTAAGTTCGACGGACTACGACATGCGGGTGTTCAGGATCACCTCGGAAATCTCGCGACAGGTGTTTCCTGTGCTGCTCGATATCGATGACCCGCGCTTCCTGGCCGGCCTTGAACGGCTGCGGAAGAATGCGGAAGCGATCGCCGACGCAAAAGCGCGCAGCGGACTGGCTGCGCGCTTCAGGCGCGTCGTCCTGCCGCTCGCGGCAGCCGCTGCCTTCTTCCGGCTGTTCATGCTGCCGGCCAAAAGCAACGAGTTGCCGCGCGAGATCAGGCTTCAACCTGCTTGGTGATGGGAGCCTGTCATGGGCGCACTTGCAATCGCAATTCCTTACGTTCTCTTCGTTTGGTGGTTTTCGACAGGCACGGTGCTGCTGCTGGTCGGGCTGTCGTTGCGGCACGGGGCAGTCCTGAAAGCGGGGACGGCAGTTCTGTTCGTGGCCTCGCTCGCGGGACTCACCGCCAGCAGTCAGATAACGAGCGCCACAGGCGCCTATTGCGTCTTCACCTGCGCTATCCTGCTGTGGGGCGCCGTCGAGATATCGCTGCTGGCGGGCTGGATCACCGGCCCGCGGCCTGAAGCCTGCCCACGCGATTGCTCCACGGTCGATCGCGTGTGGTTTGCGCTGCAGGCGACCGCCTATCATGAGTTTGCCCTGATCGCGACGGCAAGCCTTGTCTTCCTTGTGACCTCAGGCGCGCCCAATCAGCTTGGTTGGTGGACATTTGCGGCGATGCTGTTGTTGCGGCAAAGCGCCAAGATCAATCTGTTTCTCGGCGTGCGCACGCTCAACGACGAACTGATGCCGGCGCAGGTGAATTTTCTTCGGAGCTATTTTGCGCGCAAGCCGATCAATGCGCTGTTTCCGCTCTCGGTGACGCTCGCGACCGCGGCCGCGGCGTGGCTCGCCGTCGCTGCTAACGATGCGGGATCGGATTTCGAGGCGCTGTGCTACGCGCTGTTGGCAGCGCTCGTTGCGCTGGGAGCGCTCGAACACTGGTTCATGGTCCTTCCGATGCCGGTGGTCGACCTCTGGCGCTGGAGTGTCCGCTCGCAGAAGCCGGTCGCGAATGTTCCGGAGCCGCCGGCACGGCCGGTTCTCGCGGTCATTCCCGGCGGCGGCGGTGCGGCGCCTGAACGGCCGGCTGCGAAAAGTGCCGCTTTTCTCGAAAGGCAACGCCTGGAAGACCAGTTTCGTCAGGCCTATCGCGAAAGCAAGGCTGCCGGCGCTGTCCAGATCGTGTCGGGGCATGTCGGCGCTGTCGAACAGGACGCGTCATTGGGTTTCAACCGGACAGCTGAGGGGAGATCGCCATGAACTACGAAGACTATTTCCGCCGCCAATTGGATGGTCTCCGCCGCGAGGGCCGCTATCGTGTTTTCGCCGATCTTGAGCGCAAGGCCGGTTCATTCCCGCGCGCCATGCATCACACGCCGTCCGGCCCGCGCGAAGCGACGGTGTGGTGCTCGAACGACTATCTCGGAATGGGGCAGCATCCGGAGGTTCTGGCTGCGATGCACGAAGCGCTCGATCGTTGCGGCGCCGGCGCCGGCGGCACGCGCAACATCGCCGGCACCAATCACTACCACGTTCTGCTGGAGGCGGAACTGGCCGAACTGCACGGCAAGCAGGCGGCGCTGCTGTTCAATTCCGGCTATGTCTCGAACTGGACGACGCTCAGCACCCTGGCCTCCCGCATGCCGGGCTGCGTCATCCTGTCGGACGAGCTGAACCACGCCTCGATGATCGAAGGCATGAAGCAAAGCCGTTGCGTCACGCGGGTGTTTCGGCACAACGATGTCGCCGATCTGAAACGCAAGCTCTCTGACCTTGATCGCGATGCGCCCAAGCTCGTTGCGTTCGAGTCGGTCTATTCGATGGACGGCGACATCGCGCCGATCGCAGACATCTGCGATGTCGCGGATGAACATGGTGCGCTGACCTATCTCGACGAGGTGCATGCCGTCGGTCTGTACGGGCCACGCGGCGGCGGCATATCGGACCGCGAGCGGCTCACTGACCGCCTAAGCGTCATCGAAGGAACGCTCGCCAAGGCGTTCGGCGTTATCGGCGGCTACATCACAGGCTCTCACACCCTCTGCGACTTCGTTCGCAGCTTCGCCTCGGGATTCATCTTCTCCAGCGCATTGCCGCCGGCGGTCGCCGCCGGAGCCTTGACCAGCATCCGTCATCTGAAGGCAAGTTCGCAGGAGCGCGAACGACACCAGGAACGCGTCGCCACCTTGCGGCGCCGGCTGGATCAAGCGGGCGTGCAGCATCTCGACAATCCAAGCCACATCGTGCCGGTGATGGTGCGCGATCCCGTCCTCTGCAAGCAGATCAGCGACACGTTGCTCGATCGTTACGGCATCTATGTGCAGCCGATCAATTACCCGACCGTCGCTCGGGGTACGGAACGCCTGCGCATCACGCCGTCGCCGCTTCACTCCGACGAGGACATCGACGCGTTGGTGACGGCGCTCTCCGAGATCTGGGCTGAGGTCGGGTTGGCGCGTGCCGCCTGACGCCGGTCCGGACCCATGACGAGGTCCGGATCGACGTCTCTAAAAGCCGCGGAAGGACCCGTTACTTCGGCGCGCCTTCCAGATGGCCGCCGCTGTCCGGCCCCGATCCGCTCGTAGAGCCGGTCGGAGCCTTACGGCTATCCGGCGACGGATTTTGCGGTTGATAGGGTTTCGGCGTGTTCGGGTCCGTCCGTTCGGTCGACAATTGATTGTTGCGTTCCGTGGCTTCCGACACGGCCGTTCCCGAATGAGAACGGTATCCGAATGTCAGGAGCGTCATCCCGATCAGGGCCACGGCGAGCAGGCCGAGGAGTTCTGCGCCTGCGCCGGAGGGTTCGACGCCGCGCGATGTGCCGTCACCCCCGAGTGCATAAGCCGCAGCCTCACGGTTGCGACGTGATCGCAGGAAGGCAAGAAAGAATCCCGCTGCGACGATGACGCCTGCAGCCAAGGTGAAGAACATAAGCCAGCTCAGGGGCGTATCTCCGGTCATGGCATTCTCCAAAAGAGTTTCGGAGTGTCTACGCCTCGGATGCCGGAGTGTTCCTACGGATAACGGTTCCAATTATCGTCCGGCTTCCCGGCGCTATCCAGGGAAGGGAAACCACGGTGACCGATCGTGAAGGAACCGCTGGTTGCCGAACGCGCTGATGCAGGTCGCGTCCAGATCGCCATGTTCGCTGCCATGAGGTGGCGCGCAACAGGCTCGCGGAGGCGGGACCACGATCGCCGAACCGACGCAATTGCGTATCGATCCGCGCGATGTCCGGAAAAGAGATAATCGATCGCGCCCAAACTGAGTTGAAAACTGCCTTGGCGGGCATCGACACGCGAAGGGCCGGCTATCGGAGACCGCTGTATGTCGTGAAGCGGGTCTCTTCTCGGATACGCCGGGGGCTACCAGATCCCCGGCGCACCGTCGGTCGATTTCTTGTTCGGCGCGTGCTGTCGTCGATCGCCGCCGGAGATAATACAGCAGCGCATCCGCTGCACCTGGCTGCCTGCTGCCTACATTTCCGGGCGGCGGCGTCACATTCACGAAAACGCGGCCGAACCGCCATCAGCGCATATCAAAAGCCGATTGTGATCGGAATACGCGCTGGTCATCGCTCAAGAGCATTGTCCGGCTAGTGGAGTTCCACTTAGCCGGAAGATGCTCAGTACCCCATCCAGCGGGGCGGTTCGTTCAACTTGTCAGGCCAGGTCAGAGCCTTCGTCGAATACCAGTTGTCGACTTCCTTTTTTACGAAGTCTGTTCCCCACCCGTAACGCTGCTGCAGCTTTTTCTCGAGTTGCTCCTTGTTGCCAGCGATCTCCCAAAGGTCGTCGAAAGTGAACTTGCCCCACTGATCTCTGACCTTGTACTTGACCTGATCCCAGTTTTCTTCAATCCGATTCCAGTCCATTTTTTAGTCCTCCTCCATGGTAGCGAAAGAGAAATCGGTCCCTGCACATTTGTTCCGGGGTCAAATGGTCGCACCCTGAATGAGGAGGTCGGGTTTGCTGCTGCGCCTGCGAAAGCGATTGCTGGATGGTCATGTCGGGAGACGTTGAATGATGCAGAAGACCGGAAGCGGAAAACACAAGACGTCCTATCCGGACCCGGATGCGACCGAGTTTGTTCACGATCGCGAAGAGTACAGCGCCCCTGACCTCCCCGAACGGTTGAGCAATCCCATGCGGGTCGACCTGGGATTGCTGGCGCGGATCGACGCGGCCAGAAAAGCAGGCGGGCCGGTCGGCGAGCACTCGGTCTGGTCGCGATGGTACGACTCCCAGGTCGAGGAATTGCGCGGCCGGTGGATGGCGCTGTTCGACTTCTACAAAATCGCCGCGCGATCGCCCGAGGATGCCTGGATGCAGCTTGCGACCGCTTTGGCGCGCGATTTCGTTCCGGGCCTGCTGGTGGAAAATGTTTTTCCGACCCAGGATCTTCTCATTGAACAGGCGCGGCTTTTCACCCTGATCACGGAGGTGTCGGAAGCCGTGCGCGCGCGGCGCGGCGAGGCGAGCGATCATGTTTCGGAACGAGCGGTGCTTGAGGAGGACTTTTTCAACGAGCAACCGTGGAACGCCGAGTTGTTTGGAAAGAAACCGGACAGCATCGATACGCTGGTGACGAGGTTTGCGCGGGAGAAGGAGCGCTTCGCCAGATTGCTGATCGAGCAATATTGGTCCAAGGCCGCGATCCTGTCCTTCTTTGCCGATTCCGGTCTTGAAGCGCCCGAATTCATCGCCGATCTGCCGACGTAGGGCTTCGGGACACAGCCTCGAAGGGGTTCAAACGGATTTAAGGGGCGAGTTTGTCGAGCGCCGCTGCCGTTTTCTGAAACGGCCGACCTGCGTGAAAATCACACGCCGGGCACGGGTTAGACAAAACGCGTGCCGATGCGTTGGTACCGCAGCCTGAAACCGGCAAAAGAGGCTACGTCCATCATCCCCGTAGCGGCCGGTTGTCACCCGGCGTGTGCGACCGACAACGGAACTGACTATACGACGGCCTCATCGGCTTTTCCATCGCCATGACACCGGAGCGGGCGCGAACGACCGCACCGCAACCGGATGCCCTCGTCATTCAGGAGCTTGTCTCGCGTGATGTCGCGTCGGCCGCGTCCGGCAGGCTCTCGAGCAGGGTTTGCAACGTCTTCAGTGTCGATTGATCGGCGACGCCGTCGACACGTTCCGGCCGGAAGTGACGCTGAAAGGCCGTCACCACTTCCGCGGTCGTGTTGTCGAATGTCCCGCTCGCCTTGATGCCGTAGCCGTATTGCGACAGCGCCTGCTGAAGCGCGCGGACGTCGTCGCCCTCGCTGCCGGTCTTTATCACCTCGCCCGGCACGATCGGTGCCGGCTGGACCCAGTGCCCGACGCCGGAATCCGCCAGCGCGTGCCACGGAAATTTTTCGCCGGGATCTTTCTTGCGTGAAGGCGCGACGTCGGAATGCCCGACAACGCGCCAGGGCGGAATGTCGCGCCGAATAATGATGCCGCGGCACAGCGCGATGACGGCGGCGATCTGCCGGAGCGGATAGTCCGGATAGCCCCAATCATGGCCGCGATTGACGATCTCGATACCGATCGAGCAGGAGTTGATGTCCTCTTCGCCGGCCCATGAGGCGACGCCGGCGTGCCAGGCCCGCTTGACCTCCTGGACGCACTGCACAACGCGGCCGTCCTCGAGCACGACATAATGTGCGGAGACGTCGGTGCCGGAGGTGCACAATCGGGCCAGCGCGCCTTCGACGTCGGGCATCCCGGTATAGTGCAGCACAATCATGTCCGGCTGCCGTCCTTTGGCCCGGTCGCCGAAGTTCATGGAGGGCACGGTGTCGGAGACCACCGATGAGTCCGGGATGAAGGTCGGCATTCCAGCGATAGCCTTGGGGACCGGGAGAGGGCGTCGACGTCTGGGGTCGGAATAAGCGTATGCGGACGAACCTGATAGCATGCAACAACCCGGAACAGATAGGAGAACGGCCCGCGGCGTGAAGCGCGCGGTCCATTGTCGACGACTCAAGCGGTCCATTGTCGACGACTCAAAGTGTAATCACTATCCGGACGCCTGATCCGGCAGGCAATCGAAGCCTGATCCTCTTTCGCCTTTTCCCCGACTTTGGAGGACTGAATCAGGGGCAAGCGCATCGGGCGCGACAACTCGATTCCGGCCAAAACCATCAACTCTTTCTTAACGCTAACGGCCGTTACTGAGTGATGAAGTGCCGAGCCGGTTTCGGAGCGGCCGAGGTCCCATTTGCGTTCGAAATCCCCATGGCAGCCCCTCAAATTCCATGTGGAAGCCCGGGTTTGTCAGCCTATCTCCTGGCGCGGGAGCGGGTGGGGGCCAAGCCGGCTGGACCCGCCGTGGCGATGCGGCGCAGTGACCGGGGTGGTCGGTTGATTTTCAGACGTTCGGGGCGGAATGGACGCGCGCGTGTCGAGAGCAATGCATCTGCGGACGGGGGCGGGACCATGACGGTTGCGCCGGTTCGTCATGTGCCCGTGCTCGGTCGCGAGGCTGTCGCCATGCTCGCGCCGCATGCGGGCGGTGTCTACGTCGATGCGACCTTCGGGGGCGGGGGCTATTCCCGCGCCATCCTTGCTGCGGCCGATACCCGCGTGATCGGGATCGACCGCGACCGCACCGCGATCGCCAGCGGCTTCGGTCTGGTCGAGGAGTCCGGCGGCAGGCTGACGCTGGTCGAGGACCGCTTTTCCAATCTTGCCGCGATCTGCGCCGCGGAGGGTGCTGACGCCGTCGACGGCATCGTCATGGATGTCGGGGTGTCCTCGATGCAACTCGACGAGGCCGGTCGCGGTTTCTCGTTCCGTCTCGACGGTCCACTCGACATGCGCATGAGCGGGCATGGGCCAACCGCGGCCGATGTGGTGGCGCGCGCCTCCGAGACCGATCTCGCCAACATCATCTATGTCTTCGGCGAGGAGCGGCGCTCGCGCGCGGTGGCGCGCGCCATCGTTGCCGCACGGCGCGACGCGCCGATCGCGACCACGCGGGCGCTGGCCGATATCGTCTCGAAGGTGGTCCGCGCCAAGCCGCACGAGATTCATCCGGCGACGCGGACATTCCAGGCGTTGCGGATTTTCGTCAACGAGGAACTCGACGAACTGATCACGGCGCTGGCGGCGGCGGAACGCGTGCTCAAGCCGGGCGGCCGGCTCGCGGTGGTGTCCTTTCATTCGCTGGAAGACCGCATCGTCAAGAACTTCTTCGCCGCGCGCGGCAAGACCGGCGGCGGTTCGCGCCACCGGCCGGAAATCGAGCGGGCCGCGCCGAGCTTTGCCATTCTGACGCGCCGTCCGGTGACGGCGGGGGAGGACGAGGTTCGCGCCAACCCGCGTGCCCGTTCCGCCAAGCTGCGCGCCGCCGAACGCACCGCCGCGCCCGCGTTCGACGCCGACACGCATCCGGACTGGCCTTCGCTCGCAAACGTGATGCGGGGAGGCTGATCGATGCGGATCATCCACTTCCTCGTCGTCTGCGCGCTGGTCTATGCGGCATCCTATGTCTACCGCATCAAGATGGATTCCACGGCCCGCACCGAGCGCGTGCTGCGTCTTCAGGCGCAGGTGCGCGAGCAGCGCGAGGCGATTGCGGCCTTGCGTTCGGAATGGGCCAAGCTCGATGCGCCGAGACGTCTGCAAATTCTGGCCGAGCGACATTTGAAACTGAAGCCGATCGAAGCCACGCAATTCGATTCACTGAAGAACCTGCCGGAGCGGCCGCCGAGCCTGGTGCCGCCCGGCACGTCCGACCCGATCGGCGCCATGATCGAGATCGTCGATCCCGATCTCATCACCGGTTCGCTTCCCGCGCCGGAGGGCCCGCGATGACCGGCCGGAACAAGCCCGGAGGCGTCAGCCGCACGCTGTCGGTGGCGTGGAGCCAGCGCGTGATCCGCAACCTGCTCTACGGGCGCAACGTCGATCGCGCCGCGAAGGCGCGGGTGCGCGTCGGCCTCGTCATTATCATATTCGGCCTGATCTATGCGGTGATCGCGGCGCGCCTCGTGATGTTTGCGGCATTCCCGGATGATCGGGGAGGTCACCGCACGGCGTCGCAGGATGCGATCGCGACTGCTCGGCCCGATATCGTTGATCGCAACGGCCAGGTTCTCGCCACCGACGTCAAGGCGCCGAGCCTGTTCGGCGAGCCCCGCCGCATCATCGATCGCGACGAGGCGGTCGAACTGCTGACGGCGACGCTGCCCGATCTTGAGACCGCCGAGGTCCGCCAGCGCCTCGGCACCCGCAAGGGCTTCGTATGGCTGAAGCGCGAGATCACCCCGTCGCAGCAGAAGGAAATCCACAACCTCGGCATTCCGGGCATCGGCTTCCTGCGCGAGAACAAACGCGTCTACCCAAGCGGCAGCGAGGTCGCGCACCTGATCGGTCTGGTCAACATCGACAACCAGGGCATCGCAGGCATGGAGAAGTGGCTCGACAGCAACGGGCTCGCCGATCTGCATCGCGCCGGCTTCGCCACCGACCGCCTGCAAAAACCTATTGAACTCTCGGTCGACCTGCGCGTCGAGCACGCGCTGCGCGACGAGTTGCTCAAGGCCAAGGAGCATTATCACGCCAAGGCCGCCTCGGGCCTCGTCTCCAATGTGCGGACCGGCGAGATCGTCGCGATGGTCTCGCTGCCGGATTTCGATCCGAACAACCCGAAGGAAGCCCACGATCCCGATCGCATCAACCGTTTGACAACGGGCGTCTACGAAATGGGGTCGACCTTCAAGGCCTTCACGCTGGCGATGGCGCTCGATTCCGGCAAGTACGATCTGAATTCGATGTGGGATGCGCGTGCGCCGCTGCATTTCGGCCGCTTCACGATCCATGACGACCATCGGCTCGGCCGCTTCATCAACATGAAAGAGGTGTTCACCTATTCGTCCAACATCGGCGCGGCGCGGATCGCGCTGGCGCAAGGCGTCGAGGCGCACAAGGCATTCCTGCGCAAGATGGGCCAGATGGATCGCCTGCGCACCGAACTGCCGGAAAGCGCGGCACCGATCCTGCCGCGGAAGTGGGGCGAACTGAACACCGTCACCATCGCTTTCGGTCATGGCATCGCGGTGGCGCCGTTGCAGGCCGTGATGGGCATCGATGCGCTGGTCAATGGTGGTTACCTCATTCCGCCGACCTTTCTGAAGCGGTCGGAAGCGGATGCGATGAAACTCGCAAAGCGGGTCATCAAGAAGGAAACCAGCGACAAGATGCGCTTCCTGCTGAGGCTGAACGCCGAGGTCGGCACCGCAAAGAAGGCCGACGTCAAGGGCTACTATGTCGGCGGCAAGACCGGCACCGCCGAGAAGGTCATCAACGGCCGCTATGCCAAGAAGCGCGTGCTCAACGCCTTCACCGCGATCCTGCCGGCGGACAATCCGCAGTATCAGCTTCTGGTGATGCTGGACGAGCCGCAGCCGCTCAAGGAGACGTTCGGCTTCATCACCTCCGGCTGGAACGCGGTGCCGACCGGCGGCAAGGTGATCGCGCGCATCGCGCCGCTTCTCGGCGTCCAGCCCCGGTTCGATCTGCCGCCGTCCGACCGCCTTATTCTTGCGGCATCTCGAGCGACGCAGTAAACGCGGGGTCAGCGGCGCGGCCGGGACCAGGAGAGCATGAAACTTCGCGAGCTTTTCGGCGACGATGCCGCCATGGACGTGCGGACCGGCGAGCTTGCCGTCACGGGCCTTGCCGCGGACAGCCGCGAGGTCAAGCCGGGCGATCTGTTTTTCGCGCTTGCCGGGACGACGACCGATGGCGCGCGGTTCGTCGATGCCGCGGTTGCGTCCGGCGCCGTCGCGGTGGCCGGTGAGCACGCGCCGGCGGGTGGCCGCGTTCCGTTCGTCGCGACGCCGAATTCGCGCCGCGCGCTGGCGCTGGCTGCGGCGAAATTTTTTCGGCGACAGCCGGGGACGATCGCAGCCGTCACCGGCACCAGCGGCAAGACATCGGTCGCAGCCTTCACCCGGCAGATCTGGCAGCGCCTCGGTCATCCCGCCGCCAGCATCGGTACCATCGGCGTGGTCTCGCCGTCGCGCAACGTGTACGGCTCGGTGACGACGCCCGATCCGATCGCGCTGCATCGCGAACTCGATCAGCTCGCGGGCGAGGGCGTGACGCATCTCGCGCTGGAAGCGTCCTCGCACGGACTCGACCAGCATCGCCTCGACGGCGTGCGCGTGCGCGCCGCCGGCTTCACCAATCTCTCGCGCGACCACATGGATTATCATCCGACCGTTACGCACTATCTCGATACAAAACTGCGGCTGTTCCGCGAACTGGTCGAGCCGGACGGCGTCGCCGTGATTTCCGCCGATCACGATTGTTCGGGCACGGTGATCGAAGCCGCCGTCGCGCGCAACCTGCCGGTGATGCGTGTTGGCCGCCGCGGCGACGGCAAGCACATCGGCATTCGCCTGGTCGACGCGGTCATCGATGGCTTTGCGCAACGGGTGACTCTCGAACACGCGGGATGCGAGCGCATCATACATCTGCCACTGGTCGGCGAATTCCAGATCGAGAATGCGCTGGTGTCGGCGGGTCTCGTCATCGGCACCGGCGGCGACGCCGATCAGGTGTTCGCGGCGCTCGAGCATCTCGAAGGCGCCAAGGGGCGGCTTGAACTGGTTGGCGAGGGCAACGGTGCGCCGGTCTTTGTCGATTACGCTCACAAGCCGGACGCGCTGGCGAAAGCGCTGCAGGCGCTGCGGCCGTATGCCAGGCGACGGCTCGTGGTGGTGTTCGGCGCGGGCGGCGACCGTGACGCGGGCAAGCGTCCGCTGATGGGCGAGATCGCCGTCAACAATGCTGATACAGTCATCGTCACCGACGACAATCCGCGCAGCGAAGATCCCGCCGCGATCCGCGCTGCGATCCTCGCGGCCGCGCGCGGCGCGCGCGAGATCGGCGATCGCACGGAGGCGATCCGGGCCGCGATCGCGGGCCTGCAGCCCGGAGACGCATTGCTGATCGCCGGCAAGGGCCACGAGACCGGACAGATCGTCGGCGACCGGGTACTGCCGTTCAGCGATCACGAGGCGGCCATCGCTGCGTTGACAGCGGGGGCCGCATGAGCGCGCAGCCGTTGTGGACAGTGGACGCTATGGCTGCGGCGATGCGCGCCGAACGGCGAGGGGCATTGCCGGCGGCGATCACCGGCATCTCCATCGACAGCCGCACCCTTGCACCGGGCGAGGCCTATTTCGCGATCAGGGGTGACGTGCATGACGGCCACGCTTTCGTCGATGCCGCCTTGAAGGCAGGCGCAGCGCTGGCAGTGGTCGAGGCCGCGCAGCGCGACAACTTCACGGCCGATGCACCTTTGCTGATCGTCAACGATGTGCTGGCCGCCTTGTGCGATCTGGCGCGGGCCGCGCGCGCGCGGCTTTCAGCGCAAGTGATCGCGGTGACGGGTTCGGTCGGCAAGACCTCGACCAAGGAGGCGCTGCGAAGCGTGCTGGCCGCGCAGGGTAAGACCCACGCCTCGGTGGCCTCGTTCAACAATCATTGGGGTGTGCCGCTATCGCTGGCGCGCTGCCCGGCGGACGCGCGTTTTGCGGTCTTCGAGATCGGAATGAATCACGCGGGCGAGATCGCGCCGCTGGTTAAGATGGTGCGGCCGCATATCGCCATCATCACCACGGTCGAGCCGGTGCATCTGGAGTTCTTCTCGGGCGTCGAGGCGATCGCTGACGCCAAGGCGGAAATTTTCGAAGGCGTCGAGCCGGGCGGCGCCGTCGTGCTGAACCGCGACAACGCGCAGTTCGCACGGTTGCGGCAGCGCGCCAAGAAACTCGGCATCGCGAGGATCGTCTCGTTCGGCGCCGACGAAAAGGCCGACGCGCGCCTGCTCGACGTGGCGCTGCATCCGGCGTGCTCCGCCGTGCATGCCAGAATTCTCGGTCACGAATTGACCTATAAGCTCGCCCTGCCCGGCCGCCACATGGCGATGAACTCGCTGGCGGTTCTGGCGGCGTCATCGTTGGCCGGCGCGGACCTTGCGCTTGCGGGTCTTGCGCTGTCGCAGGCGCAGCCGGCCGCGGGACGCGGCGTGCGCCATGTCCTGACCGTGCCGAACGGCGAAGCGACATTGATCGACGAGAGTTACAACGCCAATCCGGCCTCGATGGCGGCGGCGCTCAACGTGCTCGGCCAGGCCGAAACAGGCGCGCAGGGCCGCCGCATCGCCGTGCTGGGCGACATGCTGGAACTCGGCACAGGAAGTGCGGATCTGCACCGCGGCCTGACCGGGCCGATCAATGCCAATGCCATCGACATGGTATTTTGCTGCGGCCCCCTGATGCGCAACCTGTGGGACGCGCTTTCCTCCGGCAGGCGGGGCGGCTATGCAGAGGGATCGGGCGCGCTCGAATCGCAGGTGGTGGCGGCGATCCGTGCCGGCGACGTCATCATGGTCAAGGGCTCGCTGGGATCGCGAATGAAAGTGATCGTGACGGCGCTCGAAAAGCGATTTCCCGGCAACGCCGCGCATGACGGAGTCGCGGTTTAGGGTTTCACATGTTTTATTGGCTGATCGATCTTTCCAACACTGTTCCGGGACTCGGCGTTTTCAAGCCGCTCCTGAACGTCTTCCGCTACATCACCTTCCGCACCGGCGGCGCGATGGTGACCGGCGCGTTGTTCGTGTTCCTGTTCGGTCCCTGGATCATCGACAACCTCCGCTTGCGCCAGGGCAAGGGACAGCCCATCCGCTCCGACGGACCGCAGTCCCATCTCGTCAGCAAGAAGGGCACGCCGACCATGGGCGGCCTGATGATCCTGTCGGGACTTGTCGTGTCGACCGTGTTGTGGGCCAATCCGCTCAATCCCTATGTCTGGATCGTGCTCGCGGTGACGCTCGGTTTCGGCATCATCGGATTCTATGACGACTATCTGAAGGTGACAAAGCAGACCCATGCCGGGTTCGCCGGACGGACCCGCCTCCTGCTCGAACTGGTGATCGCGCTGGCCGCCTGCTATGCGCTGGTCCGCCTCGGCCGCGAGCCGTTCTCGACCGCGCTGGTGATCCCGTTCTTCAAGGACGTGGTGCTGGACCTCGGCTGGTTCTTCCTTGCCTTCGGCGCCTTCATCATCGTCGGCGCCGGCAATGCGGTGAATCTCACCGATGGCCTGGACGGCCTCGCCATCGTGCCGGTCATGATCGCGTCCGCGAGCTTCGCCATGATCGCCTACCTTGCTGGCAATGCGGTGTTCGCCGACTACCTCCAGATCAACTACATCGCCGGCGCCGGTGAACTCGCGGTGCTGTGCGGCGCGGTGCTCGGGGCGGGCCTCGGCTTCCTCTGGTTCAACGCGCCACCGGCCTCGATCTTCATGGGCGACACCGGTTCGCTGGCGCTCGGCGGCATGCTTGGCTCGATCGCGGTCGCGGTGAAGCACGAGATCGTGCTTGCGGTCATCGGCGGCCTGTTCGTTCTTGAAGCGGTGTCGGTGATCGTGCAGGTGACGTCGTTCAAGCTCACGGGAAAGCGCATCTTCAAGATGGCGCCGATCCACCATCACTTCGAGCAACTCGGCTGGACCGAGCCACAGATCGTGATCCGGTTCTGGATCATCTCGGTGATGCTGGCGCTGGCCGGCCTCTCCACGCTGAAGCTGCGGTGATTTTTCGTCATGGCCGGGCTTGTGGTGACCAGAATCGTTCGCGCGACTGTTGGCGAATTCGCTTCCCCCTCGTGGGGGAGGATTAGGGAGGGGGGTGCCCACGCCGTCAATGCATCAACACACTCCCCTCTCGACCTCTCCCCCAGCACATGTCGGGCCTGCCCGGTCTGCGCCAATTGGGTTTCAGATCGCGCTCGCGCGATCTGTTGGAGGGGGGGAGCAGTCCGTGCGCGCGGCAAGGCCTTCCCATGATCCCCGTCACCTCCTTCGCCGGCAAGATGGTCGCTGTGTTCGGCCTTGGCGGCTCCGGCCTTGCGAGCTGTCAGGCGCTGAAGGCGGGCGGGGCGGAAGTCATCGCAAGCGACGACAGTGCCGACAATCTCGCGAAGGCGGCGCAGGCCGGCTTCATCACCGCTGATCTGCGCACGGTGGCGTGGACCAATTTCGCCGCGCTGGTGCTTGCGCCCGGCGTGCCGCTGACGCACCCGGAGCCGCACTGGAGCGTGCTGGCGGCGCGCGAGGCCGGCGTCGAGGTGATCGGCGACATCGAACTGTTCTGCCGCGAGCGGCGTCGTCATGTGCCCGACGCGCCGTTCGTCGCCATCACCGGCACCAACGGCAAGTCCACCACCACCGCGCTGGTTGCACATCTGATGCGCGAGGCCGGTCACGACGTGCAGATGGGCGGCAACATCGGCACCGCGATCCTGTCGCTGGAGCCGCCGCGCAAGGGGCGCGTGCATGTCATCGAGATGTCGTCGTATCAGATCGACCTGACGCCTTCACTCGATCCGACGGTCGGCATCCTGCTCAATGTCAGTCCCGATCATCTCGACCGCCACGGCACCATCGAGCACTATGCGGCGGTGAAGGAGAGGCTGGTCGCGAGCGTGCAGCCGCAGGGAACGGCCGTCATCGGTGTCGACGATATCTGGAGCCGGGCGGCGGCTGATCGCGTCGAACAGGCCGGCAAGCGCGTGGTGCGGGTTTCGGTGAAGCGGCCGCTCGCGGATGGCATCTGTGTCGATCATGGCAGAATCGTCCGCGCCAGCGGCGGAGCACAGACCGAAATCGCCGACATCGGCGGTATCGGTTCGCTGCGCGGGCGGCACAACGCGCAGAACGCCGCATGCGCCTCGGCGGCGGCGCTTGCGCTCGGCGTGACCAACGACATCCTGCAAAAGGGCTTGCGCAGCTTTCCCGGGCTCGCGCACCGCATGGAGCAGGTCGGCCGCAAGGCCAACGTTCTGTTCGTCAACGACTCGAAAGGCACCAACGCCGACGCCACCGAGAAAGCATTGTCGTCCTTCGCCGACATTTTCTGGATCGCCGGCGGCAAGCCGAAGAGCGGCGGTATCAGGCCGCTCGCCGAACTGTTTCCGCGTATTCGCAAGGCCTATCTGATCGGGGAGGCGGCGCAGGACATCGCGGCGACGCTTGACGGCAAAGTGCCGTACGAGATCAGCGGGTCGCTGGAAGCGGCGGTGCCGGTCGCCGCGTGCGACGCCGAGGCGTCGGGCCTTGCGGACGTCGTGGTGCTGCTGTCGCCGGCCTGTGCATCGTTCGATCAGTTCCGCAATTTTGAAGTCCGCGGCGACCGCTTCCGCGAACTGGTGCAGGCGCTGCCCGGTGTGAAGTCGGTGGGGTGAGATTGTTTTCACCCTCCCCTGGAGGGTGTGGCTTCACCCCAACCCGGCTCGCATCTCGCTTCGCTCAATGCTCGCCTACCCACGAGCGAGCTTTGCTCGTCTCGGACCCCTCCAGGGGAAGGTGAAGAAGATCTTCCGCTGGAAGGCATGGATTGCTCCTGAAACGGGATCGCTCCCGAAAACTTGTCCTGTTTCCTTAACCTCCCGGTAATCACGATCGGGGACCAATGGCGTGATCTCCGCCCGCAGGATCCGCCATGATTTCACGCGAACAACGCACGCCGCTCTCGGAATGGTGGTGGACTGTGGACCGGTGGCTGCTGGCGGCCATGATCCTTCTGATGCTGACGGGCGTGGTGCTGTCGCTGGCGGCCAGTCCCTCGGTCGCGACCCGGATCGGGCTTGATCCGTTCCACTTCTTTCATCGCCATGTCTTGTTTCTGCTGCCCTCGATCGTCGTGATGGTCGGCGTGTCGTTCCTGTCGCCGCGCCAGATCCGCCGCTCGGCGCTGATCGTCTTCGCGCTCAGCATCGTGCTGATCGTGGCCACGCTCGCGTTCGGCCCGGAGGTCAAGGGCGCGAAACGCTGGATCACGATCCTCGGCGTCAACATCCAGGCCTCGGAATCCGCAAAACCCGCTTTCGTCGTGTTGGCGGCGTGGCTGTTCTCGGAGTCCGCGCGAAAGCCCGAGATGCCCGCGACCTCGATGGCGCTGACGCTGCTATTGGGGCTCGTCACCCTTTTGGTGCTGGAGCCGGATTTCGGCCAGACCATGCTGATCCTGATGGTGTGGGGCGCGCTGTTCTTCATCGCAGGCATGCGCATCGTCTGGGTGTTCGGTCTCGCAGGCACCGCGATCGCCGGATTGTTCGCCGCCTATATGCTGGTTCCCCACGTCGCAGCCCGCATCCAGCGCTTCATGGATCCGGCTTCCGGCGATACCTTCCAGGTCGATACCGCGATGGACGCTTTCGCCAACGGCGGCTGGTTCGGCCTTGGCCCCGGCGAGGGCATCGCCAAGCGGAGCCTTCCGGACAGTCATACCGATTTCGTGTTCGCGGTCGGCGCCGAGGAGTTCGGCATCATCATGTGCCTTGCGCTGCTGGCACTGTTCACCTTCATCGTCATGCGCACCCTGTCGCGCGCCTATGCATCGGAGGATCTGTTCTCGCGCTTCGCCGCGTCCGGGCTCGCGATCATGTTCGGCGTGCAGGCCGCCATCAACATGGCGGTCAACCTGCATCTGATCCCCGCCAAGGGTATGACGCTGCCGTTCATTTCCTACGGCGGCTCGTCGATGGTCTCGCTCGCTTACGGCGTCGGCCTGATGCTGGCGCTGACGCGGCAGAGGCCGCGCACGGAAATGGAATCGATCGGTGAGGCCACCGCCGCCGCGAGTTATGCTTAGATGGATGTGCGTCCACGGCTTGACCGTCATGTCGGGCCATAGCCATTCGAAGAATGGCGTCGCTTTGCTCGTCTATGGTGCCGGGCATTCACGTCTTTCAAGCGTGTGATAAGAAAAGGCGTGGATGGCCGGGACGAAGCCCGGCCATGACGATGGTGATGGGTCGAATCTTGTGACCGAACAACAACCTCTCATCCTGCTCGCCGCCGGGGGCACCGGGGGACATCTGTTTCCAGCGGAGGCGCTCGGCGTCGAGTTGATGAAGCGTGGCCTGCGGGTGCGGCTGGTGACGGACTCGCGTGCGTTGCGCTATAGCGGACTGTTCTCGAAGGATATGACCGACGTGGTGCCGAGCGAGACCGTGCGCGGCCGCTCGCCGCTCGCGCTGGCGCGCACCGGCCTGACGCTCGCGGCCGGCACGGCGGTCGCGCTCAAGCTGATGCATCGGTTGAAGCCAGCCGCCGTGATCGGCTTTGGCGGCTACCCGACCTTGCCGCCGCTGCTGGCCGCGCGTATCGCCGGAATTCCGACATTGATTCACGACGCCAACGCGGTGATGGGCCGCGCCAACCGCTTCCTGTCGCGCCGCGTCAGCGCCATCGCCACCTCGCTGCCCGGCGTGCTCGCCAGGGAGCCGTCGCTGATCGGCAAGACCACGACGACCGGCACGCCGATGCGGCCGGCGATTCTCGCGGCCGCCGCCGTTGCCTTTGCCGCGCCCGGTCCGGACGATCCCATCCGCGTTCTCATCGTCGGCGGCAGCCAGGGCGCGCGCGTCATGAGCGACATCGTGCCGGCGGCGATCGAAAAGCTCGAAGCCGCGCTGCGGCGGCGGCTGGTCCTGACCCAGCAGGTTCGCGACGAGGACATGACGCGGGTCCACGCGGTTTATGACCGGATTGGGATCAACGCCGAACTGGCGCCGTTCTTCGCCGACCTGCCGGCGCGGCTGGCTGCGAGCCATGTGATCGTGTCACGCTCCGGCGCAGGCACCGTGGCCGAGCTTGGCGCGATCGGCCGTCCCTCCATTCTTGTGCCGCTGCCCGGCGCGATCGATCAGGACCAATTCGCCAATGCCGGCGTGCTGGCGGATGCCGGCGGCGCGATCCGCATCGTGCAGGCGGATTTCACGCCGGAGCGCCTTGCGGCCGAATTGTCCGCGCTGGCCGACGATCCGGCGCGGCTTGCGGCCATGGCGGCGGCGGCGCGCACCGTGGGCCGGCTTGACGCAGCGGAGCGGCTCGCGGATCTGGTCGTTAAAGTGGCTGGAATCTAGCTGATTCCGGCTTGTCATGCCCCGCGAAAGCGAGGCATCCAGTACGCCGTGCGGGCCGCTGTGAATCGGTGTCGCGGAATACTGGATCGTCCGCTTGGGACGATGACGGCAAGGAATAGACATGAGACTGCCGCGCGAAATCGGCCCCATCCACTTCGTCGGCATCGGCGGCATCGGCATGAGCGGCATCGCCGAGGTGCTGTGCAATCTCGGCTATACCGTGCAGGGCTCGGACGCTTCCGAGGGCGCTAACGTCAGCCGCCTTCGTGAGAAGGGCATCAATGTCACGGTCGGCCACAAGGCCGGCAACGTGAACGGCGCGGACGTGCTTGTGGTTTCCACCGCGATCAGGCGCGACAACCCCGAACTGATGGCGGCGCGGGCGCAACGCATTCCGGTCGTGCGCCGCGCGGAAATGCTCGCCGAACTGATGCGGCTGAAAAGCTGCGTCGCCATCGCCGGCACCCACGGCAAGACCACCACCACGTCGATGGTCGCGGCGCTGCTCGACGCCGGCGATTTCGATCCCACCGTCATCAACGGCGGTATCATCAACGCCTATGGCACCAATGCGCGGCTCGGGGCGGGCGAGTGGATGGTGGTGGAAGCCGACGAGAGCGACGGCACGTTCCTGAAGCTGCCGACCGACGTCGCCATTGTGACCAATGTCGACCCCGAACACCTCGATCACTTCAAGACGTTTGATGCCGTGCAGGACGCGTTCCGCTCGTTCGTGGAGAACGTGCCGTTTTACGGCTTCGCGGTGATGTGCATCGATCATGCCGTCGTGCAGAGCATGGTCGGCAAGATCGAGGACCGTCGCATCATCACCTACGGCGAGAACCCGCAGGCCGACGCGCGGCTGGTCGACCTTGTGCCGAACGGCGGCGGCTCGCATTTCAAGGTGGTGTTCCGCAACCGCAAGACCGACGCCGCCCACGAGATTTCCGATCTGGTGCTGCCGATGCCCGGCCGCCATAACGCGCTCAACGCCACGGCGGCGATCGCGGTGGCGCATGAACTCGGCATTCCCGACGCGACCATCCGCAGCGCCATCGCTGGCTTCGGCGGCGTCAAGAGGCGCTTTACCAAGACCGGCGAGTGGAACGGCGTCACCATTATCGACGACTACGGTCATCATCCGGTCGAGATCGCAGCGGTGCTGAAAGCGGCGCGCGAGTCCACCAGCGGCCGGGTCATCGCGGTGGTGCAGCCGCATCGCTACACCCGCCTGCAATCGCTGTTCGAGGAGTTCTGCACCTGCTTCAACGATGCCGATACCGTTGTCGTCGCCGAGGTCTATCCGGCGGGCGAGGCGCCGATCGAGGGCATCGACCGCGATCACTTCGTGCTCGGCCTGCGCGCTCACGGGCACCGTCAGGTGGTGCCGTTGCAGGAGTCGGCGGCGCTGCCGGGCGTCGTCGCGGGTCTGGCAAAGCCTGGCGACTATGTGGTGTGTCTCGGCGCCGGCAACATCACGCAGTGGGCTTACGCGCTGCCGGGTGAACTCAAGGCGCTGGGATGAGGGGTCTTTCCACAGCGTTTGTAAAAGGCAGTAAGTTTGCAGCGCGGTTTGGACTGCTCTCTCTCCCGCTTGCGGGGGAGAGGTGGAGAGGGGGCTTTTTTCAAACGGATAGCTTGCGAGAAGGTGCCCCCACCCTAACCCTCCCCCGCAAGCGGGAGAGGGGACAGTCTGCCATTGTAGAGATGTCGTGCGCATGACCTTTCCGGACATCACGGCAAGACTGAAATCGCAGATGCCAGAGCTGCGCGGGCGGATGCTGGCGAACGAACCGCTCGCGCCGCTGACATGGTTTCGCGTCGGCGGTCCGGCGCAGGTGCTGTTCACGCCGGCGGACGAGAATGATCTCGCGTATTTCCTGCGGCATCTGCCGGAGGAGATTCCGATCTATTGCATCGGCGTCGGCTCCAACCTGATCGTGCGCGACCGCGGCCTGCCGGGCGTGGTGATCCGCCTGTCGGCGCGCGGCTTCGGCGAGATCACGACCGACGGCGAGACGTTGCGCGCCGGCGCTGCCGCGCTCGACAAGCGCGTCGCCGAAGCTGCGGCCGCGGCTGATATCGGCGGCCTCGAATTCTACTTCGGCATTCCCGGCACCATCGGCGGCGCGCTGCGCATGAATGCCGGTGCCAACGGCGCTGAGACCAAAGATGTCATGGTCGAGGCGCGCGCCGTCAGCCGCCGCGGCGACAAGATGACGTTCGACAATGCCGGCATGAAGTTCGAATACCGCAACAGCGCGATCTATCCCTCCGTCATCTTCACCGGCGCCACGTTTCGCGGCCGCAAGGCTGCGCCGGAGGCGATCCGCGCGCGCATGGACGAGGTGCAGAGCCATCGCGAAACCGTGCAGCCGATCCGCGAGAAGACCGGCGGCTCGACCTTCAAGAATCCGCCGGGGCAGAGCGCATGGAAACTGATCGATGCCGCCGGGATGCGCGGTCATCGCGTCGGCGGCGCGCAGGTCTCGGAGATGCACTGCAATTTCCTCATCAATACCGGCGAGGCGACCGCGCGCGACATCGAGACGCTGGGGGATTTGGTGCGCGCGCAGGTGAAGAAGCAGTCGGGCGTCGACCTGCAATGGGAAATCAAGCGGATCGGGTTAGCATGATCCCGAAAAGTGGAAACCGGTTTTCGGATAAGATCATGCTCAATCAAAAAGATAAGGCTAGAGTCTGGTTCAATGCAGTTGAATCAGACCTAGAGTAGATCGATGCGCATCACCATCCTTTTCGGGGGCAGCAACAAGGAGCGTCTCGTCTCGGTGGCGAGCGCGCAGGCGCTAAACCGCGCTTTGCCGGACGCGGACCTCTGGTTCTGGGACGCGCGCGACGATGTCTATAGTGTGTGCTCCGAGGCTCTGCTCGGTCATGCGCGGCCGTTCGAGGACGAGTTCGTGCCCGACGGCACAGGCGTGGCGCTTGAACGGGCGCTCGACGCGGCGAAGGCCGAAGACCGTCTGCTGGTGCTCGGCCTCCACGGCGGTCGCGCCGAGAACGGCGAATTGCAGGTGATGTGCGAACTGCGCGGCATTCCTTTTACAGGGGCCGGCTCGGCCGCCTCGCATCTTGCGTTCGACAAGGTCGCGGCAAAGCGGTTCGCGGCGCTGGCGGGCGTCAACGTGCCTCCAGGCGTGCCGCTACAGGACATCGACCGCGCATTGGCCGCGCACGGCCGGCTGATCGCTAAACCTGCGCGGGACGGATCGAGCTACGGGCTGATCTTCGTCAACGGGACGCAGGACCTCGTAGCCGTGCGCGCCGCGGCGGCGACCGAGGAGTATGTGATCGAGCCGTTTGTATCCGGCGTCGAGGCGACCTGCGGCGTGCTGGAGCGCGCCGATGGCACGGTCATCGCGCTTCCGCCGGTGGAGATCGTGCCGGCCGAGGGGGCGTTCGACTATGCCGCGAAATATCTGGCGGCGGCGACGCAGGAGATCTGCCCCGGGAGGTTCTCGCCCGCGATCGCTGCGCGGATCATGGATGATGCGCTGCGGGCGCATCGCGCGTTGTCCTGCCGCGGTTATTCCCGCACCGATTTCATCGTGACCGGCGAGGGGCCGGTCTATCTCGAAACCAACACCCTGCCGGGCCTGACCGCGGCCTCTCTCTACCCCAAGGCGCTTCGTGCGCAGGGGATCGGATTTTCGGATTTCCTGCACGATCAGATCGTGCTGGCCGAAAAGGCCGTCCGCCCGGCTTGAGGGATTTGGCGGCACCAACTCGGGAACCGCCGGGGTATTTCGGTCAGCGCAGCCGGCCCGCGTCCAAAAAGCCGCAAGGCATTCTTTTCTCGTATCAAAATGCGCTCTGCCCGCAGCAGTTTTACCTTTTGTTTACCAGTACGTCCGAAGGTTAACGCTGGCGGCCCATGTGACGCTTGGCTGCCGGGGCGCGAACTGTTGCGGATTTTCCGCTTCGACGATCGCATCGAGGGAATTGCGGACCTGCCGCGAGGTCGGCGCCCCCGTCCGGCATTGCCAGGTGGTCGCGCGTGTCTCCGATTTGAGATTCCTGCCTTAGGCGCCGCGAGTTCCAAAGCGGTGCCGGGCGAAACGTTGACGAGCGCGCGCGATGAAGGGTGGAGGACGTCTCGATCGATCGTTGAGATCGCCGGGGTCCATATCTGGCCTGACGGGGTCCGGCTTGCTGAAGCAGGCCGACCTGATCAGGCTTGCCGCCAGCGGCGCGGTTATTTTGCTGCGCGAGCAGGTCGCGAAGCTGAAGCGCGCCCGGGCGGATCGCCTCGATGCGCGCGCCAGGAATCCCAACCGCGCGATTGCCTTTCTGGAGCGCTATGTTCCGCGCCGGCTCGGCATGGCGCTGACCGTAACCGTCCTCGGCGGCAGCGCGGCGCTCGGCATCATCGCAGGCGGGCATGTTGACGCGGCGATCGGCGCTTTGAGCGACGCGCGCAATGCACTCGCCAATGCCGCGGGCTTCCGCATCAGTTCGGTCACCGTCAACGGCCGCAAGCAACTGACGCAGGACGAGGTGTTGGCTGTCGGCGGCGTCAATGGCCGTTCCTCGCTGTTGTTCCTCGATGCGGCCGGCGTGCGCGACAGCCTGAAAGGCGATCCGTGGATCGCGGACGCGACCGTGCTGAAACTTTATCCCGGCGCGTTGCAGATCGACATCACCGAGCGCCGTCCCTTCGCATTGTGGCAGGAGGACGGCAAGCTGTCGGTGATCGCGGATGACGGTGTCGTGCTCGAGCCCTACGTCACCCGCCGCTTCGCCTCGCTGCCGCTCGTGGTCGGCAAGGGGGCGGAAACCCGCGCCAAAGATTTCCTCGCCCTGGTCGCGCAATACCCGGTGGTCAACAACCAGCTCAAGGCTGCGATCCTGGTCGGCGAACGGCGCTGGAATCTGCGCCTCAAGGACGGCCTCGATATCCGCCTTCCGGAGACCGACGTCGGCCGCGCGCTCGCTGCGCTGGTGAAATACGATATGGAAGACAAGCTGCTGTCGCGCGACATCACCGCCATCGACATGCGGCTGCCCGACCGCATGACCGTGCGGCTTTCGGAAGAGGCCGCGAAGGCGCGCGAAGAGCAGTTCAAGAAATCCAGCAAGAAGGCCGGCAGCGCATGACCGGCCTCGACCGCAATCAGACCCCGAAAACGCGGCCGATGCAGCACAATCGCAGCGCGCTGGTGGCGTCGCTGGACATCGGCACCAGCAAGATCGCCTGCCTGATCGCGCGGCTGAAGCCGAGCGCGCCGAACGAAGCTCTGCGCGGACGAACCCATTCGGTCGAACTGATCGGCTACAGCCAGATCCAGTCGCGCGGCATGAAGGCCGGCGCGGTGGCCGATCTCGCCCAATGCGAGCAGGCGGTGCGCCAGGCCGTGTCGCTCGCCGAGCAGATGGCCAAGGTCCGGGTCGAATCGGTGCTCTTGCCGGTCTCGGCCGGACGGCTGCAGGGCCAGTTGATCGAAGCGGCGTCCCACATCCAGGGCGGTGCGGTCAGCCCGGCCGACGTCAGCCGCGTCACCTCGACCGGCATGCGCCACGCCACCGCCCCGGGACGCACCGTGCTCCATGCGCTGCCGGTCGGCTATTCGCTCGACGGCGTAAAAGGCATCCGCGATCCCCGCGGCATGGTGGCTCGCCGGTTCGGCGTCGACATGAACGTGGTGACCGCGGAGGCGACGGTCGCGAAAAACCTGATGCTGGCGGTCGAGCGTTGTCACCTCACCGTGGAAGCGATGGCGGCTAGCTCCTATGTGGCGGGGCTGTCGGTTCTGACCGACGATGAAGCCGATCTCGGTGCCGCGGTGGTGGAGATGGGAGCCGGAACGACCACGATCGCGATTTATTCGGCCGGCCGCTTCGTTCATGCCAGCGGTTTTGCCATCGGCGGCCATCACGTCACGATGGATCTCGCCCGCGGGCTGGGCGCGTGCATTGCGGATGCCGAGCGAATCAAGACGTTATATGGCACGGTGCTGACGGGCGGTTCCGACGTCCGCGAACTGATGACGGTTCCGGCAGCCGGAGACAGCGACAGCGACGCGCCTCAGGTCGTATCGCGCGCGACAATCGCCAACATCGTTCGTCAGCGCGTCGAGGAGATTTTTGAGATGGTCAGGGACCGGCTCGCGGATTCCCCCTTTGCCGCCGAGCCGCGCGCGCGGGTTGTGCTGAGCGGCGGCGCGTCGCAGCTCACCGGCGTTCCCGAACTCGCAACGCGTATCCTCCGCCGTCCGGTCCGCATCGGCCGTCCGCTTGGCTTCGGCCGGCTGCCCCACGAGGCCAAGAGCGCGTCCTTCGCGGTTCCCACCGGCCTGCTGGTGTATCCGCAATACGCACATCTCGAACATGTCGAGCCGCGGCACACGCGGGAACTTCGCACAGGGACGAACGGATACTTCGGAAAGGTCGGACGATGGCTCCGGGAGGGCTTCTGATGAATTTTCCGCCGATTTGCAGATTCCATCAACTCCCACGGTCGACGACCGCTGGCACAGCGACACCGCGCGCGTAATCGAGAGGCAACCATGACCATCAATCTCAATGTTCCCGACATTCACGAGCTGAAGCCGCGGATCACCGTATTCGGCGTCGGCGGCGCTGGCGGCAACGCGGTCAACAACATGATCACCGCCGGCTTGCAGGGTGTCGATTTCGTGGTTGCCAACACCGATGCGCAGGCGCTGACCATGTCGAAGGCGCAGCGCATCATCCAGATGGGCACGCAGGTCACTCAGGGTCTCGGCGCCGGCTCGCAGCCGGACGTCGGCGCGGCGGCGGCGCAGGAGGTCATCGACGAGATCCGCGATCATCTCTCGGGCGCGAACATGGTGTTCGTCACCGCCGGAATGGGCGGCGGCACCGGTACGGGAGCCGCGCCGGTGATCGCCAAGGCCGCGCGCGAGATGGGGATCCTGACCGTCGGCGTTGTCACCAAGCCGTTCCACTTCGAAGGCCAACGTCGCATGCGCACCGCCGATTCAGGAATCGGTGAACTGCACAAGGTGGTCGATACGCTGCTGATCATCCCGAACCAGAATCTGTTCCGGGTCGCCAATGAGAAGACCACCTTCGCCGACGCCTTCGCGATGGCCGATCAGGTGCTCTATTCGGGCGTCGCCTGCATCACCGATCTGATGGTGAAGGAAGGGCTGATCAATCTCGACTTCGCCGACGTCCGCGCGGTGATGCGCGAGATGGGTAAGGCGATGATGGGCACCGGCGAGGCCTCCGGCGAGAAGCGCGCGCTCACCGCCGCCGAAGCCGCGATCGCCAACCCGCTGATCGACGACTCGTCGATGAAGGGCGCGCGCGGCCTTCTGATCTCGATCACCGGCGGCAAGGACCTGACGCTGTTCGAGGTCGACGAGGCCGCCACCCGCATCCGCGAGGAGGTCGATCAGGACGCGAACATCATCGTCGGCGCGACCTTCGATGAGAGCCTTGACGGCATCATCCGCGTGTCGGTGGTGGCAACCGGCATCGACCAGAGCACGATCGCGCGCACCGCAGCCGCCACGCCGGCCGCGAAGCCGATTTCGCCCACTCCGCCAACGACGACCGCAAATGATACCCGTATCGCCGATCTGAGCGCGAAGCTGCGCGAGGACCAGAAGCGCCAGGCCGCTCTGGCCGCTGCCCAGACGCAGAAGGCCGCCGAGCAGCCGCGCCCGTTGGTGCAGGCCGCTCCTCCGGCGGCGCAGCCCGCCGCCCCCGGTCCCACCGTCGAGCGTGCGGCGCTTGAGGCCATTGCCGCGGCCGTCGCCGAGCCGATGCCGCTGGCCGCTCCGGCGATGCAGCCGGCGTCCTACGGCGACGTCACCGTCCGGCCGATCGCACAAAAGCCGACGCTGTTTCCGGATCACGACCCCGCGCCGCGTGAGAACCATGAGCCGCCGCCGGAGAACTTCATCCCGCAGCCGGCCGAGCGCGCACCGCTGCGCGCACCGCGGATGCCGAGGATCGAGGAACTGCCGATGCCCGCGCAAAACGAGATCCGGCAGGCGAGGGGCGAGACCGAGGGGGACCATCCGCAAAAGAGCCGGCTATCGCTGTTGCAGCGCCTCGCCAATGTCAGCCTGGGCCGCCGCGACCAGGACGAGCCGCCGATCGCTGCCCGCGCCTCCGGGCCGGCCATGGCGCCGATGCCGCCTCTGCCGGAGCGTCGGCCGCAGCGCAGCGTAGCCGAGCAGATGGCCAACGAGCCGGTATCGGAGTATGCAAGACGCCCGGCGCCCCAGGGGCTCGACTCGCACGGCCGCCCGGCGCCTGTACCGGCGCCGCAGGGGGACGACCACCTCGATATCCCCGCTTTTCTGCGGCGGCAAGCCAACTGAGGGCTGTAACAATCGAACCTTAGGGAGCTTCGGCGGAGCAGTGCCGAAGCTCCCTGTTTTGCTTAATCGGATATTTCAGCCCTTCTCGACAAGCGATTAAAATCTAACGAAAAATTATCAACCTCATGTTTCGCTTTAGGGTCGTGCCGGCGGCAGCAAATTTGGTCAACCGGAGGCGTGATTGCGGCGGAGATGGGGTAACAATTGGTAAAGAAGCGTGAATTGGCGCTCTTTGGGGCAACCGGTATGTTTTAGCGGTGACTTTGGGGATCACGAATCGATTCGCTGCCTTCCAGGCACGACTTCGGCATTCGCGAATGAGTCACTTGGGCACGGGTAATGAAATTCAACCGCCAGACGACGCTTCGTTCGCGAGCCACCGTCACGGGTGTCGGCGTTCATTCCGGGTCAGCGGTCAGTCTGACCCTAGGACCTGCCTCCATCGACGCAGGTTTTATTTTTGTCAGGAGCGGCGCTGACGGAGACGACCGGCGCGTCCGCGCCATCGCAAAATCCGTCACCTCGACTGAACTGGCCACGGTGCTGGGGGACCAGCAGGGCCCTCTGGTGTCCACCGCCGAACACGTTCTTGCTGCGCTGCGGGGCCTCGGGGTCGACAACGCCACCATCGAAATCGATGGCCCCGAAGTGCCGATCATGGACGGCAGCTCGGCCGCGTTCGTTGCTGCGATCGATCAGGCCGGCATTGTCGAGCAGTCCGCGGCGCGCCGCTTCATTCAGATATTGAAGCCGGTGCGGGTGCAGAGGGGCGACGCCTACGGCGAACTGCAACCCCACGCACGCGGTTTCCGCATCGAAGTCGAGATCGATTTCGTCAATCCGGTGATCGGTCATCAGGATTATGCGCTCGACCTCAATCCCGAAAGCTTTCGCCGCGAAATCAGCCGCGCCCGCACCTTCGGCTGCATGAACGATGTCGAGAAACTCCGGAGCGCGGGCTTTGCCCGCGGCGCGTCCTTCGAAAACTCCATGGTGTTCGACGACGAGCGCCTGCTGAATGCCGAAGGCCTGCGCTATGCCGACGAGTGCGCGCGGCATAAGGTTCTCGATGTGATCGGCGATCTTGCGCTCGCGGGGCTGCCGCTGATCGGTGGCTATCGCTCGGTGCGCGGCGGCCACAAGCTCAACCATGCGGTGCTCACGGCCATGATGGCCGATCGGACCGCATGGCGGGTGGTCGAGGGCCAGCGGGCGTCGCGTCCGCGCACTCAGAGCGAAACGGTCGGCGGAATGGTGGGCGGCATGGCTGCGGCCTATGGCCCCAACGTGTCCTGATCGGCAGGACACGGCGTTCTGCCCCATGCGTCTCGCTTTTGTTCTGTCGCTTTGCGAGTTGCTGGAGCCGTTATCTCGCAAGCCCGGAGCGTTGTGCGGTCCGGCGTTTCGCCTTAATCCGGGCGAAATAGCTGCGTACCCGATTGGTTAGAGTAGATTTGCTTTTGGGCGGAATCAGCAGCCGTCATGCTCGGCTTTATTCGGGCATCCATGTCTTTGGAGTTTCAGGCAAAGACGTGGATGGCGGGGACCAACCCGGCCATGACGGAACATGGTGTTTCCATCAAAACGCAAACCTGGAGCATGATCCCGAAAATTGGGAACCGGTTTACCCGCCTGTTCCGGGTGGTGCCGGGGTCACCGCATCACGGACGTCAGGTTTTCATCGATGTTGGCTAAGCGTATGGCGCTCGGACGGATCGCGTTGACGAATCGCATAGTTCGCCTCGACCGGCTCAGCCGCAACCTGCGGCTCGTCGCCGGTCTCGTGGTTTTGGGGACGACCCTGAGCGGCTGCGGGACGGGCGCGCTGTGGGACAAGTTCCTGGCGAAGGACGAGCAGACGTTCAGCGATGAACCGGCGGACAAGCTCTATAACGAGGGCTTGTTCCTGATGAACAACAGCAAGGATCTCAAGGGAGCGACGAAGAAGTTCGACGAGGTCGACCGCGAGCATCCGTATTCGGAATGGGCGCGGAAGTCGCTGCTGATGTCGGCCTATGCCTCTTATCAGGCCGGCGACTACGACACCTGCATCGGCTCCGCCTCGCGCTATGTCACGCTGCATCCTGGCAGCCCCGACGCCGCCTATGCGCAATACCTGATCGCCGCCTCGAACTACGATCAGATTCCGGATGTCTCGCGCGACCAGGCCCGGACCGAAAAGGCGATGAACTCGCTCGAAGAAGTTATCCGCAAATATCCGACGTCCGAATATGCCGGTGAAGCCAAGAAGAAGCTTGAGGGCGCGCGCGACCAGCTCGCCGGCAAGGAAATGGCGATCGGCCGCTACTACATGGAGCGGCGGGACTACACCGGCGCCATCAATCGCTTCAAGACCGTGGTGACCCGCTATCAGACCACGCGGCACGTCGAGGAGGCGCTGGCGCGGCTGACCGAAGCCTATATGGCGATCGGCATCGTCGGCGAGGCGCAGACCGCCGCCGCCGTGCTCGGCCACAATTTTCCGGACAGCCGCTGGTACAAGGACGCCTACAATCTCGTGAAGTCGGGCGGGGCCGAGCCGAGCGAGAATCGGGGCTCGTGGATCAGCAAGGCGTTCAAGAAGATGGGGCTCGGCTAGTGCCCTGGTCCGAACTTCGCTAGACTCCACGCCACGCGTCTCTGCGAACCCGTCAGCGACACCCATGGCAGGAACCAGCCTCCGATGCTTGCGCGCCTTTCGATCCGCGACATCGTCCTGATCGAGCGGCTCGATATCGAGTTCGCCTCCGGCCTTGCGGTGCTGACCGGCGAAACCGGTGCGGGAAAATCCATTCTGCTCGATGCCTTCGCGCTGGCGCTCGGCGGCCGCGGCGACGCCGGACTGGTCCGCCACGGTGCGGAGCAGGGACAGGTCACCGCGACCTTCGATATTCCGAAAAATCACCCGGCTGCCGCCATTCTCGCCGCCAACGGCATCGACGGTGCGGTGTCGGAAGATTCGGGCGAGATGATCCTGCGCCGGGTCCAACTCGCCGACGGCCGTACCCGCGCCTTCATCAACGATCAGGCGATCAGCGTGCAGACCCTGAAAGCGGTGGGCGCGGCGCTGGTGGAAATTCACGGTCAGCACGACGAGCGGGCGCTGGTCGATGCCTCCTCTCATCGGCGGTTGCTCGATGCCTTTGCCGGGCTGGAGAATGATGCCGCCGCGCTGGAGGTGCTGTGGGAGGCCCGTCGTGCTGCCCGCGCCGCGCTCGACGATCACCGCGCCTGCGTGGAGCGCGCAGCGCGTGAGGCTGATTATCTGCGTCATGCGTCCGATGAGCTAAGGCAACTCGCGCCTCAGGATGGCGAGGAAACCGCGCTGGCCGAGCGCCGCGCCGCCATGATGGCCGGCGAAAAGATCGCTGCCGACTTGCGCGAGGCTCAGGATGCCGTCAGCGGCAATCGTTCGCCGGTCAGCGTGCTGGCGGCGGCGGTGCGGCGGCTGGAACGCCGCGCCGCGAATTCGCCGAGCCTGGTCGAGCCGGCGGTCAGGTCCATCGACGCGGCGATCAACGCGCTGGAGGACGCCGACCAGCATCTCGCCGCGGCGCTTGCCGCCGCCGATTTCGACCCGGCTGAACTGGAGCGCATCGAGGAACGGCTGTTCGCGCTGCGCGCGGCGTCGCGCAAATATGCGACGCCGGTGGATGGGCTCGCGGCGCTTGCCGCCAGATTCGTCAACGACGTCGCGCTGATCGACGCCGGTGCGGAGCGGCTGGTCGTGCTGGAGAAGCAGGTTGCCGAGGCCGACAAGCGCTATGCGGCCGCCGCCGCGAAGTTGTCCGCCGCGCGCATCAAGGCCGCGGAAAAACTCGACAAGGCGGTCAATGCCGAGCTTGCGCCGCTGAAGCTGGAGCGCGCGACATTCTCCACGCAGGTCGAGTCGGATCCGGCATCAGTGGGACCGCAAGGCTTCGATCGCGTCGAGTTCTGGGTTCAGACCAATCCCGGCACCCGGCCGGGGCCGCTGATGAAGGTCGCCTCCGGCGGCGAACTGTCGCGCTTCCTGCTGGCGCTGAAGGTGGTGCTGTCCGACAAGGGCTCGGCGCCGACGCTGGTGTTCGACGAGATCGACACCGGAGTCGGCGGCGCGGTGGCGGACGCCATCGGCGCGCGGCTGGCGCGCTTGGCCTGCAAGGTGCAGGTGATGGCGGTGACGCACGCGCCGCAGGTTGCGGTGCGCGCTGACCAGCATCTGCTGATCTCGAAGGACGCGCTCGATCGCGGCAAGCGCGTCGCTACCCGCGTCGCAACGCTGGCGGAGGATCACCGCCGCGAGGAGATCGCGCGGATGCTCGCAGGCGCGGAGATCACGGCGGAGGCCCGCGCGGCTGCGGAACGGCTGTTGAAAGCGGCGGGATAGTATCGCAAGCATAGCGAGAGGAATCCGACCGCTATTACCTTCCTCGGCGCGTAACCAATGGTGCGATTTTTGGTCTGGTCTCTCGCGTGACCATCCCGGCGCTATCAGTTATTCCGTCATTCCGGGGCGCGTCGCAGACGCGAACCCGGAATCCGGCCATAACATCAACGAACAATTTCAGAATAAAGGTCTCTCCAGTCGGGATTGTCCTTCTCAATCAACCCGATCTTCCAAGCGCGCCGCCATTTCTTGATTTCCTTTTCGCGTTCGATCGCGGTGACTGGGTCATCGTACGTCTCGAACCAGACCAGTCTGCGAATATCATAACGCGACGAGAATCCTGGAAGCAGTTTCTCGCTGTGTTGATGGGTTCGACGGACCAGGTCCTTCGTTACCCCAAGGTAGAGCGTTCCCTGTTTACGGCTCGCCAGAAGATACACGTAGAACATCCGTTGCCCTTGACTGGATTCCGGGTTCGCGCGCTTCCGCTCGCGCCCCGGAATGACTAAGACTAATCCGCAAGAGTTCGGATGCCCAGATGTCGTCAAAACCCAAGGACGCTCCCGCCATCGCCTCTCTCACCCGTGCGAAGGCGAAGGTCGAGCACAAGCGGCTTGCGCTGGAAATCGAGGCGCATAACGCGCGCTACTACCAGAAGGACGCGCCGACGATTTCCGACGCCGCCTATGACGCGCTGCGGCAGCGGCTCGAAGCGATCGAGGCGCGCTTTCCCGAACTCGTTACCGCGAGTTCGCCGACACAGACCATTGGTGCCGCGCCCGCGCGCGGTTTTGCGAAAGTGCAGCATGTGGTGCCGATGCTGTCGCTCGGCAACGCCTTCAGCGACGAGGAGGTCGCGGAGTTTGTCGAACGCATCCGCCGTTTCCTGAAACTCAGTGCGGACGAATTTCCCGCCATCGTCGCGGAGCCAAAGATCGACGGACTGTCGCTATCGCTTCGTTACGAACACGGCGAACTGGTGCGTGCGGCCACGCGCGGCGACGGCTTCACTGGCGAGGACGTCACCGCCAATGTGCGCACCATCAAGGATGTGCCGCACCGGCTGAAGGGCCGCGACATTCCCGCCGCCTGCGAGTTGCGCGGCGAAGTCTACATGCTGAAAAAAGATTTTCTCGCGCTGAACAGGAAGCAGGAGGAGGCCGACGACACCGTGTTCGCCAATCCGCGTAATTCGGCCGCGGGCTCGCTGCGGCAGAAGGACGTCGCGATCACCGCCTCGCGTCCGCTGAAGTTCTTCGCCTATGCCTGGGGCGAGATGACGGATCGCCCTGCCGATACCCAACATGGCATGCTGGCGTGGCTGGAGAAGGCGGGCTTCGTTGTCAATCCGCTGATCGAATTGTGCCACAGCGTCGATGAGGTGCTGGCGTTTTATCGCAAGATCGGCGAGCAGCGCGCCACGCTTGGCTACGACATCGACGGCGTGGTCTACAAGGTGGACCGGCTCGACTGGCAGGAACGCCTCGGCTTCGTGTCGCGAAGCCCGCGCTGGGCGATCGCGCACAAGTTCGCCGCCGAGCAGGCCACCACGATTCTCAAGGGCATCGACATCCAGGTCGGTCGTACCGGCGCGATGACACCAGTGGCGCGGCTCGAGCCGGTCACCGTCGGCGGCGTCGTGGTGCAGAACGCGACGCTGCACAATGAGGACTACATCAAAGGCATCGGCAACGACGGGCAACCGATCCGAGATGGCGTTGATCTGCGCATCGGTGACACCGTGGTGGTGCAGCGTGCCGGTGACGTGATCCCGCAGGTGGTCAGCGTCGCCATCGACAAGCGGCCGAAGAGCGCTCAGCCTTACGTTTTTCCTCACAAGTGCCCGATCTGCGGCAGCCACGCCGTGCGCGAGGAGGGTGAGGCGGTGCGCCGCTGCACCGGTGCGCTGATCTGCCCGGCGCAGGCGGTGGAGCGGCTCAAGCATTTCGTCTCGCGTCTCGCTTTCGACATCGACGGCCTCGGTGAAAAGCAGATCCAGGAATTCCACGAGCGGGGCTGGATCAAGGAGCCCGCCGATATCTTTCAGCTCAAGGAGCGCAATGGCAAACTCAAGCTCGAAGAGATTGAAGGCTATGGCGAGGTCTCGGTGCGCAACCTGTTCGCCGCGATCGATGCGCGCCGCAGGATCGAACTCAATCGCCTGATCTTCGCGCTCGGCATCCGCCATGTCGGTGAGGGCAACGCCAAGCTGCTGGCGCGGCATTATGGCAGCATGGAAAATTTTCTCAGCGCCATGACGGAAGCCGCCAAAGCGCAGACGGAAGCGGGCAACGACTCCGAGGCCTATGCCGATCTGAACAACATCGGCGGCATCGGCGAGATCGTCGCCGACGCGGTGGTCGAGTTCTTCGCCGAGAAGCGCAACGTCAAGGCGCTCGACGATCTGCTCCAGGAGATCGAGGTGCTGCCGGTCGCGCAGGCGCGCAGCGACTCCGCGGTGGCCGGCAAGACCGTGGTTTTCACCGGCTCGCTGGAAAAATTCACCCGCGACGAGGCCAAGGCCTCGGCCGAGCGCATGGGCGCGAAAGTCTCGGGCTCGGTGTCGAAGAAGACCGATCTCGTCGTCGCCGGTCCCGGCGCCGGCTCGAAGCTCAAGGAGGCCGAGAAGCTGGGTGTGAAGGTGATTTCCGAAGACGAGTGGCTCGACCTGATCGAGAGGTGAAACCGTCAGGTCGGGGGGCCGATCGTCACTGCCAGCGTGCCGACGCCGTCGCAGCCGCATTCGATCCTGTCGCCCGGCTGAAGCCGGGAGACGCCGGCGGGCGTTCCGGTCATGATGATGTCGCCGGCGTCCAGCGCGACCTGCTGCGAAAGCTGCGCGATGATCTCCGGCACGTTCCAGATCATCTGCGCGAGATCGCCGGACTGTCGCTCGCTGCCGTTAACCGAAAGCCAGATGCGTCCCTTCGTCGGATGACCGATCCTCGCTGCGGGTTGCAGCGCGCCGCAAGGTGCGGAGTGATCGAACGATTTTGCGATCTCCCAGGGCTGTTCCTTCTTGCGCGCCGCGTTCTGCAGGTCGCGCCGCGTAAGGTCGATGCCGACGGCGTAGCCGTAGACGTGGTCGAGCGCTCTGTCGGCGGGAATGCGCAAGGCCCCACTCTTCATCGCGACCACCAGTTCGACCTCGTGATGCAGGTCGCTGGTCAGCGGCGGGTAGGGGATGACCGCGCCGTCGGCCTCGACCATGTCGGCGTGTTTGGCGAAGAAGAACGGCGGTGTGCGTTCGTCGTTGCCCATCTCGCGGACGTGATCGAGATAGTTGCGGCCGACGCACCAGATGCGGCGGACCGGAAAAAATCCGCCTTCGCCCGCGACGGCGATGGCCGGTTGCGGCGGCTGTGGAATCACAAAGGACGCTACATTCATGCGGCTCTCCGCGCTCGTTCGCAGGCTATGCGCCGGAATCGCCCGCTGCCTGTGGCAAGCGGGTACAGCTTACGCCGATGCGCTGAGAGGAGCCAGAGCCGGCGCGTCGCGATGCTGCAGGCGAAAGAACGAGGCGTAGCGCCCGCCACGTCGCAGCAACTCGTCGTGGCGGCCGCGCTCGACGATCTCGCCGCCTTCGACCACGAGGATCGCGTCGGCGTGCATGATGGTGTGCAGGCGGTGCGCGATCACGATCGTGGTGCGATTCCGGCAGAGCCGCTCGATCGCTTCCTGCACCTGCTTTTCGGATTCGGAATCGAGCGCGGCGGTGGCTTCGTCGAGCAGGATGATCGGTGCGTCCTTGATCAGCGCGCGCGCCACCGCGATCCGCTGGCGCTGTCCGCCGGAGAGTTGAGTTCCGTGCTCGCCCACGGGTGTATCGTAGCCGAGCGGAAAGCTCATGATGAAGTCGTGAGCGCAGGCGGCCTTCGCCGCGGCGACGATCTCGTCCTCGGTGGCGCCGGGGCGGCCGAACGCGATGTTCTCGCGGATGGTGGCGCGGAACAGGTAGACGTCCTGTCCGACATAGGCGGTCTGCTGGCGCAGCGATGTTCGCGACACGGCGGAAATGGCCTGATCGTCGATCAGGATCGCGCCATCGCTCACCTCGTACAACCGCAACAGCAGCGCCAGCACGGTGGATTTGCCGCCGCCTGACGGGCCGACCAGCGCGGTCATCCTGCCCGGCTCGGCGACGAAACTCATGCGGTTAAGCACCGGCTCGTCCGCGCGATAAGCGAAGCTGACGTCGCGCAGTTCGACGCGGGCGACCGTCAGTTTCAGCGCCGGCTTGTCACTGTCGTCGGGCTCGCTGGCGGGGCTGTCGACGATCTCCAGCAGTTTGCGCGCGCCGATCAGGCTGCTGTTGAGCTCGATGTTGAGGCGCGCCAGCCGCTTGGCCGGCTCATAGGCCAGCAGGAAGGCGGTAAGGAACGAAAAGAACTGACCGGGCGTCGCGCCCATGGCGACGACGCGATAGCCGCCATACATCAGCCCGCCCGCGATGGCGAAACCGCCGAGCGTTTCCATCAGCGGACTGGCGCGGTTCGAGACCCGCGCCATCTTGTTGTTGGTCTGCTCGACGGCTGCGATGCTGGCGTCGATCCGCTCGCGCATGGTCCGTTCGAGCGTGAACGCCTTCACAGTACGGATGCCCTGCAGCGATTCCTGCATGATCTCCATGATATCAGTGGTGCCGCTGAACTGGTTGTGGGCAAGTCCCTTGACGCGCTTCACCAGCTTGCGCAGCACCAGCATCGCCGGCGGCGCCACCAGCAGGCCGAACAGCGCCATGTAGGGATCCTGCGTCACCATCACAATAACCAGTCCGACCAGAGAGAGCAGGTCGCGGCCGACAGCGTTGATGAGCAGGCTGAGCACCTGAGTTACCGAGGTGGCGCCTGCGGTCAGCCGCGCCAGAAACTCCGACGAATGCCGCTCCGAGAAGAAGCCGATGCTTTCGCTCATCAGCTTGGCGAACAGGCGGCGCTGGTTGTTGGCGAGGATCGCATTGCTGATCTGCGAGAGGATCACCGAGTGGCCATAGGTCGCTGCGCCCTTCAGCGCGAAAATGGCGACCGTCACCAGTGACAGAATGAAAATGTTGCGGACGTCCTTGTCGACGTAGGCCTGATTGATGACTTCGCCGAGCAGGTAGGCGGAGAACGCCGTCGTTGCCGCGGAGACGGCCATCAGCGCGAATGCGGCGAGGTAGCGCCGCCAGTAGGCCATGCCCTGTTCGGTGATCAGGCGGCGGATCAGGATCGCCGCGCCGTAGGGATCGTCGGTGATTTTCTTCGGAAGCTCGGTCATCGCGTTCCATTGACGCCGTGAGTGGGCTGTCGCCCGCGCGCCAGGGTTGTTGCGAAAGCCTCCGACTCAATGCCCGCAATGGCGGTCTTTTTCAAGCCAAAACCGGGTTTTGCCCGGTTTATCAGGCCGATGCTGCGAGCGCCTGCGAGACGTGCCGCCGCGCCAGCTTTTCCTCCCACGACAGCGCGTGCGCGGCGATGGTCGCGAGGTCGTCGTATTGAGGTGTCCAGTCGAGCACCGAACGAATCCGACCGGTGTCGGCGATCATGGTCATGATGTCGCCCGGGCGGCGTTTGGAATAGTGAACCGCGAAGTTGCGGCCGCAGACCCGCCGCACCGCCCCGATGGTTTCCAGAACGGAATAGCCGCGTCCGTACCCGCAGTTCAGCGTCGTCGAACGTCCGCCGGTTCGCAGGTACGCCAGCGCGGCGCGATGAGCCTGCGCGAGATCGCTGACATGGATGAAGTCGCGGATGCAGCTTCCGTCCGGCGTCGGATAGTCGGTGCCGAACACGTCGATCTTGGCGCGCTGCCCGGTTGCGGCTTCGACCGCGATTTTCAACAGATGCGTGGCGCCTTCGGTCGACAGGCCGATCCGCGCCAGCGGATCGGCGCCGGCGACGTTGAAGTAACGCAGCACGACGTAGTTCATGTGGTGCGCGGTCGCGACGTCGTGCAGCATGATCTCCGTCATGAGCTTTGACGATCCGTAAGGCGAGAGCGGCCGGGTCGGCGCCTCTTCCGGAACCGGCATGCGATCGGGATTGCCGTAGACGGCGGCAGTCGAGGAGAAGATGAAGCGGCCGATCCCGCATCTGACGGCGGCGTTGAGCAGGTTGCGCGTCGTCATCGTGTTGTTGCGGTAGTAGGCGAGCGGGTCGCGCATCGATTCCGGCACCACCACAGACCCTGCGAAATGAATGATGCTTTCGATGCCGTGCTGGGCGATCACGTTCTCGACGAGACTCTCGTCGCCTGCATCGCCAATGAACAGCGGCACGCCGTCCGGCAGCGCCGATGAAAATCCCGTGGAGAGATTATCGATCACGACGACGCTTTCACCGGCCTCGGCCAGCGCGAGAACCATATGACTGCCGATATAGCCGGCGCCACCGGTAACGAGCACGGTCATATCTGCTCCTCTGTGCGAAGGCTCGCGGGCTCGCCCGCGTTTGCCGATATCTCGCACAAACCGGTGGAGTTGCCGTATAGCATGACGCCGATCGGTCCGATTTTCCCGGCCTTCGTGCCGGGGAATCGACATTATGGTTGCCAAACTGTAACGAGAGCCGAATGTTCTTGAGCGGCTTTGCGCGTCGATGACCGACATTCTCATTATCAAGACATCTTCGCTCGGCGACGTGGTGCATCAGATGCCTGCGATCGTCGATGCCTCGCGCGCGTGTCCGGAACTGCGGATCACGTGGCTGGTGGAAGAGACGTTCGCGCCGCTGGTGCGATTGCACCCTCTGGTCGCCGACGTCATGACTGTCGCGACGCGGCGCTGGCGCTCGCAACTCGCCACCGGCGCGACATGGCGCGAGATCGGCCGGTTCCGCACGCTTCTGCGCGGGCAGGCGTTCGACAAGGTGATCGATACCCAGGGCCTGATCCGCTCCGCGATCATGACGCGCCTCGCGCGCGGCCAGCGCCACGGTTATGACGGCCGCAGCATTCGTGAACCGTTTGCGGCGCGATTCTACGACGTCAGGCACACGGTGAGCCGCGATCTGCACGCCGTGACGCGCAACAGGATGCTGACCGGCCTCTCGCTCGGATATCGGCCGCCCGACAATATCGATTACGGTTTGATCCGCCCTTCGCAGACTAATGACCAACGCTATGCGGTGTTGCTTCATGGCACGTCGCGATTCGCGAAAGAGTGGCGCGCCGAGGACTGGATCGAAACGGGCAGGTGGCTGAGTGCGAAGGGATTGCAGATCGTGCTGCCCTGGGGCAGCGAGGCCGAACGGCTGCTGTCGGAACGGCTGTCGCGAGACATCGCGGGCAGTCGCGTCCTGCCGCGTCAAAGCCTCGATCTGACCGCGCAGGTGATCGGCAATGCGGCGCTGGTCGTCGGCGTCGATACCGGCCTGATGCATCTTGCCGCGGCGTATCGCGTGCCGCTCGTCGGCATCTATGCCAGCACCGATCCCGGGCTGACGGGACCTGTCGGCAGCGGTCGCATGGCGGCGCTCGGCGGCAGGAACGGTCCGCCGGCGGCCCGGCAGGTGATGGAGGCCGCAGAGCGGTTGCTAGATCAGAGTGTGATCCGTTCAAATTGAATCGCGTCGCGCCGATCGCGCGCGCAAGCACGGTCGCATCAAGGCGTGGCGCGCTCGCCCGCCTCCGCAAGCACTCGTTCCGCGATGGCCAGCACTTCGGCTGCCGGAATATCTTTCATGCAGCGATGATCGTTCCTGGTGCAGACCGGACGATGGCACGGCTGGCACGGCAGCGGCGTTTTGGTCTGGATCGTCGCCGCGAGTCCGTTCAAAGGCGCCCAGTGATAGGGACTGGTCGGACCGAAAATTCCCATTGTGGGGGTTCCGATCGCGGCCGCGACGTGCAGCAGGCCGGAGTCGTTCGAAATCGCGAGCGTCGCCGCCGCCATCGCCAGAATGCCGTTTCGCAAGTCGTGGCCCGTGAGATCGCGCACGCGCGAACCGCCGGTTGCCACGATTCCGGCCGCGATCGCCTTTTCGTTCGGGCCGCCGATCACCCAGACGTCGATGCCGCGCCCGGCCAGCATCCGCGCGGCCTCGGCGTAGTAAGTCCAGCGCTTGCTGGGGCCGACCGCCCCGGGAGCGAGCGCCACCGCCGGTCCGGATCCCAGTCCCTGCGCCTGCCGCCAGCGGATGACGTCCTCGCCGGGAACGCGAAGCTGCGGCACGGGCCATTCGGGCGGTCGTGCCGCCTTGGCGGGAAGTGCCAGCGAGGCCTTCCGGTCGATCATGCGCGGCAGCGCTCTTTCGCCCCAGCGCCAGCGGTTGAGGAGCCCGAACCGCGCTTCGCCAACAAAGCCGATCCGTTCCGGAATGCCGGCCAGCGCCGGCGCAATGGCCGATTTCCAGGTCCGCGGCATGACAAGGACGGTTCCGTATCCCCGCGCGCGCAACTGGCAAGCCAGTCCCCACTGCTGTCTCAACGCCAGCCGGCTTCGCGGCAGATCCCAGACCACGCCGGCACGCACGCCCGGCATGTAATCGACCAGCGGCGCGCACAGCGTCGTCACCAGCATATCCACCGGCCGGTTCGGCCAGCGCTGCTTGAGCACCCGCACCACCGTGTGACCGCGGACGAAGTCGCCGATCCACATGTAGGGGACGATCAGAACAGGGCGCGAGTCGTCCGCGTCGCCGACAATTTTCAGATCTTCTGGTGAATCTGTTTTCATAATTTAACGAATACGTAACATCGGGACGGATGGAAAATCCTCCCTATCCGCTCCCATGGCGGAGGTAAAGTTATCTCGCGCGATGTGTTTGGCGAGTGATTTCGCCGCCTCACGCCATCCAGGTTGCCTCGGAAGCGGGAGTGGGGCAAACCAGCGGGGTGAATTGGATGTTCGCGCCACCCACTTGCCGCAAACCCGGCATGCGAATGTCAAATTCAAAACTCCACTGGAAAACCTTATGGTTGCGGGTGGTTCTTTGATTCTGACATCTGCAAAGAACCCCTGCCGCATCGCGATGCAAATGTCAGAATTGGACCACTGGAGCCTTTCCGTTCTGATGAGATCAGAAAGCGTAGCTCCATGTTTTTGATTTGACGCGCTTTTCTTCACGCGAACCGGTAGCCACTTTGCTCGAAACGCTCTGGGGAGTCGCACATCCATGACGGGGACATCATGCTGCTGGTGACCGGGGGCGCCGGCTTTATCGGATCGAATCTCGTGGCCGCGCTGAACGACGCCGGACGCGGCGACGTGGCGGTGTGCGATGCGCTGGGCAACGACGGCAAATGGCGCAACCTCGCCAAGCGGCAGCTTGCGGATATCGTTCCTCCCGCAGAACTGGCGGCCTGGCTGGAGGGCCGCCGTCTCGACGCGGTCGCCCATCTCGGTGCGATCTCCGAGACCACCGCCACCGACGGCGATCTCGTCATCGAGAGCAACTTTCGCCTGTCGCTGCGATTGCTCGACTGGTGTACCGCGACCGCGACGCCTTTCATCTATGCCTCTTCAGCATCGACCTACGGCGATGGCCGGCAGGGCTTTCGCGACGATCAATCGTTGGCCGCGCTGCGGGCGCTTCGGCCGATGAACCTCTACGGCTGGAGCAAGCACCTGTTCGACATGGCGGTCGCCGGCCGCATCGCGAACGGTGATGCGCTGCCTCCGCAATGGGCCGGCCTGAAGTTCTTCAACGTGTTCGGCCCCAACGAATATCACAAGGGCTCCATGATGAGCGTGCTGGCGCGCCGGTTCGACGACGTCAAGGCGGGCCGTCCGGTGCAGTTGTTCAAATCGCACCGGGAGGGCATCGCTGATGGCGACCAGCGCCGCGACTTCATCTATGTCGACGACGTGGTCCGCGTGATGATGTGGCTGCTGGCGACGCCCTCGGTCAGCGGTCTCTTCAACGTGGGAACCGGCAAGGCGCGCAGCTTTCGTGATTTGATGATGGCGGCCTATGTCTCGCTTGGCGCGAAGCCGAACATCGAATACGTCGATATGCCTGAGCAGATTCGCGGAGCCTACCAGTATTTTACGCAAGGCGAGGTCGAGCGCCTGCAACGCGCAGGTTACAACGGGGGCTTCACGCCGCTGGAGGAAGCGGTCGACGCCTATGTCAAAGGCTATCTCGATCGCGACGATCGCTTTCGCTGAAGGCGTTGAAGCGTGATCTCGACCCGAAGGGCCGTGCCAGCGCAAGGGTGGAAACCGGTTTTCGGTGGGGTCATGCTCGATTAAAAAGATAAGGCCAGAGCCTGATTCAACGCGGTTGAATTTGACTCTGGCAGCAGGTGTAGTGGTTGATGATCGATTTTGACGGCTTGTCGAATGCGTTTTCACGCCAGACGGTGCTCTGCGTCGGCGACCTGATGCTCGACGAGTTCGTGTACGGCGAGATTTCGCGGATTTCGCCGGAGGCTCCGGCACCGGTCATCGCGGTCCAGCGGAGCGAAATCAATGTCGGCGGCGCGGGCAATGTGGCGCGCAACATCGCCGCGCTTGGTGCGCGCTGCGTCTTTGTCGGATTGGCCGGCGAGGATGAGGCAGGCGGCAGGCTTCGCGCCACGCTCTCGCGCGAACCCCTGATCGAGCCGCTGTTGATTTCGGACCCGGCGCGGCCGACGACGCGCAAGGTGAGATTTGTTTCGGAGCATTTTTCGACCCACATGCTGCGCGCCGATTGGGAAACGCCTGCTCCGGCGTCCGGGGCGGCGGAGCAGGCCCTGATCGACGCCATTCAGTCGCAACTGCCGCGCGCCGACATCGTGTTGTTGTCGGACTACGCCAAGGGAGTGTTGACGGCGCGGGTGATCCGCACCGTCATCGATGCGGCCCGTGCGCTCGGCAAGCGCGTGATCGTCGATCCGAAGAGCGCCAATTTCGGCATCTATCGCGGCGCGACGCTGCTGACGCCGAACCGGAAGGAATTTGCGGACGCGACCCGCAGCCGCGCCGACGATCAGGCCAGCATTGCGGCGGCGGCACGCGAGGTGATGCAGATCGCGGATTGCGAAGCCGTGCTGGTGACGCAAAGCGAGCACGGCATGACGCTCGTGCCGGGTGAGGGCCAAGTCATTCACGTTCCCGCGCACACCGTCAAGGTTCGCGACGTGACCGGGGCCGGTGACACCGTCGTCGCCACGCTGGCGGTTTCGCTCGCCGCCGGGGCCGATTGGGAGACCGCGTTGCGGGCGGCAAGCGCTGCCGCCGCGGTGGCGGTCGGCAAAAGCGGCACCGCGATTGTCACGCTCGCCGAACTCCGCCGCAATATTCTGGCGCCGGCTTCTCTGGCCGCCGAAGAGAAAATCGTGCGATCGGCGGCCGATCTCGACGCGCGGCTGTCGGCATGGCGTGACCAGGGCCTGCGGATCGGCTTCACCAACGGCTGCTTCGACATCCTGCATCCGGGTCACGTCAAGGTGCTGACCGCAGCACGGGCGACCTGCGACCGGCTGATCGTCGGATTGAACAGCGACGCGTCCGTGGCCCGGCTCAAGGGAGAGGGCCGGCCGATTCAGGACGAGCAGGCGCGGGCGGAGGTGCTGGCTGCGCTCGAGGCCGTCGACCTCGTGGTGATTTTCGAAGAGGATACGCCGTTGAAGCTGATCGAGCGGACCGAGCCGAACGTGCTCGTCAAAGGCGGGGATTATTCGCTCGAACAGGTCGTCGGTCAGGAATTCGTTACCGCGCGGGGCGGCGAGGTCGTGCTGATCGATATTCTGCAGGGCTTCAGCACGACGTCTTTGGTGAAGCGCGCGGGAGGCAGGGCATGAAAGCCTTGTTCCCCGGCGGCCGGCGCTTTTCCGCTCCGTTTGCGATCCGGGCTATCGCCTCATGACCCGGCATCTGAAGTTTACCTCGCGCAATGTCCTGATTGCGCTGCATGACCTCGTGACAGTCGTGGCGGCGCTGCTCGTGAGCTGTTACTTCCGTTTCGACGACCGTGAATTTGCCCTGCGCCTGCCGTTGCTCCTGAAGGCGCTGCCCTATTTCCTCGTCATCAGTCTCGTTGTCTTTTATGTCTTCAACCTGACGACGACGAAATGGCGGTTCATTTCTCTCGTGGACGCCCTCAACATCGTCAAGGCGTCATCGGTTCTGGGATTCGTCGTTCTTGTCTTCGACTATGTCGTCGTCGCGCCCAATCTCTACGGCACATTCTTTCTCGGAAAGAAGACGATCATACTGTACTGGCTGTTGCAGATATTCCTGCTCGCAGCGACGCGCTTCACCTATCGGTATTTCCGCTACAGGCGCACCCTTTTTCACGTCAAGGCCGACGACGCGACGCCGGCCATCGTGATCGGCCGTGCCGCGGATGCCGAAATTCTCTTGCGTTCGGTCGAGAGCGGCGCGGTCAAGCACTTGCGGCCGATCGGCCTGCTGTCGCCGTCGGCCGCCGACATCGGTCAGACGATACGCGGGGTGCCGGTCCTTGGCGCAGTGGACAAGCTCGAAGACGTGATCACGGACTTCGCCGAGCGGCGCAGCGCGATCAAGCGCATCATCATGACGCCCTCGGCATTCGAGCCCGAAGCCCAGCCCGAGGCGGTTCTCGCGCGGGGCCGCAAGCTAGGCCTGAAGGTCAGCCGGTTGCCGTCGCTCGGCGAGGAAGGCGATATTCCGCGCCTGACGCCGGTTGCCGTCGAGGATCTCCTGCTTCGCCCGAGCCGCACCATCGACTACGAGCGGCTCGGCGGGCTGATCAAGGACAAGTCGATCGTCGTGACCGGCGGCGGCGGATCGATCGGATCCGAAATCTGCAAACGAGTCGTGACGTTCGGCGCGAGCCGGCTGCTGATCATCGAGAATTCCGAACCTGCGCTCTACGCGATCATGGAGGAGTTGGGGACGAGAACCCGGGCCGCCGTCGTGGAGGGCCGCATCGCCGACATTCGCGACCGCGAGCGGCTGATGCGTCTGATGAACGAATTCAGGCCCGACATCGTGTTCCATGCGGCGGCGCTCAAACACGTACCCATTCTCGAGCGCGACTGGAGCGAAAGCGTCAAGACCAACATTTTCGGTTCTGTCAACGTCGCCGATGCGGCGCTGGCGGCGGGCGCCGAGGCCATGGTGATGATTTCGACCGACAAGGCGATCGAGCCGGTCTCGATGCTCGGACTGACCAAACGTTTTGCCGAAATGTACTGCCAGGCGCTCGATCGCGAGTTGGCGCAGCGCGCCGACGACAAGATTCCGATGCGCCTGATTTCGGTCCGCTTCGGCAATGTGCTGGCGTCGAACGGATCGGTGGTGCCGAAATTCAAGGCGCAGATCGAAGCCGGCGGGCCGGTGACCGTCACGCATCCCGACATGGTTCGCTATTTCATGACGATCCGCGAAGCGTGCGATCTCGTTATCACCGCGGCGAGCCATGCGGCGATGCCGGAACGGCACGACGTATCGGTGTATGTGCTGAACATGGGCCAGCCGGTGAAGATCGTCGATCTCGCCGAACGCATGATCAGCCTGTCCGGCCTGCAACCCCACCACGACATCGAAATCGTCTTTACCGGCGTGCGGCCGGGCGAGCGGTTGAATGAAATCCTGTTTGCGAGCGAGGAGCCGACGATCGAGATCGGCCTGCCGGGGGTATTGGCCGCGAAGCCGAACGAGCCGCCGATGGACATGCTGCACAAGTGGATCGCGGTTCTTGCGGAAGCCGTCGCCAACGAGGACAAGTCGAAGATCCGCTCGGTCTTGAAGGACGCTGTGCCGGAATTCGGGGCCCATCCCTGACGGACATCGCCTTCGGCTGATATTCGCGCCCGAGTCGTTCACCGTTTCAAGGAAACGGATGAACGAATCTCGGTAGATTCTTGATTTGACGCGCTTTCTTCACGTGAATCAGATTCCACTTCGCTCGAAAACGTCATGGATCATTCCGTCAGTTCGATCGAGGCCGGTCTTTTTTCGGCCCGCTCGACGCTGAAGATCCAGACGAGGCCCCCGAGCGCGCCGACGACAAAAAACACCGCGCCGTACAGCAGCGAGATGTTGACGCCTTCGCTCGTTGCCAGTCCGGCGTAGCCGAAAATCAGCGCCATGGAAGCCTCGCGCACGCCCCAGCCGGCGATCGAGATCGGCAGCATCGTAATCAGCATGACCGGCGGAATGAGCAGGAAGATCTCGCTGAAATGGATCGGCGCGGCGATCGCGCGCACGACGCACCAAGCGATCACGATGGCCTGGACATGGATCAGCAGCGACAGAAACGCGATCTTCAGCCCGCGCCCGCGACCGAAAATGGCATGGCCGGTGATGACCGAACAGGCGCGAAGGTGGTTTATCGCCCGAATGTTCCTGAGCCATGGCCAATGCAGTCTGCCGAGAAGCAGGAAGCCGCCGCCAGCAGCCAGCGCGCCGAAATCGACCAACAGCAGTGCAAGCCGCCCCTGGGGATCGCCGATCAGCCGGTAACTCCATGGCAGACTGGCGACGATCAGCACGGCAAGCGCGATCAGGCCGATCGCGCGGTCGACGAAGATCGAATAGGCCGCCGCGCGCCATCCCGCCGGGCCCTGTCCGACCAGCCAGAGCCGCATGGCGTCGCCGCCGATCGATGAGGGCAGCGTCTGGTTGAAGAACGAGCCGATCATGCAGTAGCGCACCGCCCGCGCGACCGTGAGCGGCGCGCCGCAGTCGGCGCTGATTTCCCGCCAGCGCAGGGCGCTGACAAGAACCTGCAGCAAGGTTACGGCGACGGCGAGCGCGATCCATCCCGCGCCGGAAAAACCGAGGCGCGAGACGAGGTCGGAGAAATCGACCTTGCGGAGCGCAAGGTAGAGCAGGGCAGCCGAGACCAGTATTTTTGCCGTTGAAAGCAGGATCTGGCGCATTGCGCTCGCATGTGCCGGGATTAAGCTGGCCGCCGGAGACCTTCCGGACGATAGTCGATGGCCCTGTTGCCTTGGTATGGTTTTGGGGAGCGTCTGGCAATAGTCGCGCGACAGGGCGTTTGCGATCCGCTTCGACGTCCTCTGATCGCCGTTGGCAAAAAAACAGCTACCTTATGGCGGGGCTGCGCACCCGGCCCGGATATCCTGAGGAGGGAATGCTCTGAGGAGAGAAATATCGGATCACCCGATACTGGTCACCGGCGCGGCGGGGTTCATCGGATTTCATGTCGTCGCCCGGCTCCTGGAGCAGGGACGCCCGGTTGTCGGAATCGACAACCTCAACAGCTACTACGATCCCGCGCTCAAGGCTGCTCGGCTCGACATCCTGCGCAAGGATCCGCGGTTCCGTTTCGTCAAGGCCGATCTTGCCGATCGCGCGATGACGGCCTCCCTGTTCGCCGAACATCGCCTTTCGGTCGTGCTCCATCTCGCGGCCCAGGCGGGCGTACGCTATTCGTTGCAAAATCCGGACGCCTACGTCGATTCCAACCTCGCGGCGTTCGCCAATGTCCTTGAAGGATGCCGGCACGGCGAATGCCCTCACTTGCTGTTCGCTTCGTCGTCCTCCGTTTATGGCGCCAACACGAAACTTCCGTTTTCCGTCCACGACAACGTCGACCACCCGGTCAGCCTGTATGCGGCGACGAAGAAATCCAACGAACTGATGGCGCATGCCTACAGTCATCTTTACCGCACGCCGATGACGGGACTGCGCTTCTTCACGGTCTATGGTCCGTGGTACCGGCCTGATATGGCGCTCTACAGGTTCGCCGACGCGATCGTTGGCGGGCAGCCGATCAGGCTGTTCAATCACGGCAACATGCGGCGGGATTTCACCTATATCGACGACGTCGTTGAGGCCGTTATCCGCCTGATCGATCATGTGCCGCGCGGCGAAGCGAACGGCGTTCAGGATCCCGGGACGAGTTCAGCCCCCTGGCGAATCTACAACATCGGCAACAACAAGCCGGCGGAATTGATGAGCGTCGTCGCGCTGCTGGAGAAGGAGTTCGGACGGACGGCCCAAAAGGAGATGCTCCCGATGCAGCCGGGCGACGTGCAGGCCACATTCGCCGATATCGACGATCTCGCGCGCGACATCGGTTTCCGTCCCTCGACGTCGCTTGAAGACGGCATCCATCGTTTTGCAACCTGGTATTCTCGCTATCATCGGGTCAGTTAGCGGTTCGATTCTGACATTTGCATCCCGACGCATCGTGATCGGTTTCCGGTCGAGTTGGATCATGCCCCCGGAAATTATCGCCTGATCGCATTTTCTTGCGGCGGACCGGTATCCACCCCGCCGGAAAATGCTCTAATGGACACATCGGAATGTGGAGACGGTTTTGTGAGTGAGCGCATCATCCCTTTGGTTATGTGCGGCGGCGCGGGAACCAGGCTGTGGCCGGCCTCGCGGGAAGGCCGTCCGAAGCAGTTTCTGCCGCTGTTCGGGTCGCGTTCGACGTTTCAGGATACGCTGAGGCGGGTTTCCGATCCGGCGCTGTTCGAGCGGCCGATCGTGATCACCAACGCCGCATACCGTTTCATGGTGCTGGAACAACTCGCGGAGATCGGACTTGAGGCGGACATCCTGCTGGAGCCGGCACGGCGCGATTCCGGACCGGCGATCGCCGCGGGCGCCGTCTTCGCGCAGATGCGCGACAGCGACGCCGTCGTGCTTGCGCTCGCCGCGGATCATGTGGTGCGCGACACCGATGCGTTCGTCTCGGCGTGCCGTCAGGGCCTCGCCGCCGCGAATGCCGGCCGCATCGTGACCTTCGGCGTCCGGCCGGAGCGGGCGGCGACCGAGTACGGCTATATCAGTCCGGGGGCGGCGATCGCAGGCGATGTGCGCGCCGTGACGACATTCGTCGAGAAGCCCGATCCGCAAACCGCCTCGGGCTATGTCGAAGCGGGTTATCTCTGGAACAGCGGCAACTTCATGTTCCGCGCCGCGGTGCTTCTCGATGAATATCGCAACGTCGATCCCGAGAGCGTTCGGTCGGTGTCGGATGCTGTGGCCCATGCCGGCCGGGATCTCGGCTTCGTCACGCTCGACCCCGCCGCCTTCGCCAAGGCGCGGGCGATTTCCATCGATTACGCAGTGATGGAAAAGACCGAACGCGCCGCCGTGGTGCCGGTCGATTGCGGCTGGTCGGATGTCGGGTCGTGGCACGCGGTGTGGGAATTGTCGGACAAGGACAGTCAGGGCAACGCGGCGCAAGGGACCGCCGTGTTCGAGGATTCCCGCAACTGCAATATCTCGACGGACAGGGCGCTGGTCGCGCTTGAAGGCGTCGACGATCTCGTCGTGGTGGCGACGCAGGATGCGGTGCTGGTGTCGCGCCAGAAGGATGCCAACGGGCTGAAGCGCCTGGTCGCGAAACTGAAAGCCGTCGCGCCGCAGGTCACCGAAGAGCATCTCCGTGTCCATCGGCCGTGGGGCGCCTATCAGTCGATCGACAAGGGCGAGCGGCATCAGGTCAAGCACATTACCGTGAAGGCCGGTGAGCGGTTGTCGCTGCAAAAACACCATCATCGCTCGGAGCACTGGATCGTGGTCCGGGGCGCCGCGAAGGTCACGGTGGATGACCTCGTCAAGACCGTGCATGAAAACGAGTCGATCTATATTCCGATCGGAGCCACCCACCGGCTGGAAAATCCCGGCAAGATTCCTCTGGAATTGATCGAAGTACAGACCGGCAGCTACCTTGGCGAGGACGACATTGTAAGGATTGAGGATGACTATCGTCGAAGCTGAGTTGCGGGGGCGAATCAGCTATTCTGTGGAAACATTTGTATAGATCCTGTTCCCCGGACGCGGACGTTCTACACGTATCATGTAATTCTTTGAATCAAAACGTGTTGGGATTGTTATTCCTCTAATCGCCACGTTCGTTATGGCGTGCTAGGGAGAGCGCACGATCAGGGTTCAGGGATGCCTGGACCGGTCGATTTCGAGGTACCTGATGAGTTTGAAGCCATCTGCATTGAAAACTGCAGGGTCGGAGCGTGTGCTGCGTGTCGGCGTGGTCGGCGCCGGTATCATGGGCAGCAATCACGGCCGCGTGCTGTCCGGTCTCGCCGGCGTCAGGCTCGCCGGCATTGTTGATCCCTTGCTTGCGCACCGCGCTCGTGCGACCGAGCTGATCGGTTGCCGGACGTTCGGGACGTTCGACGAACTGATGGCGGCCGGCGTCGACGCAGTCACCATCGCGGCGCCGACACACCTTCATTGCGAGTTGGCGCTGGCCTGCATCGAGCGCGGCGTTCACGTTCTGGTCGAGAAACCGATCGCCTCGACGGTGGAGGAAGGCTGCAAGATCGTCACCGCTGCCCAGCGCGCCGGTCTCACCTTGATGGTCGGCCATGTCGAGCGCTTCAATCCCGCGGTCGCCGCCATCAAGCAGGCGATCAAAGGCGAGGATATTCTCTCGATCGCGATCACGCGGGTCGGTCCGTTTCCGCCGCGCATGTCGAATGTCGGTGTCGTGATCGATCTCGCCGTGCATGACATCGATCTGATCCGCTGGTTCACCGAATCCGAAATCGTTGACGTGCAGCCCCAGCTTTCCAGCGCCGTCGCCGAGCGCGAGGATATCGCTCTGCTTCAGTTCCGGACCGCGTCGGGCGTGCTTGCGCATATCAATACGAACTGGCTGACGCCGTTCAAGGCCCGCAGCGTCACCGTCGCCACCCGCGGCAAATACATCATGGGCGACCTGCTGACTCGCCAGGTCACCGAATGCTTCGGATTCCAGCCGGATGGCAGCTATTCGATGCGCCACCTCCCGGTGGGCCATGATGAACCTTTGCGCGCCGAACTGATCGCGTTCGTCGATGCGGTGCGCTCAGGAAAGGCTCCGGCGGTAAGTGGCGGTGAAGGCGTCGCCAGCCTCGAGATCGCGATCAAGTGCCTTGAAGCGCCGTCTTCCGTCGCGCCGCCGGTGCGGCCGGCTCCGCGCCGCGTCGCCGGCTGATCGTCCAGAGGACTGAATGCAGCAGCACATGCCTGCGAAGGCGATTCCATTCATTGATGTCGTCGAACAGCGCCGTCGTCTCGGCAAACGTATCGACGATGCGGTTGCGCGGGTGCTGACACATTGCCAGTTCATCAACGGTCCCGAGGTCGCACGCCTGGAAGCCGATCTGGCCGCATTCACCGGCGCCCGGCGTGTGGTGGCCTGCGCCAGCGGCACCGACGCGCTGCTGATGGTGCTGCTGGCGAAAAACGTCGGCCCCGGCGACGCGGTGCTCTGTCCGACATTCACCTTCTGCGCGACCGGCGAGGTCGTGGCGCTGCTCGGCGCTACGCCGGTGTTCGTCGATGTCGATGAGACGACGTTCAATATCGACGTCGCTTCGCTGAAGAGCGGCATTGCGGTCGCGAAAAAGCAGGGCCTCCGGCCCAGGGCCATCATTCCCGTCGACCTGTTCGGTCAGCCCGCCGATCATGATGCGGTCGCAGCCGTGGCCGCGGCCGAGGGCATGTTCGTTCTCGATGACGCCGCGCAAGGGTTCGGCGCGACCTACAAGGGGAAACGGCTGGGTACGTTCGGCCTTGCGACCGCGACCAGTTTCTTCCCCGCCAAGCCGCTCGGCTGCTATGGCGACGGCGGTGCGATCTTCACCGACGATGACGACCTGGCGGACATGTTGCGCAGCGTGCGCGTGCACGGGCAGGGGTCTGATCGGTACGACAATGTACGGCTGGGTCTGACCGGGCGCCTCGATACGATGCAGGCGGCGATCCTGATCGAGAAGCTCGGGATATTTCCCGACGAGATTGCGGCGCGGGACGCGGCGGCGCGGCGTTACAACGAAGCTCTCGGAGACGTTGCGATCGTGCCCCGCGTGGCGGCGGATTGCACGTCGGTATGGGCGCAGTATACCATCCGGCTGCCGAACGGGGATCGCGGGGCGCTGGCTTCCGCGCTGAAGGCGCAAGGCATTCCGACTGCGATCTATTATCCGAAGTCGCTGCATCAGCAGACCGCGTACCGGAATTTCCCGGTCGCCGCCGCGGGCCTTGCCGTCAGCGAAAGGCTGTCGCGCGAGGTCATCAGCCTGCCCATGCATGCTTACCTTGATGAATTGACGCAGGAGCGGATCATCGAGGCTGTGCGCGCCGCGCTTGCGAACTGATTTCGCCATTTTGCGCCGGGAGCCGATCCTGTAGAAACGCCGGATGCTTGGACGCATTTTCACCGTCGGCGGATATACGCTGCTCTCGCGGCTGACGGGATTTGCGCGCGACATCGTGCTCGCCGCGGTGCTCGGCGCCGGGCCGGTCGCTGATGCCTTCTTCGTCGCGTTGCGGCTGCCGAATCATTTTCGGGCGATTTTCGCCGAGGGAGCCTTCAACGCGGCGTTCGTTCCGGCCTATGCGCACGTTCATGGCGAGGGCGGTGATGCCTCGGTGCGACTGTTCGCCGATCGCATCTTTACGCTGCTGTTCCTGTCCCAGGTCGTTCTGCTTGTCGTGGCATGGATTTTCATGCCGCAGGCCATCAGCATCCTGGCGCCGGGATTCTCCGACGACGTCGAGCAGCGACGGCTGGCCATCGAACTGACGCGGATCACCTTTCCCTATCTGCTGCTGATCACGCTGGTTACGCTGTACGGCGGCATGCTGAACGTCATGCATCGCTTCGCGAGCGCGGCGGCGGCGCCGATCTTCCTCAACCTGTCGATGATCATGACGCTGGCGCTTGCGGCCTTCTTCCCGAGCGCCGGCCACGCGGCGGCCTGGGGCGTGCTGATCTCCGGCTTCCTCCAGGTTTTTCTGCTGGCCGGCGATCTTGGCCGGCATGGCGGATTGCCGCGGTTCTCGCCGCTCGAACTGAGCGATGACATCAGATCGTTTTTTCGTGCGCTCGCGCCCGCCACCGTGGGCTCGATGGGCACGCAACTGGCGATGTTCGCCGACACCATCATCGCGACGTTTCTCCCGACCGGGGCGCTGTCGGCGCTGTATTACGCCGACCGACTCAACCAACTGCCGATCGGGGTGATCGGCATCGCCATCGGCACCGTGCTGCTGCCGGAAATGTCGCGGCAGATCACGGGCGGCGATCACGCTGGCGCGACGGCGTCGCAGCGCCGTGCGTTCGAGTTCACGCTGTTGTTTTCGATGCCGTTCGTCGCCGCATTCCTCACCGTTCCGGATGTCATCATGCGGGCGATGTTCGCGCGCGGCGCGTTTTCCGTAGCCGATGCGGCAGCCGCGGGAGCGACGCTGTCGGCCTACGCCGTGGGCCTCATCCCTTTCGTGCTGATCCGCAGCGCGGTCGCGACCTTCTACGCACGCAAGAACACCGCGACGCCGGTGAAAGCATCGCTCACCGGGATCGGCGTCAATCTCGCGCTCAAGGTCGCGTTGATGGGCTCGCTGGCGCAGGTCGGTCTGGCGTTGGCCACCGCCGTCGGCGCCTGGGTCAATCTTCTGCTCGTGATCGGATTTGCGGTGCGGGCAGGGTATTTCGAGGTCGATCGTCCGTTGCGGATCTCGCTCGGCAAATTCCTGATCGCGGGCGTGGTGCTTGCGGCGGCGCTGTGGCTGACCGCGCGCCTGGCGTCCGGGCAATTCGCGCACTGGAGCACGATGCGCGACGAGGCGGCTCTTGGACTGCTGATCGTCGTCGGCGCGCTCGTCTATGCCGGCGCGATCTTGCTGCTGTTCGGCCCGCGCTGGTTGAGGTCGTTGGTGCGGGGCTAGCCCCGCGGGGCTCTCCTGCAGTATAACGACCCTGCAACGGTGGCGGAGATCACATATGGCTCCCGTGAAATTCGGCATCGGCCAGAGCGTCCGGCGCAAGGAAGACGACGCGCTTGTTCGCGGCAAGGGCCGCTACACCGACGATCATGCGCCTTCCGGTGCATTGCATGCGCTGATGCTGCGTTCGCCGCATGCCCATGCGACATACAGGATCGATGCGTCGCGCGCCGGCGGTCTGCCGGGCGTTGCGTTGATCCTGACCGCGGCGGACGTCGCCGATCTCGGCGGCTTGCCCTGCCAGTTCAATCTTCCGGACCAGCCTTTCACCGCGCCGCCATATCCGATCCTTCCCCGTGACGAGGTGCGGCATGTCGGCGACGCCGTCGCTTTCGTGGTCGCCGACACGGTCGAGCACGCACGCGACGCGCTCGAGGCGATCGAAGTGGAGTGGACGCCGCTCACCTCGGTGGTGGGAGTCGCCAACGCCGTGAAGAAGGGCGCGCCTCAGGTCTGGCCCGATCACGCGGGCAACCTCCTGTTCGATGTTTCGATCGGCGACAAGGATGCGACCGATGCTGCTTTCGCGGGTGCGCATGCGGTGGCGGAAATCTCGATCGTCAATCCGCGCGTCGTCACCAACTACATGGAGACGCGCGCTGCCGTCTGCGAATACGACGCCAGTCGTGATCATCTGACGCTGACGGTGGGCAGTCAGGGCAGCCATCGGCTGCGCGAGATTCTCTGCCGCTCCGTGCTGAAAATTCCGACGGAAAAGATGCGCGTGATCTGTCCGGATGTGGGCGGCGGATTCGGCACCAAGCTGTTTCCCTATCGCGAATACGCGCTGATCGCGGTCGCCTCGAAAAAACTTCGCAAGGCTGTCAAATGGACGGCCGAGAGATCGGATCATTTCGTCGGAGACTCGCAAGGCCGCGACAACCTCACCACCGCGCGTATGGCGCTCGCGGAAGACGGCAGGTTCCTCGGCATGGATGTCGACCTGATGGGAGACATGGGAGCCTATCTCTCCACCTTCGGCCCCTACATTCCCTATGGCGGAGCCGGGATGCTGCCGGGCCTTTACGATATCCAGGCGTTTCACTGCCGCGTACGCGCCGTGTTCACCAACACCGTGCCGGTGGATGCCTATCGCGGTGCCGGCCGCCCCGAGGCCGCTTATGTGGTGGAGCGGCTGGTCGATGCCGCGGCGCGCAAGCTCGGCATGATGCCGGACGCCATCCGGCGCAGGAATTTCATTGCGCCGAAAGCGATGCCGTACAGGACAGCGACCGGTAAAATCTATGACTCCGGCGATTTCGCCGCGCATATGAAGCGCGCCATGGAGATCGCCGGCTGGAAGGAATTTCCGAAGCGGGCCAGGGCGGCGAAGAAGCGAGGGCTGGTTCGCGGCAGAGGGCTCGCGACCTATGTCGAGGTTTGCGGCACCATGGGTCGCGAGCGGGCCGACGTGCGACTCGACGCAGACGGCGACGTCACGGTGCTGATCGGCACGCAGTCGAGCGGGCAGGGCCATGCCACCGCCTATGCGCAGATCATCGCCGATCAGTTCGGATTGCCGCCCGAGCGAATTCATATGATCCAGGGCGACACCGACGTGGTCGTCTCCGGTCTCGGCACCGGCGGATCGAGTTCGATTCCCTCCGGCGGCGTCAGCGTCGAGCGGGCTACCCGCAAGCTCGGCGCCCAGCTCTGCGAGATCGCGTCAGAGGCGCTCGAAACCAGTTCGGCCGATCTCGAAATCAGCGACGGCTCGGTTCGTATCGCGGGCACCGACCGTTCGATCTCCTTCGCCGACCTCGCCAAGCGCGTCGCCGATCCCTCGAAGCTGACAGCCAATGAGAGTTTCAGCAGCGCCGACGGCACCTATCCGAACGGCACCCATGTCGTGGAAGTCGAGATTGATCCGGCGACGGGAAAGATCGGGTTGGTCAACTATGTCGTTGTCGACGATTTCGGCATGACGTTGAATCCGCTTCTGCTGGCGGGACAGATCCATGGCGGCACCATGCAGGGCATCGGCCAGGCGCTGATGGAGCAGGCCGTCTACGATGCGACGGACGGACAGCTCGTCACCGGCACGTTCATGGATTACGCGCTGCCGCGCGCGGCCGACGGCACCTCGATCACGTTTGAGACCCGCAACGTCCCCTGCGTCACCAATCCTCTCGGGGTGAAGGGAGCGGGCGAAGCGGGTGCCATCGGCTCCTGCCCGGCGGTGGTCAACGCCATCATCGATGGCCTGTGGCGCGAATACGGGATCGACCATATCGACATGCCGGCCACGCCCGAGCGGGTCTGGACGGCGATCCGCGCGCGCCAGCGCCAGCTTTAAGTTCCCCACCTGTCCGGCGGACGATAAAAAGGGCGAACCGGCCGGCGGTTCGCCCCTTTGCTGAATGTCTTGTGTCCGCGATGTGGCGAGGCTACTTCGAGACCTGCCCGCGGATTTCGCCGCCCGGATGGGCTGCGGTATGAACGTTGACATAGTACTTGCCGGCCAAGAGGTCGGCGGCTTGCGCATCGGTCAGCGTGGCGCTGCCTTCGGCGGGACTGGACGTCGCATTCGGGATTGCAACCGCAATGCCCGCATTCTGGCCCGCGGCCGCCGGGCCGTGGAAATGGGCCGCCGTCGCCGGACCGGTCAGACCCGAATAGGTCAGCTTCCAGGTTAGTTTTTTGGACGCGGGATCGTAATTCGCCTCGACCGTCCCGGTGCCCTTGCTGGTATTGGCGGGCACTTCGGATGCGCCGTTCAGGGTTGCTTTCAGCGTTTCGGCGGACGCCTGGCCTGCCAAACCGATCGCGGCAGCGAAAGCGAGTGTGACGAACGAAATCTTGGCGGCTTTCATCGTTTTCTCCTGATCATGTTCGGGTTGGCGCGAGCTTTAACCGCGCGCACCACCACTTGTTCCAGATGCAGGAGCGGCTAATTGGTTCCGAACGCCTTGAAAGTAATGATGGTGTGGGTGTCCTGAATGCCCGGAATGACCTGCACCTTTTCGTTCACGAAATGCCCGATATCGGTGTCGTTATCGACGTAGAATTTCGCCAGCAGATCGTAGTCGCCGGCAGTGGAATAGATTTCCGAGGCGATCTCGGCCTCCGCGAGAGCGTTGGCGACGGCATAGGATTGGCCGAGCTTGCACTTGAACTGCACGAAGAAAGGGACCATCGCGTATCTCCGGAGGGCGTCAGGCTTCAATATAGCGCGTTCAAGCCGCGTGGACACCGAGGTGCGCCGAAAAATCCGGCCAACCGGCGACTTGACGGGCTTTCCGGTTGCGGCCCGCGCCTATGCCTGCCGCGAATGAATAACTATGCTGGCGCGATCCGACGGCCCGCGCGCGAGAACATGGATGATAGTCCCCATTGCCTTGACCATCGCCGGATCCGACTCCAGCGGGGGTGCGGGAATCCAGGCCGACCTCAAGACATTCGCGGCATTCGGAGTCTATGGCGCCTCCGTCATCACGGCGCTGACGGCGCAGAACACGCGAGGGGTGTCGGGGATCCACCACGTACCGGCGGATTTCGTGACCGCGCAGATCGATGCGGTGTTCGACGATCTCGACGTCGGAGCCGTCAAGATCGGCATGGTCGCGGACGCCGCCGTGATCGAGGTCATCGCCGACGGCCTCTCGCGCTGGTCGCCCGCGCATGTGGTGGTCGATCCGGTGATGGTCGCGACCTCGGGAGCACGCCTGCTGGAGCGGGACGCGGTGGAGGCATTGCGGATCAAACTCTTTCCGCGCGCGCATTTGATAACACCGAACCTGCCGGAGGCGGCGGTGCTGCTCGATGAGACCATTGCCGAAAGCGAAAGCGACATCGCGCGGCAGGGCCGGCGTCTGCTGACGCTCGGCTGCGCCGCGGTCCTGATCAAGGGCGGCCACGGCCGGGGCGCCGAGAGCATAGACTATCTCGTCACCCGCGATGGAGTGGCGGCGCTTGCCGCTCCGCGCATCGCCACCAAAAACACTCACGGCACCGGCTGTTCGCTGTCATCGGCCATTGCGGCTGGCCTCGCGAAGGGCGACGACATGGAAACCGCCGTTCGTGGCGCGAAGACTTACATCACCGAAGCGATCGCGGCGGCGGACCGTCTCGGCGTCGGTCACGGCCATGGACCGATCCATCATCTGCACAGGCTGGATCGCGACTGACAGGTGTTGCCATGCGTCAGGAAAAGAACGCGATCTTTTCGACCTGGGTCATGCGCCGGATCGGAGCCAGCGGATCGGAGCGGGGCGTGGCGCGCGAGACGATGCCGCTCTCCAGCAGCGATGCGCCGAGCGAAGGCGGCGCGGCAATCTCGGGAACGGTCTCGGACTCCCCACGAGGACTCGCATCGGAACTCTCGGCGGCGGCCTCGGCAGTTTGCTCCGGTTCGGCAATCACCTGATTACCGATAGCGGCGTCTACGGTTTGGGGTTCGTCGAAATCGGGCGCGCCCATTTCGAGAGCGATCATGTCGAGCACGGCATCGTCATGGGCCGCGTCCTGTTCGTTCACGGCGGTGGTCGACAATGGTTCGCTTTGGATTTCCGTAGCATCGACGGCGTCGACCTGCGCTTCGGATATGGAAGGCGTGTTTTCCGATTCAACGCCGATGTCTTTCACCGTTTCACTGAAATGGTGAGCGACTTCAGATTCCTGGTTTGAGGCGTTTTCCCCATGCGAATCGGATTCCACGTCGCTCGAAAATGCCATGACGGCATCGGCGGTCGCTTGCTCGGGCGGCGCGGGGTACTCAGGCGAGGCGGGAGCTTCGTCGACGGCTGCCGGGGGCGGGGACGCGGTTTCCGCGCGCGGCGGTGAAGTCGTCGCGGCAGGAGAGTCCGACAACTCGTCGAGCGTCGACTCGATCAATCCGAATACAACTTGCAGCGCCGCGGAATCGTCTCTGGCGGCGAGTTGCTCGTGAACAGCGTCGATCGCGCCAGCCTGCGAATCGAGAATGTCGCAAATCCGGCTGTCGCCGCCGATCTCGCGCCACCTCCACGAGATTTCGCGGATGATGCGAACGCCCTTCTCGATCGGGGCGAGCGCATCATTCATGATCCGCTTGTCGAATGATGCGGCTGCGGCGGCTTTCGCTTCGGCGATGCTGACCTTGATCGCGGCGAGGGCCTTGGGCAGCGCGTCGCTGGTTGCTGCCTGCTGTTGGGCGGCGACGGTCTGTTCGATGCGTGCCACGGCATCGAGCACCATGGCGGTATCCGCATTGCGGTTGCGCTTGGCGTATTCGGTCAGAAACCATCGGCCCCGCGACGTCTCCATGAAGGCTTCGCGAATGGCGTCGAAGTCCGCAGCGCTGGGCGGAGCAGCGCTGGCGGACATCGGCGACAGGGCGAAAGCTTCATCGGCCATGGCAAACTCGTCGCGCAAATCATTGTGCGTAACTGTAACGATCACCATGATCCGCCGCAAATCGCAATTGAATTGACGCGATCCGAATCAGAAATCCCCATCCAGTCGCACCCGGGATTGCAAGTGATTCGCCGTGTACCGGCTCCATGATTCGGCCGTCGCGCCATTGACCGGCGCGCTGCGGGGCCGGCGGGATCAGCCCCAGAGCGCGGCGTCGGGCGGATAGACGGTGCTGCCGTCGTAGCGGAGACCGTCGCTGCGATCCTTGGCGAGCAACAGCGGACCATCGAGATCGACGAAACGGGCCTGCTGCGCGATCAGCATGGCCGGCGCCATCGACAGCGAGGTCGCGACCATGCATCCGACCATGATCTCGAAACCCAGCGCTTGCGCTGCATCGGCCATGGCGAGGGCTTCGGTCAGGCCGCCGGTCTTGTCGAGCTTGATGTTGATGGCGTCGTAACGTTCGCGAAGACCGTCAAGCGAGGCGCGGTCATGGACGCTTTCATCGGCGCAGATGGTGATGACTCTGCGAATTCGCGCCAGCGCCTCGTCGTTGCCTGCGGGAAGCGGTTGCTCGACCAGGGTGACGCCGGCGGCCTCGCAGGCCGCCAGGTTCCGCTCCAGGTCATCAGGCGTCCATGCCTCATTGGCGTCGACGATCAGTTCCGATTCCGGAGCTTGTTTGCGCACGGCCGCGATGCGTTCGACATCGCCGTCGCCGCCGAGCTTGACCTTGAGGAGAGGCCGACGCGCGGCTTTTGCGGTCGCAGCCGCCATGGCCTCAGGCGAGCCGAGCGAGATCGTGTAGGCCGTGGAACGAGGGGCGGGTGCCGGGCGATCCAGCAATGTCCAGATCCGCCGGCCGCTGCATTTGGCCTCGAGATCGCACAGCGCGCAGTCCAGAGCATTGCGCGCCGCCCCGGCGGGCATGATGGACGCGAGGGATTGGCGATCCAGACCCGCGGCGAGTGGCTCCTGCATCGCGAGAAGGCTGGCGAGCACGCCCTCGGGAGTTTCTCCATAGCGGGCGTACGGAACGCATTCTCCGCGTCCGGAGCGCCCGCGCCGGCTGATCTCGGCGACGACCACCACGGCCTCGGTCTTCGCCCCGCGGCTGATCCTGAAACTGCCCGCGATCGGCCAACGCTCGATGCGGCATCGCAGGCTGATTGCGTCGTTCTGCGACGTTTTCAAATTGGGCATGTCCGAAGTTAGGCAGGTCAGGAATTGGGCAGGCCTGAAAGCATCGCAAACGGCCGTGAGCGGGAAGGATATCGCACCACGGGTTGCTGACGTCATGTTAAAAGCTTCGCCTTAATAATAGCAGAGATTCGGGCGGGGGAGCTGGTTTTGGGTGATAGCCCCACACTGCAGCAGATTGCGCGAGGCGACGCTCTGGCGCTCTGTGCGGCGGGAACCTGGACGGCGCGCTTCGCGCCTGCGCTCGAGCGGATGGTGGCGGAGGCGGAAAAACTCGCCGGCAGCCGGTCCGGCATCTTCATCGACGTGTCGCAAATCTCGGGACTCGACACGTTTGGCGCATGGCTGATCGAACGCCTGCGCCGCAATCTGACCCAGGGCGGCATCGAGGCAACGGTCGCGGGGCTGTCCCTGAACTATTCGAGCCTGGTCGATGAGGTCCGCCGCGTTCCCGCCTCTGCGGCTCCGCCGGCGGTTCGCCAAGGCGCCCTGACCGGCCTGCTCGAAGACGTCGGGCGCAATGTTCTCGGGTTCGGAACGACGCTGACCGGCCTGATCGGGATGCTGGGCGCGGTGCTGGCTGCCAGCGGCCGGGTCATTCGCCATCCGCGGTCGTTCCCCCTGACCTCGACGGTTCATCATCTCGAACAGGTTTGCTGGCGCGCGGTTCCGATCATCGTGCTTATCACCTTCCTGATCGGCTGCATCATATCGCAGCAGGGCATCTTTCATTTCCGGAAATTCGGCGCGGACATTTTCGTGGTCGACATGCTCGGCGTCCTCGTGCTGCGCGAGATCGGCGTGCTGCTCGTTGCGATCATGGTGGCCGGCCGCTCCGGCAGCGCCTACACCGCCGAACTCGGCTCCATGAAGATGCGCGAGGAGATCGATGCGCTGCGCACCATGGGCTTCGATCCCATCGAGGTGCTGGTCCTGCCGCGGATGCTCGCGCTGGTGATCGCGCTGCCGATCCTGGCGTTTCTCGGTGCGATCGCCGCACTCTATGGAGGCGGCCTGGTGGCGTGGCTTTATGGCGGCGTTCAGCCCGAGGCGTTTCTCATCAGGTTGCGCGATGCGATCTCGATCGATCACTTCGTCGTGGGCATGATCAAGGCGCCGGTGATGGCCGCCGTGATCGGGATCGTCGCCTGTGTCGAGGGGCTCGCCGTGCAGGGCAGCGCGGAATCGCTTGGACGACGCACAACGTCGTCGGTGGTGAAGGGAATATTCTTCGTCATCGTGATGGACGGCCTGTTTGCGATCTTCTTTGCCTCGATCGGGATGTAGCAATGGCGGACGACGCATCCGATCCCATCATCCGCGTCCGCGACGTCTCGGTTCGGTTCGGCGCCACGACGGTCCTGGACGGCTTGAGCCTGGATGTGAAGCGCGGCGAGATTCTCGGCTTCGTCGGTCCATCGGGCGCGGGCAAGTCGGTATTGACGCGCACGATCATCGGGCTCGTGCCGAAGGTCGGCGGCAGCATCGAGGTTTTCGGCGTCGATCTGGAAACCGCGAATGTCCCGGCGCGGCGGGCGGTCGAGCGCCGCTGGGGCGTGCTGTTCCAGCAGGGCGCGCTGTTTTCGTCGCTGAACGTCCGCCAGAACATCCAGTTTCCGATGCGGGAATATCTCGATGTTTCGCAAGCCCTGCTCGACGAGATCACCGTCGCCAAGCTCGGCATGGTCGGACTGCGGCCGGAGGTTGCGGACCGCTATCCTTCCGAACTGTCCGGCGGGATGATCAAGCGGGTGGCGCTGGCCCGCGCGCTGGCGCTCGATCCCGAACTGGTTTTCCTCGATGAGCCGACATCGGGCCTCGATCCGATCGGGGCAGGGGATTTCGATGATCTGGTGCGGACGCTGCAGCGAACTTTGGGGTTGACGGTTTTCATGGTAACCCATGACCTGGACAGCCTTCATACAGCTTGCGACCGCATTGCCGTTTTAGGGAACGGTAAGATCATTGCGGCAGGATCGATGGCCGATATGCTGGCCTCGCAGCATCCCTGGCTGAAAGCCTATTTTCACGGCAAGCGCGCCCGCGCCGTCGTGGGTTGAAGCGGTACCGGAGCGGATTTGATGGAAACGCGGGCGAACTTCGTCCTGATCGGGTCGTTCACGCTCGCCGTGATCGCGGCAGCCTTTGGTTTCGTTCTCTGGTTCCAGGGCCTCCATACCACCAAGGCGCGCAGCCCGCTCCGTATCGTGTTCGAAGGATCGGCTTCGGGCCTGCGCAATGGCGGCAGCGTGAATTTCAACGGCATTCGTGTCGGCGAAGTGGTGTCGGTCAAGCTTGACGACCCGCGCCGCGTCGTTGCGCTTGCGATGGTCGAAAACGCCGCTCCGATCCGGAAGGACACCCGGGTCGGGCTCGAATTCCAGGGATTGACCGGCGTTGCTGCGATTTCGCTGAAGGGCGGCGAGGAGGCGGCGCCGCCGGTGCCTCTCGATCAGGACGGCGTTCCGATCCTCACCGCCGATCCGGCGGGTTTGCAGGACGTGACCGAGTCGATCCGCGCGACGTTGCAAAACATCAATCGCGTCGTCGCCGAGAACGAAACGGCGGTGAAGAACACGTTGCAGAACGTCGAGACCTTCACTGCCTCGCTCGCCCACAACGCCGAGAAGATCGGCGACCTGGTGCAGAAGTTCAACGAGGTCATGAGCAAGGCCGACGGCGTCATGGCCAGGACCGATGACCTGATGCTCGGCCTCAACGCCATCGCCGGCGGCAAGGGGGGCGGCGAATTGCTTCCGGCGGTGAAATCAATTCGCGAACTCGCCGAGGACTTTAACAAGCGCTCGGGCGCGCTGATGGCTGACGGCCGCCGCACCCTTGGCGACATCAGCCGGGCCGTCAACAATCTCGATCGCAATCCCACCCGCTTGCTGTTCGGTGCGAGCGCCAACGGCAGCGCGGCCGGCGGTAGTTCGCCGGCTTCGGCGGCGCCGGCCCGCTCTCCGAAGCGGCCGTAAGGGCGCAGGTCGGCACGGGGCCTTGGAGCGTCGTCGCCCCGGCAACGCTTCGCAATCGATAAAGCGCGGCCCTTATCCGAGCCGTCCCGCTGCATGGGCGAGCAATGTATAGACCAGCCCCGTCTCGGACATCAGATGGTCGTGTATTGCCGTGGGCTCGCGCTCGTCGCGCGCGACTTCGTCCAGAAGGCGCTCGAATTCGGCGATGTAGCGATCGGCCGTCTGTTTGAACGTGCGGTCGGTCCGGTATTTGCGGGCGACCTCGTCGAACGTCTTTTGGCCGGCGGGCGTATAGAGACGCTTGCTGAAAGCCTTGCGTTCGCCGCGCTGGTAGCGATCCCACATCTCCCCGGCAAGGTTGCGATCCATCAGGCGGCCGATATCGAGCGATAGCGAGTCCAGCGGGTTCGCGGCGGCCTGCTGCGCCGATCGCCCGGGCCGGTCGTTGCCGGTGTCGGCGCGGTTCAGCAGATCCGAGAGCCAGTCGTCGCCCCCGTGGTCTCCGCTCGCCGGGACGGCCGGAGGCGTGTCCGTGCGGCGGGATGACGACACGCCGAGGTCGGGCGGCGGCAGGTTCGACGCACTGCCGCTGTCGCGCATGCGGGACGCGGAGCGTGCCGTCGTCGCGCCGCGGCCATTGGCTGTCGCCGCCATCGGCTCTTCCTCGTGCTGCGAAGCCGATCGCCCGTTGCTCACGACGTCGAAGCCGTGACCATGGCGAGCGACGATCCGGTTGAGCTCGGCGAGCGCTTCGATCTGATCGACGATCACCTTTCGCATCTGGGAGGTGCTCTCGGCCGCTTCCTGCGGCATCTCGAGCACGCCGCGGCGAAGCTCGTTGCGCGTTGCTTCCAACTCGGTGTGCATTTCCGCGGTCATCTGCTTCATGTCCTGAACCAGCGCCGCGAACTTGTCGGCCGATCGCCGGAGCATTGCGTCGGCTTCCTCGGTCGCCTGCTGGCAGATCTCGCTCATGGATTCGGAGGTCAGGCGGCGTTCTTCCTCGGCCGTCGCGCGAACGGCCTCGAACTGACGGTTGATCGCAGCCGATCCGACGCCGGCGGTCTCCGCCACCACCCGCGCGATGTCGCGTGCGCGCTCCTCGGCGGCGGCAAGCGATTCATCGAGCAGGCTCGTAAACCGCGTCAGTCGCTGATCGAAGTCGGTCGTCCGCAGATCGATCGTCGCCACGAGCGATTCAAGCACGGACTTGCGTTCCTCGACAGATAATGCGGCGCTTTGGTTGCTCTGCTCGACCCGCGCTGCAGCTTCGACCAAAATGTTTCCATGCGTCTCGAACTGGCCGGACAGCGTGCTCAAATCATCGAGAGCCCGCGAGGCCTTGGAATTGAACACCGCCAGTTGATCTTCGAGCGTCTGCGTCGCGAGGCCGTTTTGCGACGTGACATCCTTCATGGTGGACACGAAGTCGGCGACGCGCGTGACGAGCGCACGCTCCAGCGAATTGAGATTTTCGTGCGCGCCGGTGAGGACCTCCTGAAGAAGGATGTTGCCCTCGCGCAGCCGCTCGAACAGCGCGACGGTATCGGTGCGGAGTATCTTGCTGGTCTCCTGCATGTCGGTGACCGCCGTGATGGAAGCCTGCCGCGACTGCTCGATGGCCGAGCGCGACGCCTGCTCGAGATCCTTCATCGACTTGGTGATCGCGCTGGTCGCAAGTTCACCAGCGTTGGTGATGGTGCGGACAACGTCGGAGCCGTTCGCAGCGATCGACTGCGAGAATGCCTGGCCCTTGACCTCGATCGACTTGAGGGCATCGGCGGTAACGCGGCCGATATCGGAGTTGAGCTGATCGGCCTTGCCGCCGAGAGCGTCGACCAGAGCTCCCCGCTTGCTGTCGATCATCTGCGAGAGACGATCGGTCTGCTGCTGGACATAGTTGACGATCTCGTCAGTCTTGCCCGTGATCGTCGTTCCGAAGCTGCCGCTGGCGGCAAAGATCAGGCGCTCGGCGTCGGTCGATACCGACTTGACCTTGGTGCTGACTTCATTCGACGCGGAGACGAGGGCGGTTTGGGCGTTCTGCGCGCTAGCCTGAATGATTTCCGTGGTATTCGCCGCGGCCGCGTGGAGAGAGCGTTCGATATCCAGAGAGATCGCCTTGATCTGGCTGGCGGAGTCGGCGGAGGCGGTGGTGAGCGTGGTCTGAGCCTCGCGTGCGCTGCCGAGGATGGCGGCGGCGGAGTCGGTGCCCACGGTGGTCAAGGTCCGCTCGACCTCGCTCGCCAGCGATTTGACGTGGCCGACCGCATCGGCCGAGGCGGTGGTGAGCGTGCTCTGCGCCTCGCGTGCGCTGCCCAGAATGGCGGCGGCCGTGTTGGTGCCTACAGCCGTCATCGTCCGTTCGATATCGCTCGCCAGCGATTTGACGTGCGTCGCGGCATCCGAGGATGCGGCGACCAGCGTGGTCTGCGCCGCGCGCGCGCCGGCGAGAACGAAATCCGCGGTGTTGGTGCCGGCAGCCGACAGCGTCTGCTCGATTTCCGCTGACAGGGATTTGACCTGGCTCGCCGTTTCGGCCGACGAGTTGATCAGCGTCGTCTGCGCATCGCGGGCGCTGTTGAGGATGGAGTTGGCGGCAGCGGTTCCGGCCGAGGTCAGCGCGCGTTCCACCTCGGTCGAGGTCAACTGCAACTGGGCGCCCACTTCGGTCGAAACCGAAAGCAGGGACTGCTGGGCGGCGCGTGCGCCGGTCTGAATGGTTTCGCTGGTGTTGACCACCAGATTGGTCAGCGAGCGCTCCGCGTCGTCGACATGGGATTTGATGCCGTGCGACAGCTCCTCAGCACGCACCAACAGAGCCTCGCTGGCCTGCCGTCCGCTGGATTCGAAGCGACCGGCCACGGCTTCGACCCGCGATCCGAGCAGGTCTTCGAACTGGGCGACGCGCGTTTCGATCGTGGTCGCGACTAGGCCGACACGCTCGTCGAGACCCTGGTGGATTTCCTGGAATCGCGCCGTGATCGTCTGCGCAAGGAGCGCGCTGCGATCGTCGATGGTTTCGGTCACTCCCGAGATGCGTCCTTCGAGCGCCACGACGGCCTCCGTCGCGCCGTCGCTCAGCGAGGTTGCGAAGTGGGCGAGGCGGCTCTCGATCGAGCCGATCGCATGAGCGGCGCCATCGGACAGCGACGAGGTGAGGGTGACGAGCCGGTTCTCGATCGTTGCCGTGACCGACTTCGCACGCGAATCGAAGCTCTGCTCGAGCACTGCCAGACGGCCGTTGACCGACTCGTCGAAGGACCTGATTTTGGCATCGAACGAAGCGTCGAGATGGGTGACGCCCGACTGGAGCGTGGTTTCGAACTGCGCCAGACGCTGATCCAGCGCGGCGCTGATCTCGCCGCCGTTGGACGTCAATCGCGAATCGAAGGTATCGACATAGGCCTTCATGCTCCGGGCGATATCTTCGGTGCGCTGGCCCAGGCGATCGACGATCTCGCCGCCGAATGTCTTCACGGTCCGGTCGAATTCCGAGATGTGGCGGGTAATGAGCGCGCCGAGCGTGCCGCTGTCGCGTGCGAACTTCTCCGCGAGTTCGCTGCCCTGGTCCTTCATGAGCTGATCGAACGCGCTCATCTGGAGGCTGAGCGTATCGTGCGCGGTTTCGGTCTGAGTGGCGACCTTGTCCACCAGCGTATTGACCGTGACGTCGAGCGCTTCGCCGGCCTTGTCACCGCATGAAAGAATCCGGGTTGCCAGCCGGTTGCCGGCATCGTCGATCTTGCTGGCGAGGTCGGCGCCGCGAAGCTCGAGTTCCACCAACAGGGAGTCGCTGGAATTCTTCAACGAGTCATGGACCTGTTCGGTGCGGTCGGAAATGCCTTCGACGATGGAGGCCGACTTCTGCTCGAATTGGCTCGTAATCCGGTCGACGCGCTCGTTGAGCATCTCGTGGACGCGGTCGGCCAGATCGGCGAACTCGTCGTGGACGTGACTTGTCTTGAAGTTGAGACTGCTGGTCAGGCGCTCGCTCGCGTCGAGCACAGCGCGCGCGGTCTCTGCGCTGGCCTCCTCGAGCCGGTCGAGCAGGTCGCCGCCACGTTCGCCGAGCGCGAGGATCATATTGTCGCCGGCATTGCTGAGCGCCGTCGTGATGTGCTCGCCGCGCTCTTCCAGCGCACCGGTTATGCCTTTTGCTACCTCGTCGACGCGGGAGGCGATGGCATCGCTGATCAGTGCGATGTCGTGTCGCAGGTCGATCTGGACGCCCGAGATGGCGCTGCGGACCTGCTCGGCCTGGCCGACGAGGTTGTCACGCTGGAGCGCGATATCCTGAAGCAATGCGCGAATCCGCACCTCGTTGTCGGAATAGGCACGTTCCAGCGCGGCGACCTCGTTGGCAACCAGCGCTTCCAGTTCGCCGGCGCGCGCGATGGCGCGTTCGACGCCGTCGCCCATCGCAGCGACTTCACGCCGGATCGCCTGTCCCACCGTCACCACGGAGTCGCTGGCGAGGCCCTCCGGCTCGGAAAACCGGATCGCCACCTGCGCCATCGACTGCGCGATCATGCGCAGTTCCTGGCCGCGCCAGGCCAGGCTCGCCAAGAAGTAGAACAGCAGCACGGGGGCGAAAAACAGGGCGATCAGGCCGGCGAGGGCGAGCGTGCCGCCGCTGCCCTGGCCCATTGCCGCCTGAAGCGAGGGCAGGAAGCTGATGGTCAGAAAGCCGGCACCGAGAATCCAGATGCCCGCGAAAAGCGAGGCGAGCGTATAGATGTTGCGGGCCGGGCGGCCGTTCTGGATAGCCTGAAGAATCTGTCCGATCGTCTCGCGATCGTCGTTGGCGGGACGGCGCGTGAAGAGCGGTGCTTCAGAGGTATCGAAGCCCGGCCGGTCTGCCGTGGCGCGGGCGTCAAATCCGTCCTCGCCCTGGATCCCTGCGGGGGAGAACGACGGTGTGACGTCGGGACGGGACTGGTCCGGACTGCCCGCCGACGCCTCACCGACGTTCAGGGCCTCCTGAATGGCGGAAAGAGCGACCTCTGTCGGATCTTTGACCTTCTTGGGATTGTTCGCCATGTCAGTCCACGCCCTCGTGTTTAGCAACCCGCAAGTTCGCGTCGCAGCTGCAAGTCCCGGTCGCCGACCCCAAGCCCCAAGCCGGTTTTCCGGGCGCGGCCGTTGCCGCCGCCCGTTTTGTCGGTCGCTTCCTCCACATCCTATTGGCTTGGCGGCTCGAATGAAATGGGCGTGATTAATACAATCTTAATCATCGTTAACGGCCGGCTGAGCTAACCGCTTCGAGTTGTTCGAAATTGTTGACGGGGCAGCCGGATTCCCCCGGCAGCGGCGACAGCCTCGCGGTCCGTACGCGAAACGTTCCGTTAACCAGTTTCGTGATTGGCTCGCGCGGCAGGCCGCGCGGCAACCCATCCACCTTTGCAGCGGACCCGGATCGCAGCAATGCCATATTCCCTTGAGCAGGTCGCCTGGATGCCCTCGCCGCCACTGGTTCCAGACGATGGCCCGATCGATTTCGACCATCTCCGCCGCATGACGCTCGGCGACAGTCGTCTCGAGCGCGAGGTTCTGGCGATGTTCGCGGGCCAGGCCGCGTCACTGGCAGCCGCTCTGGCGCAAACCCCGGCCGACGCCGCGGCCCTTGCGCACAAGCTGAAGGGTTCGGCACGGGCGATCGGCGCGGTTCATGTCGCCGCCGCCGCCGACGATCTGGAGACTGCTCTGCGCAACGGCGCCGATGCGGCGGAGCCACGGACGGCGCTGGATCATGCCATCAGCCAGGCCCGCGAAGCGATCGACGCGATCCTGCGCCGCTCCTGATGCCGCCGGCGACCCCTGACGAATAGGCCGCCTTTTTACGCCGAACGCTGGCGCTGGCCGGATCGTTTCGTTATAGGACAGCCGAACCGTCCCTCATGATATCTACGTTCGGCAGCACTGCACCCATGACCAAGATCAACTTTGTCGACCATTCCGGCGAAACCCGTACTGTTGACGTCGAGAACGGCGCGACCGTCATGGAGGCGGCGATTCGTAACGCCGTTCCGGGCATCGAGGCCGAATGCGGCGGCGCCTGCGCCTGCGCCACCTGTCACGTCTATGTCGACGAGGCCTGGACCGACAAGGTCGGCAAGCCGACGCCGATGGAAGAGGACATGCTCGACTTCGGCTACGACGTGCGGCCGAACTCGCGGCTGTCGTGCCAGATCAAGGTCAGCGACGAACTCGATGGCCTCGTGGTCATGACGCCGGAACGGCAGGCGTAGAAACCTCCATCAGCGGGACGCTGCCGGCATCGTCTGGTGCGGCCTGAATATTTCAACGGAAAAGAATTTCGACATGAGCGAAGCGATCAAGACGGATGTGCTGATTATCGGCGCGGGTCCCTGCGGACTGTTCGCCGTATTCGAACTGGGGCTGCTCGATATGAAGGTGCATCTTGTCGACATCCTCGACAAGATCGGCGGACAATGTGCCGAGCTTTATCCGGAAAAGCCGATCTACGACATTCCGGGCATTCCGCTGGTAACGGGCCAGGGTCTCACCGAGGCGCTGCTTGAGCAGATCAAGCCGTTCGACCCGACATTCCACCTTAACGAGATGGTGGAAAGCATCGAGAAGATCGGCGACCCCGGATTCCGCGTCACCACCGACGCCGGCAAGGTGTTCGAGTGCAAGGTCGTCGTGGTCTCGGCAGGGGGCGGCTCGTTCCAGCCGAAGCGGCCGCCGGTGCCCGGCATCGAGGCTTATGAAAACACCTCGGTGTTCTACGCGGTGCGCAAGATGGAGCAGTTCCGCGACAGGGAGATCCTGGTCGTCGGCGGCGGCGACTCCGCGCTCGACTGGACGCTCAACCTGCACCCGCTGGCGAAGCGGATCACGCTTCTGCATCGCCGGGACGATTTTCGCGCGGCGCCTCACAGCGTCGAGCAGATGCGCAAGCTCGTCGCCGACGGCAAGATGGATTTGAAGATCGGTCAGGTCACCGCGCTGGAAGGCGCGGACGGAAAACTCTCCGCCGCGCAGGTGAAAGGCAGCGACAACGCGATGTCGACGATCAGTTGCGATACCATGCTGCCGTTCTTCGGACTGACGATGAAGCTCGGGCCTGTCGCGAACTGGGGACTTCAGCTTGAGAACAACCTGATCCCGGTGGAGACCGCGTCGTTCGAAACCAACGTGCCCGGCATCTTCGCGATCGGCGACATCAACACCTATCCCGGCAAGCTCAAGCTGATCCTCTCCGGCTTCCATGAGGGCGCGCTGATGGCGCAGAAGGCGCATCGCTACGTCTATCCGGACAAGCGGCTGGTGTTCCAGTACACAACCTCGTCGTCGAGCCTGCAGAAAAAGCTCGGGGTGAATTGAGGCGTCTACAGCGTTTTCGAGCGAAGTGGATACCGGTCCGCGTGAAGAAAACGCGTCAAATCAAAAACATAGAGCTCCGCTTCTGATTCCGTCAGAAGCAGAAAGACTCTAGTGGCGCGGCAATTCCTGAATGCTCAGATGACCGCTATTGCTGGGGCTGTATCGGCGCGGGCGGGGCCGGTGCCATCGGTGCGGGCGGAATCGCCAGCGGCGCCAGCGGCTCCTGCGTCACGTCGCTGGCATCGGCTGCATTGAGATGCAGTTCGGCCTCGACCGCCGGCAGCGCCGCGTCCGCCATCGCGGCATGGCCTTCCGCGGTGGGGTGGATCGCGCCGCCGTAGACCGCGGAGAGCAGGCCCCATGTCGCGTCATGGATGTCGGAGGGCTGCATCGATGCGGGCAGCGCCTGCGGATAGGTCATCGCCGTGAAGTAGCTGTCGTTGGCGTCGCGGATCCAGCGCGCGCGCGGCAGATAAGCGCGGAAGTCGCCCGCCGGTTCCCCGCAGGTCATCGGCTGCTGCGGCGCCGCCACGATATCGCTGACGAAGCTGTCGCCCCTGGCCGAGAAACAGGCGCGGTCGAATTCGGGATCGTTGGCGGAGCGCGCGCAAAATCCGTGATCGGCGAACGCCGCCTGATGTGCTGCGACGAACGTCATGCGGTCGCTGTCGGGATCGCGGCAGATCACTCCGGATTGGCAGAGCGCGATCGCCTTCAGCCGCGGCAGGAATTCGTTCTGGACGTAGCTTGTGACCTCGGCGAGCCGTCGCGGGTCGGCGTTGAACGAGGGATGCACGTCGAAGCCGGCCTTGCCGCCGGTGCAGGGCGCGCCGCCGTTGGCCAGCGCCGGGTTGGCGTAGGAGACGAACACCACGCGCGACAGGTCGTTGCCCACCAGAGGCTTCAATGCGGCGCGGAGCTTGCCGAAGGATTGCGGCAGGTCGCGTACCAGGCCCGATCGGGAATCCTCGACCGACTCGATCAGGCCGCCGCGCTTGAACAATGCGCGCTCGGTCGGCGCATCGACGATGACGTCGGATACGAGGCCGGAGAAATTGATGTCGTTGGCGCCGATGGTCAGCAGCAGGAGATCGAGCTTGCGGTCGGGCTGGCGACGCTTCGCAGCCGCAAGCGCGTCGCGCAGTTCGGCGACCTGGCCGTTGACGGTACCCTGACACTTGGCCGAGGACAGGCATTCGCGCGCGCGCTGCGAACCGAGCAGCCCGTCGGGAATGCTGGCGCCGGTGCAGGCGAGCGGCAGGTAGGTCACCGCGATGTGCGGATACCGCACCGCGAGCGCAAGCGCGGTGCGGGTCTGGTAGCTGTAGAGCGAGCGATGGCAGGCCGCGTTCAGCCACAGCGCGCCATAGTGCTGCCAGGTCTGGAGCGGACCGGAGGTGCCGCAGGCACGGCCGCCCTTGTATCCGGCGCGGCTCGGCCGGTAATACTCGTCCGCCGCGCCGCCGAGATAGGAGCGGAAGCAGAAGCCCTCGTCCGACAGCGCAATGGCGCGGTCCGGATTGCCTTCGCCCGAGGCGATGGAATCGCCGAGGCCGGCGATGAGGATGTCGCGCACCTTGATCTGGGTCATCAGGCGCTGCGGTGCGTCGCTGCCGCTCGTGACGTCGACCGTGGCGTTGGTGGCGCGACCGTAGCGGGCGCGGAAATCGATCGGCTCGGCGCAGTCCTGCGTCGTGGTGCGCGGGCCGTCGCCGTCGTCGAACGACCAGGCGCAGACTGCACCGACCGGGATCGCGCCGGTGAGGCGCACGGTGACCGGATGCTCCGTCGGCGTCAGGTAGCTTTCCTTGACCTTGTCCCGGGTGCAGGGCTCGCTGACATGGCCGCCGAGATCGATGCAAAGACGATTGACGGCGTTGCGGGCCCAGCCGCGGCCGTCGCTTTGCAATTCCAGAGCCTGCTCGGCTGCGAGGATGCTCTGGTTGCGTTCAGTGGCGACGTGGATCTGGAAATCGCGCTCCTCGCGGAACAGTCGGAAGCGGTTACGGACCTCCCACGAAATCTCCATTCCGCTGGCAGGCTGGCTCGGGACCGATGCGGCCGGAGGGTAGGGGTCGGGCCCATCGGGCGCGGGCTGCGCGGCGGCTTGCTGGGCGACGAGCGTGCCGAGCAAAATCAGGATGATGCGGGCGAGGGAAAAAACGTAAGTGCGGGCCATGAAGCGTTTTGACGCGATAGTTTTGGCGGAAATAAGAGGAGGTCGTCGATGGTGCCGGTGGATGAAGCGAATGTGACGGGCGAATGATGGCTGGTCGCGACCGGGACCAGCATTGCGGCTCGCAGGTTCGCGCAATGTCGGGGTCAGTCCTGCGAGACCCGCGTCTTGACCGCGGGCGGCGGCGCTGCCGGGTTGTCCGCAGTGGCATCGCAGTGGCTACCGCTGTTGTGGCTGACAGTGCTGTCGCCGCCGTTGCCGTTGATCAAGCGGCGCCGTTGCCAGGGCTGCACGACATTGAGCCAAAGCTCGCGCGCGCCCATGATCGTGATCGCAAGGGCGAAGGGAATCATGAAATAAAGCATGCGGTATACGAGGAGCGTCGCCAGCAACTCCTCCTTGCCGAACTGCGGCAAGGCCACCAGCATCGCGGCGTCGAAGACGCCCAGGCTTCCGGGGGCGTGGCTGGCAAAGCCGAGCAGGGTTGCCAGAATGAAGACCACCGATACCGAGATGAAGTCGATCGGCGGGTGCGCAGGCATCAGCAGGTACATCGCCGAAGCGCAGAAGCCCAGATCGACGACGCCGATCAGGATTTGCACGAAGGTCAGCGGCGCCGACGGCATCACGACTTTCCAGCCGTTCTGCCCAAGCTCGCGGCGGTTGCGGCCGGTGATGATCCAGATGAGGTAGATCAAGATGCCGGCGAGACAGCCGAGCGCGATCAGGCGGTTGATGGAGGGCGGCAGCAGGTCCATCGCGCTCGCGGCAGATGGATGCCAGGCCATGCCGATCCCGAGCACGAACAGGTTGCCGAGCCAGAACGTCAGCCCGGAGATGAAACAGACCTTGGCGACGTCCAGCGCGGTGAGCCCGTGATCCGAATAGATGCGGAAGCGGATCGCGCCGCCGGTAAAGACAGTGGCGCCGATGTTGTGGCCGATCGTGTAGCTCGTGAACGCGGAGAGCGCGGCGACGCGATAGGGGATGTGATCCTTGCCGATCGTCCGCAGCGCAAAGAAGTCATAGAATGTCAGCGTACAGAACGCGCCGACCACGCAAAGCGCAGCCATGGCGATCTCATGCGGCGACTTATCGGTCAACGCGATCAGGATGGCGCTGGTGTCGACGCCCTTGAGCGTGCGGATGAGAGTGGTAATCGCGAAAGCGATAATGACGATGCTTGCAACAACGCCAAGCCGTTTCCAGCCGATCCGTTCCTTGAAGCCGCGCTGAAGCGCGGTCAGCAGCCGATGCATTCGTCCTCCCGCTGACGTCCCGAATTCGAAGTCCGCTTGTCCTTGCGAAAACCTCTCATGCGAACTTGGAATCCAGCGACACCAGGTACCTCGTTATTCTCCGTCGTTCCGGAGCGGTTTGCCGTTCGCTTGAACAGGAAGCGAACGTCTGAACCACCGCCCCCGAAATCACGACACGTTTCGAGCCGATTGGGGGGAGGGATGGCAAGCGGCTGCTCGGTCACTCATACGCGAAAAATTCCACAAGACAAAACGGCGGGTTGGCCTAAGGGAGCGTCGTCATGATTCGAATGCGGTCAGGCGCCATCATCGATCGAAAGGTCATCAGGACATGCACCTGCTGCGGTGGAACGTGCAAACGATCTCCATGCATATAGGCATAAAACCTCGCCGGTTCCATGCCCGTTTTGAGCCCCGTTCCATGCGGACATGCAAGCCGGCCGCATTGATGCATCGATTGCATGTCATTGACTTGTTGCGCCGGGAAACAATCCGTGAAGGTTCGCACGACAGGTCATGCCCGGGTCGGCAATAACGAAAACCGCGCGTCGTCATGTCTTGCGTAGCGCGAAATAGGCGCCGCAGAAAGCCATCGCTGTGCCAAGGCCGAGCACGGCGAGCCCGGCGATGAGGCTGGCAAGCGTCGGCACCGCGGCCGGCGCCGAGGCGGCCTGTCCCGCACCGGCCAGAAACAGCACGGCGATGGCGATCAGGAACTGCCGCAGCCGTTGCTGAATGCGGCCCGATGGCGCGCTGTGCATCAGCGTCGCGACAAAATAGCTGCCAGAGAAGCCTGCCGTTGCGACCAGCCACCAAGCGATCGCGGCGCCCGCCGGCATGAAGTCTTTTGAATCGGTACGCCAGAGGCCGCCGAGGTCGAAGCCGATCTGCGCGCCGAGCATGTGCACCGCAAGCGCGAGCAATATGCCGGACACCATGGCGCTGCCGAGAATCAGGTGGTGCGGAAAATTAGCCGTTTCAGCCATGAGAGATTTGTAGGGTAGAACCCGTATCGCGAGCAAGAAATTGTATGCAGGAAATTGAGCGAAGGATCGCGATCGTGCCGCCGCCCGAGATTTCGTCCCCCGGCCTCGGCTACGCCTACAGGGCCTCCCTGATGGGATCGGCGCACCGGTTCACGCTCGATGACGATGGGATATCCTGGCAGGTCGGCCGCAGATCGGGGACATGGCGGTATGCAGACATCGCCACGGTGCAGATGTCGTATCGGCCGATGTCGATGCAATCGCGGCGATTCCGCGCCGACATCAAGCATCGCGACGGCGGCCGTATCGTCGTGATGTCCACCACCTGGCAGACACTGGCGCTGATGGCCGCACAGGATGACAGCTATCGCGCCTTCATCGTCGATCTGCACCGGCGGCTTGCCGAACATGGCGGGCGAGTTTCGCTCGTTGCCGGTCTCAATCCCGTACTTTATTTTGCCGGCGCGGGCGCGCTGGCGTTGCTGGCGGCGGCGATGGCCGCTCTGCTGGTGCGGGCGCTGGTCACCGGCGAATGGGCAGGCGTGCTGTTCATTGCCGGACTGTCGGCGCTGTTCGGCTGGCAGATCGGCGGCTTCGTGCGTCGCAACAGGCCGCGCGCCTACGCCTTCGACGCGCTGCCGCAGGATCTGCTTCCGTGAGCGCCGCCGCTAAGCCTCCTTCAGCAGTTTCGGGCTGACGAATTGTGCGAGTTGTCCGCCTGCGAAAGCGATGCCGTCCCACCTCTCGATGGGAAAATCGATTACCACAAGGCCCGACGTCGGCAGGTTGCGGGTCAGCGCCGCGCGCCCGGCTGCATTCCCGCCCCCGATCAGGCCGAGCGCGAGTTCGTGCAGGCCGGGATTGTGTCCAACGATCATCAGACGTTTGGAATTCCGCGCGGCAGCAGAACGAATAAGCGCCAACAGTTGCGTCGGCTGGGCGCCGTAAAGATCCGGCAAATGCACCGCAAGCTGTTGCGGCACCTCGTCCGACATCTGTTGCTGGATGATATCCCAGGTCGCGCGCGCCCGCACGGCGGTCGAAACGAACGCCAGATCGGGCTGAAGAGGTTGCTGTCCGGCGAGCCAGGTGCCGAGTTCGACGGCATCCTTGCGGCCCCGCGCGGCGAGCGGACGATCCCGGTCCCTGCCGCTTGGGGCATCGCTCTCGGTCTTGGCGTGTCGAAGCAGCAACAGGCGGCGCATGACGCGGTCCCGATTCGGCGTTGAAGCATGACCCGGAACGCGGGATACAGGTTCCGACTCCTGCGGCTTAATCCACAACCTTGCGCCGGACAAGGCGACGGGGGTAGTGGAGGGGACCCGCTTGGCCGCAAGCACGGACGCGAATGTCAAATCCAGAACTCCGCAAGGATACGCGATGACTTCGGAGAGCACAGGTGCGGCCGATGGTCCCGGCGGCTCAGCGTCCGCCGCTGCTGCGCTGCAACGCGTCGGCTTGACCATCGATCTCGACGTCGAGATTTGCGTCGTGGGGGCAGGTCTCGCCGGTCTCACCGTGGCGCTGGAGGCGGCACGGGCGGGCGCGAACGTCGTCGTGCTCGAGGGACGCCATGTCGGCTGGAATGCGTCCGGCCACCATCTCGGCACGGTGATGCCGGGCTATGCGCTTCCGCTTTCCGATCTGATTGCGCGAGTGGGGTTCGACGACGCATACGAACTCTGGTCGCTGTCCCGGGCGGGCTCCGACTATGTTCGCGCCCATGCCGCCGAGCACGTCATTCCCGGCCTTGGGCTGACCGAAGGCGCGCTTGAAGTCTCCAATGTCGATATCGGCGACCGGCTGATCAGCCGCCTGCAAATGCTGGCTGAGGATTTCGCGACCGAGGTGGAGGGATGGCAGGTCGATCGCGTCCGCGACACACTGCGCACCGGCCGGTATTTTCACGCGGTGCATTATCCGCGAGCCTTCCAGATCGACGGACGCAGGTACGTTCACGGACTGGCTGACCTCGCGCGCAACGCCGGTGCGCGCATCTTCGAGGACACGCCCGTGGTCAGTATCGATCCGTTCGGGATTCGTAAGCGCATCGTCACCCCGCAGGCGCGTCTGCGGGCATCCCACCTCGTGCTTGCCGGCAATATCCATCTTGGAGGGGCGTTACGGCGATTGTCCGATACGCTGGTGCCGGTCTGGCGCCATGCCGCCGTCACCGCGCCGCTGGGCGCGCGGCTCGCCGAGACTGTGACGTTTCAGGGCTCCGTCGTCGATACCGACGGCATCGATCATTTCCGGATCGTCGGCGGCGACAGACTGATGTGGGCCAGCCCGGAAACCACCTGGGATGCGCAATCCGAGCGCCGGACCGGGGCGATCTGCAGACGCATCCGCACGATCTTTCCGCAGCTCGGAGAGGTCGAGATCGCGAAGGTCTTCTCCGGCGCGATCGGACAGACCGTGCACGGCATGCCGCAGATCGGCCGTCTGTTGCCGGGATTGTGGGTCGCGAGCGGTTTCGGCCGGCAGGGATTGAATACGTCGGCAATGGCGGGGCAACTGATCGCCGGCGGCATGCTGGAAGGCGACGACCGCTGGCGGCTGTTTTCGCCGTTCGAACTGGTCTGGGCTGGCGGAAACATCGGCCGCGCCGCCGGCTACGCCATCGGCCTGGCGGAGCGGGCGCGCTCCGCCGCTGCCGGCGGGCTTGCGCGCTATCGCGAACGCTCTCGCATCAGGGCGAGAGAGAAAGAGACCAGACTCGCCGAGGCCAACCGTCGGGCGGGAGCGCTCCCGCCGCGCTCCGCCGCTCGCCAGCCGCCGCTGCCGGATCGCCTCGAGGAAACGGCCGACACTCCCTCCCACTGAGGGAAAAGGTGGAATGGGCTTCAGATCGCGCCGGTTTGCGCGATCCGCGCAGGAGTGCCGCCTTGGCAATCGACCGCTCCTTGTCAGAGGAGGTGAGGCGCCTCGCAGGAAAGTGAGAAAGTTCCCGGCGCGTCAGTGTGGTTTGGGGGCAGGCGAGCCCGTATTTGGTGCATTGACCCGGTTTCCGATTGTCACGGAGATAGCCCATGATCGACCGCCGTATCCTGCTCGCATCCGCCGCCGGTCTCGCGGGCCTGCTCGGCTTTCGCTGGTTGCGCGGGGAGTCCGCCCGGGCCGAGACAAAACCCGCCCAAAAGTTCGAGGTTGAAAAGACCGACGCGGAATGGCGGGCGCAACTCACGCCGCAACAGTACCGCATCCTGCGTCAGCAAGGCACCGAGCCGCCTTTCACCAGCCCGCTGCTCAAGGAGCATCGCAAGGGCATCTTCGCGTGCGCCGGCTGCGATCTTCCGCTCTATTCGTCGGAGACGAAATTCGAAAGCGGCACCGGTTGGCCGAGCTTCTGGAAGCCGCTGGACAACGCAGTCGGCGAAACCCGGGATACGACGTTCGGCATGGCCCGCACCGAGATCCACTGCCGCCGCTGCGGCGGACATCTCGGTCATGTCTTCGATGACGGCCCGAAGCCGACGGGCCTGCGCTACTGCATGGACGGGCTGGCGCTTGTGTTCCACCCGGCGGCACCGTCGGCGACGTAGGGACTTTCGTCAGAAGCGACGTTCCAGTGCTCGTTTCAAGGAAACGCGTACTCCCCTTTTTCTTGCGGGGCCGAGCCCCCGCCCGTCCGACTTCCCCCGCAAGCGGAAGCGGTCAAGCGCCGCTCGAAACGCCAGCTCCCCCGGCAAGAGTTGCCCTCTCAGGCAAGAATGCCCCGGAGTGGCTCCCGTCGCGTAATTCTAACTCACTGAAATAGCTTATCTTTCACGTTGGCACGGAGCTTGCGACGTCGTTTTCGACCGCGGCTGTGGTTTTGGCTGACCTCCGGCTGGCCGCCCGGATCGAGTTGGAGACGATGTGATGGGTATTTTCGACGCACTGAATACGTCCGTCGGCGGTCTGCAGGCGCAGTCCTTTGCTCTGCAAAACATTTCCGGCAACATCGCGAATGCCCAGACCACCGGCTACAAGGGCATCGCCACCGCCTTCAGCGATCTGATCCCCGACTCGACCACCCCGAATCGTCAGGTCGCCGGTGGCGTGACGGCCTACTCGACGGCGACCATCACCAGCCAGGGAACGGTGTCGGCCTCGACGGTCGGCACCTACATGGCGATCACTGGCGACGGCTTCTTCAATGTCCAGTCGCCGACCGGGCGGGTGGACAACAAGCCGGAGTTTTCCGGCGTGACCTATTACACGCGGCGCGGCGATTTCCAGGTCGATGCCAACGGCAACCTCGTCAACAGCGCCGGCTACTACCTGATGGGCGTGCCGGTCGATCCCAAGACCGGAAACCCGCTCGGCAATGTGCCCCAGGTGCTGCAGTTCCAGAATAACTTCGTTCCCGCGCAGGCCACGACCACGTTGCAATACGCCGCCAATCTTCCGGCCGTGCCGACGACTCTGTCGAGTTCCACCGCCGCCGCCGGCACGATCACAGCGGCCGGCGGGCTGAATCCGTCCGACTTCACCACGAACTTCAACCCGCTCGTCGTCGGTACACCGGCGCCCGCCTACACGGATGCCACCAAGACAGGGTCGCCGGTGACCAATCAGATAGCGCCGCCGGTCAAGATCACCGCGAACACGAAGTTGTCCGGCGCACCGGGGACCGATTCGCTGAGCGATCCGACAGCATCGCCGGCGACCGGTTTCGTGGCCGGTGATCAAATCACTGTCGATGGTCAGACGATTGAGTTCTACGACTCCGGTGCCGGTGGCTCGGCCGGCTCGGCCGCCAACACCACCTATCTCGACTTGGCGAATGCAAAGGTCGGCGACGTTTTGAATGCGATCCAAGCGGCCACGGGTGTTGCGCCGACGATCGACACGAGTACCGGAGCGATCACTCTGCACAGCGGCACCACGCAGGACCTCGCCGTCGCGAGTTCGTCCGCTGGCTGGTCTGCGTTGGGTTTCGGCAGTCCTGTTAACGTTCAGCGCGGCGGCGGCGGTACGCCCGGCGCCGGCGTCGTCATTGCCAACGATCAGACCATGTTCCAGCAGGAATCGATCAGCGGGGGCGCGGTCACGGCTTACGACGCGACCGGCACCGCGGTGAACCTGCAACTGCGCTGGGCCAAGACCGACAGCGCCTCGCTCGGCGCCGGTCATACGGATACCTGGAACCTGTTTTACCAGGCCAATCCGAACGCCACCGGCACGCAGGCGGCGTGGGTCAACGTCGGTACCAATTTCACCTTTGGCCCCAACGGTCAGCTCTCCAGCCCGGTCGGGTCGTCCATCACCGTTCCCAACGTCAAGGTCGGGACCCAATCGCTCGGCAACCTCACGCTGAATGTCGGTTCCGGAGGCTTGACGCAGTATGCCAGCAGCGGCGGCAACGCCACCGTCAATGCGATCAACCAGAACGGCTACGCCGCCGGCCAGTTGCAGTCGGTCGCCGTCAACAATGACGGCATCGTGGTCGGCACCTTCTCGAACGGGCAGAACCTTTCGCTTGCGCAGGTGTCGCTGTCGCACTTCAACGGCACCAATTATCTCAAGGCGCTTGACGGCGGTGCCTATGCGGTGACCGACGAGTCGGGACCCGCGATCGCAGGCGCGGCCGGACACATCAGCGGCTCGTCGCTCGAGGGCTCCAATACCGACATCGCCGACGAATTCACCAAGCTGATCGTGACCCAGCAGGCTTACTCGGCGAACACCAAGGTCATCACCACCGCGAACAGCATGGTTCAGGATCTTCTGAACGTGCTGCGCTAGAGCATGATCCGGTTTCGAGGCGGGCAATAAGATGAGTTTGAGTTCGGCCCTCTCCATCGCGATGTCAGGCTTGCGCGCCAACCAGGCGGCGCTGTCGATCGTCTCGGGCAACGTCGCCAATGCGAACACGCCCGGTTACGTCGCGCAGACGCTGGTGCAGGACGAGATCATCACAGGCGGTACCGGCGCCGGCGTTCGTGTCATCGGCGTCAACCGCACGCTCGATAGCTATGTGCAGTCGCAGTTGCGCACGGAGAACGCCGGCGGCGCCTATGCCGACCAGATCGCGAACGTGCTCGGCCAGTTGCAGAATGTCTATGGAACGCCCGGCAACGATGGGACGCTGGAAGCGGCCTACAATAATTTCACATCGGCGTTGCAGGCGCTGTCCGCAAGTTCGGGCAACACGGCGGCGCAATCCTCGGTATTGAACGCCGCGCAGGCGCTGGCGCAGCAACTCAATGCCACCACCAGCGGCATCCAGACGCTGCGCTCCAACGCCGAACAGGATCTCTCGGTGTCGGTGTCGCAGGCCAACGCGGCGATGCAGCAGGTCGCCGCGATCAACCAGAAACTGCAGGGCATGAGCGCCCAGGATCCGGCCGCCGCGACGCTGATGGATCAGCGCGACAGCGCGATCGACCAACTCTCCAGATTGATGGACGTCCGCGCGGTTACCGACGGCTCCAATCAGACCGCCGTGTTCACCACCTCGGGAATCCAGCTTGTTGGCGGTGTGCAGGCGTCGACGCTGTCGTTCAACGCGCAGTCGTCGCTCACCGCGAATTCGCAATGGAATGCCGATCCGGGCAAGTCGAGCGTCGGCACCATCATGTGCCAGCTTCCGAACGGCGCCAAGATCGACATGATCGCCTCGCAAGGCATCAACTCCGGCCAGATCGCCGCCGACGTGCAGTTGCGCGACAAGACGCTGGTGCAGGCGCAGAACCAGGTCGACCAGATGGCAGCGACGCTCGCCAGCGCGCTGTCCGATGTCAAGACCGACGGCACGCCGGTGAGCGGACCTCCGTCCGGCTTCGATACCGATCTGTCCAGCGTCCTTCCCGGCAACTCGTTCAACGTCACCTATACCGACTCGAGCAACGTCTCGCACACGGTGAGCGTGGTGCGTGTCGACGACCCGACCGCGCTGCCGATACCGAACACCGCCTCGAATCCGAACGACAAGGTGATCGGCATCGATTTTTCCGGCGGGCTCGCCTCGATCGCGTCGCAACTCAATAGCCAGATCGGCGTCGCCGCGCATCTGACGTTCTCCGCGTCCGGATCGCAGTTGCGCGTCACCGGCGATGGCTCGGGCGCATCGAGCGTGACCGCGGCCTCGACGACGACCACGGTGCAGTCGCTGGCCTCGGGCAATCCGCAACTCCCGTTCTTCACTGACCGCGCCGCGCTCTATACCGGCGCGATTACCGGCACCGCGTCGCAGATCACGGGGCTGGCCGGGCGCATCCAGGTCAACGCCGCGCTGCTCGCCGATCCCTCCAAGCTGACGGTCTACAATACATCGCCGGTGACGTCCGCCGGCGACACCACGCGCTCGGACTTTCTCTTCGACCAACTCACCTCGGCGACGTTCAGCTACGCGCCGAATACCGGCCTTGGGTCCACGGCGGCGCCGTTTACCGGCACGCTGCCGTCGTTCCTGCAGCAGTTCGTCAGCGTGCAGAGCAGCGCGGCGACGACGGCGAAGCAGGTGGCGCAGGGCCAGGATATCGTCGTCAATACGTTGCAGGAGAAGTTCAACACCAAAGCGGGCGTGAACATCGACACCGAGATGACGAACCTGATCGCGCTGCAGAATTCCTACGCGGCGAACGCGCATGTGATGTCGGTGGTGCAGACCATGATGCAGACTTTGCTGCAGGCTCAAGTGTAACGTGTAAGGGCGGTTCGCATGGCGATCAACGGCATCAGCTTCGGCAACACCATCCTCGGCAGTTCTGTCCAGAATCTCAAGGCGCAGATGGCCGATCTGCAGAACCAGCTCACGAGCGGAAAAAGGTCGACGACCTATTCCGGCATGGGCGCCAACGAAGGGTTCGCCGTCGCGGCGCGCGCGCAATTGTCGAACATCGCCGCGTACACCGATACGATGACCAAGATCAACACCAACATCGGGGTGGCAAATACCGCGTTGCAGGCGCTGTCCGACATCGGCAAGCAATTGCAGAGCGCCGCCAACAGCGGATCGCAGGCGCTGAACAGCACCGGACAGACCGCGGGTCAGCAGACAGCGGTCGCTGAATTCTCGTCGGTGGTCGGCATTCTCAATACGCAGGCCGGCGACCGCTACATCTTTTCCGGAAGCACGATCTACACGCAACCGGTCGCCTCGTCGGATCTGATCCTGAACGGCAATGGAGGACAGGCCGGGTTGAAGCAGGTCATCTCCGAACGCAACCAGGCCGACCTCGGCGCCAGCGGCCTCGGCCGCGTCACGGTTACCTCGCCGACCGCGACGTCGGTATCGGTTGCGGAGGATGCATCGCCCTCGATCTATGGCATGAAGCTCAGCAGCGTCGCCTCGACGCTGACGGGCGCGACCGTCACCAACGTGCCGGCGACGGTCAACCTGGCGGCCAATCCGGCGGACGGCGACACCTTCAATTTCACGTTCCTGCAGCCGGACGGCAGCAGCAAGACGGTTCAATTGACGGCTACGACCACGGTGCCGGCGCCCACGGGTTCGTTCGAGATCGGCGGATCGGCCGCGGCCACCGCCACCAACCTGAATGCGGCGCTGACCGCCGCCGAAGCCACCACATCGCCTTACGGCGCGCAACTGACGAGCGCCAGTTCGACGAGCGCCGCGGGCATGACGGTGACGCCGGCGCAGGCTTCGATCGATCTCGGCACCACCAACCCGGCCGATGGCGACACGGTGAGCTTCACCTTCAACCTGCCGGACGGAACCAGCGAGACCGTGCAACTGACGGCATCCACTACGGTGCCGACGCCCGCCGGCAGCTTCGCGATCGGGGCCACGCCGGCGGCTACCGCAGCCAATCTCAATGCCGCGCTGACAAGCTCGATCGGAACGCTGGCCAAGACGTCGCTGGTTGCGGCCTCCGCAATCCGCGCGACGCACGATTTCTTCGACCAGCCGCCGCAGCGCGTCGACGTCACGCCGCCGGCGACGCTCGCCACCGCAACGGCCGCTGTAAACGGCACGGCTGCGAACACCGTGCAATGGTACACCGGCGATGCAGGTACGGGCTCGGCACGCGCGACCTCGACGGTGAGGGTGGATCCGTCGGTGACGGTTCAATACGGTATTCGCGCCAACGAGGATGCCATCCGTTCGCTGATGGAATCGGTTGCACTTCTCGCGGCTGTGACGACGTCGCCGACCGATCCGAACGGCGCGGGGCAGATCTCGGCGCTCAATTCGCGCGTGGCGCAGAACCTGACGGTCACGCCCGGCAAGCAGAACATCCAGGACATCCAGTCCGATCTCGCCAACGCGCAGACGGTGATGCAGGACGCCACCGCGCGGCAGAAACTGACGCAGGCGACGATGCAGAACATCGTCGATCAGGCCGAAAACGTTTCCACCGACGAGGTCGCAAGCCAGTTGCTGGCGCTGCAGACCGATCTGCAAGCCTCCTACCAGACCACCGCGATGCTGTCGCAACTTAGCCTGGTGAAATTCCTCTGACAGCATCAGGCTCTGCTGGTCACGAGCGGCGATGCGCGGTCGCGACGGAACGGCAATAATCGTTCCAAAACCGGCTGCGTTACGCTAATCAGGGTCGCCTGCGATGGGCGGGGAATTCGGCCGCGCTCCCGCGCCTGGTTCTCGGGCTGGCGGGGCAGCAAACCGCCAACCATACCATCAGCCGGCCGGGATGCGGACGCCAGCGACCGCCGTGCGCGGCGAGGAAGACCATTTCATGCTCAGCTTTGATATTACACGCGCGTCCAGTCGCCGTGCTGCGTCGCGGATGGGGCGCGGTGCGCTCGAAGGCGTGCCGCAGCCGCGCGCGTGCAGCAGTCGGACATTCTCGGCATGACCGAGGCGCGGCCCGACACGACGCCGGACGCCGGCGAGACGCTCGATCCGGATGACTGGGACGCACTGCGCGCGCAGGGCCACCGGATGCTCGACGATATGTTCGATTACATCGCCGGCGTTCGCGAGCGGCCGGTGTGGCGGCCGATTCCCGCGGACGTACGTGCGCGTTTCCGAGAGGAACTGCCGCGGGCAGGCGGCGATCTCGACGAGATCTACAGGGAATTTTCCGACTTCATCGCGCCGTACGCGCCCGGCAACATTCACCCCGGCTTCATGGGATGGGTGAACGGGGGAGGCACCGCCGTCGGGATGCTCGCGGAAATGCTGGCCGCGGGCCTGAACGCCAATCTCGGCGGCCGGGATCACATTCCGGTCGAGGTCGAGCGCCAGATCGTTCTGTGGATGCGGCAGATGTTCGGATTTCCCGACACCGCGAGCGGCATCTTCGTCACGGGAACGTCGATGGCGAACCTGATGGGGATCCTGGTGGCGCGGTCGGCGCGGCTCGGGCCGTCCGTGCGCGAGCGGGGGCTGCCTGACCGCGGCGGCGGTCTCACCGCCTATACGTCGGTTGTGACGCACGGCTGCGTGGTGCAGGCCATGGACCTTGCCGGGTTCGGTACCGACGCGCTGCGGCGGATTCCGGTCGATCGGTGCCATCGCATCGAGATCGACGCGCTGCGCGCGCAGGTTAGGGCCGATCGCGCGGCGGGCCTTGCGCCGTTTCTGGTGATCGGTTCGGCCGGGACGGTCGACATCGGCGCGATCGACGATCTGGCGGCGCTGCGTGCATTGTGCCGCGAGGAGAATTTGTGGCTGCATGTCGACGGCGCATACGGCGCGCTTGGCGTGCTGTCGCCGGAGATCGCGCCGCGTCTCGCAGGGCTGGAAAGCGCCGACTCCATCGCTTTCGACTTTCACAAATGGGGACAAGTGCCTTATGACGCTGGCTTTCTCCTCGTTCGGGACGGCGAGCAGCACCGCCGTACCTTCGCGGCGCCTGCGGCCTATCTGCGCCGGGAGACGCGCGGTCTCGCGGGGGGGTCGCCGTGGCCCTGCGACTACGGGCCGGACATGTCGCGCGGCTTCCGCGCGCTGAAGACGTGGTTCACGTTGAAAGCCTACGGCACTGAAAAGCTTGGTGCGATGATCGCACGGACCTGCGCGCTGGCGCGCTATCTGGAAGCGAAAATCGCCGCCGAGCCGAAGCTCGAACTGCTCGCGCCGGTGCAACTCAACATCGCGTGCTTCCGTTATCGCGCCGACGATGCCGACCGGGTCAACGCGGAGATCGTCGCATCGCTGCACGAGTCAGGTGTCGCGGCGCCGTCCACCACCATGCTCGATGGCCGGTTGGCGATCCGCGCGGCGATCGTCAACCATCGCACCGGAATGCGCGATATCGATGCCCTGGTGACGGCGGTGCTTGAATTCGGCGCGCGCGAAACCGAAGCTCGCTAAACCGGAAGCTGAGGCGATCCGCTCGCGGCGTGAGGATCAGGCCGATCGCTTCTGCATGGCGTCCGGGCGCGCCGCCGTGGCCTCGCTCATCTCCATCAGCTTCTTTTCGTATGCGATCAGCTTCTTGACTTCCTTGAGCGCCTTGTAGAGGTCGCCGTTGAGGATGTCGTTGTTGATGCCCTCGATGATCGGCCACGCGCCCGGCATGGTCGTGATGACGTCGCGCAACAGGCTGAAATAGGTGCCGTGGTTGATCTGCGGCTCCGGCGACAGATACATCAGTTGCACCGAGAGGTAGACCAGCTTGGCGGGCGTATCCGCCGTCTCGGGCGTCAGGATGTCCTTCTCGCGAAGGATCGGAATCTTGTCGCCGTCGATCAGAAGGCGCGCGCGTTGATCCGTGTTGGTGACGACACAGGCGCCGATGATGATGCGTTCATGCGGCTTCAGTTCGACTTTCAGCGCCATGGCGGTTTTCCTGCCTTGAAAAGGAGCGTTTCCGGAATGGACGGTAGCCCCGTTCGCCGCGCAAAAATGTGGCGGACGGCCGAGACGCAGCGAGCATCGCGGTACGCTCTTGCCGCGATCCTTTCCCATTGTAGTTAACGATTGGTAAATGGCCCTTGCGGCCTTCGCTGCCAGATTCGTCTAAGCCACGGCTATGACGTCGCAATCCGGCCGCGCGCCTGCACCTGGAAAGGCTTGCGAGTCCGCTATTGGCTTCATGCTTTCTTAGAGTCTTCACATCACTGTGGCGCCTCGTCCGAAGGAATAACTTCGGCGTATGTGCGTCAGTGTATTCACACCAGAAAGGTATGAAAAAATGTCCGATATCGTTCTCTCCGCATCGGTCCGCCAGAATCTGCTCTCCCTCCAGTCCACCGCCGACCTGCTCTCGACCACGCAGAACCGCCTTGCCACCGGCAACAAGGTCAACTCGGCGCTCGACAATCCGACCAACTTCTTCACCGCGCAGGGCCTCAACAACCGCGCCAGCGACATCAACAACCTGCTCGACTCGATCGGAAACGGCGTGCAGGTGCTGCAGGCCGCCAACACCGGCATCACTTCGATCCAGAAGCTGGTCGATACGGCGAAGTCCATCGCCAACCAGGCGCTGCAGACGCCGACGGGCTATTCCACGAAGTCCGAAGCCAGCGCGACCATCACCGGCGCGACCGCGTCGAATCTGCTGGGTGGAACCGCGACCGCGGCAGTCGCGGCCTCGACCGTGGCGGCGAGCGCCTATACCGGCAACGAATTTATCGCCGGCAGCAAGCTTGGCAGCCCCACGACCGACGACTCGATCTCCATTGACGGTCATACCGTTACCTTCGACGGCACCACCGATGGCACGACGGCCATCGCGGACGGCACCACGTTCAAATATACGGCCGCGGAAGCCGTCGCCAAGATCAACCACGACCTCGGTGCCGCCAGCTCCACGGTAACGGCAGCCGTAGGCACCGGCGCCAATGCTGGCAAGATCGTGCTGACCAACTCCGCGACCGGCGCATCCTCGAACTTCACGGTCGACGCGAGCGGCACTACCGCCGGAGACGGTGGCTTCGGTGGCACGGCCGTCACCACCACGAACGGCGCCAATGCTGGCTCCACGGGTGGCCTGTCGGGGACGACCCTGAGCATTGCCGCGTCGTCTGACGGTGCGATCCCGGCGGCTACCATCAACTTCGGCACGGGCTCCGGCCAGGTTTCGACGCTCGACCAACTGAACACAGCGCTCGCCACCAGCAACCTGACCGCGTCGGTCGATTCAACAGGCAAGATCACGATCACCACGACGAACGACCATGCCTCGGCGACCATCGGTGTGCTCAGCGGCACGGCGACGGGTTCGGGGCTGTTCACGGCCGGTGCGGGGTCCACCCCGGTGGCGGACGCTAATTCGCAGAACACCCGCACAAGCCTGATTGCCCAGTACAACCAGGTCATCGATCAGATCAAGACAACGGCGCAGGATTCGTCCTTCAACGGTGTCAACCTGCTCAATGGTGACCAGCTCAAGCTGGTGTTCAACGAAACCGGCAAGTCCACCCTGACCATTCAGGGCGTGACCTTCGATCCGGCCGGTCTCGGCCTGTCGTCACTGGTCAAGGGCACCGACTTCCTGGACAACAGCAACATCAACACGGTCTTGAACTCGTTGAACGATGCGTCCAGCACGCTGCGCTCGCAGGCTTCGGCCTTCGGTTCGAACCTGTCGATCGTGCAGATCCGTCAGGACTTCTCTAAGAACCTGATCAACGTTCTGCAGACCGGCTCGTCGAACCTGACGCTGGCCGACACCAACGAGGAAGCGGCGAACAGCCAGGCGCTGGCCACCCGCCAGTCGATCGCGGTGTCCGCGCTGGCGCTGGCGAACCAGTCGCAGCAGAGCGTGCTGCAGCTGCTCCGCTGATCCAGCCACATCATCAGACGACGGAGACGGCGGGGGAAACCCCGCCGTTTTTACGTCTGCAGGCAGCTAACCTTTACCCTGAGCCGGAGCATCAGGGACAGCCGGCAAACCATTGGCAAACGAGGTCAAACCGCTGCGAAGCGCGATCTTGAATGTCCAAGACCTGGATCAAACATATCGCGCTAAAGTCTTCGACTGCCTCCTGTTTTGTTGCTCGGCTTCATCTGGCGTATCAGGGTGCACCGAACGGAGGCGGCTCGGGGGACAGATCGGTTAATCTCCTGTTAACCATAAATTAAAACGTCTCGTTCACCTTTCCGGCCAGGAACCGGCTTTCGCTGCGAGTCGGCGACCGTCCAAGCTATGGAAGGGCCAGACATGACCGACATCGTTCTTTCGGCATCCGTTCGCCAGAATCTGCTCTCGCTGCAGTCAACAGCCGACCTGCTGGCAAGAACGCAGAACCGGCTTTCCACCGGCAAGAAGGTGAACACGGCGCTCGACAACCCGACCAATTATTTCACCGCCGCCGCTCTCGACAACCGCGCCAACGACATCAGCAGCCTGCTCGACGGCATCGGCAACGGCGTGCAGGTGCTGCAGGCCGCCAACACCGGCCTGACCTCGCTGCAGAAACTGGTCGACACCGCCAAGTCGGTCGCCAATCAGGTTCTGCAGTCCCAGGTCGGCTATTCGCAGAAATCGTCGGTCGACAGTCTGCCGGTCACGGGCGCCACCGCGCTGGACCTGAGGGGCACGACGGCATTTACGAGTGCCGCGGCCACGCCCGGCACCGCCCTGAAGACCGGCACCGCCAATGCCCTCGCAACCGGCGCCACTCTCATCAGCGCGCTGACCGATGGCACGGTCGCGACGCCGACCGGCCCCGTGGCTGGCGACAGTTTTTCCGTCAACGGCAAGACCATCACATTCGCCGCGTCCGGCGCGGCGACAACCGATCCAAGCGGTAACGTGACCATCGGTATCGATCAGACGCTGAGCGCGCTGGTCGGCGTGATCGACGCCCTGCACGGCAATACGGCCGCAGGATCGGCGGTCGACGGAAGCGGCCAGATCGCGCTCAATACCGGCATCGCTCAGGATCTGACGCTGACGGACTCCACGCCGGCCGGCGTGCTCGCGAAGCTCGGCCTGACCGCGGGGACGACGGCGCGCAGCGGCGGCGCGGGAAACCTCGACGGCAAGACGCTGACGATCGGATCGACCGGCGGCGGCGTCGCCACCAACATCACGTTCGGCGACGGCACCAACGGAACCGTCAGAACCCTTAACGACCTGAACGCGCAGCTCGCCACCAATAATCTTCAGGCCACCATCAACTCGGCGGGCGTGATCACGATCTCGACCACGAACGAAGCCGCCGCCTCGACCATCGGGGCGATCGGTGGCACCGCGGCCGGCGCAGGCTATGCCTTCAACGGCCTTGTCGCGGCGGCGCCCGTTCAGGATGCCGGAGTCCAGGCGTCACGCGCCGGTCTCGTCAATCAGTACAACAACATCATTCAGCAGATTAACACGACCGCGCAGGACTCGTCCTTCAACGGCATCAACCTGCTCAACGGCGACACGCTGAAGCTGATTTTCAACGAGACCGGAAAATCCGTCCTCACCATCAACGGCGCCAACATGAATGCAGCCGGCCTCGGTTTGTCGACCCTGACGGTGGGCACCGACTTCCTGGACAACGGCTCGGCCAACAAAGTGATCGCGAGCCTCGACACCGCGTCCAGTACGCTGCGTGCGCAGGCCTCGACGCTTGGCTCGAACCTGTCGATCGTGCAGATCCGCCAGGATTTCTCGAAGAACCTGATCAACGTGCTGCAGACCGGCTCCTCTAATCTGACGCTCGCCGACACCAACGAGGAAGCTGCGAACAGCCAGGCGCTGGCTACCCGTCAGTCGATCGCGGTGTCCGCGCTGGCGCTGGCGAACCAGTCGCAGCAGAGCGTGTTGCAACTGCTCCGGTGACGTCGGAGCGCGCGGCGTAGCGGCAGCCGCCGGGATGGGGAGGGCGGCACAACATCCATAGCGCGGCGGCGACAAGGCCGGCCGCATCCGCCTGCCATTTTTTAGACGCATATGAAAACGCGGGGTAACCCATTTTAAAGGCGGTGCTGCTAGAGATATGGGCGGCGCCGAAGTCCCCGCGCTCGCTGTTTTCCCCGAGGTTCTGAATGTCGAACGCTGCTCAAGCCTACGCCCGGACGGCTCATACCTCGTCTTCTCCCCGCGAAATCGAAGCCCAGGCATTGCTAAAGGCGGCGCGGCAGCTTCAGGAAATCCACGACAACTGGAACGGGCCGGACAAGAACATGCACAGCGCGCTGCTGTTCAACCGCCGTCTGTGGTCGATCTTCATGAGCGCGGCGGATAGCGACAACAACCAGCAGACGCTGGAGGTTCGTCAGAACATCGCCAATATCGGCGTCTTCGTGATGAAGCAGACAGTGGATATGCAGATCAATCCCGATCCCGCAAAGCTGAAGCCGCTGATCGACATCAACTGCAATATTGCGGCGGGCCTGTCAGGGCGGGCATAACGCCGAACGTCAATGACGGAGCCGTAGCATGGCCGACGTCTTCAGCATCCTGGCATCGAACTACACAACGGTCGGTCAGAACGTCAATCTGAACACCGGAAAGTACGTCAACGTCGATCCCAAGGCGTTTGAAGGCACCTGGAGCGGCCAGTACGCCAACCAGAAGCCGTTCTCGGTGACCATCTCGAACGTCAACGGTTTCCGCGCCAAGGCCAAGTACCAGTACGGCAGCACCGTCAAGTATCAGGAGGTCCTGATCAAGAACAACAGCTTCCGGGTCGGCGATTCAAAATTCACGCTGACAAAAGCCGGAACCGCGCAGGTCAACACCGTCATGACGGATCCGACGACAGGGGCGAGCACGCTCGAGACGGCCTACGTCCACCAGAATTGACCGATGGGGATTACGCCCGCCGGTCTGTGGCCATCGACTGTTCGCGTTCGGCTTTCACCATGTCGAGCGTGCGAAAATAGGCGCGCCGCCGCAGCATTGCTTCGTCAGGGAATTGTTTCACGACCAGACTGGTCCGATTGTCGACGACCTGGTAGACCATCGAGGCGGCATCCCGGTCGACGATCACCTGATGCGACAGCGTATCGCTCAAAGCCTGCGGCTGGTTGCGGACGCGCGCACTGACGTCCGCCGCCGTGACGCTCTGGCTCGGCGGAAGTTGAGTCGCCACCGCGTCGACAGTCGCGCTGGGTGCCGGCGCAACGGCCGGTGCCGCAACCGGCGCACCAACCGGCTTGATACTAAAATCCGTGCCCATGGTCGCCTCCTCAAGGCTACCTTCGAGTCAAATCCCAACCCCCTTGTGATCGCAAGTCTAGCGCCCGTCTCTCAACGTTGCGTTAGAGAACGTGGTGAACGCGCCGGTTCCATATCCGCGCCGGTTTGATTCAAATGAGCGGCATTGCTGGGCCCCCGATGCTGCGCGGCGCGTCAGCGGTGCGCTGCCGATCGGGGCCGTCGCGACGGCGGCATGGGTGAGGTCCCGCTTCTGCGAAGGGGATCTTCGACGCCGTATTGTGCTTGGGACGCGAGCCGGTCGATCGCCGGAGGAGGCTACAGCGAGCGGCTGACCGCGATCGGGCTTGTGTGCTGACGCGGCGGCGCGCTGCGCTGTCCGCTTGCCGTGTAGGTCTGCGGCAGGGTGCGGCGCTGGGCCTCGGCGCTGACGCCGCGCACGATGCCTTCGGAAACTGCGTGCGCGGTCGCAAGCACCGTCATGTTTACCTGCAGTACCGCGCGGAACATCTCGTGGTGACGTTGCAGGGCGGCGAGCAACTCCGGTGTCGATCGCGTCATGTAGGCCTGGCTGCCCTTGAATTGGCTGATCGCGCCGGCATAGCGGCGCGACAACTCGCTCTTCTGCTTCTCGAGCGACATGCCCTCGCGGATCTTGCCGGCGCGCACCAGTTCGGTTTCCCGCTCGATGACGGCGAGCAGCGCATTCATGATGTCGAGCATGCCGTCGGCAAGCCTGCGTGCATCGGCCGGCGTCGCGGCGGGCGGCAGGGCAGTGGACGCCTGCGTCTCCTGGGATCTCGGCGTCATTCGGCCTCCTTCGGCGCCGGCTTGGCCTCGCTCGCCTGTTGCATGATGAGAGCACGGAACACCGCGTCGGACACACCGACGCCGCCGGCCTTGGCGAATGATTTGGAATATTGCTCGGTCAGCATCGAACGCCACACCCCGGTGCCCGGCGTGTCGCCGAACGGACCTTCGCCCTTCAGGCCGGCGGTCATCTGCGAGAACATCGAATTGAGGAACATCGCCTCGAAATCCTGCGACGTCGTCGTGGCCTTTTGAATGGCCTGCGGTGAAACTTTCTCCAGCGCCTGCTGGAGCTGCGGGTCGGGGCGGCCGTTCAGCATCGGCATCACCGCCTTGCGCGGCATGCTGCGATAGGCGCTTGCGATCAGGCTGCTGTCGATCTGAGGCTGCATCACATCACCTCGATATCGGCTTCGATCGCGCCGGCCGCCTTGATCGCCTGCAGAATGCCGATCAGGTCGCGTGGTCCGATGCCGAGGCCGTTGAGGCCATCGACCAGTTCCTGAAGCGAAACGCCGTTCTTGACCAGCGCGAGTTTCTTGCCGTCCTCGCTGACGCCGACGGAGCTGCGCGGCGTCACCACTGTGCGTCCGCGTGACAGCGGATTGGGCTGGCTGACCTGCGGACTCTCGGAGATCGATACGGTGAGATTGCCTTGCGCCACTGCGACGGTTGCGACGCGGACGTCGCGTCCCATCACGATGATGCCGGAGCGCTCATCGATGATGATTTTTGCGGCGATGTCGGGTTCGACCTGCAACTGTTCGATCTCCGTCAAAAGCGCAACGACGTTGCCCTTGAATTCCGCCGGAATGGAAAGCTGTACGGTGGAGGGATCGATCGGCTCGGCGGTCTTCGTGCCAAGGAAATCGTTGACCGCGGCGGCGATGCGCTTGGCGGTGGTGAAGTCGGCATTGCGCAGCGCCAGCCGGACGTTCGGCATCCTGTTCAGCGCGAACTCGATCTCGCGTTCGACGATGGCGCCGTTGGCGATGCGTCCGTTGGTCGGCACGCCCCTGGTGACGCTGGCGGCGGCTCCTTCCGCGGAGAAACCGCCGATCGCGAGCGAGCCCTGGGCCACCGCATAGACGTTGCCGTCGGCGCCGAGCAGCGGCGTGACGAGAAGAGTACCGCCCTGCAGGCTCTTGGCGTCGCCCATCGCCGACACCGTCACATCCATGCGCGTGCCCTGAGTGGCAAAGGCCGGCAGGTTGCCGGTCACCATTACGGCTGCGACATTGCCGGTGCGGATGGTGGCGCCGCGGATGTTGACGCCCATGCGTTCCAGCATCGCCTGCAGCGACTGCTTGGTGAAGGGAATGTTGTTGAGCGTGTCACCCGTGCCGTTGAGGCCGACGACGAGACCGTAGCCGATCAACTGGTTCTGGCGCACACCTTCGATGTTCGCGAGGTCCTTGACCCGCGAGGTCGCGTGCGCAGGCGTGCCCAGCGGTGCCAGCGCGACAAGCATCGCGACGACGATCCGGACAATTTTTGAAATACCGACGCCAGGCATCCTCTGCTCCCCGCTGAGGGTTCGGTGGCTCGCCGCCACTCCCATGACGGCCATCCGCAGTTAACCATGCGAAGTCCATGCCACCGCCGCGCCGGGCGCATAATATTGATATCCTTAGGTGATCGGTGCCGCAGCGTGAGCTGGCGCAAGGGAAGGCGGCGGCGAAGTTGCCGTGACCGGCAGTTCTTGCCGGGTGTTCACGCTTCGTTAACCATAACGGTCCACGGTTCTTTTGTCGGCGTTATTTGTGGCGTGACACTGCGTCCGGCGGCCGTAGACTCTCGCGCGCCGGCTTAGAGCTGTTCGTTATCATCACAACTCTGTGAGCATGCGATGCGAATTTATGGCCCCAACGGAACGACGTCCGCGGCGCAAGGCACGACAGCGCGGCGGAGCGGCGGCAGCGAATTTTCCTTGCCGGACCCGACCGCGGCCACGGAAAACCGCGCTGCCACGGCGCCCAAGCCTGCCGCAACCATCGATGCGCTGTTGGCATTGCAGGGCATCGAGGAGGATCCTGTGGAGCGGCGCAAGCGCTCGGTGCAGCGGGGCAGGAGCGCTCTCGACGTGCTCGATGACCTCAAGATCGCGCTTTTGTCCGGTAATTTCGATCCTTCGACCGTGACGCGGCTGCGCACCGCTGCGGCCGATCTGAAATCGTCTTCGGGCGACGCCGGTCTCGACGCGGTGTTGTCGGAAATCGAATTGCGCGTCGAGGTCGAACTTGCCAAGGCCGGTCATTACTGAGAGCCGCGACGCGGTGGTAATGCCGGTACCGCGGTTGCTCTCACAGACAATCGTGCGCGGCAGCGGACGTGCGTCGGCCGGTTCCCGGTTCCACGCCCCGGAAGGCTTCTAATCGGCGCGTAAATGACGGGATTCCGTTCCGGAGCCACGGTCTTTCGACGCGACGATATTGTCTGTCACAAAAGGCCGCTATATAAGCTCGGCCCCAGCCGGCCGGTCCGGCCGCAGCCGAATCGTCCGGCGCATTGCACGACTATGGAATGCATTTGGAAAAGCTGAAAAATTACAGGCCATCCGACAAAGAGCCGTTCATGAACGAGCGTCAGCGCGAGTATTTCCGCGCCAAGCTGCTGGCATGGAAGGACGAGATTCTCCGTGAATCGAAGGTCACGCTGCAGACGCTTCAGGAAGAGAACGTCAATCATCCCGACCTTGCCGATCGCGCATCGTCGGAAACCGACCGGGCCATCGAGTTGCGGGCTCGCGACCGGCAGCGCAAGCTGATTTCCAAGATCGACGCCGCCTTGCAGCGGATCGAAGACAATACTTACGGTTATTGCGAGGAAACCGGCGAGCCGATTTCGCTGAAACGGCTCGAGGCGCGACCGATCGCGACGCTCTCGGTCGAGGCGCAGGAGCGCCATGAGAAGCGCGAAAAGATTTACCGGGACGAGTAGGGCCCAGGGGTGCGTCGGACTTGATCTCGGGAGCCTGAAAACAGGCTGGTGCCTGCCTTGATGCTGTCAAAGCCGGAACAGCTCTTTGAGCGGCGCGACAAAGGGAGTGGCCCGGGCCGCGGCTGCGTTTTCTGTCAGCACCACCATCCGAATGGCGTCGCTTAAACATCAGGCGAACCTCCGCAGAGCGGCGGCCCAGGGCCGCCGCCGCATCGAGACGCCGCCACGAGGTGGCGGATCGTCGTCGTCCTCGCCGTCGAGATGGCGCAGCGCCGCGAGAATGTCGCCAAAGGATCGAGATGACCGGTATTCGTGTTGGCGTTCGTCATGTTGACTTCCTTCACGCTCCTTTCCTCGGGATGGCTTTCCAGGATATTCGAACGGCGGAGCGGACCGCCGCCCGTAATCGTCATTGCGTGTTGATCGCGATGCGCTTGACGCCTGCGCGCGCGTTTTCGGACTTTGGCAGCGAGACGGTCAGGACCCCATTCTTGAAAGAAGCCTGGACCTTGTCCTCATCGACATTATCGAGAGGAATTTGCCGCTCGAAAGAGCCGTAGTAACGCTCGGTGAAGTACTTGCCTCCGTCTTTATCCTCTTTGTGCTCGCTCTTCTTCTCGCCGCGAATGGTCAGCACGCCGTTGGCGATTTCGATCTGCACCTCCTTCTCCGTCATGCCCGGCAGTTCGGCCGAGACCGTCAGCGTTTTGTCCGTATCGCTGAGCTCGATCTTGGGCCAGCCGAAGCGGCCTTCCATGAGCGGGGTCTGACCGGAGTCGATGCCACGAAAGACGTCGTCGAACAGGCGGTTCATCTCGCGATGCAATGTCAGGAACGGGTCGAGACTGCCGCGTGCCGGGGCAAGTTCCTGACTTCTCGACCAGGGAATAAGATCACGGATTGCCATGGTTTTTCTCCTTCCTCATGTGGAATAGGGAACGTGGACCTGCTTCTGCGCGGCCGCGCGTTCTGCTGAACCTCGATCGGGCGTCAGGCCGCTTTCTTCTGCTCGATCTGCGAGGAGGGAAACGCTCCGGTGGCGATGTTGATCCGACGCGGCTTCATTGCTTCCGGCACTTCGCGAAGGAGATCGATGACGAGCAAGCCGTCGCGGAACGAAGCCTCTTTCACCGGCACGTAATCTTCTAGGTTGAATACGCGCCGGAACGGACGCGCGGCGATGCCCCGGTACAAATACTCGTGAGCAGCGCCTTCCGGCTTTTTGCCCTCGATGGTGAGCTTATCGGAACATTACCCGCTGCTCGTCCGTCAGCCCGGCCAGTACCTGGCTGGCGTGGCTGTAGCCGGCCGCGACCATCTCCTCGAAACGGCTCCAGTCCAGCAGGCGGCCGTCAGGCACACGCGGCCGGAACAACAGGTCGGTGAATTTTCCCATTTCCTTCTGCTTCGAAACCGAGGTGATGAAGGACGATCGCAGCATCGTCTCCGGCACGCTCGGCAGGCGGTAGCGCCGCTTCGCGCGCGGCCTCAGCCTGTCGCGCAGCAGCGCGAGCGTTCCCGGCATGCAGTCGATGTCGAACACCTGCTCGCGGTCGACCGAGAGGTCGACGCCGATGATGCGGCCGGCGCCGAGCCGGGCCATCACATCCACCGGGAAATTGTTGAACGTGCTGCCGTCATACATCATGTGCCCGCCGACGAAGACCGGCGGCAACGCTCCGGGAATCGCATAGCTCGCGCCGACATTGCGGGTGAGGTCGCCGCGCGACAATACCGCTTCGCGGCCGATCGAGAAATCCGACGCCATTGTGAAGAAGGTGATCCAGCTATCCTCGTTGTCGATCGCATCCCGGCCGGTGGCGTCGCGCACGGCTTGCGTCATCGCGCTGCGCGTCCGCGCGCCCTTGATCAGCGACACCAGCGGGACGAAGTTGTAGTCGCCCGTTACATTGCCCCGTGGATGTTCGAGAAACGCCTTGCGGACTGCGGCTGCGACCTCATCCGCGCTGCGGCCGAGCGCGAGTACCAGACCCATGACCGCGCCGATCGAACTGCCGCCGAGCATGTCGACGGGAATGCCGGCCTCTTCCAGCGCTTTGATGACGCCGACATGGGCAAAGCCGCGCGCGCCGCCGCCCGACAGCACCAGTCCGATGCCGCGCCCCGAGATGATGCGAGCGATCCGCGCCATATCGCGGGGCAGATGCGGGCGAAGATGGAAGTGCCGCGCAGCCGGCCGCGCATCCAGCCATCGCGCCGTGCCGGTCGGAATTCTGGTATCCGTCCCGTGCAGCAGGATCAGCGTCTGTCGCGCGATCGAGATCGGGGCAGCGGGCGACAGACAGGCCCGCTCGACTTCGGACAGGCCGGAATCGCGCTCGGCAGCGGCAAGCAGCAGGATCTCGTCGGCATGGCGCAGGCAGAACCGGGTCCACGCGGTGTTCCCTCCGTCGGCCGCAAGATAGACCGCGCGGCTCCGTGCCTCGATCTCGTCGATATAATCGGCGAGCGCGTCATGACGCCGTCCGACCGGGTGATCAGGGGTAGCGCCGAAGCGTTCGGCGACCTCATTGGCGCTGACCACCGTCACCGGCTTCGCTTGTGAGGTTTGCACGTCGCGCAGACATTGCGCGAATTCGACCGCATCCAGCCCCGGCGTGATCGGCAGGATGCAGACGTTCACCGGAACCAGGGGCGGCTGACGCTCGCGCTCGTGGCGGCGGAAGCGCCGGATCACGATCCGCATCATCGACATTTCGATATCGGAGTCCTGCGTGATCGCGTGTTCGATCATCGCGCGCGTCACCTTGACAAGCAGGGTATCGCGCACCGCCACGATGGTCGCCGAACGCGGCTCGCCGGTGAACAACGCGAGTTCGCCGATGGTTTCGCCGCGCCCGATCTCGCCCAGAATTTTCCGCGCGCCGGATTCGGTTTCGGAAAAGGCGTGCAGCCGTCCGGACAGGACGAAGTAGACCTCGTCGCTGACGTCGCCCTGGCGCAGCAGCGTCGCGCCGGAGGTGAGATCGACATAGATGGCCTCGGACTGGATGGTTCGCAGGATCCCGGCGTTACCGGACCCGAAGTAGTTGCGAAGCACGGTCTGGAGCAGCGCGTCGCGTTGCTGAAGATCGGGATCGGGTTTCGGCATCAAACCGCAACTCCTTGTCGGCACATGCCGTTGCGAATTCAGGCCGATCGAGCATAGTTTCAGAAAGCCGCCGGATGAACGAAATTCTTGTCGCAGCCGGCCTCATCGTTTGAGTGTCGAAATTGCGTTCTGATGGAACGCACTTAGACACCTCGCGACGACATTGATGTTAATCACGCCCGACCCGGCCGGGGAATCCCGGCGCGATGGGGCTGTCGCCGCTGAGGCCGCTCGGCACGGCGCCGGTGCCGATGGTTCCGGGACGCGATGTGTTCGGCACCCCCGGCTGGTTGACCACGCTGGTGTTGAGCCGCGGCGAGGGCGTCGGCGTCACGACTGTCGCCGATGGCATCTGTCCGTGGATGTGCACGCGGCCTTTGCGGTGACGCGCCTGCGCCGCGTCCGAAATCACGCTCAGGGATATGACAAGGACGATCAGGATACGAACGAGCGATGACATGGAAGTCTCCGGCGGTTGCGCACGATGTCGCGGATACGTGATGCCATCGACATAGGTATTGCCAACGCCTGCGGGCAGACCGGTTTCATGAATTTTTATCGAGAAGCCGGCGGGTTTGGCGGCATGCGCGAAACGATGACGGCCTCCGGCAGGGGAGCTACCGGAGGCCGCAATGCCGGACGATGCGCAGCATCGCCGGGTCGTCGCCGTCTCGCGCCTGGGGTTCGCGAAACGGCGGGGAGCTCGTGAAAGTCTAGCGGAGCGGATTTGACATTCGCTATTTCCTTACCAAGACCGCTAGAACGGCAGCAGCACGTCCATCACCTGCTGACCATAGCGCGGCTGCTGCACGTCGCTGATCTGACCGCGACCGCCATAGGAGATACGGGCCTGCGCGATCTTGCTGGAGTCGATGGTGTTGTCGCTCTGGATGTCCTCGGGGCGGACGATGCCGGCCACGATCAGTTCGCGGATTTCAAAGTTGACGCGGATTTCCTGCTTGCCTTCGACCACCAGGTTTCCATTGGGCAGCACCTGCGTGACCACGGCGGCGACGCTGGTCTGCAGATTCTCCTGGCGCTGCACCGAGCCCTTGCCGTCGCTGGACGCTGTGGAATCCGTGGTCAGAATGCGGCCCGGCAGTATCGAGGTCGCTGGATTTTTGATGACCTTGCTGCCGATGAAGTCGGTGATGCCCGAATCTTCCTTGCTGCTGCGGCTGCGCTGGGTCTCGTTGGCGATATTGGCCTTGTCGGTGAAATTCACGGTGACAGTCAGGAGGTCGCCGACGCGCGCAGCGCGCTGGTCCTTGAAGAACGCGCGCGAACCGTTTCGCCACAGCGAGTTGGCGTTGTAGGACACCGTCTCGGGCTTCGGCATCGGCATCTGCACCGGCTTGTAGCCCGGCTGCGTCGTCGGATTGTCGATCGCGGTCAATTTGGGTGTCTCGCCGATCTGGGAAAGCCGATCGATGGATGAACAGCCACTGGCAAGGCCGGCGGCGGCCAATAACGTGCCGGCGAGAGCGAGGCGGTTGATGTTCGCGGACTTCAACATGAACGTTACTCGGATCCTGGAGATACAGACGCGCCGTCGCGGGCGAAATCAGGAGAAGACGCGCCAGCCATCGCCGGCGCTTCGGCGACCGGTGCGGCGCTCGCGAGCCTGCGCGGGACGACCGGTGCAACCGGAGAAACCGAGACCTGGCCGCGCCCGACCACGACACCGGATACGGTGCGTTTCGATTGCAGGTTGAGCACGCTCACGACATCGCCTTCGGTGCCGGCCTCGGTCGCCTTGCCGCGCACGGTGAGATAGATTCCCGCAGCCTGGTAGATCAGGGTCACGGCCTGGTCGCGTTGCACCAGGTCCGGCTTGGCGAGGTCGGCGCCATGCAGGGCCTGGCCGGCGCGCATCTGCCGCCGCGTCTGCATCCCGATGACGCGGTCGCGGTTCGCGGCATCGTTGCCGACCTCGGCTTTGGGGCGACGCTCCATCACGACATCGGAGAACTTCAGCAGCGTGTTGCGGTCGACGTCGCGGGCAAGCACGGGAGCCTCGACGGTCTCGATGGCGGTGCCGGTGAAGCGGAGGCGGGCGGGTGCGGCGCCTGAGCCGTTGCCGATCTCGAGAGTGACGTCGAAACGTCCGTTGCGCGGGTCGAACCGCGTCACGACCGGAGTCACGGCGCCGTCGTTCGTCGCATCGAGATGGATCGTCTGGAGGTCTTTATCGAAGGTCAGCGACAGGTCCTTGGCGTCCCCGAGCCCGTTGCGGTGCTCGAGCGCCACGGCGATCTGCAGTTCGATGTCGTCGACATCGAGGGTGCGCGCGAGCCGCGTCACCGAGACGTTGCGAATGCCGTGAGCGTCGACGCCGATCACCTGATGCGCGCGGAGAGCGTCGAGCACCTGCGTTGTCGGAAGGGTTCCGGTGGTGCCGGGCTCGGGCGCGCGATAGATCGCGATTTGCGCGGCACTGCCGGCATTGTCGATGACGTCGCCGACCCGCACCACATCGCCGGTGACCTTGACGTCGGCGCGAAGCAAGGGGAGGGGAACGGCGGCCGCGGTCTGGATCGCGCTCGCCAGCGCGGCGCGCGGTGGAGCGTCGTTCGCGGCCAGCGCCGGAGCGGACGCCGCCATCAGCGCCGCGGCGAGGAGAGACGAGCGGATGGCCATGGTCAGCCTCCCTAGCGGAACAACGCGGCTGCGGATTGCAGCATCTGATCGGCGGCGCTGATGACCTTGGCGTTCATCTCGTAGGCGCGCTGCGCGGCGATCAGGTCGGAAATTTCGGAGACCACCTCGACGTTGGCCTGTTCGAGGTTCGACTGCTGCATGTCGCCGTAGCCGTCGATATTGGCGACGCCGTCCTGCGGCGGCCCGGAGGCCGGCGTCTCGGTGAAGTTGTTGTCGCCGACGGGCTGCAGGCCGGCCTTGTTGACGAAGCGGGTCAGGCCGATCTGGCCGAGCACGGTCGGCGTCGTCGAGCCCGGCAACGTCACCGACACCTGCCCCTGCGCGTTGATGGTGATGCCGGATGAATTCTGCGGGATCGTGATCGTCGGCTGTACGGGGTTGCCCTGTGCGTTGACGATGCGGCCCTGGTTATCCATCTGGAAGGTGCCGTCGCGAGTGTATTGGTAGGTGCCGTCCGGCATCTGGATCTTGAAGAAGCCTTCGCCGCGGATGGCGATGTCGAGATCGTTGCCGGTCATCGAAAGTGTGCCCTGGCTCATCAGCCGCGGCGTGCCGACGGTCTTGACGCCGCCGCCGAGATCGATGCCCACGGGCAGGATCGTGCCCTGATCGGAGGCCTGGGCGCCGACGCGGCGGACGTGATCGTAGATCAGGTCCTGAAACGCGGCCCGCTGTTTCTTGTAGCCGGTGGTGCGCAGGTTCGCGATGTTGTTGGAGATGACCTGAACGTTCAGCTCCTGAGCCGCCATTCCGGTCGCTGCGGTATAGAGGGCACGCATGAATCTCTTTCCTTATGCCGGAACGTCGGCGAGCTTTTCGATCGCCGATCGCTGCAGGTCGCTTTGCTGCTGCAGCAGCGTCGCCATCTGCGTGTAGGCGCGGGACACTTCGACCATGCGGCTCATCTCGCTCACCGCGCTGACGTTGGAACGCTCGATGAAGCCCTGGCGGACCCGCGCCTTGGTGTCGGGTTGGGCGATGTTGCCTTCGCCCGCGGCGTAGAGGTTGGAGCCTTCCTTGAGCAGCTTCTGCGCCTGCGCGAACGAGACCAGCCGCAGCTTGCCGCGGATGGAGTCGGCCGCGTTGTTGGTGCCCTCGATCACCGTCACGGTGCCGTCGTCGGATATCGCGATGTCGTGGTCGGTCTGCTGGAACGTGATCGGCCCGCTGGTGCCGAGCACCTGGTTGCCCGAGGCCGTCACCAGTTGTCCCTGCGCGTTGATCTGCAGCCCGCCGTCGCGGGTGTAGCGTTCGCCGTCCGGCGTCTGCACCACCAGGAACGCCTTGCCGTCGATGGCGACATCGAGCGGGTTCTTGGTCTGCTCGGTCGGTCCGCCGGCGAAGTCATGGAAGGTGGCGCGATCCTGCACGAAGCTGAGGCGGCGGTCGCCGCCGACGAAGTTGTCTTCGTGGGCGACCGGCATCAGGTATTCCTCGAACAGCGAGCGGTCGGCCTTGTAACCGTTGGTGTTGACGTTCGCGACGTTGTTCGCAACGACATCCATCTGCCGTTCGAGCATCATCTGCCGCGATAGTCCGATGAGAAGGGTATTCTCCATCGGTGGTTCTCCCCTCGAAGATCCGCGTCAGGCCCTCCCAGGCGTTGGCGGATCGTTTCCGACCTCAGGCTCTCCCAAGCCTTGCGGTCGTCCAGGGATGTAGCGAAAGCCGTGCCATGTCTGAAAACTAAGAATTTTCAATTCGTTATGGAAACGAACAGGCGCCGACAGCTCGGCAATAAGATCTTGTTGACCATAACGGCCCGGCAAAATCTTCCTACCGCATGGTTAAAAGAAAGAATCCATTAACCATTGAGAACCTAGTCTTAACGCCTGTAGGGCGCGCCGTGCGCCGGGGGCATCTGTTTCGCGTCGTTAGCCTGCTCGGCGGCATCGGACTAAACCCTCTAACGGGCGAACTGACGATGGCAGAGAAAGATCAGGCCGAGAAAACGGCAGCCGAAGGCGACGCACCGCCCGCTTCCAAGAAAAAGAAACTGATCCTGATCGCCGCGGCCGTTGCGGTGCTTTGCCTCGCGGGCGGAGCAGGCGCCTGGTTCTTCTTCTTTCACGGTCACGGCGACGAACAGCATGCGGAAGCGCCGCCGCCGAAGCCGCCGGCCTTCATCGAAGTCCCCGATATGCTGGTCAACCTGGTCGGAGCGCCGGGCGAGCGCGTGCAATATCTCAAGGTGAAGGTGGTTCTCGAGGTCAAGGACGAGCCGCAGGTCGAGAAGATCAAGCCGGCGCTGCCGCGGGTCACCGATCTCTTTCAGACCTACATGCGCGAACTGCGCCCCAGCGACCTCAACGGTTCGGCCGGGCTGTTTCGACTGAAGGAAGAACTGACCAGGCGGGTCAACACGGCGATCGCGCCCAGTCATGTCAGTGCCGTGCTGTTCAAGGAAGTCGTCATCCAGTGACGGGACGGGGGCAGGGTCATGGCGGGCGATAACGATCAGTTGGACCAGGATGCGATCGCAGCCCAGTGGGAGGCGTCGCTTGGCTCGGAGGATCCCGAGGAGGCCGCGAAGTCGGCTGCCGCCAATGAACTCACGGAGACGATGGCGGAACAGTGGGCCGCCATGGTCGAGGACGGAGGCCGTAATTTCGGTACTGCCAAGAACGGCGGTGAACGGGTCCTCTCGCAGGAGGAAATCGACAGCCTGCTCGGTTTCAGCGTCGGCGAGATCAACGTCGACGATAGCTCCGGCATCCGCGCGATCATCGACTCGGCGATGGTGTCTTACGAGCGCCTGCCGATGCTGGAGATCGTGTTCGACCGCCTGGTGCGGTTGATGACGACATCCCTGCGCAATTTCACCTCCGACAATGTGGAGGTCTCGCTCGACCGCATCACCTCGGTCCGCTTCGGCGACTACATGAACTCGATTCCCTTGCCGGCCGTTCTCAGCGTGTTCAAGGCGGAGGAATGGGAGAACTTCGGGCTGGCGATGGTCGATTCCAGCCTGATCTACTCCATGATCGACGTGCTGCTCGGCGGCCGTCGCGGCCAGACGTCACTGCGGATCGAAGGCCGGCCCTACACGACAATCGAAACCAATCTGGTGAAGCGGCTGGTCGAGGTCGTTCTGGCCGACGCCGAACAGGCGTTCCGGCCGCTGTCGCCGGTGTCGTTCACGATCGACCGGCTTGAGACCAATCCGCGTTTCGCGGCGATCACCCGTCCGGCCAACGCTGCGATCTTGGTCCGGCTGCGCATCGATATGGAAGACCGCGGCGGCTACATCGAACTGCTGCTTCCCTATGCCACCATCGAACCGATCCGCAACGTGTTGTTGCAGATGTTCATGGGTGAAAAGTTCGGCCGCGATCTGATCTGGGAGGGCCACCTCGCCACCGAGATCGCGCAGGCGCAGATCGCCGTCGACGCGGTGCTGTACGAGGCCGAGATCCCGCTCAAGCAGCTCATGACCCTGAAGGTCGGCGACACGCTGCCGCTGGACATGCGTCCCGATGCGTCGGTGGCGGTGCGGTGCGGCAGCGTCACGCTGACGGAGGGCCGCATGGGACGCGTCGGCGACCGCGTCGCCATTCGCGTATCCAGACACTTGCGCAAACCGAACACGACTTTTGCCATGTTCGAGAGAGCGGACGAACAGACCAAGATGATGGAGGCCCAATGAACCACTCTTTCGGACTAGCGATCGAGAGCCTTGTCGCGGTTCTTCTCGTCTTGACAATCGGTTATTGCATGCTGCTGAACAAACGGCTGAAGCGGCTGAGAGCGGACGAGCAGTCGCTGAAGGCGACCATCGGCGAATTGATCACAGCGACGGAGATCGCAGAGCGCGCCATCGGCGGGCTGAAGCACACCGTGCGCGACGTCAATGACAATCTCGGCAATCAGATCGTCTCGGCCACAGAACTGTCGCGGCAGTTGGCGAAGCAACTGACGGAGGGTGACGCAGTCGTGCGGCGGCTGACCCGGATCGCGCTCGCGGCGCGCCCGGCGACGGCCCCGGAACCGGAGCCCGCGCCCAGCGATGCCCGCTCGGTCGCAGCCGCGGCGCGGGCATTTTCCGAACGTAGAAGGGCAAGCGGCCTCGCTGCATGAATGCTTTCAGGGACATCCGGGTTATTCCTGTCGTCGTGGTTGCGATCTTCGGCCTCGCGGTGCTCAAGATCGCGGGCCTCGTGGTCGACGGCGGTTACGTCTTCGACGACCAGCCGAATTCGACCCACCGGTCATGGGCACAGGAGAACCTGAACTTTCCGGGCGCGACTTCCTATGCAGGCGACGTCACGGGCTCGGTCGAGACCAAGAAAAAAGAGGACCCCGGCAAGGAGAGCGCCGAAAAGGCCGAAAAGAAGGAACCTGACGGAGAGTCCAAGCCGGCGGACGGCGCGCCGGGACTGTCGAAGGCGGGCGTTGTCACCATTCCGGAGCCCGGGCAATCGGTGTCGCCGTCCGAACGCGCGATCCTCGAGCGGCTTCAGAGCCGGCGCCAGGAACTCGAAGCACGCGCGCGGGAAATCGACATTCGCGAGAGCCTTCTGAAGTCCGCTGAAAAGCGCATCGAGGGCCGCGTCGAGGAGATGAAGGGCATCGAATCGCGGATCGCAACCGCCACCGACCAGAAGAACGAGGCCGAAGCCGCCCGCTTCAAGGGACTCGTGACGATGTACGAGAACATGAAGCCGAAAGACGCCGCCAAGGTGTTCGACCGACTGGAAATGTCGGTGTTGTTCGAGCTTGCCTCGAAGATCGCGCCACGCAAGATGTCGGACATTCTCGGCCAGATGTCGCCTGCGGCGGCCGAACGGCTGACGGTCGAAATGGCGCGCCGGGCCAGCGGCGGCGACGCCACCACCGCGGACGCCGATCTTCCGAAGATCGAGGGCAAGCCGACACCGCAGAACCCCAATTAATATCCTTGTTTAATAGGGCCTTAATTCCACAATTCTAGAGTCCGTCTGATCGGCGTGCAGCCGCCGATCAGGAGTTGATAGCGTTTTTCGCGCGAAGCATGTCCTCGGGCTTGACCGGGGATGGATACCGGTTCGCGTGAGGAAAACGCGTCAAGGCAGCAATCAGAGCTTCGCTTCAGAAGCGAAGTTCTGGAGTCGAGAGACGATCTGGAATGGTGCGGACGACTGCCGCTGGATGTTGGTCGCAAGCGCGCTCTCGCGCGCGGCGGCTTTCGCGCGGCTGGATTCCGGTGCTCGCAACCGCGCTGCTGCTGCTCGCTCTGACATTTCCCGGTGCAAGCCGCGCGCAGGCCATCAGGGGCGAGGCGAGCTTTGCGGCGGCGAAAGGTTATGCCCGGCTCGTGCTCAAGCTCGACGACGACGTCGATTCCGAAGTGACGGTTGCCGGCACCATCCTCGTGATCCGCTTCAAGCGGCCGGTTGATATTCCCGTCGACAAGCTGTCGGAGGCGGTGCCGGACTATGTCGGCTCGGCGCGCCGCGATCCCGATGGCCTGGCCATTCGCCTGGCGCTGGCACGCAAGGTTTCCGTCAACACGATGACGGCGGGCGAGCGCGTGTTCATCGATCTCATGCCCGATGGCTGGAAGGGTCCGCCGCCGGGTCTGCCGCAGGACGTGGTTCGCGACCTGGCTGAACGCGCTCGCGCCGCCGAGCGCGCGTTGCGTGAAGAGCGCAGTTTGGAAGCGTCGAAGAAGCGCCCGCCGGTTCGCGTGCGCGCGTCGGTGCAGCCGACCTTCGTGCGCTACGTTTTCGAACTGCCGAATGGGGCCAATGTTTCGTCCGCCCTCAACGAGCAGAAACTCGCGCTGTTGTTCAAGCCGGCGCTGACTTTCGATCTGGCGGACGCCAAACTGGTGGCACCCGCCAACGTCGCCTCGATCGCGCAGAAGAGGGAAAGCGACGGCTCGCGGGTCGAGATAAAACTGATCGGCGATGTCGACGTGCATTCGTTCCGTGAAGAGAAAAACTACATCGTCGATATCGGCTTCCATCAGACCGGCAATAGTCTGTCGGCGGCGATTGCCGAAGCACAGCCGGCCGACGCCGCTGCCGCGCCCGCAAAGCCGGCCGGGATTCCGCCGCCGACGTCGGAGACGATTGCCGAACAGGCCGGACTGACGGTTGGGCCGCCCCCGTCAGACGGCAAACCGGCCCCGGCTGCGAAAGCGCCCGAAACGCCCCCGGTCGTCGCCGCGCCCGTCGTGACGGAAAAACCCGCGTCCAGTCAGCCCGCGTCCGAAAAGCCGGCCGCAGAAAAGCCGGCCGTCGTCGAAACGCCGCCCGCGCCGGTCGCCAAGGCCGCCGTGTCGGAGGTGGTGCCGGCAAAACAGGCGCCGGTCGGAAACGCCGAACAGGAGCCGGCAAAGGTCGCATCAGCAAAACCGGCGGCGCCGCCGCCATCGTCGGCGAAGGGAAGCGCGAACGACGCCGTGACCGTCGCGGCGGTACGGCGCAGCGACGGCTTTCGTCTGACGTTCGGTTTCGACCGGCCGACGCCGGCCGCGCTGTTTCGCCGCGCCGATGCGGTGTGGCTGGTGTTCGACTCGGAGAAGCCGGTCGACGTGGACGCGATCCGGAAAGAGGGCGGGTCGCTCATCACCGACATCGACCGTCGCCCCGTGGAGAATGGGCAGGCGATCCGCATCCGCCTGACCCGTCCGCAACTGGTCTCGATCTCGGCCGGCGAGCCCGACGGTTCCGCGTCGGTCGCGCCGGGCCGGCGCTGGGAGGTGGTGTTCGCCGATGCCGTGCAGAAGTCGTCGCGCGCGCTGACCGCGCAGCGCAATGTCGTCGATCGCAATCATGCGAGCGTCACCGTGCCGCTCGCCGGCACCGGCAGGCTGCACCGGATCGTCGATCCCGACTCGGGCGACGCCCTGATGGTCGTCACCGCGCTTCCGCCCGCGCAGGGGTTTGTCAGGCACCAGGAATTCGTGGAGTTCTCGCTGCGCGAATCGACCCATGGCGTGGTCGTCGAGCCGAAGGCCGACGATATCGCTATCGAGGTCGCGCCCGACAAGGTCACGGTGACCCGGCCCGGCGGTCTCACTCTGTCGGCGGCCAACTCCGCCCCCGAGCGAGCGACCACCGCGGCGCGGCCGATCTTCGATGTCGGCGAGTGGCAGAAAGACAGCAACGCCGATTTCTTCCAGCGGCTGGACGAACTGGTCGACGTGGCGTCGGCCGCAGGTAGCGACGAGGCGCGAACCGCGGCGCGGATCGACCTCGCCCGGTTTTATATGGCGCGCGGCTTCTATTATGAAGCCAAGGCTGTCCTCGACCTCGCGCTGTCCGAACAGAATCCCGGACAGGAAGATCCGGTGCTGCTGATCGTGCATTCGGTCGCGAGTTCGCTGACCAACTACACGGCGGCTGCGACGCGCGATCTCGCCAATCCGGCGATCGGCGCCAACTACGATTCCCAGCTCTGGAAGGCGCTCGCGCTCGCGCAGCAGCGCAAGTGGGCGGAGGCGCGCGAGAAGTTCAAGAACGCCCAGTTCGCCATCTCCGCGTTGCCGCTCGGGTTGCAACGCCCGATCGTCGCCGATGCGATGCGGGCGTCGCTTGAGGTCGGCGACTATTCGGGCGCCGCCGCGCGCAGCAGCGACCTCGATGCCATCGGCATTCCCGACGAGATGAAGCCCAACGTCACGGTCATGCGCGGGCGGCTGTCTGAAGCGTTGGGGCGCGACAAGGATGCGCTTGCCCAATACGAGGAGGCGATGGCCTCGCCAGATCGCGAAGCCGCGACCGAGGCGCAGATACACGACATCGCGTTGCGGCAGAAGCGCGGCGAGATCAAGCCGGATGAGGCGCTGCGCGATCTCGAAACGCTATCGGTGACGTGGCGCGGCGATCGGCTGGAGGTGCAGACGCTGAAAATGCTGATGGCGCTCTACACCGATGCGGGCCGCTATACCGAAGCGCTCGCGGTTGCGAAGACCGCCACCAAGCTGGAGCCGGATTACGCTGTGTCGCGCCAGATTCAGGACAGTGCCTCGGCGCTGTTTGCCGAGCTTTTCCTCGGCACCAAAGGCGACAACCTTCCGCCTGTCGATGCGCTGGCGATGTTTTACGACTATCGCGATCTGACGCCGATCGGCCGGCGCGGCGATGAAATGATCCGTCGGCTCGCCGATCGCCTTGTCGGCGTCGATCTGCTCGATCAGGCGAGCGATCTCCTGCAGTATCAGGTCGATCATCGGCTGGACGGTGCGGCGCGCGCGCAGGTCGCCGCGCGGCTTGCGATGGTCTATCTGATGAACCGCAAGCCGGACCGGGCGATCGCCGCACTTCGCACCACGCGCATCGCCGATCTCGCCGGCGAATTGCGGCAGCAACGATTGCTGCTCGAGGCGCGCGCGCAGAGCGACATCGGCCGGCGCGATCTCGCCCTCGACATCATCTCCAATCTCACCGGGCGTGAGGCGATCCGCCTGCGGTCGGACATCTACTGGGCGTCGCGGCGCTGGCGCGATGCGTCCGAGCAGATCGAACTCTATTACGGCGACCGCTGGCGCGACTTCAAGCCGCTCACCGCGCACGAGAAGAGCGACATCATCCGTGCGGTGATCGGCTATGCGCTCGCCGAGGATGCACTGGGGCTCGCGCGATTCCGCGAAAAGTATGCGCCGTTGATGAGCGGCACCGCCGACAAGATCGCTTTCGATACCGCGAGCAAGCCGGCCTCCGACAACAGCGCCGAGTTCGAGCAGATCGCCAGGATGGCGGCGAAAGTCGATACGCTCGATGGCTTCCTGCGCGAAATGAAATCGCGCTTTCCCGACATGACGGCGAGGACGCCGCCGCCGCCGGAAGCTGCGAAGACGGATTCCTCTCCGACCGGTGCGCTGCCGCAGATTGTCGGACTGAAGAACGTCGAGGCGTCGCGCTGACGGGTCTTGCGTTTTGCGACCCGGACCGCGCCGCCGCCTAGAGCATGATCCCGAAAAGTGGAAACCGGTTTTCGGAAAAGATCATGCTCAATTAAAAAGATAAGCGACGAGTCTGATTCAACGCAGTTGAAGCAGACTCTAGAGTCTTTCTGCTTCGGATGGAATCACAGAAGCGAGGCTCTTTGATTTGAGTTGAGCGTTTTCTTCACGCGAACCGTACCCATCCATCCGCAGGTCAAGCCCGAGAACATGCTTCGCTCGAAAACGCTATAGCGGACAGTTCTGCGCGTCGATTGTCGATATCAAAAAAGCGCGGCGATCGTTTCATCAGATCCGAGATGATCTGGCTGTGAGACGTTCGATCAGAACCCACAGCAATCCCGCACAAGAATAGCAAGACCCAGGCTCTTCTCGCCCGGAGCCTGCCGAAGAAATGCCTGGATGTTGACATCATGTGGAATCGATATATACAGTAAGATATATCCATAGGATTATATACAGCTACATATATCCATAGGATATGGCCGTGGAGGGGGGCACCCCCAGGGCGTC
>NZ_JBPPLZ010000007.1:0-204098 GCF_051535235.1 Nitrobacter sp.
AGTACATGTACTCGGTGCCCTTGCGATCGGTCCAGATGTTCTTGCACGCGATGCTGCAGGTATGACAGCCGATGCACTTATCCAGGTGAAAGACCATCGAAACTTGAGCTCGAATGTCCATGTGTATCTCCTTCGCGTCTTTTGTTTCTTTGTTCCCGTACCTTTGTTCGTGGCTCTTTATGATGGTATGCCTTTTCTTGATTTTGTCTCTGGGACCTTTCGTCCTTGGGTCTGTCCGCCGCTTCAAACTTTGCTGATCGCGGTCGGCCGCACGCTTTTTCTTTTGTGACAAGTTCCATCGCTACGCGGGGTTTGTCAGGGTGTTGGCGATTGTGTTTCTCTCGCGGACCGCCTCACGCGGGCCAGCGCATTTCGGCCCTAACATTAGCGTCCGCGCTTGGGTTCCTTTGGTTCCACCGAACTGCGATCACTTTTCTGAGAGGCGCGTTAGGGCGAAATTTTTTGCATCTGCGCTGTCTTAAAGGGTGACGGAAAAAATCGGAACTGACCGATCGCCAGAGGGAATCTTTTCCAGTCAGCAAGCGCAGGCGCGCAAGGAAAGCTGAATGGAATCGTAAAATGCGTTGCTGGCTGAAATTCAGAGAGATGCCATCCACGCTCTCTGCGTTGTTTGTCTCCTCGGAACAGTTGTATTGAGCGCAAACGACATCCTTATCCGAGCGTAGGATTTAAATTTCCGCGCGCAGTCAGCGAGAGATGAAATCATGATCGTACCATTCGCGTTCGATCATGACCCCGGCGATGTCCAACGCAGCGCGCCGTCGACCTTGCCGTACGGCCGCATGCGCAGCATTTGTCGGCCTACGCCCGCCTAGACCCTGCTCACGTGAGGCTGGTATGCATTGCCGGGTATGACCCCGCGATGTCGGCTGTGGCACGGTCCCGCGGGGTCTGTCGGTATTCACACAAACAGGTGACCTCCCTTCGGAGCCGGACACACTTGCTAAAGACGCCGGACAAGTTCATCTTTTTCCGGTATATCCAGATCTTGGCTACGCGATTTGCCGCCGACGGACCCCCCCGATGCGATTGACAAGTTTTTTCGACTACACCCTTCGCCTGCTGATGTATGCGGCCACCCACAGTGACCGGTTGATTACCATCGAAGAGACCGCGGGTGTCTACGGTATCTCGCGGACCCATCTCATGAAGGTCGCAAATCAGCTCACGCGCGCGGGCTATCTCAAAGCCGTGCGCGGCAGGTCGGGCGGACTGATGCTTGCCAAGCAGCCGACCCGGATCAAGCTCGGAGATGTCCTGTGCGCGACCGAGCCGGATTTTGCGCTTGTGGAATGCTTTTCAGCCAATAACCGCTGTCCGATCTCGGCGCGCTGCCGGCTGCGCTCACCCTTGAGGGAAGCGCTCGCCGCATTCACATCGACGCTCGATCGCTATACGCTCGCCGATCTGATCCTCAATCCGAAAGACTTCGGGATTCCACCGGCGGCTTGATGCAGCCCGGTCAGGCGTCGCGTTGATACGACAACAACTGCAGCATGACGACTTGACTCCGCAGTCCCTTGAGCCCGCGCACCGAGCGCTGTTGCCGCCACATCGCGTCGGCTGGTGAATTTTGTTGTTCACCGATTTTATGGACTGTACAAACATACATTTAACGTGCATGTTTATCCGTGAGTTCGATTTTCGCGGCGCGGGGCATGCGGGAAGCACCTACAAATCAACAGCAGCGTTCCAGACGCTGGTCAAAGCTGTATCTCGCTTCCTCCGTCGCTGGAGCCGCGGCCGGCATAGCGGGTGCGATCTGGTTCACGCATTTGCCGCCGCTGACGACCCATCACGTCACCGTATCGCTGAATAGCGCGGCTACTGCGCCGCCGGTGCCGCTGGAGGGCCTGTCCGATCTGCCGAAGCTGATAGCTGCGAAGGATGCAAGCCAATCCTGGGCGATCGCGGGGGGCGCGTTGCTGCAGGTTGGTCTTGCCCGGTTCAGCGTTCCGATGCTCGAGCATGCGATCAAACGTGATCCCGATAACAGCGTGCTTCACGTTGCGTTGGGGGAGGCGCTCGCGCTGGCGGACAAAGGCCTGATCTCGGATCGCGCCAAGGCGGAATTCGAGTTCGCGCTCCGCAATGATCCCAACGATCTGATCGCTCGATTCTACATAGGGCTTTGGTTGCTGCAGAACGGCAAGGCGAAGCCGGCGTTGGTCAAGTGGGTGGGTTTGATGCGAACGGTGGGAAGCGATCAGACCTGGAATGACAGGTTATGGATGGTGATGCCGGCTGCTGCGGAGGAGGTCGGTATCAACCAGCTCACGCTGCAAGCTCTCTGTGCCTCGGGAATGTAGGCTGCCCAACGCGCCAGCGATTTGGTGAAAAAAGATGTATTTAGGATGTTGCTTTATGGATCCGAAGATGGCACGAAGTCATCAGATTTGTTGGCTGGGTTTGTGCGTCATGATCACCAGGACTGTTCAGCATCATCGACGACAGCACAACTGGATGCCTGACGGATAAGAATGCCACCCGCCTCGAAGTGCCGCTGATAGCGGCCTATCAAAAAACATCAATTCGAAATGCATGTTATTCCCATGATCCCACAAACTTGTCCGCTGCGCGCATGTCTCGTCAAATTCACCTTTGCCGCAAGTGCCGCCTTATGCGTCTTCAGTCCGCCGATGGCCTCGGCGGAGACCCGCCATTTTTCGATGACTATCGACGATACGATCATAAAGCTGGTCGATAAACAGACCTTCCACACCTTCTCCTTCAACGGTCAGACTCCAGGTCCGCTGATTCATGTGCAGGAGGGGGACGATGTCGAGGTCGAGGTCGACAACCAGACGACGTTGCCGCACACGATTCACTGGCACGGCATGTTTCAACGCGGCACCTGGAAGAACGACGGCGTTCCCGACACGACGCAACCGGCTATTCCGCCCGGCGAGACCTTTACCTATCGCTTCAAGGCCGAGCCGTCCGGCACCATGTGGTACCACTGTCATGTCAACGTCAATGAGCATGTCGCGATGCGCGGCATGTGGGGTCCGTTGATCGTCGATCCGAAAGATCCGCCGCCGGCCGAAAAGGAAGTCACAAAAGACTACATCATGATGTTTTCCAGCTGGGCGTCCGCCTGGGCGAAGAAGCCCGGCTACGGCGGCGTTCCCGGTGACGTGCCGGATTTCTTTACCGTCAACGCCAAGTCCTTTCCCGACACCCAGCCGCTGCGGATCAAGCAGGGCGATGTCGTCCGTATCCGCTTGATCGGCGCCGGCGATGAGATGCATTCCATCCATATCCACGGCCATGACTTCGAGGTCTACGCCAAGGACGGCCGCCCGCTCGCCAATCCTTATCTCGCCGACACCATCCTGTTCGGACCAGGTGAGCGCTACGACCTGATCCTGCGCGCCGACAATCCCGGCATCTGGATGGTGCACGATCACATCGACAAGCACACGGTGAACGGTAGCAAGCCGATGGGCGGCATGATGACGACCATCGAATACGAGGAAATCCCGGTGAAGGACCAGGCTTTCTACAAATGGAAAAACAAAGAGTTCGTGCCCGATTTTTATTACGAGGAGTCGATGAAAAAGCCGTTCGGCATGTACGACAACCCTGCCTTCAAAGGCGATCCCGCGCCCTAGTGCCATTGAAAGGAGAGTAGATATGAAAGGGCTTTTTCTCGCCGTCGCAGGTTTGACCGCGGTTTTCCTGAGCAGCGCAATCGCTGCGGACAAACTGGATCCGAGTTGTGGAGGTTGTCATGCGCTGACAAGGCCGACCGACACGTCGCTGGACAGGCTGCTGACCCGCAAGGGTCCCGACCTCTGGTTTGCCGGCAGCAAGTTCAACAAGGAATGGCTGGTTTCCTGGTTGCAGGATCCCAAACCCATACGCCCTGCGGGTTATCCGTATTTCAAGAATATCAAGAAGGGCGCCAAGCACGATGAGATCGATCAGTCCAAGATCGCGGCGCACCCCAAGCTGAAGAAGGCGGATGCCGAAGCGGCCGCGGAGGCGTTGATGGCTTTGAAAGCACCAGCCGATCTCGTTCCGGCAGGCGCCTTCAAGGGTGACATGAAGGGTGCGCGCATGGGTGGGCTCGCGTTCATCAAGTTTCGCGGCTGTGTCGCCTGTCATCAGGGTGAAAACGGCGAAGGTGGTCTTTCCGGACCGCGATTGACCGATGCGGGAGCGCGGCTCCAGCCTGATTTCATCGCCGCCTACACCACCGACCCGCAGCGTTTCGATCCGCATATCTGGATGCCGACGTCGAATTTGAAGGATCTGGACGTCCAGCGATTGACCGCGTTCTTGGTGCAGCTAAGCCAGGGAGACAAGTGATGAAAACGCAAATGGTGGCGGCTTTCGCCGGTCTGGTCCTGCTGCTCGCGTCATCGACGAGCCACGCCGATCAATCGATCGAGCAGATCTACGGGGTCTATTGCGTGCAGTGTCACGGTCTCCAGCGCAACGGCACGGGCATCAACGTGTCTGCCCTCTCCGTGAAGCCGCGGGATCACACCGAAGCCAAGGGTATGGGCGACACTCCCGATGACGAACTGTTCAAAGCCATCAAGGAAGGGGGGCTCGCCGTCAACAAGTCGGTGCTGATGCCGACCTGGGGGCGCGTCCTGTCGGAAGACCAGATCAATGGTCTGGTCAAATATCTCAGGCAGGTCTGCAAATGCGGGAAATGAATCCAACAAGGAAGTCATATCAAATCATGAAGCGGAGAGCGATTGTGAAGGGGAGATCGATTTCAATGACGACTGCCGGTTTGAAGAAGAGCGCCATAATGGGGGGCGTTGCGTCGGCCCTTTTTCTGGCGGGCGCCGCGGTCACCGCGGCCCAGGCCAAGACGGTCAAGGTCGAACTGACGGCCAAAGAGGTCACCGTGCCGCTTGATAACGAAGGCCACACGGTCGCCGCCTGGACCTATAACGGTCAGGTTCCCGGTCCGGTGATCCGCGCGACTGAAGGCGATACGATTGAATTCACGTTGAAGAATGACGCCGCTAACAAGAAGTCGCATTCTATCGATATGCATTCCGCGCGCACCGACGTTTTGACGAATTTTGCCTCGATCAAACCCGGTGAAACCAAGACCTTCTCGTACGTTCCGGAACATGCCGGCGTGTTCTTCTATCATTGCGGTTCCGATCCGATGATCCAGCATATTGCCCGCGGCATGATCGGGGCGGTCATCGTCGATCCGAAGGACCCCAATGCGATGCCCAAGGCGGATCGCGAATATGTTCTGATCGAGCATCAGATCTTCGAGAATCCTGAAGACGTCGACAGCATGATGGCGAACAAGTGGAAGCGGGATGCCTTCAACGCGGTTCCGTTCCAGTATGATCCCGTGCATGACGAGCACGCGACGCAGACTCTCGAGGCGAAGCCCGGCGAGCGCGTGCGCATCTATCTTGTCAATGCCGGACCCAACGAGTTTTCCGGATTTCATCCGATCGCGGGCATCTGGGACAGGGTCTATCCGTCCGGCAATCCGAAAAACGTGATGGTGGGAATGCAGAATTACACCCTGGCGCCGGGTGATGCCGCAACATTCGACCTCATTTCGCCGACGGAAGGCGCCAATGCATTGGTGAACCATTCCATGCGCGCCGCACTTACCGGTGCGATCGCGGTCATCATGTTCAGCAACAAGGCCGACCCCTCGATGGGGCGCGGTGACAAGATTTTGGTGCGCTGAGACCAGCCTGACGTGGAGCGTCGTTGGCGCTCCACGTCAAAATCGAGAATGTTGAAGCGGTCAGGACCAGAGCTTGATCGGAGATCCGACGGCACCCCTGATGAAATGATCCAGTTGGCGGGGTTCAGTCCAGCCAGGTTCGATATGCGGCTGCACACGCCGCCTGACTGTTGAAAAACGCGTCCTCCGCGCGACCCCGCGGAAGGTGGCGCTGACGGTAGATATGTCACGTATCGTATTCATGTATCGGTAATAATAAGCCTGCCGAACCGGAAGTGCGGCGCCCAGTGTGGAAAGTGCTGCCTTGTTTGCGCGTTCGATTTAACCAACCTACAAGGTGCTGGAGCCTATCCTTTTCCTGCGGAAGGTCGGGGCGTCCAGTTACGTGACTTCACCCTGCCGTTGCAGACCGCGACAGCCTGAAAGTCCGGTAATTTCCCCTTTCAGAACGTGGTGAAGGTTGGGAAGTTCATGTCCGGTTCACCTGAGCGAAACGAAATTTCTGTTGTCGCGAGAGAAGGGGACCAGCAGGACGGTTTGCAAAGCGATCGGAAAGACTTTCGTTTCGACGACAATATATCTTCCAGGCTGAATTTCCTGAGCGAAGTGGTCAGATTGCTTCCGACAGGTGTGACGGTTCAGGACGAGCAGGGAAATTTCGTTCTCGTGAACGCCGCTGCCGCGGCGCAGTTCGATATGCCGGCAGACGACATCGTCGAAACGGCGTCCAGCGCGCCATTCCCCTCAAGAGAATTGAACGATCGCAGGCATATCGCTCGCCGGGCGCTTCAGTCGGCCAAGGCCAGGGTGTCCGAAGAGCTCGTTCGAACGGACCATGGGACAAAAGCCTATCTTACCACGCATGAACCCGTTCTGATTTCGAACAGAAAGCTCGTGCTTTCGAGTTCCGTCGACATCAGCCAGCAAAAGGCCATCGAACAAGAGCTGTTCCGCTGTGCATATTATGACGGGCTGACCGGTCTGCCGACCCGGCGGGTCATCGAGCAGCACGCCAACAGTCTCATCCGCGAGGGAGAGGACTCGGTCAGATTTGCGGTGGCATTTCTCGACATCGATAATTTCAAGCACATCAACGACTATTACGGCCATGCATCCGGGGACGGCCTGCTTGTCGAGGTCGCCAGGCGCCTGGGCCTCGGTCTTCGCGCCACCGATATGCTGTCCCGGATCAGCGGCGACGAGTTTCTGCTCCTTCTCAATCCCGTCCAGAGCGACGCCGAGGTTGCCGATTATATCGAATTCGTGTTGCAGCGGCTCAAGGCGCCGTTCTTTATCGACGGATCGGAGCTGTTCGCATCTGCATCCATCGGCGTGAGCATCTATCCGGATCATGGCGACAGTTATGAGGTGCTGCGTCAGAACGCCGACACCGCGATGTATCGCATCAAGAATGAAACCAAAGGCGCGGCCGCCATTTTCGATGCCGGGATGCAGCGCGAGGCGCTGGCTCGGATGGAAATCGAACAGTCGCTGCGGCTTGCGATTCTGGACAGACGCTTTTGTTGCGCGTTCCAGCCGAAGGTCGATATCAAAACCAGGCAGGTCAAGGGTATCGAGGCGCTGGTTCGGCTGCGCAATGACGAAGGCATCATCCAGGCGCCCGGAACGTTCATCGATCTTGCGGTCGAACTCGGTCTGATCGACGAACTGACGCATCTCGTGCTGGCAGAGATCATGAGGTCGATCGATCTCATCGACGATACGTTCGGAACCGGCGTCGGCATCAGCATCAACGTTGCCGCCAAGCAGGCGGGCAATGTGGCGTTCATGACGTCCTTTGCCCGGGCGCTCGAGGAGACCGGTTGTCCGACGCGTTTCATCGTTGAAGTCACGGAAGACGCATTCGTTGCGAAAACCCGTTTCCAGGCGGAGATCCTGCCGATCCTGCGGAGGCTTGGCGTCGGAATCTCGATCGACGACTTCGGGACCGGTTGCTCGTCCCTGTCAGCTCTCGCCGATATCACGGCCGATGAAATCAAGATCGACCGGTCGTTCATCGTCGATATCCACAAGCGCCCGCGCAGCCAGGGCATTCTGAAGGCGATCGAATCTCTCAGCGATGCCCTTGGAATGACGGTGATTGCGGAAGGCGTCGAAACCTTCGAAGAGCTCGCTTATCTGCAAGCCGCGACAAGGATCAAATATGCACAGGGCTTTTATTTCTCCGAGCCGGTCTTTCTCGAAGAACTCCTACCGGGCGGCCGGACGGTCAGCGACACCCGCAAGAGTCCGGTGAGCCGTCCGGTGCAGGAGAGCCGTCCGGCGTATTCTCGCGCCAACCGCTACAGGCGCTGACCGCGGCACCATGTCGCCCGTGTGGGGTTGGATAGCCATGGGCGGCGTTGCGCACCGTTGGCATTTGCCTACCCACGTGTTCCACTCACACCGAATTGTGTCCGCAAATAGCAACCGCCGGGTAAAGTGGCGAATATTGGCTAGAGCCTTTCGCTTCTGATGGGATCAGAAGCGGGTTCTTTGTTTTTTGTTGATGCGTTTTCTTCACGTGAACCGGTAGCCACTTCGCTCGAAAACGCTATAGTTCTTCCAGCCTGCCCTGCCGAGTTCGCCAATTGCCCAGCAACATCGAAGACTACGGAATCATCGGTGACGGCGAGACGGTCGCACTCGTTGATCGCACGGGATCGCTCGACTGGCTCTGCTGGCCGAGTTTCGATTCGGATGCCTGCTTTGCGGCTCTTCTGGGCGACGAGCGCAACGGTCACTGGCGGATCGCGCCTGCGGGAGAGATCGAGCGCTCGACCCGCGGCTATCGCGGAGACGGCCTCATCCTGGAAACCCGTTTCGAAACTGCCGACGGCGCCGTGACCCTGATCGATTTCATGCCGCCTCGCGGTACGACCTCTGACATCGTCCGGCTTGTCCGGTGCGACCGTGGCCGCGTGAAAATGCGCATGGATCTGGTGATCCGGTTTGGCTTCGGGAAAAACGTCCCTTGGGTTCGCCGCACCGAGGACAGGGCGCTGCTTGCGGTTTGCGGGCCGGACATGCTGGTGTTGCGCACGCCCGTCGAGACCCGCGGCCAGGATATGACGACGGTTGCCGATTTCGAGGTGAGCGCCGGGCAGACTGTTCCATTCGTCATGGCCTATGGCGCATCTCATTTCGAGATTCCCCCGCCGGTCGATGTGGCGGAGGCGCTGAAGGAGACAGAGGCGTTCTGGAAGGAGTGGTGCGGAAAGTTCGAATATGACGGGCCTTATCGCGATATCGCGATGCGATCGCTGGTCGCGCTGAAGGCCATGATCTACGCGCCGTCCGGCGGCATCGTCGCCGCGCCGACCACCTCGCTTCCGGAAAAGCTCGGCGGCGCGCGCAATTGGGACTACCGCTTCTGCTGGCTGCGCGACGCAACCTTCACGCTGCTCGCGCTGATGAACAGCGGCTATTACGATGAGGCGTCGGACTGGCACGACTGGCTGCTGCGCTCTGTCGCGGGCTCGCCTGCCGACATGCAGATCATGTATGGCATTCTCGGGCAGCGCCGGCTGACGGAATGGGAGGCCGACTGGCTGCCCGGTTATGAAGGCGCGCGCCCGGTCAGGATCGGCAATGCGGCGCATGCGCAGTTGCAGCTCGACGTCTACGGCGAACTGATGGACGTGTTTCATCAATCGAGAGAGGCGAACCTCAAGCTGAGCGAGCCGACCTGGGCGCTGGAATGCGAACTGCTCGAGCATCTCGCCAAGATATGGAATGAACCGGACTCCGGCATCTGGGAGCGAAGAGGTCCGGGCCGGCACTACGTCTCCTCGAAGGTGCTGGTCTGGGTGGCTTTCGATCGCGGCGTCAAGAGTGTGGAACATTATGGTTTCGATGCGCCGGTCGAACGCTGGCGTGAAATGCGCGACGCCATTCATCGCGACGTCTGCGACAAGGGTTTCGATCGTGAGCAAAACACATTCGTCGAATCCTACGGCTCGAAACTGCTGGACGCCAGCACGCTTCTGATTCCGTCGGTCGGCTTCCTGCCTCCGTCCGATCCGCGTGTGGCAGGAATGCTGGCGGCGGTCGAGAAGCACCTGATGCCGGACGGTTTCGTGCTCCGGCACGACCCGCGCGCAGTGTCGGATGAACAGTCGCCGATCGAGGGGGCCTTTCTGGCCTGCACGCTTTGGCTCGCCGATGCCTATGTGTTGGGGGGCGAGATTGAACGCGCCGAGGTATTGCTGAAGCGGGTGGCTGCTGTGGCGAATGATCTCGGGTTACTTTCAGAGGAATACGATACGGTTGCCCGCCGCCTGACCGGAAATTTTCCGCAGGCGTTGACGCACATTGCGCTCGTCAACACCATCCACAATCTCAACACGGCGCGAAAACCCGCGATGCAGCGGGCGAAGACGTAGAGCCGTCCAGATTCCGTGAAATCAGATGCTGGTTTTGTTATTCGAGCGCGACGATCCGGTCGATCGCCTTTGCGAAGCCGTCGTTTTCATTGGTGTCGGTGACGCAGGTTGCCTCCGCCTTCACCTCGTCGTCGGCGTTGCCCATGGCGAACGACAGGCCGCTCTTGCCGAACATGGCCAGATCGTTTCGCATGTCTCCGATGGTCGCGACATTGCGCGGAGAAATGCCGAGGCGGCTCGCCATCGCTTCCACGAATGTCCCTTTGTCCTTCCCGAACGGCGTGATGTCGAGATAGTAGCTTTGCGAACGGAAAGCCGCGGCCTTGCCGGCGAGCGCCGCCTGCATGTCGATTTCGCAACGCGCGAGTTTATCGGGATCGGCGCTGACTCCGACGATCTTGCAGGCATCATTCGTGAATTCGTCAAGATCGGAAGCGATAACGGGATCCATCCGGATCGTGCGCTGTTCGTGCGGGACGTAGCGCCCGTCGTCGCGCGTGAGCAGCCAGCGATCCGCCGTGAACAGCCAGATGTCGATCCCGGATGCTTTCAGCGCGTTGATCGCAATCCGCGCGGCGGACGCGGAAATGATGGTCCTTTGAAGGACTTCAAGTGTGGGATCGACGATCAGGCTGCCATTGAAGGCGCCGAGCGGCAATCGGAGACCGAGTGGTTCGACCAGCATCCGCATTCCGAAAGCGGGGCGGCTGCTGGTGATCGTGAAGCCGATGTTGTTTTCGTCGAGAACCTTCACTGCGTTGATCGCGGCTTCCGTCAGTTGCTTGTCAGGCGTCACCAGAGTGCCGTCGACGTCGGAGATCACCAGCGATATGCGGCTCATGGGATTTTCTGATTCAGCTTGAGCATGGTCACGATTTGGTCGGCGATGTCATCCACCGTCGCGTCGATGTCGACGATGATAGGCCGCTCGTCGGCCGTCGGCTCTTCCAGCGCGTCGAACTGGCTTTCGAGCAGACCCGGCGGCATGAAATGGGCAAACCGGGCCTTGAGCCGGCTCGCGATCAGGTCTTTGTCGCCGCGCAGGTAGACAATACGGGTGTCGCGATGGCCCTGCACGAGAATATCACGATAGGCGCGCTTGAGCGCGGAGCACGCCATGATGATGCTCGCGCCGCTTGCGCGCTTGCGTTCGATCTCGGCGGCGACGGCGTGCAGCCACGACCACCGGTCATTGTCGGTCAGTGCGATGCCGGCGCGCATTTTCTCGATGTTGCCTGCGGGGTGAAACTGGTCCGCATCTGACACGATCCATCCCAGCCGCTGTCCCAGCGCGTTCGCGATCGTGCTTTTGCCGGATCCGGAGACGCCCATGACGATCAGCGCGCAGAAGGCGGAGTCTTGATCGGCGCTCATGCTGTTCGCCCGACGGCCGCCGCATCGGTGAGCCACGTCGTGACGCCATTGGAATGGGCGCGCGCGCCGGGCAGGTCAGCTCCCGCCATGACTTTGGACAGCACGTTGCGCTTGGCTTCGCCGCTGACCAGAAACAGCATCTCGCGCGAGGATGCCAGCGCCGGAAGCGTCAGGGTGACGCGGGGAACAAAAGGCTCCACGCGCGCATGATCGACGCCGACGACCCAGCGTTCGGTTTCATCAAGCGCCTTGTCTCCCGGAAACAGCGAGGCGGTGTGACCGTCCGGGCCGAGCCCCATCAGCACGAGATCGAACAGCGGCTTCGCCGCATAAAGGTGAGGCGTGCCGTAAAAGGTCTGGAGTTCGCGCTCGTAAAGCCGGGCCGCCGTATCCGGATCGGGCGCATCGGTCGGAATGGGATGGATATTCTCGGGCGGAGCACAGCGGTCGAGGAAAATGCTTCTGGCCATCGCCATGTTGTTGCGCGGGTCGTCGGGGCTTACGAAACGCTCGTCGCCGATGAACCAGTGAACGCGATCCCAGGCGATGCGCGAGCGATAGTCCGGACTCCCCAGCAGTGCGTAGAGTGCTTTCGGACCGGAGCCGCCGGTCAGGCATATCGCCGGCCGGCTTCGCTCTTCCGCAATTCGGGCGATCAGATGCTCCGCAGCTTCGGTCGCGACTGCCTGCGCATCCGCCAGCACCTGAAACCTGCGATCGGCCTCGGCCGAAGTCATGTCAGCTTGCGCCAGTGGCGGCCGTCGCGCGCGAGCAACTCGTTCGCTTCGGCGGGACCTTCGCTGCCTGCCTTGTAGCCGACCAGGCCATCGGCGCCGGCTTTCTTCCAGGCGTCGAGGAACGGCTGCACTGCCTGCCAGCCGGCTTCCACGCCGTCCGCGCGCTGGAACAGGATGTTGTCGCCGATCATGCAGTCGTAGATCAGCGTCTCGTAGCCCGTGCTCGGCGCCGCGTTGAAGTAGTCCTTGTAGCGAAATTTCATCTCGACGCCGTCGATCGAGATGGTGGGACCGGGAATCTTGGTGTTGAATTGCAGCGTGATGCCTTCGGCCGGCTCGATACCGATAACGAGGTAGTTCTGCGACAGCCGGTCCACCGGTGTGGAGCGGAACATCGCGAACGGAGCCTGCTTGAACTTGATCGCCACCTCGGTGCGCTTCAGGCCGAGCGCCTTGCCGGTCCGCAGGTAGAAGGGAACGCCGGCCCATCGCCAGTTATCGATCGTCAGCTTCAGCGCCACATAGGTTTCCGTGGTGCTGTCGGGCTTCACCTCGGGCGTCTTGCGATAATCGCCGATCGCTTCGTCTCCGGCCTTGCCGGCACGATATTGTCCGCGCACCGAGTTGTGCAGCGCCTCCTCAAGGCTCTGGGTCTGGATCGCGGCAAGCACATCCGCCTTTTCCGAGCGCACAGCGTGAGCTTCGAAACGACGCGGCGGCTCCATCGTCACCAGCGAAAGCAACTGAAACAGATGGTTCGGCACCATGTCGCGCAAAGCGCCGGTCACGTCGTAGAAACTGCCGCGATGACCGACAGCGAGTTTTTCGTCGACGGTGATCTGGATATGGTCGATGTGGTTGCGATTCCAGATCGGCTCGAACATGCCGTTGGCGAAGCGAAGGACGAGAATGTTCTGGACGGTTTCCTTGCCGAGATAATGATCGATCCGGTAGATCTGATGCTCGTCGACGATCTTGAGCAGCTTGCTATTGAGGGATTTGGCCGATGCGAGATCGGTCCCGAACGGCTTCTCCACCACCAGCCTGCGCCAGGCGCCGTGCTGTTCGCGCAGCAGGCCGATGCGGCCGAGTTGTTCTGTGATCGGCGCAAAGGCGGCCGGCGGGACGGCCAGATAGAACAGGCGATTGCCGCACGTTCCCTTTTCCGCCTCGAGTTTTTCGAAAGCCTTGCTCAAGGTGTCGAACGAGGCAGGATCGGACGGATCGGCCTCGAGACAGGTCAGGCACCGAAGCACCTTCTTCGCAATGTCCGGATTGACGGGGCGCGTCGCGTGCTTGTTCAATCCGTCCATCAGGCTTTGCCGGAGATCGTCCTCCGACATCTGCTTGCGGACGATGCCGACGATGCAGAACTGCTCCGGTAGCAGATCAGATTCGGCAAGATTGTAGAGTGCGGGAATGACGAGGCGGTGGGTTAGGTCGCCGGTGACTCCGAAAATGACGAAGCAGCAGGGCTCCGGTTTGCGCGGCTTGTTGCTTGCGACCGTCATCAGGATCCGGTTCTCCCCTTCGCGGACGGTTCGACTTCGCCGGGCTCCTTGTGGCCGCCGAACCCTTCGCGCATCGCTGACAGGATTTTTTCGGCAAAGGTGTGTTGTTGACGCGAGCGGAATCGCGCGAACAACGCCGCCGTCAGGACTTCGGCCGGGACGGCTTCGTCGATCGCGGCATTGACGGTCCAGCGGCCCTCGCCGGAATCGGCGACGAATCCCGAATAGGCTTCGAGCGTCTCGCTGCGAGCCAGCGCCGCCGCCGTGAGATCGAGCAGCCAGGAGGGAATGACGCTGCCGCGGCGCCAGACCTCGGCGATGTCGGCGAGATCGAGCTTGAAGCGATGATCCGCGGGCAACGCTTCGCTGTCCGCGTTCTTGAGAATGTCGAAGCCTTCGGCATAGGCCTGCATCAGGCCGTATTCGATCCCGTTGTGCACCATCTTGACGAAATGGCCGGCGCCGACGGGGCCGGCGTGAATATATCCCTGTTCGACGCGCGGATCGCGGCCCTCCCGGCTCGGCGTTCTTGGAATGTCGCCACGGCCGGGCGCCATCGCGGCAAAAATCGGATCGAGTCGGTCGACGACGGTTTTGTCGCCGCCGATCATCATGCAGTAGCCGCGCTCGAAGCCCCACACGCCGCCGCTGGTGCCGACATCGACGTAATGGATGCCTTTCTCGCGCAGCGTTCTCGCCCGCCGGATATCGTCCTGCCAGAAGGTATTGCCGCCATCGATGACGACGTCATCGCGATCGAGCAGCCCGGCGAGAGTGTCGATGGTTGTCTCCGTGATCGCGCCGGCGGGCAGCATGATCCAGACGGCGCGGGGCCTTGCGAGCTTGCGAACAAAGTCCTCTAGGTCGGTCGCGCCCGTTGCTCCCTCGTCGGCGACCGTGGCGACGGTCTTGTCATTCTTGTCGTATACGACGGCCTGATGACCTCCCTTTTTCATCAGCCGACGGACGATGTTTGCTCCCATTCGGCCCAGGCCGATCATGCCTATCTGCATTGGTCCGATCCTCCATCCGCACGCCGGCAAGCGGTGCGGACATTCCACGCGCTGTCTGGAGGGTTATGATGCTTGTGTTTCAGGGTGTAGTGCAACACTGCCTCGGGAGATTCTCAGAAAGATTGGGCAGGGGCGGGACGTTCGAACGAACCGACGATCGGGACCGGACCAAAAGTATCGTGCCTACGCGCCGACGCATCATTGGTTCCCGGCGTGTTATCGCATTTGCGTGAGCATGCCGCGCTCAGCGCTGGCGTGAGCGTCCGGGAATTCGGATCAATCCAGCGCGCCGGTGACGGCGTCGCCAAGTTGCGACAGGCCGGATCGAAGATCGCCCTTGAGATGCACGCGGAGCGCGCGCCGTCCGCGACCGGTGAGCACGTCGAAATCGCCGCGCGCCTGCGCAGCCTTGATGGTGCCGAAGCTTATTTTCCGGCCAGGGATTTTCAGATCCCTTGCGTCGTCGGCGGTGATCTCAAGAAAGACACCGCTGTCGGGGCCGCCCTTGTAGGCCTGTCCGGTCGAATGCAGGAAGCGCGGACCGAACTCGGCGCAGGTGGCGACTTTTTTACGGTTGCGAATAGCGACGCGCATCCGCTGCAGATCGCCGATGTGTTCATCGTCACGCGCGAGATAGGCCAAAAGCGCAACGTAGTCGCCGGGCTCCGCGCGCGCGAAGTGCGCCTTGAGCCACGACGACAGATCGCTGTTTGCGCCCTTTTCGCGCAAGGCGCGCGCATTTTCAGCGTCTGTGTAAAGATCGAAGCCTGCGATGGAAACGGCCGGCTCCTCGTGCGGCAGCCTGCCGGTTTTCTCGAATGCCGTCGTCAGTTCACGAGTCTTGACCTTGGCGGATTCAACATCGGGCTGATCGAATGGATTGATACCGAGAATGGCGCCGGCAACGGCGGTTGCCATCTCGAACCTGAAAAACTCCTGGCCGAGTTGATCGATCGAATCCATCACGATCCGGACCACCGGATGTCCGGCATTCTCGAGCGCCTGCAATTTTTCCTCGTGAGCGTCATCCTCTTCGTCCGCGGTGCGGATATCGATGAAGAAGCGGTCGTCGCCATAAAGACTTGCATCGCCGAGTGGCTCGCCATCGATCGGGATCAGGCCCTTGCCCTCCTTGCCGGTCGATTCTGCGATCAGTTGCTCGGCCCACGCGCCGAAATCCGCGATTTTCGGAGACGACAGGATCGTGACCTTGTCGCGGCCTTCGCGCCCGGCGAGGCCCATGGCAAGGCCAAGCTGAGCGCCGGGATTATCGTGCGGAGGCACCTCGGCGCCGCAGGACCGCACCATGGCGAGGGCGTTCCTGAGCAAGTCCGTCACGTCGATTCCCGCCGTCGCGGCAGGGACCAGCCCGAAGGGCGACAGCACCGAATAACGGCCGCCGATTGCGGGATCGCCATGGAAGGTGCGCGCATAGCCGAGTTTTGCCGCTTCCTTGTCGAGCGACGAGCCGGGATCGGTGACCGCGATGAAGCGATGGCCTGCCTTGTCGGCGCCGATCGCCTTCGCCACCCGCGCGTGAAAATAGTCTTTCAGCGCATTGGGCTCGGTGGTGCCGCCGGACTTGCTGGACACGATAAAGACGGTTCTTGCGACGTCGATCGAGGCTTCCAGCGCGCGAATCTGGGCGGGATCGGTGGAATCCAGCACGTGCAGCGTCGGAAAACCCGCCACCCTCGCAAAGGTCGTCGCCAGCACCTCCGGACCGAGACTCGATCCGCCCATGCCGAGCACGACCGCATCGGTGAATTTCTGCTTCTTCACCCGTTGCGCGTAGTCCTCATAGTCGGCGGCCCGATCGAATTCGGCGGCCGGGCTCGCAAGCCAGCCCAGCCATTCACTTTCGTCCGTGCCGGTCCACACCGATTTGTCATGTTGCCAAAGTTTGCGGAGTGTGCCGGCGGCCCGCCAGTCTTCCGCCTGTTGTTCGACGGTTTTCGCCATGGCCGAGCCAAGGGACAGCATCTGCTGGCCGATGGTGGAGCCGAGGATTTTCGCGCGCTTGCGGGCGACCGCGCCGAGCAGTTTGTCGGCGGCATCGTCGAACAACTGAACGCCTTCCGTCACCAGATGCCGGGTGATCGCATCGAGCGAGATTCCCGAGCCTGCCAGCGCCGCGAGCGCCTGCCGTGCCTCGTCGAGATTTTCCTCAAGGCTGTCGCGCGATCTGCCGTGATCGCGGAAGGCTTCGAGGGTTGCCAGCGGGACGGTGTTGACCGTGTCCCTGCCGATCAGTTCCTCCACATAGAGGACGTCGCTGTAGTCCTTGTTCTTGGTACCGGTCGAAGCCCATAGCAGCCGCTGCGGCCGCGCGCCCCTGGCTTCCAGCGCCTGCCAGGAATCGCCCGCAAACAGGCGCTTGTAGTCCTGATAGGCGAGTTTGGCGTTGGCAATGGCGATCTTGCCCTTGAGCGATGCGAGACGCTGCTTTTCCGCGGGATCGTTGGCCTGAGCGATCTTCTCGTCGAGCTGCTTGTCGACGGCGCTGTCGATGCGGCTGACGAAGAAGCTGGCGACGCTGGCGACGTGTGAAGGATCGCCGCCATTTCGCGCATACTCCTGAAGCCCGGACAAAAAGGCTTCGGCGACGTCGACGTAAACCTTCTGCGAAAACAGCAGTGTGATATTGATGCTGATGCCCTCGGAAATCAGGTGGCGGATGGCCGGCAGGCCTTCCGGCGTTGCCGGTACCTTGATCATCAGGTTCTTGCGGTTGACGGATTTCCACAGCCTCTCGGCCTCGGCGATTGTCGCCTTGGTGTCGTTGGCGAGATAGGGCGAGACCTCGAGGCTGACGAAGCCGTCGGCGCCGTCCAGCCGATCGTAGACCGGCCGCAGCACGTCGGCGGCGTGCTGGATGTCCTGGACCGCGAGCTGCTCGTAGATGCTGGCGACCGATCGATCGCCTTTGTCGAGAAGCCGAGCTATCGCGTTGTCATACTCGCCGGAGCTCCCGATGGCCTTCTCGAAGATCGAGGGGTTGGAGGTGACCCCGCGCACCCCGTCATTGTCGACGAGGTGTTTCAGATCGCCCTTGGCGATGAAGCCGCGCGCAAGGAAGTCGAGCCAGATCGCCTGGCCGTGATTCTGGAGTTCTCTGACAGGGTTCATGTTGTTCTTCTATGTTTTGACGCGCGCGCCATGGGAAGGCGTTTTCCGGACCGTCGGCGAGGCTCGGCAACTTGGCCGGGAAAAAATGGCCTCATCAAGGGGAGCTTGCCACTCTAATAACGTTTTTCGCGGGATATTGATCCCGCCCGGACATTGCTGGACCGGTTCGGCGAGTCGTGGCAAATCGGACTTCATGACAAATCCAAATTCATGGCAAATCCGAGTCATGACAAATCGATGTCGTCGTACCCGCAAGCTCCGGTTGCTTCGGATCCCTTTGGCTTCATCAGGAGTTTACAAGGGGCACCAATCCTGGCGACAAGATCGCGCGGCCGACGGGTCTTGTCGTCCCATCCTGCTCTCCGATAAAGAAAATGTGTGAGAACAGCCGTTGACAGGTTTCCCCCACGCCTTTGAGGTTCGTTCATGCCCCGATATTTTTTCAACACCCGTATCGGCAGCGACCTGATCCTCGATCCGGAGGGTGAGGAGCTGCGCGACCCCGACCATGCCTGGCGCGCCGCGCGGACGACGATCAAGGAAATTCTTAAAACGGACGGCGAACAGCGCGCCATTCTCAACGCCGTGCTGGAGGTCACCGACGCGTCTGGCGAGATCGTCCTCGAATTTCCGTTTACCGAAGCCATCCTCGATTCGGTCGATCGGTCCTCGACGCGGCATTGATTTCGAAAATGGCCGGTCCCGCCATCGTCTGGTCGAAAGGTCGTCATGTCTGGTGTCTTTGATTTTTCCGCGAACACGCTGGCTGGCGATCCCTGCGCGTTGAATAGGTTCGAGGGCCAGGTCCTTCTGATCGTGAATACCGCGAGCGCCTGCGGATTTACCCCGCAATACAAGGACCTTGAGGAACTCTATCGGACCATGAAGCCGCGCGGATTTTCGGTGCTCGGCTTCCCCTGCAATCAGTTCGGCAAGCAGGAGCCGGGATCACCTGCGGATATCCAGCAGTTCTGCTCCACCAAGTATGACGTGACGTTTCCGATGTTCGAGAAGATCGACGTCAATGGCGATCATGCGCACCCTCTTTACAAATACCTCAAGCTTCAGAAGTCCGGATTGCTCGGCGCATCGATCAAGTGGAATTTCACGAAATTTCTGGTAGATCGGAGCGGCAACGTCGTCGGCCGCCACGCACCGACGACAAAGCCGAAAGCCCTGATCAACGAAATCGAGGCCCTGCTTTGACCGACCAGACCACGAACGACCAACTGCCCGATCGTTTGTCGACCGACCCGCGCAGCCCCTATTACGATGCAGCGATCCTTTCGCGCGATATCGGCATCCGCTTCAAGGGCGCCGAGAAGACCAACGTCGAGGAGTATTGCGTCAGTGAGGGCTGGATACGTGTCGCCGCCGGCAACGCCAGGGATCGCCATGGCAATCCGCTGACCATCAAGCTCACCGGTACGGTCGAGCCTTATTTCCGGACCGGAGGTTAGGCTCTACAGGGGGTGGCCGGCCTTGGTGCCTACTTTATGCAGGAGCAATGCCAGCAAAGGCGCTCGTAATTTTACCTTCGGAAATTGCGCAAAAAACAAACGGAGAGAGCGTTGGATGCGATCTGTTCTCGCCGGCTGCTGTAAACCCTGATTTTGGATTGAATCGAACAAAAATCATGAATGTGATCGATTATAACATTTCATCCCGTTCTGGCTTCGCCTGACAGCGGATAAAACTGCGAGCAATTGCCGTCTTCCCCCGGCCATTTCCGAAAGCCGAAACCATGCCCTTCACGATCCCGTCGTGGCTCCTGCCCATCCTGATGCTGTTCTGTTCGAACGTTTTCATGACCTTCGCCTGGTACGGACATCTGAAATTCAAGGAGAGCCCGCTTCCCCTGGTCATCATGATCAGTTGGAGCATAGCTTTGTTCGAATACTGGTTTGCGGTGCCGGCCAATCGCTGGGGCAGCGCGGTCTATTCGGCGGCTCAACTGAAGACCATTCAGGAAGTGATCACCCTCATTGTGTTCGCCGGCTTCTCGGTGATGTATCTGAAGCAGCCGCTGGGCTGGAATCATGCTCTCGGCTTTGCATTCGTAGCGCTCGGCGCATTCTTCATTTTCCACAAGTGGTCGTGAAGTGCAGGCGAACAGGCTAGAGTTTCAACTGCGTTGATCTTTGAGCATGATTTTTTCCTAAAACCGGTTTCCCCTTTTCGGGCTCATGCTCTGATCAACTGGACCCGCTGCAGTTCGGTGACCTCCGCTCGCTCGGCCGCCGCACCGTCGGCAAAGCCGCGCACACGCTGCTCGCAGCGCCAGGCGTCGTCTTCACGCGTGATCGAAAATAGATTGTAGGCGGCGGGCGGATACTGCCGGTAAGTTGTCGCGGACGCCGACGGCACGCCGATGGCCGGCACGCGTCCGTTGGGCCCTTCGAACCACATGGTGGAATGAATGTGATCGTGTCCATGCAGGATCAGATCGACGCGATGCCGTTTGATGAGCGCCAGCAGCGCGTCCGCATCGGTCAGCCGCTTGTACGACGCTTTTGAGGACAGCGGATGATGGATCAGCAGCACCCGAAAGTTCGGATCATCCGCGATCTGTGAAAAACCCTGCTCCAGCATATCGAGCTGGTTTGGTCCCAGCCAGCCGGTGGCCATGAACGGGGCGGTCGGCACCGCCGACGACACGCCGATCAGCGTCAGCGGCCCTCTGCGGCGCAGGAACGGAAACGAGAGCGGCGCGCCCGCCCGGGCGCCGTCGCCGTGCATATATTCGGCCCATTGGGCGGTCTGTTTTGTCGTCACGCGAACATAGGCGTCGTGATTGCCGGGCACGAGGGTGACGTCGGCAGGCGCGCCGACGCTCTCGAGCCATGCGCGTGCCTGGGTGAATTCGTCCGGGAGCGCAAGATTGACGAGGTCGCCGGTGATCGCGATATGGTCGGGCGATTGCGCCTTGATATCGGCGACCAGTGCGTCGGCGATGTCGCGCCGATGAATCCTGTAGCGGTAGCGTTTCCAGTTCACATAGCCGAGCATGCGCTTGCCCGCGAGTTCATACAGTCGCGGCCGAGGCAGCGGCGCCAGATGCGGATCGGACAGATGAGCGAGCGTGAATGCGGTCATCATGACACTGTTATCGAACGGACAAACGTCGTGGATTTTCTTGTCGCATGATCTTTCCGAGCGCGCTGCAAGTAGTGCAGGAATTTCAAGTCGGCGGTACTAGGCGCTGCCGATCAGGATTCCGGCGAGAAACACCAGCGCGCCGCCGACCGCGATCTGGAACGTCGCCTGCAACCATGGCGTATCCATGAAGCGGTGGCGCACCCAGGAGATGACGCCGAGTTCGACGATCACGACGGCGACCGCCAGCACGGTGGCCACGTAGAAATCCGGGATCAGGTAGGGCAGGGTGTGGCCGAGGCCGCCGACCGCCGTCATCAGTCCGCATACGCCGCCGCGGATCCACGGCGAGCCGCGGCCGCTCAATGTGCCGTCATCCGACAGTGCTTCGGCGAATCCCATGGAGATGCCGGCGCCGACGGAAGCCGCAAGACCCACCAGAAAGGTCTCGAACGGTTTGTGGGTCGCGAAGGCCGCCGCGAACAGCGGCGCCAGCGTCGAGACCGAGCCGTCCATGAGCCCGACAAGGCCCGGCTGCACATATTGCAAAACGAAGGCGCGGCGCTCGCTGTCGGACTCGCCGGCCTTGACCTTCTCCGTCAGATATTTCGCGGTGAGTTGGCCTGCCAGCGAATCGTGCCTGTCTTCCTCCTCGGCGAGGCCGATCAGCAATTCGCGGATCGATGCATCGCGCGTGGTTTCCGCAGCCTTGCGATAGAACCGCGCCGCCTCCTTCTCCATGCCCAGGACGTATTTGCGGACATCCTCAAGGCCGAGCGGCCGCGTCAGCCACAGCGGTTTGCGCTTGATGAAGCCCTTGACGTCATGGCGGCGGATCAGCGGCAGGTAGTCGCCGAATTTTTCGCGGTAGAGATCGAACAGTCTGCCGCGATGGCGAACCTCTTCTTCCGCCATGCCGGAGAGAACGGCGGCGGAGGCCGGAAACGGCTCGGCCAGCCCTTCGGCAAATCCGTGATAGATGCGGCTGTCCTCTTCCTCGTTGGAGATGGCGAGCGCCAGAATCTCGCGTTCCGTCAAATCCGCAAACTGCTTCACTGCTGCCTCGTGCCCCGGAATATTTCCAAGGTTTTGGCAAGAGGACCGCTTTGATGCAAGGATCATGGGGATACGAATTGCGGCGAATCGCTGCGGCGGAGGTGCGCGCGTCATGACTGTCGGGGGGGTGCGTCGCGGTTTGGAGCCCGTGCTGCGGCGGTTGTTTCACCTGTATTGGCGGTTTGCCCGCGGCATGACGCTGGGCGTGCGCGGTGTGGTGCTCGACGGCGACAACAGGGTGTTTCTGGTCCGGCACAGCTATGTGGCGGGCTGGCATCTGCCCGGCGGCGGTGTCGAAGTCGGCGAGGCGCTCCGCACGGCGCTGCAGCGTGAATTGATGGAGGAGGGACGAATCGAGATATCCGGCGAACCCGAGTTGCACGGCATTTTCCTTAACAGCCATGTTTCGCCGCGCGACCATGTCGCGGTCTATATCGTCAGGGACTTCCGGCAGGATCGCAAACCGGAGCCCAATCATGAGATCGTCGACTGCGGCTTTTTCGCCGCCAATGCCCTGCCGGCGGAGACCACGGTCGGCACGCGGCTGCGGATCGCTGAAGTTCTTGATCAGACGCCGCCGCCGCCCACCTGGCGACGCTGATCCCGGTCAGTCACCTGGACGGCGGCAGGCGATGGACCGCGCCCGTGGCAGGTGCTATCTCTCGCCCCTTCCATGTCCGATCTGTCCCTGACCATCCTGACCGAGACCGCCAACGACGCGCAGGCCATCGAGCGTCTGCATGAACGCACGTTCGGTCCGGGCCGCTTCGTTCTCAGCGCGTATCGGCTGCGTGAGCATGTCGATCACCTGCTTGAGTTGTCTTTTACCGCCCGCATCGGCACGCTGCTGGTCGGCTCGGTCAGGCTGTTGCCGGTCTGCATCGGCGATACGCCGGCGCTGCTGCTCGGGCCGCTGACGGTCGAGCCGCCGTTCCGCGGCCGCGGGATCGGCCACGCGCTGCTCGATCGCGCGCTGGGCGATGCAAAGGCGAAGGGACATCGGCTCGTGGTGCTGGTCGGCGACGAATCCTATTATGGCCGCGTCGGCTTCAAGGTGATTCCGAAAGGGCAGGTCGACATGCCGGGCCCGGTCGATCGGGCGCGGCTGTTGGTGTGCGAACTCGTCCCCGGCGCGTTCGAGGGCGTGTCCGGCATGATCCGGCCGGACTGGACGTTCGCGCGGGAGACGCCGACCGCAAGTTGAGGTCTACGCTCTTTTGCCGCCGGCAATCTGCCGTTTGTTGCTGCCGCCATGGCCCTGCTTGTCACGGGTATCCACGCCTTTAGCTAACTTAAGTAGAAAACGAAAAGGCGTGGATGGCCGGAATAAATCTGGCCATGAACAAGACGAACTCAATACTTCACGTTCGCAAACAGCCGCACGTTCAGCCCGGGCAGCAACACCTCGTCCTTGTTGTAGGCGACGGCGTTGCGCATCTGCTCATTCAGCAGATTATCTCCGACCAGACCGACGGTCACCTGCTGCGCTCCCCACCAATCGTTTTTGGCGAGAATGGTCGTGTAGCTGATCTCGGCGCGCAGCCGATTGTAGCCGGGGGTCGGCGTCTCCACGCCGCTGACGTCATTCTGCGCGAAGGCGTGGAGCAGGTTGATGCGCGCCAGCCAGTTGGCGTCGTGGTAGTAGATGCCGCCGCCCGCGCGCTGCGGCGGAATTCGCGGCACGTTGGAGCCGTCCGTGAAGGTCGCGCGAACAATATCGTACTGCCCTTCGATGCCGAACAGGCCGTTCCAGACGGGAAGGACGTCATATTGAAACTGGAATTCGCCGCCACGGAAAACGGCATCGGTCTGGGAATAGACGGCCTGGTTCAATTCCAGACCCGGCCCGGCTGCGCATCCCGTCTCGTCGCAGGTGTTGCCGGTCAGGCGCCGGTAGATGAAGCCGTTGAACCGCGTGTAATAGCCGGTCAGTTCAAAACGCAGCGGTCCGGCCGCGCGGCGCAATCCCGCCTCGATCGACTTCGCGGTCTCGATGCCGAGGTTTGGATTGCCGATGTCGAAGGTTTCTGTCGCATCGTGCGCGCCGCGTGAGAACAGTTCGGCCGGCTTCGGCGCGCGCTGGACGTATTGTCCGGTCAGGCTGGCCACCAGATTCCAGGGCAGGTCCTGGATCAGGCCGACGCTGGCGCTTGCCGGCGTGAAGTTCAGCGCCCGCGGCATTGCCGCGCCGATCGCGCCTGGATCAGTGGTGAGATCGAACAGTTCGGGGATGACGCTGGGAGTCGAACCGCTGAGGTTCACGTGTTCGATCCGGCCAGCGAGTTGCGCCTTGGTCGTCTCGCTGAACTTGAACTCGTTGAAGACGTAGCCGGCGAGCTTTGCGTTGCTGTTCGGATCCCACAGGCCGTTGAGCGGGCTGCCCGGATCGTCCGGACTCGGCGCGGTCAGGTCCTGATGTGACGCCTGCACGCCGATCGCGGTCGTCAGGGCGGCGAAACGCAGGTTGAACGGAGCGAGCTGGACTTCCATCCGGCCTTCCTGCTCCTTGTTGGTGAAGGTCTGGCGGACGCCGTCGCTGGACAGATCCGCCGCATCGGCAAGCCCGAGTTCGTTGTGCCTGTAGTCGGTTGCTCCGACCCAGAAGCGGATGGCATCGACTGCCGCCGCATCGGGGCGATATTCGCCTTTTGCGGTGAACTTGGTCTGGTGAGCGTCGATCCGGGTGCCGACCTCTTCGCCCTCGCGGCCCGGAATATGATACAGGCTGTTGTTCTGGGTGATCGCGGCGCCAACGAAACCGCCGTCGAACAGGTACGAGCCGCCGACCGAGCCTCCGTTTGAGTCGGTTGCGGAGTTCTTCTGCACGCCGCCGGGGATCGCATAGTCCTCGGTCCGGCGCGCGAAGGCGTCGGCGTGAATTGCGACGTTGTTGCCGCCCGCATCGAGCAGCACCGCGCCTTCGCGACCCTGGTCCACGCTGGACAACGCTCCCCGCGTTTCAAAGCTTGCGCAGCCGGAGGGCGTCGAGAATTGCGGCGCCTTGACGTCGTAGCCATAGGTCTGCGTCGTCAGCGGCAGCGCGCACGGCGTGGTTTCGGGAATGCGGTTATTGGTAGCACTGACGACGCCGCCGATCGCCGTCGAACCGTAGCGTAGCGTGGCTGGGCCGCGGATCACCTCGACCTGATTGGTCGAAAGCGGATCGATCGGCACGAAATGGTCCTCGCCGAGATCGGACGCGCCGTTGCTTCCGACGCCGTTTTCCACGATGCCGACGCGATTGACGTCGAGTCCGCGAATGATGGGGCGGCTCGATGCGCCGGGCGCGAACGACGAGCCGGTGATGCCCGGCTTGTTGTTGAGCAGGTCGCCCAGCGTCGCGGCTCCGTTGCGCCGAATTTCTTCGTTGGGGACCACGGTCACGGTGGCGAACTGATCTGTCACGACGGGCAACGTGCCCGGCAGATCGGCAGGGGGCGAGGGCGGCGTCGGCGCGGCGGCGACTTCGGGTTGCCCGGCGGTGGATGGAGGAAAGGTCCTGCCGCGGCGGACCGTGTGCGTGGGCTTGGTCCGGGAAGGCCGCGCGCGGTGCACGATCGGACTGGGGGCGTTGACCACGATCCCGGGCAGGGCGGTCTGAGCCGAGGCTTGATCGGGGATCGCCATGGCGAGGGCTGGAAGCGATACTGCGCCGAGGCGCGCGATCGCCAGGAAACGATTGGAAGAAACTGACATCTGTTTAGTCCTGACGTGGCCGACATTTGACCCGTAGCGGGCCGGCGGCCGTCGAAATCGATGGACGAGTGGTAAAACTCATCGGCAACGGCTGCGCCAACGCGCGGGCGTCGCCGAGTGATCGATGTCAGGAGGAGGGAGGCGCGCGCGGCTGTGAAACGATGTGCCGCGGCTTGATGTGGTTGAACTCGGCGTCGGTGGTCAGATAGAGGAAATGATACGCCTCGGGCAGCAGCAAGACCGGAGGCTCGGTGAACAGCACCGTACCTGCGAGCGCCATGACGGCGCAAATGGCACAGAAGTCGCTGTCCTGATGATGACCTGTCGCGGGCCCTGCGGGACTCTCGGCCGCCGCGCTGGCGGATTCGGTGACGGCGGCTTTGGTCGCAAGAGGCGTGGATGCGCCGCTCGGCTGCATCGCGACCGCAGGTGCCGCGAGCGCCGCAGTGCCGTGATGATGTCCGAACGACAGCACCAACTGGATCGCAAGCGCGAGCAGCGCAAGCCGCGATCCATGTTTGATGTTCGACCGGAACCACTTCATGCAGTGACAAGCCCCCGCCGCGGAATTTGTCCTCGGCGCGCCCAAGATGTTATAATGTAACATCGCCTCATTGGACCGCGGATGTCAACCGGAGTTTGCCGCGCCGAGCCCGGGCGACGTCATTGACCGGAAAGTGTGGGATCGCGGTCACGGTCGTCGAGCGTATCGGGGAGCGAATGCGGGTCGCGCCGCGTCAAGCCGGTTGCGCCGGGTTTAGCGCCCCTCGCGCAGCCACGTCGCGGCGAAGGCGCCGAGCAGCAGCAACAGGCCGATCAGCCCGGCGAACACCGGCAGCACGCCGACGCCGCGCACCACGCTGGCGTCGCGCATTCGCACGCCCATCCAGCCGTCGCCGCGAAACACGCTCGAGGCATGCACAGGAACGATGCGCGGGACGTCGATGCCTGAGCCGTCCGCGATCCGCCGGGCATCGCCGCCGCTGGCCTGCGCCAGCGGCTTGAGTTCGTCGGCGGTCGACGTCACCTCGGAGAATTCCTTCGGATTGACCGGGCCGACATTGACCAGCGCGTTCAGCGTGCCGTCGGTCGCCTGCCACAAACCGAGTTCGTCCGCTGTCAATGTCGCCTTCCACAGGCCGGGTTCGGAAGCATCCAGCGTCAGTTCGCGTTTCTTGCCGGAAGGCGACGTCACGACGACCGGTGTAACGCTGTCGGCCATGGTCTGGCGTTGCACGATGAGGTCCTTGCCGTTGACTTCGAGCCGCAGCGCCTCTTCGTCGAGGTCCGGCTGCTTCATCAGCCAGTGGGCGGTCCGCCGCAACAGGTCGAGATATGGACCGCCGCCCTCGTAGCCGCGCGCCCACAGCCAGATGTGATCGGAAAGCAGCAGCGCGACGCGGCCCTCGTCATAGCGCGAGAGCAACAATAGCGGCTTGCCGTCCGCGCCGGTCATCACCGGCGGCACCGAAACGTTGCGGGTATCGACCTCGCGAAAAAACCGGCTCCAGTGCGGCGGATCGTTCGCTGATCCTTCGAGCGCCCGGGTGACCGGATGGCGCTTGCCGGCATCGCTCAGCCGCGCGTGAAACGGCTTTTCGGTGACGCCGACGGGCTCGGCGGGCAGCACCGAGTCCAGCGGTGTCCGCCAGATGCTGGTGTTCGAGGCGTAATCGGGACCGGCCGAGACCAGCACCGCGCCGCCCGCGCGCACGTAGCGCGCGATGTTGTCGAAATAGGCGGTCGGCAGCACGCCCTGACGGGCGTAGCGGTCGAAGATGATCAACTGGAATTCGTTGATCTTCTGCTGGAACAGTTCGCGCGTCGGAAAGGCGATCAGCGACAGTTCGTTGATCGGCGTGCCGTCCTGCTTTTCCGGCGGACGAAGGATCGTGAAGTGGACCAGATCGACGCTGGGGTCCGACTTGAGCAGGTTGCGCCAGGTGCGTTCGCCCGAATGCGGCTCGCCCGACACCAGCAGCACGCGCAGCTTGTCGCGGACACCGTCGATCGGCACCACGGCGCGGTTGTTGATCGGCGTCAGTTCGTTCTCGAGAGGCGAGGCCTCGATCTCGACGATGTTCTGTCCGGCGTGTTTGATGTCGACATCGACATTGACGGTCTGCCCGCTCAGAACGGTGCGCTCGCTGATGACCTCGCCGTCGCGGCGCACGGTCACTTTCGCCCGCTCGCCGCTGACGCCCTGATCGTCGAGCCGGTAGGTGATGGTCTGGCTCTGGCCGACAATGCCGAAACGCGGCGCCGCCACGATCGCGACGCGGCGGTCGCGCTCATCCTTGTGGCCGGTGATCAGGGCATGAACCGGCGCCTTGAATCCGAGCGCGGCGACATTGTCCGGAATGTCGTGAACGCGGCCGTCGGTGATCAGGAACGCGCCGGCGACGCGGTCGGTCGGCACGTCGGACAGCGTGGAGGAGAGCGCCGAGAACAGCTTGGTGCCGTCGGTCTCGCCGTCCGCCTGGCCCGCATCGACGACGCGGACCTCGAGTCCCTTGATCTGCTTGAGGCGGTCGACCAGCGCCTCCCGCGCTTTCGCGGTCTGGTCGGTGCGGTCGCCGAAATTCTGGCTCGGGCTCTTGTCGACGATGACGGCGGCCACCGACGACAGCGGTTCGCGCTCCTCGCGGGTGAATGACGGATTGGCGAGCGCGAGCAGGATCAGCGCCAGCGCGGCCACGCGCACCGCAGCGCCCCGCGCGCGGGCGACCATGAGCAGCACCGCGATAACGATGATCGCGGCGAGCGCGACCCATAGCACGATAACGGGAACCAGCGGGGTGAAGGCGACGCCGTAGGTCATGCGCTATTCTTCCGTCGCGACAACCTGCACACCGCAGTTCCTGTCATTGCGAGGAGCGTAGGCGACGAAGCAATCCAGCCTGCACGCATGGCGCTGGATTGCTTCGCTTCGCTCGTAATGACGAATGAACGGCTCATGTTGGCCTCTACTGCCCCAGCCGTTCGATCAGCGCCGGCGCGTGGACCTGGTCGGCCTTGTAGTTGCCGGTCAGGGTGTACATCACGATGTTCACGCCCGCGCGGAAGGCGAATTCGCGTTGCCGCGGCTCGCCCGGCGAGAGCGGCAGCATCGGCTGGCCGTCGGGACGCATCGCCCATGCGCCCGCGAGATCGTTCGAGGTGATGATGATCGGCGAGACTCCGTCGCCGCCACGCGCCGGCCGTGACGCCGCGTCGTCGTCCTCGTCGCGCGGCAGCGCCTCCACCCAGGTCTGGCCGGTGGTGAAGCGGCCGGGAAAGTCGTGCAGCAGATAGAACGTCTTGGCCAGCACATGCTCGTGCGGCACCGGCTCGAGTTCGGGAATGTCGAGCGACGAAAGGATGGTGCGCAGTTCCTGCATCCCCGGCGTTCGCGATTCGTCGTCCTCGCCCGGCAGCGCATCGATCGCATCGCGGGTATCGAACAGAACCGTTCCGCCTTGCTTCATGTAGGCGTCGATCTTGTTGAGGGCGCTTTGCGATGGCTTCGGCGCGCCCGGCACCACCGGCCAGTAGATCAGCGGGAAGAACGCCAGTTCGTCGCGCGCCGGGTCGATGCCGACCGGATCGCCGGCTTCCAGCGCCGTGCGCTGCGCCAGAAACAAAGTAAGCCCGCTCATCCCGGCTTTGACGATGGTGTCGACGTCGGCATTGCCGGTCACGACATAGGCCAGCCGTGTCTGCGAGGTGGCCTTCATCGCGAATTCGTCCTTCGCGCTGTCGGCGCGCGCGGGCGAAGGCATCATTGCGATCGTCGGCAGCGCCAGAGCGAGCAACAGCGCGGCAGGGGCGGCGCGGCGACGCAGCAGCATGGCGAGGCCGCCGCCAAGCAGCGCCACGATGACGGCGTCGATCAGAAACAGTGCAAGCGCCGCTGACAGCAGGATGCCGCGGATGTCGTGCGGTTCGGCATTGGTGAAGCTCGCCCGGCGCGCCGTCAGTGTTGAAGTATCCAGCGGCACGATCCGGTCGGTGGCCGCCAGCGTATTGACCGCAATCGGGCCGTCGGCCGGTCCGTAGAATCCGGGAGGATGTTCGACGGTGCCACGGCCGCGGTAGTTGACCGGCAGGGGTTTGGCGGTAGCTGGCGGCGGCGTGAAAGCGCCGAAGCCGTCGAGCGTCCGCAGCGGCGCAACCGTTTCAGCCTTTGTGTCGGTGTCGGTCTTGCCGGTGTTGGCGGTATAGCCGGAAGCATCGACGATCCGCCGCAGCATCTCGACGAAGGTGCCCGACATCGGCAGGTCGGACCAGCGCATGTCGGCGCTCACGTGAAACAGTGCAAGCAGGCCTTTGCCGCGACGTTCGCCGGTCACGAGCGGCGTTCCGTCGACGAGCGAAGCCCAGCTCTTCGCCGCCAGCGCCGCATCCGGTTCGGCCAGCACCTGCCGGCTGACGGTGACGTCGTTTGGCACCGCAAGGCCCGCGAACGGCCCGTCCGCGGCGAAGGCGGCGAGATGTTGCGGCTTTTCCCACGTCATGCTGCCGCCGAGGCTGCGGCCGCCGTGGCGCAATTTCACCGGCACCAGATCGTCGTCGGCCTGCGCCAGGCGCGGCCCCGCGAACCGCACCATCACGCCGCCGCGGTCGAGCCAGGCGTCGATGCGCTGGCGCAGCTCCGGCGATAATGCGCCGACGTCGGCCATCACGATCATCGGCAGCTTCTGATCCAGAAACTGGGTGACGACCTGCTGCGGCGCGCCCTTGTCGCCGAGCCGCACATCGGCGAACGGCGCCAGCGCGCGCGTCAGATAGAACGTCGAGGCGAGCAGCGGCTGCGCCGTATCCGCGCTCGATCCGCTGACCACGCCGATGGCGCGGCGGCGCCAGCGCTTGTCGAGCAACTGCACCGCGCCCGAGGAGCGTTCGCCCGCGATTTCCAGCCGCGCGATGTCGTTGCGCAATTCCAGCGGCAGGTCGAACGCGGCTTCGGTTTCGCGATCCTGCGGCGGAAACGCGAAGCGCGTCTCACCGATCGGCGAGCCCTTCTGGTCGAGCGCCCGGACCACCCCGGCTTGCGGACCGTTCGCGGTGCCCCGCAACACCTTCACTGTCATTCTGGCGGCGGCATTTTCGGCTGCGGTCAGCGCATGCGCCGGCGGCGCGCCGCCCTCGATGATGGTCAGGGAACGCTCGCCGATCACCTTGCCAAGGCCGTCGACGAAGTCCGCCCCGCGTCCGCTGTCGATGCCGTCGGACAGCCACACGATGTTGCTGTCGCCGGTTGCCTTCAGGAAGCGCTCGAGCGCCGGCAGCGTCTCGACGCGCTCGACGGCGAAGGGTTTCGGTGCGAGCTGGCGCAGCGCCACGCGCGCAGTGCCGGCCGGCATCAGCGTGATGTCATGCGCCGGCTCCGACAAGGGAACGATGGCGACGCCGCGCTGATCGCGGTCGGCCTCCGTGATCAGTTCGTCCGCGGCCCGGATCCGCGTTTCCCAACTCGATGCGGCGCTCCAGCCGTCGTCGAGCAGGATCGTCAAGGGCGCGCTCGAGCGCGCCGCGCCCGCTTTGGGATTCCACACCGGTCCGGCGGCTGCGAAGATCACCAGCGCCGCCGCCGCAAGCCGCAAGGCCGTCAGCCACCACGGCGTGCGCGAGGGTGTCTCTTCCTTCGCGGCGATATCGAACAAGAGCCGCGTCGGCGGAAAATCGATCCGTCGCGGTCGTGGCGGCATCACCCGCAACAGCCACCACAGCAGCGGCAGGCTGAGCAGGCCGAGCAGCATCAGCGGCTGCAGGAACGACAGTGGAAGCGCCGACATCATGCCATGTGCCCCGCTTTGACGGAGCCCGCCGTGCCGCTCTTGCCCGCGGTCATGCCGGCATGAAGGAACAGCAGCAATTCGGCGGCGGAGCGGTCGGTTCTCTGGGTCGAGAACAGCCAGCCGAGCGCGTCGGTTTCCTCGCGGATCTGGTCGCGATGCAGCGCGACGCGCGCGACGTAGTCGCGAGACCATCGTTCGGCGCGGCCCGCGGTGATGACGCGCCCGTCTTCGGGTTCGACGAACTCGACGCGTCCCGAATAGGGGAACGTCTCCTCGGCGGGATCGACCACCTGCAGCAGCGTGCCATGCGCGCCGGAGGCCGACAGCCCGGCGAGCATGGTCTTGATATCGGCGATCGGCGACCAGAAGTCGGACAGCACCACGATCTCTGATCGCGCCGGCGGCACGAACGATGGCGGCAGGCTGGCGCGCGCGAGGTCGTCGTGCAGCATCGCCTGCGCCATCCTGTCGATGACGTTGCGGCTGGCGGTGGGATTCAGCAGGCCGGGAACGCCGACACGCTCGCCACCGGCCACCAGCAACTCCGCGAGTGCAAAGGTCACGATCAGGGCGCGTTCGAGCTTGCTGTCGCGCGCATCTCGGGAGGCAAAGGCCATCGAGGCCGAGCGGTCGGGCCAGAGCCAGACCGTATGCGCGGCCTCCCATTCGCGCTCGCGGACGTAGAGATGATCGTCGCGCGCGGAGCGTCGCCAGTCGACATTCTGCGACGGTTCGCCGGACATGAAGCGGCGATACTGCCAGAAGTTTTCGCCCGAACCCGCGCGGCGGCGGCCGTGCAGCCCATGGATCACGTTGGCGGCGATGCGACGGGCTTCCAGCACGAGACGCGGCAGCGACGCCGCCAGCGCGCGGCTTTCACCGTCGGCACGTCTGACTGCTTCGATTTCCTGCCTGACATGCTCGGCGGCTGCGACCATCAACCGATCCGCGTTTTCAGTTGTCCGATCACGTCGGAAATGGTGCGGCCCTCGGCGCGGGCCGAGAACGTCAGCGCCATGCGATGTTTCAGCACCGGCTCGGCGAGGTCGAGCACGTCGTCGATCGAGGGCGCAAGACGCCCGTCGAGCAGCGCGCGGGCGCGCACCGCCAGCATCAGCGATTGGCTGGCGCGCGGGCCCGGTCCCCATGCGATCAGTTTTCCGACGTCGCCGCTTTCCGGTCCGGGGCGCGCCGAGCGCACCAGCGACAGGATGGCCTCGACCACGCTGTCGCCGACCGGCAGCCGTCGCACCAGCCGCTGCGCGGCTAGCACGACATCGGCGTTCATCGCGGCCTTCGCCAGGGTTTCCTCGGCGCCGGTGGTCTCGAACAGGATGCGCCGTTCCGCGTCGCGATCGGGGTAGTCGACATCGATCTCCATCAGGAAACGGTCGAGCTGCGCTTCCGGCAGCGGATAGGTGCCTTCCTGCTCCAGCGGATTTTGCGTCGCCAGCACGTGAAAGGGTTTCGGCAAGTCGTGACGCGCGCCGGCAACGGTGATGTGCTGCTCCTGCATCGCCTGCAAGAGCGCAGATTGCGTGCGCGGGCTGGCGCGGTTGATTTCATCCGCCATCAGGAGCTGTGCGAATACCGGTCCGGCGATGAAGCGGAACGAGCGCTTGCCGGCGCTGCTTTCGTCCAGCACCTCGGCGCCGAGGATGTCCGACGGCATCAGGTCCGGCGTGAACTGAACCCGCTTGGCGTCGAGCCCGAGCGTGACGCCGAGCGTCTCCACGAGCTTGGTCTTGGCAAGGCCGGGGACGCCGATCAGGAGCGCGTGTCCACCGGACAGGATGGTTACCAACGTGTTTTCGACCACCCGGTGCTGACCGAAGATCACGGTGGAAATCGCGTCGCGCGCCGCACGGATCTGCTCCGCGACCTGCTCGGCCGAGCGGACGATCACGTCTTCCAGCTTCTCGACGCCCTTGTCAGCTTCCACAGCCATCCGTCACTCCTTGCGCGAGGCCGCGCCGTTTGCGTCGTCATGTCGTCAAACATATGCGAGCGCCGTGTATTCCTGGAATTAAACTCTTGCCACAATACCGGATATTCGAGCCATCGGATCACGAATTGGCGGGTATCTTGCCGGTTCCGGCATTGAACCGCAGTTCGTGCCCGGATTTTTCGAAGTTGGCCGCGTGCGCTGCGAATACGGCTTGGCGAAGGTCAAATCCACTCCACTGGCAACTCTGGTATGGTTTGGGTTCAGAACGTCGCTTGCCCGTCGGGCATGATGAAACGAATTTCTGAACCGCCAAACGAGTGGGCCTGCGTCTCTCGTTGTGCCAGAACAGGGCGACCAAGGTCGGGGTAAACCATGGCGAAGCAAGGGCGGTCCGATAGCCGGACGCTGGACGGGTTGGCGACCGCGGCGCGTGATGCCGCGGGCCCGACCGGCAAGGGGTTGCCCCCGGTGCATCTGTGGAATCCGCCGTTTTGCGGCGATCTGGACCTGCGAATCGCCGGCGACGGCACCTGGTTTTACATGAAAACGCCGATCGGCCGGCCGGCGCTGGTGCGGCTGTTCTCCACGATCCTGAAGCGGGAGGATGACAAACACTTTCTGGTGACGCCGGTGGAAAAGGTCGGCATCCGCGTCGACGACGCGCCGTTTATCGCCGTCGAGATGATTCAGGAGGGGGGCGAAAACGGTCGCCTGCTGCGGTTCCGGACCAACGTCGGCGACTGGGTGCCATGCGATTCCGGGCATCGGTTGCGCTTCGAGCCCTCGGAGAAGGGCGGATTGAAGCCCTATCTTCACGTTCGGGCGGACCTCTGGGCGAAGGTGACGCGGGCGTTGTATTACGATCTTGTTGACATGGGTGCGCAACGAATGATCGATGGACGGATGATGTTCGGTATCGAATCGGGTGGAGAGTTCTTTGCGATGGCGGATGCGGAGCAGGTGAGGGACGCAGGTTGAACGTGCCGGTGGAGGAGACGGGCCCCGCGACCGATGACGGCTCCGGCGATTTTTTCAACCGCGCGCGGGCGCGGTTGCGCTTCGACATCCCCCCCGGGCTGACCGACGCCGGCATTGCCCCCTCGACCGGTGATCAGGGCCGCGATTTCATGCTCCAGGAAATCGCCCGGGACGAGCCGATGCGGGCTGCGGCGGTGCTGATCCCGGTGGTGGCGCGCGAGGAGCCGACCGTGTTGCTGACGCGCCGCGCCGCCCATCTCAGCGATCACGCCAACGAGATTGCGTTTCCCGGCGGTAAGATCGACGCCGCCGATGCCTCTCCGGTCGATGCCGCGCTGCGAGAGGCGTGGGAAGAGGTCGGCCTTCCCCGCGACTTCGTCGAACCGATCGGCTATCTTGACCTCTACGGCACGAGCGTCGGCTTTCGAATCCTGCCCACGGTGGCGCAGGTGAAGCCTGGATTTGACCTTCGCCTCAATGCGGGCGAAGTGGAGGAGGCGTTCGAAGTGCCGTTGTCGTTTCTGATGAACCCGGACAATCACAAACAGGGCTGGAAGCTATCCCGCGGCAGAATGCGCTCGTTCTACGAGATGCCGTTCGAGGAGCGTTACATCTGGGGCGCTACCGCCGGTATCCTGCGCGTGCTGTATGAGCGAGTCTATCTCAAATGATACGTCCGGTTCTTATGGAGATCGGAATCTTCCTGGTTCCGTTCGCGATCTATGCTGCGTATCTGATCGCTAATCGTGTGGACTTCATGATCGCCGCGTCGTGGCCGGCGCACATCGTCTTGAGGCTCTCGCTTGCCGCGCTGGTCCTGGTCGTCGTCAGTTTCATCCTGCTGGCGCATTTCTCGGGCGCGCCGCCGGATTCGACCTACATTCCGGCGCATATGGAGAACGGCAGGCTCGTACCCGGAGCCGAGAGGTGAACACGGTCCGCTCGCTGCGTGAAGCGGGCTGGCTGAAATCAGGTCCCGCGGCGCGCGTTCTTGCGCTGCTCAATGAAAAAGGCGAGGAGGGGCGCGTCGTCGGCGGAGCGGTGCGCAACGCCTTGATGGGACTGCTGGTCGGCGAGATCGACTTCGCGACCACGGCGCCGCCCGAAGAGGTGATCCGCCGCGCCGCCGCCGCCCGCATCAAGAGCATTCCGACCGGGATCGAGCATGGCACCGTCACGCTGGTCGTCGAGGGCCGGCCGTTCGAGGTCACGACGCTGCGGGAGGACGTCGAGACCTTCGGCCGCAAGGCCAGGGTCGCGTTCGGCCGCGACTGGGCGCGCGATGCCGAACGTCGCGATTTCACCATCAACGGCCTGTCAGTCGACAGCGATGGGGCGGTGCACGACCATGTCGGCGGGCTCGACGACATCGCGGCGAGGCGGGTGCGCTTCATCGGCGATCCGGACCGGCGCATCGCCGAGGATTATCTGCGTATTCTGCGATTCTTCCGCATCCATGCCGCCTATGGCGCAGGCGAGCCTGACCGGGCCGGCTATCTCGCCTGCATCCGCGGCCGCGCCGGACTTGCCACGTTGTCGGCCGAACGGCTGCGGGCGGAAATGCTGAAGCTGCTGGTCGCGGAGGGTGCCGTGGAGGCGCTGATCGCGATGGAGGATGGTGGCTTGCTGCTGGCTATCCTCGGCGGTGTCGCCTATCGCGGGCCGCTCACGGCGATGATCGCCGCCGAGCATGCGCTGGAACTCCCGCCGGATCCGGTCCGTCGGCTCGCTGCGCTTGCGGTGTCGGTCACCGAAGATGCCCGGCGGATCGCGCAGCGGCTGCGGCTCTCCAATGTGGAAGCAAAGCAATTGGATTCGATGGGCCATCGCTGGTGGCGGCTCGGCAGCATGGACGAGGCGACCGCGCGGCGGCGAATCTACCGGCTCGGCGCGCCGCGCTTCCGCGACCGGCTGATGCAGGCCTGGGCACGGGCCGGTCTCGGAGCCGATCCCGCGCCGTGGCGAAATGTCGCAACCTTACCGCAGCGCTGGCAGCCGCCCGCGTTTCCATTGAAGGCGGAGGATTTCATCGCCCGCGGAATAGCGGCGGGGCCGGCGCTGGGCCATGTCCTGACGATCGCGGAAGATGCCTGGCTGGCTGCGGATTTCCCGCTCGATTCCGCGGAGCTTTCGGCGATTGCGGATCAGACCGTCGCGCGGTTCACGCGCGATCACCGGCTGTGAGTGCGGTCTCGAGATAGCTCGTCAAGGCCACTTCACCTCGGGCGGCATCGAGGACAGGATCGACTCGACGTTGCCGCCGGTCTTCAGCCCGAAAATGGTGCCGCGGTCGTAGAGCAGATTGAATTCGGCGTATCTTCCGCGCCGGATCAACTGCTCCTCGCGGTCGGCCGCGGTCCATGACGTGTTGAAGTTGCGGCGTACGAGTTCAGGGTAGACCTTGAGCAGCGCGCGTCCGACGTCCTGCGTGAAGGCAAGGTCGGCATCCCAGTCGCCGCTGTCGTGCCAGTCGTAGAAAATGCCGCCGATGCCGCGCGCTTCCTTGCGGTGCGGCAGGTAGAAATACTCGTCGCACCAGGTTTTATATTTGTCATAGTCGGCAACCGCATGGGCATCGCATGCCGCCTTCATCGCCGCGTGGAATGCGACGCTGTCGGCATCCGCCTGCGTGCGCCGCCGCACAAGCACGGGCGTCAGGTCGCCGCCGCCGCCGAACCAGGCCTTCGTCGTCACCACGAAGCGCGTATTCATGTGAACAGCGGGGATATGTGGATTGCGCATATGCGCAATCAGGGAGATGCCGGAGGCCCAGAATTTGGGATCTGCCTCGGCCCCCGGAATCTGCGCGCGAAACTCCGGCGCGAACTCGCCATACACGGTCGAACAATGCACCCCGACTTTCTCGAACAGCCGTCCGTGCATCATCGACATGACGCCGCCCCCGCCTGGTTGGCCGGTGTGGTCGGTGCGTTCCCACGGCGTGCGCACGAAGCGGCCGGCCTCGCCGGGATAGAGCTGCGCCGGCGCGTCGTCCTCCAGCTTTTCGAAGGCCGCGCAGATATCGTCGCGCAACTGCTCGAACCAGGATCGAGCGCGGGTCTTGCGGCTCTCGGCCAGGGAGGCGTCCATTGCAAATTCCTTAACAGACTCTGTCATTGCGAGGAACTCAGGGCGACGCGGAGCGTCGTCCCGACAGCCATGAAGCAATCCAATATTGTTCGCGCTTGCCGAAGGCAAACCCAAGGTGCCCGCAGTGACAAGCGGGGGTTCAATTTCCAGGCCCGAAATAAGTGCAGCTTTCGCCGCAACTGTCGCGATGCACGCTGATGCGCGTCACTTGTCCTGCGTGCTGGACATGGTCCCAGATGAAGCGCGCCAGATTTTCCAGCGTCGGCGGGCCTAGCCCCGCGACGTCGTTGAGAAACCGGTGATCGAGCTTGCTCCGGACCTCGTCCATGCCGCGTGCGAGCAGGCCGAGGTCGAGCACCATGCCGGTGGCGGGTTCGGGCGTGCCGCGGACGCTTACCTCGGCGCGGAAGGAATGGCCGTGGATTTCCATGCTCGCATTTCCCAACGTCGTTCCAGGCAGCGCATGCGCAGCCTCGAAACGGAACGATTTCGTCAACTCCCACATTCGTCAAACCTGCTCCTGATACCCCGGACGTAATGCGGCATCTTCGATGCCGCTTCGCAGAACCGGGACCGTTCCAAGCGCTCCCTTCATAACAGCCCCGGATCAGCAGGGCGTCACGGTGCTGCAGACAGCGTGGTCCGGGGCACGGATTGAGTCGCTGCGTCTGCGCAATGTTGATGAGGCTGCTCTGCCATTCCTACCTTATTCCAAGCGTCTTGTGCGTCTGCAGGCTGAGCCGCCATTGCGGATGCCGCAGGCAATAGTCGATGGCGCGCGCGGTATTGCCGGCCGCGTCAATCCCGTCCATCGGCTGCAACGAAAAACGCTCGAAGGCGAGGTCTGCGAAGTCCTCGGGCCGGGCGTCCGCCTGCGGATAGACCAGCTTGAGTTCCTGCCCCCTGGTGACGCGCAAATCGGCGCCGGCCTTGGGGCTGACGCACAGCCAATCGATGCCGTCAGGCGGTGCTATGGTGCCGTTGGTTTCGATGCCGATCTCGAAGCCGCGGGCGTGCAGCGCGTCGACCAATGCCTTGTCCACCTGCAACAGCGGCTCTCCTCCCGTCAACACCGTGTAGCGCTGGGCGGCCGGTCCGGCCCACTGCGCTGCGACGGTATCGGCCAGCGCGTCGGCGGTGGCGTAGCGCCCGCCCAGCGTCCCGTCCGTGCCCACGAAATCCGTGTCGCAGAACCGGCAGGTGGCTGAAGCGCGGTCTTCCTCACGCCCGCTCCACAGGTTGCAGCCCGAGAAGCGACAGAATACCGCAGCTCGGCCCGCATGGGCGCCTTCGCCCTGCAGGGTCAGAAAAATCTCTTTGACTGCGTAGCTCACGAGGTTCTTTCCGGCGCCGGTCTGGTTTGCCGAAGAGCCTCGCCTACCGCCATGGCGGTGGCAATGGCGACATTCAGCGAGCGTAAGCCTGACTTTACGGGTATCACCAGACGTGCGTCCGCGGCTGCTGCGACGGCGTCCGGGACACCGGCGCTTTCGCGGCCGAACAACAGGATATCGGTAGAAAAATACCGATGATTCAGGTAGGACAGGGCTCCCTTGGTGGTGAAAAGCACCAGCCGCCCGCCATCTCCGCTACGCCACTCCTGAAAGTTCGGCCAGGAATCGTGACGCACGATGGCGACCTGGTCGAGATAGTCCATTCCCGCCCGGCGGAAATGGCGATCCGAGACCGGAAAACCGGCAGGCTCGATGATATGGGCCTCGACATCGAGACAGGCGCACAGGCGCAGAATTGTCCCGGTGTTCTGCGGGATGTCGGGTTGAAAAAGCGCGATCCGCATCACCTCTGGGCTTTCATGACGGGACTTCGCGGCAGCCGGCGGTTCGTTGCAGTGCAATAATGTGATCGATAGCGCACTTGCGCTCACTCGGCGACGATGCCAATAGAACGGCCGCTCGCAAGATGCATCCCTGGAGTGGTTACACCTATAGCAACAAGATCGGCAGCGAATAAGAAGGGGTTGGAATCGTGACGACGTCGTCTTCGGCAGGACATAGCCGCCGTGATTTCCTTTTCGTAGCAACCGGCGCCGTCGCCGCCGTGGGCGCGGCAGCCGCGGCGTGGCCGCTGGTGGCCCAATTGAACCCGGATGCTTCCACGGTCGCCGCTGGCGCGCCCATCGAGGTCGATCTCTCCCCGATCGCCGACGGGCAGGACATCAAGGTGTTCTGGCGCGGCAAGCCGATTTACATCATGCACCGCACCGCCAAGCAGATTAAGGAAGCCCAGTCGGTCAACGTATCGAGCCTGCCCGATCCGCAGCCGGATTCGGCCCGCGTCAAGGAAGGCCACGACCAGTGGCTCGTCGTGATCGGCATCTGCACCCATCTCGGCTGCATCCCGATCGCACATGAAGGCAACTACGACGGATTTTTCTGTCCGTGCCATGGTTCGCAATACGATTCCTCGGGCCGCATCCGTCAGGGCCCGGCCCCTCTCAATCTTGCCATTCCGCCTTACGCCTTCCTTTCCGATAGCAAGATCAAGATCGGATAAGGCCGAAAAGACCCGAACCGAACGCGTCGTTTCATTCCTCAGGATCGCATCATGAGCGGACCCTCCACCTACCAGCCGCAAAATTCCTTCATTAAATGGATCGAGCGGAGACTGCCGATCTTCGGCCTTGTCCATTCCTCGTTCGTCGCCTATCCGACGCCGCGCAACCTGAATTACTGGTGGACGTTCGGCGGCATCCTCTCGTTCATGCTGGGGGTGCAGATCATCACCGGCGTCATCCTGGCGATGCATTACACGCCCCAGGCCGACCTCGCTTTCAACTCGGTGGAAGCCATCGTCCGCGACGTCGATTACGGCTGGCTGCTGCGTTATCTCCATTCCAACGGCGCCTCGATGTTCTTCATCGCCGTCTATATCCACATGCTTCGCGGCCTGTATTACGGCTCCTATAAGGAACCGCGCGAAGTCCTCTGGATCCTCGGCGTCATCATCTACCTGCTGATGATGGCGACCGGCTTCATGGGCTACGTGCTGCCGTGGGGCCAGATGAGCTTCTGGGGCGCGACCGTCATCACCAACCTGTTTTCCGCCATTCCCTATTTCGGCGAAAGCATCGTGACCCTGCTGTGGGGCGGCTATTCGGTCGGCAATCCGACGCTGAACCGCTTCTTCTCGCTGCACTACCTGCTGCCGTTCGTGATCGCGGGCGTGGTCGTGCTGCATGTCTGGGCGCTGCATGTCGCCGGCCAGAACAATCCGACCGGCGTCGAGCCCAAGACGCCGAAGGACACGGTGCCGTTCACGCCTTACGCAACCATCAAGGACGGGTTCGGCCTGTCCTGTTTCATCCTGTTCTATTGCTGGTTCATCTTCTACATCCCGAACTATCTCGGCGATCCCGACAACTACATCCCCGCCAATCCGGGTGTGACGCCCGCGCACATCGTGCCGGAATGGTACTACCTGCCGTTCTACGCGATCCTGCGTTCGATCCCGAACAAGCTCGCGGGGGTCGTGGCGATGTTCAGTGCCATCCTGGTGCTGGCCTTCCTGCCCTGGCTCGATTCCGCCAAGACCCGCTCGCTTCGCTATCGTCCGCTCGCCAAGCAGTTCTTCTGGATCTTCGTCGGTGTCTGTCTCGGCCTCGGCTATCTCGGAGCGAAGCCGCCGGAAGGCGTCTACGTCATTGCCGGGCGTATCCTGACGGGGTGCTATTTCGCCTATTTCCTGATCGTGCTGCCGATCCTGAGCCGCATCGAGAAGCCACGTCCCCTGCCCAATTCGATCGCGGATGACGTGCTGGGGAAGAAAGGCGTCGTGGCCTCGCTCGCGGCGGTGTTTGCCGTCGCGGGGCTATTGGTATGGGATAGCGGTTCCAGGGCTATGGCGGCCGAGCATTCGCCGAATCCCCCGTCGCTGAACTGGTCGTTCGCGGGCCCGCTTGGCAGATTCGATCAGGCCCAGTTGCAGCGCGGCTACAAGGTCTACAAGGAGGTCTGCTCGGCATGCCATTCGATGAACCTCGTGCATTATCGCAACCTGACTGATCCGGGCGGTCCGGGCTTCACGGTGGCTCAGGCCACGGCGCTGGCTGCCGAAATCCAGGTCAAGGACGGTCCGAACGACGCCGGCGAGATGTTCGAGCGGCCGGGACGTATCGCCGACAAGTTTCCGGCGCCGTTTCCGAACGAGAACGCCGCCCGCGTAGCCAATGGCGGCGCAGCGCCCCCCGATCTCTCGCTGATGGCCAAGGCGCGGGGCTATGAGCGCGGTTTTCCGCAGTTCATTTTCGATGCCTTTACGCAGTTCCAGGAAAAAGGCCCGAACTACATCCACGCCATCCTGACCGGCTTCGAGGATTCCCCGCCGCATGGCTTCACGCTGCCGGATGGTTCGTTCTACAACAAGTACTTCCCCGGTCATGCGATGAAGATGCCGAACCCGCTGTCGGACGATCAGATATCCTACAGCGACGGGACGCCGCAGAAGGTCGATCAATATGCGACGGATGTGGCCGCCTTCCTGATGTGGGCCGCCGAGCCGAAGCTGGAGGAACGCAAGCGGATCGGCTTGCAGGTCATGATTTTCATGGTCATCTTTGCCGGACTGCTCTACTTCACCAAGAGGGCGGTGTGGGCCGACGCGCATTGAGGCGCAGCCGGATTAACTGCCGAGGCGAGACCAAAAGTTCCTGCAAAGCAGCCCCGGCCTTGGCCGGGGCTTTTTATTATTGAGGTGCCGTGTCCCCGACGCGATGCCGCGCAAGCGGTGCATCGCTGATCCCGGACCGTTACGAAGGCGGTGTCTGATGCGATCCCGGTTCTGCGAAGCGGCGTTGCACGCCGCATCGCGCCCGGGACACAGGTTCGGCCCAGCAATCAGCGCTTGAACAGGCCCATCACCGCCGATTTCGCCAGCGTGTTGAAGTGAAGCTGGAACCCGATCACCGCCGCTGAGGTGTCGGCGGTGGCGTTGATGTTGCCTCCCACTGCGTGCACGGTGAAGAAATAGCGGTGCGGATGATCCCCTTCGGGCGGGCAGGGACCGCCATAGCACGCGGAGCCGAAGTCGGTGCGGCTCTGCAGCGCCCCCCTCGGAAGCTTGCCGCTGTCGGGATTGCCGGCGTCGAGCGCAAGTTCCGTCACCGATGGCGGGATATTGATGACGACCCAGTGCCAGAAGCCGCTGCCGGTCGGCGCGTCCGGATCGTAACAGGTCACGGCGAAACTCCTGGTACCTGCCGGAGCGCCGCTCCAGCGCAGGTGCGGCGACCGGTTGCCGCCCGCGCAGCCGTGACCGAAATCCGCCGACAGGATATGATCCTTGGCGAGGTAGTCGCCGTCCTTGAAACTGTCGCTCACGACCTTGAACGCCATGTTTTTCTCCCGGTTTTAGGATGAACGGGAATCTAGAGCATTTCATGTTTTGACGGAAACGCTTCAGGCATAGCCATTCAAGGAACGCCGTCGTTTCGCTCGCCCATGACGCCGGCAATCCGTCCGCTTTGAAGATGGATGGCATGACAAAGGTGATCGTCCCGAACGCTCTTGACATCGCACCATCGGAATGATGATTTCGCGGCCATGACCAGCACCGTCCGCCCGTTCCGTCTCTGGTGGCCCACCTTCTAAGGTGGCCGGTGCGATTTTGTTTCAATTCCGATCGTCGAAGGCCGTCATGCAGAAACGACGGCCTTTTTCGTTTGTCCTGTGTGGCGCTTCTTCCTCAGGTCTCGTAAGAGGACTCCATGAACAGGACCGTCTTTTCCCTTCCCGCGCAGAGCGAGTACGCGACCGCCGGCGGTCTCGCCGTCAGCCGGTCGATCGAGCATTTTACCGGCGGCAGGCGGCTCGACGACCTGATCGACCTGCTCGACCGCCGCCGTGGCCTGGTGCTGTCGTCGGGCACCACGGTGCCGGGACGCTATGAGAGTTTCGACCTCGGTTTCGCGGATCCGCCGCTCAGGATCGAAACCACGGGTCTGAATTTTTCCATCGAGGCCACCAATGCCCGCGGCGAGGTGCTGATCGCCTTTCTGGACCAGGCGCTGAGCGAGCCTTTTGTGGTGGTCTCCGAAAGCACCGCGCTCCGCATCGCCGGCCACATCCTGCGCGGCGACGCGCCGGTGGAGGAGGATCAGCGCACCCGGCGCGCCAGCGTGATGTCGCTGGTGCGCGCGCTGGTGGCGGCGTTCGCATCAGACGCCGATCCCACGCTCGGGCTTTACGGCGCGTTTGCCTACGACCTCGTGTTCCAGATGGAAGATCTGGTGCAGAAGCGCGCGCGCGAGGCCGACCAGCGCGACATCGTGCTGTTCGTGCCCGATCGTTTGCTGGCCTACGACCGCGCCACCGGCCGCGGCGTCGTGCTGTCCTACGATTTCGCGTGGAATGGCCGCACGACCGCGGGCCTGCCGCACGACACGCCCGAAAGCGTCTACGCCAGGAGGGGACGGCAGGGTTTCACCGATCACGCTCCCGGCGAATATCAGGCCACGGTGGAGACGGCGCGCGCCGCGTTCGCGCGCGGCGACCTGTTCGAGGCGGTGCCCGGGCAGTTGTTCGCCGAACCCTGCGAACGCTCGCCGGCCGAGGTGTTTCAGCGGCTGTGCCGGATCAATCCGTCGCCCTATGGCGGTCTCGTCAATCTCGGCGACGGCGAATTCCTGGTTTCCGCTTCGCCGGAAATGTTCGTACGCAGTGACGGCCGCCGGATCGAGACCTGTCCGATCTCCGGCACCATTGCGCGCGGCGCCGACGCCATCGGCGACGCCGAGCAGATCCGCGAATTGCTCAACTCGGAGAAGGACGAGTTCGAGCTCAACATGTGCACCGACGTCGATCGCAACGACAAGGCGCGCATCTGCATGCCGGGAACGATCAAGGTGCTGGCGCGACGTCAGATCGAGACCTACTCGAAGCTGTTTCACACCGTCGATCACGTCGAGGGCATTTTGCGGCCCGGCTTCGACGCGCTCGATGCGTTTCTCACCCACGCCTGGGCGGTGACGGTGACCGGCGCGCCCAAGAAGTGGGCGATGCAGTTCGTCGAGGACAACGAGCGATCGGCGCGGCGCTGGTATGCCGGCGCGTTCGGCGTCGTCGGGTTCGATGGCTCGATCAATACCGGCCTGACCATCCGCACCATCCGCATGAAGGACGGGCTGGCCGAGGTGCGCGTCGGCGCGACCTGCCTGTTCGACAGCAAGGCGGAGCTTGAGGACCGCGAATGCCAGACCAAGGCGGCCGCGCTGTTCCAGGCATTGCGCGGCGACGCGCCGAAGCCGCTCTCGGCGGTCGCGCCGGACGCGACCGGCTCCGGCAAGCGCGTGCTGCTGATCGATCACGACGACAGCTTCGTCCACATGCTGGCGGATTATTTCCGTCAGGTCGGCGCGCGCGTCACCGTGGTGCGTTACGTCCACGCCCAGGACATGCTGAACACGCAGAATTACGACCTGCTGGTGCTGTCGCCCGGTCCCGGCAGGCCGGACGATTTCGGCATGGCGAAAACCATCGGCACCGCGCTGGAGAAGAAACTTCCGGTATTCGGCGTCTGCCTCGGCGTGCAGGGAATCGGCGAGTATTTCGGCGGCCGGCTCGGTCAGCTCGCGCAGCCGGCGCATGGCCGCCCCTCACGCGTGCAGAATCGCGGCGGACGCTTGATGCGCAATCTGCCGAACGAGATCGTGATCGGCCGCTATCATTCGCTGTATGTCGAGCGCGAGAGCATGCCCGACGTGCTGGAGGTGACGGCGACCACCGACGACGGCGTGCCGATGGCGATCGAGCACAGGACGCTGCCGGTCGGCGGCGTGCAGTTTCATCCCGAATCGCTGATGTCGCTCGGCGGCGAGGTCGGCCTGCGGATTGTGGAGAATGCGTTCCGGTTGGGGAAGGGAATGGCATGAAGAGAGCGTCGGTCATTTGTATTGATCGTCATGGCCGGGCATAGCCGTTCGAAGAACGGCGTTCTATCGAACGCCTATGGTCCCGGCCATCCACGTCTGTCCGGCATCCAACACAGCGAAGACGTGGATGCCCCGTGACAAGCACGGGCATGACGCACGATTCGTTGATAGGAAAACATGAATGACCTTCGAAGACGATCTGCAGGCTTCCGTTCGCACGATTCCGGATTATCCGAAGCCGGGGATCATGTTCCGCGACATCACCACGCTGCTCGGCGACGCACGCGCGTTCCGCCGCGCGGTCGATCAGCTCGTGCATCCATGGGCCGGCTCGAAGATCGACAAGGTCGCCGGCATCGAGGCGCGGGGTTTCATTCTTGGCGGTGCGGTGGCGCATCAGGTCTCGGCCGGCTTCGTGCCGATCCGCAAGAAGGGCAAGCTGCCGCATCAGACAGTGCGGATGGCCTACGCGCTCGAATATGGTACCGATGAAATGGAAATGCACGTCGACGCCATCGCGAAGGACGAGCGTGTCATTCTGGTCGACGACCTGATCGCCACCGGGGGCACGGCGGAGGGCGCGGTGAAGTTGCTGCGCCAGATCGGCGCCAATGTGGTCGCTGCCTGCTTCATCATCGACCTGCCGGACCTCGGCGGCGCCGCCAAGCTGCGCGCGATGGATGTTCCGGTTCGGACGCTGATGGCGTTCGGCGGGCATTGACAAGTGCGGTCCTTCGGATTCAGCCGCCCAAAGACATTTCCGAATGCATTTTATACAATTTCAATAATGCCGTGATGCGTTTGGATGAACAGCCGTTTTGAGCAATTTCACCTTTTACCGCAGCTTGTGTGGCTTTCTGGGCGGCAATCATTTTTGCCGACAAGTCTGCGTCGCTCAAATTTTGATTGCGCTCTTTTAGGGCTTGAATCGCTCTTATCGTAACGGCGTGTAGGTTTGACAGGAATTTCGGTTCCGTTGCCTTGTCCACAGCATTGCAGCCTAGAGCGGCCACGCGACTGGCGAGGAAGTTTGAGTAGATTTGTACGATATCAACGCGCCCTTGTCCGAAGGAGGCGGATAGACCGCAGAAAACCCCAAGCACTGTCGCAAATGCTAAGACTTCTTTTTTCATATTCCGCCACCTCCGCGAGAGAGTTCTTCACCCCCGCTGCTGCGCCAGTCGCTGCTCGATCTCGCGGAAACTGAAATAATTGCTGCGGACCCACTGATGCAGTTCGGTGGACGTATCCTTCTCCGTTCGCAGATAGCCGGTGAAGGAAAAAGTGGGCCGCTCGATGTAGCTCTTGAGAAACGGCGGAAGCACCGCGATGCGCACCACCTGACTGTGCATGAAAATTTCTGGCAGGTCTCCGCGCAGGACGTATTCGTTGTCGACAATGACGAGCGCGTCGGGCTGCAGCATTGCCCGCAGGGTGTGATAGCCGCGCGTGGACACGCGGTCGCTGTCGGCCACGAACAGGACAACGGGCGCCACGTTGCTCCGGGCGGCTTCCTTGATGAAACCGATTTCCGCAATCATCCCGAAGAATTCGTCGAACGCGTGGTAGCCGAGGTCGATCACCTTGGCGAGGCCGTCATCGACGATCAGGCGGTCCATCAGCGCCATCTTGCCGTAGGTGTCGTCGATCTCGGCGGTCTCGGTGAGGCGCGGCAGGTAGTCGACCAGCGACGGCTCCTGGATGTTGACGTCGAACGCCAGGACATCGCCCCGCTGCAGGCGCAGAAACTCGCTGAACTGCCGCGCGATCAGCGTCTTGCCGACTTGCGGCCGTGGCGAGCAAATGATGTAGACGGGCGTGCGGGGCATGACCGATATATCGGAGAGAGCATCCCGATCTAGCAGGATGTCGAAAAACTCTCCACCGTCATTCTCGATGCGCGCTTGTGCGTCCGAGAGGTCTACGAGGTCTGCGCTATCGGCGCGAGTGGAAGCGTCCCTCGCCCGGTTCGTTCAGACGACCGTTTACTTGGCCGAGGCGCGGCTGGCTTTCTCCTTCGAGGTGACGATGTCGGTGAGCTTGATGCGGTCGAATTCGCCCCAGACATTCGCGAGCCAGTGACGGACGTAGCCGCGCAGGACGAACGAGTAGTTCGCGGACTCGTTCTTCTGTCCCTTGTTGGCCACGAATTTGAGGAACGGCACCGAGGATACCTCGACCTGCTCGTACGCCATCTCGTTGAGCTTCGGGATGGTGATCTCGGTCGCGTCCTTGATCTTGCGGAAGTAGGCGTTGTAGGTCGCCTGGTCCCACTCGAAGAAGTTCGTGTTGTTGATGAAATTCTTGACGAGGAAATATTTCGCGCCGGACATGAAGCTCGCGGTCTCCGCGATTTCGTCGAGCGAGGCGATCGAGGGGCCGAGGATATGGAACACCGCGAAGGTGATCTGCCCGGACTTCGCCGCATCGAGGAACCCGATGTCGCGAAGCGAGGCCAGCGCCGGCGACATCAGTCCGGCGCGGACGTCGATCACCGTGACGCTGGCCTTGGCCGTGTTCAGCGTGTCGAAGATCTTCATCTGGTCCGCGGTCGTCGTCATGTCGACGATCTCGGTGATGTCAGGGTGAAAGCGCTTCAGCGTGCCGCGCGGCGATTCGGTGTCGAACGCTCGGGTTGGCACGTTGTTGGCGTTGAAATAGTCGAGCACGGTGCGCGAAACCGTGGTCTTGCCGACCCCGCCCTTGTCCGCACCCACCACAATCACTGCTGGCTTGGCCATGAGATCCCTTTGAGCAAGCTGAAAGCCGAAAACCGCGCATGGTCGCGCGGACGGCATGTCCCCATGTTTGCTTGGGGCGCGACCATGGCAGAAACGAGGGAGAATTCAATTCGATATGTTAAATCCGGCGAAATTCGTCATGGCGCCCGGAAAATCGTTTCTTCTTGCGCAACTTTGCGAGTGTGAATCGACTTCGAAACGCCGAGGATCAGGAATGATTGCCCCAGGGTCCGGGAGCAGGGGGCGTCGCGGGCGCTGGCGGCGCGGGTTCGCTCCACGGCCCCGGCGACAGTTCCTGCTTGCCGGCCGGATCGGTCGCGTTGCGCTCCTCCTGAAGATGACGGATCGGGCCGGGATCGCGGCCGCCGGCATATGTCACCAGCGCACGCACCCGCGTCTCGATCGACGGATGGGTGGCGAACAGGTCGGCGAAGCCTTCGCGCGGGTTGTCGACGCACATTTCCATCACCGCGGAGGTCGCGCCCGGCAGTTCGCCGCGGTTCTCGATCTTGCGCAGCGCCGAAATCATGGCATCGGGATCCTTGGTCAATTCGACCGAGCCGGCATCGGCCATGAGTTCCCGGGAGCGCGACAGCGCCAGCCGCACCACCTGCGACAGGAACCAGGCCAGCGCGATCAGGGCCACGGCGACGATCAGGGCGACAACAGCGCCCCCGCCCTTGCTGTCGCTGTTGCCGCCTGATGATGAGGACGAGCGGGACGAGCGCCAGCTTCCGCCGCCGATCCGCGTGCCGCCGTTGAGGAAGATGCGGAAGAACAGTTCAGCAAGGAAGCTGACGCCGCCGGCGATGATGACGGCGACCACCATCAACTGCACGTCGCCATTGCGGATGTGGGTCAGCTCGTGCCCCAACACCGCCTCCATCTCCCGATCGTTGAGTTCCTTCATCAGCCCTGTGGTGACGGTGATGGCGTATTGGCGGCGGTTCAGGCCGGTGGCGAAGGCGTTGACCGCATCGGTGTCCATCACCTTCAGCTTCGGCATCGGAATGCCGCGCGAGATGCACAGATTTTCCAAAAGGTTATAGAGTCGCGGCTGTTCCTTGCGGCTGACGTCACGGCCGCCGGTGACCGCATCGATCATCGACTGATGAAAGAAATAGGCGATGACGATCCAGAGTGCCGAACCCGCCGTGGCCCAGGGAAACGCGGCGATCAGGTCATGCCAGGCCCGGGTGAAATAGAACGCCGCGGTATGGTCCGTGCCGCGCCGGACGACTTCGGCGATCAGCGCGCCGGAGAACACCATCACGTAAATCAGCAAGAACAGGCCGGCGAGCAGAAACATCGAACGGATCTTGTTCGATGCGATGTGGGTGTAGAGACCGTAAGCTGCCATGGCGTGTTCGCCTAGAAGTCGTCATTCGGGGTCACCCCCGGCGACGAATGCCTCGCGTTCGCGCCGATGGCGTGAACCCAAAATCCTGAGCTTTGCGATTGGGAGTGGATTTCGGGTTCGTCGCTGCGCGACGCCCGGGAATGACGCTGATAAACAAGCATCGCTCCGGACTCCGCGGAATCGTGATCAGAATTTCACCTGCGGCGTCTGCTCCACCGTGGTGCGGCTGGCGCCGAGGTCGAAGAACTCCTTGCGGGTGAAACCGAACGTCCCGGCGAACAACGCCGCCGGCATCTGTTGGATGCCGGTGTTGTATTCCTGGACCGCGTTGTTGAAGAAGCGGCGGCTGGCCGCAATCTTGTTTTCGAGGTCGGAAAGTTCGCTGGCGAGCTGCTGGAAGTTGGCGTTGGCCTTGAGATCGGGATAGGCCTCCGACAGCGCGATCAGGCGGCCGAGCGCGCCGCTCAACTGGTTCTCGGCGGCGCCGACCTGCGCAGGACCCTGTGCCGACATCGCCACGTTGCGCGCCTTGATGACATCGTCCAGAGTCCCGCGCTCGTGCGCGGCATAGCCTTTCACGGTTTCGACCAGGTTCGGAACCAGATCGTGACGCTGCTTGAGCTGCACGTCGATGTCGGCGAATGCCTGGCCGACGCGCTGGTTGAGTGCGACCAGCCGGTTATAGGCGACAAGCGCGAACAAGGCGATGGCGACAAGGACGCCGAGAATGATCCAGCCGGACGACATGGGGGAGGGCTCCTGAATAAGACGGGCGAAGGCGGCTACCGTAGACGAAATGAGGCGCAAACAGCAGGAACCGCCGTGAAGGGCATCTCTTGGTATCGAAAATCCTTAGAAAAGTTCAAGTTGTCGGGTACCTGGTTCTGTGGAAGCATGGATTTGCAGGAATTTTGGTGTGGCTGATCAGAATGGCGAGGGAATGATCGCGAACGAGCAGTCTTTGGGTGCAGGGACGCCCAGTGCCGTCGATCCGCACGCCACCACGCCGCGGATGATGCGCTACGTGTTTCTGGTGCTGGGTATCGGGTTCGTTGCGCTCGGTTTTATCGGCGCGTTCCTGCCGGTGCTGCCGACGACGCCGTTCCTGATCCTGGCTGCTGCGTGTTTCGCGCGCTCTTCCCCTCGGCTGGAAAAGTGGCTGTTGCAGCATCCGCGTTTCGGCTCGCTGTTGCGCGGCTGGCGAGAGCGCGGCGCGATTCCGGTCAAGGCCAAGCTGATGGCGCTTGGCGGCATGGCGATTGGTTTCACGATGTTCTGGTTCGGCAGCCATCCGGGACTCTGGCTCACGGCGGCGGTGGCGCTCATCATGCTCACCGGACTGGTCTACGTTTTCACGCGGCCATCATAGTCTTGGGCAATTATGTTCGGTCGGATTTGAGGGTGCCGCCCCAACCGATCCGTCGCACGCGCGCGTAAGCGGCCTTGTCGCGACGGGGAATTGTCACGAAGCCGGCGCACCCGTCGGTCTGACACAGTTTGATCCGCATCCCGGCCTTGGTGACCAGCGGCGGCGCCAGCACCCGCGACGGACGTTGCAAGGCGGGTGTTCGTGCCAGCGCGACGTAGCTGAATTTCTCATCCTCGAAAGGGAGCTCCGCGCCCTTGATCTGCTTGTGCGCGCGGGATCGCGGCAGCCGCTGCACGAAATGACACCAGTCCGGGGTGGCTTTCTGTTTTGACGTGTTGTCTTCAGCCGAAACAGCGCCTGCTTCGCTTGAAGATGCCATGAGCGGACATTCGCGGTCGTGCGGGCAGGGCGCGATGACGTGCGCGCCCCGCGCGACGAGCCGGCGGCGCAGATCGATGATGCGCCGGTAGCCGGCGGGCGTGCCGGGTTCGACCACCAGCAGCGCATCGCGGGTCGCCGCCCACATCAAGTCAGCGAGGGCGGCTTGCCGGTCGGCATTCATTTCGCCAATGACGTAACTCGCGACGACGAGATCGGCGCCTGCCGGCTCGTCCCGGATTCCGGCGAATATATCGCTCTGCGCATAGTGGAGACGGCGCAGCCGCGTCTCGTCGGACACGAGGTCGAGCGCGAGCGTCCGCAATGCCGTATTGGCATCGATCGCGGTGAATTCGTCGAGGCAATCGAACGCCTGTGCCGCCGCCCATGTCGCGGTGCCCGGACCGGCGCCGAGGTCGAGCAGGCTCGCCGGTGCGAATTCCGGGCGGATCTCGTGGAGCGCGTTGAAGCAGGCGACGACGGCTGCATAGGTCGCCGGCATCCGTGCCAGCGCATAGGCGAGTGCGTCGGTCTGGTTCCGGATCGCATCCGAGCCCCCGCCGCAGCGATAGGTCTGCGAGATCGCTGCCGCGCGGCCCGCGGCGTCGCTGCGGGAGAGGCCTTGCGCCTTTTGGTCGAGCGCAGTGCGCAGCGCGGCGGGAAGGGCAGGCGGGATCATGGGTTACCCTCCCCTTGAGGGGGAGGGGTCGCCTGCCGTAGGCAGGCGGGGTGGGGTGCTCCGCGTCACGATTATCAATGTGTCAGGGTCGAGAAAGACATCGGGGCAGTCACCCCACCCCGCCGCTCGTTTCACTCGCGTCGACCCTCCCCCCTCAAGGGGAGGGTACTACGCCACGTTCTGGTCGAGAATCTTCACCGCGTCTTCGAGGTCGACCGACACCAGTTGCGAGACGCCGCGCTCGGCCATGGTCACGCCGAACAGCCGGTTCATGCTCGCCATGGTGATCGGGTTGTGGGTGATGATGATGAAGCGCGTTTCCGTGGACGAGGTCATCTCGTGCAGGAGGTTGCAGAAGCGTTCTACGTTGTGGTCGTCGAGCGGTGCGTCGACTTCGTCCAGCACGCAGATCGGCGAGGGGTTGGTGAGGAACACCGCGAAGATCAGCGCCATCGCGGTGAGCGCCTGCTCGCCGCCCGAGAGCAGCGACAGCGTCTGCGGTTTCTTGCCGGGGGGCTTGGCGATGATCTCCAGTCCGGCTTCCAGCGGATCGTCGCTCTCGATCAGGTGCAGCGCCGCCTCGCCGCCGCCGAACAGCTGGGTGAACAGCCGCTTGAAATGGGTGTTGACGGTCTCGAACGAGGTCAGAAGCCGCTCGCGCGCTTCACGGTTGAGACTCTGGATGCCGGTGCGCAGCTTCTTGATGGCTTCGACGAGATCGTCGCGCTCGGTGGCGAGCGAGGTGTGCTGGGTCTCGACATCGCGCAGTTCCTCCTCGGCGCGCAGGTTGACGGCGCCGAGGCGGTCGCGGTCGCGGCGCAGCTTTTCCAGCTCCGTCTCGATCTCCGGCAGCGGCGGCAGGTCGACACCGTCATGGACCTCGGCCAGCGAGGCCACCACGCCGGGCTCGACCTCGAGCATGTCGCGAATTTCCCGTTCGGTATCCTCCAGACGACGCTTGCTGCCGTCCATGCGTTCCTCGGCGCGGGCGGTGGCCTCGCGCGCGCTCGACAGCGCCTCCAGCGAGATTTTCGCGGCGCGATCGGTTTCCGCCATAGCGGCTTCGGCGGCGGCGAGCGCATCGGCAGCGTCGCGACGGTCCTTCTCGGCGTGCTCGATCTCGCTGATGATGGCGCTGCGCTTCTCGGCGAACAGCGCCGGCGCGTTGTCAAGCTCGGCGCGCTCCGCTTTCACCTCGGTGACGCGCGCTTCGATGGTCGCGATTTGCGAGGCCGCGCTCTGCTTGCGGGTCTGCCATTCGTTGCGTTCTGCCGATATCGCCAGCAGGCGGCGGTCGGCAAGCTCGGCTTCGCGCGCCAGCGCCTGCGCCTCGGCCCGCACCTGCGCGGCGAGCCGGCGATGGCCGTCGATCTCGGTCCGAACTTCGCCGAGCTTGGTTTCGGTATCGAGGCTTGGCGGCAACTCGCCAAGCGCGGCGGTGGCGGCTTCATGGGCGGCGGCGACTTCCGTGCGGTCGCTGGTCAGGCGGTTGTGCGCCTCCGTCAGCGCCGAGCGGCGCGCCGCATGGCGATTGATCTCGCGCTCGGCGCTGGCATGGCGTTCACGCGCGGCGTCGGCTTCGCGCTGCGCCGTGCGCCAGGCATTGCGCGCCTCGCTCTCGGCTGAGGCGGCTGCGGTGACGGCCTGGCCGGAAGCAGTCACCGCCTGCTGAGCGACCTCCAGCGCCTGCCGCCGCTCGGCCACTTCCACGCGCGCGCGCTCGATCTCGCTCTCGATATCGGCAAGACGCGCGCGCTCGGCGAGCCGTCGTGCCGCGCCGGTCGGGGCATGGGCCGCGGTCACAAAGCCGTCCCAGCGCCAGACGTCGCCTTCGAGCGACACCAGCCGCTGGCCGGTTTTCAGATGCGCAACCAGCTCCGCGCCGCGCTCCCTGGCGACGACGCCGATCTGGGCCAGCCGCCGCGCCAGTTCGGGCGGCGCCTGCACATGGGCTGCAAGCGATTCCACGCCCCCCGGCAACGCCGGGTCCTCGGCCGTCACGGTTGCGCCGGTCCAGCGCATCGGCGCGGACTGGTCCACCGGTGCGTCGAGGTCGTCGCCGAGCACGGCGCCGATCGCCTTCTCGTAACCCTTGTCGACGCTGATGCCGTCGATGATCGGCGGCCACAGGTTCTTGCTTTCGCCGTTGAGGATCTTGGCGATGGTCTTGGCTTCGGTCTCGAGCCGCTGGGCGCGCTTGTCGGCCTCCTGCAAAGGTCCGCGCGCCGCTTCGACGCCGGAGCGGGCTGCTTCGAGCCGCCCCCGCGCGGCGGCATGTTCGGCCTCGCGCTCGCGGCTCAGGCTTTCCGATTGCGCGAGCGCCTGCTGTGCGCCCTCGATCGCCCCGCTCAACGCATCGAGATCGCCGAAACCGCTGGTCTGCTGCGCCAGCGCCTCGGTCTCGCGCCGCACGTCCGCGATCTGCTGGTCGATGCGCGCCAGACGGTCGCGATGGGTCCGCACGTTCGATTCAAGCTGGTTGCGCTTGGCGGTGAGGTCGGCCAGCGCGCGGGTCAATTCTGCGAACGTGGCCTCTGTCGCGGCGAGGGTTGCTTCCGCCTGCGCCACCCGCTCGTCGACACCGCTGCGGGTCTCGACGCGTGACTTGATCTCCTCCTTCAGCTCGGTGTCCTCGGCGTCGAGCCGCCGCAAGGCGTCCTCGGCATCGGAGGATTGCCGCTGCTCGCGCTCGATGTCGGATGCGAGCTGCGTCAGCCGACGGTCGAGTTCGGCGGCGCGCTCCTTCGCGCGCTCCTCCTCACGGTCGAGCGCTTCGCGCGCGCTGGTGAGGCGCTGCAGTCCGGCGGCGGCGCGGGCTTCCGCCTCGCGCAGCGCCGGCAGTTCGGACGCGCGTTCCGCCTGGACGCGGGCGGCTTCCGCCTGCTCGCGGGTGCGTTCGGCCAGTTCGCGGACGTTCAAATCGTGAATTCTGGCGGCTTCCGCCACCTCGGCCTGTGCGTCCAGCCAGCGCAGGTGGAACAGCATGGCCTCGGTCTTGCGCACTTTCGCCGCGACGTCGCGATAGCGGATCGCCTGCCGCGCCTGCTTCTTGAGGCCATCCATCTGGCCGGAGAGCTGGCCGATTACGTCCTCGACGCGGGTGAGATTGGTCTCTGCCGCCTTCAGCCGCAGTTCGGCTTCATGACGTCGTGCATGCAGGCCGGCGACGCCGGCGGCGTCCTCCAGCACGCGGCGGCGCTGCTCGGGCTTGGCCTGGATGATCTCGCCGATCTTGCCCTGGTGAACCAGCGCCGGCGAGCGTGCGCCGGTGGCGGCGTCGGCGAACAGGATCTGCACGTCGCGGGCGCGAACGTCGCGGCCGTTGATGCGATAGACCGAACCGGCCTCGCGCTCGATCCGGCGTGAAATCTCCAGCGTCTCGGAATCGTTGACGGCCGCGGGCGCGGAGCGATCGGTATTGTCGATCGTCATCACCACTTCGGCGTGGTTGCGCGCCGGGCGGTTGCCCGAGCCTGCGAAGATCACCGCGTCCATGTCGGCGGCGCGCAGCGACTTGTACGACGTCTCGCCCATCGCCCAGCGCAGCGCTTCGACCAGGTTGGACTTGCCGCAGCCGTTCGGCCCGACCACGCCGGTGAGACCCGGCTCGATCACGAAATCGGTGGGCTCGACGAACGACTTGAATCCGTGAAGGCGAAGGCGCGTGAGTTTCATGGGCACTCTGCTGTGCTGGCAAGACGCGAATCAGCCCGCAGTTACAATACCATATGTAGTATTGCCGGCAGCCCCGAGTCGCGCCTCGCGAGGCTCGACAATGACGAGGGCGCCGCGTCCGGGCAACCGTGGGGACCGGCTTTTCCAGAGGCTTTTACGGGAGTTAGGCAGAACATCGGGGCGGTCGCGCGGGGCGGTTGCGGAAACGTTCCGACATCCTCTGCGCTGGATCGTCCGCCTTCGCGGACGATGACGCCTCGGATAACCGCGGCCGAACGAGCGGTGCTTCAGCCCTTCAACAGCGGGTCGATCTTCTTCTTGAACTCCTCGAACGAGGTCTCGCCCTTCACCATCTCGCCATTGATGAAGAATGTCGGCGTCGAATTCACCTTCAGAACCTCGTTGGCGTATTTCTGGTCGGCCGCGATCTTGTCGAGCAGGGCCTGATCCTTGAGGCAGGTTTCGACCTCCTGACCGCTGAGGCCGGCCTGCTTGCCGATCTGCTTGAGCGATTCCGTGGTCTTCGATCCGGTCCAGACATCCTGCGACTTGAACAGCGTGTCGATAACGGCGAAGTATTTTCCCGCGTCGTCCTTGGCGATGCAGCGGGCCAGCATCGAGCCGGCCGCCGCCTTGATGTCGAGCGGGAATTCGCGGAACACGTAGCGGACCTTGTTAGTGTCGATGTATTCCGTCTTGATCTTCGGGAACACGTTTTCCGCAAAGCGCGCGCAGTGCGGACAGGTCATCGAGGCGTATTCGGTGATGGTGACGGCGGCATCCTTGGGCCCGAGCGCCATGTCCGGCAGCGAGACCGGTTTGGCGACGTCGGCGGCGGTGACGCTCTGGGCCATGGCCTCGCCGATCAGGCGCCAGGGCGAGAGACCTGCGAAGGCGGCGAGTCCGCTCAGCGAGAGGGCAGCGGTGAAGGCGCGGCGCGTGATGATCAAGGGTTTGCTCCCGAAACGGCGCAAGCGCGCCTGAAAGACATTTGTTCGCTAGCTTGAAACGACAATTGTGGCAATGGCGCGCTGTCGGAAGCCTATTCCATGGTCGCGTCAATTTCGCTTGATTGAGGCGCCAAGCCGCGCCAGCGCCGCGCGCAAACCGTCGTCTTCGATCGATGACAGCGTCCCGGCGACACTGGCGACATCCGTCTCGTCCGGCGGAGGCGCGGCCTTTCGCCGCCGAGTCTGGCGTGACAGCGGCGCCTGCCGCAAGGCCAGCCGGCCAACCGCGTTCCAGCCGAAGAAGCGATTCACCCGTTGCAGGATGACGTCGGAGGCGTGCTGGATTTCCAGCGCCGCCGGACCTTCGACCCGCAGCACCAGCGTCGCCGGTCGCTCGGGCTGTCCCTCGACGGGGCGGGGCCACTGGATTTTCATCGGTTCGGAATGCGCGGCGATCTCGGGTCCGGCGATTTCCGCCCACCGCGTCACCAGTTCGCGCGTTGCAAAACCCTGCCGCGCATAGGCGTCGGAAAAGACATCGCCGAGCAGCGCGGACAACGGCTTGGCCGAGATCGGACCGGGCTTGGACATCCGCGCCTTATAGCATGTCGGCATCTGGTTTGGGATGCGGTGAAAATATGTCGTCATGGCCGGACTTGTTCCGGCCATCCACGTCTTGCCGGTCCAGAATGAATAAAGACGTGGATGCCCGCGACAAGCGCGGGCATGACGTGGAGAGGATTTCGTCGAACGTCTAGAGTCGATACATGGCGCTGTCCGTGGAAAACAATGAGCGAAGGAGCCGTTCCGCGCGGCTGCTCGCCTGGTACGACCGGAACCGCCGCCGTCTGCCATGGCGCGCGCTGCCCGGCGAAGCCGCAGACCCTTATCGGGTCTGGCTGTCGGAGATCATGCTGCAGCAGACCACGGTGAGGGCGGTCGGGCCGTATTTCGAAAAGTTCCTGGCGCGCTGGCCGGACATTGATGCGATGGCGAACGCGTCGCTCGATGATGTCTTAAGGATGTGGGCCGGGCTCGGCTATTATTCGCGCGCGCGCAATCTTCACGCCTGCGCCGTGGCGGTGCGGTGCGATCACGGCGGCGCATTTCCCGATACGGAAGAGGGCTTGCGCGTGCTGCCGGGAATCGGCGCCTACACGGCGGCGGCGATCGCTGCGATCGCGTTCGGCCGCCGCACCATGCCCGTCGATGGCAACATCGAGCGCGTGGTGTCGCGACTGTTCGTGATGGAGGAGCCGCTGCCGAAGGCGAAGCCGCGCATCCGGGAGCTTGCGGCGACGCTGCTGGGACCCTCGCGGTCAGGCGATTCCGCGCAGGCGCTGATGGATCTCGGCGCGACCATCTGCACGCCGAAGAAGCCGGCCTGCGCGCTGTGTCCGCTGGGCGATGATTGTGTCGCGCGGCTGCGCGGCGACCAGGAGACCTTTCCGCGCAAGACGCCGAAGAAGGCGGGCGAGTTGCGGCGCGGCGCGGCTTTCGTGGTGACGCGCGGCGATGAACTGCTGGTCCGGACGCGGCCGACAAAAGGTCTGCTCGGCGGCATGACGGAAGTGCCGACATCGGACTGGCTCGCCGCGCAGGATGATGCAACCGCACGGAAGCAGGCGCCGTCAATCGGCACCGCGCGCTGGCGGCGCAAGGCCGGCACGGTGACGCATGTCTTCACGCATTTTCCATTGGAACTGGCCGTCTATACCGCGACCGCTGCCGCGCGGACCCGCGCGCCCGATGGCATGCGCTGGACGCCGATCGCAACGCTGAAGGATGAAGCGTTGCCGAACCTGATGCGCAAGGTCATCGCGCACGGGTTGGAGCATGGTGCTGACCCGAAGGGCCGCGCCAGCGCAAAGGGGAAGCCGGTTTTCGGACAAGATCCTGCCCGGTCGAAAACAGGCGAGAAAATCTGACGTCGCCGTCCCGTCGCGCCGCGCAAGCAAAAGGCCCTCCGGCGTGCGCCGAAGGGCCTCGTTGCCGAAGATGAAAGCCGATCAGGCAACCTTGGTCGTCATATGGCGGTACAGGAAACCCTTGGCTTCGTCGTCGTTCTCGGTCTTGAAGGTGAACTTGTCCTTCAGCGCGATCGCCCTCGCCGCAGCCGGCCGCGCCGAGACCTCGTCGAGCAGCCGCTTGAAGTTCGGATATTTGGCAACGCCGCTCTCGCCGATCACGCGAGACGCCATGCGCGCCCAACCCCAGAACGCCATGTCGACGATGGTGTAGGTGTCGCCGACCATGTAGCGACTGCTGGCGAGATGATCGTCGAGAACCTTGTAGTGACGATGCGCCTCGAACAGATAGCGGTTGACCGCGTAGTCCATGCCTTTCGGCGCATAGTCCTTGAAATGGATGGCCTGGCCGCCATAGGGCCCGAGGCCGCTCGCGATGAACATCAGCCACGACAAGAGTTGCGCGCGATTTGCGGGCGTATCGGCCGGCATGAACTTGCCGGTCTTTTCGCCGAGATAAAGAAGGATGGCATTGCTGTCGAATACGAACACGCCGTCGTCATCGATCGCCGGCACCTTGCCGTTCGGGTTCACCTTCAGGAACTCCGGCTTGAACTGGTCGCCCTTGCGGGTATCGACCGGCACCAGCTCGAAGGGCAGGCCGGTTTCTTCCAGAAACAGCGCGACCTTGTTCGGGTTCGGCGCGCCGTTGAAATAGAACTTGAGCATCAAAAAATCCTCTGTTTGTTCTTGAACTGAATGGGGACGCGGGCGGATCGCCGCGATGGGCCATTCCATGCTCGGATTTTTCGAACGATGCAACGGGCGAATTTTATGATCGGCTGTGAGTCGGCTGCACGGCCCAGCCCCGTCAGGTCGATACGATGGGCGGTCTCAGTCGGCCACCATCCGGCTGCGGATTTCGGCGCGCAGCTCGTCGATCAATCTGAGGCCCTTGCTGGTCTCGATGTGCCAGAAGGTCCAGCCATTGCAGGCGCCCGCGCCTTGCGCCACCGCGCCGATGCGGTGGATCGACCCCACCTTGTCGCCGAGCATGATGGCGCCGTCGGCGCGCACCAGGGCGCCGTGCCGCTTTTTCGCATCGACGAGTTTCGCGCCGGGCGAGATCATGCCGCGCTCGATCAGTTCAGAGAACGCCACACGCGGCGCCTGGCGCGCGGTCATGAACGGGGCCAGGGTTGCTTCCGGCAGCGGTTCGACGGCCGCGATGCGTTGCTCGGCGGCGGCGGCATAGGTCCGGTCGCGCTCGAAACCGATGTAGCTGCGGCCGAGACGCTTGGCGACGGCTCCGGTGGTGCCCGTGCCGTTGAACGGATCGATCACGAGATCACCTGGCTTGGACGACGACAACAAAACCCGCGCCAGCAAACCTTCCGGCTTCTGGGTCGGATGCACTTTCTTGCCGTCCTTGCCCTTCAGCCGCTCGTCGCCGGTGCACAGCGGAATCAGCCAGTCCGAACGCGCCTGCACGTCCTCGTTGGCGGCTTTCAGCGCCTCGTAATTGAAGGTGTAGCCCTTGGCGTTCTCGTCGCGCGCCGCCCAGATCATGGTTTCATGCGCGTTGGTGAAGCGGCGGCCGCGGAAATTCGGCATCGGATTGGTCTTGCGCCAGACGATGTCGTTGAGGATCCAGAAGCCGAGGTCCTGCATGATCGCGCCGACGCGGAAAATGTTGTGATAGGAGCCGATCACCCAGATTGTCGCTTGAGGCTTCATGATGCGGCGGCAGGCGAGCAGCCAGGCGCGCGTGAAGTCATCATATGCGGCGAAAGACGAGAACTTGTCCCAGTCGTCGTTGACGGCATCGACGTGCGATTCGTCGGGCCGCTTCAGATCGCCCTTGAGTTGCAGATTGTAGGGCGGATCTGCGAACACCAGATCGACCGATCCGGATGGAAGCTTCGACATCTCGGCGACGCAGTCGCCAACGATGATACGCGAAGCGGGGGAGTCAAATTTGGTGCGGGGCGCCTTTGCAGACGCCCCGCGACGCGACACGACCATGACTCACATACTCTGACTCAGGCGACGCTGTCGGCGACGCGGGACCAAACAACCGACTGGCGCTACAGTGACCTGCCAAAGTAAAAATCGACTTAATTGCAGATGCCTTTCGTTGATTGCAGACGCGTTTTCGCCACGTGGCGCGCAGAGCTTCGCAACGTGATGCGCAGAACCGATATCGTTTTTCACTTATGTGCGCGTTGTGGTCGCAGTCTTCGTCGTCAACATCGTCGGACCGTACGTTGCGTGACGCTCAGACTGAGCGACGAGAAACAGGAGCGGCGGAGGCGTCGCCACCGGGGTTTTCGCAGCCCCGCCACGCGATCATGCGCGAACGCCGCGGTTCGGACTCGTTTTCGATGTTCCAATAGTCGGTCAGGCGAAGTCCGACCTGAACCGCACTAGGCAATTATTGCCGGGCAGGCTATTGATTAATGAAGTGGAAATTTTACGTTGGCGTCGCCGGGTCGCGGTGATGTCGCGATCGAAACGAGGACCGACGCCATGCGTGATGACGATTTTCGCCGCAGCGACAACATCGACGATCGTCGCGACGGCGGCGGTGGCGGATTTGGCGGCGGCGGTGGCTTCGGCCGGGGCGGCCTCGGCATCGGCACCATTCTGATTCTTGGCCTGGTCGGCTACGCATTCGGCATCGATCCGCGCATCCTGATCGGCGGCGCGGAAATCCTGACCGGCGGCGGATCGGCCCCGAGCTATCAGACCGACAACCGCCCTTCCAAGACCGGCGCGCCGACCGATGACATGGGCAAAATGATATCCGGCGTGCTCGGTGAAATCGACGACCGCTGGAGCGAGATCTTCAGGGCCAACGGGCAGAGCTATTCGGGACCGCGCATCGTGCTGTTCCGCAACGCCACCAACGGCGGCCGCTGTGGCATGGCGCAGTCCGCGATGGGCCCGTTCTACTGCCCGCCCGACAAGCAGATATTCCTCGACACCAGTTTCTTCAAACAGGTGGAAACGCGCTTCCATGGCTGTTCGGGCAGCGCCTGCAGGTTCACCGCGGCCTACATCATTGCGCACGAGGCGGGGCACCACATCCAGAACCTGCTCGGCATCCTGCCGAAGGTGACGCGGTTGCAGCAACAGGCCGGTAGCAAGGCCGAGGCGAACGCGCTGCAGGTCAAGGTGGAACTGCAGGCGGATTGCCTGTCCGGCGTCTGGGTCAACCGCGAAGAGAAGAAACGTCCGGGCTTCCTCGAACCCGGCGATATCGACGCCGCGCTGACCACGGCGTCGGCGATCGGTGACGATACCTTGCAGCGGCAGGCGACCGGCCACGTGGTGCCGGATTCCTTCACGCATGGTTCCGCGGCGCAGCGCAAGCGCTGGTTCATGACCGGCTATCAGCAGGGCACCGTGCAGGCCTGCAATACCTTCGCTGCGGATAGTTTGTGAGTTAGAAGTCATCATGTCATGATAGTCATGGCCGGGCGTGTCCCGGCCATCTACGTCTTTTTCGTCGAGAAGATGTTGAAGACGTGGATGCCCGGCACAAGGCCGGGCATGACGGAGCTCCGCCATGCCGTCCATCGACGAGACAAAAACCTTCATCCCGCTCAACATCGCGGTGCTGACCGTATCCGACACCCGCTCACTCGCTGACGACAAGTCGGGTACGACGCTGGCGGATCGGTTGACCGCCGCCGGTCACAAGCTCGGCGCGCGCGAGATCGTCACCGACGATGTCGAGGCGATCCGCGCCGTGATCAAAAAATGGATCGCTGACGCGAATATCGATGTCGTCATCACCACCGGCGGGACGGGGTTCACCGGGCGTGACGTCACCCCCGAGGCCGTCGAGCCGCTGTTCCAGAAGCGGATGGACGGTTTCTCGATCGCCTTCCACATGCTGAGCCACGCCAAGATCGGCACCTCGACGATCCAGAGCCGCGCCACCGCCGGCACGGCGGGCTCGACTCTCATCTTCTGCCTGCCCGGTTCGCCGGGCGCCTGCCGCGACGGCTGGGACAGCATCCTCGCGCACCAGCTCGACTACCGCACGCGTCCGTGCAATTTCGTCGAGATCATGCCGAGGCTCGATGAACACCTGCGCCGGCCGAAGGCCAAGGGCGCTTAGGCGCAGCATTGTTCTTGATTTGTTCTAGTTTGGTGCTATGCTCTCTCAATGAGCAGAGCATCGGCTTCCATACTCAAGCGTCCGCCGGTCACGTTGCCCCCCGGACCGGCCGACGCCGCGTCACCCTTCGTCGAGCTTGAGGTCGCGATCGATCGCGAGCGCAGGAGGGGACGCGGCGCGCAGTCGAATGCCAGCGGCCGATACGAGATCGAAGCGCGCACCGCCTTCGACGACGGCTGGCGGAGCCTCGACGAACTGCCGCCGTTCAAGACCACGGTCGCGATCGACACCGCGCGAAAAGTCATCACCCGTAACGACTCGCCCGACATCAGCTTCGATCGCTCGATCAATCCCTATCGGGGCTGCGAGCACGGTTGCGTCTATTGTTTTGCACGGCCGACCCACGCCTATCTCGGCCTGTCGCCGGGGCTGGATTTCGAATCGAAACTGTATGCGAAGCCGGATGCCCCGGCCTTGCTGGAGAAGGAACTGGCAGCGGACGGCTACGAGCCGAAGATGATCGCGATCGGGACCAATACCGATCCCTACCAGCCGATCGAACGCGACCGGAAGATCATGCGCGGCATTCTCGAAGTGCTGGAGCGTGCGTCGCATCCGGTCGGCATCGTGACGAAATCGGCGCTGGTGACGCGCGACATCGACATCCTGTCGCGCATGGCGAAGCGCAATCTCGCCAAGGTGGCAATCTCGGTGACCTCACTCGATCCCAGGCTGGCGCGCGCCATGGAGCCGCGCGCATCGACGCCCATGAGGCGGCTGGAGGCGCTGCGAATGCTGTCGGAGGCCGGTATTCCGACCACGGTGATGGTGGCCCCCGTGATTCCGGCGTTGAACGACTGCGAGATCGAGCGGATTCTGGATGCCGCGGCCCATGCCGGCGTCAGGGAAGCGAACTATGTGCTGCTGCGCCTGCCGCTGGAAGTGCGCGATTTATTTCGCGAATGGCTGATGGCGAACTACCCCGATCGCTACCGCCATGTCTTCACGCTGATCCGCGACATGCGCAACGGCCGCGACTATGATTCGCAGTGGGGCACGCGGATGAAGGGCGCCGGGCCGATGGCCTGGATGATCGGCCGCCGCTTCGAGATCGCCTGTGAAAAACTCGGCCTCAACAAAAAGCGCTCAAAACTGACGACGGACCATTTTGCCAAGCCTCGAGGCAGCGGACAGCAGTTGAGCCTGTTTTAGAGTCTTCCTGCGTCCGATCGAGGCATCATCGTCATGTTCGGATGTGATCCGGGCATCACTCCCATTCTCCCCCCGCAGGCGGGGGAGGGATAAAGGGAAGGGGATGGATCGCCGGTACCATAGGCAAGCGGAAGCGATGCCGTTCTTCGTACAGGCAAGCGGAAGCGACGCCGTTCTTCGCATAGGCGAGCGGAAGCGACGCCGTTATCCAACGGCTAGGCCCGCGATGACGCACCGGAATTGCGGGCATGGCGTCCGGTTCCTGGTTGCGCCGGCGGGTTGGTTTTCGCACCATCCCCCTATGATTCGGGATCCGTCCAGGGACAAGCCGGGAAAACGGCCGGCTATTGCGCCGCCGAGCTTTCGGCGCGAGCGTGCGCTCATCAAGCGTGGCGTGTGGCCGGTCGCGGGTTGCGACGAGGCCGGCCGCGGGCCGCTGGCGGGACCGGTGGTCGCAGCCGCCGTGGTGCTCGATCCGAAACGAATCCCGAAAGGCATCGACGATTCCAAGCGCTTGACTGCGGCGCGGCGCGAGGAGTTGTTCGAGGAGATCACCGCATCCGCGTCTTTCGCGGTGGTTTCCGCCTCGAGCGCGCGAATCGACCGCGACAACATCCTGCGCGCGTCGCTTTGGGCGCTGGCGCGCGCGGTCCATGCGCTGCCGGACATGCCGCAGCATGTGTTCGTCGACGGCCGTGACCGGATCGAGATCACGTGCGGATGCGAGCCGGTGATCGGCGGCGACGGCCTGGTATTATCGATCGCGGCCGCCTCGATCGTCGCCAAGGTCACGCGCGACCGGCTGATGTGCAAGCTGGCGCAGGACTGCCCGGGTTACGGTTTTGAGTCTCACAAAGGCTACGCGGTGCCCGAGCATCTCGATGCGCTCGACCGCCTGGGGCCGACTCCGCATCATCGCAGCTTCTTCGCGCCGGTCGTGGCGGCGCGCGAACGCCACCGTGCTGTGGCGATCGGGGAAAGCGCCGCCGCGAGCGAGACATCGGCCGGTATATCGATCGAGGCGGCGGTCTGAGACCGATCCCATTTTGCCTGGCCGGTTGCCTGGCCGGCTCACGCGCTTTATCACTCGCAGGCATCGAGAGCTTGGCTTCTGATTCAATCAGAGGCGAAAATGCTCTGGAACCTCGCAAGACCCGCCGCCACCAGGCCCTTCATGCGCTTCACCTCGCTGGTTGTCGAACTGATCCGGGCCCGGCCGCTGCTGGTGTTCTGGATCGTGGTGCTGCTGCAGGCGGCGATATGGCTCACGGTGCCGCTGCTGCTGTATCGAGGTCCACCCGGTGATCTCGCAACCGCGCTGGCGTTCGGCCGCGAATATCAGGTCGGGACGGATCTCGGGCCGCCGCTGGCGTTCTGGCTCGGCGACATCGCCTATCGCGCCGCCGGCAACCACATGTTCGGCGTCTACGTGCTGTCGCAGCTCTGCTTCATCGTTGCATTCCGGGTTCTGTATGAGCTGGCCAGGACCATCGTCGGCAGCCAGCAGGCGGTTCTCGCCATCCTGCTGACCATGACGGTCACCGCGTTCGGAGCGCCCGGCCTGACGTTCGGCCCGCTGGTGCTCGCCTTTCCGTTGTGGGCGTTGCTGTTGCTGCATTCCTGGCAGATCGTCGCCCAGGGCCGCCGCAATGCCTGGTTCGCGCTGTCGATCGAAGCCGGTGTGCTTTTGCTGACCACGCCGGCGGCGGTCGGGTTGTTGCTGGCGCTCGTCGTGTTCGCCCTGGCGACGGAGCGCGGCCGAAACGCCCTGGATTCGGTCGAGCCGCTGTTCGCACTGCTGGTGATCGCGGTGCTTGCATTGCCGTACCTGATCTGGCTGGTGCGGGCCGACGCGCTCGGTGCTCCACCTTGGCCTGACTTTTTTGAACTGCACCTGCGGTTGTTGCGCTGGGGTGAATTGCTCTTCTCTCTCGTGGCGGCGATGGCAGGCCTTGTTCTGCTGGTCGTCCTCAATTCCAAATCCGTCAATTGGAAGCCTGAAGACGCGCCATCGATCATCCGGCCGCCGGTCGATCCGTTGGCGCAGAATTTCGTCTACGTCTTCGCGCTTGCGCCGGCGCTCGGCGGAAGCCTGGTCGCGGCGCTGTTCGGAATCGATCACGTCGTCGGAGGCGCGGCGATTGCGCTGTCGATGTCGGGTCTTGCGGTGGTTCTGCTGTCGGGCGAGGTGATTCATCTGCGCCGCCTGCGTGTGCTGCGCGTGGCGTGGCTCGCCGCCGTGGTGGCTCCGGCGCTCGCGGTGATCGCGACCATCATCGTTCAGCCGTGGTTCGCGAGCACCGAAGTTGCGACATCCATTCCTGCGTCGGCGATCGGTCGTTTCTTCGGCGAGAATTTCCAGCGCCGTACCAGCCGGCCGCTGCAGGCGGTCGCCGGCGATCCGCAACTCGCAGCATTGGTCGCACTTGGTCCGTCGCGGCCGCATCTCCTGCTCGATGCGACTCCCGAGCGCACGCCGTGGATCACCCTGGAGACATTCAACGAACTTGGCGGCGTCGTGGTCTGGCGCGCATCCGATACCGCGGGCACGCCGCCCGATGCCATCGCGCAGAGATTTCCCGGCATCGTTCCGGAGATTCCACGGGCGTTCGATCGCCTCGTCAACGGCCGGCTTCCCGCGTTGCGGATCGGCTGGGGCATTGTCCGGCCGAAAGCGCCATGACGAAAGAAAGCTATGAAGCCGTCTCTTCCAGCGCCTTATCTCCCAGCGCTCTGGCGATCGCGCGCAGATCGAGCCACGCCATGCGCTTGTAGGACGGCGAGCGCAGAAGATACGCCGGATGGAACGTCGCCATAGCGCGGATCGTTCGCGTGCCGGTGTCGTAGTCGAACCATTTGCCGCGGGTCTTCATGATGCCCTCGCGGGTCTGCAGCAGCGTCTGCGTTGAGGGATTGCCGAGCGTGACCAGAACGTCGGGGTTCACCAGTTCGATCTGGCGCCGTATGAACGGCAGGCAGATCTGGGTTTCCTGCGGGGTCGGGGTCCGGTTGCCGGGCGGGCGCCATGGAATGACGTTGGCGATGTAGACGTCGCTGCGCTTGAGGCCGATCGCCGCGATCATCCGGTTGAGAAGCTGGCCTGAACGGCCGACGAAGGGCAGGCCCTCGATATCCTCGTCGCGTCCCGGCGCCTCGCCGACGAACATCAGCCGCGCCTGCGGATTGCCGTCGGCGAACACCAGCCGCGACGCGGTGAATTTCAGCGCGCAGCCCTCGAAGCCGTCGAGCAATGTCCGCAGCGCTTCGAGTGAGGGCGCGGTACGGGCGGCCTCGCGCGCGGTTTCGATGGCGATCTCGGGCGGTGGTGCAATCCCGGCGCGGGGCGCGGCCATGGCCGCGCGGTCGGGCGGTTGTCGTGCCGGAGTGGGGGGCGTTTCGGCGGGCGGAGCGATCGGCCCACCGCTGAACAGGCGATCGACCGGTTCCTCCTCAAGCGCACAATCCACCCCCGCCTCTAGATAAAAGGCGATGAGGTCTCGGACGGTGGGTGCGGGATCGGAGGTCATGAGGCATCCACGTTTTCGCCGGAAACAACACTGGCGGGGGTCCTGCGCCGAAAGCCGGAGGGGGTTTTCCATGGTTGTTCTCAGGCAAAAAATCGGAAACAACAAGGCTTGAAGCATCCAGACTTGAGGCGAATCCAGGCCCTGGATGCACGACGGACGCAGAGAGCGCCGGTTGCGGAAGCAGACCATGAGCAGTAACGAAGTGCCGCCCCGTGAATCCATGGATTTCGACGTCGTTATCGTCGGCGCGGGACCGTCGGGCCTGTCGGCTGCGATCCGGCTCAAGCAACTCAATGCCGATCTCAGCATCGTCGTGGTCGAAAAAGGGTCCGAGGTCGGCGCGCATATCCTGTCCGGCGCGGTGATCGATCCGGCCGCGCTCGACGCCCTGGTGCCGGACTGGCGCGCCGACGCCGACTGCCCGCTGAAGACGCGGGTCAGGGACGACCGGTTTTTCTGGCTGACGCCGCATCGCGCGATCCGGCTGCCCGGTTTCCTCATGCCGCCGCTGATGAACAATCATCGCTGCTACATCGGCTCGCTCGGCAACCTCTGCCGCTGGCTCGCGCAGAAGGCGGAGGCGCTCGGCGTCGAGATCTATCCCGGCTTTGCGGCGACGGATGTGCTTTACGACGACAGCGGCGCGGTCCGCGGCGTCGCGACCGGCGACATGGGCGTCGCGCGCGACGGCTCGCACAAAAGCTCCTACGTGCGCGGCATGGAACTGCGCGGCAAGTACACGCTGTTTGCGGAAGGCGCCCGCGGCAGCCTGTCCAGGCAGTTGATCGCGGGGTTTGGACTCGACAAGGCCTGCCAGGCGCCGAAATTCGGCATCGGCCTCAAGGAGGTCTGGCAGGTCGATCCCGCCAGGCACAGGAATGGACTGATCCAGCACTCCTTCGGCTGGCCGCTCGACAATTCCACCGGCGGCGGCTCGTTCCTCTATCACTACGACGATGATCGCGTCGCGGTCGGCTTCGTCGTGCACCTGAATTACGACGATCCGTACCTGTCACCGTTCGAGGAATTCCAGCGGTTCAAGACGCACCCTTCGATTCGCGGCGTGTTCGAGGGCGGCAAGCGGCTCGCCTACGGTGCGCGCGCCATCACCGAGGGTGGCTATCAGTCGGTGCCGCGGCTGACGTTTCCGGGCGGCGCGTTGATTGGCTGCGCGGCCGGTTTCGTCAACGTTCCGCGCATCAAGGGCGTCCACAACGCGATGGGCAGCGGAATGCTGGCTGCCGAGCACGTCGCCGCGGCGCTCGAAGCGGGGCGCGCCAACGACGAGATCGCCGGTTACGAGAATGCGTGGCGCGAATCCGCGGTCGGCAGGGACCTGTTCAAGGTCCGCAACGTCAAGCCGCTGTGGTCGAAGTTCGGCACCATCATTGGCGTGGCGCTCGGCGGGCTCGACATGTGGACCAACACCCTGTTCGGCTTTTCGCTGTTCGGCAGCTTGTCGCACGCAAGGCCGGACCGCAAGACGCTCGATCCTGCGAGGGCGCACGCGCCGATCGCTTATCCGAAGCCGGACGGCAAGCTGACTTTCGACAGGTTATCCTCGGTGTTCCTGTCCAACACCAATCATGAAGAGGACCAGCCGGTTCACCTGAAGGTCGCTGATATGACGCTGCAAAGGACCTCGGAGCACGACGTCTACGCCGGACCTTCGGGCCGTTACTGTCCTGCCGGTGTTTATGAATGGATCGAGGAGGACGACGGTCCGCGCTTCCAGATCAATGCCCAGAATTGCGTTCACTGCAAAACCTGTGACGTGAAGGATCCCAATGGAAACATCACCTGGGTTCCCCCCGAGGGCGGCGGCGGCCCCAACTACGAGGCGATGTGACCACGATTCCGTGAAGGCCTGACCGCCTTGACTTTTTAAGTGATCCGTTGATTTCCAGCGGTCGCAAAGGCACTCGCGCAAAGCCGATGTGAATGTTAGAAGCGGGCGTTGCGATGCGAGCCGGCGGCTTGCCCGCATCCGAGACCGCCAAAAGGTCCGTCGTGAAACCTGGAGCTGAGCGAATCCCGATGTTGTCCATTCGTTTCAATCGCTTGGCGATCACCCTTGCCGCCGCGTCCTCGTTCGTGCTGTCTGGCCCGCTGGCGGCGCAGACGCCCGACCATCCGACCGATACCGCGCAGTTTCCCAGTGCGCGGGATTTGCGCAGCATGACCAAGGCGGGCAGCTATCTCGCCGCGCGTCATGCCAGTGTGGAGCGCGACGCCAAGTCCGCGGCGGCGTTCTATCGCACGGCGTTGCGCACCGATCCGAAAAACAACGAGCTTCTTGATCGTGCGTTCATCTCGTCGCTGGCGGAAGGCGACATCGGTGCCGCCGTGAACCTGGCCGACCGCATTCTCACCGTCGACAAATCCAATCGCGTCGCCCGGCTGGTCGTCGGCGTTCATAATCTCAAGTTGAAGAAATATGCCGCCGCCCGGAAAAACATCAATCAGTCGATCCGCGGGCCGATCACCGATCTGGTGGCGACGCTGCTGTCGGGTTGGGCCGACTACGGCGCCGGCGATACCAAGCAGGCCGTCGCCAATATCGACGCGCTGACCGGTCCGGAATGGTACCCGATCTTCAAGGATCTGCATTCGGGGATGCTGCTCGATCTTGCCGACCGGGAAAAGGAAGCCGGCGTTCGCCTCGAGCGCGCCTACAAGCTCGACGATTCCGCGCTCCGCGTGGCCGACGCCTATGCGCGTTGGCTGTCGCGCAACAAGGACGATGCGGCGGCGCTCGCGGTGTATGAGTCGTTCGACAAGAAACTGCCGCGGCACCCGCTGATCCTGGAAGGCATCAGGGAGACCAAGGCCGGCAAGAAGCTGCCGCAGCTCGTCAGTTCGCCGCAAACCGGCGCCGCCGAAGCTCTTTACGGCATTGGCGCGTCTCTGACCCGGCGCGGTGGCGAGGATCTGGCGCTGGTCTATCTGCAACTCGCGCTTTATCTCGCGCCCAATCATCCGATGGCGCTATTGTCGCTCGCCGATCTCTATGAATCGGTGAAGAAACCGCAGATGGCCATCGGCGTCTACGAGCGCGTGCCTGCCGATTCTCCGCTGAAGCGAAATGCGCAGGTTCAACTCGCGACCGACCTCGATGCCGTCGATCGCAGTGACGAAGCGATCAAGATTCTCAAGGATGTCATTGAGCAGGACCCGAAGGATCTGGAAGCCATCATGGCGCTCGGCAATGTCGAGCGCGGCCGCAAGAAGTTCGCCGATTGCGCGAAAACCTACACCAAGGGTATCGACGTGATCGCCGAGGCCAAGGACAAGCCGAACTGGGTCTATTACTATTTCCGCGGTATCTGCGAGGAGCGTTCGAAGAACTGGGACAAGGCCGAAGTCGACATGAAGAAGGCGCTCGAAATTCAGCCGGAGCAGCCGCATGTCCTGAACTATCTCGGCTATTCCTGGATCGACCGCGGCACCAATCTCGACGAAGCCATGAAGATGATCAAACGCGCCGTCGATCAGCGGCCGGACGACGGCTATATCGTCGACAGCCTCGGCTGGGCCTATTACCGCATCGGCAACTATGAGGAGGCGGTCAAGACGCTCGAGCGCGCGATCAATCTCAAGCCCGAGGATCCGACAGTGAACGATCACCTCGGCGACGCTTACTGGCGCGTCGGCCGGACGCTGGAGGCGAAATTCCAGTGGTCGCACGCGCGAGACCTGAAGCCGGAGCCGGACGATCTGCCGAAGATCGAGGCCAAGATCGAACATGGCCTGCCGGCGGACGACACGCCGTCTGCGGCATCGGCGGACAAAAAGAAGGAAGACGGCAAGGGCGGTTGAGCGCGGCAAAAATCATTTGATTCGCGCGCGGTTTTTGGATTTGACATCCGCCATGATCGTCACCGGCATCACCAGCATGAAATCGACCGCACCGGCGCTGAGCGCGCGCGCGCGCGCCAAGGTCAACCTGACGCTGCGGGTCCGGGGGCGGCGCGTCGATGGCTTTCACGATCTCGAAAGCGTGGTCGCATTTGCCGATTGCGCCGACCGCCTTACCCTGACGCCGGGCGCGAACCTGTCGCTTGTCGCCAGCGGTCCGCGCGCGCAGGAGTGCGGCGCGGTTGCGGACAATCTCGTGCTCAAGGCGGCGCGGTTGCTCGGCGAGCGGGTCGCACACCTGAAGACCGGCGTTTTCGCGCTGGACAAGCATTTGCCGGTCGCGGCCGGCATCGGCGGGGGCTCGGCGGATGCGGCTGCGGCGTTGCGGCTGCTCGCGGACGCCAACGGCATTGCGCTCAGCGATCCGGCATTGATGGAGGCGGCGCGACTGACCGGCGCAGACGTGCCGGTTTGCGTCCGCTCGGAAGCCTGCGTGATGACGGGCGTCGGCGAAGTCCTGCAGCCGCTGGGTTTGCCGGCGATGCCGGCCGTGCTGGTCAATCCGCGCATTGCCGTCGCAACGAAGGACGTCTTCGCAGCGCTCGGCCTTCGGAACGGCGAACTGCACGCCGGCGCCTCCGATGGGATCGAGGCGATCGCATGGCCGGAGACCGGCGCGTCGATCGGTGACTGGCTCGCGATGCTGTCCGGCGGCTCCAATGATCTCGAAGCGCCCGCGATCCGCATTCAGCCGGTGATCGGGGAGGTGCTCGCGAGATTGCGGGCGACCGGCGCGCGGTTGTCGCGGATGTCAGGCTCGGGCGCGACGTGTTTTGCAATCTTCGGCGACGAGGCGGACGCGCTCCGCGCCGCGCAAACGATCCGGCGCGATCATCCGCAATGGTGGGTCCACGCCGGGACGCTGAGCTAGATTTATAGTGTTTTCGAACGAAGCATACCCTCGAGCTTGATCCCGGCGGTGATTCCGGTTCGCGTGAAGAAAACGCATCAACACAACGATCCAGAGCTTCGCTTCTGAGTCCATCAGAAGCGAAAGTGCTCTCGGGCACGAGCGATCCGCGGAGTCTTGGATTTCCGCTGAATACCGCCCCCGGCATCAATAGGTCGCGGTCAGATAATCGACGATCTTGCCGACGTCGTCCTCGGCGATCGGCGCGCCATACACCTTGATCATCTTGTTCACCTCCGCCTGCCAGAAATCCTTCTTGAATTTCGGGCCGCGCGGCTGGGTCTGGACGTAATCCGCCGAGTGACAGGCCGTGCAGTTGGCCTTCACAACGTCGAGATTGGGTCCGGGCTTGAACTCCGCCGCTTTGTCCGGAAGCTTGTAGGAAATCGGCTTGGCGCCGGCCGCGGTGGGACCGAAAGCGCCGCTGCTCCCGGCCAGTCCGATGGCGGCGGCGAGAGCAAGAAGAACTGGACGCTTCATGACTTTTCTCCCTCAGGCCGCCGTCACGTGGACGGTCTCGATGACGTTGCGCATGTAACCGGCCGGATTCCATGTGGCCTCAGACGGCTGCACCTGGCCGCCGTTGCTGGTCGCGCGGACCTTTAATTCATGCGGACCGGCGGTGAGCTTGACCGGAATCTTCCATTCGCGGAACGAGTATTTGCCGTAGTCGCGGCCGAGCCGCGCGGTCTTCCAGGTTTTGCCGCCATCGATCGACACCTCGACCTTCTTGATTCCGGTGCCGCCGTCGAATGCGATCCCCTTCAGAAGCTTGCCGCCGATTCCGACTTTTGCGCCGTCGGCGACATTGGTGATGAAGGAGCGGACGTTGAACCTGTTGATTGGGACAGTCGCCTTCGGCGCGGTGCCCGGCTCAACGCAGGCGCAGGCGTTGTCCGGAATGCGGTAGGCCGTCTTCATCCAGAAATTGTCGTAGATGCTGTTGATGACGGTGATCTCGTTGAGATGCTTGACCCAGTATGTGCCGTAATATCCGGGAACGACGAGCCGAAGCGGAAAGCCGTTCAAAAACGGCAAATCCCGTCCGTTCATGAGATAGGCCAGCATGACCTCGCCATCACGTGCGTGGTCGATGTCGAGCGCCTTCGCAAAATCCGGCGTCTTGTCGCTGACGGGACCGTCCATGCCGTTGAATACGACCTGCTTTGCGCCTTGCTGGACGCCGGCCTGGTCGAGCACGGTCTTGAGCGGCACGCCGCGCCAGCGCGCGTTGCCCATCGCTCCGTTACCGGACTGTCCGCCGGCGACGCGCGGATTCGAGAATCCGCGGCTGTTGCCCGAACACTGATTGACGGCGACGATCTCCGTCGCCTTCATTTTTTTGATGTCCTTGAGCGACAGCTTGAGCGGATGATCGACCTTGCCCTTGATCTCCAGCGTAAACGTGTCGGGATCGATGTCGAGCGGAAGGCCGGCGAGGTGATAGCGGACAAAGAAGGCGTCGTTCGGCGTGATCGGACCTTCGTTGAAAACGGAGAATGGCGTTTCGAGTTGCGGCGGGCGGCTTGTCTGGCCGATCATCAGGCGTTTCTGCGGATATTTCACCAGCGGACGTTCACCGTTCTCGAACGGCAGGGTCACGCTGTCGAGCGCGAAGGCCTTGAAAGGGGTCAGGCTGGCGGTTGCGCCGAGCGCCAGTCCGGCGCCGACGCGTTTCAGCATCTCTCGTCTGTCGAGCATGGCTTCCTCCGAAGCTTTACGGTCGAGGCCCGTCATCACGGGTCATCGCTCGGCAAAGTTTCGCATCGCCAGACCGCAAGTCAATTGATGCTTTCGAGGGAGAGCACGCCAAATCGACGAGTTGCCCCGCCGTCTGCGCGGGCGGATGATACCGCTGCCGACACCCGAAACCCCGGCTGCCGGGCAGCCGGGGCTTTGACTGAGTTGGACAGCGGATCAATCGCAGACGTTGATGGTGCGCAGACGGAAGCCGAAGGGGGTCGGCACGCGCCGCACCACATAGCAGCCCTCGTCATAGCCACCGATATAGGCGACGCCGAAGCCGTGGCCGTAATGATGACCGAAGTGGCCGAAGTGGTGGTGATGATGCCCGCCCCAACCGTGCGCGGAAGCGGCTGAGGGCGCCAGCGCCATCGCACCAAGGGAAGCAGCGGCAACGAGTCCAAGAGCAAGTCTACGAGACATGATCGTTCTCCTTAAATGAAGCGCGTGATGCGCAGGTTTCGGTTTCAATTCGCGTTCTGGTTTCCAGTTGCGGGCTCGTGCGTGCCCGTCGCAAGTTCGTCGCATGCTTTCAAAATGCGGTTCGAAGAATCCGGCGAAGTAAAACCGACAATTTTCTGAATGGACGTTCAGACGAGCGGGGATTTCGGCCGGACGGGTGTGCGAAATCTCACACAGCGCGAATGCGTTCAAAAAATATGCGCAAACCGGTGGATCCAGCCTCGCCGGGCGCCGGATTGACACCGGAAGCCGAGTGGTCAAAAAAACGAGAAAGCTGTCCGGAGAACCATGCGGGGATGTGCGCTGAGCATTGTCCCCGACATCCATATGACAATCGCAGAACTCGATAAATCGGGGTTGCAACCGGAACGTCCGGCGCGTTCGTCGCTGCTGTGGGTCGTGGCGTTGATCGCTGCGATGACCGTGATGCGATGCATCTTTGCCGCCGCGCTGGATCTGCGCACCGACGAGGCCTATTACTGGACCTGGTCGAAGGAAAGTGCGCTGTCCTTCCTCGATCATCCGCCGATGATCGCGTGGTTCATTCGGTTCGGCACAGCGATCTTCGGCGACACCGATTTCGGCGTCAGGTTCGCCGGACTGCTGGCGATGCCGATATCGCAATTGCTGCTCGCCGATATCGTCCACCGCGTCACCCGCGACATCCGGGCCGCCATACTGGCGGTTCTGATGATGGAAGCGGCGTTGTATTACGGCCTGCTGATGGCGAAGGTTGCGCCCGACGTCGCGTTGATCCCGTTCGAACTGGCGCTGGTGTGGTCGCTGGTGCGGCTCACCGAGAGCGGCGACGCGCGCTGGTGGCTTGCCGCCGGCTTCTTCGGCGGCCTGGCGCTGTTGTCGAAGCTGACTGCATTGATGCTGGTCCCCGCCGTTGTTCTTTTCATTATCGTGCCGGACTGGCGCTCACGCTGGCTGCGCAGTCCGTATCTGTGGGCCGCGCCATTGATTGCGGTTGCGGTATTCTCGCCGGTCCTGATCTGGAATTGGATGCACGACTGGGCCTCGTTCAGGTTTCAGTTCGTACGCGCGACCGCCGCGCATGACGTCACGCTGCGCACGCTCGGCGACTATCTCGGCCTCCAGTTCGGTCAGGTCGGGCCGATCCTGCTGCCCGTGGTGCTGTTTGGCGTGGCGGTCACGGCATGGCGCGGGTTTCGGTATCGTGATCCGGTTTCCGTGCTGCTGTCGGCGGCCGTGCTGGTGCCGTTCGGCTATTTTCTCTGGAAATCGCTGACGCTTCGCGTCGGCGACACCTGGCCGATGTTTATCTGGCCGCTGGGATTCGCCGCAACCGCAATCGACATCGCGAAGCGATCGCGCGAAAAATGGCCGGCGTGGATCGCAAGATCGTCCGCCTTCTGGGTCAACGCCGCGATCGCCTCGGGTCTCGTCCTCGTCGTCGCGGTGTTCCTCTATTACGTCGTCAGCCCCTGGAATTTCATCGGCAAGACCGATCCGATCGGCGGTGAAGCTGGCTTCGCGCAGGTCGCGAGCCGCGCCGAAAGCGAATTGCAGGCCACCGGGGCGACATGGATCGCGACCGACGATTACCGGATCTATGCGATGTTGCGCTGGCATCTGAAGGATCGCGTGCCGGTGATCCAGATCAACGAACGCAGCCGCTTCATGGGTTTTCGCGATCCCGGTTTCGACCGGATTGCCGGGCATGCCGGGCTGTATATCGCCCGCGAGCAGGATGGTGCATCTCTTCTGTCCTCGACCGGCGCGGTGCTGACGCCGTTGGGTCGGGTCCAGCGGACCTGGCGCGGCCGGATCATGGACACCTATGTTCTGGAAAAGCTGACGGGCTGGACGCCTGATCTCTCGCCGCCGCCGGACTCGCGGTTCTACAAATGGCGGCAACTGGCGGAGCGCGAGACAGGTCGTCGTTGTCTGACGCTCGCCGCCATCGTGGAGCGATAGTTCAGTCGTTGCTCCCGCGCTTGCGCAACAAGTCTTTCACGAGATCGCCGAGCGCGGGCCGCGGCAGCGCGGTGAACGGCATCGGGCGGGTGACGTCGATTGCCGCAAGGCCGAGGCGCGCGGTCAATAGTCCGTTGAGGACGCCTTCGCCCAGGCGCGTCGACAGCTTCGCGGCGATGCCATGGCCGAGCATCTGCTGGATCAACGTGTCGCTGGCGGCCATGCCGCCGGTGATGGCGAGATGCGCGATGACGTGGCGTATCAGGCGGATCATCCCGAGCGTGCCGGGCCGTCCGCCATAGAGCCGCGCAAGCTGCCGCACCAGCCGCATCGCCGCTGCGAAAACGAACAGCACATCCACCACCGCGCGGGGACTGACCGCGGTCACGATCGACACGCGCTGCGCCGCTACCGACACCAGTCGGCGCGCTTCCTGATCCAGCGGCGCCATCAGTTCGCGCTCGGCGAGTCGCACCAGGTCCGCGCCGTCGATGATGTCGGTGCCATGGTTTCGCAGCGCGGCCCGCGCCCGCGCAAGATGCGGATTGTCGTGGGCGAGTTTCACCAGATCGCGCACGACCGTTTTCGCTCCGGTGCGATCGTCGGCGGCGATGGCGGCCAGCGCGCGCCGATGCAGGTTCTCGATGGTGGCGAGACGGGCGAGGGCGGCGATCTCGCGCGCTGCGATGACGATCGATGCGACCACGAACAGCGCCGCCAGCATCAGCCCGAGGAAACCCAGCCCCTCGCTGCGTGCGAACAGATCGTGGATCAGGTTGATGGCGCCGAGCACGGTGCCGAGCGCGATGAAGCCGGCCAGCGACGACCAGAACAGCACGCCCCAGCGAAATCCCTTCCGCGCCGGAACCGGAAGTTTTTCCGGCGCTTCCTCCTCCGGCAGCAATATGGGCTCGGGCTCCGGCTCGGCTTCCGGCGTGATGCTGATGCTGCCGCGCGCGGGCCGGCTCGCCGCCTCTTCGGGATCCAGCACCACAACGAGCGGATCGTCGAGCTTGAATGTCACGGGGCGGCGCAGGCCGGAACGCTCACTCATTGCAGTCGGTCTCCGATCAGAAACTGAAGCGCCCGGTCGAGGCGGATATGGGGCAGGGCCGGATCGCCCGTTCCGTTGCCCTGGAGGCGCGGCGGGCGAAAGCGCAGAAAGCGGAAATCAGCCTGGTCCATCGCCGACGTGGACAGCCCGCGGAATGCGCCGTTCCCGCTGAAAAGATCCTTGAGATCGGTCGGCAGGTCGCCCGGAAATGTCGCGACCTCGGTGTTGCCGTCGAAGGTCTGGTCGTTGGCGAATTCGCCGGCCAGGGGGGTACCGAGGATGGACGGCAGGTTCTCGCGACCGCATCGCACCTGCGCCTCGCGAGTGGAGCGGACGGCCGCAAGCGCGACAACGTCGATGGCGGCGCCTGCGACTTCGGCGCGTGCGGCGGCGCGCTCGACGACGCGACGCAGGATCGCCTCGAGCCGGTCATGGCTGGTGTGGTGCAGATGATCGGCCTTGGTGGCGGCGAACAGGATGCGATCGATCCGCGGCCGGAACAGCGTGCTCAGCAGCGTCGAACGGCCGACGCGGTAGCAATCCAGAATTCCGGCGAGCGCGGCTTCGAGGTCGTACAATGCTTCGGGTCCGGCATTGAAGGCGGAGAGCGTATCGACCAGCACGACCTGGCGGTCGAGCCGGGAAAAATGGTCGCGGAAAAACGGCCGGACCACGAGGTCCTTGTAGGCCTCATATCGCCGCCGCATCATTGTCCAGAGCGAGCCATCGGGCGCGATGCCGCCGGCGGGCAGATCGAGTGGCGCGAAGGTGAGCGCGGGCGAGCCTGCGAGGTTGCCCGGCATCAGGAAACGGCCGGGCGGCAGCAGGCTCATGGCGAAGCGCTCGTCGCGGCAGCCACGGAGATAATCGGTGAACAGCCGCGCGGCGACGAGCGTCGCCTGCTCGTCCTCGCGGGCCGAGGGCCGGAGCGTTGCGAGATGCGCGTGCCACGCTTCTGCGAGCCGCGCGCGCGGCTGCTGCCGTGACAGCGCAAGGCTTTCCGCCGACCATTGTTCGTAGCTCTTGTCGAGCAGCGGCAGGTCGAGCAGCCATTCGCCGGGATAGTCGACGATATCCAGCGTCAGCGTCTGGTCCGAGCCGTTTTGCCGCTGATAGCCGATCACGAGCCGCAACTCGCTGATATCGACCGTCGAGTTCGGCCAGCGCCGTTCCGCGACCAGCGTGTGGACGTGTTGCTCATAGTTGAAGCGCGGCACCGCGTCGTCCGGCTGCGGAGCAAGCTGCGCGCGCGCGATGCGACCGCTGGCGAGCGATTCGAAAACCGGAAACCGGCCGCCACGCGACAGACCATGCACCAGCGCGGTGATGAACACCGTTTTGCCGGCGCGCGACAGCCCCGTTACGCCGAGCCTGATCGTCGGGTTGAAGAAATTTTCGCCATAATCCAGCAGCGCGCGGGCCGACAGGCGCGCTTCTTCAACGATATCGGAAAAGCTGGAAGCCATGTCGATGCAATGTCGATCCCGAACTATGGATTGGCGTGCAAATTGCGCCTGCGCAACCGGAAGGTGGCGATTGTCGGTCGAAAATCAAGTTTCGGCACTGAGACGAGCGGTACATCATTTGTGTTCAGATTTCGTTGACGGGTGGACTGGCTTGCATTGTAGCGCCTTTCCGCTGGCGCAAGACACCGAAAATGTAGCCTGGGACAGAATTGGCGGCGTCGCCAACTAGATCAAAAGGCTAAATCAAGAGGCTGAATCAGGCCTCGTTTGCGAACCCAGATGTGAAGATTTGCTTCGCGGGCCTTCGCGCGTCATGGCTGACGATCCTCTTCACCGCTTCCCTGCAAAAGATGCGGCAGTGCGAAGTGAGGGCGGAACGAAAGGGTCTCACCATGTTGCAGTGCCCTTCATGGTGGGCATGCCGGCTGCATTCGCAATCCAGAGCTCCATGCTGTCGCCGACCGCGCCGGCATTGACGCTGAACTCGCCACCGTCGAACAGCGGCTGCAGGCCGCGATAGGTGAAGATCTTCGGCGCTTTGCCGCCGTGCAGCTTCGCGCCGAATTCGATCAGCAGCGAGGCCTGCAGCGGACCGTGCACGATCAGGCCCGGATAACCTTCGATCCGGGTGGCGTAGTCGCGATCGTAGTGGATGCGATGGCTGTTGAAGGTCAGCGCCGAATAACGAAACAGCAGCACCGGATCGGCGACATGGGTTTCGCGGTTTACCGGCGTCGATGCCGGCGCGGGCATTGCCGGCGCGGCGTTCTTGCTGTCTTTCGGCATCTCCCGATAGACGATGTCCTGGCGTTCGCGGACTGCCGGACCGCGCTGCGTTGCAAATACGTGATCGAGCGCCACGAAGCACAAAGTCCCGGTGCCGCCGGTCTTGACCGTCACGTCCCTGATCGTCGAGGTGCGCGTCACGGCGTCACCGACACGCAGCGGCTCGACGAAATTGATTTCGCCGCCCGCCCACATCCTGCGTGGCAGCGGGACCGGCGGCAGAAAGCCGCCGCGCTTCGGATGGCCGTCGGGCCCGACATCGGACATCGCCACCACCGGCGGCGACAGACACCAGTGCATCGCGACCGGCGCGGCGTCGCCTTCCTTGGGAGCGCCGATGTCGAGGAATAACGCCGAGCGCAATCCGGCGGCCAGATGCGCCGTAACCACGTCGGTCTTTTCCTCGGAGCGGCCGATCCACTGCCGCAAATGATCGAGATCGAGCTTTTCGGTCATTTCACCGTCGTCACTGATGCGGCCCCCTCCGGATTGGCACAAGCCCAAGGCATAAATTTACCACCCGATACGCTGTTTGCCCGAAGGCTCGTCACGAGAAAAATCTAACAACCTGAAATTGCAATAAATAATACTTAACTACTTTCCGGATATGTTGCCGCTCGACATGGGGGACGGCTCATATGAAGTTTCTGGCATCCCGCGACGCGCAGGCGCAACTCGACGCGCTCGACAGGTCCCAAGCAGTGATCGAGTTCGATCTCGACGGAACGATCATCACCGCGAACGCGAACTTTCTCAACGCGATGGGATACACGCTCGCGGAAATCCGCGGCAAGCATCACAGCATGTTTGTCGACCAGCAACGCCGCGACAGCCACGAATATCGCGAATTCTGGGACGCTCTGAGACGCGGTGAATATCAGGCTCAGGAGTTCAAGCGCGTCGCCAAGGGCGGGCGGCCGATCTGGATCCAGGCGTCCTACAACCCGCTGCTGGATCGTCGCGGCAAGCCCTTCAAGGTGGTCAAGTTCGCCACCGATGTCACCCAACGCAAACTGCGGAGCGCCGATTGCGAAGGCCAGCTCAAGGCGATTCACAAGGCGCAGGCGGTGATCGAATTCAATCTCGACGGCACCATCATTACCGCGAACGACAATTTCCTGAAGACCCTTGGTTATCGGCTGGACGAGATCCAGGGGCGGCATCACCGGATCTTCATCGAACCCGCCGAACGCGACGGTGCGGCCTACAAGGCATTTTGGGACTCGCTCCGGCGCGGCGAATATCAGGCTGCCGAGTACAAGCGGATCGGCAACGGTGGCCGGACAGTCTGGATTCAGGCGTCGTATAACCCCATCCATGATGCGGAGGGCGCGCTGATGAAGGTGGTCAAGTTCGCCACGGATGTGACGGCGCAGGTTGAAGACCGCATGCGCCGCCTGGACTTGCAGAAATCCATCGACACCGATCTCGGCCAGATCACCGAGTCCGTTGCCGCGACCTCGCAGCGCGTGACCTCGGCGGCCGATGCGTCCACTCAGGCCTCCTCCAACATGCAAGCGGTTGCGGCCGGCGCGGAAGAACTCGCGGCATCGGTCGGCGAGATCAGCCGCCAGGCGGCGGACGCGCTTGCGATTTCCCAGCAGGCCGTTACGCAGGCCAACGAGACCAGTTCCATCGTTTCCGGTCTTTCAACCGCGGCGCAAAAAATCGGCGACGTTGTCCAACTCATCAACAGCATTGCCGAACAGACCAATCTGCTGGCGCTCAACGCCACCATCGAGGCGGCGCGCGCGGGCGAAGCCGGTCGGGGTTTTGCGGTGGTCGCCTCGGAAGTGAAGAGCCTGGCCTCGCAAACCGCCAAGGCCACCGATGAGATCAGCGGCCAGGTGGCCGAAGTTCAGAATACCACCGGCGGGGCGGTCGCAGTCATCGAGGCCATCACCCAGACGATTTCGCGCATCAATGAAATATCGGCGGCCATCGCCGCGTCGGTGGAAGAACAGGCGTCCGTGACGCAGAGCATCTCGTCCAACATGCAGGTCGCGGCCAAGGGAGTTGCGGACATCACCTCGAACATGAGCGAGATCGCCCATGTCACGCAGTCCGTGGATACCGCGACCCGCAAGGTCAAGGATGCATCGCGCGCGCTGGCGTAGCGGCGGCATCGAGCGACGAGCGCTGTCGCACCCTTCTCTCGATGCGATCGCCATGGCATGGTTGCTCCCGGAAAAAGTGCGACCTATCTTTGGTCGCGCGTGAGGGAGAACCTCCGTGACTGGTTTCAACAGCGCTGGCGACTTCAACTTCGACCTCGGCGAAACTGCGGACGCGATCCGCGAGACGGTTCGCGATTTTTCTGTCAACGAGATCGCGCCGCGCGCTGCCGAGATCGACAGGACCAACCAGTTCCCGCGCGACCTCTGGCCCAAACTGGGTGCGCTCGGGCTGCACGGCATCACGGTCGAGGAGGAGTATGGCGGCGCCGGTCTCGGCTATCTCGAGCATTGCATCGTCATGGAGGAAATCTCGCGCGGCTCGGCTTCGGTCGGGTTGTCCTATGGCGCGCATTCCAATCTCTGCATCAATCAATTGCGTCGCAACGGCAGCGAGGCGCAGAAGCGCAAATATCTGCCGAAGCTGATTTCCGGCGAGGACGTCGGGGCGCTGGCGATGTCCGAGACCGGCGCCGGTTCGGATGTCGTGTCGATGAAGACCCGCGCCGACAGGAAGGGCGGTCGCTACATTCTCAACGGCAGCAAGATGTGGATCACCAACGGACCCGTCGCGGAAACGCTGGTGGTCTACGCCAAGACCGACGCCGCCGCGGTCGCGCGCGGCATCACCGCCTTCATCATCGAAAAGGGGTTCAAGGGATTTTCGACTGCGCAGAAGCTCGACAAGCTCGGCATGCGCGGGTCCGACACCTGTGAACTGGTGTTCGAGGATTGCGAGGTGCCCGAAGAGAACGTACTCGGCAACATCAATGGCGGCATCAGCGTGCTGATGTCCGGCCTCGATTACGAGCGTGCCGTGCTCGCCGCCGGACCGCTCGGCATCATGCAGGCCTGCATGGACGTGGTGATGCCCTATGTGCATGAGCGCAGGCAGTTCGGTCAGCCGATCGGAAGTTTCCAGTTCGTGCAGGGCAAGGTCGCCGACATGTACGTCACCATGAATGCGTGCCGTGCCTATGTCTACGCGGTGGCGAAGGCCTGCGATCGCGGCGAGACCACGCGCGAGGATGCGGCAGGGGCTATCCTTTACGCGGCGGAGAAGGCGACGCAGTGCGCGCTGGACGCGATCCAGTTGCTCGGCGGTAATGGTTATATCAACGACTATCCGACCGGACGTCTGTTGCGCGACGCCAAGCTCTATGAAATCGGCGCCGGCACCAGCGAAATTCGCCGTATGCTGATCGGCCGCGAACTGTTCGAGAAGAACGCGTAGCTATTCGTCATTCCGGGGTGCGACGCAGTCGCAAACCCGGAATCCAGCACCGAGGTAAATGTTGTGTTGCTGGATTCCGGATCGCCACTAAAGCGGCGTCCGGAATGACGGGGATTCGCGATAAAAAGCCGATCACTCCAGCGGCAGGTCGTTGACCTTGGCAACCCACGCCCGCACATCGATCATGACCTGCGGCAGCACCGCCCTGGTCTCCTGCACGGTCATGCCGGCCTTGATGCGCGGATCGTAGAGGATGTTGAGGATGTACTGGTCGTAGATGTCGAAGAAGCCCATCTGGACGTCGTCGTTGAACATGGTCCACGGCACGGAACTGGTGTCGTTGATCGGGCCGAGCGACTGCAGCAGTTCCTCGTAGGCGCAGTCGAGGAAGACGAAGTCGCCGTTGTCGACGGTCAGGATCACGTCGGAATGCTCGATCTCGAATGCCTCGTTCTTGCGAAAACCGGAGAGGCATTGGGGATCGAGCGAGGTGTGGATTTCGCGAGCGCGCCTGGCGCCGTAGAGCCCGGCGATCGTGCGATCGAGGTTGCGGTCGCGGACCAGCCGGACGGTGACGTTGGCGGCATCGGTGCTGTCCGCCATGGCGATGTCCAGATGCCGGACGCGCCTTGCGATGTCGGCGACGACTTTCGCCAGTTGCGCCTTCCGGTCGGCACGATTGACGCCCTCTGCGAATACGCGCACCGGCACGTCATATTTGCGGATGCGGTCGACCCGGCCGGCCAGATGGTACTCGGCGCCGAAGGCGATTTTGAAGAACCCGTCGAGAATCTCGCTGTCGGTGAAGACCTTTTTCTCGGCGTGCTGACGCCCGGCAACTCCCGCAAACTCGGCGAGGGCGGGTCGCAAGGGGGCATGCGCGACGCAGACGGCCGCTCCGATCAAGGTGGCGGCAACAAGCCTGAGCGAAGCGATATGCATCGCGGCCAGCCTCCCTCAACCAACCCGCGCGGGGGCGCGCAAATGTCATTCTCGCGCGCACGTCTCTTAGATCCGTGCGGCTTATCCGGGTTACAATGATTCCGGATCGAACCAATTCGGAATCATGAACGCGATCAATTCATCTATCGGGACGTGATGCGGGTAAATCACTCCGCTAGTTATTGACGACGACCGTCGTGCCGACCGACACGCGATCATAAAGATCCTTCACGTCCTCGTTGGTCATGCGGAAGCAGCCGGACGACACGGCCTGACCGATCGTCTCCGGTTCGTTGGAGCCGTGGATGCGATAGAGCGTCGAGCCGAGATACATCGCGCGCGCGCCGAGCGGATTGTCGATACCGCCTTTCATGAAACGCGGCAAATCAGGACGCCGGCGCAGCATCTGCGCGGGGGGCGTCCAGCTCGGCCATTCCTTCTTGGCGCTGATGCGATGGACGCCGCCCCAGCGGAAACCGTCGCGGCCGACGCCGATGCCGTATCTCAGCGCCTGGCCGTTGGGGAGAACGAGATAGAGCCGCCGCTCGCTGGTGCTGATGACGATGGTGCCGGGCGCATACCGGCTTTGGAAATAGACAACCTCGCGAGGGATCGGATTTGCGGAGGTAAAATTGGGACTGAAATCCATGAAGTCGCGCGTATCGACGTATTGCGCGAAAGCGGACCTCGCATTGAAGGCAAAGGCGGCGGCAATCAAAAGAGCCAAAACGCGCGTCATTGTATCCTCATTGATCAATCTCGTTGCGAGACAGGGCACAATTCGTCCGGTTTCGCAAGGCGCAGTCGCGTGAGGAGGATTCTTCCCGCGTAAACGTTGCGAAAAGGTATCAACATCCTCATGGAGTGGATTTGACACGCGGCACCTCGCGAGCCTTTGACGCACGGCTGGAACGATGTTGATCTCGGCTTCGTTCGAAGGACAGGAGCGGAGCGCAAGGATGAACGGTGCTGAAAGCCTGGTGCGGACGCTGGTCCAGGGCGGCGTAGACGTCTGCTTCGCCAATCCGGGCACGTCCGAGATGCATTTTGTCGCGGCGCTGGACCGGGTGGAGGGCATGCGCTGCGTACTCGGGCTGTTCGAAGGCGTGGTCACCGGTGCCGCGGACGGCTATTTCCGCATGAAGGGCGTGCCGGCCTGCACCCTGCTTCATCTCGGTCCGGGTCTCGCCAATGGCCTCGCCAACCTTCACAACGCCGGGAAGGCCGGTTCCGGCATCGTCAACATCGTCGGCCAGCATGCGGTTGACCACATCGGATACAATGCGCCGCTGACATCGGATATCGAGGGGCTGGCGCGGCCGATGTCGGGTTGGGTCCGCACCGCGCCGAATTCGAAATCGGTCGCCTGCGATGGCGCGGCGGCGATCGCGGCTGCGAAAAGTTCACCGCCGCAGATCGCGACGCTGATCCTGCCCGCCGATACCGCGTGGAACGAGGCCGACGGTATCGCCGCGGTGCCCGAGAATTCGCAGCGCCCGGGCTATTCGCAGCCCGCGGTCGATGCCGCGGCGAGGATCCTGCATAGCAACGGCCCAGAGACTCTGCTGCTGCTCACAGGCAGCGCGCTGGGCGAGCAGGGGCTGGCGCTGTCCGGCATGATCGCGGGCAGGACCGGCTGCAAGGTGATGGCGCAGACCTATAACGCGCGCATGGCGCGCGGGCGCGGCCGCTTTTCCATCGACCGCATTCCCTATGTGGTCGAGCAGGCTTTGCGCGTTCTGCAGCCCTTCAGAACCATCATACTGGTCGAAGCCGACGATCCCGTCGCGTTCTTCGCCTATCCGGACAAGCCGAGCCTCTTGAAGCCGGAGGGCTGTTCGGTGCACCCGATGACGGCGCGGGGCGACAATTCAGTGGCCGCGCTGGAAGCGCTGGCGGACGCCGCGGGCGCACGGCGAGCGGATATGAGGCCGCAGAAGCCGGTTGAACTCATAGCGCCCACCGGACAACTCGATCACGCCTCCATCGCGCAGGCGATCGCGCTTGCAATTCCGGAGAATGCCATCGTCGTCGACGAGTCGATCACGACGGGTCGCGGATTCTTCCCGCCGACCGCGACCGCTGCGCCCCATGACTGGCTGCAGAACATGGGCGGCTCGATCGGCTTTTCCACGCCGGTGGCGACCGGCGCGGCTGCGGCCTGTCCCGATCGCAAGGTGGTCTGCCTGGTCGGCGACGGCAGCGCGATGTACACGCTGCAATCGCTATGGACACAGGCGCGCGAGGGCCTCGACGTCACCACCGTCGTTTTCTCAAATCGCATGTATCAGATCCTGCGCGGCGAGTTCGACGGCGTCGGCGCCGGAGAACCCGGCGAGCGGGCGATGGACATGCTGAGCCTCGATCGCCCAGGCCTCGACTGGGTGTCGCTTGCGAGAGGCATGGGCGTGCCGGGCCGGGCCGTGACCACGGCGGACGACTTCAACAAGGCGCTGGCCGAGGCGATGGCGGAGAGGGGGCCGCGCCTGATCGAGGTACGGATGTGAGACGCTGTAGCGCGTCGGTAAAGATCGGCTGATACGACAGAGCTATTCCGGCTTTGATGGAATCAAAGCCGAGCTCTAGCTTTTGTTTGACGCGTTTTCTTCACGCGAACCGGTATCCACTTCGCTTGAAAACGCTATAAACGCGACAGGGACGCGCGTTGCGTGCGAGAGCTCCAATGAGCCTGACCTATGTCATCCCCGACGTTCATGGCCGCTTCGATCTGCTCAGCGAGGCGTTGCACCGGGTTCATGTCCACGCCGCCGGCAACGGCGGCACGCTGGTGATGCTCGGCGATTACGTCGACAAGGGACCGCACAGCAGCAGGGTCATCGCAAGGCTGCGACGCGGAATGCCGGACGGCTGGAGCTTCGTTCCTCTCAAGGGCAATCACGATGCGATGATGGTCGCCGCGTGGCGCGATCCGGCCCAAATGACGCGGTGGCTCGAGCACGGCGGCGACGCGGTTCTGGAATCCTACGGCGGCGATCCCTTTGTGATTCCGGAAGCCGACATCGCCTGGCTGGAGGCGCTGCCGCTGATGTATGTCGATGCGCATCGCATCTATGTTCACGCCGGGCTCGATCCCGGCGTTGCCCGCGAGGCGCAGCCTGAGTCCACGCTGCTCTGGAAACGCTATCCCAAAGGCGATGCAGCCGGCTTCGAGGGCCGCCATGTCGTGCACGGACACAACTCGTTTGCTCAGGGCCCGGAGTTGTATGGAGGCCGCACCAATCTCGACACCAGGGCATGGCGTACCGGTCGTCTGGTGACCGGCGTGTTCGACGACGCGTTGCCCGGTGGCCCCGTCGATTTCATCGTGGTTCAGCTTCCGGCACAGGAACTCCAGGGATCGGGAGGCGCGGCCGGCTTCTTTCGTGGGATACCCTGATCGTTTATCTTGACGGCGGTGCGCAACGCAGGTCTTTCGTGTGACATGGACAAGGTCTCGGACTCGGTCACGAAACTGCAGGCGACGTTCCGCATCAAGGTGAACGGCGAGTCCGTCGCCATCGCCACTGTGGGGCAGGCCTATGATTTCATCACGCGCCTCAGCACCGCCGAATGGGGCGAGTTTAGCGCCCTGCACGAGGAGGCGCGCGCCGCGCTGGAGGCTGCCGCGGACGACGCGATGCTCAGCCGCAAGGCCACCGACGCGCTGCGGGCCCTGTTCGCGCGAACTCATCTGCTGTGAGCGCTCGGGGACCGGACCAAGGCTTGCGGTGCGGCGACAATCCATGCCGGGCAAATGGTGGGCGCACAAGGGATCGAACCTTGGACCTCTCCCGTGTGAAGGGAACGCTCTCCCGCTGAGCTATGCGCCCTGATCGTCAATCGCCGGACCTAGTTTCGGCCGGCCCAGCGACGACCGAAGCCGCGATTTAGGAAATGCGGGGTGGGGGTGTCAAGCGAACCGTGCGCCTGCGCCGGTTGTTTAATCCTGCGATAGCGTATTCAACGAAGCGGATGCTCCCGGTTCGCGCCAAGAAACGCATCAAAAAGCGAGAGCCGGTTTAGATTTCATCAAAGCCGGAATAGCCCTAACGCCCGCCGCGGGAAGCCTGGGATTGCAAGGCCCGGATGCGGTCGGCCAGAGAGTCGGCGGAGGGTATCGCGCCGTTGCCGGCTGCGCCGTTTGCGGCTTTCGTCGTCCTGGCCGGCGTTGCGTCAGCCGCCAGGATGGCCTTGATCGGCGAATCCGGTCCCTCGATGGTCATGGCCAGCCTTGAGACCTCGGCGGCGATGTCGTTGATGCGCTCGCGCAGCAGTGCGTTTTCCATCTGCTCGGCCGTGCCGGAGGATGCCGCCTGCCGCTGGATCACGGTGATGTCGCGCTGAAGCTTGGCCCGCTCATCGTGGGCGGCGCGCAGCGCCCGTTCGGCTGCGATCATTTCGTTGCGCAGTCCGTCGATGAGCGGAGACTTGCCGCCGTTCAGCGATGCGATCTCCTCGCGCAATTCGCTGATCGTGAGTTGCGCCGCCGCATTGGCTTTGCGCAACGGACCGTTCTCCTTGTCCCGCTCGGCCAGGGTCTTGGTCTGCGCGGCAAGCTGGCCGTCGAGTTCTCTGACACGGCTGCCGAGCCGTTCCGCTTCCTTGGTCTTGTCGATGAGCTGGCTGTCGATGGTGACGATGCGCTGGCTCAGATTTTCCACGTGTCTGCGCGCGTCGTCGCGCTCCCGGGCGTTGACGGCGGACACGTCGCGCTGCCGTTCGAGCAGCGCCTGCGTATCGGCGAGTTCCTTTTCGACCTCGCTGATCCGGCCATTCAATCGCTCGACCTGCGCGCGCACCACGAACAGCTCGGCCTGCCGGCTCTCCGCCGTCAGAGAGCGATCCGACAGTTCCTGACGAAGCCGGGCGAGTTCGGCCTGGCTTTGGACGAGGGTCTGCTCGGCGCTCTGCAAAGTTTCGGCCTTTGTGACAAGCTCCTGTTCGGTGGATTGCAGATGCGCGCCGACCTTCTGCTCATGCCCCTCGAGTTTGAATATCGCGGCGTTCTTCTCGCCAAGCTCGACCTTCAGCCGGTTGATTGCGTCGGCCTTTTTGCCGAGTTCGGCGGACTGGCTGGCGGTCTTTCTCTTGAGTTGTTCGACGCTCATTTCCAGTCGCCTTGCCGACATCGCGAATTCGGCGCGCAACTGATCCTTATCGGCCTGGATTTCGGCCATCGACAGCGGCGTCGCCGCTTCGAGACGTTTGGTGGTGAGGCGAACGGCGCGGTTGTGCACGAGCGGCATGATCATCAGTCCGCACAGCATCGAAACCAGAAAACCGATCGCCAGATACATGATCGGCTCGACCATGGGGGGCGCTCCACAAGCCGGATAAGGATTCGGCTACCATGCCATGAGCGGCCGGCAAAACACCAGCGTCACGCCACGCAAGGCATTTTCCGGTCAGGCGGAATCCGGTTGGCCGCAAGAAAACATGGACGCTGGCATCAGGGCGTCAGAACGGGTTCCAGGTCGCCTGCGGCGTAAACTTCAAATAGCCGATATTGGCGCCGAGCCGCAGCCCGAGACCGGAGCGGATCGGCACCAGCACGATATTGTTCGCGGTCAATGCCGTCATGCCGAAGCCGCCGACGATGTAGGCGGAGCCTTCGATGCCCGCAAAGCGCTGATAGATCGCATTGGTGGCCGGCAGGTTGTAAACCAGCGTCATGGTTCGGGCGCCGTCGCCGCCCCAGTCGAAACCGACCGACGGACCCTGCCAGTAGACTTTCAGGTCACCGGCATTCTTGGTGTAGAGGGTGCCCTCGCCGTAGCGCAGGCCAGCGACGAAGGCGCCCGAGCCTTCCTCGCCCAGGATGTAACCGTTTGGCAGGCCCCATTGGCTCACGGCGCGTTCGATGACGGAGGCGAGGCCCCGAGAGACGTTGCCGAAGAACCGGGTCCCGGATTTGAGCAGTTCGTCCGACGAATAGTTGCCTGGGCCGGCGTGCCGTTGCGGCGGCGGCATTTGCTGGCCCGGAGGCGCATCGTAGGGCGGCGCTGACTGCTGGGCGGGTGCCGGCACGATCCAGAACGTCGTCACGGCAGCGAGCGCGACCGCTGCAAGGCGTGAAATCAAAGTCATGGAAGTCCCCCCAAGGTAGCGAAACTTGTCGCTGCGTCTTTAACCCGATGCTGATAGACGGTCGGTATGACGCGGCGATCGTCCCCTCGACTCACACGTTATCCGCATCAACTATGACGGCACGGCGGCAGGAAGGAAACGGCTTGCGCCTCGCGGCAGTCGCGATCGCCTTGCTGGGGTGTGGGTTGGCCGGCGCCAGGCTGGACCTTGCAGCCAGGGCGGCGACCTCGGAGCGGATCGTGGCCGACCGTTATACGGGTCTGGCGATCGGCGGGTTCGATCCCGTGGCTTTCTTTACCGACGGCCGCGCAGTGCAAGGCGACCCCGCCTTCGAGGTGTCGCAGGGCGGTGCCGTCTGGCGCTTCAGCAATCCCGACAATCGGGCGTTTTTTATCGCGAATCCGGATGTGTATAGCCCGCGTTTCGGCGGCTATGATCCGGTGGACATTGCGCGGGGGGTGACTTTCGCCGGAACCGCACGGCTCTGGCTGATTGTCGGCCACCGGCTTTACCTGTTCGGCCATGAGGACACCCGCGCGGCTTTCGCGGCCGATCCGGCGCGCTATCTGCACGACGCGACGCGGCGCTGGGCCGTGCTGAAGGAAACGTTGGCGCAATAGATGCAGGAGATGGCAAGCCGCGTCAGGGAGCGGCGGAGGGGTCGCCCCAGGCGATAAACTCCGGCACCAGAAATCCCTCGTGCGATTGACCGAAACGCAACGGCGCGCCGCTGCCGTCCGTGACCTTGCCGCCGGCGGCGACGACCAGCGCATGACCCGCCGCGACGTCCCATTCGCAGGTCGGGGCGAGACGGGGATAGATATCGGCTCCGCCCTCCGCGATCCGGCAGAACTTGACGGCGGAGCCGAGCGGCCGGCGTACCGCGCCAGGCCGGCCGTCGATGAAGGCGTCCGAGCGGCTGTCGCCGTGGGAGCGGCTGACGGCGGCGATCCATGCTCCGTGGCGAGGATACGGCCGGGTTGTGATCGGCGCGGCCGCGCCGACGTCGCCGTCAACCGTGACCGCGAGGCGCTGCGCGCCATGGCCGACAAGGCCTCGCCAGATCGAACCGAGCGCGGGCGCGCCGACGATGCCCAACAGCGGCACTCCGTCCGTCACGATCGCCAGATTGACGGTGAATTCGTCGCGGCCGGCGATGAATTCCCTGGTGCCGTCGAGCGGATCGATCACGAAGAAGCTGCCGGCATAAGTCGGCGCGGCAGGATGCACGCGTTCTTCCGACAGCAGCGGAATATCGGGACGAAGCCGCGCAAGCCCGTCGGCGATGATCCGGTCGGAGGCGAGGTCCGCCTCGGTCACGGGGGACCCGTCGGCCTTGCCGCTGATCGTCATGCGATCGCGATTGACCGAGAGGATGGCCGCGCCCGCTTTCGCCACCAGCGTGGTGAGTGGGTTCATCAGCGCCGCGGCCGTTTGAGCGTCGATCACCGGCACGTTCGAAGCGTCCTTGCGTGGCGCGGCAAAGCGGCGGCGACCGCCTTTCGGTGGCAGCAGGGGCTCCGGCGGTGTATCAAGCCACCACGATCGTTTGATTCGCCATGTCCGCGCGCTGCAAGTCCGCTTGCTGCGGATTTGCCGAAACGGATCCCAGGAGCAGGTATTATGTCTGGCACGTCGTCTCCCGGTCCCGTTCCCGATACGCTCGAACTCGCAGCACTGCTGTGTTCGCGCGTCTGTCATGACCTCATTAGTCCGGTTGGCGCAATCGTCAACGGGCTCGAGGTGCTGGACGACAATCCGAAGCCGGACGATCGCGAATTCGCGCTCGATCTGATTCGCAAGAGCGCCAAAACCGCCTCGGCGCGGCTGCAGTTCTGTCGTCTCGCATTCGGCGCCGCGGGCTCGGCCGGCGCGCAGATCGATCTTGGCGATGCGCAGGCCATGGCGAAGGGCCATTTCGAGGACGGCAAGATCACGATCGCCTGGAATCTCCCACGCCTGCTGTTGCCGAAGAACAGGGTGAAACTGCTGCTCAACTTGTTGGTGATCGCGCAGCAGATGATCCCCCGCGGAGGCGTGCTGAGCGTCGATCCGCTTGGCGACGGCGAAGCGATGGGCTTTCAGATCACTGCCGCGGGAATGAACGCTCGCGTATCGCAGAGCGTCGTCGATCTTCTGTCGTCTGGCACTACCGGCGCCGTCGATGCGCATGCGATTCAGCCCTACTACACCCGTCTGCTTGCTGAGGCCTGCGGTATCAACATCTCGATCGTCCCCGACGGTGAGAAAGTGATTGTAAGCGCCCGTTGAGTTCGGCGTCGCCTGATAAGGTGAACGAATGGTTTCCGGGTTTGCGGAGATCAGCGTCAGGGTTTTGATCCGTTTACCAAGCGTGTTACTTTTCGCTGCTAAATCAAGGTCAAACGCCTTGTATCCGGATCAGGCAAAATCCTGACGGATGCAGTGACCTCGCTCGAAGGCGTGTCGCGACGAGTCCGCCGCATCGATCGTTGCTGCATTCTTTTCCGCTTGCTCAACCAATATTAAATGCTTTGGGTTGAAACTGGCCCGGCCGCGAAAAGGCGCGACGACGTCGCCCCGGCAGTTCGAGGGCCAGAAGGCAATGGATGATCTCCTCCGCGAATTCCTGACCGAGACCAACGAGAGTCTGGATACCGTCGACAATCAGCTCGTCAGCTTCGAGCAGGATCCGAACAACGCGAAGATATTGGATAATATCTTCCGGCTGGTCCACACCATCAAGGGGACATGCGGCTTTCTGGGCCTTCCGAGGCTGGAGGCGCTCGCCCATGCGGCGGAAACGCTGATGGGCAAGTTTCGCGACGGCATGCCGGTGACCGGCGAGGCCGTGACGCTCATTCTCTCCACCATCGATCGCATCAGGGATATCCTGGGTCAGCTCGAGGCGACCGAAACCGAGCCGGAAGGATCGGATAGCGATCTGATCGAGTTGCTCCATCACATGGCCGAGCATGGCGCTTCCGAAGCTCCCGCTCCCGCTCCCGAGCCCGCCGCCGAAGCGCCCGCCCCCCAGACGGCGGGTACGCTCACTTATCAAATTCTCGAACGTCAGCTTCGTCCGGGCGAGGTATCGCTCGATGATCTCGAGCGCGCGTTCCGGGAGACGGAGGTCGAGTCGGCCGCGTCTGCCGCTCCGCAGCCCGCTCCCGCTCCGCAGCCGGCATCCGGGGCGCCCGCGCCGGCCGCCGCTCCGAAAGCTGCCGTCAAGGCGGCGCCCAAGAAAGCGGAAGACACTCCGGAAAGCGATCGGGTTTCTCACCAGTCGATCCGCGTCAACGTCGATACGCTCGAGCATCTGATGACGATGGTGTCCGAGCTCGTATTGACGCGCAACCAGTTGCTCGAGATCAGCCGCCGCCACGAGGACAATGAATTCAAGGTGCCGTTGCAACGGCTGTCCAACGTCACCGCCGAGCTGCAGGAAGGCGTCATGAAGACGCGCATGCAGCCGATCGGCAACGCCTGGCAGAAGCTGCCGCGTATCGTGCGCGATCTGTCGAGCGAACTCGGCAAGCAGATCGAACTCGAGATGCATGGCGCCGACACCGAACTCGACCGTCAGGTTCTCGATCTGATCAAGGATCCGCTGACGCACATGGTGCGCAATTCCGCCGATCACGGTCTCGAAACGCCGGCGGAACGGCTCAAGGCGGGCAAGCCCGAACAGGGCACCATCCGCCTTCTGGCCTATCATGAGGGCGGTCACATCATCATCTGCATCGCCGACAATGGCCGCGGTCTCAATACCGAGCGCATCAAGGCCAAGGCGATTCAGAACGGCCTCGCGACCGAGGCCGAACTCGAGAAGATGACCGAGGCGCAGATCCACAAGTTCATCTTCGCGCCGGGGTTCTCGACCGCGGCGGCGGTGACCGCCGTTTCCGGGCGCGGCGTCGGCATGGACGTGGTGCGTTCCAACATCGACCAGATCGGCGGCACCATCGACGTCAAGTCGGTGGCCGGCGAGGGCTCGAGCATTACCGTCAAGATTCCGCTGACGCTGGCGATCGTGTCGGCGTTGATCGTGGAAGCCGCGGGCGAGCGTTACGCGATACCGCAGCTCTCGGTGGTCGAGCTGGTGCGCGTGCGCGCGGATTCGGAGCACCGTATCGAACGTATCAAGGAAACTCCGGTCCTGCGGCTGCGCAATAAGCTGCTGCCGCTGATGCACTTGAAGAAGCTTCTGAAGATCGATGATGGCGCATCCAGCGATCCGGAGAACGGTTTTATCGTGGTCACGCAGGTCGGAAACCAGACCTTCGGCATCGTCGTGGACGGCGTGTTCCATACCGAGGAAATCGTGGTCAAGCCGATGTCGACCATGCTGCGGCACATCGGCATGTTTTCGGGCAACACCATTCTCGGCGACGGCGCGGTGATCATGATCATCGACCCGAACGGCATTGCGCACGCGCTCGGCGCATCGGTCGCGACGCAGCAGGAAATCGCCGACGAGCGCGGTGCGGGCGCCAGCGACGCCGAGCAGATGACGTCGCTGCTGGTATTCCGCGCCGGATCGGACCAGCCCAAGGCCGTGCCGCTCGCACTCGTCACGCGACTGGAGGAGATCGGCGTCGACAAGATCGAGATCTCCGACGGTCGCTATATGGTGCAGTACCGCGAACAGCTCATGCCGCTGGTGCAGATGGAGGGCGTTTCGGTCGGGACCGAGGGGTCGCAAGCCGTCCTGGTGTTCGCTGACGAAGGACGGGCGGCGGGCTTGGTGGTCGATGAGATCATCGACATCGTCGAGGAGCGGCTGAACATCGAGGTGGCGAGCAATCAGCAGGGCATTCTCGGCTCCGCCGTCATCAAGGGCCGGGCGACTGACGTGATCGATATCGGTCATTTCCTGCCGATGGCTTTTTCCGACTGGTTCAAGCGCAAGGAGATGCGCGCCGACGCCGCCACGCGGTCGGTGCTGCTGGTGGATGACAGCGCCTTTTTCCGCAACATGCTGGCGCCGGTTCTCAAGGCCGCGGGATATCAGGTGCGCCTTGCGACCAACGCGCAGGAAGGTCTCGTCGTTCTGCGGTCGGGTCAGGAGTTCGACGCGATCCTCACCGACATCGAAATGCCTGACATGAACGGTTTCGAATTCGCGGAGACGGTGCGCTCCGATCGCCGTCTCAGCGGAACTCCGATCATCGCGCTGTCGTCAATGATTTCTCCGGCCGCGATCGAGCGGGGACGTCAGGCCGGCTTCCACGATTACGTCGCCAAGTTCGACCGTCCCGGCCTCATTGCGGCGCTGAAGGAACAGACCGCCGAAACCAACCGGGCAGCGGCATGAAGGATCACGGCATGACCATGGTAAATCAAGGCAGCGAAAGCGCGTTTACCGAATACGTGACCGCGACGATCGGCGGGCAGTTGTTCGGGCTTCCGATCTCGCGGGTGCAGGACGTGTTCAAACCCGAACGCCTGACCCGCGTGCCGCTGGCATCGAACGACGTGGCGGGCGTCTTGAATCTGCGCGGCCGCATCGTCACCGCGATCGAAATGCGCGCGCGACTTGGCCTTCCGAAGCAAGAGGCCGATCGTCCGCCAATGGCCGTCGGCGTGGAACTGCGGGGCGAGTCCTACGGACTTCTGATCGATTCGATCGGCGAGGTCATGGCGCTTCCGGATGACAGCCGCGAGGTCAATCCAGCCAACCTCGATGCGCGGATGACGGAGATGTCGGCGGGTGTGCATCGGCTGGATGGACAATTGATGGTCGTTCTCGATGTCGATCGGATTTTGGAGATCGCGTCTGACAAGCTTGCGGCTTGAGACCGGCGGTAAGTGGAGTCATCGGGAAAGCGTCCCGTCATGAAGATTGGAAAGAAGCGGAGGCCGAAATGAAAACGTGTCTGGTCGTGGATGATTCAAGCGTTATCCGTAAGGTCGCGCGGCGTATCCTGGAAGGCTTCAATTTCCATATCGTCGAGGCGGAGGACGGCGAGAAGGCGCTCGAGGCCTGCAAGCGCGAGTTGCCGGATGCCGTGCTGCTGGATTGGAACATGCCGGTCATGGACGGCTACGAATTCCTTCGCAACCTGCGCCGGATGCCCGGCGGTGATCGGCCGAAGGTGGTGTTCTGCACCACGGAGAACGATGTCGCGCATATCGCGCGCGCGCTTCATGCCGGCGCCAATGAATACATCATGAAGCCCTTCGACAAGGACATCGTGACGGCGAAGTTTCACGAAATCGGTCTGATCTGAAATTAGCCGCGCCGTACCGGATTGCCCGGCGCAGAAATCGTCTTTGTCCGTGGTTGCGTCTGGTGGGTCATGAGTACTGCTTTGGCAAGTCCGGCGGCTTTGGATTCGGGACGGCAGGAGCCGTTGCGCGTCATGGTGGTCGACGACTCCGTCGTCATTCGCGGGCTGATTTCCCGTTGGATCGAGGCTGAGCCCGACATGAAGGTCGCGGCTTCGCTGCGCACCGGGCTCGATGCGGTCAGCCAGGTCGAGCGTGCCAATCCCGATGTCGTCGTCCTCGATATCGAAATGCCGGATCTCGACGGCATCTCGGCGCTGCCGCAACTGCTGGCCAAGAAACCCGACCTCATTATCATCATGGCCTCGACGCTCACCCGCCGCAACGCGGAGATCAGTTTCAAGGCGATGGCGCTCGGCGCGGCGGATTACATTCCGAAGCCGGAGAGCACCCGCGAGATCGCGGCGGCCGATATCTTCAAGCACGACCTGATCCAGAAGATCCGGAACCTCGCGGCGAAGCGTCGTCGTCCGGCGGTGGTTGCAGCTCCGCCGCTGGCGCCGCACGAACCAACTCTCACTCAGGCCGCTCCTGCGCCGGCACAACCCGCACCGCTCCTGCGTCCCTTCGGTCCGCTGCACCCGCGCGTGCTGCTGATCGGTTCGTCCACGGGCGGGCCGCAGGCGCTGATGACGCTGGTGGCCGGAATAGGGCCCGTGATCGACGCCGTTCCGGTGCTGATCACGCAGCACATGCCGCCGACTTTCACGACCATTCTCGCGGAACATCTGGCGCGGGTCGCCGGACGTCCGGTGCAGGAGGGCGTGAACGAGGAGGTCGTGAAGCCTGGACGGATCTATTTAGCGCCGGGCGGTTGCCACATGCGCGTGGCGCGAAAGGGCGGAGGCGGGATCATCGCGCTCGACGACGGTCCGCCGGTGAACTTCTGCAAGCCGGCTGTCGATCCGCTGTTCACGTCGGCGATCGACATCTGGCAGGGAGGCATTCTGGCCGTCATCCTGACAGGGATGGGATCGGACGGAATGCGCGGCGGCAAGCAGATCGTCGCCGCGGGAGGAAGCGTCATCGCGCAGGACGAAGCAAGCAGCGTGGTGTGGGGAATGCCGGGCGCCGCCGCCCAGGCCGGAATTTGCGCGGCTGTTTTGCCGCTTCAACAAATCGCACCGAAACTCGTTCGGTTGTTTGCGGGAGGCCATTCGTGACGCCGCTTGATTTTGAGTATCTGCGCAAGTTCCTGAAGGACCAGTCCGGACTCGATCTCGCTGTCGACAAGCAATATCTGGTCGAGAGTCGTCTGACGCCGCTTGCGCGCAAGGCCGGTCTGCCAGGCATCAGCGACCTCGTGCAGAAGATGAAGAGCGGTGCCGGACCGCTGAGCGTTGACGTCGTCGAGGCGATGACCACCAACGAAACCTTCTTCTTTCGTGACAAGACGCCGTTCGAACACCTCCGTGACACCGTGATCCCGGCGCTGGTGCAGGCCCGGGCAGCTCGCCGCAGCCTGCGGATCTGGTGCGCCGCCGGTTCGACCGGACAGGAGCCGTATTCGATCGCGATGTGTCTCAAGGAATACGGTCCGGCGCTGGCGGGATGGCGTACCGAGATCGTCGCCACCGATCTGTCGAACGAGGTGCTCGAAAAGTCGCGGGCCGGCCTCTACAGTCAGTTCGAGGTGCAGCGCGGGTTGCCCATTCAGTTGCTGATCAAGTATTTCAAGCAGGTCGGCGAACTCTGGCAGCTCAACGCCGACATTCGTGCGATGGTTCAGCACCGGCAGCTCAACCTGTTGCAGGATTTTTCCCACCTCGGCACGTTCGACGTGATCTTCTGCCGCAACGTGCTGATCTACTTCGATCAGGAGACCAAGGTCAGCATTTTTCAGCGGCTTGCGAAGCGGATGGAGAGCGATGGTTTCCTCGCGCTCGGCGCCGCGGAAACCGTGGTCGGGCTGACCGACGCGTTCAAGCCTCATCCGGACAAACGCGGTCTCTATCGGCCCAATCACGTCACCGCGCCGTCGCTGGTTCCGGGCATGCTGGCGGCCAAGTCCGCAGCCCGCGCGTAGCGGCCAACCGACAACATTCCATCCAGGTCATTCCGGGCGCTCGCTTGCGAGCAGGCCCGGAATCCCGCTTCGGATTGCATATAGAGATTCCGGATCACCGCTCTCGGTGCGAACACAAGGCCTTCGTCGCCTTCGCGTCAGGAATGACGGCGCCCCGCGCGCCTCACAGGATCGCGTGCGGCAGAAAGCGCGACGTGTTGCCCGTGATCGGGTGCGCGTCCTCGCGGATCGAGAGCCCGCAAGCCCGATCGCCGACGATCCAGCTTCCAATGACCGGATACACGCCTTCAAAGCTTGGGAGGAGCGCCGAGGCTTGCCGCACGAAACCTTCGCTGCCATAGGGGCCGCTTTGCTGGTCCAGCGCCGTTCCATCGCAGACCAGTTCGACGTTGGCGCCTTCACGGGAGTAGATTGGCTTGCGCACATAAGAGCTGCCGAGTCTGCTCACCTCGGCGTCCTCTTCGAAATAGGCGGGCAGCAGGTTGGGGTGGTTGGGAAACATCTCCCACAATAACGGCAGAATTCCCTTGTTGGAGAGCACGACCTTCCAGGGCGGCTCGATCCAGCGTGTCGATGCGGTCCGAATCCGGGAGCCGAAGCTGTCGCGCAGCATCCATTCCCAGGGGTAGAGTTTGAACGCAAGCTCAATGCGGCGATCGTCGAGATCGACGAATTGGCAGGCGCTGTCCACGCCGATGCTTTCGATCTCCAGCGAAGTGGTTTGAAGGCCCGCCTGCCGGGCGGTGTCTTCGAGATAGTTCAGCGTCACCGCATCCTCGGGGTTCTCGTAAAGCCCGGTCAGGTGCAGATGGCCGTTCGGTGCGATCTCGCGCCAACGCGCAATCAGCTTGTCATGGATGGAGTTGAACTGATCGGCTCCGTTCGGGATGATCTGGCGCTCCATCGCCTGCTCGAGCCAGGTCCATTGAAACACCGCGGCCTCGAACAGCGAGGTGGGCGTATCGGCGTTGTATTCGAGCAGTTTCGCCGGACCCTGACCGCTGAAGCAGAAGTCGAAGCGGCCGTAGAGCGTGGCGTCGCCGCGCCGCCAGCTATCGGTGAGGATCGGCCAGCAGGCCTGCGGAATCCTGAGGCGGCGCAGCACGCTTTCGTCATTCATCGCGCGCTTGACCAGTTCGAGGCACATGGAATGGATTTCGCCGGTCGGCGCTTCGATCCCCTGTTCGACTTCCTCGAGCGTGAATGCGTAATAGGCGCGCTCGTCCCAGTAACGCTCGCCGTCGAGCGTATGAAACGCGAAGCCTGCGTTCTCGGCCGTGGTTTGCCAGTCATTGCGTTCGGGGCAGACGATGCGTTGCATGTCGAAGCTCGCAATCCGGAAGGCGGGTCAGCCGCCGCCGGAGAAATGAGACGAGATTGCATGGGCGAAGCCGCCGAAGCCTCCGCGTGTGATGGGGCCGCCGCCGGTTTCGGAGGATGATGAGGAATGGCTGGAGGAAGAATCTCCGCCGTAATAGCCTGATCGCGACGACCAGCCGCTCCCGTGTCCGCCGCTCGATGAACCCGAATTGCAGGCCGTAGCGGTCTGACCGGGCGTTGCGGACGCCGCGACGCCGGGACGGTTGGACTCGCAATTGTCGTGCGGCATCAGCGCATAGGCGCCTGCGCCGACCGCGAGCGTACCCATCACCAGCAGCGCGACACGCCCGGAGCGTTTTGGCGGGGGCGGTTCGAGCGGCGGCAGACGCCGTTTCCCGAACGGTTCGGCGGGAGGACCAGCCATGGTCAATAGACCATCGATGCCGCGTTGACCGCGCCTGCGGCGACCGACGACAGGCCCAGCCAGATCGAGGGCGCGAGTTCGCCGGCGGCGATCCGGCCTGACAGGTTGGGCACCGGAATTTTCACGATATAGTAGACAGCGATCTGCACGATCAGCGCGATCATGCTCCAGATCAGGCAGTCGATCACGTTGACGGTGTGCATGATCGCGCTGACCACCGGAATGACGAAGCCGATCAGGCTGAGCCCGAGCGCGATCGCGGCGGCAGGGTTGTTGTCGCAGATCAGCTTGAATTCGTCGTGCGGCGTGACGCGCGTATAGACGAACAGATACAGCAAGACCGCGATCAGGCCCGTGCAGAAATACAGCAGGAAGGCCGGCAGCCCGGCCAGCGATTGCAGGATCATGTCAGCCCCCGTGGATAGGCCTCAGCCCGGATCATCAGTCATGCCGTCAGTCGAGACAACCCGGCGACGGGTTCATGCAGCGAGACGCCCGGCAGGGTAGGGACTTAATATTGAACATCCCTCACCAACCGTCTCCGCTATGCTTCGCCGGTTCACCTCTCCCGGCGCGAGGGGTGAGAAATTCGACATTCCGATTTCATCTCGGGACAATGAGCCGGGCACAGACCGACAAACAAAAACCCCGCCAATTGCGGCGGGGTCAGTCTGGGAGGAACGGTGAATTGGTCAGGCCGGAATGCGGACGTCGTCCTCATGCGGTTCGCGCAAGACGTAGCCGCGGCCCCAGACCGTCTCGATGAAGTTGCGTCCTTCGGAGGCGTTGGCAAGCTTCTTGCGCAGCTTGCAGATGAAGACGTCGATGATCTTCAATTCCGGCTCGTCCATGCCGCCATAGAGGTGGTTGAGGAACATTTCCTTGGTCAGCGTGGTGCCCTTGCGCAAGCTGAGCAGCTCGAGCATCTGGTATTCCTTGCCCGTGAGGTGCACGCGTTGGCCGCCGACTTCCACCGTCTTGGTGTCGAGATTGACCACGAGATCGCCGGTCTGGATCACCGACTGGGCATGTCCCTTGGAGCGGCGCACGATCGCATGAATGCGGGCGACCAGTTCATCCTTGTGGAAGGGCTTCGTCATGTAGTCGTCGGCGCCGACGCCGAGACCCTTGACCTTGTCCTCGATGCCGGCGAGGCCGGAGAGGATCAGAATGGGTGTCTTGATCTTGGAGACGCGAAGCTGCTTGAGCACGTCATAACCGGACATGTCGGGCAGGTTCAGGTCGAGAAGGATAATGTCGTAGTCGTATAGTTTGCCGAGATCGACGCCTTCTTCGCCGAGATCCGTCGTATAGACGTTGAAACTCTCGGATTTGAGCATCAGCTCAATCGACTGCGCGACGGCGCTATCATCCTCAATCAGCAAAACGCGCATGCCAGTCCCCTAATCGTCGCCGCGCCGGGCGTCAGGCCGGCCGCAATACTTGCGGCACTGGAAACGCCTTTAAGCAACTGATTCGGATCCTGACCGCGTATGGTTAACAAAAACTGATTCTGTTGTGCAAGATCAAACGGTGCAATTTTCATCGAATCGCCCTAAGATGTTGCATAGAAGCAGCTTTTCCTACCCGCTTGCGCTCAGGTTCCACATTAAGAGCCAGACCTAACCGACTCCCGCGACTCGCCTTCATCCTGAAGACAGGCGCGCTCAGTCACCAAAGACAATGACGCAATGATTAACGATGCGGGTAAACACGAGGTTAAAGGGGGTCTGCTAGTGCGAGGAAACTTAAGGTTTTCGCGATGAAGGGCCTCGCCGAGCAACTCGGCGATATCGAGCGCGTCAATACTTATGGCCGCGTGGTCGGCGTGCGCGGGCTCATGGTGGAGATTGCAGGCCCCATTCACGCGATGTCGGTCGGGGCTCGCATCGTGATCGAGACCGGCGGCGACCGCGTCATTCCGGCGGAGGTGGTCGGCTTCAGCGGCGACAATGCCGTGGTTATGCCATTCGCCGGCCTCGACGGGGTGCGGCGCGGCTGCCGCGCCGTGATCGCCAATGCCTCCAGTCAGGTGCGTCCTTCGGCCGCGTGGCTCGGCCGCGTTCTCAACGCCATGGGCGAGCCGATCGACGGCAAGGGGCCATTGTCACAGGGGCCAGTGCCGGTGCCGTTCCGCAATTCGCCGCCGCCGGCGCATTCGCGCAGGCGAGTGGGCAAGCCGCTCGATCTCGGCGTACGCGCGCTGAACACGTTTTTGACCTGCTGCCGCGGCCAGCGGCTCGGTATCTTCGCTGGTTCCGGCGTCGGCAAATCGGTGCTGCTGTCGATGCTGGCGCGCAACGCGGACGCCGACGTGTCGGTGATCGGACTGGTCGGCGAACGCGGCCGCGAGGTGCAGGAATTCCTGCAGGACGATCTCGGCGAGGAAGGACTCGCGCGATCCGTGGTCGTGGTCGCGACCTCCGACGAGCCCGCCTTGATGCGGCGGCAGGCTGCCTATCTGACGCTCGCCATCGCGGAATATTTCCGCGACGAAGGCAAGGACGTCATGTGCATGATGGATTCGGTGACGCGGTTTGCGATGGCGCAGCGCGAAATCGGATTGTCGACCGGCGAGCCGCCGACCACGAAAGGCTACACGCCGACAGTGTTCACCGAACTGCCCAAACTCCTGGAGCGCGCCGGCCCCGGCGCCGACAAGGGGACCATCACCGGCATTTTCACGGTGCTGGTGGATGGCGACGACCACAACGAACCTGTGGCGGACGCGGTGCGCGGCATTCTCGACGGCCACATCGTGATGGAGCGGGCCATCGCCGAGCGCGGCCGTTATCCCGCGATCAACGTCCTGAAGTCGGTGTCGCGCACCATGCCGAAATCCGCCGATCCGGCCTTCCTGCCGGTGATCACGCGCGGGCGGCAGGTGATGGCCACCTATTCCGACATGGAGGAACTGATCCGCCTCGGCGCCTACCGGGCGGGTTCCAACGCCGAGGTCGACGAGGCGATCCGGCTCAATCCTGTTCTGGAGGATTTTTTGCGCCAGGCCAAGGACGAGGTGACCAGCATCGAGGACGGCTATCTGCGGTTGCAGCAAATCCTTAAGACCTTGGAAACGGAAAGCTAACTTTGTCGGGTCATCATCCGCTTGTTATCAGAGAGGTGCCGGCGAGGCCCGCAAGCGGTGCCAGTGTGTCCTGCTCGGATAGGACTTCTGGAGGAGTACGAGTCGATGAAGTCGCGTGAAACGCTGATCCGTCTGAGAAAATTCCAGGTCGAGGAGAAGCGACGGAGGGTGGCCCAGATCGAGAGCATGATCGCTGACTTCCAGCGCATGTCGGTCGATCTGGAGCGTGAGATCGAAATCGAGCAGGAGCGCGCGGGGATCAACGATCCAGCGCACTTCGCCTATCCGACCTATGCCAAGGCGGCGATCCAGCGCCGCGAAAACCTGACCCGCTCGGCGGACGAATTGCGCGTCCAGCTCGAAGAAGCCAGGATAAACCTTGCGGAAGCCTTCGAGGAACTGAAGAAGGTCGAGTTGCTGGACGAGCGGGATCAGGCGCGCGAGCGCGCGGAAGAGAGCGCCCGCGAGCAGGCCGATCTCGACAGCATCGGTTTGATGCGGGCGCGCATGAACGCCGCCATTGCCTGAACCGCAGGTCGAGAATTCACATTTGTCGAAACCCGGGCCGCGTTGCCCGGGTTTTGTTATGTGCGAGGCCTGCACCTCGATCACGAGGCAGGGCAACGATGCTGGATTGGCCTGAACTGGACTGGAGACCGGTGCGCCGACGTTTCATTGGCGCAAAAGAAAACGCCCGTGGGGGGCGGGCGTTTTCCATCGTAGTCCACTTGGGGTGAGTGGGGTCCTCTACGACTCACGCGGCGACTTCGGGGGGCAATGTAAAGAAGCCTCGTGATTCCTTAAATTCATCAGCGAACCACCATTGTGTCGGAACTTGTGATCGCCATCGGCTTGCCGACCTTGATGACGCGGGCAGTCTGCGTAAAGCCGTCGTCGGCATTCATACGCGCCGAAATGGCAAAACCGGCTACCGCGATCCCTGCGACGAGAGCGACCACCACGATCTTCAGGTGGGTCATCCGATCCGCGCTGTAAATCGAGTGGTTCATTGGAAGCCTCCCGGCGTTAAACTTCCTTTGGAGATGTGTCTCGGTCGTCCGTCTACAGGTTCATGGTTTCGCGCCCTTAAAACGTAGGAAGCGCCCGCGACGTTCCGAAGAGGCCATCACAAAGCCGTGAAAAGGTGTGAAGCTGCGCGATCAAATCGCCCCGAAACCTGCCCATCAATTGGTGATTATGCAATTGTTTCAGCGTTTTAACGTTAAACCTCCGTTGGATCGCGTGGCCGGCAGTCGGTTTCGGCCAGTCAGATTTAAATCACTTGTCTGATGCCAAAATGCCGCATCCCCCGCGACCGCGATTCGGCGGCGATCAGATGCTGCCGACGGTCTTGAGCCGGGCACGCGGATGGATTTCCGCTTGCGAGAGCACGGGGGTCTGGGCGCGGAACCGCTCGACCAGAGAACGGACGAACGGCCGGATCGCGGCCGAGGTTACCAGCACCGGCGCTTCGCCTTCGCGGGCCGCCTGTTCGAAGCGGTCGCGCACCGCGGTCATGAATTCGGACAGCTTCGAGGGCTGCATCGCAAGGCTGCGCTCTTCGCCCTGGCCGATGATGGATTCGGCAAAAGCCTGCTCCCATTTCGCCGACAGCGCGACCAGCGGCAGGTAGCCGTTGACCGAGGTGTTCTGGGCGCAGATCTGGCGCGCGAGGCGGGCGCGCACATGTTCGACCAGCGTCGTCGGGTTTCGCGAGAAGGCCAGCGCGTCGGCGATGCCTTCCAGGATCGTGGAGAGATCGCGCACCGAGATGCGCTCGGCAAGCAGCAGTTGGAGCACGCGCTGGATGCCGGAGATCGTGATCTGGGCGGGAACGATGTCCTTGACCAGTTCGCCTTGTTCCTTGGGCAGATCCTTCAGAAGTTTCTGCACCTCGCCGTAGGAGAGCAGGTCCGACATGTTGGTCTTGAGCAGTTCGGTGAGGTGGGTCGAAACCACGGTCGCGGAATCGACGACTGTATATCCTTTCAGCGAAGCCTCTTCCTTCAGTGAGGCATCGACCCAGGTCGCCGGCAACCCGAAGGTCGGCTCGGTCGTGTGGATACCGGGGACGTCGACCTGATCGCCGGAAGGGTCCATTACCATGTACTGGTTCGGCCAGATCCGGCCGGAGCCGGCGTCGACCTCCTTGATTTTAATGATGTACGTGTTGGCCTCGAGCTGCACGTTGTCGAGGATCCGCACCGCCGGCATCACGAATCCCATCTCGATCGCCAGCGACCGGCGCAGTGCCTTGATCTGCTCGGTGAGTCGATCCTGGCCATCCGGGCCGTTGACCAGCGGCAACAGCGCATAACCCAGTTCGATCTTCAGATCGTCGATCTTCAACGCCGTCGAAATTGGCTCCTCGGCGGCCGCCTGCGTCGCCGCGGCCTTCGCTTCGGAGGATGCCGCCGCTTGCGCTTCCGCCGCCGCGATGCTGTGACGTTTTCGCGAAGTCCAGGCCAGCGCCGCGGCGCCGCCGCCAAGTGCGAGGAACGGCAACATCGGAATGCCCGGCAATATTGCCAGCATCAGCATCACGCCGGCGGACATGCCGAGCGCCTGCGGATAGCCGGAGAGCTGTTTCATCAACGCCTTGTCGGCGGCACCGGTGACGGCGGCCTTGGAGACCAGAAGACCGGCGGCGGTGGAGACGATCAGCGCCGGAATTTGCGTGACAAGGCCGTCGCCGACGGTCAGCAGGGTGTAGCTGTGCGCCGCATCGGCGAAGCTCAGGCCCTGCTGTGCTATGCCGATGATCATGCCGCCGATGATGTTGATGAAGACGACGAGCAGGCCGGCGACCGCATCTCCGCGCACGAACTTCGAAGCGCCGTCCATGGCGCCGAAGAAGCCGCTTTCGTCCTCCAGCGCTTTGCGCCGTTCCTTGGCGGTCTTCTCGTCGATCAGGCCGGCGGAAAGGTCGGCGTCGATCGCCATCTGCTTGCCCGGCATGGAGTCGAGCTGGAAGCGCGCCGCCACCTCGGCGATGCGGCCGGAGCCCTTGGTGATGACCACAAAGTTCACGATCACCAGGATCGCGAATACGATGATGCCGATGACGAAGTTGCCGCCCATCACGAAGTTGCCGAACGCCTCGATGACGTGACCGGCGGCGGCCGAGCCTTCGTGCCCATGTGACAGGATCAACCGCGTCGAGGCGAGGTTGAGCGACAGCCGCAGCATGGTCGCAATCAGCAGCACGGTCGGAAAAGATGAAAACTCCAGCGGCGCCTGGATGAACAGCGCGGTCATCAGGATCAGAATCGACAGTGTGATCGAGATCGCCAGAAACAGGTCGAGGATGACAGACGGCAGCGGCAGGATCAGGACCACAAGAATGGTCAGGATCCCGAAGGCGAGCGCGAGATCGCCGCGCCGCAGCATGGTCCCGATCTGGCTGAAGCTCGGAAAACCCGAGACCGAGACCTCCGCCCCCTGACCCGCCGTGATGCCCGCCATCGTCGCCGTTTCCCCTCGCGAATGCCGTTCGCGCGCCCCGAGCGTCTGCGCGGCGGCCGAAGGGCCGCCGTTCCGTAAGTGGGGTACCGCACTGGCGTCCACGGGATCCTCCCGTTTTACGCGGCTGACGACACTCGACTTCACCCGGATTCCACCCGGCAAAATTTGCCCAGCGTATGGTTAGCGAAGGGTTAACGTTTCCGGTGGAGACACCGGTTTTTGACCGCTGCGGATGGGAGCGGGTGCGGGCAGCAGCCGGCGGCGGGTCAATCCGTGCGGCGATTTTCGTTATCAATCGTTGTTGGTAGCGTTATATATGCGTCAATATGCCACTATGCCGGGCTCCGCCTTCCTCGATATCAGTATATTCCGTTATATACAGCGAATCTGAGGGGCGAGGGGGCGGGCGTGAGACCATCAACGAGGTTCATGGGCAGGAGCGCGCTCCTGTCATCGGTAGCCGTTGTCGCGATGTCGGTCGGCGCCGAAGCGCAGGATCGGGATGGAGTTTATCAGCTCGGCGAGATTTACGTCTCTGGCGCAGGGCAGGGCGGAACTGGTGTCGGCGGCTCGACGATAACGCGCGAGCAGACATGGACGTTCGACAAGCAGACCCTCGAACAGGCTGTGAACCTCGTGCCGGGCGTTGTCAGCACCCAGTCCACCGCCGGTCAGCGCAACGAAACCGATATCTTCGTGCGCGGCTTCGGACGCTGGCAGGTGCCGTTGATGATCGACGGCGTGCGCGTCTATCTGCCCGCCGACAACCGGCTCGATTTCAGCCGCTTCCTGACCAACGACATCGCCGAAATCCAGATCCAGAAGGGCTACGCCTCGGTGCTCGACGGCCCCGGCGGCATGGGCGGCGCCATCAACCTGGTGTCGCGCAAGCCGGTAAAACCGTTCGAGGGCGAGTTCAGCGGCGGCGCCGCGTTCGATAACCGCGGCGCGTTCGAGGGCTGGAACAGCTACGCGATGCTCGGGTCGCGCCAGGAGAAATTCTACGTTCAGGGCAGCGCCAACTATCTCAATCAGGACTTCTGGTCGCTGTCGCAGGGCTATTCGCCGTATCCGGCGCAAGGTCCTTATGCCGGCTCGCTCGAAGACGGCGGCAGGCGCAACGGGTCCGATACCCGCGACTGGCGCGTCAACCTCAAGGCCGGTTTCACGCCGAACGCCACCGACGAATACAGCATCAACTTCATCAAGCAATCCGGCGAAAAGGGCGCTCCTCTCAACGTCTACAACAATCCGCCGTCGAGCCAGAACAGCTACTGGCGCTGGCCGGCGTGGGACGTTCAGAACCTCGCATTCATGTCGAACACCCAGCTTGGCGATGCTTCCTACGTCAAGACCAAGCTTTACTACAACACATTCTACAATTCGCTTTCGGCGTACGACAACATCTCCTATACGACGCAATCGAGTAACGGCCGCTTCAACAGCTATTACGACGACAACGCACGCGGCGGCTCGGTCGAGGCCGGCACCGAGTTGATTCCGATGAACACGCTGAAGGCGGCGTTTCATTATCGGGAAGATTTCCATACCGAGTGGAATCACAACCAGCCGACCCTTCCGTCCGGAGGGTTTGTCGAGCCGAAGCAGAATCAGGCGCAGACGACGTGGTCGGCCGCGCTGGAAAACACGTTCCACGTCAGGCCGAACTTCGATCTGGTGGGTGGCATCAGCTATGACAAATACTGGATCGACAAGGCGGAGGAATTCAACAGCAGCAACGGCGGCTTCATCTACGAATACCCCAAGGGCGGGTCTGACGCCTTCAACTGGCAGACCGCGGCGATCTGGCGCTACAGCGACACCGGGGAACTTCATTTCAGCGTATCCGACCGCACGCGCTTCCCGACCATCTTCGAGCTTTACAGCCAGCGTTTCGGGACCGCGATTCCCAATCCCGACCTCGGTCCCGAGCGCGCCACCAATTATGAACTGGGCTGGAAAGGCCATGTCACCGCGAATCTGCGGGCGACGGCGGCGGTCTTCTATAGCGACGTGCGTGACCTGATCCAGGCGGTTCGGGTCAGCCCGACGCAGTCGCAGACGCAGAACATCAACCAGGGCAATTTCTACGGCTTCGAGATGTCGTTCGAAGCGCAGTTCTCGCCGCAGTTCGCGCTCGGCGGAAACTATACTTTCATCGAGCGAGACGTCAGCGACGTGTCCGTTCCCGGATTCAGGCCGAGCGGCGTGCCGACCCACAAGGCGTTCCTCTATGCCACATGGCGGCCGATCGATCGGTTTACCATCACGCCGAGCGTTGAGATCGCCAGCGACCGCTGGAGCGACGTCGTCGTCGGCACTCAGGCTCAAAACGCGCCGATCCGCGCCGCCTTTCCCGATCTCTATATCCGCACCGGGGCCTATACGCTCGCCAACGTCAACGTCAGCTACAAGCTGATGGAAAATGTCGAACTGGCGGGCGGCGTCAAGAACCTGCTCGATCAGAACTACGAACTGGCCTGGGGCCTGCCGCAGCCGGGGCGCACGTTCTATGTGAAAGCCCGGGCAACCTTCTAGCGGGTGCGGCGGTCGCGGCCAGGAGATGCGCGCCGGGCCCTCGGCGCGCATCTTCCTTTGTATTTTCAGGTCCTTTCACCATGGCGGGGGGCTTCCGGGCTGAACGCCGATTGCCGCGCGGCGTCCGACCTTGTAAAGGATGCCTGCGCCGAGGGCGGTTGCACGCGCGATCTCCGGCCCGGGCCTGTAGCTCAATGGTTAGAGCCGGCCGCTCATAACGGTCTGGTTGCAGGTTCGAGTCCTGCCGGGCCCACCATGCACATCAGACATGTGCGGGCACTTTGAAACGACTCGATTTCGTTTTGAAAACGACTCGATCTTAGATTCCCCTGAAACGCCTATGGAATTTCTCCTCGATTTCTTCGCCGATTTTTGAGCTCAGAAGAAGTCAGGGGGGTCTAATCAGCTTCGTTGGGTTCTTGGCCGACCGCAGTCCCACCTTTCGCCTACGGAGGAAACCATGAAGCAAGGGGCCAACCAGATCAGCCGCGAGAACGGCAAGCGCCGCGTTGTCACCACCGCCGAGGTCCGCGGGCGAGACATCGGGTCGCTGGTCGCTGAGGCCCAAGCGAAGGTTGCCGAAGAGGTGAAGCTGCCGCCGGGGAGCTACTTGGTCTGGGGCGGGCAATTCGAGAACTTCTCAGTCGCGCGCCAGCGGCTCGCGCTTGTCGTCCCCGCATGCTTCGCCATGATCTTCCTGCTCCTCTTCGGCGCCTTGGGGTCGGTGGGCGATGCACTCCTCGTCTTCAGCGCCGTGCCGCTCGCGTTGACCGGCGGGATTGCTGCGCTGTGGCTGCGCGGCATGCCATTCTCTATATCTGCCGCAGTCGGCTTCATCGCCCTGTCGGGCGTGGCCGTGCTCAACGGTCTGGTGATGTTGACCCAGATCCGGTCACTGATCGATCGCGGCGTGCCGCTTGTCCAGGCAATCTATGACGGAGCGCAGACGCGTTTCCGTCCCGTCGTAATGACGGCGCTGGTGGCGTCGCTCGGCTTTGTACCCATGGCGTTAGCGACAGGAACAGGCGCGGAAGTGCAGAAGCCCCTGGCAACTGTCGTCATCGGCGGACTGCTGACCGCAACGATGCTGACGCTTGTGGTGCTGCCGGCGCTTTATACCCGTTTCGCGCCGCGACGTTTGGAACTGGATAATGCGAACAGAATTGCGACGAGTCGCGCAGCCGAATAGGATTGGAGCTTTCCGCGATTTCAATCCTTGAGAACCTGTTGCCATTTCTATGCGGCGCAGGTCATTGCGTTGACTTTGCGTTTGGCCCCTGCTGACCTTCAACATGGCAGGCAACAAGGTGCGCTACGAAGCGGCATGTGCACGTGTTTCTGAAATTGTCTTCGTGGAGGACCGAATGATCGTCCGCATCCTCTTATTGGTGTGTTCTCTCCTACTTGCGAGCGAGCTGCCCGCTGCATCCCAACAACCCAAGGATGATCCCTGGAATCCTCAGCACATAGATGCACTGCCGCCCGACATCCGTAACTATATAGCGGCAATCTGCAAGGGGCCGGCCAAGGCGCAGCATGATTTCGCAACCTATTCTCCAACTGAGAGGCGTTGGCGAATAAACCTCGAATATCTTCAATGCGATGGTCTCCGTGATTTCCGACAAGGACACCGATGCCTCGACCTAGATTTCATCCAGGTAGGCCCACGATTCCGGCTTGCATCAAAGCAATATCGTGAATGCGGCTTCTGAAGCGGAGGCCGCATGGCGTCGGCTACGACCTTTGCAATCATTATGCCTGTCATCGCAATCTCGATCTGGATTAAATCGCAGATAGTCAGAGATGTAGTGGCGCAACGGTGTACCGTCCTACCGGTGTCATCATCTGTGGCCCCATTTATCCTCATCAGCCTTGCAAGATGATGGTCGCCCTAATGGCCGCGTGGTGTAGTCGTGGAAAATCAACGAGATGCCCGAGTCGCTTTCAAAGTGCCCCCACAAGACAGTTGTCGGGAGGCTGCGATTTATTTCGCGGTCCCGCGGCTTGCAGGAAACCGTCGCTAACGTCAGCGGGATGTTTAATCGTTCGGGTATTGGCGAGAAATGGCCTCCCGAACGCACGTCACGAGGCTGCCCTCCAGATGAGGCTTGAACAGGATATGCGCTATACCGGCGGCCGCCGCCTTCTCCGCCATGTGCCGGTTGGGAGAGCCGGTGATAAGAACAATCGGTGCCGCGACATTTTGTTGACGGAGGCGCAGCGCCACGTCCAGTCCATCCATCCGGGGCAGTCTGTAATCGATCACCAGACAATCGACATCGTGCGGGTCAACGGAAGCCAATAACGTCACGGCCGCGCTGAACGTACGAACCTTGAATCCATGTGTTTCGAGAAGAAATCGCAATGACTGAAGCACGGCGGGATCGTCATCGAGAATGCAGATTTTGTGTTTTGCGATTGCGATCTCTGCCATCTGATGCCGCGAATCCAATAGGCGATCCACAATACGATCAGAGGAATGCCGCGGCTTGATTTACCTCAATCGTTCAAGATGCCGGCGCGCAGGGCAAGCCGGATCAACTCGGACAGGTTATGTGCCTGCATCTTGGTCATGACATTTGCCCGGTAGACCTCGATCGTCCGGGGACTGATATTGTGTTCACGGGCTATCAGCTTGTTGGACAGCCCCGCGACTAGGCCGTCCATGACCTGACGTTCGCGCTTGCTCAGACTCGCGATCCTTGATGCGATCTCAGCCGAGACGGCGTCGCTCTTCGCATGATCGGCGCTTTGGATGGCCGCCTCGATCATTCCAATCAGCCGTTCATCTTCGAATGGCTTTTCGACAAAATCGACCGCTCCCAATTTTATCGCCTCAACGGCGAGGGGAATATCCCCGTGTCCGGTCATGATAATGACGGGAAGGGGCGACGCATTGGCTTTGAGGCGTCGAAGCAGATCCATTCCGTCGATGCCGGGCATGCGGACGTCAGACACGACACAGCCGAAATGGAGGCCGGCATGAGCACCGAGGAAGTCTGCGGCAGTGTCGAACAGCGTGACTTTGAAACCCGCCGAGCCAAGCAGGAAATCGAGCGAGTCCCGCATCGTAGGATCGTCATCGATGACATAGACATTTCCGTTATGCGACATCGGGCAAATCCTCGGTCGAAGCCATGGGCAGGGTCAGTCGGAAGGTGGCGCCGCCGGAATCGTTCGTTTCGGCCCACATTCGGCCGCCGTGAGCTTCCACGATCGACCGGCTGATGGAGAGTCCCACTCCCATGCCGGTTTCCTTGGTCGTGAAGAAAGTCTTGAACAGATTTGCAGTGGCGACCTCACTGAAGCCATGGCCGGTGTCCGATATGGACAGTTCGACCATCTCGTCGGAGACCTTTCTGCTGGCGGCGACAAGTTCCCGTTTTGGTGATTCCGCCATCGCCTCCAGGGCGTTTCGAAACAGATTGACCAGGACCTGTTGGATCTGCACGCGATCGACCAGGACGCGGTCGCATTTTGCATCCAGTTCAAGCCGCAGCATGGCGTTCTGTTCACGGACGCCGGCGAGACCGAGAGCCCCGGCTTCTTCCATCAGCTTCGTCAGGCTTTCGACGCGTTTCTCTGATTCCCGGCGGGAGACGAAATCGCGCAACCGCCGAATAATCTGGCCGGCGCGAATGGCCTGATCTGCGGCGCGATCCAGTGCCGTTTCGATCTTTGAGACGTTCGGGTCGTTACTCGCCGCCAGAAGACGGCGAGATCCCTTCATGTAGTTGCTGATCGCAGTCAACGGCTGATTCAATTCGTGCGCAAGGGTCGAGGCCATTTCACCCATCGCACTCAAACGGGACATGTGAATCAGTTCGGACTGCAGTTCCTGTAGTTTTGCCTGGGTTTGCTGATGCTCTGTAAGATCGCGAACAAACCCGGTAAAATGTCGCTTTCCACCGGAGTGCATCTCGCCGACCGACAGATGCATTGGAAAAGTAGCCCCGTCTCGGCGTTTACCGGTAACAATCCGTCCGATGCCGATGATGTGCCGTTCGCCGGTGGATTTATAGCGGGCCAAATAGCTGTCGTGCAGGCTGCTGTCCGGTTCAGGCATCAAAATGCTGACATTCCGGCCGATGGCTTCATGTTCTGAGTGGCCGAACAGACGTTCGGCTGCGGTGCTGAAGTGCTGCATGATGCCGTGATCGTCGATAACGATCATGGCATCGGGAATCGTATCGAGGATCGAACGCAGATGATCCTCGCGCGCGAGCAGGGCTTCTTCGATCAATTTCTGATCGTCGACATCGAGCATGACGCCACTCAGGCGCCGCGGCACTCCATCGTCGTTGATGACGAGACCGCCACGCGCCCGAACCCAGCGACTTCCTTCCGATGTCTCACGGAGCCGGTACTGAATGTCGAACCTGCACCCGGTCTCGATCGAGCGCCGGATAGCCAATTCGGTGCGCGCGCGATCTTTCGGCTGAAGCAGGGAGAGAAAGAGATCGTAGCTGACCGGGGTGTTGTCCGAGACGCCAAAAAGCCGGCGTGTCGGGCCGGACCAGAACAGTTTCCAGGTCGAGAGATCGAGATCCCAGATGCCAACTCCGGATTTGTCGATTCCGCGTTGCAACTCTTCGTCACGAAACAGGCTGTTCAGGGGCGGCAGATCATCACTCGTCACGGTTCACTTCCCGCACGGCAAGTAAAGCTTCGTGAGCCTTCGCAGTCCCAGCTAATGAGGCTCAGCCGGGATCGTGGCCGCTACTTATGGTAGGGGCGAAAGGCCCAAGGCTGAAGGATAAGACTTTGTCCGGCCGAAAAACACCAAAAAATGCTGTGCTGTTGCAGCCAGCCTTGGCCTGGTGCGGAGGAGGGCAAGAGCCGTCACCTCTCGTGCCGAAAAGAAATGAGTGATGTTCTGGTCAGCCCGCAGCGCCAAAGGTGACGCAGGCTGGCGACATGCAGCAAAGACCAGAATAGGCGACCGGTTGCTCGCGCTTTATATTATCGATCGCGGTTCGCGATTCTGTACTCAACCCGTGGCTGCCAGTTTGTTATCTTCGGAAGAATTCAAGTACAATCCGGACATCGGATCGACCCAGCAAAGGTGATCGTGAACTTCTTTCACGCCGGCGACATTTTCCGCCGCGACAACCGCAGCCTGCCGGGCCCGTTCGTCGATAATGGCCCCGCTGAGATGGACGGTTCCGCCGTGCACAATGACGCTCAGCCCGAAAGGACACCAGGCGCTGGCCTCGATCGAGGTCATGATGCGGTCGCGAATATGGTCATCATCTGCGGTCGGATCTGGAATCTCGCGAGCAAGCCCCGCGACGGCCTGAAGCAGGTTGGAGCGGGTCACGATTCCGACAATCTGGTCGTCCCGCATCACCGGCAGCCGCTTGATGTCGTGCTTTTCCATCAGGGCCACAATGTCTTCCAGCAACGTATCTTCCGACACCGTGAATGGATTCGGTGTCATGATTTCACCGACTTTGCGGCCCTGCTCGTGAACGAAATCTGAGGCTTCTCTGCCGGTACCGAGCAGCAACTTCAGCCATCGCGCCCTCTTGCGCTGCGTACCGATCTCGATGCGGCGAATGAAATCACCTTCCGAAATAATGCCGACCAACTTTCCTGCTGCGTCAATCACCGGAAGGCCGCTAATGTGTTGTGTGAGCATAGTCTTTGCGGCAGCGACGATGGTCGTATCAGGGCTGACCGTGATGACCCGTCTGGTCATGATCTGGTGAGCGCGCATGTCGATGCTCCGAGGCTTGGATGAAGCTGTCGAAATGCTACCGCCATTGAGTCGAGCCGGCTTGACCTAGGTCAAGCCGGCTCATTCGCAGGCTTGATCTGGATCATTTCCGCCCTGCCGTTTCGGATCCATGCATGGATAATGTGATTTGATACTGAGCCGTAGTAAGGAAGGGAAGAATGACCTACGCGACGATCATGGTTAGCCTTGCGTCCGATCAGGCGAACGAGCGCTGCCTTGCCATAGCCAGGGAAACGGTCGAACGATTTGATGCGCGAGCTATCGGAATCGCGGCTGCGGAGTTCAGCCCGCCGCTCTATTTCACCTCGGGCGAACAAGCCGACAAGATGATCGAGCAAGGTCGGAACGCCATCAGGATGCGATTGTCGGAACTCGAGGCCGAGTTTCGAGAGGCCATGGGTCCGGGCGCGAAACACGTCGAATGGCGTTCCAATATGGAGACGCCTACTCGGTTTATTGCGCGCGAAGCGCGTACCGCCGATATCATCGTGATCGGGCAAAGCCGGGACGGCGCGTTTACAGATCCGTTTGCGAGGGCAAATCCCAGCGACCTGGTCATGCAAGCTGGAAGGCCGATACTCGTTGTCCCGGAGGCAGCTGGCTGGCTCGATTTGCGAAGCGTGCTGGTCGCGTGGAAGGACACCCCGGAAGCACGACGGGCAATCGTCGATGCGCTTCCGTTACTTCGCAAAGCCAAAGACGTGACAATCGCCGAGATTGTCGAAAACGGCGGCAGCCGCGAGGCCGCGTTGAACCGCACTCAAGATGTGGTCACGTGGTTGTCATATCATGACATTGCAGCGAGCGCACTTGTTCAAGAAGAGAGTTCGACGCGGGATGCGGCGACCGCACTGGATGGAATTGCATCCAGTGTTGGAGCGGGCGTGCTCGTTGCGGGGGCCTATGGCCATTCGCGATTGCGTGAATGGGTACTCGGTGGCGTGACGCAGCATCTTGCGACTGAATCGACGCGTTGCGTGTTGCTGTCGCGCTGATCTGCGCCGGATCTCGTGGCCGGCTTCAATGGCCACCCTGTTTGACCTCGATCAAAGTATTTCCGCCGGCGCGTGGTGAGATAAGGCCGCTCAGGACTCATTGTTTGGAGGATCAATCATGATGAAGTCGCTCATCCCGATAGGGCGGGATAGTTCCCTGACGCGGACCGACGCAAATCCGTTGGCGCTGCTCCAGCAAGAGATGGACCGGCTGTTCGATGGCTTCAATAAAAGCTTCACCGGTCTGTCGTCACGGACGCTGATGCCCAGCATGGATATTGCCGAGACCGACAAGGAGATTGAATTAACCGCGGAACTTCCCGGCCTGGAGGAAAAGGACGTTCAGTTGAACGTCGTGGACAATCATTTGACGATCCGCGGCGAGAAGAAGAACCAGCGGGAGGAAAAAGAAAAGGACTATCATCTTGTCGAACGGAACTACGGTTCCTTCGTGCGGACTGTCGAACTGCCGCCGGGCGTAGACCTCGAGAGCATCAAGGCGGTGATGTCGAAAGGTGTCCTGAAGGTCACGGTGCCCAAGCCGGCACCCGCGCAAGCCAAGAAAATCGAAGTCAAGGCAGCCGCCTGACTTGAGAAGCTGGGCGCGCGAGCGGCGTGCTGCGCGCGCCCGAGCTACAACTCGCCATAGATTTCAGACGTAGCGGATTGGGTGACATCTTGTATCAATTTATCGAACAGATCGTCGACCGTTACATGACGCGCGACGTCAAGACGGTGTCGTGCGAGGTCACGATGGACGAACTCCACGATCTGTTCGCCAGTGATGATTTCAATGCCTATCCTGTCGTCGACCGGCAGGAAGTCGTCGGCCTGGTGACGAAGTTCGACTTCCTCAAATGCTTCGCCCTTACGCTGAGTTCGATGGTCCCGCGCTATGACCAACTTATGAAACGAACCGCTTCTGATGTGATGATTCACGAATTTATCTATGTGGGCGCGACGACGAAGTTGGTGCGTGTATTGCAGTTAATGGTCGAGCATCGGCTTCGCAGCATTCCCGTTATGGCTGCCGATCAGCATTTGGTCGGCATCATTTCGCGCGAGGATATCATGCAAGCTTTGCGCGACTGCACGCGTGGCGACAAGCGCACTCTCTGATTGAATAGTTCTCTGGCTCTGAACTTGTCGGCCTCCAATGTCGAGGAGGCGCCGCTTGCTCCCTTGTGACTGATCCAGCGTCATTCTGTTCTTTTATGAACCGGAGGCGAATCGACATGGGCGGCGGTCATGCCCGTGATTGCGTCAAATGCCATTCAACGGGATGCCGTGACGGTTTGAGGCAGGTCAACGTCCATTCTCGTTTGCAGGTTTATGGAGGGACGGCGAACTGGAGATTTGCATTGGCGACGGTACCCCGATTGGCGGCCATATCAAGAGAGGATACGGTCGAGTTGCACCCGGACGGTTCCTGGATCGCGGCGAATGTCACCACCCTGGAAGCGCTCACGGAAACCGCCGGGCCGCAGGTCGAGCGGGCCAAATCGCTGAAAATGGACATGAGCGGCCTCAGCGAGCTCGACACCCTGGGAGCGTGGCTGCTCGAAAAATTGTCGCGCCGATTAGCGTCTGCCAATCATCCGGTCGAAGTCGTCGGCGTCTCCGAAAACTACGTTGGGCTGATCGAGGAGGTCCGGCATGTCAACCGGCACAATCCTCCACCACTCAAGGCACGCAATCCCGTGATCGCCAGAGTGGAGAAGATCGGTCGCGCTGCCTGGGGGTCCAGCGAAGATGTCGCCGTGTTCCTGCAAATGCTCGGCGCGCTGTGCGTCGCATTGCTCGGCATCATTCGCAGGCCGCGTTCGCTGCGGTTCACCTCGCTGGTTTACCAATTGTATCGGGTCGGCTGGCAGGCCATTCCCATCGTCCTGCTCATCACGTTTCTGATCGGCGCGATCATCGCTCAGCAGGGCTTTTTTCATTTCCGCAAGTTCGGTGCCGATTCCTACGTCGTCGATATGGTCGGAATCCTCGTTCTGCGCGAACTCGGCGTTCTGATCGTCGCGATCATGGTCGCCGGCCGATCCGGCAGCGCTTACACAGCCGAGCTCGGCTCCATGAAAATGCGCGAGGAAATCGACGCGCTATCCACCATGGGTCTCGATCCCGTCGTCGTTTTGATCTTGCCGCGTGTTCTTGCGCTTGCCGTGGCGCTGCCGATTCTGACGTTCGTCGGATCGATGGCCGCGCTTTATGGCGGCGGTCTGGTCGCATGGTTCTACGGCGGCATGGGTCCGGCCATATTCATCGCGCGGCTGCATGACGCCGTTTCCGTGACGCATTTCGAGGTCGGCATGATCAAGGCGCCCTTCATGGCGCTGGTGATAGGCATCGTGGCTTGCAGCGAGGGCCTGCGCGTCAAGGGCAGCGCCGAGTCGCTTGGCAAGCAGACGACCACTTCGGTGGTGAAGTCGATCTTCCTGGTGATCGTGCTGGATGGGTTGTTCGCGGTATTCTTCGCGTCGATTGGAATGTAGCGATGGATGCATCGGCTGGGGAGTTCGCAATTCGTGTCAACGGCCTCGTCGTTGCTTTCGAGCGCCGCGTCGTCATCGATCATCTCTCGCTTGATGTGCGCCGTGGCGAGATCCTTGGCCTTGTCGGTGCGTCGGGCGGCGGCAAGTCGGTGTTGATGCGTAGCATCATCGGCCTGATCCCGCGACGGGACGGCGAGATCGAGGTAATGGGCACGAGAATCGGCTCGACGCATGACCGCGGAACGCAAGCCGCCGCCGGCAAATGGGGCATCCTGTTCCAGCAGGGGGCGCTGTTCTCCTCGCTGACGCCGCGGCAGAATATTCAGTTTCCGCTGCGTGAGAATCTGGTGCTGTCAGATGCGCTGCTGGACGAGATTGCCACGGCCAAGCTGGAAATGGTCGGCCTGACCCCGGAGGACGGCGACAAGTTTCCCTCCGAACTGTCGGGCGGCATGACCAAGCGCGTGGCGCTGGCGCGCGCTCTGGCGCTCGACCCGGCGATCGTCTTTCTCGATGAGCCGACCTCCGGTCTCGATCCGATCGCGGCCGGCGATTTCGATACCCTGATCAAGACATTGCAGAAAACGCTCGGCCTGACGGTGTTCATGGTGACGCACGATCTCGCCAGCCTGAACACCGTCTGCGACCGCGTCGCGGCGCTGGCGGACGGCAGGATCGTCGCCATCGGGCCGATGCGTGAGCTGCTGCAATCCGAACATCCGTGGGTGAGAGCCTACTTCCATGGCAAGCGCTCGTTGATGCTGCAACCGAAGGCGAGTTGAAAGATGGAAACCCGTGCCCCCTTTGTCGTCATCGGAGCGTTCGTGCTGGCAGCTATCGCGGCGGTTTTCGGCTTCGTCTATTGGCTCCACAATACCGGCGGCATCGGCCCGCGAACGACCTACCACGTGCAATTCGAAGACTCGGTACCGGGCCTGTTGGTTGGTGCGGCCGTCCTCTTCAATGGCATTCGTGTCGGCGAAGTGACTGCGCTCAGTCTCGCTCCGGACGATCCGCGCCGCGTCGATGCGGCGATCGCCGTGACATCGACGACACCGGTTCGGTCCGACACCAAAGTCGGCCTCGAATTTCAGGGCCTGACCGGCGTTCCGGTCATTGCGCTGGAAGGTGGTCGGTTGCTCGGCGCCGCCGGCCCGGTTCCGACATTGATCGCCGAAGCCGATGCGGGCCAAAGCATGACACAGGCTGCGCGCGATGCGTTGCGGCATGTCGATGCGGTGCTCGCGGAAAATGCGGAGCCGATAAAAAGCACCATCGCAAATTTGCAGGTCTTTTCTGAAGGACTGGCGCGGAACACCGGCAAGCTCGATGGCATCGTGGCGGGCCTTGAACGCATGACAGGCGGAGGCGCTTCGCAGCCGCAAAAAACCACCTACGACCTACGTGCGGCGGCTGACTTTCCACACTCGCCTGCCGGAACTCTCAAGAGCCGACTCGTCATTCCAGAGCCGACTGCGGTGATCAAGCTCGATACGCAGCGCTTTCTGTTTTCGCCGGCGAGGGAATATCCGGATTTCGCAGATGCGATGTGGGCCGACAGCATTCCAAAGTTGCTGCAGGCGAAACTGCTCGAGAGTTTTGAAAATTACGACATCGCCCATGCACCGCTGCGCTCAATGGATGGCGTGCAGGCGGATTATCAACTCGTGATCGACGTCCGGAGCTTCCAGATCTCGACTGAACCCGAACCGGCTGCCAATATCGGATTGTCGGCTCGAATCCTGAACAAGGACGGCAAAGTGGTCGCGGCGCGACTGTTCCAGGATACGCAGAAGCTGGATAAAATGGAGCCTGCGGCGGCCAGCGCAGCATTCAACGAGGCATTCGGGCGGATCGCGAAGGACATGATCGCGTGGACCGTTAAGGCGTTGTAGCGGTCAGTGGCGGCATGGAGAATCGCGGGTTGGCGGGCGCTTGGGATCGCCGCCGCGATTCTTTGACCTGGATCAGCATCGCTGCGAACCGGCCCCGTAATCTGCACAAACCTGAAAGGGGCTCGGCATAAGGAGTCGCAACGATGGCATCGACCACACAGGACCATAACGGAACTTGCACGCGGTGCGGTTCACGCTTGATCCATCTCGAGTGGGAGGAGCGTCTTGATCCGCACCAGTTTCAGCAGCTTTGGAGATGTTTCGATTGCAGGAATGAGTTCGTCACCCTTTGCGCTTCTGAAGAAGGGAGGGTACCCGGCGCCGACATCATCGAGCCATTTTTCACGAGTCTGGTGGTCGAATAGACGCCCGGCTGCGACGATCATTTTTGGAAGCCCTGCCTTCAATGAATTGCGTCTCGGCCAATGAGATCGCGCAATTCATCGGCGGATAACTTGCATCATTCCTTGCCTTCAACAGCGAGGACTACTCCAGAGATTTGAGAAACATAATAAAATCGTTGATCTGATCGGGTTCGAACTGGAATTGTGGCATGCTGGATGTCCAGTCGTGATTCCTTCGGCAAGGGCTTCCTCGAGCGTTTCGACAGGATAGCGCTCATGCAGGCTACGGAACGGCGGCGCAATCCGAAGCGGGCTGGGACTCACCTTGTCGATAGCGTGGCACCCCGCGCAATAAAGCTGCGCCAGGCGTCGACCTTGCTCGACGTTGGCGGCTTCCATGCGCTGGGCCGATACCAAAGTGAAAATCACGGACACCGCCAGAAGCAACGAAGAGTTGGCAATACGCATTGTCACTTCCTGCAGAAAAAATTGAATTCGGCGATACCTTCCTAACAGAGCACGTTCGGATCTCGTTGACCTGGGTCAAGGCAACACTCAGAAGCGTGCGTTTTGCCTTGAGGTACGTCAATTCGATCTGGCGTCATTCTCATATCTTGTTTTTCGAAACAGGCCTGTTGGGAGGATTCGTATGATCAAGGACATCATTCTCCATCTGGAGCGCGATCCGTCCCGGGATGTCGTTCGCGACTTTGCGGCTTCGACAGCCGAGATGTTTGCCGCTCATCTGACGGGAGTCTCCTTTGCCTTTGCGGCGAGTATTCCGAACTATATCGTTCCGAATTTCCCCGCAGGCGTTCTCGCCGACCTCTTTGCCGAAAGCGAGACAGCGGCGCGCGGCGCGATCGACCGCTTTGAGGTCGCCATGAAGCATAGCGGTCTGTCGGCCGAGCCGCGGCTTGTCCTGCAGACTGAATTCGGACCGCCCGAAACGTTTTCAAAGATGGCACGATGTTTCGATCTGAGCATCATCATGCAATCGGACGATTATAGTGGAATCAACAACAGCGATTTGATCGAAGCGACGCTGTTTGATTCTGGCCGGCCGCTTATCGTCGTTCCTTACATCCAGCAGGAGGGGTTGAAACTCGACCGGATCGTGTGCTGTTGGGATGGGAGCCGCGCCGCGGTGCGTGCCATCAATGATGCGCTGCCCTTGTTGAGGAAAGCCAACATCGTCGAATTGTTCATCGTCGAAAACGCGAAGACCGCTGACGAGAATATTATCGGCGGCATTGAGATCGGACGGCATCTGGCCCGTCACGATATCAAGATCGAGGTAAGAAGAACGCCCGCCGCGGACATCGATGTGCCGAATGTCATACTGTCGCATGTTGCCGATAGTTCGGCGAGCATGCTCGTGATGGGCGGCTACGGACATTCCCGTCTGCGCGAATTCGTTCTTGGCGGAGCAACACGCGAAATACTGTCTGCGATGACGGTTCCGGTTTTCATGTCGCATTAGGTGGATTCATCCCCGCGACTGAGCTGCGCATGCGGCGCGAGGCTGCCTTCGTGAGGTGGCTGCGCGAGCAAGTCCGCTTTTGATTTCGTCGAAAGCGGACAAGCTCTAAGCCGTGATGATCACTTTCAGCGCGCCGGTATCGGCGGCACGGCCGAATGTATCGTAGGCTTCCAGAATCTGGTCGAGGGAGAAGCGATGGGTAATCAACCGGGCGGGATTGACCTTATTCGATCGGACGGTCTTGAGAAGCATCGGGGTCGTGACCGTGTCGACCAGTCGGGTCGTGATTGAGATGTTGTGCGACCATAATCGCTCGAGATGCAAGTCGACCTTGCTGCCGTGCACGCCGATGTTGGCGATAATGCCGCCGGGAGCGACGATATCCTGGCACAGCACAAAGGTGGCAGGAACGCCGACGGCTTCGATCGCCGTATCCACGCCTTTGCCGCCGGTCAATGCTTTCACTTCGTCGGCAGCCGTTTCACTCGCGCTGTTGATGGTATGTGTCGCCCCGAATATCTTGGCGACCTCGAGACGTTTGGTGTCGAGATCGATCATGATGAGTTCGGCGGGAGAATAGAACTCCGCTGTCAGCAAGGCGGCCAGACCGATCGGCCCGGAGCCGACGATTGCGACGGTTGACCCGGGCGCCACCTTGCCGTTCAGAACGCCGCATTCGAAGCCGGTCGGCAGAATATCGCTCAACATGACAAGCGCTTCTTCGTCGGCATCAGCCGGAATGTGATAAAGGCTGGTGTCGGCATGCGGGGTCCGAACATATTCCGCTTGTGTCCCATCGATCTCGTTGCCAAGGATCCAGCCGCCGGTGGTGCAATGGGAGTAGAGACCTCGGCGACAGTATTCGCATTTGCCGCAGGAGGAAATGCAGGAAACCAGGACATGGTCTCCCGGTTTGAAGGTCGTGACGCCGGCGCCCACTGCATCGATGATCCCGACACCTTCGTGCCCGAGGATGCGGCCGGGCGCGCAGGTTGGCACGTCACCTTTCAATATATGCAGGTCCGTGCCGCAGATTGTCGTCTTCACCATCTTGACGATGGCGTCTCCCGCAGATTGGATTTCCGGCTTGGGACGATCTTCGAGCGTTTTGTGCCCGGGTCCATGGTAGACAAGCGCTTTCATGGAAATGTTCCGATTCGATAGTTGCCTGTTCGTTCGATAAGAGCCGGTCCACCACGCCGCGCGTTGATTTCGATCAAGGCTGATCTTCTATTCGGGCCGGCTTTGGCGGTTAGTCCCGCGCCGGAGTTCCAAGCACCTCCGTAGAAGCCCCTAGGAGGCTGCCCTTAGGATATCGACCGAAATATTCCGGCGCACACGTCTCGGGTAAACCAAACCATCCGCACCAAGGAGATGGTGACATGCATACCCAGACAATCGCTTCCCCGACTGCCCAGGCTCTCAACATCTCGCATGTCGTGGCGACTGAATCGGCCGACCAATTCAGCGCCATAGCTCGTTGCTCGGGAGTGGTCGCGAGCGAATTTTCCTACAAAAAAGAGGAAGAAATTTACGGTGAGGGCGAGCCGTCAGAATACCTTTACCAGATTATCTGCGGTGCAGTTCGTACCTATAAACTCCTAAGCGACGGGCGAAGGCAGATCGGCGCGTTCCACCTGCCGGGCGATGTTTTTGGTCTCGACCCCGGCTCCGAGCACCGCCTCACCGCCGAAGCGATCGTCGATACCACCGTCCGCCTCGTGTCTCGCCGCAGCCTCGAGAAGGCCGCAGCATCGAATGCCCAGGTTGCCCGTAATCTCTGGACGTTGACGGCAAGGGATCTCCGGCATGCCGAAGATCATATGCTGCTTCTTGGCCGCAAGACTGCGATGGAGCGCGTGGCCACTTTCCTTCTGGAAATGGATCGCCGGCTCGCCAAGGCCGGCATGATGGCGCTCCCGATGTGTCGTCGCGATATTGGCGATTATCTCGGTCTGACGCTGGAGACCGTCTCGCGGGCGCTCTCGCAACTCAGCGATGATGGCATCCTGATTTTCTCCAGCGCTCGCCAGATCGCGTTGCGTAACCGGCGGCGGCTATCCGCCATGGAGGCCTGAGGGCACCGAGCCGCGGTTCACCCGCTCCATCCCCAAAAGACGAGGAGTTTCCCATGAACGACTATCGCGTCTCTTTCTACAAGAACCTGCTGAATTCGAACGGGCATAATTTCAAGTGTCTTCAGCGGCAGATCGATGTTCAATCAGATGATCCCTCCCACGCGCTGATTCTGGCGGAGCAGAAAATCCGCCATGAGCGACTGAACGTCGACTGTGCCGAGGTGACGTATCTGCCAGCCGAACCTTATGGATACGCGTATCCGTCTCGTCCTTGTGCCCTTGGCGCATTGGATGCTGCCGGAATGTCAAATTTTTAGCGTCTGACGCTGGCCATGTGTCGTTGCGTGGCCTGGCGCTGCGGGAGCCCATTGCCATCATGGAGCCGACGAGCACGCGGCAAGCTCGTTGATGGCCGCAAGTCAAAGTTAAAAAATAAGGTAAAAAATTACTGTCTGACCGGGTTCGGCTCCCGAGCTTCGCAATATCCTCGCCCGGCGGTCGCATGATGAACAAACGATCGCGAATCGGCTCTCAGTCGCTGCTGGGGCACCGGGGCCGCGGAAATGGGCCGAACAGCGCGTCGGGCCGAGTAGCCGCCGGTCCGTCAAACGCATGTTGCGGATTTGAAAGCGTGCAAATCCTCCAATGCGATGTTGAAAAACCGGATCGGGACCGGTTTAGTGACCCATAACTCGATTAGATGTGATATTTTGTTAAAAAGTAGTATTTATGTGTTCGTTGTATAATAATGGCGACGATGGTGACGCGGCCGATGTTAAGCCATCCGTTGATCGGACGGCGCCGAGCGTTGGCAAGTGGTTGTCTGCAAATTTACGTTGCATTGCAACTAACACCAAAGGCTAACTTGCGCGAATACCGGATGATGATCGACACTGCGGCAGCGCTGAATTGCCAATAATTTCTGTTGTGGCGTTATTTCCAACAATATTTACATTGGTTCTGGCGTCGGCTTAGGCGAGTCGTTAATGGACGGCGAACCGAGCGCATTTGGACGGTAAGATGAAGAAGCATTCGCACGAGGAAATTCTTTTGAAGCTGGCCCGGGCCGACGAACTGGCTCGCGCCGGCAATTCCCAGGTGGACGTTTGCAAGGCGCTCGGCGTGAGCGTGATGACGCTGCACCGGTGGCGGAAGCTTCCCTTGCCCAGGCCGGAATCGGCCATTTCGCAGAATCACGCCGATGACCACGACCGCAGGGCGCTCGCCGGTTCGCCGGCAGTGGACGAGATGCGCCATGTGCTGGAGGAGCTCAAGCTCGAGAACCAACGGCTTCGAAAGATAGTGACGGATCTCTTGCTTGAGAAAATGAGGCTGGAGGAAACCGCGGTGACCGCCTCGTCCCGCCCATCAGGCACGCAGAACGTCATCCAGACTTTGCTTGGTCCCGCTGATTCCAGGTAACTTCATCAAGCCGAAGCGGTCGGGTTTGCTCTATTCCTCCCGCTCTGCCCGTTCGATCGTATCCGCGAGCTGCTGAATTTCCTGGTCGGCCGCATCTCCCGGCATGAAGCTTGTGACCGACTGACCGTTGGTGAAGCAGCGGACGAAGGCGGCGCGGGCGGCGATCGACGGCGCGACGATCTCGCCGAATCCGCTCAATTCATCGATCAGTTGCCGTCCCTCAAGCGTGCGGCGGTCGAGTCTGTTGGGCACGAGGATCACCTTGATTCGATCTCGCCGGTGTTTCCGCGCGGCGTCGATGATCGCAAGGGTCTGCAGCGTCGCGTCGAGATCGAGACCTGACGGCGTGCAGGGCACCAGGATCAGATTGGCCAGTGCGATCGAGGCGCCCATCTCGCGCGCATTGGGAGCCGTATCGATGACCACGACGCCGGCTTGAATGCTGCGTACCTCCTGGGCCCAGGCGGACACGGACGTTTGCTCCAAAGCCATTTCATAGACGGGGAATTCAAGATTGCCCGGCTCAGCCCATTGCGAAGCGGAGCGTTGAGGATCGCTGTCGACCAGCGCGACCTGATGCCCGCGGCGCGCGAGGGCGGCAGCGGCGCAGACCGCAATCGTGGTTTTGCCGACACCGCCTTTGCGCTGGGTAACCGTGATAATCCTCCGCATCGGTCCGGAAAAGCTCATATCGGCGCCACAATAACGAAATCTCACATTTCTTTGTCAATAAAGTTCGCCGGCATTACCATTCATTAACCGACAATCACAATCGACGACGGTATGAAATCGGCTCGCGGTCCGTCTTCTCACGCATATCTCAACGGCGAATTGCGAATGACAGTTCCGGAACGGGAACGAACCGGGCAAAAACGCGGGCGATATCCTTTGTAAAGCGGCCTTAAAGCGACCTTGGAGGCTGTCGGGACCGTCTGTACCGGATGATAAGAGTAAAATGTATGTTAACAGCCCGTGAATTTGACCCCTTGACTCAGGCAGTCTCACGCAACTAACATAACAAATATCGCGGTGCATCATAACACATAATGTGATGGTGCATTCAGCACGGATCACTTCCTGGTTCAAGCATACAGCACCTTCAAGCCGCAGCATATTAGCGTCGATTGGCGTCGACCGGGGTATCTGCTTCGCTATAGATCTTGGGAATCCAGTCAGAGGGTGCCATGGCCATTTCCTACCTGACGAAGACCGAGCTGGATCATTTCGTCCAGCATAACGGAAATATCGAGGCGGGCGTAAGATCAGCGCTGATCGACTCGCTCGAACAAAGCGGCGTCTTCCATCAGACTGAGGATGGCACAAGGGGATGGTTGGAGTCCGGACCATTTCACGGCGGACCGGTTCCGCCGATCGTTCAGATTCTGGACGTGTCGCAGTCGGCGAACGTCCAGACTAATCCCAACCTGAAGGCGATCGTTCTGGACGATCACAGCGCCCGACTGAATGTGACCGGCGGTGACAACGACATATTCGTCGCGGCCGGCAGAGGGTCCGACACCATCAATCTGCACGACAGCGGCAACGACACCGTCTATGGCGGTAGCGGCAACGACGTGATCCGTGGAGGTCACGGTGACAGTTCGCTGTTCGGTGGCGCCGGCAATGACAGCATATTCGGGGGCACCGGTACCGATACGCTGGATGGCGGCGCCGGCAACGACTATCTCGTGTCGGGGGCGCTGGCGTCAGGCGGCGGCGGCGGCGGTCATTCGCACGATGCCAACGCGGGTGGTCACTCGCACCACGGCGGTCACGGTCACCCGCATGGCGGTCCGGGCGGTCATACGCAGCTTGCCAGTGCGGACAATGATTTCCAAGGCGGCGGCGGCAACACGGGCGGGCACAGCACGCTTCTCGGCGGCGCTGGAAACGACACGCTGGTCGGCGTGCAGGGCGACGTCATGCAGGGCGGTGCCGGCAACGACCAGGTCTGGCTACGTGACGGCGGCGCTCATGGCGCCAACTCGACGCTGGAGGGCGGTGCCGGCAATGACACCTTCCATATCCAGACGCACCACGGCAACGATACGATCTTCGGCGGCGGCGGCAAAGACACTGTCGACTTCGCCGATCGCTCGATCTTCGACCTAACCAAGATTGACCCCGATTCGAGCACCAACACCTACACGCTCCACTTCAGCGATCACCAGACGATTGCGGTCAGCGGAGTTGAAGAACTTCACTTCAGCGACCAGATCGTCACCCTGCCGAAGCTTTCGTAATTCGGCCGCTAAAGACGTAACATTTGCGAAAGCCCCGCTTCTTCCGGCGGGGCTTTTGCTTTTGAGAGGTTCTGTAGACTCGATGTTAGGGATACGGAAATGCTTTGGTGGCCAATCATGCCTTTGTGAGGCCACATCGATAGGGTGATGGTAGTCGGCCCCGGAGCCGTCTCGTTCAACCCGCCTTCCGATAGCTCCAATCGGGATGTTAGGAGCCGATCTTGTCCGGTATCAAGCACTTGCTCAATGCGGGCTCCGGACCTGGACCGGCGCGACGAATTGCTCGAATGATCCATGAGCAGGAGTTGAAAGAGGTGCGGTTCGACATCGATCCCGGCGTCCAACCCGACGTCGTTGGTTCGGTCCTCGAACTCGAGAAATCCTTCGAACCGCAGTCGTTCGACATGATCTGGTCGTCGCACGTTCTTGAACACCTCTATGCTCACGATGTTTTTCCCACACTGCGCCAGTTCCATCGGATTCTGAAGGACGATGGGTTTGCCCTGCTGATGACCCCGGATCTCGAAGCCGTAGCTCATTTTATCGTCGAGCAGGGTATTGCGGCCGTCGCCTATCAATCTCCGGCAGGTCCCATCAGGCCCCTCGACATGCTTTACGGCCATTCCCGCGCGATCGAGGAAGGGCACATGCATATGGCTCATCGCACCGGATTTACGGCCGAGCGGCTCGGCAATCTGCTGTTGATGGCGGGCTTTCCCACCATCTCGGTGGCGACGGAAAATTTTGAGGTCTGTGCCCTGGCGCTGATGCCCGAGGCGAATGACGCGGCCATCAAGAAGACATTGTTAGAAAGCGGCTTTAACTTTCAGGAAGAAGTGACAGCCTAGTTCCGTTAAGTCGCCGGCCCGGCCATCGAGAATTGCCGATCCCAGCGCCCTGGCGCCAATCGCCAAATGTTCGTGTTTCCGTCACTTTTATTGTATCTAATGTTATTGATATGGGCGTGTTATCATTCAATCCGGAATGATACGCTCTGAGTGGACAATAACAGACAGACCGGACTTTCATGATCGCGCAATCCGTCGCCGAGAATGCCGATATCGATCCGTTGCTTCCGTCCGGACTCGAATGTCTGGTCATCGTCGCACGACAGCACGGGCTGCATCTCACCTCGACGCAGCTTATCAAGGACAACCTTCTCAGCGGCGAGGAGGTGCTTCCCGGCCGGCTTGTCCGCTGCGCCGAAAAGGCCGGCATGCGATCGAAGCACGTTCAACTCGATTGGGACGGACTTTCTCATCTGAAAAAGGCGCTCCCGGCCATCGTTGGTCTGCGCAACGGAAGCTTCATGGTGTTGTTGCGCGTCGATGGAGACGCCAACAATACCCGCATCGCGCTGAGAGACCCGAACGCGGCGGAAGACGCGCTGCTCGTGATCGATCGGCCCCGTTTCGAGGATATCTGGTCCGGGGACGTCATTCTCGCCAAGCGCAACTACGATATATCAGACGAATCCCAGCCCTTCAGTTTCGGCCTCGTTGCGGCATTGATATTTCGCGAGCGGCGCATCGTCCGGGACGTGGCGGTCGCCGCGCTGGTTCTCGGATTCCTCGGCCTCGCGCCCATCATGTTCTGGCGTTTGCTGTCGGACAAGGTAATCTTCTATCACGCTTATAATACCTTCTACGTGCTTTGCCTTGCGATGCTGGTCATCATCGCCTTCGAAGCGATGTTTGCGTTCCTCAGGCAAATCCTTGTTCATCACCTGACGACCAGGCTTGACGTCAAGCTGTCCACCTACGTTTTCGAAAAGGTCCTCAATCTTCCCATCGACTATTTCGAGCAGACTGCGGTCGGTCTCATCGCGCGCGATATCCGGGAAGTGTTTCGCATTCGCTCGTTTCTGATGGGCCAGTTGTTCGGCACGCTGCTGGATTCGACGACGCTGTTTTTCTTCCTGCCCGTCATGTTTTTCTTCAGCCCGATCATGACCCTGGTTGTCCTGGCGCTGTCGGGGCTGATCGTCGGATGGCTGATCCTGATGCTTCCGACATATCGCAAGGCGTCACATGCGGTCCTGGTCGCGGAAGGCGAGCAGGGCGCGTTTCTGGTTCAAACGCTCAACGGCATCCGGACGGTGAAATCGCTGGCCCTCGATTCGCGGCAGCGCCATTTGTGGGACGTGCTGGTTGCGCGTGTCGCCAAGGCGCGGTTCTCGGAGGGAATGACGGGAAACGCGATCCAGGCGGTGGTGCGTCCGCTGGAGCGGCTTGCGGTGAGCGGTTCCTATGCGCTCGGCGTCTATCTCGCGCTGACGAACAGTGATCCTGTTTTCATCGGGGCGTTGTTTGCATTCCTGATGCTGTCGCAGCGGGTGTCGGCTCCGCTGATGCAGATGGCCCAGTTGATCAATCAATACGATGAAGCGCGCAGCGCGGTCGCGACCGTCCGCAACCTCGTGAACCAGCCTGCCGAGGAGGGGCGTTCCGGACATGGCGTCCGCTCCCCGATCGAGGGCAGGGTGGAATTTTCAAATGTCACCTTCAGGTATAAGGGTGCCGTCTCGCCGACGCTGAATGGCGTTTCCTTTGAAGTAACCCGGGGAACGACGCTCGGCGTGATGGGCAAGAGCGGTTCCGGCAAGACCACGATCACGCGCCTCCTGCAGCGATTGCATTCCGACTACGACGGACTGATCAAGATCGACGGGATCGACGTCCGCGAATACGATGTGGATCATCTGCGCAGGAACGTCGGCATCGTTCTGCAGGAAAACTTTCTTTTCAGCGGGACGATTCGCGAGAACATCTGCGCAGCCGTGCCGGACGCCACTTTCGATGACGTCGTCAAGGCGGCGCGACTGGCGGGCGCGGAGGAGTTCATCGACAAGCTGCCGCGCGGTTATGAAACCCGTGTCTATGAAGGATCGCCCAATCTCTCCGGAGGGCAGCGGCAGCGTCTTGCGATCGCCCGAGCGCTGATCGTCGATCCGCCGATTCTTATCCTTGACGAGGCCACGAGCGCGCTCGACGCCGACAGCGAGGCCATCGTGAACAGCAACATTACGCGGATAGCGAATGGCCGGACGCTGATCATTATCTCTCACCGGTTGTCGTCGCTGACCGCGGCGGACGCCATCCTCGTGCTCGACCGGGGTGTGGTCGACGATATCGGGCGCCACACGGAACTGCTGGAGCGGAACGATATCTACAGTTCGCTCTGGTATCAGCAGAACACCCATCTCGTGCCCGCGGTCCGTAGCGACAAGCCGAAACTCCGGAGCCCGACCCTTGTCCCATAGCCAGGCTTCGCTCGCCACCGTTCGCCAATTCCAGTCAGAGACGGACGCGATCCGGGAGGCGGCCGAGCCGCTCGCCGCGCGCGCCACGCTGTTCGTGCTTTCCGCATTCCTTGTTTCGATTGTCGCAATTCTGTGCCTGACGCGGATCGACCGCGTCATCACCAGCCTGAATGGCAATATCGTGCCGGCCGGTCATATCAATGTCCTGCAGGCGCTGGATCCATCGATCATCAAGACGATCAACGTGCGGGAGGGCGAGCAGGTCCACACAGGGCAGTTGCTCGCCACGCTCGATGCGACCTTCACCTCCGCCGACTTGACGCAGGCGAAGTTGCAGATGGCGAGCCTTGAGACGCAGGTGGCGCGTGACGAGGCCGAGTTGAACCAGAAGCCGCTCGTATTTGCCGACAAGTCGGATCCGGACTTCCAGAAATATGCCGCCCTGCAGAAGGCGCTCTACGGACAGCGCGTGGCTCAATATACCGCCCAGATCAACAGTTTCGAGTCGAAGATCAAGGAGACCCAGGCGACGATCGAGAAGCTTCGCGGCGACGATGTCCGATATCGGCAGCGCGACGATGTTCTGGAAAAGATCGAGAAGATGCGCACGACGCTTGCGGAGCACGGCACGGGATCTCAGCTCAACATGTACGTCTCCCAGGACGCCCGGCTCGAATTGCTGCGGACACTGGAGAATACGCACAATGGCCTGATCATGGCGCAGAATACGCTGGGATCTGTCATCGCCGACCGTGACGCCTTCAAACAGCAATGGTTCGCGCAATTGAGCCAGGACCTGGTGACGACGCGCAACAAGCTCGACGAAGCGAGGGCGACCTACGAAAAGGCGCTCAAGCATCAGAACCTGGTGCGCTGGACCGCGGCCGAACCCTCGGTGGTGCTGACGATGGCAAGGCTTTCGGTCGGCTCGGTGCTCAAGCCTGGAGATCCCTTCATCACGCTTATGCCGATCGACACCAAGCTCGAAGCCGAAATCAGGATTTCCTCGCGCGATGTCGGATTCATCCGGGCTGGCGATCCCTGCACCATAAAGGTCGACGCCTTCAATGCAGCCGAGCACGGTACTGCGGCCGGAAATGTGCGCTGGATCAGCGAGGGCGCGTTCACGACGGATGATGACGGTAAGCCGCTCGACTACACCTACTACAAGGCGCGCTGCTCGGTGGACTCCTACAACTTCAAGGACGTGCCCAGCAATTTCCGTCTGATTCCGGGCATGACCCTTCAAGGGGATATCAATGTCGGCACGCGTTCCGTCGCGATGTATCTGCTCGGTGGAATGCTGAAGGGCATTCACGAGGCTATGCGTGAACCATGATGCTTTCGCCGCAATCGCTTCTGGATTGGATTCGTCCAGCATCCGCAGCGTCACGCCCTGGTCCTTTTGAGCAGGGAGTGGCTGCGTATGAGCGCGGTAAATACCTGGAAGCGATCAAGTGCTGGAAGCTGGCGTCAGAGGCCGGCGAGGCCGAAGCGGGCTACCGGATAGGGATGCTCTATGTGAAAGGCGAGGGAGTTGTCAGGAGCGTTCCGGATGCCGTGGCCTGGTACGAATGGGCAGCTCAGTTGGGCAACGTCGAAGCGCAGTTTCAACTCGGCCTGATCTTTCTGCACGGAGACAAGCCGCTGCTCGGTCCCTATCGCCACGAAACCTGGCGCAGATCTTCCGCCGTTCGGCTGGGCGAAAAAGCATCGGACATCCATCATCTCGTATTTCCGTATGGAACGATCGTTGAAAGGGATGTCGAGGCGTCCTTCGGCTGGATGTCGGCCGCCGCGGAAAGAGGCAAAGCAGAAGCACAGACCGTCCTCGGCAACATGTACTGCGAGGGACTCGGTTGCGAGAAGGATTTAGGTGCGGCGCTCGGATGGTATCTGGCCGCGGCGGAGCAGAACTGCGCCGCCGCGGAATTCGCGCTGGGCGACGTCTTCTATCAAGGCAAGGGCGTTCCCGTCGATTTCGAACAGGCGGCGGTCTGGTATCGCAAGGCGGCCGAACGGGATCATGTCAGAGCGCAGGTTGCGCTTGCGTTCATGAACCTGAAAGGAACGGGTATGCCGGAGACTCCGACGGAAGCCGCTCGCCTGTTCCATAACGCGGCCAAACATGATGATGCGATCGCGCTCTACAATATCGGCCTGTTGCGTCTGAAAGGTCATGGTGTCGCGAAGGATGTCGACCGGGCCGAAACGGCGCTGCGCAAGGCGGCGCGCAAGGACTACTTTCCCGCAATTCAGGCTTTGGCCGATTTTTATTCGCACGGCGCGGGCGCCGAGCCCGATTTGAGGGAAGCGGCCGTCTGGTATGAAAAGGCTGCCGAGCGTGGTGACGTGCAGGCGCAGTTTTTCATGGGTCGCTTCTACGCGACGGGCACTGGCGTCGGTCCGAATATCCGTCAGGCAGCGAAATGGTTCGAGCGCGCGGCCGGCAATGGCCATGCGACCGCCGCGTTCAACATCGCCATCTTCTATCTCAACGGCTCCGGCGTCGAACGCAACGTGAAAGCGGCTATCGAGTGGTTCGAACGCGCATCCGAAGGCGGCATCCGCGCCGCGCAGTTGCAACTCGGCAAGCTGTATTCGGCGGGCAACGGAGTGCCGCGCGATCACAAGCGCGCGGGAGAGTGGCTCAGCAAGGCGGCTGCGGGCGGAGACCCGGACGCCAAGCTGTCCTATGCGCTTTTCCTGCTCCATCAGGAAGACGGACCGACCGAACGGCTTGAACAGGTGCGCGCGCTGTTGAGCGAGGCGGCTGAAGCCGGTCATGCGCCGGCTGCATTTCAACTCGGCGTTTTGGAAATGGGCAGGTTCGGGGGCGCCGCGAATGCCGAAGCTGCCGTTTCGTGGTTCACCCGCGCTGCCGGCGCCGGTCATGTCGATGCTCAATACACATTGGCGCTACTGTATCTCGATCAGGAGAGTGCCATGAGCGATGCGAAGGCCGCCGCGGCGTGGATGACCAAAGCCGCGCAGGCCGGCCATGCTGGCGCGCAGTTTCATCTCGCGGTGATGTATTGCACCGGTGCGGGCGTGGCCCAGGATGTGGTCCACGGCGCGAGCTGGTACGAAATGGCGGCGCGCCAGGGACACAAGGTTGCCCAATTCAATTTCGCGGTAATGCTTGGAAAAGGGCAGGGATGCGAGGCAAATCCCGAAAAGGCGGCCGAATGGTTCAAGAAGGCGGCCGAGCAGGACATGGCGGAAGCGCAGGTTGCGCTCGGCGATGCGTTGATGTCGGGAAGCGGCGTTGCGCAAGACCGCGATGCGGCGGCGCACTGGTACCAGCAGGCAGCGCGTAAAAACCACGAAGTAGCCGTGCGTCGTCTAAACGCGATCGGCGTGACGCTGGTCGATAGTTGAGCGTCGCTCGGCGTCCGGATTGCTGAAGTTTGGTGCAGCATTGTGTTTATTGCCGAGAACGAGGATCTCACTTGCGAGATGCGAGTGGATCGTCTTCGAACCGGTAACCGATGGGAAGCTGAGCTAGAGCGGATGAAGGAAAAGCGTGCAGCGATTTTCCTCCTGCGTCCCGCTTCTTAAAATATTGAAATCGATCACGTCGATGAATTTGGATCGTTTCGATCTGAAAATCATTGTGATCTGGTGGGTCCGAGGGCAGGGGATCGGAGTATGATGAATAAGATTGCGGAGCGCGATGTCAGGAATGCGAAGGGCATGCGGCCCGTCGCCAATCCTATTTCGCAAGAAGAAAACCTTCAAAGCGTATTCCTTGATCCGGACCTGAGCGATCTGGAGTCGGGCGCACGTCTGCGTGGCGCGATACTTGAATATTCCGGCCGGGAAATTTCGGGCTGGATCGTCGATGCCAGATCGCTCACGGCATCTGTCTCTCTTTCTCTCTTTGTCGGATCCCATGCGATCGAAGAGACCAAGACCGATCGCGCGGCTCCCGCTGCGATCGGTTCGAAAAAAACAATCGGCCGGCCCGGCTTCCGGATCGATTTGGCGACCGTGGGTGCGCGTCGACGTTTGGCGCGCGCGCTCAGACACACTCTGGTGGAGCGAAGTCAGCCGCAGATTTATCTTCGCGTCAGCCTGGACGACGGCGAATTTTTCGAGATCCCGCTGTTTGACAACATCGCGCCCGACGAACTGGTCGTCGCGCTGGGATTCTCGAGTGACGACTGCTCTGATCTGCTGATACCGAACAACAACAAGACGGTTCCGGGAGCGCCGGATCCTGCCGGGAAACAGGTGCGGCATGTCTGTTTCTATCTCCCGCAATTCCACTCGTTCGCGGAGAACGACCGATGGTGGGGCCCCGGCTTTTCCGAATGGACAAATATCGCGCGCATGCGTCCTCAGTTTCCGACGCATCAATCTCCCTGGCTGCCGGCGGACCTCGGCTTCTATGACGTAAGATTGAAGGAGACCCGCCGGCAACAAGCCGAATTGGCGCGCCGCTACGGTATCCATGGTTTTTGCTATTACGTTTACTGGTTTCAGGGGCGCAGACTTCTCGAAAGACCGCTGGAGCTCCTTCTGGAGGATGGAGAACCAGATCTGCCATTCTGCATATGCTGGGCGAACGAGAACTGGTCGCGCCGTTGGGACGGCTCGGATGCCGAGGTTCTCCTCGGACAAAATCATTCGCTGGATGACGATGTTCGCTTTATCGACGATATGGCGAAGCTCCTGCTTGATGAACGTTACATTACGGTGGACGGCCGCAAGATCATCCTCATTTATCGCCCCTCGCTCTTGCCGGACAGGCAGCGTCTGTTCGAGATCTGGCGTGAGAGAGCAAAGGAATTGGGAATCGGAGAGATTCTGATCTGCAACGCCATGACGTTCGGAGAGTTCGACCCGCGCGACCTCAACTGTGATGCGGCGGTGGAGTTTCCGCCGCATACCGTTTCGACGATGGAGCAGCCGCTGCCGGAACTGGGCGCCCCGCCGAGCTTTACGGGAAAGGTTTACGACTATGTCGACGCTGTGCGCTCATCGTTGGGCAAGACGTACGATTTTCCCTATTTCCCGGCCGTCATGCCGCGCTGGGACAACACGCCCCGCAAGGGTTCGCGCGCGCATATCTTCAACAGGTCGAGTCCGGAGGCGTTCGAAGTATGGCTGCGGGATGCCGCCGGCCGGGCAAGGAGAGGCCAATTTGCCGAGCCGATCGTCTTCATCAATTCCTGGAACGAGTGGGCCGAGGGAGCTCATCTGGAACCGGACTCGCGTTACGGGCGAGCATTTCTGGAGGCGGTGAGACGAGTTTCATCCTCTGAACCGATCTCGACCCAGGTTCGTTCAAATCCGGATCTGCTGGATTGCCTGAGCCGGCAAGAGCTCGAGGTAGCGGTGAAAGAGGCGGCCACTCACGTTCAACTGCTCGCTACCCTTCATCGGTCGGAGATGATCTATTCGGGATTGCAGCACATACGCAGCGGCATTCCCGTGGAGGCTCGAGGCGCGTCCGAGAACCCGCCGGAATCGTTGCTCGTTATCGAGAACATCAATTCCCAAATCAGCGAGCGGGTGGTGGTCGACCCACGATCGACGGTCCTCGTGCGCGGCTGGGTATGGGCGGGCGGCACATTCGAGGCGACGAAGCACAGAATATCGTTTCTGCTCCTCCTCTCCGCCGATGCTGAAAAGCAGGATCATAGCGGTTACTGTCTGGTGGTGGACTGGCACGAACGCTTGGACGTCAAGGACTATATGCAGGTGAAAAGCCGGGATTGTTATTTCGGTTTCCAGCTCGCCTTTTTCGTCCGCGACATACCCGACGGCGAATACCAGATCGCTGTTCTGGAAGTGGGCGAGGGGGACCGCGCGCTCGTCAGGTCCAATCATTCGATCATCGTTCGACGTTGAGTTGAGGGACCCATATGCTGGCCAGCGTCGTCGTCGCTTGCTACAAGCACGAAGCCTACATCGAAGAATGTCTGGAGACCGTTTATCGGCAGACGTTCCCGGACATCGAGATCATTGCCGTCGACGATCATTCGCCCGATAGAAGCTTTGAAATCGCGCAGCGGATATTCAAAAAGAAATCCTTCGCCAAGCGCTTTGTGTCCTGCTCGCTTCTGAGAAATCCTCTCAACCTCGGCGCGCACTGCACCTGGAACAGGGCGTTGTCGCTTGCGAAGGGCGACATGATCTTCTTTCTGAATTCCGACGACGTCTTTTCAAAGGATCGCATCCGGATATTCGCCAGTCAGTACGATAACGAGAAGTATTTCTTCGGCTTTTCCGCCGTTGAACCGATCGATGAGCGTGGCAAGCGGATAACGACCCATCAATTTCCGACGAGCCTTCGCTACGCCATCGACCGGGCCCGGATAACCGGCTCCCCGCTCTCCTGGGCGTTTCTGGATTCGCAGATCGCCGCCTCAACCGGAAATTTCGTATTGAGCCGGGAGTTGCTGAGGAAGGTCGGACTGATGTCCGACCTGAAGTACTGTCACGACTGGGAGTTTGCGCTGCGCGCCGTTACCGTTGTCGAGCCCAGATATGTGGAATCCGACCGCTATATGTATCGGCTCCATTCGTCGAACAGCTTCCGAAGTCTGAGCAATGTCGCCGAAAGCGAGACCAGGGCCTGCATGTCGTCGTACTGCGTCAATGCGATAGCCCGACGACCGATCAATAGAGCCTGTCTCAGTCCGATAAACTTCGGCGAGGCATTCTACAAGTTCATCAAGCTCCATCCGAACTTCAATTATTGGGTGAAGCAATTGTACGCGCCCTATCAGCCCGACCATCGAACCGCGGACTGGAACGAATGGACCATGCCGCTCGCCTGGCGATAATCCCGGCGTGGCCGGTTTAAGACGGCGCAAAGGATTATGCGGAGCGTCTCTTCCTTCCAGAATGCCGGATCTTCCGGTCTGCTCGGTCAAAACACTAAATTGCGGAGTGCCACGCTATGAAAGTGTTTTCACGACGGGAATTTCTTATATCAAGCGCCGTCGCCATGCTGCCTGTTCGCGCGAGATCGGCTCAGAGGCAGGTTGTAGAGATCGGGATCATTCGTTGGGACGCATGGTTTCCCGGGAGTCCGTATTCGAAAGTACTGGCGGAGCCTCGTTGGCAAGGGCGCCTGCCCGATTTCACGAAGGGAAATGGCAAGGACATATGCATCTGCGGAAGTGATCCAAAGACTCTTGCTGCAGAGGCCAAGGAAGCCCTGGACAGTGGCATAACTTACTTTGCCTTCAACTATTACTTTCCGGAAGATGGGTCTGGGAATTTTAGTCAGAACTGGCAAGGAATGGGACAGGCGCTAAGGTCTTTCCAGAAACTGGATACCAAGCTCAGATATTCTTTGATATTCGACGCCCGCTTTGCGATGTTCAACAATCCCAAATACCGCTCAAACGTCGTTGACGAACACGTCGCCGCATTTGCCTCCAGGAACTACCTAAGGACTCAAAGTGGAAGGCCGGTAATATATATATTGATGCAGAACCATAACGAATTTCGCCCGAACATGCCTCATAGAGATCGGATCGAGGAGTATTTTTCCCGCCTCAAGTCGAAATGTGCTGAACGCAATTTGAAAAGTCCGTATCGCGTTGTGGTCACGTTCAGTCCGACCGATGCGCGAACGCTCATATCGATGTTCGGCTTTGATGCGGCCACATCCTATGGAAATCCGCGTGGATCGCAGAAAACGCCGCCGGGGCATGAGCTGCCATTTTCCAATTGCGCGAATGGCAGCCGTCGATATTGGGAGACGGCAAGATCGATCTCAATTCCGTTTATCCCTCCCGTTTCCCTGGGGTGGGATTATCGGCCCAACCTGGATGAACCAAATCTGGCGAAAGGTCGAAATGTAGCGGGCGACTACTGCGATGCTCCTTCCGATCAAGAAATAAAAAGTCTTGTGAGGGACGCGTGTGACATTGCGTCAGAGTCAAATGCCAGCTTCCCCTCTATACTGATTTATGCGTGGAATGAATATACCGAGGGAGGGTGGATTGCTCCGACAAAAGGCGAGGGCCGGAGACGTCTTGACGCGTTGAAATCAGCGTTGTCGTCCCGGAGTAAATAGACGCCTTGTTGGGATCCAAGGCAGTGCGATCATAACTTCAAGACGTTTCTCGCTATCTTGTCTCCGTTTTGGACGAAGTATTTAAGCGCGTCTTGATCAGTTTTGGAGTTGAACTCGATAGTTCCGGAGTCCTGTAGACGCATGGAATGCAAAGGGATCTCCTTGGTCGGCGCGTGTTCGGTACCTTTCTGAGCAATCAACTGCTTTAATTCGGAAACATAGAGCTGGATGTTATAGCTGTCTTTCTCCGTTGCTCCGCGAGCGACAATCTCTTCGGGCGTTTCCCCCGTTTTCGCAAAACCTCTCGCAATGAGCTTATTGACGTTTGTGACGATGCGCTGCTCGGGGTAAAGTTGGGTCATGTGTTTAACAAATAGCCGGGTCGAAAGCGGACCAGCGAAACACTCTCGTGGAATCTGGGTGTTGTGACCGATGGTGCCGGCTTTACCCTTGGGCCAATTCCTGACGATCGGTTTGCCCCACATCAAACCGTTATGCAGGTTCGTCGCACTTGGTCCGAGATAGAACATGTCCGAGGAGAGCGGTACGTTATATATCCACGTGGACGTAAAAACCGAAGTTGTCGGATTGTCCTGCAACAGTGCCTGCACATCGAACGACCATTTTGATGCGTCTGAATCGACACAAACGAGAAACTCGTCTGTATCGAGAAAAATCAGGCTGTCTGACGATTTGTAGACGGCGTCATAAAGCGCGTCCATCAGGACGTGATCATGGAGGTCATTGTGAAAGCCGGAGTACTGGAAGATCAAAATGTCCGGGCCGATCTGGTCGTAGAAATCCAGGACTTTCCGATCGGTAGACATATTGTCTATTATGATAAGCGCTGACCTGGGGACTATGCGCGAGTGATGCTCGACCCAGGCAGCCAGATGAAAGGGATCATCTTTGGTCTTCAGCATAATACGAAGATAGGATTCGGTTTCACAGACGCGCTCTAAAATTTCCGCTTTCTGCGTCGCCCAGTTCAACGGCATTTCTGCTCCAATCCGTTGGTCCCCCTATATGGGATGGCATTTGTGAAACATTTCGAATCTATGGGGACCACCCAGGGGTGTCAACATTTCGAATGTTACGATTGATAATGATAACGCGCGCGGATGAAGCACGAACAGTTATCCGGTTCTTTCCCTGGCCAAACACAATCACGCAGGCTGGTGTGCAGGGCGACTTTGGCCGGGCACGCGCATTTCATTCCGCGATCAGCAGCTATCGAAAAAGCTCGGAAGCGGTGCGCCATCATCGATGCCGAGGAGTTCCTCCATCCCGTCAGCGAGAACGCGTCAGATGCGGGATGACGTCCTAGTGCGAAACGAGACGTCGTTCCAGAGGCCGAAGCGCCGCGCAAGTTCCGCGGCTGAAGCTTGCGATCGCGGCAGCTCCGATCGAACGGCGTGCGTGGCCGTGGCGCTCCCGTGAAGAACCTGAGCTATAGCGCGTCCACCTCTGACGACGATAATGACGCCGTCAGCCCGCGGGACTAAAATACCTCAAGCCCCGCTTCTGACGGGATCAGAAGCGGGGCTCTGGATTTTTGTTTTGCGCATTGTCCTGAAGCGAACCGATATTCACCCTCGAATCAAGTTCGGGGACATGCTTCGAAAACGCTATGACGAGACGCGAACGCTAGTCGTTCCGCAGGTTTTCGGCTGTGCGCTTCCACTGCGCGACGTTCTCAGCGATCATCCGCGTCGACTTCATCGCAGCCTGACTCAACTGGGCATAGCCCGAAATCTCGCGCTGGACGCGCTGTCCTTCCGCGTGCAGCAGGTCGCGCAGGCTTTCAAGCTCGGTGACGAGATTCTCGATCTCGGCGAGCGACGTTCCGGCCACGCGCTGGATCAGCGAATTGACGTTATTCACGGTCGCTTCCGTGCTCGCCTCCAGCTTCGTCTCGGCGGCCGGAGGAGCCCCGGCGGCGGGCCGGCGCAGATAGGCGATGTCGTTGCGAACGAAATCGCGGATGCCGGCTTCGACTTCCGAGACGGCGGCGAGGTTGGTGTCGGCCTCGGTCGTGCTCGATTCGGTCTGTTCGGACGAAGTGGCTGGTGTGGCTGGATTGGCGTTCATCGGCTTGTTCCCTGTTTCGCGTTGAGCGAGCGCGGATGTCCCCCCGCACGACGAGTCTCTAACATCCTATCAGCGCTGCAGATTTTGACAACATCGCGGCCAATCTGCGGCGAGCCTTGTTCATTCCCCAAAATCGGATTCATTCCCCAAAATCGGACCTGGCTCCCGGCAGGCTTGCCATTTGCGGTTGAGGCTGCGGTTAAGGAGAGGAGGTGAAGCGGGATGAGGGGGTGAAGGGCCGCGAGCGGATCAGGACTTCGAGGATTTCGCCGGTTTCGGCGTCGCCGTTTTGGCGGGGGCTTTTTTCGGGGCTGCAGGCGGTCGCGTCGCGAGGGTATCAGCCGTTCGCCGCATCGCGCGCGCATAGCTGTCGGCGGCGTTGTCGGCCGACATTTGCAGCCGTCTCACGGCCGCGGTCCCTTCCTCGAAGACCTGCTTCGCCATCTCACGGAAGCGCTGCTTGCCGGCGGTATCCTTCGCCTTGGCGGCGAGGGCGAGGTAGCGTGCGCGCCGCGCCTTCACTGCCGTCGTCAGGCTCTTGTGCTGCTGCCTTGCAAGCTTGCGGATGATGACGTCGAGATCGGCGTCGGCCATGGAAGTCATGTCCCTGATTGTCGCGAAAGTCGGCGGTGACGTAGCAGGGGGGCGGAGGAATGACAATCGGGGTTTGCCCTGCGGGTCGCTGTCATTGAGAGGTTTTGAATGTCGAAGAGTTTTTCGCCAAAGGTGACGACGCTGCTGATCGGTGTGCCGCTCGCGCTTTCGGGCTTTGCGTTGTGGGTGACGTTCGCGCTGTGGCCGGCGCGGCCGGGTGCGACCCTGCTCGTGCGCGAGGCGTGGGATGCGCCGCGCTTCTGGACGCTGGGCGTACCGTTGCTTCTGCTGGTCCAGGCGATCGCCGCCGGTGCTCATGATGGCGTAGCAATCGGGCGCCTGCCGCTATGGACTCTCGGCGGTCTCTTTGCCGGCATTGTTCTGCTCCGTCCGGCGGGTAACGATCTCGGCTTGCTGCCGCTTGCGGTGATCCTGATCGGCGCGCCGCTCTATGGTGCGCTGTGGGTGGCCGGCGTAGTCGGACGCTGGATCGTGGATACGATACGAGGCTAGTCACGGCCGCTTGCGTCAAAACGATCCGACGATGCGAGCGTCATCCTCTGTTTTCTCGCGTTGAGGAGTGCGCCTCGCGCGCTCGCACTCACCCTCCCGCTTGCAAGCCGCCCGGTCTGTCACCTCTTCTTCCATCCGCCCCGCTTCCCGGGCGCGCCGCCGGTCGAGCGCGGGCGAGGGCCGAATTCCGGGCCTGCTTCGCGGGACGAGGTCGGCTGATAGATTCGGCTTTCCGTGCCGGGTCCCATTTCGTCCAGCGTCGGCTTGCGCGGCTTCGAACGCCCCTCGGTAGGCTTCACCTCGTGCCAGGTGGCGATGCCCATCTCGTCGAGCGAGGGTTTGTGGATCTTGGATGAGGAGCGCGCCGGCAGATTCGCCGCGTCGCCATACTTCTTCTTGCCGGCGTAGGTGCCTGCCTTCGCCGCGACGCCGCGCTGCTTGATGGTGGGATCGTCCACCACCGCCAACTCTGTGGCACGCAGCCGCTTCACCTCGTCGCGCAGCCTTGCGGCTTCCTCGAAGTTCAGGTCCGCGGCGGCCTCGCGCATCCGCGTTTCCAGATCGGCGAGAACCGCCTCGAAATTGTGGCCGATCGCGATCGCGTCATCGGACCAGGAATTCCCCTTGCCGCCGTCGCCGATTTCCACCAGCACATGATCGCGCTCGTAGACGCTGTTCAAGATGTCGCCGATGGATTTCTTGATGCTCTCCGGCGTGATGCCGTTGGCGGTGTTGTACTCCACCTGCTTCTCGCGACGGCGATCGGTCTCGGCGATGGCGCGCTGCATCGATCCGGTGACCTGATCGGCATACAGGATCACCCGGCCGTCGACGTTGCGCGCTGCGCGACCGATGGTCTGGATCAGCGACGTCTCGCTGCGCAGGAATCCTTCCTTGTCGGCGTCGAGGATCGCGACCAGCGCGCATTCGGGAATGTCGAGACCTTCGCGCAACAGGTTGATGCCGACCAGCGCATCGAAAGCGCCGAGCCTGAGATCGCGGATGATCTCGATGCGTTCGATGGTGTCGATGTCCGAGTGCATGTAGCGTACGCGGATTCCCTGCTCGTGCAGATATTCGGTGAGGTCTTCGGCCATGCGCTTGGTCAACACGGTGATCAGCGAGCGATAGCCTTTGGCGGCAGTGGCGCGCACCTCGCCGACGAGATCGTCCACCTGCGTCCGCGCCGGGCGGATGTCGACCGGCGGATCGATCAGGCCGGTGGGACGGATCACCTGCTCGACGAATACGCCGCCGCTTTCGTTCAGCTCCCATGAGGCCGGCGTGGCCGAGACAGCGACCGTCTGCGGCCGCATCATGTCCCATTCCTCGAAGCGCAGGGGGCGGTTGTCCATGCAGGAGGGCAGGCGGAAGCCGTATTCAGCGAGCGTCGCCTTGCGACGGAAGTCGCCGCGGAACATGCCGCCGATCTGCGGCACGCTGACATGGCTCTCGTCGGCGAAAACCAGAGCGTTGTCGGGGACGTATTCGAACAGCGTCGGCGGCGGCTCGCCGGGCCGCCGGCCGGTGAGATAACGCGAATAGTTCTCGATGCCGGCGCAGCTTCCGGTCGCCTCCATCATTTCCAGATCGAAGGTGGTGCGCTGCTCCAGCCGTTGCGCTTCCAGCAGGCGACCCTGCGCGTGCAACTGGTCAAGCCGCTGTTTCATCTCGATCTTGATGTTCTTGATCGCCTGCACCAGCGTCGGCCGCGGCGTCACATAATGCGAGTTGGAATAGACCTTGATGAAGTCCAGTTCGTCCTGCTTGTGGCCGGTGAGCGGATCGAACTCCTCGATGCTCTCGACTTCGTCGCCGAACAGGTTGACACGCCAGGCCCGGTCCTCGTAGTGCGCCGGGAAAATGTCGATGGTGTCACCGCGCACGCGAAAAGTACCGCGGGTGAAGTCGGCCGAGGTGCGCTTGTACTGCAGCGCCACCAGGTCGGCGATGAGCTGGCGCTGATCGATGCGCTCGCCGCGCCTCAAGGCGAACGTCATCGCGGTGTAGGTTTCGACCGAGCCGATACCGTAGATGCACGACACCGAAGCCACGATGATGACGTCGTCGCGTTCGAGCAGCGCCCGGGTCGCGGCGTGGCGCATGCGGTCGATCTGTTCGTTGATCGAGGAATCCTTCTCGATGTAGGTGTCGGTGCGCGGGACGTAGGCTTCCGGCTGATAGTAATCGTAATATGAAACGAAATACTCCACCGCGTTGTCGGGAAAAAAGCTCTTGAACTCGCCGTAGAGTTGCGCCGCCAGCGTCTTGTTCGGCGCGAGGATCAGCGCCGGGCGCTGCGTCGCCTCGATCACCTTGGCCATGGTATAGGTCTTGCCGGAGCCGGTGACGCCGAGCAGCACCTGGGTGCGGTCGTTGCGGTTGATGCCTTCGACCAGCTCGCGGATCGCCTGCGGCTGGTCGCCCTTCGGCTCATAGTCCGACTTGATCTCGAAGCGGACGCCGCCTTCGCTCTTTTCGGGGCGTGGCGGACGGTGCGGCGTCCAGACCTTCAGCGAGCCGTCATCTTTCTTGAACTCGGGACGGCCGTCGCGCAGCAGCGTCTCCAGCGATTCCGCGGTCGCCTTGACGCCGAGGCCTTCCATCTTGCTGCGAGGCGGCCGCGCCAAAGCCTCTTCATCATCCTCCGCGGTCGGCAGACCGAGTTGCCGCGCCAGTTCCGGATCGAGTGTCGGGATCGTCGCTGATGTACCGTAAATCGCCTGCGGCGCTTCCTCGAAGCCACTCCCTTTCTTGACCTCCCCCTTGAGGGAGGAGGTCGACGAGCGAGGCATCTCCTCGACAGGCGACCCGAGAGCGCGAGCCTTGCTCGTCTCGACCTCTCCCGGAGAGGGCGAATTCGTCGCATCCCGCTTTGCCGTCGCATCACCCTTGCCGCGCGTCGATTTCCGCGCGCGATGCGCGGCCGCCTCGCCGCCCGAGCGGCGATCCCATGAATTGTCCGGCGGCGGCTGCAACCCGGTGCCGGAGCCGAGGCCGGCGTCGCCGCGATTGATCGCCGGATTGAGCAGTTGCGCGAGCGCAGGCCCGATCGGCTGCACCTCGGGACGATGCGCCTTCGATTTCGGGGTTTTGGATTTCGGAACCCGGGATCCCGGCGCTTTGCCGGATCGTTTCGGAGGATCGGAAGTGTTGGCCATGCCGGCAATATGGGACGAGTCCGGCCCGCACGAAAGGGCGCATTCTCACGGATGCGCAAACCTCGGGATCATGCCGATGCTGATGAGTGCGCCGCCGCCTTTCGCAGGCAATTGCGGCACAGGCAGTCGCCGCCCTGGGCCGGCATCGGCAGCCGCGCCGTTTCCTCGGCGCACCAGCAGTTCCCGGACAGGTCGCACCCGAATTCCGTTCCGCATCCGGAACAGACGAGACGGCGTTGGTTCTGTTGTCCGATCTGATGGGTCATGAACAAGGATGCTCTTCATGCCGGGTCAGGAGGTTCGACAACCATACTCCCGGAATCATTGGTCGTGAAAGCGAAGAGCTAGATCTTTTACAGCGCGAAATTGAGGTACTGATCGAGCGCGGCGTCCCCGAGCCGCTGTTTCATTCCGCCGCGCGCAGATGATTGATCAGGGAGCGATGCGCGCCGCCGCGCAGCGCCAGGTAATAGTCGGTATCTGCCGGATCGTCGGTACGACGAACGAGATCGGTCACCGGAGTATAGCTCAGCATCCGGCCGCCGTCCGGAAGCGCCGTGCAGCAGAAGCGCAACACCTCGCCGCTCCTGAGCTTGATGTTGATCGGGGTCTGGTCGCCCGCGCGCATCATCTTGGTGCGTTCGGCGATGAAATGGTTGAGTTCGTCCTCGGGCAATTCATACGCGCCGGTATCGCGCCCATGGTACATCAGCGCAATGAATGGCGGTTTGCTGTCGGCCTTCTCGTCCGGGAGCGCGAAAAAATTCCGGAAGGCGCGGTTGATGAATTCAGCGCGCGTGTCCGCGTCGAGCAGCACAATGCCGATGTCGATCCGGTCGAGGGCGGCGGACAGCCGTGCCGCGGTCGCATGCTGCTCGCGCCATCTGAGCACATTCATCATCCGCCGCCGCAGCAACCCGGTGATGACGGCGGTGCCCACGGTGGTCACTGCCAGCAGCGCCAGATGTGGGAGATAGGCGGAATGGATGGCGCCATGGTCCGCAAGGAAAGGGGTGGAGGCGACGAGGGCGATGGCGGCGCTGAGCAGGCCGGATGTCGTTCCTCCGAGCGAGGCTGCGAGCGCGACAATGCAGACAAACAGCGCCGCCAGGTCCGGAATGGTAACGGCATTGCGCTCAACAAAGATGGACGTGATCGCCACCAGTGTCGCGAGAGCGGGGCCAAATATGGTTCGCCAGTCGAAGCCCATTGCTGTTTCTCGGAACGAAAAATGAGGATAAGCCCGCTTCGACGATAAGTGGTTGCATGGCCGGCAATGTTTTCGTCGCCAGCGTTAATTGCATCTAACGCGGCGGAATCCGTTTGTGATGATTTGAAATCAAATGCGGCGTTGTCGGAACCCGAGCCCACCTCGCGAGGATCGAGCTCCGATGGTGTTGCAGCGGAACTGCAGTCCATGGCGACCATGCGGCGCCCGAGACAAATTGTTGGGATCATTCCAGATATGGCGGATCGCGGACCGCAGTGGCTTCGCCGCACATTGCCGCATCAGGCCCACGGCTCTCGCGCTCGTCGTGCCGTTCTGCAAAGGTCCGGATCGAATCATTATCGTGACGGAGTGCAGATGACCGGCCGAAGCCCATCATGGATCCTGATGATCGCCACCGCCTTCGTGTTGCGCGTCGGCGCGACCCAGGCCCAGGACGTTCCTGGTATCGAGATTTGTACCGCTGAAAAGAAAATGGAGCGGCGGACGAGTTGCCTGCAGAGCAACGTCAACTTCCTGCAAGGGACCATCAGCAGACTTGTCACCGACAGCGGACAGAAGATCGATGCCGCCAACCGGAGGATCGAGGCGCTGGAAAGCACGGTCGCGGAATTGCGCAAGACCGTCGCCGAACTTCAGAACGCGCAAAAAAAGCAGCCGTCGCCGCCGGTGAAGGAGGGCGCAAAGGACAATGGGAAGGCGAGCGGGAAGTAGTCCATGCGTTCTTTCGAAAGGGACGATCGTCCGCATTTTTCTCTGAGCAGGACTGGCGGAACGCGGAGCCGGAAATAAATTGGTTTTGCCGATGTGTCGCGATCTCGCCAATGACATGGCGATGACGGTACAAGTTTGCGGAGTAAACCATGTCCTGGCTACAGCCCGTCACGCTCGAAGGGCCTTATGCGCGGCTTGAGCCGCTGTCGCACGATCACCGTGGTCCTCTGGTCGAGGCGGTAAGAGACGGCGAGATCTGGAAGTTCTGGTACACCTTCGTTCCCGTGCCGGAGAAGATGGGCCCCGAAATCGAGCGGCGGTTATCGCTGCAAGCCTCCGGCACCATGCTGCCGTTCACCGTGCGGGACGCCGGGGGCCGGATCGCCGGCATGACCACCTACATGAATGTCGACGCCGCGAACCGCCGTGTCGAGATCGGCTCGACCTGGTATGCGAAGCGGGTTCAGCGCACGGCCGTCAATACTCAGTGCAAGCTGTTGCTGCTCACGCACGCCTTCGAAAAGCTGGACTGCATCGCGGTGGAATTCCGCACCCACGTTTTCAATCATGTCAGCCGGCGCGGCATCGAGCGGCTTGGCGCCAGGCAGGCCGGCACCCTGCGCAACCATCAAACGTCGCCTTACGGGTTACGGGACACCGTCGTCTACAGCATCCTTCCGGCGGAGTGGCCGACGGTGAAAGCGCGTCTCGCCTACGAGCTCGATAAAAAACATCGATAGCTCATCACAAAAGCGGTCTCCATCCTGCGTCGCGGTAAAGCTCGAACTCCACAAGGCCACGCCGCGTGTCTTTTGTCGGCAGGCCATTTCAGGCCGTGCCGCTTGCCAAAATTGCCTGGGCCGGGCAAAAGCAAGACCTGCGCGGCCGGGGCGCGCCGTCGAAAATCGTCAGTTGCCGCATGAGAGCATGATCCCGAAAAGTGGAAACCGGTTTTCGGAGTCTGATTCATCGCAGTCGAAACAGACTCTGACGCGACGGTGCAGCAGGATCCTCCGTCATGATTGAAGTGGCTCGCGATCTGGTGGGGAATATCGAGCGGTCGCTCGCTCCTCCCGGCGAGCGATCAAAGGTGCCGCGCGGATTGCGCATGATCGCCGGGCGGGATTTGTACGACCTCGGTTCGCTCGTCCTGCTCGCCATGCTGGCGATCCTCGTCCTGACAACATTCCGCGACTATGCGGTCACCAACGATGAATGGATCCAGCATCGTTATGGCGAACTGATCGTCGCCTACTATCGCAGCGGTTTCGCCGACCGCTCGCTCTTCCATCTCTATAATCTCTACCTCTATGGCGGACTGTTCGATTCCCTCGCTGTTCTGCTTGGCCACGTTGTTTCCCTCGATATCTTTGATCTGCGGCACCTGATGAGCGCCGCCATCGGTGTCGGCGGACTGGGTGCGGCGCTCGCAACCGCGCGGTTGATCGCCGGCTCCCGCGCCGGATTTCTGACGGGCGTGGCGCTGGCGGTGTGCGGATCGTGGTACGGCACCATGTTTCACCACACCAAGGATATCCCGCTCGCCGCGGCGATGGCCGGCGCGGTCTACTTCCTGGCGCGGGCAGCCCGCGACCTGCCGCGTCCGCGGCTTCGTCATGTCGTCGGCTTCGGCGTGCTGACGGGCGCGGCACTCGGCGTCAAGGTACTGGCGCTCCTGCTGGTTTGCTATGTCCCCGTCGCGATCGCGCTCAATTCGCCCGCGCACTGGGTCCGCGCGCCCCGGGACGCGATGTCGTTCATGGCCGCATCGCTGTTGCGATTCATACCGGCTCTCTTGATTGCTTACGGGATCATGATCGTCGCCTGGCCGTGGTCGGCGCTGGCGCCGCTCAATCCGATCCGCGGGCTCATCAGCTTCGGCGATTTCGGCTACGACATCCCCACCGTGCTGGATGGGCACATCTATCGCATGGCCACGGTGCCGCGCTGGTACGTGCCGACCTATCTTCTCATCAAGGTGCCCTTGCTGATGCTGGCAGGAACGGCGCTGGCGCTGATGTTCGCGGCTGTTCCTGTTTTCGCGCGGGAAGCGGCAACGGACCGCCGCCGCCGCGACGTCGCGTTAATCACGTTCGCGGCCTTCTTCCCGCTGCTCTGCGAGGCGGTCGCGCACGGACCCGCATTCTGCGGCCTGCGTCATTTTCTGTTCGTGCTACCGCCGATGGCCGTGCTGGCGGGGGTCGGGCTGGATGCGGTGGTCGCGCGGGCTGCGGCCTGGCGTCGGCAGGTTGCGGCGGCATTGCTGGCGGTGATCGCCGCCGGGTTTTCCTGGAACGCGCTCACGCTCTACCGGCTGCATCCCTATGAATACGTTGTCTATAACCCGCTCGTGGGCGGGCTCGCGGGCGCATCGCGACTCTACGTGACCGATTATTGGGCGACGATCATGCCCGAAGCGGTCGACGGGCTGGAAGCCTATCTCGCCAAAACCGAGCCGGTCGTGAGCCGCGACGCGCATCACGCCTACACCGTGGCGTTCTGCGGCGAGCGTGCGGCGTTCCTGAAGAAGGCGAGGCCCCATCTACACTGGGCGAAGGTCTGGGAAACCGCCGATTTTTTCATCGCACCAACCCACATGAACTGCGATCTGAACAGCCCAGGCAAGGTGGTTGCAACGGTCAAGCGCCTTGGCGTGCCGCTGGGTTACGTCAAGGATCAAAGGATGATGATCGCACAGCGGCGCAGGGGTTGAGCGACAGAAGCCGCATCTATTGCTGCTCGATGCCGAGAAAAAGCAGGTTGGTGTTGGAGAAGCGGCTTGCGTTTATCGTCGTTCAAATCGTGACCTCACACCGGAAAACGGTCGCTGTTGTCGGCGACCGTTTTTGTGGTGCGGATTGCCGTCAGGCGCGTTTGATGAACGCCACGACCAGTAGAACGATGATGGCGCCGATGGCCGCATTGATGACCTGGGCGAAGAAGCCGCCGCCGATCAGGACTCCGAACAGCGGCAAAATCCAGCCGGCGACGATTGCGCCGATGATGCCGATGATGATGTTTCCGATCAGCCCGAAGCCTCCGCCTTTTACGATCAGGCCAGCCAGCCAGCCCGCGATCGCGCCGACGATCAACCACACGATAACGCCCATAAATCGCTCCTCCTGAAATGCCGCTCTCATCGGCATTTCCTTGATGTTCGCCTGCTTATATCGCGTTTGGCAATAGGCCGAGCGGCAGATCAATTCTAGATAAAAAAGCCGGCAGGTCCAGGATATCGCCTGTTGCAGTTACCTTACATCCGGGGGTGAGCATTGCGTTAAGCATGATTTGCCTGGCACCCCGATTGTGCGAGGATGCTTCGCATCGTTTGTCCAATCCGAGCTTTCCCCGTGACACGGGGGAAGGAAAGGCCGGAGGTAAAAATGACCCAGACGATCACGCGCGGCATCAAGTCGTTGCTTGAAGAAGCCAACAAGGAAATCGAGACCATGAGCGTGGCGGACGTCAAGGCGGCTGTCGAACGCGGCGATGCCGTTCTCGTCGACATCCGCGATCCGCGTGAGCTCGAGCGCGAAGGCAGGATTCCCGGCTCGTTTTCCTGTCCCCGCGGCATGCTCGAATTCTGGATCGATCCTGAAAGCCCTTACGCGAAACCGATCTTTCAGGAGAACAAGAAGTTCATCTTTCACTGCGCTTCGGGCTGGCGTTCGGCGCTGGCAGCGAAGACCGCGCAGGACATGGGCATGAAGCCGGTCGCGCATCTCGGCGGCGGTTACAAAGCCTGGCGCGATGCGGGGCAAGCGGTCGAGAGTGTCGAGCCAAAGGCGAAGGCGTAACATGTCCAGTCATGCCCGGCCTTGTGCCCCGCGCGCCGATCTTCCGGGAAGAAGATGGATTGCGGGGACAGGCGACGCCGTTCTCCGGACGGCCATGCACGGCAATGACCTGCAAGCGGAATACCTGACCATGACCTCCACCGCCGACGATCCTCTCGTTTCCACCGAATGGCTGGCCGCGCGTCTCGGCGATGCCGGGCTCAGGGTGGTCGACGCCTCGTTCAAGATGCCGGGCGTTCTGCCGCTGCCGGTCGATGATTTTGTCGCCGCGCATATTCCCGGCGCGGTGTTCTTCGACGTCGATGCCATCTCCGATCGCGCCTCGCCTTTGCCGCATATGTATCCGGATGCCGCGCAGTTTGCGCGCGATGTCGGCGCGCTCGGAATTTCTTCCGGCGATACGGTCGTGATTTATGATGCCGGTGGCTGGGTCGCCGCGCCGAGGGTGTGGTGGATGTTTCTGTCTTTCGGCCACGGCGATGTCCACGTGCTCGACGGCGGCCTGAAGAAATGGCGCGCGGAGGGTCGCCCCGTCGAATCCGGCGCGGCGTCGCCGAAGCCGGGCCACTTCACGGCGGCGTTCGATCCGGTCCGTGTGCGCAGCAAGGTGCAGCTTGTGGACAACCTGTCATCGCACCGCGAGCAGCTCGTCGATGCGCGTGCCGCCAATCGCTTCGAGGGCAGCGTCGCCGAGCCAAGGGCGGGCTTGCGTTCGGGGCACATTCCCGGCAGCCGCAACCTGCCGTATAGCGCGCTGTTCCACGCCGAGACCGGCACCATGAAGCCGCTCGACGAGTTGCGCACCGCCTTTGCCGGCACCGGCCTCGATCTGGCGAAACCGGTCGTTACGACCTGCGGCTCCGGCGTATCGGCCGCGGTGCTCACGCTTGCGTTGTATCGCCTCGGCGTCCGCGGTTCGGCGCTCTACGACGGATCGTGGTCGGAGTGGGGATTGCAGGATGGCCCCCCGATCGCGACCGGCCCCGCCTGACTCTCTCACTCCAGGGCGAACGGCGATGCGGGCTGCGACGCGGGACTCGGGGCCGCCGGTCGCATTTGCGGTCGCTGGACCACATGGCGGCGATGGGCTCGTTTGGCGACGGCCGGCTTCGCGGATGATCGTTTGGCGACCGGCGACGCCTTATCGGCGGTCTGCGCCAGCTGTGTGGGACGGTGGCCCGGCAGGGGCGGCTTGAAATGCGCTCCGAACGGCGACGTCATCGTTTCGGCGACGTCGGACGCACCTGCATCGGATTTGGATGCGTCGGATTTCGCGACATCCGGCTTCGCGAGATCGGGTTTCGCGGACCCGGTTTTCGTGGCATCGGTTTTCACGTCCTCGATTTTTTCAGCGTCCGGTTTGACGGCATCTTTAGCCTCGACCGGCGCCTCGGCTCGCGGCAACTCCGACGGCTTTTCCGCGACGGCTTCGGTGGAGGGCGCCGGGGCTGCCGCGTGTGGCGCGGCAGTATCGGACGACGCCGGGGAAGCCGCGGGCGCTGTGCCGTCGGCTGCGGCCGAAGGTGCATCGGCGGCAGGAGGCTCGGCGGCAGGTGTGTCGACCTGCAGCACCGCCAGCGTCGGCTGTTGCGCCTCCTCTCGCGATCCGAACGTGACTTCAGGCATCTGCTTGAGTGGCAGGCTTGCGAACTCTTCGTGTGTCGCCCGCAGCAGGGCTGCGGCACCCAGGCCGAAGACCACCATCGAGACGGCCAGTACGATTGCGACGAACAGGAAGCGCAAGCCGGGCAGCATGGATGTTGGGTTCCGCTATCGCCGCGCGGTTGAGCGACGTGATCGAGCCATCGGAACGCGGCGGGATACGCGCCTGATCGATGTGCGCGCCAGCCGGTTCCAGCGAATCAAGCGTTTTGAGAATACCGCAACAGCCGATCAGGTGCGCCAAAAATCGCCGCGACGAACGCCGGCTTTGTCCGGCGCGCCGGAACAAGTGAGGCTTGGAGGTCACGCTCGCCGGCGATTTCGCAATTATGATCGAATTAGGACGCTTTTGTCGGAATTGTCTTGAATGCGCCGCTATCCTGCGCGAAGTGGCCGTTAACGATCCGGTGGTTTGTCGGGCTTATACAAGGGCAATGATGATCAAGCGCATTCTGACGGTTTTTGCGACGGTCCTGGCTGGCGCAGCGGGAACCTCACTCGCCTCCGCCCAGGGGTATCCGCCCGCGCCGGGCACGATCTATTCCGCATCGCCTCCCGCTTACCCGGGCGAGTCCTCATATCCGGCGGAAGATGGACGCCCGGCTGCGATGGACGGGCTTCCTGATTTCGATTCGGCCGAGGATCAGTCGCCGCACCCGCACGATTCCGCCGCGCTCCCTGCCCCGGGTCCGATCATGTCGCCGGAGGATCCCCGTTACGGTAGCCCTGCATCCGCTCCGACCTATCCAAACGGCGGCATGGCGCGTGGCCCGGTGATGTCGCCGGATGATCCGCGTTACGGTCAGCCCGGTCCCGCGCAGTATCCGACACGTTCGCCGGAAACGGTTGCCTCGACGGGTGGGCCGACCGCAGGCTTCGCGCCGCCGGCACCGGTTGGCGCGGACGGCAGGCCCGCTCCGTTGTCGGCGCTGCCGCCGGACGAGCAGCCCGAAGCCGATCAGGGTGGCGAAAAGCAGTTGGCGCCGAGGCTGCGTCGTCAGGAAGTCACGTTCGCGACCAAGGAGCCGGCGGGGACCATCGTCGTCGATACCTCGAACACGTATTTGTACTATATTCTCGGCAATAATCGCGCGATCCGCTACGGCGTGCGCGTTGGCCGCGATGGCTTCACCTGGACCGGCGTGCAGAAGATCAGCCGCAAGGCCGAGTGGCCCGACTGGCATCCGCCGACGGAAATGATCGAGCGCCAGCCTTACCTGCCGCGCTTCATGGCCGGCGGACCCGGCAATCCGCTCGGCGCCCGCGCGATGTATCTCGGCTCGACCGTTTATCGCATCCACGGCACCAACCAGCCCTCGACGATCGGCAAATTCGTATCGTCGGGTTGTATCGGGATGCTCAACGAGGATGTCTCGGACCTGTTCGATCGCGTCAAGGTCGGCACCCGTGTCGTGGTGCTGCCGGGCGGTCCGCCGCATACAGACACGACGGCTTCCACCCAGCCTGCCGCGGGTCAGCCGCCGATGTCGAACGCAGCGCCCATTCCGCAGCCGCCGCTGACGGCGAGCCTGCCGGGAACCCAGCCGGCCACCGTCGCGCCGCTGCCGGCGCCGGTCACGATCCGGTAGCCACCCGCGCTGCTTGAGATCGCCAGACGCGCCCGGCGGAATGAGGCAGGGCCTTCGCAGCGACGGTTCTGAAGGTTTATGAGTTCTCCTGCGGCCGTCCTATCGCGGCCGGAGCCCTGATGCCTGCGCGCTCTTGAGCCACGCGGCAATGTCCTCGATCATCTCAACGTAATAGCGTCGGTAGTTTTCCGGAACGGTGTCCGATCTGGCGCCGACGCGCGAATGCGCCGTCGGAGCAGTCTGGTCGACAACAGGTCCGCGCGCGGTCGTTCGCGCGATGCCATTGCGTGGCGTGAGATCGCAGCTGCGCGGCCGGTTCATCGGGAACCGGCGGGCGGATGTTGACCGTGCTTGGCATGCCAGGCAGGTCCGGGTCCGCGCATGTAGTGCAATTCGGGCCGGTAGGGATTGAAAGCGGTCGCAACGAAGTCGTGCCAGAAAGCGCGAATCCCGTGAAACTCTCCGCGGTCGTCCCGTTTCTCGGTTCGGTCAGAGGCTGAGGCCGTTACGCTGGTCGCCATGGTCGTTTCTGCCGTTTGGCTCGCAAGCTTCCTGCTGGAAGACTGCCGTGATGTTGCCGACCCCGCCATTCTTTGGTGGATTCAATTAAAAAGAAGTTCGAATGAGACCGCGAAAAATGCTCTTCTCGTCAAGCTTTCCGGATGGTTAAGCCAAGGTTGCCCTTTGGCTCTCACGCCGCTACATCAGCGGCAGCAACTCCCCCTAAAATTGCAACGCTTTCAAGGATCACGATGGCGCGCCAGTTCGTCTACTTCATGCAGGGCTTGTCCAAGACCTATCCGCCGAACCGGAAGGTGCTGGATAACATCCACCTGTCGTTCTATCCGGACGCAAAGATCGGCGTGCTCGGCGTCAACGGCTCGGGCAAATCGACTCTGCTGAAGATCATGGCCGGGATCGACAAGGACTACACCGGCGAGGCGTGGGTCGCCGAAGGCGCCCGCGTCGGCTATCTCGAGCAGGAGCCGCAACTCGATCCCGCCAAGTCCGTGCGCGAGAACGTCATGGAGGGCGTCGCCAAGCAGAAGGCGATCCTCGATCGCTACAACGATCTCGCCATGAACTATTCCGACGAGACCGCCGACGAGATGACGAAACTGCAGGACGAGATCGAGGCGCAAGGCCTGTGGGATCTCGACAGCAAGGTCGATCAGGCGATGGACGCGCTGCGCTGCCCGCCGGATGACGCCGACGTGACGAAGCTGTCGGGCGGCGAGCGTCGTCGCATCGCGCTGTGCCGCCTGCTGCTCGACCAGCCGGAGCTGTTGCTGCTGGACGAGCCGACCAACCATCTCGACGCCGAGTCGGTGTCGTGGCTCGAAGGTCACTTGCGCAACTATCCCGGCGCGATCCTGATCGTCACCCACGACCGCTACTTTCTCGACAACGTGACGGGCTGGATCCTCGAGCTCGATCGCGGCCGCGGCATTCCTTACGAAGGCAACTATTCGTCGTGGCTCAGGCAGAAGCAGAAGCGCCTCGCGCAGGAAGGCCGCGAGGATGCCGCGCATCAAAAGACGCTGGCGCGCGAGCAGGAGTGGATCGCGGCTTCGCCGAAGGCGCGGCAGGCCAAGTCCAAGGCGCGCTACCAGCGCTACGAGGAGCTGCTCGCCAAGGCCAGCGACAAGCAGACCCAGACCGCGCAGATCATCATCCCGGTGGCCGAACGGCTCGGCAACAACGTCGTCGACTTCGAGGGCCTGACCAAGGGCTTCGGCGACCGGCTGCTGATCGATAACCTGACCTTCAAGCTGCCGCCGGGTGGCATCGTCGGCGTGATCGGTCCCAACGGCGCAGGCAAGACCACGCTGTTCCGCATGATCACCGGCCAGGAGAAGCCGGACAGCGGCACCATCACTGTCGGAGAGACCGTGCATTTCGGCTACGTCGATCAGTCGCGCGACGCGCTCGACGGCTCGAAGAACGTCTGGGAGGAGATTTCCGGCGGCAACGACCAGATCCTGCTCGGCAGGAAGGAAGTCAATTCGCGCGGCTACTGCTCGGCGTTCAACTTCAAGGGCGCGGACCAGCAGAAGAAGGTCGGTAGTCTGTCGGGCGGCGAGCGCAACCGCGTGCATCTCGCCAAGATGCTCAAATCCGGCGCCAACGTGTTGCTGCTCGATGAGCCGACCAACGATCTCGATGTCGATACGCTGCGCGCGCTTGAAGAGGCGCTGGAGGATTTCGCCGGCTGCGCCGTCATTATCAGCCACGACCGCTGGTTCCTCGACCGCATCGCGACGCATATCCTCGCCTTCGAGGACGACAGCCATGTCGAATGGTTCGAGGGCAACTTCCAGGATTACGAGAAGGACAAGATGCGCAGGCTCGGCCAGGACAGCGTCATCCCGCACCGTGTGAAGTACAAGAAGCTAACGCGGTGAGGGGAGGATAGCGCGGGGGAGCCACCGATCATGACAGCCGTTCTTTCGGGCCGATCGTTCGGGTGGCAGGTCGTTGTCAGGATCGGCATTTTCCTGACATTCCTGATCGGTCTTCCGCTCACGCTCTATGTGCTGGATCGTCTCAATGGCGCTGAAGACGCGGCTGGCGAGGCCGTCTCACTCGTCACGGCCACGCCGTTCGGTTTCTTACTGTTCCTCCTCCTCGTTGCCTCGCTGGTCCGGCCGAGCTGGCGGCGGATGAAAGCGCTGGGCTTGCCCGGCTGGTCCGGGCTGGTCGTCCCGTGGCTGCTGTTTGCCGACATCAGCTACATCGTCTCCAGTCAAGGCGGATTGGGATTCTCGAGCAGCACGCTGGATGGACGAATACCGCTCTATGCGATCACGGCTCTCGGCCTCATCCTCGCCATGGTCTGCGCCCGTCCGCCAGCCGAGGCGTCTGACGGTTTCCTCCGTCTCGGGCTTGCGGGCAGGATCGCGGCCATTTTGATTGCGCTGATCGTTTTGCGCATCCTGTTCGATTTCGGAATGGCGAGATGGCTCCACAGCGTTTTATTGCAGCCGGAGGAATATGCGCCACCGGCGGCGTTCACGATCCTCATGAGGTCGTCGTATTGGACCTATATGATCGGCCCCTACATCTGCCTGATGCTTTTGGGCGTCGCGTCCTGGTGCGTGATCCTCTCACGCCGCGACCCCCATCTGGTTACCGCACCAAACCCTCCTGAGTAGGTTTTGACAGCGGGTCAGGAAAAGGACGGGGCAGGGGGTCCTGCCGTCTCCGTCGCGCCCATGGAACCAAAACGGCCCGGCGATCATTGATGATCCTGAATATTCGGGGTCATGCCGGCTGTGAGTCTGGATCTGGACGCGAGGGTGACGCCACGGAGAGCCGGTTTCGGCGACGGGGCGATGGCATCGGCCGTTATCGCCGCCCTCGTGATCTGCGGGCTGTATGTCGGCCGCGAGATTTTCGTCCCCATTGCGCTGGCGGTGCTTCTGAGCTTCGTGCTTGCTCCGCTGGTGGAAATTCTGGAGCGATGGCATTTTCCTCGCGCCGCCAGCGTGCCGGTCGTGGTCGTGGTCGCCTTTATCGCGATCTTCGCGCTCGGCAGCCTGATCGCGAACGAGGTCAGGCATCTGGCCGAGGGCCTGCCCCGCTACCAGCAGACCATGCAGCAGAAAATCCAGTCGCTGCGGGCGTTGACCTCGACAGGGGCGCTCGATCGCGCGGCGGATATTCTTCAGACGCTGGGCAAGGAAATCAACGTACCGCAGACGCCGTCAACGGCGCCGTCGCTGTCGTCTGAAACGCCCGGCGAGGCAAAGCCGATCCCGGTCGAGGTGCGTTCTCCGCCGCCGTCCGCCCTCGAAAGCATCCTGGCGCTCATCAGTCCGCTGCTGCACCCGCTGGCGACGGTGGGCGTCGTCATCGTGTTCGTGGTCTTCATTCTTTTTCAGCGGGAGGACCTGCGTAACCGGGTCATCAAACTGGCAGGCTCGAACGATCTGCAATCCGCGACCGCGGCGATCGACGACGCGGCGGGTCGCCTCAGCCGTTTCTTTCTGATGCAGGTTGCGCTCAACACCAGCTTCGGCGTGCTGGTGGGCCTCGGCCTTCTGGTGATCGGCGTTCCCAGCGCCATCCTCTGGGGAATCCTGGCTGCGATCCTGCGGTTCGTGCCCTATGTCGGCGTCTTCATCGCGGCGTTCTTTCCGCTGACGCTGTCTGTGGCGGTCGATCCCGGCTGGTCGATGCTGCTATGGGCGGGCGCGACCATTTTCCTGACGGAACTCATGATCGGCCAGGTGTTCGAACCTTTGCTCGTCGGGCACAGCAGCGGATTGTCTCCCGTGGCCGTTGTCGCCTCGGCGACGTTCTGGACCGCGCTGTGGGGGCCGATCGGCCTTGTCCTTGCGACTCCATTGACGGTGTGCCTCGTCGTGCTGGGCCGCCACGTCGAGCATCTCAGGTTTCTCGACATCCTTCTCGGCGATCGTCCGGCGTTGTCTCCGCCGGAACTGTTTTATCAGAGGATGCTGGCCAACGATCCGGCCGAGGCCGTCGATACGGCGGAAGAGTTTCTGAAGGAGAGTTCGCTCGCCGAATACTACGAGACCGTCGCGTTGAAGGGATTGATGCTGGCGCAGGCCGACCTCAGGCGCGGCCGGTTGGTGCCTGATCGTCTGGCCGAAATCAAGGATAGCGTCGCCGAGGTGGTCGACGATCTCTCCTCCGAGTTCGATGACGTTCCGACCGGAGGCCGGACGAAGGAAGCGGAAGCCGCCGACGCGATTGAAGAAACGGCCAATGCGCCGATGCCCGAACTTCCATTCATTATTCGCGAAGGCCTTCCGCCGGACTGGCAGTCCGAATGTCCGGTGCTGTGCGTCGCCGAACGCAGCGATCTCGACGAGGCGGCCGCGATGTGTCTCGCCCAGATCCTGTCGAAGCATGGTCTCGAAGCGCGGGCTGCGAGGAAGGAGGAAACCTCGACAAGCGGAATATTCCGGCTTGCCGGCTCCGGCGTGAGACTGGTGTGCGTGTCGACCCTGGAGGACGGGAGCACCGCCCACACCCGCCATCTCGTGCGCAGACTGCGGCGCAAGATGCCGCAGGCGCGCATCCTTGTCTGTTGCTGGGGGCGGACCAACACCGGGATGACCCGCGATCACCTCAACGCCGACGCCGTGGCGGACAATCTGGGGGAAGCCGCCGCCTATTGCCTGTCGCTGGTCGAGCAAACTGCCGCGCAGGACAACGGCGCCAGGCCGCGAGCCGCATCCCGGCCGGCCGTTTCCGGGCGGGGGGCCGAGCGGAAGGCAGGGCGGCCCGAGCGAAAGGCGGACCGCGCCGGACCTTCATGACGTCCGCCTGCCGCCGCGATCGGTGTTGACTTGCCTGGTCCCGCTTGTTGGTGTGAAAGGAGCTTGGAGAGAGGCGATGGACGACTGGAGTGCCGAGCAATACCTGAAGTTCGAGGACGAACGAACGCGCCCGTCGCGCGATCTGCTGGCGCAGGTTCCGCTGAGCGCGCCGCGCAAGGCCGTCGATATCGGCTGCGGTCCGGGTAATTCCACCGAACTGCTGGTCGAGCGCTGGCCGCAGGTTGAGATCATCGGCATCGATACATCCGCCGATATGTTGCGGCGGGCGCGCGAGCGGCTGCCAGAACAGACGTTCATCGAAGCCAACGTCACGCACTGGGTTCCGCCGGCGAACACCGATCTTCTGTTCGCCAATGCGATCTTCCAGTGGGTGCCGGATCACCTGCGCCAGTTGCAGCGCCTGCTCGAGGCCTTGCCGTCAGGCGGCGTGCTGGCGGTGCAGATGCCGGACAATCTCGACGAACCCAGTCACGTCATGATGCGCGAGGTGGCTCATTCGGGACCGTGGCGGGAAACACTTGCGAACGCCGCGCGGGCGAAAGACAGGCTGTTGCGGCCGGGCGGCTACTACGACGCGCTGCGGCCGCTGTGTCGGCGCATCGAGATCTGGCATACCATTTATAATCATGTCCTGGCGGAGGCTGCGGCGATCGTCGAATGGGTGAAGGGCACCGGGCTGCGGCCCTTCCTCGATCCGCTCGAGCCTGCCGAGAGAAAGGAATTCCTGCGCGAATACACCGCGCATATCGCCGCCGCCTATCCGTTGCAGGCGGACGGCAAGGTGCTGCTGCGCTTTCCGCGTTTCTTCCTGGTCGCGATCAGGTGAGGCCGCGAGCCACGCGATTGCAGGACACGGAAGCGAACGCCGCGCTGCATTTTGCCGCGGTGCATCCTCTCGATTCCGTCATGGCGAATGGAATAGAAGGCTTCTCCCTTCCACGATGAGACCGCGTGATGTCCCCGACGCCTGAATCTCCGCAAATTGTGAAGAGGGCCGCCCTGCGCCCGTTGCCGATGCTGATCTTTTCCTCGCGCTGGCTGCAGTTGCCGCTCTATATCGGCCTCATCATCGCCCAGGGCGTCTATGTCGTCCTGTTCCTGAAGGAGTTGTGGCATCTTATCGCGCACTCCTTCGATTTCACCGAGCAGCAGATCATGCTGGTGGTGCTTGGCCTTATCGACGTGGTGATGATCTCGAATCTTCTGGTGATGGTCATTGTCGGCGGCTACGAGACCTTCGTGTCGCGACTTAATCTCGAGGGCCACCCGGACGAGCCGGAGTGGCTCAGCCATGTCAACGCCAGCGTTCTCAAGATCAAGCTGGCGATGGCGATCATCGGCATCTCGTCGATTCATCTGCTGCGGACCTTCATCGAGGCTGGAAACCTCGGCAGCGCGGCGCGCCCCACGAATTACACCGAAAGCGGCGTGATGTGGCAGACCATCATCCATCTCGTATTCATCGTTTCGGCGATCGGCATCGCGCTCGCGGATCGCATCTCGAGCGGGTCGAACGGGACGCACGGCCAGGCGGAGCATTGAGCATGGCGGCTGCCGGCTGGAATATGCTGCGGCGGCTTGCGATCGCGATCATGGTCGTGCTCGCTCTCGGTGTCGGAGTGCCGCCGGCGCAGGCGGCCGATGCCGGCTTCACGCAGTTCATCGCTTCGCTGTGGCCCGAGGCGCAACAGGCTGGCGTCTCGCGCGCGACCTTCGATGCCGTGACGGCGACATTGGAGCCTGACTACAAGCTTCCCGACCTGATCCTGCCCGGCCGGCCCGCGACCGGCGCGCCGTCGCAGGCGGAATTCGTCCAGGTGCCGGCAGATTACATCAAGGAGGGCAGCATCGCGCGGCTGGCGACTGAGGGGCAGCGGCTGATGCAGAAATATCGCCCGACGCTGAGCGCGATCGAAAAGCGGTTCGGCGTGCCGGCGCCGATCATCCTTGCGATCTGGGGCCGCGAAACCGATTACGGCCGCTACACGCTGCCTTACGACGCGATGCGCGTGCTGGCGACGCAGGCTTATGTCGGCCGCCGCAAGGACCAGTACCGCACCGAATTCATCGACGGGCTGCTGCTGTTGCAGCACGGGGATGTCTCGCGCAAGAACTTCCGCGCATCGTGGGGCGGCGCCACCGGCCTCACGCAGTTTCTGCCGTCCGAACTCGCCAAACACGGCGTCGATTTCGACGGCGATGGCCGCGTCGATATCTGGACCTCGGTGCCCGATGCGCTCGCCTCGGCCGCACAGCAACTGGTCAACAAGGGCTGGCAGGCGGGCGTGCGCTGGGCCTACGAGGTGCGCGCACCGGCGAACGTGGATTGCACGGAGGGCGTGCCGGAGGTGACCAGGCCGATCGGCGAATGGCTGCGCGAGGGATTTTTGCCTGTGCGGGGACAACAACTGACCGCAACGGAGCGCGCGCAGGGCGCATCGCTGCTGCAACCTGAAGGGATTTATGGCCCCTCGTTTCTCACCACCAAAAACTACTTCGTCATCAAGGAATACAATTTCTCCGACCTCTACGTGCTGTTCGTCGGCCATCTCGCCGATCGCATGACGAGTCCGCTGCCGTTCGCGACGCCGTGGTCGGCATCGACCCAGTTGCGAAGCCGCGACGTCGAGGCGATGCAACGCCATCTGACGCGGGTCGGCCTGTACAAAGACAAGATCGACGGCAAGGCCGGGATGCTGACGCGCGCAGCCCTCGGCGCCTACCAGAAATCGGCCAAACTCAAAGTTGATTGCTGGCCGAGCGATGCGGTGCTGCGCGCAATGAATGGCGCGCGCTGACCTTGAGCGTTTCCCGTTTCGACGAAACGCGGTCACCTGACGTCATTGCGAGCGAAGCGAAGCAATCCAGCCTTCTTCCGGAGCTTTCTGGATTGCTTCGGCGCGAGGCGCCTCGCATGACGGCACTTGATTCCATGTAACGATGAATGACTATGGAGCGCTTTCGAGCGAAGCATGTCCTCGGGCTTGATCCGAAGATGGTTTCGGTTCGCGTGAAGAACCGCGCCAGACACCAGGCGCTGAACGTCATCGACAAAAGAAAAACCCGGCCAGGAGGCCGGGTTTCTGAAGTCGTATCGTTCGAGGGTCCGGATCAGTCGCAAACCCGGATGCGGCGGAAGCGCCAGCCATATCCGTCCCAGAACCTCTCGCGCACCATGTGGCATGGTGGTTCTTCCACATAGACCGGAGCCGGCGCGGCATAGGCCGGACGGCTGTTGGCAATTGCGCCGCCGATAAGGGCGCCGCCGATCAAACCTCCAGCGATACCGGCTGCGACGTCGCCGCCGCCCGCATGTGCCTGCGGAGCCGTCGCTACCGAACCTCCCGCAACCGTAGCAGCCGCGAGAAGGGCGAAAACTGTCTTCTTCATCTTGAAGTCTCTCCTGAGAGTAGCACCACGACCGGGCGCAGGTTTAAAGCAACTTGCAACGCCGCCGTTCAATCGGCTGTCCCACCCCGAAGCGCCTGACATCAACCCGATGCAAACGTTCGCAAGTCAGTTGGCCGAAATAACGGCTTTTTCAGGCCATCACGCTCAGCCTTCCGGAAAACGCCGATAGTACAATCCGGAAATTGATTCGATAAGGCCGCCGCTGAATCAGCCGCACACCCGTACCCGCCGAATCCGCCAGCCATAGCCGTCCCAGAAGCGCTGGCGCTGCCAATAGCAGCCGGGCGCCGCGACATAGCCCGGGCCGTAATAGCCGTAGCCGGGGCCATAGTATCCGTATCCCGGACCGTAATATCCGGGGCCGTAATAATAACCCGGTCCGGCCAGCGCTCCGCCGAGGATGGCGCCGCCGATCAATCCGCCAACGACGCCGGCAGCGACGCGGCCACCGCGTGCTTCGGCGGCTTGAGGCGCGGCAACGGCCGTGACCAGCGCGGCGGCAGTCGCCAAGGCCAACATTTGTCTCTTCATGGCTTCACCTTTTCTCCTGCGTCCATCCACAACAATCTGGGTGCTGTGGATGGACGATTTCACATCCGGTTTGAACGATTAATGAACGTGGCGGCCCGATGATGCCACGATCCGGAATTTAATGTGAAAATTTGATTATGTATTTCAGTAGGTTACATCATATCGGGAAGAAGGGCGGCGAGATCTGGCTGCATCGCTCCTCCGGCAGTTTGGAATAGCTTCAAAAAGCCGGTTTTCCCTTTGCGTTTCGCGACGTGCTCCAACAATATTGGCCCGGGTCCGCGTGCCACTATTGGGTTCCGTTTATGATTGTTTGTTCCTGTAACGTATTGACCGATCACGATGTTCGCTCCGCCGTAACAGCACCGGACGACCTGCGTCGCTCTCCCCGGCAGGTCTACGGATGTCTCGGATGCAGTGCCGAATGCGGTCGATGTGCCCGAACGATCAGATCCATCATCAAGGAAGCGCTGGGCGCTTGTGCCCGGAAATGTTGCGAAGGGTGTCCCCACTCCGCAATGCACGCAGAAGTCGAGCAAATTCAAATTCAGACCGAAATCACCCTCTGACGTCCCATTACCACATCGCCGAAAGCCTTTTTGGCCTCGCTTTGCCGGCGGATGGCTGACCGTCCTTTCTTGGGGGTTGTTGCGCTGCCGAATCTGATTTAGAAGTATTCTAAATTAGGTCGGCGGGCGCGACGGCCGCCTGCCAGCATCAAAACATATAGAACAGGAGCTGCTCCATGAAGGGCGAACCGAAAGTTATTGAATACCTGAACAAGGCGCTTCGCCACGAACTGACCGCCATCAACCAGTATTGGCTGCATTACCGGTTGCTGGACAACTGGGGCATCAAGGATCTTGCGAAGAAATGGCGCGCCGAATCCATCGAGGAAATGGAACACGCCGACAAGCTGATCGACCGCATCATCTTCCTTGATGGTTTTCCGAATCTGCAGGTGCTCGATCCCCTGCACATCGGCCAGAACGTCGGCGAGGTGATGGATTGCGATCTCAAGGCGGAATATTCGGCGCGCGCGCTTTATGAAGAGGCCGCGACCCACTGCCACAGCGTGAAGGACTACGTCACCCGCGACCTCTTCGAGAGCCTGATGAAGGACGAGGAAAGCCATATCGACTTCCTCGAAACCCAGATCGATCTCATCAAGAAGATCGGCGTCGAGCTTTACTCGCAGAAACATATCGGCGAAATGGATCACGACTGATCGCGAGCTTCCGCTTTCCGAAAAAGCCGGCGCCTTCGAGCGCCGGCTTTTTTTGCGTCTGTCGTCAGTCCGCTGACGCCTGGTCGCGTTTCACCGCCCACAGGGCGAAGGCATAGGCGAGGGCAACCTCATCAAGGCGGTCGAAGCGGCCGGAGGCGCCACCATGTCCCGCGCCCATGTTGGTTCGCAACAGAACGGGGCCGCCTGACGTCATGGTGGCGCGCAGCCGCGCGATCCATTTCGCCGGCTCCCAATAGGTGACGCGCGGATCGGTCAGTCCGCCCATGGCGAGGATCGCCGGATAGTCCTTCGCCGCGACGTTCTCGTAAGGCGAATATGACAGGATGGTGCGGAAGTCCTTGTCGCTTGCAATCGGGTTGCCCCACTCGGGCCATTCCGGCGGGGTCAGCGGCAGCGTGTCGTCGAGCATGGTGTTGAGCACGTCGACGAACGGCACCTCCGCGACGATGCCGGCGAACAACTCGCCGGCGCGGTTGGCGACCGCGCCCATCAGCATGCCGCCGGCGCTGCCGCCGTGGCCGACAATGTTCTTCGCCGACGTATAGTTCGCCGCGATCAGCGCGCGGCCGCAAGCGGCGAAATCGTCAAAACTGTTGGTTTTCTTCTCGCGCTTGCCGTCGAGATACCAGCCCCAGCCCTTGTCCGCGCCGCCACGAATGTGGGCAATGGCGTAGACGAAGCCGCGGTCGACCAGCGACAGCCGGTTGGCCGAGAATGACGCCGGCATCGCAAGACCGTACGAGCCATAGCCGTAGAGCAGCAGCGGCGCGCGGCCGTTGCGCGCAAAATCCTTGCGATGCAGGATCGACACCGGCACCTCGGCGCCGTCGTCCGCCTTCGCCATGATGCGTGTGGTGGCGTAGTTTGCAGGATCATGTCCCGACGGAATCTCCTGGCGCTTGCGTAGCGTGCGCGCGCGGCTCGCCATGTCGTAGTCGAACACTTCAGTTGGCGTCGTCATCGACGAGTAGCTGAAGCGCAGGGTGGTGGTGTCGAATTCGTAGCCGCCGTGGGTGTCGAGCGAATAGGCGGCCTCGTCGAAGGCGATTGCGTGTTCGTCGCCGGTCGCGAGGTCGCGGATCACGATCGACGGCAGCGCGTTGGCGCGTTCGAGCCGCACCATGTGGCCGGAATAAACTTCCAGATCGAGCACATAGGTGCCGGGACGATACGGGATCAGGTCGCGCCAGTTCGCACGTTCGGGCGCAGAAAGCGGCGCGGTCACGACCTTGAAATCGATGGCGCCGTCGGCGTTGGTGAGGATGAAAAGCTCGTCGCCGCGGTCGGCGACGGAATACTGCACGCCGCCCTCGCGCGCCGCGATCAGGCGCGGCGGTTCATCGGGCCTGGAGAGATCGATCAGCCGCTGCTCGGAAGTTTCATGATCGCCGCCGGCGATGACGCAGAAGCGGCCGCTGGCACTCTCATGAATATGTGTGAACCAGCCTGCGTCTTTCTCCTCGTAAACCAGCACGTCGTCGGATTGCGGCGTGCCGAGCCGGTGGCGATAGACCTGCATCGGGCGGTGATTATCGTCGAGCTTGACGTAGTAGAAGGCGCGTGAGTCCGCGCTCCATACCACGCCGCCGTCGGTCTCCTCGATGACGTCAGCGAGATCGGCGCCGCTGTCCCAGTCGCGGGTCCGGATCGTGAAGTACTCCGAACCGCGATCGTCGGCGCTCCACGCTTCAAGGCGATGGTCGGGGGAATGCCTGACATCACCGAGCTTGAAGAATTTCTTGCCTCCGGCAAGCGCGTCGCCATCCAGGAGGAAGCGGGCGTCGCCGCCGTCGCGCGGCTGCCGCCCGATCATGCGGTGCTGGCCGCCCTCGCGGTATTTGGTAAAATAGGCGAAGGGCCCATCGGGCGAGGGGACGGTGGAATCGTCCTCCTTGATGCGGCCGCGCATTTCCGCGACGAGCTGCTTTTGCAGTGGCTCGGTCGCAGCGAGCAGGGCGCTCGAATAGGCGTTCTCGGCTTCCAGATAGGCGCGGATGTCCGGCGCCAGCAAGGACGGTTCGCGCAGCACCTGCTGCCAGTTCGCGTCCTTCAGCCAGGCATAGTCGTCGGTCACGGTGATGCCGTGATGGGTGGAGGTGTGCGGCCGGCGTTCGGCCTTGGGGGGCGTCGATGTCATGATGCTGTTCATAGAGCGTTTTCGAGCGAAGTGGAATCCGGTTCGCGTGAAGAAAACGCGTCAAATCAAAAAGCTGGAGTCCTTCACCGTTTCCGTGAAATGGTGAAGACTCCAGGAGGGCTGAACCGCGGCGGCAAGCGATTGCCGGCGTATCCTGACAGCGGGATGCCGGTGGCGGCACTGGCCGTGACGCGGTATGATCCGGCTTCGCGAGGGGCTGAGCCGGAGACGAGCCTCATGTGCCGTAACATCAAGACGCTGTTCAATTTCGAACCGCCGGCAACGGACGAGGAGATTCATGCCTCGGCCTTGCAATTCGTGCGCAAGCTTTCAGGCTTCAACAAGCCGTCGGCGGCGAACAAAGCGGCGTTCGATCGCGCCGTCCATGACGTCGCGCACGCCGCGCATCATCTGCTGGCGTCGCTGCACACGCAGGCGCCTGCGCGCGACCGCGCGGTGGAAGCGGAGAAGGCACGTGAACGCAGCCGGACGCGGTTCGGCTGATCGTGCCGGCGCTTAATGGCGATAACGAAGGGTGCAAGATGAAATACCTGAATTGTCTTGTCGGCGCGCTCTGTCTGGCCGGACTGCTTTGCCCGGCAATGCCGTCTTCGGCCCGCGCCGCGACGTCGGAACGGTTCGGCATGGGCGGCTGGATCAAGGACTTTCAACCGGAAATCGACCGCGTCAACGCCACGGGCGAACTGTTCCGTATCGAGGGACACTGCCAGTCGAACTGCACGCTGTTCCTCGGCGTACGGAATGTCTGCGTCGAGCGTAGCGCGCGACTTCTGTTTCATTCGGGGCATGATCGCCAGCGGCGGATCAACGCTGCATCGACGCGGCGCATGCTGAATGCCTATAATCCGAAACTGCGTCAGTATGTGATGGACCACCACTACATGGACACGCTGGAATTCCACGCCATCTCCGGCGCGGATATCATCGACAAGTTCGGCTATCGGGAATGTCCGCGCCGGTAGAGGCTCCCCAACATCGCGCCGCCCGCCAACCGTCAGCCGTGATCGGGCACATCCAACCCCATGGCTTCATATTGCCGGATCTTGTTGCGCAGCGTGCGCACCGATACGCCGAGAACCCTTGCGGCGCGCGTGCGGTTGCCGTCGCAACGCGCAAGCGTCTGCAACACAAGCTCCCGTTCGACTTCGGTGACCGTGGCGCCGACCAACAGCGGAATCACCGCATCCGGCGTGAGCGCAGCTTGAGCCTGCTGCGGACGTTGCGCGCCGGATTGCAAATCCTGGGTCATCAGTCCCTCCCGAAGCTGCTTCCATTTCCGAGGAAGCCGACTGGATTGAGACCCCCATCCCCGGCCATATGGCTAATGATATGGTTACCAGATTCTTAACAATTGATGTGATCGCGGGGCAAGCTGAAAAACAAGGGAAATTGCTCGATTTTGACCGCGAGAAATGCGCGTAACAGTAGAATGTGATGCGCAAAACGGAATTTAACGCGAATTGTGTTTCCGTTCATCGCAAGCACCGATTGCGGCCTCATGCAGAGGCGAATCGCTGTCCCGGTCGAAGGCAGCGCAACGCACGTCACGGTCTATCTCCCGGCCGCCATCGCCGTTACGAAACCGGACAGCACCGCGCAGCGGCTGTGACGCTGTCGCTGCGATCGCGAATGGTCTCGCGAAACGTGGATGCGCCGATGCCGGCGATTGCGCTTGCCGCGTTCGCTCCTTACGCTTGCGAGCCATCCGAATCATGTTCTTCCTTCGAACTCCGGAGAATGCTCCCATGCCGTCAACATCCCGGCTTCGCGCCGTTATGATCGCGCTGGTCGTCTGCCTTGGCCTGTGCTCCACAGCCCGCGCCGACAGCGGCACGGTGACGCTGACGATCTATAAAGGCGGCTGGATCATCGGCGCGTCCGGCGGCGGCGGCACGCTCACCTTTCACGGCCGACGCTATCCGCTCTCGATCGGCGGCCTGGACTATGGCCTGGTGTTCGGAGGATCGAAGACCGTGCTGCACGGCCGCGTCAGCCGCATCAATCGTCCTTCGGATGTCGCCGGCGTTTATGGAGCAGCCGGCGCTGGCCTTGCCATCGGCGGCGGCGCCCGCGCCATCGTGCTGAGCAACCAGAAGGGCGCGGTGCTGGAACTGTCCGGCCGCCAGTTCGGCCTGATGGCCAACGCCGATCTCTCCGGGCTTGCGATCACGATGCGATAGCGACGCGGGCGCGCGTCAACACATAGGGCGACGCGCCGGCGCGGAACGCTCGCGGTCGGCTCAGATGGTGACGCCGCGGTTATAGCTCTCGATCAACTGGTTGTAGTCGCGGAGCAGCCGCGGCGGCGAGCCCTCGACCATCCAGCCGCCGCCGCCACCGAGCATCATGCGGTCGCCCTGGCTGTAGGGCACCTTGTCGCGGATGCGGCGCATCAGTTGCTTCGCCGAAGTGAGATATGACTTGGCGTTGTTCATGAAGAACGAGCCGAGTTTCGCGTCGCCGTTCTTGCCCGAGGCCTCTTCGGCCGCCTTCACCGCGGCCTCATAGTCCCCCAGCGCCGTCGTGATCGACGCGATGTCCGGCTTGTCGGTATCCTCCGCGCGCAGCAAGCGTTTGGCGTGGATCATCAGCGCCTCGACGTGATAGCGTACCTTGCGGCCTTCCTTCGCCTCGATCGCGGCGAGTTGCTCCGCCGCCTGCCTGTCCTTGATGGCCTCGACGCCGGCGCGCAGCTTCTTGTCGGCGCTCGCGAATGCGTCCCACGCCGCGACCAGGCGCGGATGCAGCGCCTTGCCCTTGGCCATCTTGTCGTCCTTGTAGTTCTCCTGCTCGTAATACTCGTCGGCCTCTTTCAGCAGCGGCTCGAGCTTGCCGACAGCTTCGGCGTAGGCGGAAGCAGCGGCCTCGAGATCGGCATCGCGCGGCTCGAGCGCATTGGCCTTCTCGACGCTCTTTTTGCAATCCGACGTGTCGTAGATGGTGTAGGTGCCATAGATGATGCGCTCCTTGCCGGTCGGCCCGGTTTTCTTCGCCCATGAGAAGTAACGGTTGCGGGACTCATACGACCGCTCCGACAGACGATTGATGCAGCCGACATAGGCGTTGAGCTTTTCGATGAGTTGCGAGGGCGGCGGGGAGGAGGACGTCTTGTCTTGCGCAGTGGCGGACGCGAGAGAAAGGCCGAAGGCTGCGGCGGACAACAGAGCAATCGCCCGAAACGGCGTCATGGCTTCTTTCCTCGCGATGCTGACGATCCCAGCGTTTGTCGCGGCAGATTGCAAAAGGTTCGCGCTTGTTGCAAGCGCGGGGAACGTCTCCGTCAGTTGTTAGCCTTCTGGGCAAGTGGCCGCATGAGCGAGCGACATGCGGATTGTCAACTGTCAACTCAGTCCCGGATCGCCTATCCGCGTCCCGGATTGCCGCGCCGATTGACGAGCCGCCGAAGGGGCGCATCCAACGAATTCAGCACGAAGCCGAGCAGCGCCCATTTCGGCTCGACGAGGCTGATGAGAACGGCGACGACGGCAGAGGCGATCAGCATGCTCAGGCCGATGCGGTCTTCGATCTTGTGCGTTTCCGATGTGCGGTGTTCGGACAACGTGACCATGCGTGCCGCCACAAGCGCGAAGGCCACGGTGTTCGCCGCATAGAACCAGACGGCAGGCGCCAGCGTCGGGTAGCGGCCGATCAGCATCGTCGTGAACGGCACCAGCGTAATCAGCAGAAGATGCAGCATCGCCCATTTGGTATAGGCCTCGCTGACCTCCTCGCCGCGCGGCGCCAGCTTCACCATGCCGGTCCAGCGCAGCGCCAGCACATAGAAACTGATGACATAGACCAGCAGCTGGCTGCCGAGCTCGACGATGCGATGCAGCAGGTCCGCGGCGCTCTGCGGCTGGAATGTTTCCGGCAGCCTCAGGTCGATCACCAGCAGCGTCATCGCGACGCTGAACACGCCGTCGGTCAGCGCATCGAGGCGGGATTTGGGGATCATGAAGACTTACATCTTAATCCAATGGGCAAGCTCATGCCAGGGTGCCGCGCTCCAATGACCTGATGCGGCTCCAGAAGTCGAGGTTAAAACAAAAATTTCAGGAAAGCCTGTTGCGGAGGCGGGTTGGCGACCTAACGAAATTTGATGGGTGCGGCATCCAAGAAACACGCTGGCAGCTTTCTTGCTGGTGAACGCAATACTTTTTGGACGATACTGTCCGATTTTTTGACGAAAGGAATCTACATCAAATTGTTCGCTTGCGAGGTGATGATCGGAGCCAGCATCAATCTTGCATAGGTCGGTTAAACCGATTCCGAGTGGACGCAGTTGCTGATACTCACTCGGTTTGAACTGGCGAGGGGTAATGCCCACCTCATATAACGTGTTCCAGAATTTATTACGTGGATGCGCGTAATAATGCCCCGCAGCCGCCGAGACGGTACTTGCAGCGGCTCCGACAAAAATCGTTTTCAAATTTTCTTGCAGTAAGTCTGGAAGCTTATCCGAAGGGGTCATCACAACACCTTGTTGCTCTCCTTCACCTTCTCCGCATCGAGATAGACGCTTGAGCCCATCTCCTTGAACTTGGCACTCATGGTAGCCATGCCTCTTTCGATTTCAGACGGCTCGGTAGCGCCTGCGGCGCTATTCTCCTTTTGCTCGATCGTCCCTTTCATCGTCACACCCGCACTTAGACCGAGCGCCGCCTTCTCGTTGTCACCGAGCGTCGCCGCGTAGTCGCGCACGTCCTGCGTGATCTTCATCGAGCAGAATTTCGGCCCGCACATCGAGCAGAAGTGTGCGACCTTGTGCGCCTCCTTCGGCAGCGTCTCGTCGTGGAAGGCGACCGCCGTCTCCGGATCGAGACCGAGATTGAACTGGTCCTGCCAGCGGAAATCGAACCGCGCCCGCGACAGCGCGTCGTCGCGCAGTTGCGCCGCCGGGTGGCCCTTGGCGAGATCGGCGGCGTGCGCCGCGATCTTGTACGTAATCACGCCGGTCTTGACGTCGTCGCGGTTCGGTAGTCCCAGGTGCTCCTTCGGCGTCACGTAGCAGAGCATCGCGCAGCCGAACCAGCCGATCATGGCGGCGCCGATACCTGATGTGATGTGGTCGTAGCCCGGCGCGATGTCGGTGGTGAGCGGGCCCAGCGTATAGAACGGTGCTTCGCCACACTCTTTCAACTGCTTGTCCATGTTGATCTTGATCTTGTGCATCGGCACATGGCCGGGGCCTTCGATCATCACCTGGCAGCCCTTCTTCCATGCGATCTGCGTCAGTTCGCCGAGCGTTTCGAGTTCCGCGAATTGCGCGCGGTCGTTGGCGTCGGCGATCGAGCCGGGACGCAGGCCGTCGCCCAACGAAAACGACACGTCGTATTTGCGCATCAGGTCGCAAATCTCTTCGAAGTGCGTGTAGAGGAAGCTCTCCTTGTGATGGGCGAGGCACCACTTCGCCATGATCGAGCCGCCGCGCGAGACGATGCCGGTGACGCGGTTTGCGGTGAGATGGATGTAGGGCAGCCGCACGCCGGCGTGAATGGTGAAGTAATCGACGCCCTGTTCGCATTGCTCCACCAGCGTGTCGCGGTAAAGCTCCCAGGTCAGCTTCACCGGATCGCCGTCGCACTTTTCCAGCGCCTGATAGATCGGCACCGTTCCGATGGGAACGGGCGAATTGCGCAGGATCCATTCGCGGGTGGTGTGGATGTTGCGCCCGGTCGAGAGGTCCATCACGGTGTCGGCGCCCCAGCGGATCGCCCACACCATCTTGTCGACTTCCTCTTCAACCGAGGATGTCACGGCGGAGTTGCCGATATTGGCGTTGATCTTCACCAGGAAATTGCGGCCGATGATCATCGGCTCCAGTTCGGCGTGGTTGATGTTGCAGGGGATGATGGCGCGGCCGCGCGCGATCTCCTCGCGCACGAATTCCGGCGTGATGAAGGCCGGCACCGACGCGCCGAAGGATTCGCCGTCGGCCAGCGCGGCTGCGGCGCGTTCGAGTTGCTGTTTGCGCCCGATGTTCTCGCGCTCGGCGACGTAGATCATCTCCTTGGTGATGACGCCTGCGCGGGCAAACTCAAGCTGGGTGATCGGCGCATCGCCGACGCCCCGCAGCGGTTTGTGGTGTGCCTTGAAGGTAGCGGCGGCGTGCTTCGCGCCGACATTGCCGTTGTCTTCCGGCCTGATCTCGCGGCCTTCGTATTCCTCGACGCCGCCGCGTTCCTTCACCCAGGCGAGGCGCGTGCGCGGCAGGCCGGCGTTGACATCGATGATGACATTCGGGTCGGTATAGGGGCCCGAGGTGTCGTAGACCGGCAGGTTCGGCTCGCCCGCGCCTTCTGAGAGAACGATCTCCCGCAGCGGCACGCGCAGGTCCAGCGCGGCCTCCGGCACCGAAAAAATCTTGCGCGAAGCGGGCAGGGAGCCGGTGGTGACGGCGGGGCGGGTCTTGTCCGGATTGGAGCGGATGTTCATGGCGTTTCTCCGGTTCGAGACGAGTTCAATGCAAATAGCCGAGAAGACTGAAGACGATGCCGATCGCGAGCCAGATCAGCCCGGCGATCATCGCCATGGCGGGTTGGTGCAGGAACGCGCGCCCGCCCGCATAAAGGAATGGCGGCTCGATGATGCGGATCGCACCGGCGAAAACCAGCAGCCAGCCGAACAGCGTCACGATCACGCGCCAGTCCGACGTCCAGACATTGTGGGTCAGCACGATGGCGAGGCCGCCAAGCATCACCATCAGCCCGCCGAGGAACATCAGCCCGCGGCTGGCCAAAAACTCCTCGGCCATCGCATGAAAACTCTGCCGGTTGAGCAGCACGGCAAGACCGGCCGTGATCATGACCGGGCCGATCAGCCGCGCGATAAAGACGGACGTCTGCATGACGGCACCTCATGCGGCCTCGGTGACCTGTTCGAGCCACGCTTTCACCCGCGCGTCGGGATCGGGATTCTGCGTCACATCGCTGACCACGGCGATCGAGTCGGCGCCGGCGGCGAAAATTTCCGTCGCCTGTTCGAGCTTGATGCCGCCGATCGCGACCAGCGGAATATTGCCGACGCGCTTTTTCCATTCGGCGATTTTTGGAATGCCCTGCGGCGCGAAGCGCATTGATTTCAGCGTGGTCGGAAAAATCGGGCCGAGCGCGACGTAGTCTGGTTCGGCCGCCAGCGCGGTTTCGAGCTCGGCTTCGTCGTGGGTGGAAAGGCCGAGCGTCAGCCCAGCTTTGCGAATCTCGCCGACGTCCGCCTCCGCGAGATCTTCCTGGCCGAGATGGACATGCTCCGCGCCGGCGACGATCGCCGCGCGCCAGTAGTCGTTGATCACGAGCCGCGTCGGCGTGCCCTTGACGATCTCCAGCGCGTCGCTGACGAGCTGCAGCGCCTCGCCGTCGTTGAGGTCTTTCGCGCGCAACTGGACCGTGCCGACGCCGAGTCCGGCCAGGCGACGCACCCAGTCCAGCGTATCGACGACGGGATAGAACCGATCAGGATACGGCATGCCAGAACGGTGTCCCTACCACAGGCGTTGACGGGGAGGCGAAATCGCGGGCCTCCATCAGGCCCGCTTCATGAGCGCTGCGGCCGGCTTCGACCGCGAGCTTGAATGCGCCGGCCATCGCCACGGGATCGGCGGCCTTGGCCACGGCGGTGTTCAAGAGCACCGCGTCGTAGCCGAGTTCGAGAGCGTGCGCCGCGTGTGAGGGGGCGCCGATGCCGGCATCGACGACGAGCGTGATATCGGGCAGCCGCTCGCGCAGCAGCCGCAAGGCGTCGCGATTGGTGATGCCTTTGGCGCTGCCGATCGGCGCGGCCCATGGCATCACAACCTTGCAGCCGGCATCGACCAGCCGCATGGCGACGCTCAGGTCCCCGGTGCAGTAGGGGAACACCTCGAAACCGTCCTTGATCAGGATCGACGCGGCTTCGACCAGGCCGACGACGTCGGGCTGCAGCGTGTCGTTGTCGGCGATCACCTCGAGCTTGATCCACGGCGTGCCGAACAGCTCGCGCGCGAGTTTCGCCGTGGTGACGGCTTCGCGCACGCTGCGACACCCGGCGGTGTTCGGCAACACGGTGACGTCGAGTTCGCGGATCAGCGACCAGAATGCGTCGCCGGTCTTGCCGCCCGCGGTCTCCCGCCGCAGCGACACCGTGACGATCTGACTGCCGGCGGCGCGGATCGCGTCCTGCATGATCTTCGGCGACGGATACAGCGCGGTGCCGACCAGCAGGCGGGAGGAAAACGACTTGCCGTAGAAGTTGACCATTCAAATCTCCCCGTCATTCCGGGGCGTGCCGAAGGCGCGAACCCGGAATCCAGTTGCGCCGGTTGCAGAAGTGTCCGGATTCCGGGTTCGCTCGCTGCGCGAGCACCCCGGAACGACGTCAAGTATTGTTGCGAGAGCAAACAAGTCCATCGTCACCCTCCCTGCCGCGGCGTGATGATCTCGATCTCGTCGCCGCTTTTCAGAATCGCGTCCTCCCATCGGCTTTTCGGCAGCACTTCGAAATTGACGGCGATCGCGACGTGCGTGCCCTCATAGGCAAGTTCGTTCAGCAGCGCATCGACTGTCTGCGCCGCGATCTCCCGCCGTTCGCCATTGACGGTCACTTGCATGACGTCACCCGCATTGCATCACCTCGTTGTCGATCTCGCCGCGCGCGACGTAGCCGAGCGTCAGTTCCGCCAGCGCCGGCGCTAGCAGAAAGCCGTGGCGGAAAAGCCCGTTGACGGCGATGCGTTCCTTGCCGATTGCAAGGCGCGGCAGGTTGTCGGGAAACGCAGGGCGAAGACCTGAACCGATCTCCACGATCCGCGCCTCGCCGAAAGCCGGATGCACGGCGTAGGCCGCGCTGAGCAGTTCCAGCGCGGAACGCACGCTGACGCCGTCGTCCTCGCGCTCGATCGAGGTGGCACCGATCATGAAGCGGTTGCCCTCGCGCGGAATGATGTAGAGCGGCCAGCGCGGATGCAGCAGGCGCACCGGGCGGGACAGCGCGATCTCGCTCGTTTCGACGATCACCATCTCGCCCTTGACGCCGCGCAGATCGGGAAACGCGTCGCGCGCGGCGAGGCCGCGGCAATCGATTGCAAGACCTTCGCTTAAAAGGCCTTCGACGTCGGCGGGCTCGGGCGCACTGCCGAACGCGATAACCCCGCCGGCGGCGCGGATGCGCGCATGCAACTCGGGCAACACGCGGCGCGGCTCGACGTGGCCTTCGTCCGGGAAGAACAACGCCTCATGAAACCGTCCGTCGAGCGAGGGCTCGAGGCTGCTCACGTCATTGGCCTGAATGCGCCGGTGCCCTGACGTCATGCGTGCAAAACGCTCGAAGTCGGAGCGATCGCGCGGGTGCGCCACCACCAGGGATCCGTTGAAGGGGGTATTCGGAACATGCTCGCGCCACAGCGCCAGCGAGCGAAGGCCGAGACGCGTAATGAGAGGTTCGGAAACCTCCGCCTCGCACCACGGCGCCAGCATGCCGCCCGCCCAATGGCTGGTGGCCTGCGTCATCGCGTCGGTGTCGCGTTCGTGAAGCGTGACGGCGTGACCCGCCTTGGCGAAAAGCAGCGCCTGCCATGCGCCCGCAATGCCTGCGCCGATCACCGCGATGGGGGAATCCCCACGTATCTCACGTGTATTCTGAAACATCCCTGTCCCTTCGCCGGCATGACCCGGATCAGGTTCAAAGGGTCACCGCGCTGTCGCGAGAATTGCGAACGGGCGATATCTCAGCTCCCTGACGGAGCTCCCCTCGGAACATCTCTAATTTAGGCCGATGAATCGGCGTGTCAACGCGGGAACACAGCCTTTCGCGTGGTTCCGGCATTTTACCCGAAATTATGCTTTGCCGCGAATAGCGAAAGCCGCGGCGGTGCATGTGCGGACCGCCACCTCGCTCCGCAGATCAGGCTCGCTGGATCGAGACGCTTAGTGGGGGACGATCGACAGAGGCGCGCTGGGAAATTCCGCGGCGGCGCTCATGGTCTCCTGGTGAGCACGCAGCCGCTGCCGCTTCGCCACGTAGTAGTAACCGCCGGCATAATAGGCCACGGCCCGGTCGTGGTTACCGTGAGCGGCGCGATAGGCGCCGGCAAGATACTTCACGGCGTAGGTGAGATTGGTTTCGGGGTCGAGCAGTCCCTCGGCGGTGCCGGTGTAGCCCATGCCGCGCGCGGTCGCGAGCTTGATCTGCATCATGCCGTAATTGCCCCGGTGAACGGCGCGCGGATTGTAGCGGCTCTCCCGCACGATGACGCGGTGGACCAGTTCGACGGGAACGCCGTTGGCTTGCGCATGCGCCGCCACCATCGGCTCGTATTGCGCGCGCTGCGCGGATGCCGGCTGCGGCAATGCCAGCACAACCACAATAAGAAACGGAGCAAATTTACGAAAAATCACGGTCGCCCTCACAATCTGCCTTAATTTCTATCGCCCCAATCGCGACTTTCCTGTGGCAAATCGAAGGTTCCGACGCAAGGTTTTAAGACATACCGCGAGACTGACAGGAACCCATCCCCATCCGTCTTTCATCAATTTCGCATCAACAAAGCGAAACGTCGCAAATTTGTCGCGAGCCTGAGTCTAGGATCGCTGCGGATTTCGTGACGCGCCGCGCGGGCGAAATCCGCGAACGCAAAGCAGATGGGAGAGCGTCATGGTCGCTGCCGTATCTGATTATTTGCCTCATCAAAATCCTTGTGCGCAATGCGGCCGCCCGATCGCCGCGCCGGTTTGGTTCGAAAACGGACCGCGCCGGACCGCGTATCTCTGGCAGTGCGCTCGCTGCGGCTACCAGTTCGAAGCGATCGCGTTCTTCGCCGAGACCAACAGCGAGCCGAGCGCGATCGCGGCCTGAGGGCAGGCAGCTCGCGTTGAGGCATACCGTCGCATGACGCGTCCGCTCATGTCCGGAAGCGACGCTGATGCGTGCGCGCCGTTCATCCGATCTTCGTCAGCGCGCCGCTTTTTTAAACGATGCCGCGCGTGCGAATTCTCAATCAGTTCGCCACGCCTCCGCGTCGGTGTTCTCGCGCGTCCGTCGCTTGCTGAAGATCCTTCGCCCTTTCGTGGGAACCCTGGCGGTCGTGTTGTTCCGGGGAACGACTGCCTCGGTTGTGGGTTCTGGCTACTGATTTTCCAAAATCGAAGGAGGTACAGTGATGATTGCCAAGCATATTACCGTCGCATTGATCGGGTCCGCGCTGCTGGCGACAACGGCGGTCGCCCAGACGCCAGGCGGCACGACGAACACCATGAGCGCTCCGGCGGCTACCTCGTCAGAATCCGGCTATCATGGCGACTGGCGTTCGTCGAAAATGATCGGCCTCAACGTCTATAATGACTCCAACGAGAAGCTCGGCTCGATCAGCGATATGCTGATGGACAAGAGCGGAAAGATCAACGCCGCGGTGATTGGCGTCGGCGGGTTCCTCGGCGTCGGCGAGCACCTGGTCGCGGTGTCCTTCGACAAGCTGAAGTTCGTCGATACCCCGGTGCCCTCGACATCGGCCTCGTCGACGACAGCGCCAGCCGGCGGCACCACCACAGGCTCGACGACAGGCTCCACCACGTCAGCATCAGCGAAGACCAATCCGTGGTATCCGGATCATGCCGTCTTCAGCGCCACCAAGGATCAGTTGAAGTCGATGACGGAGTTCAAATACGCCGAGTAGTCGGCCCGGATCGAATTGGCACAGCATCGCGCCCGGTTTTGGCCGGGCGCGTTTGTGCGACGTAACGCTTGTCTCGTTATAGCGCCGGCAACGTTCTGACCTCGATATTCACGACGCCCGCCGCTTCCGCAATGACGCGTAGCGTTTTTGAATCGAACGCGATGTCGGCGAGTTTGAGGCTTGTGATCTCGGCTCTGACGCGGACCCCGTCCTCGCTTTTCTCCATATTCGCGATGACGGCGGCGATGTTTTCTCTCGCGCTCGATGCGAACGGCTTGAGGTCGACCGTCGCCTTGTCGGCCAGAGCCTGTTGCAGATAGGGCATCGCGGCGTGCGCGGCTGCGCCGAGCAGGCCAAACGCTGCCTCGGATTCGACCGCGAGCCGGATATCGGTCAGCCGCAGGGTTTGTTGAGCCTGATCGAGCACGGGTTTGCCCCAGATATGAATCGTGGCCTCGCCGCCGAAGCCGAACCAGCTTTTCTTTTCCTTCGCATCGACCAGCAGCGAAATCAGAAGTCGGTCGCCGGCCGCCGCGACGCTGGCCTGTTTGACGGTGACGCCGACCGGGCCGCTGCCATCCTCGGGGAACGTCTTGCCGGCGAACCGGGCCTCGATCACCTTGTTGATGTCGGTGAAGGGTAGGTCGATCGGAACGCCGATGCTCAGTCTGCCTGGCATGGCCGGCACGATGGCGAGCGTTGCGGGGAACGGACAGTCCGGTTTGGTCCTCGTGCCGGTGATCCGCGTTTCGGCCTGGATGCCGAGCGTCAGCGTAACGTTGCTTGCATCGATGCGCGGCTGAACCGCGACGGCGCGCACCGGCTTCAGTTCGAGATACAGGTCCTGCAATCCGGCCGCCCCCTGCAGCGGAATCGAGCGGCACATCTGTGCCCATTGCACGCGCGCGCCGCGCTCCAGAACCGGATCGTTGCGGATGCGCTGTTGCAGAGCCGCGAGCTGTTCGTTGACAGCTTTGTCGATGACCGGCTTGACCTGCGAGGGTACGTTGACACGGGCGCTGGCGACCGAAAGGTTGGTGTCGCCGAGATGGACTTGCGCGCTCATCTCGGGGTCGATGCGCCAATTCGCGGTCAGCACCGGCCGCGCGGTCATCACGACATTGCCTTTGATCTCGGCATTGGCGTTCAGGTTCTTGATGTTCACGCGCCCGATCTGCTTGGCGACGTTGCCGCCCAGCAGGTTTCCAAGCGCATTGCCGATCGCGCCCTGAGCCTCAGCTGACAGCGTCCCCGTGACCTTGAGGGTGCCGGTCAGCGGCGTCGACAGCGACAGCACGTTGTTGGCGCCTGCGGCGCTGATCGCACCGCGCGACGCTGTCCACCCGATGTCCGCGTTCTGAAGAATCTGCGCGACCGGGTTGTTTGCCTTGCCTGCGAAGTTGCGCGGCGCGCCTCGGTCGGCGGCGTCGCGAATGACGGCGAGCGGAATCGTGATCGGGGCGATGATGCTCGACGCGCGATTGACAGGAGCCAGCGGCGGCAATGCCGCGAGCACGGGCTTTTTGATTGCGGCCGGCGACAACCAGTCCATGGCCTTGAGGCTGACGAAGAAGGACACCGCAAGGATTCCGGTGCCAAGCAGGATGGTCTTGAGGTTGAACCCAGGCCGCATTGGCTCCCCGACGAAAATTGCCCCACGGCGAGTCTACAGGCGGCGGGCGATGGAGGCCAGCGCGCGGCAGCGGCCGTGATGCGAATGCAAGACGTCGCAGCCCCGCGAAGGCTGCGAATATCGGAGGGACCAATATCGCGGGGATTGTGGTGCGGCTGGTCGCTAGGGCGAAGCATGTCCTGCGGGCTTGACCCGAGGATGATACCGGTTTGCGTCGAGAAACGCGTCAAAACAAAATCATGGAGCCTCGCGGCCTCGCTTTTCAGTCTGTCAGAAGCGAGGCGCTAGAAAATGCCCAGCACGATCGCGCCGACAAAGGCGAGCGCGAGATAGGCGGTCACGATGCTCATGCGGCCGGCGAAAGTCATGTGACGACTCCCCTTGGTCCCTCGTAACGCGGCAGGCTCGCAACCCAACGCGGCAGGCTCGCAACCCGTTCCCGGCGTTCCATTGTGCACCGCGGCAACATCGTTAAAAATGACTGAACACAACGCGTTGAAGAAGCCTTAAATAAATTCGTCGAACTTGCGCGGATGACGCGCAGAGTTGCCTTGTATCTCGTCGGCTCCGTCGTCCTTGTGTCGCTGGCAGGCTGCGGACGCGGTTTTTTTCAGACCGCGGAACGCGAGCCGTGGCGGGCCGAGGCTGAAGCCGCTTGTCTGAAATCCGGCGAGGTCAGGGAAAACGCCGATCTTGTTCGCATCCGCCCGATCAACGGTCCCGGCATCTGCGGCGCCGAATTTCCTTTGAAGGTCTCGGCGCTCGGTGAAAGCCCGACTTATGGCTTCGCCGATGAGGATCTTCGGCCTCCCGCCTCGATCGGTCGCAATCAGCCGCGCTGGCCGATCGCGCAGCCGTCGTCTCCGCCACCGTCTTATCCTGAGACCGCCGCTCGTCAGCCCGCCTATGGCGGCGCCTCGAGCGGCCCGGTCTCGCTGACTGCGCCCGGCGTGCGTCCTGTCGAAGACGGGATCGAACTGCCGCCGGAAGGAACGCCGGATACAGATCGCGCATCGTCCTATCCATCCGACGGTTACGCGCAACCCTATCCGGGCTCGCAATCCCAACCACAATCCCGGCTCTATGGCGGCGAGCGATCGTCCGCATACCCCGCAACGCCTGGATTGGGGTCGTCACAACAGGCTTTGCCGCTGCCGCGCCTTGGACCTGCGCGCGGGACGATCACCAGCGCGGTCGGGCCTGTCGTTGTGAAGCCGGCCGCGACGCTTGCCTGTCCGATTGTTTCAGTGCTCGATCGCTGGCTTGCGGATGCGGTCCAGCCGGCGGCGATGCGCTGGTTCGGCGCGCGCGTCGTCGAAATCAAGCAGATCTCCGCCTATTCCTGTCGCGGCATGAACGGCAATCCACACGCGCATATCTCCGAGCACGCCTTCGGCAATGCGCTGGATATCGCGGGATTCACGCTGGCGGACGGGCGATACGTGTCCGTGCAGCATGGCTGGAAGGGTCTGCCGGAGGAGCAGGGTTTTCTGCGCGATGTGGAAGGCGCGGCCTGTCAGCGTTTCACCACGGTGCTGGCGCCGGGCGCGAACGTCTATCACTACAATCACATCCACGTCGATCTGATGCGCCGCGCGAGCGGGCGCACGATCTGCAAGCCGCCGGCGGTCTCCGGCGAGGACATCGCGGCGCGCGCCGGGCGGGGCTCGTATGCCAGCCGCGAGCCTGCGGCGACGGGATCGCTGGGCAGCAGAACGAGCCGTTCGCACCGCCACGATGACGACGACGAGTAGCGCCACGCAGAGCGCGGCGTCGATATTCACAAGCTGTCTGCTGAATTCCTGAAATGGCGAGGGGTCCGGCGTGGGTGCGCCGAACCCCTCATTTACAATCTTCACAGTCGCATGCGTTTTGTTAGCGCGAGCTTCCGCGAACATATCAGCCGGCCTGTAAGCCGGGTTCTGTAGGGCATCGCGCGCTTGCGCACACGATACGCGACGGCCATTCCTCTGGGACAACGTTTGCACGTCGCCTCGTGCAACCTACCCGGACAGCGGGCCCGACACGGCCCTGCGATGTTATCGCCGAAGCGAACCTCTCGCGATGCTGTCCCTATTCGGTTTTGCTCCCGGTGGGGTTTACCATGCCGTCTCCGTCGCCGGCGACGCGGTGCGCTCTTACCGCACCTTTTCACCCTTACCGCTCTTTCCCTTATCCTTCCCCGCAAGCGAGGAAGGGCAGGGTAGGAACGGCGGTTCGTTCTCTGTGGCACTTTCCCTGGGGTCGCCCCCGCCGGATGTTATCCGGCACCGCATGTCGATGGAGCCCGGACTTTCCTCTCCCGAAAGCCTTTCGGCGTTAGCAGGAGCGGCCGTCCGGCCGACTGACGCGATACGCATGACGGTTGGGCGCGACGGCGTCAAGCCACGTCCTCACGCCCTGGCGGTCCGGCGGAACTCTCGCCGCCCGTGGTCATTGAGTCCCTGCGGCAATGACCGCAAAGGGAGGTTGTCATGACCGATTTGCGCCTTTGGCGCCCGACCCACGGCGTCCCAATCGAGGATATGCGGGGAATCGTGCCTGAGGAGACCAACTATGCCATCGGCTGGAGCCTCAGCGCGCTCCTGACGCTGGCGGTGGTGGGCGTCGTCTGGACGTTCGGTTTCTAAGTTGAAAGCCGATCGCCTGTCGGTTTGATCCATATCCGCAGCCGGTGCTGCTTGCGCGACATCCCGCCGCGTTGTCGCGGTGCGACCGATCCACATCTTCCGCCACGGAGCAAACGATGAGCAATCACCACCGAGCGGAACTGGATCGGCATTTTGCATGGTTTGAAGCCAGGGTGCCGCCGTCGCTGGCGAAATTCCTGGGCTGGGTGCGCAAGCCGTCCTCGCGGTTCGCCCGCGCCCCGCTGGCGATGCTGCTGATCGTCGGCGGCATTTTCAGTTTTCTGCCGGTGCTGGGATTGTGGATGTTACCCTTGGGGCTTCTGCTGATCGCGCAGGATGTGCCGTTCCTGCAAGGACCAATGGCACGGATGCTCGGATGGATCGAACGCAAATGGATGGAGCGAAAAGCGGCGAAACGCTCATCGTGAAGTTTGTTCTCGCGACGACTCGTTTGTGATCTTTTTTGCGACAATGTGACTCACATATCCGCTGGAGTGTGACTCAAATGTCATTTTTGCATGAAAAATCGACGCAAAGAGGCGATTGACAGCAAGATTTGTCTTTAACGAATCAGCATGCTGATTCATTTTGGCATCCCGGGGCAATCTGGAGGCCAAGGTATGAACGTTATTGTTTTCGCATCGCGTAAAGGCGGCTCAGGTAAAAGCACCCTGGCTGCTCATCTTGCTGCGCAAGTTCATAAGGCTTCGAAGCCCTGTCTGCTGGTGGATGCCGATCCGCAGGGATCGCTGACCCTTTGGCACAAGCTGCGCGGCACCAACGAACCTCCGATCCGGACAGCCAACCGCTCCGTAACCGAGATCATCAACTCTGCCAAGCGTGACGGCTTCGAGTGGGTTTTTATCGACACGCCGCCGAACCTGTCGGCCGTCGTCGACGACGCTATCCGGAATGCAACCATGGTCGTCATCCCTGCGCGCCCCGGCGTCTTCGATGTCAATGCGGTGCAGGACACCATCCAGACCTGCCGCTCCGCGCGCAAGCCTTATGCCGTCGTCATCAACGGCGCACCCGCAATGCGCGACGGCTCTGAAAGCCCTATCGTCACCATTGCCCGCGAGGCTCTTGCAAAATTCCGCGCTCCGGTTTGGAGCGGCCAGGTCACCAATCGCGCCGACCTCCTGCTGGCGCTTGCACACGGCGAGGGCGCCCGCGAATACGATTCCCAGGGGCGCGCGGCCTCGGAGATCGGACGGCTGTGGGCGGCGATCGAGCGCTCCGTCAAGGCGATCCGGGGAGCTGTGTCCTCCAGTGGGACCATGCACAAGAACGCGGCCTGACCCGCAGGCTGATGCGGAATGATGAAGCGCGCGGCTTCGCGCGTTTGTCGTTTCCTGCTTTGCACCCGGTACGAGTAACGCGAACCGGATGCCATCCCCGGGTCAAGCCCGCGGACATGCTTCGCCCGGAAACCCTACAGGAATCGGTGGGGCGGCGGATTACGAGGGCCAGCGCTGCGCCTTGCTGACCACGAAATCGCGGAATGCCTGAACTCGCGCGACCGACTTCAGTTCTTCGGGATAGACGAAATAGGTATCGAGCTGAATCGAATCGGATTCGCTGAACAACTGCACCAGAAGGTTGTTCTCACCGACCAGATAGTCCGGCAGCGCGGCGATGCCGAGGCCTTGCTGACAGGCGCTGAACAAGCCCAGTATGTTATTGACAATGAAGTACGGCTCGCGCGGTCCGGAGCCGTTGCGGCCGGCCTGGACCAGCCAGTTGCGATTCTGGGGATGCACCGATGGGTGCGTCTCGGTAAGCAGGACGATACGATGTCCGTCGAGTTCCTCCAGTGTCCGGGGAGTGCCGAAGCGCTTGACGTATTCCGTTGAGCAGTAGGCGTGGAAACCCATCGCAAACAGCTTGCGCTGAATGAGATCGGGCTGGGTCGGCTTCTGCGTGCGGATCGCGATGTCGGCCTCGCGCATCGACAGATCGAGCTCTTCATCGGTAAGAATCAGCGAGATCCGGATTTCCGGATAGAGCGCGTTGAATTCGCCAAGCCGGGGAATCAGCCAGTTGATGCCGAAGCCTGGCGTCGTCGTCACCTTGAGATCGCCGCTTGGCCGCTCGCGGCTGTCGGTGAGCTTGGCGCGCGCCGCCTGCAACTGCATGAAGACTTCGTGCGCGGTGCGAAACAGCAGGTCGCCCTGTTCGGTCAGGATCAGCCCCCGCGCATGGCGATGAAACAGCGACACTGAGAGTTCCTGCTCCAGCGCGCCGACCTGCCGCGATACGGCGGACTGCGACAGCCCGAGTTGTTCGCCGGCATGCGTGAAGCTGCCAGCCTCGGCGGCTGCGTGAAACACCTTGAGCTTGTCCCAATCCATGTCGGTAAAACCGTCGCGATTCCGTAGCATCGTTACTCCGCTGCCGCGCGGTCGCTCGCATGTGCGGCGAGAAACCGTTCGGCTTCCAATGCGGCCATGCAGCCAAGGCCCGCGGCCGTGACTGCCTGCCGGTAAACTTCGTCCGCAACATCGCCGGCCGCGAACAGGCCGGGCACTGACGTTGCGGTCGAGTTCGGTGCAACTTCGACATAGCCCGAGCTTTTCAGTTTGACCTTTCCGGCCACGAGTTCGGTGGCGGGCGCGTGGCCGATCGCGATGAACACGCCGTCGGCCGCGATCTCGGTGAGCGCGCCGGTCTTGACGTTCTTCAGCCGGACGTGGGTGACCTTCGGCGGATTCTCCGCGCCGCAGATCTCGTCGAGCACGCTGTCCCAGACCACCTTGATCTTGGGGTGCTTGAACGCGCGATCCTGCAGGATCCGTTCGGCGCGGAAGTGATCGCGGCGATGAACGAGGGTGACCTGCGCGGCGAAGTTGGTCAGAAACAGCGCTTCCTCGACGGCGGTATTGCCGCCGCCGACCACGATGACGTTCTTGCCGCGGTAGAAGAAGCCATCGCAGGTGGCGCAGGCCGAGACGCCAAATCCCTTGAAGGCGTCTTCGGACGGCAATCCGAGCCAGCGCGCCTGCGCGCCGGTGGCGAGGATCACGGTCTCGGCCAGGTAGACGTCGCCGCTATCGCAGGTCAGCCGGAACGGCCGCTGCGACACATCGAGTGAATTCACCGTATCGGTGACGATCTTCGTGCCGACATGCGTCGCCTGCTTCTCCATCTGCTCCATCAGCCACGGACCCTGGATCACGTCCGCGAAGCCGGGATAGTTTTCGACGTCGGTCGTAATGGTGAGCTGGCCGCCCGGCTGGATCCCCTGGATCAGCACGGGCTCCAGCATGGCGCGCGCGGCATAGATTGCCGCCGTATAACCTGCCGGGCCAGAGCCGATGATGACAACCTTGGCGTGGACGGGAGCAGGCATGGATCGGGACCCCATGGCGAGAAGCCGGTCGGGCGCGGGCAGCGAGGCGCCCAGGCCAGGTGGCGGGAGGCGGGAAAAACATCTAGTTCATATATTGGATATCTGGCTAGCTATGCGGAATTTGCAACCCGTTTCTGCGAAAATTCCCTCTAAATGCAAAACCGTGTGCCGCGCAATAAAATTGCGCATGCTCCCCAATCTACGTTAAGAGGTTTACTGGAGATTCTTTCCGTTTCGAGCATGATCCCGAAAAATGGAAACCGGTTTTCGGAAAAGATCATGCTCAAACAAAAAGATAAGCGACGAGTCTGATTCAACGCAGACTCTGGCGAGCTTGGGGTTTGAACGCGCGTGTCGAAAAGTCTGGACGAGATCGACCTTAAGATCCTGAGCGAAATTCAGGCCGACGGCCGGATCACCAATGTCGAACTGGCCAGGCGGGTCGGCATTTCGCCGCCGCCGTGTCTGCGGCGGGTCCGGACGCTAGAGGAAGAGGGCTACATCCAGGGCTACCGGGGATTGCTCGATCCGCAACGGCTCGGTTTCGAGGTGACGGTGTTCGCCTCGGTGCACCTGTCGAGTCAGGCGGACGCCGACCTGCGCGCGTTCGAGGAATTCGTGCGCGGCGAGCCGCTGGTGCGCGAGTGCTGGATGTTGTCGGGCGAGGTCGATTTCATCCTGAAATGCGTGGCGCCCGACATGGCGACATTTCAGGACTTCGTGTCGCATCTCACCGCTGCGCCGCATGTGCGCAACGTGCGAACCTCGCTGGTCCTGCATAGCTCCAAATACGCCGCGGCGGTGCCGCTGGAACTGAAGGTACCGGGCTGAGGCTGCAAAGCGCGCGTCGACACGCACATGCCCGGCGCAAGCCGGGGCACGGCTTTCAGCGGCGCTTCGTTTTGCGTGCTTCAGCTTTTGTTGAAGATCATCTTGTCGAGGCTGATCGGACCGCCACCGGCAAACACCAGATAGAAGAACACGAAGCAATACAGCGCTGCCAGTTCGCCGCCATTGACGATCGGCATGAAGTTCTGTGGCGCATGAACCATGAAATAGGCAACCGCCGTCATGCCCGAGGCGATGAAGGCCGCCGCACGCGTAAACAACCCGATCACCAGCAGCCCGCCGCCGACCAGTTCGATGATTCCCGCCACCCCAACCATTGAGCCGATTTGCAGATTGGCGAACATCGGTAGCGGCGGGAAGCCGAGGAGCTTGGCGGTGCCGTGCTGCATGAGCATGAGTCCGCTCACGAAACGAAGCAGGCTGAGGACGGTCGGCTGCCATTTGGAGAACATTTGGTCCATGTCAGGTCTTTCCCATATTCTTTCGCCACGAAGCTTTAAGTTCCCCCGCAGCGCTCAAAACGAACGTTCGGGCCGCCGGATGGTTCCAGATTTGGAACACGCAGATACCGGCGAATTCTGCGTCATTACGTCCCGGCAAGAGGTCAAGGCTGCACGCAACGGACGGTTTTAGGCTGGCACGAAAAACCGGTATTCGAGCAAACTGCCGCCGCGCCGCTGGCGTCGCGTGCGCAACTGACGCAGTCGTCGGTCCATCGGCTGCAATTGGGCGGGCCTTTCTGCACCGAAATGTCCTTTGTTACCGGCGGCGGCGGAATCTCCATATCGGCGGCGAGGGCGGCTCCGGCGATGAGCGCAGCCGTCATCGCCGTCGCAAGGCCTAGACGGGAAAGCCGCATGCCGCTTTCATCCTGTTCTGTGGAAGCTGAGAGATAAAATCACGTCAAGGCATCGCGATTGGCGACGGCGGAGAGACCTCCGCTATCGCCACTCGACCTTGGCGATCTCGTAGGCTTTTGCGCCGCCGGGCGCGACGACTTCGACCGAGGAGCCCTTCTTCTTGCCGATCAGGGCACGCGCAAGCGGAGAGGTGATCGAGATGCGTCCCTTCTTGGCGTCGGCTTCGGCTTCGCCGACGATCTGCCACACCGCCTTCTTGTCGGTGTCCTCGTCGATCAGCGTCACGGTGGCGCCGAACTTGATGGTGTCGCCGGACAGCTTGCTGACGTCGATGATGTCGGCGCGCGCCAGCTTGTCCTCGAGCTCGGCGATGCGGCCCTCGTTGTGCGACTGTTCTTCCTTGGCGGCGTGATACTCCGCGTTTTCCGACAGGTCGCCATGCGAACGCGCCTCGGAGATCTGCTCGATGATGCGCGGCCGGTCCACCGACTGGCGCTTCTTCAGTTCGTCTGCGAGGGCGGCGTGTCCGCCTCGGGTCATCGGAACCTTATCGACCATCTCACTTCGTCCTTCGCTTCATCAGCGGCCTGAGGCGTCACGCGAAGTTGCTTCCCGGTCCGGACCCGGCTGCAAATCCGCATCAGCAACTCTAGTCTGGGGTTTGGTTCAGAAGTTCGCTTGACGAACTCGCGAGGCAACGAAGCGAACTTCTGAACCACCACACTAGCTGTTTACGGCCGACCTGCGTTAGAAAACATTCCCGCAGCCGTCACGTTCCGGCTCCGCCAAGGCTCCTGGAACCCGTCGGGCCGATCAGTCCGATTCAGCCTCTGGAGCATTTCAGGATACAGCTGATCCTAAGAAAATGCTCTCAATCAATGACTTGCGCGCATTCTGGTCGCAAACCCGGTATTCGCTTTTGCGGAATACGCGCTTAAGTCTCGGAAAAATAGCTCTGCAAGGTACGAACCTCAAGGTCTCCGCCCAGATAGGCGCGGATGCCCTGCGCAGCCGCCACGGCGCCTGAAAGAGTGGTGTAATACGGCACTTTATGCAAGAGGGCAGCGCGCCGCAGCGAACGGCTGTCGGCGAGCGCCTGCGGTCCCTCGGTCGTGTTGAATACCAGTTGCACCTCGCCATTGGTGATGGCGTCGACGATGTGCGGCCGGCCCTCCAGAACCTTGTTGATCTTCTCGGCCGGAACGCCGCTGTCGGACAAATAGCGTTGCGTCCCCGATGTCGCCATCACCCTGAAACCCATCGAGGACAACAGCTTCACTGTCTCGAGGATACGCACCTTGTCGGTCTCGCGGACCGAGACGAATACGGTGCCCTTGCGCGGCAGACGCGTGCCGCTGCCGAGCTGGCTCTTGGCAAAAGCGATCTCGAACGAGCGGTCGATGCCCATCACCTCGCCGGTCGATTTCATTTCCGGGCCGAGCACCGTATCGACGCCGGGGAAGCGCGCGAAGGGGAAGACCGATTCCTTGACGCCGACATGGCCGAGCTTTTGCGGCTTGAGCCTGAAGGAGGCCAATTTCTCGCCGGCCATGATCCGCGCCGCGATCTTGGCGACGGGAAGGCCGACCACCTTGGCGACGAACGGCACCGTGCGCGAGGCGCGGGGGTTCACTTCGAGCACGTAGATCTCGCCATCCTTGATGGCGTATTGCACGTTCATCAGGCCGATGACGTCGAGACCGAGCGCGAGTTCGCGGGTCTGCCGCTCCAGCTCGGTGATGGTGGCCGCATCGAGCGAGCGCGGCGGCAACGAGCAGGCCGAGTCGCCGGAGTGGATGCCGGCTTCCTCGATATGCTCCATGATGCCGACGACGTAAGTGTCCTTGCCGTCGCAGAGGCAATCGACGTCGATCTCGGTGGCATCGGAGAGGTAGCGGTCGAACAGCAGCGGGTTGGTGCCGAGCACCGTGTTGATCTGGCCGGTCTTGTCGTTCGGATAGCGCGCCTTGACGTCGGCGGGCACAAGCTCGGGCAGGGTGCCGAGCAGGTAGTCGCCAAGCTGGCTGTCCTCGCGGATGATCTGCATGGCGCGGCCGCCCAGCACATAGGAGGGACGCACCACCAGCGGCAGGCCGAGATCGGCCGCCACCAGCCGCGCCTGCTCCACCGAATAGGCGATGCCGTTTTTCGGCTGCTTCAGTTTCAGCCGGTCGAGGATGCGCTTGAAGCGGTCGCGGTCTTCCGCGAGATCGATGGCTTCGGGCGAAGTGCCGAGGATCGGCACATCGGCCGCCTCCAGCGAGCGCGCCAATTTCAGCGGCGTCTGGCCGCCGAACTGCACGATCACGCCGTGCAGCGTTCCGTTCTGCCGTTCGGTGTCGATGATCTCCAGCACGTCCTCGGCGGTCAGCGGCTCGAAGTAGAGCCGGTCCGCGGTGTCGTAGTCGGTCGACACCGTTTCGGGGTTGCAGTTGACCATGATGGTCTCATAGCCCGCGTCCGACAGCGCGAAGCAGGCATGGCAGCAGCAGTAGTCGAACTCGATGCCCTGGCCGATGCGGTTGGGTCCGCCGCCGAGGATCACGACCTTCGTCTTGTCTGACGGCGCGCTTTCGTCGGCGACGTGGCCTGCGAACGGCGACTCGTAGGTCGAGTACATATACGCTGTCGGCGAGGCGAATTCCGCGGCGCAGGTGTCGATGCGCTTGTAGGCCGGGCGCACGCCGAGCGTGCGGCGGAGGGTCTTGACCTCCGTCTCGGTCTTGCCTGCAAGCACCGCGAGACGCGCGTCTGAGAAACCCATGCCTTTAAGCGTGCGCATGCCGAAGGCGTTGCCCGGCAGGCCGTCGGCGCGGACCTTGTTCTCCATATCCACGATGCCGCGCAGTTCGGCGAGGAACCACGGATCGATCTTGCAGGACGTGAAGATGTCCTCGTCGCTCCAGCCGAGCCTCATCGCCTGCGCGACCTGCAGCAGCCGGTTGGGGGTCGGCGTGCCGAGCGCGGCGCGGATCGCGTTCTTGTCGTCGCCCTGGCCGAGGCCCTCGATGTCGATTTCGTCAAGCCCGGTGAGGCCGGTCTCCAGCCCGCGCAGCGCCTTTTGCAAGGACTCCTGAAAGGTGCGGCCGATCGCCATCACTTCGCCGACCGACTTCATCGAGGTGGTCAGCGTGGTCGAGGCACCGGGAAATTTTTCGAAAGCGAAGCGCGGGATCTTGGTGACGACGTAATCGATGCTGGGCTCGAACGAGGCCGGAGTCGCGCCGCCGGTGATGTCGTTGGCGATCTCGTCCAGCGTGTAGCCGACCGCAAGTTTCGCCGCGACCTTGGCAATCGGGAAGCCGGTCGCCTTTGATGCGAGCGCCGAGGATCGCGACACCCGCGGGTTCATTTCGATCACGACCATGCGGCCGTCGGCTGGGTCGACGCCGAACTGCACGTTGGAGCCGCCGGTCTCGACGCCGATCTCGCGCAGCACCGCCAGCGAGGCGTCGCGCATGATCTGGTATTCCTTGTCGGTCAGCGTCAGCGCCGGCGCCACCGTGATGGAGTCGCCGGTGTGCACGCCCATCGGATCGAGGTTTTCGATCGAGCAGACGATGATGCAGTTGTCCTTCTTGTCGCGGACCACCTCCATCTCGTACTCTTTCCAGCCGAGCACGCTCTCCTCGATCAGCACCTCGTTGGTCGGGGAGGCATCCAGGCCGCGCTCGATGATGTCGAGGAATTCGTCGCGGGTGTAGGCGATGCCGCCGCCGGTGCCGCCCATGGTGAAGGAGGGGCGGATGATCGCGGGCAGGCCGATCTCCGACAGCGCCATCAGCGCTTCCGCCATCGCCTGCTGCTGGTAGCGCTTGCGCCGCTCGTTCTCGCCGAGCCTCCATTGCCGTTCGAACTCGGCGAGCGCATCGCCGGAGAGCTTTTCCTTCTCGGCGAGGTGGCGGTCGCGGTCGGCCTTTTTCATCGCGGAGGCATTGGCCAGCCGCGATTTCGGGGTCTCGAGACCGATCCTGGTCATGGCCTCGCGGAAAAGCTGCCGGTCTTCCGCCTTGTCGATGGCATCCGCGGTGGCGCCGATCATCTCCACATCGAACTGGTCGAGCGTGCCCAGCCTGCGCAGCGACAGCGCGCAGTTCAGCGCGGTCTGGCCGCCCATGGTCGGCAGTAGCGCGAAGCCGCCGGGAACGACATGGCGTTCCTTTTCGATGATCCTGGCGACGATGTCCGGAGTGATGGGCTCGATATAGGTGGCGTCGGCGAGTTCGGGATCGGTCATGATCGTCGCCGGATTGGAGTTGACCAGGACGACCCGGTAACCCTCCTCTTTCAGCGCCTTGACCGCCTGGGTGCCGGAATAGTCGAATTCGCAGGCCTGGCCGATGACGATCGGCCCGGCGCCGATGATGAGGACGGTGGATATGTCGGTGCGTTTAGGCATTAAGTCCTGGAAACGAAAAACTGGGCACAAAAAAAGGGCGCGCAGCCGCGCGTCCCTTGGATTAAGAGCGCGATCTTCGCGCGCGCGGTGTCTTTAGACCAGATTTGGGGGGCGGGGAAGAACTATAAGTACTTCATCAACCGGCAATTTGAGCCGATTTCGGCGCGCGGCGGCCGATCCGCCGAGGGAAGAAGTTCAAGGAAGTTGGAGGCCCAGCCTGGACTTGAACCAGGATAAAAAGCTTTGCACAGCTCCCGCGTCGACTTCCGCCACCGGGCCGCGGGTATATTTGCAGATATTTCCGCCGGGTCGAGCGATTGCTCATTGTAACGTTAATTGCAACCTCGGCGCACGAGGGGCCGCGATGTGCTATCCTTGCGTCGTGCGGATTTAGCTTAGTGGCAAAGCAGCGGCTTTCCAGGTCGCAGACCGGTGTTCAATTCATCGAATCCGCTCCATCACAAATACGCCAGCGATCCTTGTCATTTCGGCCGTCGTGATGTCTCGCGTCGCTGGAATGCGCCCAGCAAACCATTCGATTTCGTTGATCGTGCGGACGATCCGCGAAGGTTTCGCTCTCCCATAGCAGAAAAGTTTGTCGGTCGGATGAGCCGCGCGGGGAACGCGGAAGCGCGATGGCTTGCATTGAGGCGAAAATCCGACAGCGCCCTTCATCGCACATTCAGCGGCACTGCGGTGAAATTCTGCTTTCCGAGTACAAGGAGACAAGCAACATGAAACTCTTGGCTTCTATCGCTTTCGCCGTCGGCCTCGGCATGGCCTCAGCGCAAGCGATGCCTGTCGCGCCGCTGCACGACACGACCGGTCCCGTCACGCAAGTCGGCTGGCGCTGCGGACCGGGCTGGCACATCAACGGCTGGGGACGCTGCGTGCCCAGCAGGCGGTTCTATGGTGCCTGGGGATACTATGGCCCGCCGCGGTTCCACCACTGGCGTCCGCATTACTGGCATCATCGCCACTGGCGCCGCTGGTAATAGGGACGAGCCCGCGGGCTTCAGACGCGAGTGCGCAGGCCGGTCCGAAGCTGCGATCGGCCGCGCGTCACGTCGAATCGGTCTCGATGCTTTTGTTTGGTGCGCCGGCTCCTGGCGCCCCGGCGTTGCGGCTGCGCTCGAAGGCGTGACGCGCCACAAACGTCATGCGCGACGGGTTATGGCCGATATTCGCCGGCGCACGGGTCGCCGTGAATCCGGCGGCGATGAGCCAGGCGAGCATATCGGCCTCGCTGTAGCGTTGCAGCCCGATGCGGGTGCGGAGTTGCCGATAATCGGACAGGGCCGTGCGAACCAGTCCCAGCACCGCGTCCTTCACGAAGCCGTGCTTCGCCGCGAAGCGGAGCAGCGCGGTCACATCGCCCGCCATTCCTACGTTGGGCTGCAGGACGTCGCCCAGCACCAGACGGCCGGCCGGCTTGAGCAGCCGGCGAATTGTCGTGATCGCGGCATCGAATTCGTCAGGCGTCATGTATTGTATGACCGAGTTCATCACCGCCAGGTCGACCGACTTGTCGTCCATGTGTCGGAGGTCCTCGAGCGCGCGAACACGGATTTTTGTATTGGGCGCGAACCGTGCAACCAGCCGGCCGCGAACGCCTGGCGCGGGCTCCGCGAGGATGAGCCGGCCGCAGGCATCAGCCACCGTTTCCGCTGAGAGTGCTTCGCCGCAGGCATAATCAAGGACCACGGAGTCCTTCGACGAGATGTAGCCGACGATATCCCGGGCGATCGTCTGGAAATGGACGTCGCGGTGCAGTCTGCTGACGTAAATCGTGTGCGTGGAATCGTAGTAGTCGATCCAGTCATCCATGGACGGTCTGAGCCAATCTTCCTGTTCCGCGTTCGGAACCCTCCGCGGACTCACACGTTAGAACTTGTCGCAGAATAGCGCGTTAGGAGGGTCTGGAGCGGTTTTCCGGTCTCGCCGCTTCCGCGCCGGAAATCCCAATTCATCCGCTTTTCATAACAGGAGGGTGCATCATGACCCAAGCCAAAAGTTCTACCTTGCGGAAAGTAAACCCCGAACTCGATACGCCGACCGATCTTTCGCAGGAGGGCGTCGATAAGATCTCCGCCGCCATGAACACGATCCTGGCCGATACCTTCGCGCTCTATCTCAAGACCAAGAATTTCCACTGGCATGTCAGCGGCCGGCACTTCCGCGATTATCACCTCCTGCTCGACGAGCAATCGGAGCAGATTTTCGGCACCACTGACGAGATCGCCGAGCGGGTTCGCAAGATCGGCGGCACTACGCTGCGCTCGATCGGTCAGGTCGCCAAGCTGCAGACTCTCGAAGACAACGACGAGAGTTACGTCCCGCCGCGCGAGATGCTGCGCGAACTGATGAACGATAACAAGAAGGTGGTCGCGGCGATGCGCAAGGCCCATGATATTTGCGACAAATACGAGGACGTCGCGACAGCGAGCCTGCTCGAAAACTTCATCGACGCGACCGAACGACGGACCTGGTTCTTGTTCGAGGCGAGCCGTCAGGAAGGCAGCAACGAGGCCTGACAAGCAAGGGTTCGTGGTTGTGCCGTGCGGTCAGACCCGCTTGTTTGCCCGCATCAGGTCGGCGAAGCGCCTGAAAAGATAGTGCGAGTCGCGCGGACCCGGCGAAGCCTCGGGGTGATACTGGACGGAGAACACCGGCTTGCCCTCGAGTTCGAGGCCGCAATTGGAGCCGTCGAACAGCGAGACGTGGGTCTGCTTCGCGCCCTTCGGCAGCGTCGCCTCGTCGACGGCGAAACCGTGATTCATCGAGGTGATCTCCACCTTGCCGGTGGTCTCGTCCCTGACCGGATGATTGGCGCCGTGGTGACCCTGATGCATCTTCCTGGTTTTTGCGCCGACCGCGAGGCCGAGCATCTGGTGGCCCAGGCAGATGCCGAAGGTCGGCGTTCCCGACTCGATTACCTTGCGGATCGTCGGCACGGCGTACTTGCCGGTCTCGGCCGGATCGCCGGGGCCGTTTGAGAGGAACACACCGTCCGGTTTCATGGCCAGGATGTCGTCTGCCGACGTGGTCGCCGGCACCACCGTGATCTTGCAGCCTTCGCCGGCGAGCAGGCGCAGGATGTTGCGCTTGATACCGTAATCGACGGCGACGACATTGAATTCCGGCTTGTCCTGCCGGTCGAATCCCTTGCCCCAGGCCCACGGCGTTTCGTCCCAGGTGTAGCGCTGGCTCGCCGTCACCATCGGCACGAGGTCCATGCCCTCCAGCCCCGGCCACTCGCGCGCTTCTTCCTTCAATCCGTGCAGGTCGAACTTGCCGTCCCTCGCGTGCGCGACCACCGCGTTGGGCATGCCCCTGGTGCGGATCATCGCGGTCAGCGCGCGGGTATCGATGCCCGCGATGCCGATGATGCCGCGCGCTTTCAGCCAGGCGTCGAGATGCCTGGAGGCGCGATAGTTCGACGGCGAGGTGATGGCGCTGCGCAGGATGACGCCGCGCACCCCCGGCGTTGCCGCCATGTTAACCGTCTCGATGTCTTCGTCGTTGGCGCCGACATTGCCGATGTGCGGGAAGGTGAAGGTGATGAGTTGTCCAGCATAGGAAGGATCGGTGAGGATTTCCTCGTATCCGGTCATCGCGGTGTTGAAGCAGACTTCGCCAACCGCCTGACCCTCCGCGCCGAGACCGAAGCCTTCGAGCACGGTGCCGTCGGCCAGCACGAGAAGCGCGGTCGGTTTGAGGTCCGGCCAGGCTGAAGCGTTTTCCGATGTGGTCATGAGCGCATGACATAGCCCGGCTACCGCACCGCGTCAAACTCCGGTTGTCTCTCGCGCCGCCGCGGCTTACATCAGACTTTGCGATGAATTCGGCGGCGTTCCATGCCGCTAGTGGAGTGAATTTGACATTCGCTACCCCACTTTGCGGCAAACTCAGCAAGCGAATGTCAAATTCTAACTCCACTAGAAACCTAATAACTGCTAGTGGTCCTTTTAATTCTAACATTTGCGAGAACTCTGCTGCAACGGGATGCAAATGTTAGAATTGGACCACTATGGGGAGACTTTCCGATGCTGCGCGACGACATCAACAACGCCGTCAAGGAGGCGATGAAGGCCAAGGACGAGCGCAAGCTGTCCACCCTGCGGATGGTCAACTCCACCATCAAGAACGCCGACATCGAGGCGCGCGGCCAGGGCAAGCCACCGCTGTCGGACGGCGATCTGCTCGGCCTTCTGCAGAAGATGATCAAGCAGCGCCAGGAATCGGTCGAGCTCTATGAGAAAGGTGGCCGCGAGGAACTGGCGGCGCAGGAGCGTGCCGAAATTCTTGTGATCTCCGGCTATCTGCCGAGGCAGATGTCGGATGACGATATGAAGTCCGCCGTCGCCGCCACCATTGCCGAGACCGGAGCGGCCGGCATCAAGGACATGGGCAAGGTGATCGGCGCGCTGAAGGCCAAATATGCGGGGCAGATGGATTTCGGCAAGGCCAGCGGCGTGGTGAAGGCCGCGCTGACGGGGTAAATCCTTATGCGCGCCCCGGACGCGGCGCGTTGTGCCCGCGATGTGATGCGCCGCTGATCGGGGGCCGTCCTAATTAGAATGCCACACCGCGCCCCGGACACGATTGCGCCCATCGATGATCACGGGATGATTGCGCGCGATAACAGTCTGCCGTGACCGCGACAGCAAGGTGTCGTGCCGCGAGTTGCGCACGCGCGACTGATTTGGTTCCGCCGGCCGCGGAGAAATAGTTCAGTTCCTATTCGGGAACGACGCGTCGCGCATCGCGTTGTCGCCTCATCAAACAGGAGGCGAAAACATGGGCTTTGGACGCGGACTTCTTCTTTGGCTGATCGGGATTCCGATTCCGCTGATCATTCTCATCGCACTTCTCATGCATCACTGATCCTGAGCGAGGAACGACCATGAGCATCGGCACGATCATCCTGATCATTCTTATTATTGCGCTGCTCGGCGGCTTCAGCGGCATCGGCGGCGGGCCGTTTTACGGCACCGGCTATTATGGTGGCGGCGGTCTCGGATTGGTGATCATTATCCTGATCATCCTTCTCCTGATGGGACGCATTTAGCTGGAGTTGGCTGAACTGAAAACAAGTTAGATCGAAACGTCATTACGGGCGAAGCAATCCATCAACGAACTCACCCGGATTGCTTCGCCGCCAGCCCTCCGATAGCCGGTGCGGGCGTCACCGGAGTCAATCATCAGGGATCTCAAGCGCAGGAGGATTGCGGCGCGATCAGCGTCGTCTCGATCTCGCGGAGCAGCCGCGTCAATCGCTTCGCCCACTGCGCCTGTCCGGTTTCATCGGCAATCAAATCCTGCCTGATCTCGATGCCGGTATTCATCAAGCCGCGCGCCTCGCCATGCACGGGGATGGTATGGTCGGTGAGGTCGCTTACCGCATAAGGTTCGTTGTCCCCGACGACAAGATCGCCTTCGGCGCGCAGCAGCGACAGCAACAGACGCGGCAGCACCGGACTGCGGTGATAGAGCGTGCCGACATGCCAGGGCCGCGCCACCGCGGCATAGACCGGCGTGAAGCTGTGTAGCGACACCAGCACCGTGGGGCGGCCCTGCGCCAGCCGGGCATCGATCGCTTCAGCGATCCGCCGATGATAGGGCTCGAAGATCGCGCGTCGCCGCGCGGCGGCATCGGCTGGCGAAATGCCTTGATTGCCCGGAACGACCGTGGCCTCGCTGATTGCCGGAATCGAGCTTGCGGCATCCGGCGGCCGGTTGCAGTCGATCACCAGCCGTGAGTAGTGCTGCGCGATCAGATGGGCATCCAGCGCCGATGAAACCCGTTCGGCGACGCCGGCAATCCCGATATCCCAGGCGATATGCCGCGTCAGTTCGCTTTCCGGGAGGCCGAGATCACCGAGCGCCTCCGGAATCAGGCGGCCGTAATGGTCGCATGTCAAAAGAAAGGGTGAAGCGCCGGAGACGTTGCGCTCGATGACGGGCGGTTCGGCGAGGGCCTTAAGTGCTGGCTGCGCATCAAGGGCTGTCATGCCGCGCGCGCCAATCGAATATCCACCTCGCGCTCCACATACGTCCATTCGTCGGTCCTGCGCAGAACCCCGACGAGGTCTTCGAACATCGCCGCGTGTTCCGGCGCGTATTCGAACCAGGTCAGGAAATCGAAGGGCTCGCCGAGATCGCGGCAGTGATAGAGTTGCCGCGCGATAGCGGGCAGGTATTTGAGGCTGGCGGCGATATGGTGCGACTTGTCCTCGAAGATTTTCCGCCGTTCTTCCTGCGTCAGTTCCCACCATGCGGTCGACTTCCTGATAGGGATCAGCGCCGCGTGTGTCGCCTCGGCGCGTCCCAGCCCCGCCTGCGCCGAACTCAGCGCATTTTTTTCGGCGCGTTCGACATAGCGCAAGTGGCTGGTGACCCCGCGTAACTGCCATGGTGCCGCCGATGCGTCACCCAACGATGCGCTCGGCGCGATCGCCAGATGAGACGCCGGTAAGAGGCTTTCGCCGGTGACGGAAGCAATCGACAGGATATCCCAGGCGCCGGTGTTGCCGCCGGTGAAGAGTGTGAACTTCATTTCACTCCGTGTGTCTGTGGATAGCTGGGGATATTGGTAAGAACAGATATGGTACAATACTAAAAGTGCCTAGCTGATTCGCCCGGGCGGCGGCAGGCAGTTATACCCGTCGCCGAGATTGAGTGAGACGGCGTATGCGTTTCCCGCCCAGCTTTATTGATGAGGTCAAGGCGCGTCTTCCGGTTTCGGAAGTCGTGGGCCGGCGCGTGAAGCTGAAGCGTGCAGGGCGCGAATTCAAGGGTCTGTCGCCGTTCCAGCAGGAAAAGACACCGTCGTTCACGGTGAACGATCAGAAACAATTCTACCACGACTTCTCCACCGGCAAGCACGGCAACATCTTCGACTTCGTGATGGAAACCGAAGGCGTTTCCTTTCCCGAGGCAGTCGAGCGGCTGGCGTCGATGGCGGGGCTTCCGCTTCCGCGCAACTCACGGGAAGACGAGCAGCGCGAGCAGCGGCAGAAATCCCTGTTCGAGGTGATGGAGCTTGCGGCCCGGTATTTCGAGCAGAATCTTGCTTCGCGAGCGGGCGCGCAGGCGCGCGGCTACCTGTCGGACCGTGCGATCGCTCCGTCCAGCATCGTCGAATTTCGCATCGGTTACGCGCTCGCGGAACGCTTCGCGTTAAAGGAATATCTGGGATCAAAGGGCGTCCCGGTCGCAGACATGATCGAGGCCGGGCTGTTGATCGCCGGCGACGACATCCCCGTTCCTTACGATCGTTTCCGCGACCGGATCATCATTCCGATCCATGACCAGCGCGGCCGCGTCGTCGGATTCGGCGGCCGCGCGCTCAAGAAGGACGTGCAGCCCAAATATCTGAACTCGCCGGAAACCTCGATCTTTCACAAAGGCTCGATCGTTTTCAATTTTCACCGCGCGCGCCAGCCGGCGCATGAGGCCAATTCGGTCGTCGCGGTGGAAGGCTACATGGATGCGATCGCGGTCTATCAAGCGGGGATCAAGGCTGTCGTCGCCACCATGGGGACCGCGTTCACGGAAGACCAGATCGCCACGCTGTGGCGATTGTCTCCCGAGCCTGTCGTCTGCTTCGATTCCGATCGCGCGGGCGTCGCGGCCGCGTATCGATCCGTCGACCGCATCCTGCCCTTGCTTCGCGTCGGCAAGACGTTCCGCTTCGTGTTCATGGACGAACAGAAAGACCCCGACGACCTGATCCGGGAAAAGGGTGTCGAGGCATTCCGAAGCGTTCTGTCCGGCTCCCTGCCGTTGTGGGATGTGCTCTGGCAGCGCGAGACCGACGGTCAGGATGTCCGGACTCCTGACAAACAGGCCGCGCTGGAACAGAAACTCTATGCGCTGGTGCGCACGATTCAGGACCCGGCCGTCAACACCGCGTTTTTCCGAACCGCCCGGATGCAGCTCGCCAACCTGTTCTGGCAGGTCAACCGGGGTACGACCCGAAAGACCAGGGAGACCACCACTCGATTAAATCCGAAACTGAAGTTTGACGGCGAAGGACAACGTTCGGGGCTGCAAAAGGCCGTCCTCGGGATGCTCGTCGAATATCCTGACCTGCTTGAGGACAAGCGGGACTCCGTCCTGCGTCTGCAATTCGCCGAGGACCTCGATCGTTTTCTGACGCAACTCCTTCAGTTGCTTCTGACCGAGGCAAAATTGTCGGTCTCGGTGATCTGGGACAAACTCGACGGCGAATTCTACGAAACGCTGCAAGCCGTCCACGGAGAAGCGGGCGACGGAAAGCCGCGCGGGCATCGGCTGTTCGACCGCTTTCCGATTTTGAGCCGCGACCCGCCGTCCGATTTTGTTTCCGGATGCATGGATCACTTCATCAAGATCCTGCATGCGCATGAGATAGAAGACGACATCCAGAGAGCCAGGCTCGACGCCGGGCAGGGAGACGAATCCGCCGTCGAGCGCCTGCTGAATCTGGTTCGGGAGCGTCATTCCGAACAGGAGAGCATCAGCGCCGAGGGAGTAGCTTTATCGGAGTGGGCGGAAGACATCATCCGCATCTGGGCGCCCCAAAGCGGGACGATGCATCTGGCCGCATGAGCACGTGCTGCCTCCGGCGGCGAATCGTGGCGACTTTCGCCCGAGCGAAGGGGCAGAAGGCAGAGCGGGAACCGGAGTGTGGAAATGTTGCGAATGCAGGGGGCGGGCTCGCCGCCCGACGACCGTTCGGGTGTCGGAGGCCAAATCGGAGTTGCGCCGCGATGTTTCACCTCCCGAGACCGGCCGGACGGCTTGCATCGTAAGTCGCGCTCATTACTTAGGGAATTACCGCAGGCTACGGCAGCACGCCAAAACCCTGTCGGGATAAGGGGTGCGCCGGCGGCCGTCGACGCGCCCGAATGGGGAACCGGGCGATCCGGGTCTTGGGGCGTCCGAAACACGATTGAGGCGGGACGGCGGCGCCCGGAACCGCGAAAAGACTCGCCAAATCCATGGTTTGGCGGCAGAAACAGGGTTAATGGAAAGTCAAGGCCTGACAGGTTAGGTCATCCGACACGTAGTCCAACGCGAGTACGATCATTCGGCGAGAGGGTTGACGGGGTGGCGAGAGATTGCGCCGCCCTTTGTGCGTCCGGGAGCGGCGCACATCGAAAGCGCCGGGCGCGGCGCGGATTTCACGGGGAAGCGGGCGACTTCCCGATTGAGTGCGTTTCAGGAGCTGTGAATGGCGAGCAAGGCAAAAACGCTGCAGGTCAAGGACAAGGAAAAGGACGACAAGGCAGCGGACGCTCCCGAGAAGGATACTGCCGACGCGCCGTCGCCGTTGCTCGACCTGTCCGACGCGGCCGTCAAGAAGATGATCAAGCAAGCCAAGAAGCGCGGCTTCGTCACTTTCGACCAGCTCAATGAAGTGCTGCCTTCCGACACCACCTCGCCGGAGCAGATCGAGGACATCATGTCGATGCTCTCCGACATGGGTATCAACGTGTCCGAGTCCGAGGATGCCGACAGCGAAGAGGAGAACAAGGAAGAGGGCGACGACGAGACCGACAACGAACTCGTCGAGGTCACGCAGAAGGCCGTCACCGAGGTCAAGAAGTCGGAGCCCGGCGAACGCACCGACGATCCCGTGCGGATGTACCTGCGCGAGATGGGCACCGTCGAACTGTTGTCGCGCGAGGGCGAGATCGCCATCGCCAAGCGCATCGAGGCCGGCCGCGAGGCGATGATCGCGGGGCTGTGCGAAAGCCCGCTGACCTTCCAGGCCATCATCATCTGGCGCGACGAACTCAACGAGGGAAAGATCTTCCTGCGCGACATCATCGATCTCGAGGCGACCTATGCCGGACCCGACGCCAAGAACAACATGAACCCGTCGCTGCTTGGCGCGCCGGTCGGCCCGGACGGCCAGCCGCTGCCGGCGGACGCCGCTGCGGCATCCGGCGAGGGCGATGTTGACGCCACCGTGGCCGCACCCCCCGCCGCGCCGCCTTCACCGACCCCGTTCCGTCCCGCGCGTGGCGCGCCGGGCGGGGCTGGTGAGCGCGACGAGAAGGACCCGGGCGAGGCCGCCGCCGAAGGCGATATGGAGGAGGACGACTTCGACAACCAGATGTCGCTCGCCGCCATCGAGGCCGAGCTGAAGCCGAAGGTGGTCGAAACCTTTGACAAGATCGCCGAGAACTACAAGAAGCTGCGCCGCCTGCAGGAAGCGGACATCTCCAATCAGCTTCAGAATGAATCGCTCTCGCCCAACCAGGAGCGTCGCTACAGGAAGCTGAAGGACGAGATCGTCGTCGAGGTGAAGTCGCTGCGTCTCAATCAGGCGCGCATCGATTCCCTCGTCGAGCAACTCTACGACATCAACAAGAGGCTGGTCTCGTTCGAAGGTCGTCTGCTGCGGCTCGGCGACAGTCACGGCGTGGCGCGCGAGGATTTCCTGCGCAATTATCAGGGCTCGGAACTTGATCCGCGCTGGCTCAACCGCGTCTCGAAACTCTCGGCCAAGGGCTGGAAGAATTTCGTTCATCACGAGAAGGACCGCATCAAGGAGCTGCGTGGCGAGATCCAGCAACTCGCGGCGCTGACCGGGCTTGAGATCGGCGAATTCCGCAAGATCGTGCACAGCGTGCAGAAGGGCGAGCGCGAGGCGCGCCAGGCCAAGAAGGAAATGGTGGAGGCGAACCTGCGCCTCGTCATCTCCATCGCCAAGAAATACACCAACCGCGGCCTGCAGTTCCTCGACCTGATTCAGGAAGGCAATATTGGATTGATGAAGGCGGTCGACAAGTTCGAATATCGCCGCGGCTACAAGTTCTCGACCTATGCAACGTGGTGGATCCGGCAGGCGATTACGCGTTCCATCGCGGATCAGGCGCGCACCATCCGCATTCCGGTGCACATGATCGAGACCATCAACAAGATCGTGCGCACCTCGCGCCAGATGCTCAACGAGATCGGCCGCGAGCCGACGCCGGAGGAACTCGCCGAGAAGCTCGGCATGCCGCTTGAGAAGGTGCGCAAGGTTCTCAAGATCGCCAAGGAGCCGCTGTCGCTGGAGACGCCGGTGGGTGACGAGGAGGATTCACACCTCGGCGACTTCATCGAGGACAAGAACGCGGTGCTCCCCATCGACGCCGCGATCCAGAGCAATCTTCGCGAAACCACGACGCGCGTGCTCGCCTCGCTGACGCCGCGCGAGGAGCGGGTGCTGCGCATGCGCTTCGGCATCGGCATGAACACCGACCACACGCTGGAGGAGGTCGGCCAGCAGTTCAGCGTCACCCGCGAACGCATCCGCCAGATCGAGGCGAAGGCGCTGCGGAAGCTCAAGCATCCCTCGCGTTCGCGCAAGCTGCGCAGCTTCCTCGACAACTAGGCTCCAAACCTGATCAGAGTATTGAAGTTAGGAAGCAAATCAGATTCAAGCTCTGCACGGAGCTTGACGATGGCGAATGAGTTTTGGCTAAGCGATGCGCAATGGGCAGCGATCGACCCGTTG
>NZ_JBPPLZ010000008.1:0-140111 GCF_051535235.1 Nitrobacter sp.
GCAATCCCCGTGTTAACCGGGCGCCTGCGAGCGGCTTGGAGCCTTTAAATTTCTGTACAATGTTCCGGCCCTGATTCGAGCCAGACAAAGCCGCGCAAGATGTTCCGAACCATTGTCATAGCCGGTTTTGCGGCTTTCATTATCGCCGTCCTCGCCGCGGCGGCCTCGCCTGCGCGCGCGCAGATCGGAAATATTTTTTCGGATCCCGTGCCGCGTCCGCCGGCCGCCATTCCGCGCGGGCAGGGGGCGCCCGATGACGATGAGGAAGACGTGCCGGACCTGCCTCGGCAGGGCCGCGTGCTGCCGGCGCCATTGAATCCGGGGCAGGGTGTTGCGCCGCCGGGACCGGTGCAGTCCCAGCCGCTGCCTCCGCCTGGAACCACCGTGGTTCCGCAGAACGCGCCCGGTGGAGTTGCAGTCGCGCCGCCTTCGTCCAATCCGACGCCAGCCCAGCCTCCGCCGCGATCGGCTCCGCCCGCGCCGGCCACGCTGCAACCGGGCGACGAGGTCGTCACCGAGCCCCCGGCGCAGAAGGTCATCAACAAGAAGGCTGTCTTTTCCGGCCTCGACAAGATCACCGGCCGCATCATCCACTTCGACGAGGAGGTCGGAGAAACCGTGCAGTTCGGCGCGCTGCGGGTGAAGACCGACGCCTGCTACACGCGCCCGGCGACCGAAGCCGCAAACATCGACGCCTTCGTGGAGGTCGACGAGATCACTCTCCAGGGCGAGGTGAAGCGGATCTTCTCCGGCTGGATGTTCGCGGCGAGCCCCGGGCTGCACGGCGTCGAGCATCCGATCTATGACGTCTGGCTGACCGACTGCAAGGATCCCGAAACGACGGTCGTCAACGCGCAGCCGGATCCGCCGAAGCCGGCGGCCCCGCCGCCCGCCAAGCGAACGCCGCGACAATCCACGCGCCAGCCGCGCCAGCCAGCGCCGCCTCCGCAACCGGCGCCACCGCCGCCGCAGCAGCAGCAGCGCAGCAATCCGTTCTTTCCCCCGTTCGGGCGATAATCCTGAAAGCCTCAACGACGGTTGGCCGGCCGGGAAGAAAATTCCCGGCGGCGTTCTCGTGATGTGTTCGTTGCTATAACGATTCATTCGCATTTGAGAACCTATTGTTCCCGTCGGCCCGTTATCGTCGGCGATTCGAAAAATTGCTGATCATCCCCATCGGTGCCGCAGCCAATAATTTTCCGGAGCTACTTACGATGCGTTTCATCGAAAATCTGCGAATCGGCACAAAGCTCGCAATCACGTCGGTGCTCAGCATCATCATGGTTGTCGCGTTGATCTATGTTCAGATGAACGGTAGCGATGCGGTGCGCCAGGCCAACGAGAGAGCGGAAACCCAGAATCTGCTCGCGATGAAAGGCATCGAAGCGAAATCCTCGACTCGCGGCATGATGATCGGAGTCCGTGATATTCGTCTCGCAAGCACGCCGGCGCAGTTGCTGGCCGCCCAGGAAGACGTCCTCAATCATTACAAGGCGGCACGGGGATTCATCGGCGAAGCCATCACGCTTTCGAAGTCGGCTGAAAATCTTGCGAGACTCGAGAAGATGAACCAGCTTGCCGATCATTATATGAACAATGGGGCCAAGCCGATTGCCGCGGTTCGCGGCGAATTGCTGGAGATCGAAGCGAAGCAGGGCGCCGACATGAAGGCCGACGCCGGCGCGCGGCTTGCCAGGCTTGGGAATGAGGCTGTTCGGCTGACGAAGGAAGTCGCCCTCCCCGCGGCGAAGGAGCTGTCCGAAGTTTCGGAAAAGGTCGTCAAATTCGCCATTGGGCGCGTTGAAAAGGAGAAAGCAGCGGCGGCACGGGAAGAAGCCTCCGCCCAACGGATGTCCATGATATTTGGTGGCGTGGTTGCACTACTGCTGATCGGCGCCTGCATCCTGTCGATCGTCACGATCGCCAAACCGATCTCGGCGCTGACCAAATCCATGCTGGAACTGGCGGAAGGCAATTTCTCGGTCGTGCTGCCCGGGCTTGGCCGCAAGGACGAAGTCGGCAACGTTGCCGCTGCCGTCGAGAGGTTCAAGGTCGTGTCCGAGCAGAAGGCTCGCGAGGAGGCCGAAGCGAAGCGGAAGCAGGACGAGATTGCCGCCCAGCAGCGGAAGGCCGACATGATCAGGCTGGCCGACTCGTTCGAAGCCGCCGTCGGCGAGATCGTCGAAACAGTCGCGTCCGCCTCGACCGAACTGGAAGCCTCGGCCAGCACTCTGACGTCCACGGCCGAGCGGGCCCAGCACGTGACGACAACGGTTGCGGCCGCTTCCGAGGAAGCGTCGACCAACGTCCATTCAGTCGCCGCCGCAACCGAAGAGTTGGCGTCGTCCGTCACCGAGATTGGCCGTCAGGTGCAGGAATCAGCGCGCATCGCCAATGAAGCGGTCGACCAGGCCCGCAAGACCAACGATCGCGTCGGCGAACTGTCTCGCGCCGCGGGCCGCATAGGAGACGTCGTTGAGCTGATCAACACAATCGCAGGTCAGACAAACCTGCTTGCCCTCAACGCCACCATCGAGGCGGCCCGGGCGGGCGAGGCTGGCAGGGGCTTTGCGGTGGTTGCTTCCGAGGTGAAGGCGCTCGCCGAGCAGACCGCGAAAGCCACCGGCGAGATCGGTCAGCAAATCTCGGGCATCCAGGCCGCGACGCAGCATTCGGTCGACGCCATCAAGGAGATCGGCGGCACGATCGAGAAGCTCTCGGAGATTGCCTCGATCATTGCGGCCGCGGTGGAAGAACAAGGGGCCGCGACGCAGGAAATCTCGCGGAACGTTCAGCAGGCCTCGCAAGGGACCCAGCAGGTATCGTCCAACATCGCCGACGTCCAGCGCGGTGCAACGGAGACCGGCTCGGCTTCATCACAGGTGTTGTCGGCCGCTCAGTCCCTGTCCAGCGACGGCAACCGGCTGAAGCTCGAAGTCGGGAAATTTCTGAACTCGGTTCGAGCGGCGTAAAGACACTGCTGGCGCCGGGGCGCGCAAAGGCGTCCCGGCGAGACAGATCCCGAGATGTCACGGGCGGCTGGCGATGATCCCGAGCGCGTCCGCGCCGGGCACCGGCCGGTCGAGCGGCAGGGCTCCGAAATCGGCGCGGTTTTCCAGCGCAACATCCAGCAGCATCCGGTAACGCCTGCGCGGGATTTCGATCGCGCCGAAACCGCGCAGATGATCGGTCACGAATTGCGTGTCGAGCAGCACGAAGCCGCCCGCGATCAGCCGGGCGACCAGATGCACCAGCGCGACTTTTGAGGCGTCGCGCACGACATGGAACATGCTTTCGCCAAAAAAGGCCCGGCCCAGCCTGACACCGTAGAGGCCGCCCGCGAGTTCGCCTCCCTGCCAGACTTCGACGCTGTGACAGTGGCCGAGTTCATGCAAGGCGATGTAGAGTTCGCGGATGCGGCGGTTGATCCAGGTATTGTCGCGGCCTGGTTGCGGCGCGGCGCAGCCGTCGATGACCGCCTTGAAGGCGGTATCGATCGTTACGGTGAAACTGTCCGATCGCACCGTGCGCGCGAGCCGCGACGGGACTCGGAAACCTTCGAGCGGGATCACGCCGCGCATCTTCGGTTCGACCCAGAACAGCGTCGGATCGTCGACGCTTTCCGCCATCGGGAAAATGCCGCAGGCGTAGGCGCGCAACAGCAACTCGGGCGTGATCTCGGAAGCTGCGGTGTCGCGGGACATCATGCGCCTTATAGCAGAGCTGGAGCACCGCCGGGCCGATAATCTGCGAGAATACGCGGAGGACGCGTTTTACCGCAAGCCGGCTCAGGCCGCGGTGGCTGGCGTGAGTTTTGCGGCCGGTGACATCTCGCGCGGGAACCGCAGCACGATCCGCGTTCCGGCATGGGTGAGATCGCGTTCGGTCTGGGCGTCGAGTTTCTGCGCCATCGCTGAAACAATCCGCTGGCCCATTCCGGTCGAGCGCGGATCGGCTTTTGCATTGAGGCCGACGCCGTTGTCTGCGATCGAAAGCTCAATGTCGCCGCCGTCGATCGCCAGTTCAACGTGGATCGGACCGGGACCGTCCGGATATGCGTATTTGACCGCGTTCATCACCAGTTCGTTGACGATGATACCAATCGCGACGGCGCGATCCGGGTCGATCTCGATGGGTTCCGCCTTCAGATCGAGACGCGACATCCGGTTGCCCTCGGTGGAGCGCCGGAGATCCTCGAGCAGCGCTTCAAGATACTGGTTCAGCAGCACGCTCTTCAGATCGTGCGAGGTGTAGAGGCGCCGATGCACCTGCGCCACCGCCGCCACGCGCCCCATCGCGCTGCTGAGCGCAACCTTGATGTTTTCGTCGGGACTGGAGTTGGCCTGCAGGTGCAGCAGCGAGGCGATGATCTGCAGGCTGTTGCCGATGCGGTGGTTGACCTCGCGCAGCAGCACCTCGCGCTCGCTCGCCAGTGCCGCATAGCGATCGCGCGAGGCGCGGACTTCGGCCTCGGCCTGGTCGCGCGCTTTCCGGATGTGAGCCTGCCGGATCGCCACTTCGGCCGCGACCCCCAGCAGGGGAACGAACTCGCCGAGCGTGTCCTTGACGAGATAGTCGGCGGCGCCGGCCTTGAGCGCGGTCACGGCGATCTTGGAGTCCTGCGACGCGGTAACGAACACGACCGGCGGCGCGTCGGGGATTGCCTGAATCCGTTTCAGCGTCTCCAGCCCGTCGAGACCGGGCATATATTGATCGAGCGCGATCACATCGATGCCGCCCTGCGCGATGCGTGCAAGCCCGGATTCACCGTCGAGCGCGTGCTCCACGCAAAATCCATGGCGCGTCAGGCCGCGCTGGACCAGCCGGGCCAGCGTCTTGTCATCGTCAACGTAAAGAAGGGTTGGCTTGGCGCTCATGGGGTGGTCCCGGGAACCTGGATGATGGAGAAGAACAGACCGAGTTGCCGGATTGCGTTGGCGAAACTCTCGTAGTTCACCGGCTTGGTGATGTAGACGTTGCATCCGAGTTCGTAGCACCGCTTGATCTCCTGGGAATCGTCGGTCGTCGTCAACACGACCACCGGTGCGCATTTCAGGTGTTTATGTTCCTTCACCTGCCGCAGGATATCTATCCCGGTCATGTCAGGCAGATTGAGATCGAGCAGGATCAGCAGCGTCTCTCCCTTGTGAGGCGGCCCGTTGCCGTTCGCACCGAACAGGTAGTTAAGGGCGTCTGTACCGTTCCTGAACGGCTTGATCTCATTGTTGACACCGGAACGCCGTATGTTGCGCTCGATGAGCCGGGCGTGACCTTCATCATCCTCGATCATGATGATGACGACTGGTTTACTCATGATTGCTTGTCCCGATTGATGCCTGTCCATGTGGTGGGAAGGGTAACAGTAAATGTGCTTCCGTGGCCAAGTTCCGAGGCCACGGACATGGTCCCGCCGAGCTTGCGGACCAGCGCGCGGACGTGCGCAAGGCCAATGCCCTGGCCCGGCCGATCCTGTGCGCCGGCGCGCCGGAACAGGTCGAAGATTCGCTGGTGATCCTTCGGATCGATGCCGCGGCCGTTATCAGCCACTTCAAAAACAGCAAATCCGAGCTTGCGTCGGCCGCGGATGGCGATATCGCCGGGAACGCCGGGTTTGAGATATTTCAGCGCATTGTCGATCAAATTGGAGAAAATCTGCTCCATGGCAAGGCGGTCGCTGACGATATCCGGCAGCGGCTCGACCCGGATTTCGGCGTCGGCCTCGGCGGCCTGATGCGCCATGGTCGACGCAATGTTCTCGATCAAGTCGCGCATGGCGATCTGATCGGGGTAGAATTCGCGCCGCCCCTCGCGGGTTAGGTTGAGGATCGCGCTGATCAGCCGATCCATCTTGGCGATCGACGACTTGATGAAGCCGAGAGCCTCGGCGAAGTCCTGCGACAATTGTTTGTCCGATTCTTCCAGAACCGGTTCGACCTCGGTGACCGTCTCGTCGGCAGCCGGAGGCGGAGCGCCGTCCGGCCGGCTCAAGGTCGCGATACGTTTGAAGATGTCGCCGCGCAGTTCGTCGAGTTCGCTGGTGAAGCCCATGATGTTGACCAGAGGCGAGCGCAGATCGTGGCTGACGATATAAGCAAAGCGCTGGATTTCGTCATTGGCCTCGCGAAGGTCAGTGGTGCGTTTCTCCACGGTGGATTCGAGGTTGAGATAGTTGTCGCGCAACTGGCTTTCAGCCACGTCGCGCGCCCGGCTCGACCGGCGCACCAGGAAAATCGACGTTCCCGCGAAAACCACGATCAGCCCGGACCCGATACTGGTGACGGCGGCCGAGAGCGACTGGCTGGCATCGGCCGACTTGACCCGAGCCGCGAACAAACGGTCTTCCTCGGCCCGCATGTCGTTGGCGAGGTCGCGGATCTGACCCATGACATCGCGGGTGGCTTCCTGGCGGGCCATTTCGGTCGCTTCGGCGAGCCGGTTCGTCTGCACGAGCTCGATGCTGTGCCGCAATTGCGCGATCCGCTGATTGGTCTGGGGGACGATCTGGTCGAGGAGCTGCTGCTGATAGGGGTTGTCGATGGTCAGCGCTCTCAGCCGTTCGAAACTCGCGGGAATCTGGGTCGCGGCTTCCTCGAACGCGTTTCGAAATTCCGCGCGCTGCGTGAGCAGAAAGCCGCGCTGTGCGCTCTCGGCCCGCCGCATCTGCAATTGGGTGAGCGAGATTTCGTTCTCGACCTCCATGCTGTGCAGGGCCGAGCCGGCGTCTTTGCGCGCCTTGTTGACGAGATAGACGGAGGTCGCGCTGATAAGGGTCAGAACCACCAGTCCTGCAGCCAACAGAACGATCTGGCCGAACGCGTGAGGCCATGACCGGCCGGGGCTTGACGCCACAAGATGGTGCTCAGCCTCGGTCAATAATATAGCGTCCCCCCCGCACGGTTTCATGCCTGGCCATTGCTCAAACGCTTGAGGGGGCGGCCGGTTCCCCTATCTCATGATTTTTTCAAACCGGGAGGTGGGGACTCCGGGAGGAATGGTCAAGCTCCCGTCAGGTCGCCGCTTGCGAGGTACTGTTCCAGCCAATGGATGTGGTAGTCGCCGTCGATGATGCCGGATTCCCGGACCAGCGCCCGGAACAGCGGCAGGGTGGTCTCGATGCCGTCCACCACCATCTCGTCGAGCGCCCGCCGCAGCCTCATCAGGCATTCGGCACGGGTCTTGCCGTGGACGATCAGCTTGCCGACCAGCGAGTCGTAATAAGGCGGGATGACATATCCCTGATAAACGGCGGAATCGATCCGCACGCCGAGCCCGCCGGGCGGATGAAACCGCACGATCTTGCCCGGCGAGGGGCGGAAGGTGACGGGATTCTCGGCGTTGATCCGGCACTCGATGGCATGGCCGTTGATGACGACTTCCTTCTGGGTCGCGGGAAGGTCGCCGCCGGCGGCAATGCGGATCTGCTCCAGCACCAGATCGATATCGGTGATCATCTCGGTGACGGGATGCTCGACCTGAATGCGGGTGTTCATTTCGATGAAGTAGAACTTGCCGTCTTCGTAGAGGAATTCGACGGTGCCGACGCCGAGATACTTGATCTCGCGCATCGCCTTGGCGACGGTTTCCCCGATCTTGTTGCGGGCGGCCGCGGTCAGGGCGGGTGAGGGGCCTTCTTCCCAGACCTTCTGGTGGCGGCGTTGCAGCGAGCAGTCGCGCTCGCCAAGATGAATGGCGCCGCCGCGGCCGTCGCCGAGCACCTGGATTTCGATGTGGCGCGGCTTCTGCAGGTATTTTTCCAGATAGACGGACGCATCGCCGAACGCCGCCCTTGCCTCGTTGCCGGCGGTCGAGATCGCCATCACCAGGTCGTCGGGGGTTTTTGCGATTTTCATGCCGCGTCCGCCGCCGCCGGCGGCCGCCTTCACCAGCACCGGAAAGCCGATCGCCTTGGCGATCGCCATGGCGTCGTCGTCCGGACCAATGCCGCCGTCGGAGCCCGGAACCACCGGGATGCCAAGCCGCTTCGCGGTTTTCTTGGCCTCGATCTTGTCGCCCATCAGGCGGATGTGTTCGGCCTTGGGGCCGATGAAATGCAGGCTGTGGTCAGCGAGGATTTCGGCGAAGCGGGCGTTCTCGGACAGGAAGCCGTAGCCGGGGTGCACGGCGTCGGCGCCAGTGATCTCGCAGGCCGCCAGCAGTGCCGGAATGTTGAGGTAGCTGTCCTTCGACGGCGGCGGCCCGATGCAGACGCTTTCGTCCGCAAGCCGCACATGCATGGCGTCGGCGTCGGCGGTGGAATGCACCGCGACGGTCTCGATGCCGAGTTCCTTGCAGGCGCGCAGGATACGCAGGGCGATCTCGCCGCGATTGGCTATCAGGATTTTATCGAACATCTTTGACCCGTGTCCCGGATGCGATGCAGCGCATCACATCGTGCTGCGCCGCGCCCGGGACGCTTGAAATCGTCTGGCGATGCGGCCTGCATCATTCGATGATGACCAGCGGCTCGCCGAACTCGACCGGCTGGCCATCCTCGACGAGAATCTGCGTGACCGTACCGGCCCGCGGCGACGGAATCTGGTTCATCGTCTTCATGGCCTCGACGATCAGCAGCGTCTGGCCCACGGTGATCTTGGAGCCGACCTCGATGAAGGGCTTGGCGCCCGGCTCGGACGACCAATAGGCCGTACCGACCATGGGTGAGGGGACCATCCCCGGGTGTTTGCTGACGTCGGCGGTGCCGGAAGCCGGCGCGACGACAGGCATCGGCGTGGTCGCAGCCTGATAGTTCGCGGGCATTGCCGTGCCCACTGTGATGTTGCGTGCGACACGTACCCGAAGTCCGTCGCGCTCGATCTCGATTTCGGTGAGCTTGGTCTCATCCAGAAGCGCGGCGAGCTCGCGGATCACCTCGCTTTCCTCGCGTCGTCCGTCACCGGTTTTGGGTTTTGCTGCGTCTCCAGGCTGCGGCGCCATGTTCTCGATCCGAAACTTTCTCTGTGGGATGACGCTGATACGTCAGGATTTGACTTTCTCGCCGGACTTCACCGCGCCGATCCTGGCGGCAAGGCCGTCGATGGCGAGCCGGTAGCCGTCGATTCCGAAGCCGCAAAGGCTCGCAAAGGCGGCGCTTGCCGTGAAGGAATGGTGGCGGAAGGCCTCGCGCGCATGGATGTTGCTGATGTGGACCTCGACGGTGGGGATACCCGCCGCGACCAGCGCATCGTGAAGGGCAATCGAGGTGTGCGAGTAGCCGCCGGCATTGATGACGATGCCGGCCGCCCGCTTCGCATGAGCGTCGTGGATGAAGTCGATCAGTTCGCCCTCGCGATTGGACTGTCGGCAATCCGCGGTCAGTCCGAAGCAAGCAGCCGTGTCGGCGCAGAGCTTTTCGACGTCCGCAAGGGTGGCGCGGCCATAGATTTCCGGCTCCCGGGTCCCGAGCATATTGAGGTTCGGGCCGTTGAGCACGTAAATAGTCTTGGCCATCTGAAATCCCGAAAGCGGTCGTTCCGGCGCCATGGGCCGAAGTTTCGGGTCGTTATATGTAACAAGAGAGCCAAGGGGAAGCCTGAACGCTCTCGCATTCGGTTTCAAAGACCTCGCTTTTTTCGTGAAACGCGAGGCAGAACATACGGAAATTGCTTGTTAACCAAGGCCGGGAGCACGAACTGGCACGAAAAAGGGGGGCGATCCGGCCGCCGCGGGGCCAGGATTGGCCCCGCTCGTGCGCTGTGTGAAGGATTCCTGATCAGGCCTGCAGAACCGCGACGATCTCGAAGGTCCGTGGATCGACGACAATGATCTCGTCACGAACCAGGAAGAATTCATAGCCGCGCCAACTCGGGTAGATGTCGACGATCTCCGTCGGCAACGGATGGAAGCTCACCGTTCGCGGCACTCGCGTTCCGACAGCGATCGAGAAATTGACGTTCGTCGTCGGTTGCACGTGCTGATTCCTGATGACGGTCGTGATCCTGGTGCGCTGTTCCGTGGAAAGCTTGGCGCCGGAACCGGCCTGACCCGTCGTCGTGGTCGATGATTTGTTGGTGTCCGCTGCGTTCCGCGAGGAATCGGACTTCATTCCGTTGCGCTCTTCAGCATTTCGGTTGTGATCCATTCTTCCATTGCGGTCTTCAGTTCGCTGGTTCCGCTCCTCGCTCTTTCCGTTGCGATCCTCGGCACGCATGCCCTTGTCGGACTTGCCCGACTCATTGCGCTCCGAGCGCATGCCCTTGGAGTGGTCGTTGCCCGCGCCACCTTTGCCGGACTCTTCGGCGGATCTTTCGTTCTTCATCTTGCCGGGGTGGGTGTCCTGCGCACGCTGTCTGGACGTGCCTGCGCGGCCCGTGCCTTCATTCGACATGCCGCTATCGGAGCCGCGGCCTTGTTCCGTCGAGGGTGCGCTTTGCTGCATGGTCGATCCACCACTGCCGCCACCCTCTCGGCCCATGCCAGTTCCTTGCGCGTAGGCGAATCCCGTTCCGGCGATCAGCGCCGCAGCCGCCGTCGATAGAAGAAAGTGTTTGGTCATCGATGTCTCCTCACTTGTTGCATGCCCGCCGTACAACGGTGCAGTGAGGACCTATGTTCCGGTGCGATCCCGGTTCCGCCGGATTTGTTTTCTGAACACAGGATAAACGAACCCGTTGCAGCCCAACGGAAAAAGGCCCCGCTGTGAGCGGGGCCTGAGGTTCGATGGCAGAGCGATCAGCAGGACGCCTTTCCGCAACGCGCGGTGCTGATTTTCTCCTTGAGCGTCTCAAGACCCACCGCGCCGACGACGACCTGTTTGCCGATCACGTAGCTTGGCGTTCCGTTCATGCCCATCGCCTCGGCAAGTTTGAAACTCTCCTCCAGCGTCGCCCGGACTTCGGGACTGTTCATGTCCTTTTCGATGCGCGCTATGTCGAGACCGGCTTCCTTGGCGGCGGCGAGGGCGCGCGCCTTGTCGGCCTGGCCGCGTCCGCCGAGCAGCCGTTGATGGAAGTCGAGATATTTCTTGCCGCCGGGGTCCTGCATGCGGACGGCCACCGCGACCTGCGCGGCTTCGACCGAGCCGGGGCCGAGGACCGGAAATTCCTTCAGGACGACCTTGAGCTTGGGATCCGACTTCAGGAGATCGAGCATGTCGGTCATCGCGCGCTTGCAGTAGCCGCAATTGTAATCGAAGAACTCGACGAAGGTGACGTCGCCGTCCTTGTTGCCGAGCGTGACGCCGCGCGACGAATTGAAAATGGCGTTGGCGTTCTCGGTAACCGCCGTCTCATGCTTGAGCGCTTCGGCCGCCGCCTGACGCTTGCTGAGTTCGACCGAGACCTCCTCGAGAACCTCGGGATGGGCGAGCAGATAGCTTTTGACGATCTGTTCGATTTCGCCGCGCTGGCTGTCGGTGAAACTCTGCGCCGAAGCGGTCACGGGTGCAACTCCGAGCGCAAGCGCAAAAAGGGCAGGAGCGAGAAACCGGTGCGAGGGCATGTCAAAATCCTTTGGAAGGTCTCGTTGTTCGGAGGCGCGTGGCTGGTGCCGTCTGTTGGTCCGGTTCTGACATCCGCATCGCGAGCCCGCAGCAGGTGGTAACGAATGTCAAATCAACTCCGCTAGTCTTTCTTGTCGGGCATCTTGGCTGAAACGATATCGTCGGCCTTGACCCATCCGGGCGTGCCGATGGCGAAACGGGTCTTCGCGCGCGATGCCAGCTCGCGTGCGGTCTTGTTGTCGCCGCGCAGGAATGCAGCCTGCGCCGAGGCGAGGTCGGCCTGGGCGTAATCGCCCTTGCGGCCGTAGGCCATCGCGAGCTGCATATATCCGAGCGGCGCTTCCGGCTCGCGGGCCAGCGCCGCGCGCAGGATTGCAATAGCTTCAGTGGTGTTGGCCGTACTGTTCGAGGCCACAAGCGCCTGCCCGAGCAGCATCTCGATGAGCGGGGCGTTATGGGACAACTGGACCGCCCGTCGCAGCGGCGCAATCGCTTCCGCCGGACGCCCGCCCTCGAGCAGAGCCTGTCCTCGCACCTCGTAGAAATAGGGATTTTGCGGCTGCAGCTTGATCAGCGCGTCGATTTGCTCGATGGCCGTGCGCAGATCGCCGTGCAGATAGGTGCTGATGGCGTGCGCATAACGCGCGGGCAGGCTGGTGTCGGACATCGGATAGCGGCGGTATACGGTGTCCTGGCGTTCCATGAATGCCGATATCTTGGCGCGCACCATGTCGTGGCGCATTTGCAGCGCCGGATCGTCCTTCTTGTTCCAATTGGGACTCGTCCTGGCGAGTTCCGCGAGCGCGGCGACACGGTCGGCCGGCATCGGATGCGATTGCACATAGGGGTCGGCGCCGTGCGCAGCAAACAGGCTTTCGTCGGTAAAGCGCTTGAAGGTTTCATACATGCCCCGGGCGGATTGTCCGGTGGCGTTCAGGAATTTCACGCCGGCGCGGTCGGCGTTCTCCTCCTGCTGGCGCTGGTAGGACAACAGGCTGCGCCGCGCGATTTCCTGCGGTGCGCTGATCGCGGCGGCGCCGATATTGCTGGCGGCGCCGTTGCTTCCGCCGCCGCCGGCGGCTCCCGCCGCGAGCGCTCCCGCGCCGAGCAACATGGCGATGATCAGTTGGGTCTGGGTTCGGGCGAGCTGCTCGCGGAATTTGGACAGATGCCCGCCGGCGAGATGCCCGGTCTCATGCGCGAGCACGCCGATCAACTGGTTCGGCGTGGCCGATTGCAGGATTGCGCCATAGTTCACGAAGATGCGACGGCCGTCGGCGACGAAGGCGTTGAACGTCCTGTCGTTGATGATGACCATCTGGATGTTGTTCTTCTGGAGACCGGCCACGCGCAGGATCGGGCTGGTATAGTCGCGCAGCAATTGCTCCGTCTCGGTATCGCGCAGCACTGGCGGTCCCTTGGCCTGCTGGGCATGAACCGGCAGCGAGGCGCTCGCGAGCGCGCAGGCGGTGACCAGCGCCGTGAGCTTCGACAAAGCGCGGCGTGCCGGGACGCCGGGACGCGGGGTCGTCGTTTCTTTGGTAACCGCCCTTGGGATCATTGGACCTGGTTCGAATACGATATATGTCCTAACAAAACGCCGAATACGGCGGCAACGCGGCTTCGGTGATTTGCCTCTAATATCCCTCTGATTCCGAAGTTCGCATCGGGCCGCTGCAAGGATATGCGAAGTCCGGAATCGGGACACCAGGCGAAAGCGGCATTAACAGATTTCCATGCTCGATGCGACATTGAGAGATAGGGCCAAAGGCTTGCTGGCGGCATCTGGCCGCAGCCAGGTTCCACCCTTCATGGTCATGGACGTGATGGCGGCGGCGGCGCGGATCGAGGCCGCGGGCGGCAACGTCATTCACATGGAGGTCGGGCAGCCGTCGGCGCCGGCGCCCCGCACCGCGCTGGATGCGGCCCGCGCCGCGCTCGAGCGTGGCCAGATCGATTACACCTCGGCGCTCGGCATTGCGTCGCTGCGGGCGCGGATCGCGCAACACTACCGCGATGCCTATGGCTGCATCGTCGACCCCGAACGCATCGTCGTGACGACCGGATCGTCGGGCGGTTTCGTCCTCGCGTTTCTTTCGATGTTCGAGCCCGGCGACCGGGTCGCGGTGACAGTGCCGGGCTATCCACCGTATCGGCATATCCTGACCGCGCTCGGCTGCGAGCCGGTGCTGATCGAGACATCGAGCGAGAATCGCCACGCCCTGACCGGCGAAGCGTTGCTGGAAGCGCATCGCAGGACGCCGTTGAAAGGCGTGCTGGTCGCAAGCCCGGCCAACCCCACCGGCACGATGATGTCGCGCGAGGCGCTGACCCATCTGATGACGGCCGCCGAAAGCGAAGGCATCCGTTTTATTTCCGACGAAATTTATCACGGCCTCGACTATGCGTTCCCGGCGGTGACCGCAGCCGAACTGTCGCCGCATGCGGTGGTGATCAATTCGTTCTCGAAATATTTCTGCATGACCGGCTGGCGGGTCGGCTGGATGGTGGTGCCGGAGCAACTGGTGCGGCCGATCGAGCGGCTGCAGCAGAACCTGTCGATTTCGGTGCCGACACTGTCCCAGGTCGCGGCCGAGGCGGCATTTTCGGGCCGCGACGAGATGGAAATCGTCAAGCGAGGCTATGACGCGAACCGCCACATTCTGATCGCGGGTTTGCCACAAGCCGGATTGAGCGACTTCCTGCCGGCGGACGGCGCGTTCTACCTCTATGCCGATGTCTCGAAGTTCACTTCCGACAGTCACGAGTTCGCACGGAAGATGCTGGAAGAGGCGCATGTCGCCGCGACGCCAGGCGTCGACTTCGATCCGGTTCGCGGCCGCTCGTTCCTGAGATTTTCCTATGCGCGCTCGGCGGCCGAGATGCGCGAAGCGGTAGCGCGAATTGCGCGATGGCTGGCCTAGCGGCAGGGGACGATTGAACCGCCAGACCGCGCGCCGACCTGTCAGCGGTGCTCGCTGTGCGCAAGTGCCGGCATTTTATTGCAATTCCTTACGGAATTCGGCGGTTTAGCCGCAAGGCGACGTTGCGCCGGAGGTTCGATTTTGGCATGGTCCCGCCCGATTTGAGGTCGCCTTGCAACGAGGCGAACTTCGTTTTCCGGTATGTCCGTTCGCGGGCTCGCGGCTTTGTCGGGGCAACTTCAGGGATTCTGAGGCAAATTCAATGACAGCACTAGTAGTGATTGTGCTCTGCGGAGCGCTTTCGATCGTTTATGCCATCTGGGCGACCTCGTCCGTATTGGGGGCCGACGCGGGAAATCCGCGGATGCAGGAAATCGCCGCCGCGGTGCGCGAGGGCGCGCAGGCCTATCTGCGCCGGCAGTACACGACGATCGGAATGGTCGGCATCGTGATCTTCGGGCTGCTCGCCTATTTCCTCGGAGTGCTGGTGGCCGTCGGCTTCGCCATCGGTGCGATCCTGTCGGGAGCGGCCGGCTTCATCGGCATGAACGTTTCGGTTCGCGCCAACGTGCGCACCGCGCAAGCCGCCACCAAGTCGCTGGCGGGCGGCCTCGAGCTTGCCTTCAAGGCCGGCGCGATCACGGGCATGCTGGTCGCTGGCCTCGCGCTGCTCGGCGTGACGATCTATTTCGCCTATCTGACGCACTTCGCCGGCTACGCCGCGAACAGCCGCACGGTCGTCGACGCGATGGTCGCGCTCGGCTTCGGCGCGTCGCTGATCTCGATCTTCGCCCGCCTCGGCGGCGGCATCTTCACCAAGGGCGCTGACGTCGGCGGCGATCTCGTCGGCAAGGTGGAAGCCGGCATCCCGGAAGACGATCCGCGCAACCCGGCGACGATTGCCGACAATGTCGGCGACAATGTCGGCGACTGCGCCGGCATGGCCGCGGACCTGTTCGAAACCTACGCGGTGACCGCGGTCGCCACCATGGTGCTGGCCGCGATCTTCTTTGCGACGTCGCCGCTGCTCGTGAACATGATGACGCTGCCGCTTGCCATCGGCGGCATCTGCATCATCACCTCGATCATCGGCACGTTTTTCGTCAAGCTCGGCGCCAGCCAATCGATCATGGGCGCGCTCTACAAGGGCCTGATCGCCACCGGCATCCTGTCGCTGATCGGCGTCGGCGCCGCCATCTACTGGCTCGTCGGCTTCGGCCCGCTGGCCGGCGTCAGCTATACCGGCCTCGAACTGTTCGCCTGCGGCGTTGCGGGCCTCGTCGTCACGGGGCTGATCATCTGGATCACCGAATACTACACCGGCACCGACTACCGGCCGGTGAAGTCGATCGCCCAGGCCTCGGTGACCGGACACGGCACCAACGTCATTCAGGGACTCGCGATCTCGATGGAAGCCACCGCGCTGCCGGCGCTTGTCATCATCGCGGGCATTCTCGTCACCTACAGCCTTGCCGGCCTGTTCGGCATCGCCATCGCGACCACTACCATGCTGGCGCTGGCCGGTATGGTCGTCGCCCTCGACGCGTTCGGTCCGGTGACCGACAATGCCGGCGGAATCGCGGAAATGGCCGGCCTGCCGAAGGAAGTGCGCAAGTCGACCGACGCGCTCGACGCGGTCGGCAACACCACGAAGGCCGTCACCAAGGGCTACGCGATCGGCTCCGCCGGCCTCGGCGCGCTGGTGCTGTTCGCGGCCTATAATCAGGATCTCAAGTTCTTCATCGGCGATGCCGCGAATCACGTTTACTTCCAGGGCGTCAATCCGGATTTCTCCCTGAACAATCCCTATGTCGTGGTCGGCTTGCTGTTTGGCGGCCTGCTGCCTTATCTGTTCGGCGCGATGGGCATGACCGCGGTGGGACGTGCGGCGGGTGCGATCGTCGAGGAGGTGCGTCGCCAGTTTCGTGAGAAGCCCGGCATCATGCGAGGCACCGACAAGCCCGACTACGGCAAGGCCGTGGACCTGCTGACGAAGGCCGCGATCAAGGAAATGATCATTCCCTCGCTGTTGCCGGTGCTGTCGCCGATCGTTGTCTATTTCGTGATCTATGCGATCGCCGGCGGCGGTGCTGCCGGCAAGTCAGCGGCGTTCTCGGCGGTGGGCGCCATGCTGCTCGGCGTGATCGTGACGGGCCTGTTCGTCGCGATCTCGATGACCTCCGGCGGCGGCGCTTGGGACAATGCCAAGAAGTATATCGAGGACGGCCATCATGGAGGGAAGGGCTCCGACGCGCACAAGGCGGCGGTGACCGGCGATACCGTTGGCGATCCCTACAAGGATACGGCAGGCCCGGCGGTCAATCCCATGATCAAGATCACCAACATCGTGGCGCTGCTGCTGCTGGCGGTTCTGGCCCACTAAGCAGTCACGATATGATCCAACTGAAAACCCGCGGCATATGCGCCGCGGGTTTTTCTTGCGCGCTATGGCGTTTTCGAGCGAAGCATTCTCTCGGGCTTGACCCGGGGGTGGGAACCGTTCGCGCAAAAAACGCGTCACATCAAAAGACAGACGCTTGGTTCTGAGCGGAATGACGACAATAGGAGCAATTGAAAAAGGACGGGGTTGGCCCCGCCCTTTTTTCGTAGAAATGAATACATGCGTCAGGATTCGTGCACGTCACCACCAGGTGCGGCAGACCCGCCGGCCCGGCCCCCAATAGCGGCAACGACGATGCGGCCGCACAACAACCACCGGCCCGCCGCGGTTCGCACGACAGCCGCCACGAGGCCCGCGATGGAAGCCGCGACCACAGCCACCGGCGACCTGAATGACATTGGCATTCACCCCTGACGCTGGCTGCGCCAACGGCATGGCCTCTGCCATACCAAAGGTCGCAACGGATCCGGCCAGAAGTGCTGCTGCAAAAAATGCCTTCATCGATTGTCCTCTCATTTGGCCGCAACAATGCGGCAACTTCAATGACTCGCGTGGTGAAACTGGGCAATAACCCTGTCGAAAATCTGGCGACTCTGTTCGTGTTGCGAAGCGTCGTTTCAAAACAACGTCGTTCGCGTCGCAGACGCGCTTGTAACGCAGGCGAGAGCGATTTGTTTCCGATGGAACGGCAATTAAGCGGTTTGCTTCGATGGGAGGCCGAATAACGCTGCAAATTGCTTTTTGCCGATTCGGGTAAAGTTGACGGCGGCTGCCAGGAGCGGAATCGCGCGCAGCCCACTTCAATTCGGTGAATCGCACCATGATGGCCGCGCCCAGGGTGCCGGCGAGGTGATGGCGGCGCGCGCTCCAGTCTAGACAGGCCTTGCAGAGTAACTGAAGCATTCGTGTCAAGAAAGCGGGTATATGTTTATCGCTCGCACCAGTCGCCTGTGAACGTCACGGGAAGGAGACCCTAAGATGCCATCGACAGCCGAAAAACGCGCTACGTTCCGCAAACTTCACGAGAGCGGCTGTTTTGTGATCCCAAACCCCTGGGATATCGGCAGCGCCAGGGCATTGCAGGGCATGGGCTTCAAGGCGCTGGCATCGACCAGCGCCGGGCTTGCCTGGTCGATCGGCAAGGCCGACAACCACATTACGCTGGACAACCTGTGCGACCATCTGACCGCGCTGTGCGCGGCGGTGGATATTCCCATCAACGCCGATTTCGAAAACGGCTTTGCCGTTGAACCCGACGGCGTTGCAGCCAACGTATCACGCGCGGCGAAGACAGGAGTCGCCGGACTGTCGATCGAGGATTCCACCGGCGACAAAGCCAAGCCGCTCTACGACCGAAGGCTCGCGATCGATCGAATCCGCGCGGCGCGCAAGGCAATCGACGACGATCGCAGCGACGTGCTGCTGGTCGGACGCTGCGAGGCTTTCCTCTGGGGAATGCCAGACCTCAAGCTGACGATAGACCGGTTACAGGCCTACGCGGACGCGGGTGCCGATTGCCTTTACGCCCCGGGCCTGAAATCGAAAGACGACATTGCCGCTGCCGTGAAGGCCGTTCATCCCAAGCCGTTCAATTTGCTGATCGGCTGGCCGGGGCTGAGCGTCGCCGAGGCAGCCGACCTCGGCGTTCGCCGCATCAGCGTCGGCGGCGCCTTGGCGCGCGCAGCGTGGGGCGGCTTTTTTCGTGCGGCGAAGGAGATCGCGGAGAAGGGCACCTTTGATGGGCTCGGGACGGGCCATCCCGCCGCCGAGTTGAACGCGATATTTCCCGGCTGAGACTCTTTCACCGGCTCACCTGAAAGGAATAGCGGTATCGCGGAATGCTCGCCATTCCCGCAGGAAGCCTGCCTGTGGTTACTTCTTGGCGCCGGGAGTCGGCGTATTGTCGCTCTGCGGATTGGCCGGCTGTGTCGAGTTGGGCGGTGCCGCGCCGGTCGTGACGCCCTGTTGGGTGTTGGAAGGCGTCACGTCGCGAATTCCGGGCCCAACCGGCGGCTTCGCGGCATTGTTTTGCGCCGTGCTCGGACTTGCCGTTTGCGTCGGCGTCGAACTGGTCTGGTTCGAGCCGGTCGTACTGAGGCCATAGAACAGCGCGCCGAGTACGATGACGATCGCAACCCCATACAGGGCGATGCGGCTGCCGCGCGTCGGATTCTCAACGAGCAGCGGATCGAACTGGTGTTTGTCGTCGAAGCGCTTGGCCTCCTGCACGTCATTGTCAGCGAGGTCGCGCTCATATGGATCGGGCGACTTTCGTTCGTTGGCCATGCTCATTCTCCGTTTTCCAAAAGGGCAAACCTCGTGAGCCAAATGGGGTTCCGGCGTCGCGCCAATTCGGTTCGTCAGGCCGGAGTGGTGATGCGAAACTGCGCAAGGGTGAGTTTCGCCTTGTCTGGCTTGGAACCCGCAGCCGAAGTAACCTTCATTGGACACGGAGACAGTGGCGGTAATGAGAACGAAGAGGGACGCCCGAAAGACCAGCCGGGGTGGAATTGCCGCGCCGGTGACAGATCAGCGGCGTTTCCTCGAGTGGGCATCCAGCCACGACACAAGCTGCCGACTTTGGCAATTCTTTCGCAATGAAATTACGTTTTTCTACCGCTTGTTTTCCGGATTTCCCGAACGCCCGAATTCTGAGAAACGCTGCGGTTCGTGAAGCCCATAAGGCTGGTTCTGGGGGCTCGGGATAACTAACTCTAGCTATGCCGTCGCAGCCACGAGCAGAGGGTGCAATGGGAATCGATCAGGGTCCGATCAGTCTCAATCAGAAATACACCCAGGGTACCGGTCACATCTTTACAACGGGCCTTCAGGCGCTTGTTCGTCTGCCGATGGCGCAAATCCGCCGCGACCGCGCAGCCGGCCTCAATACCGCCGGCTTCATTTCCGGCTATCGCGGCTCGCCGCTAGGCGGCTACGACCAGCAACTCTTCGCCGCCCGCAGCCATCTCGAACGCTACAACATCAAATTCCAGCCCGGCGTGAACGAGGATCTCGCGGCGACCGCGGTCTGGGGCTCGCAACAGCTCCATATCTCGCCGGGTGCGGCCTATGATGGCGTTGTCGGAATCTGGTACGGCAAAGGGCCGGGCGTCGACCGCTGCGGCGACGTATTCCGCCACGGCAATGCCGCGGGTTCGGCGCGGCACGGCGGCGTGCTATGTCTGGCCGGCGACGACCACGGCGCCAAATCCTCCACCGTGCCGCATCAGTCCGATCACGCGTTCATCGCGGCGCTGATGCCCTATCTCTACCCATCCTCGATCCATGAAATGATTCAGATGGGCCTGCTCGGCATCGCGATGTCGCGCTATTCCGGCTGCTGGGTCGGGATGAAGGTCATCACCGAGACTGTGGAGACCACTGCCGAGATCGACCTGGCCGACGAATTGACCCCGTTTGTCATGCCATCCGATTTCGAGATGCCGCCCGGCGGCTTGAACCTGCGCTGGCCCGACGATCGCTACGATCAGGACCGGCGCCTGCAGGACCATAAGGGTTTCGCCGCGGTCGCGTTCGCGCGCGCCAACAGGATCAACCGCATCACCATGGACTCGCCGAATGCGCGCTTCGGCATCATGGCGTCCGGAAAAAGCTACGAAGATATCCGGCAGGCTTTGCGCGAACTCGGGATCACCGAGCAGGTCGCCGCGAGGATCGGATTGCGGCTTTACAAGATCGGCATGCCGTGGCCGCTGGAGCCGCAGGGTGTGCGCGAATTCGCCGTCGGGCTCGAGGAAATCTTTATTGTCGAGGAACGTCGCGAGATCGTCGAAAATCAGGTCAAGCAGGAACTGTTCAATTGGCGCGACGACGTGCGGCCGCGCATCATCGGCAAGATGGACGATCACGACAAGCGGTTCCTGCCATTCGCTGAGGAGTTAAGCGTTGCATCGCTCGCGACCTCGCTGACCGAGCGGTTGCTGCGTTTGAATCTCAATCCGGAAATCGCCGAGATGTTGCGCGCCAAGGCTGACTGGTTCAACGGTCGGCAGGCCACGCAAATGCAAATGGCATCCCCGATCGCGCGCGTGCCTTATTTCTGCTCGGGCTGCCCGCACAACACCTCGACCAGGGTACCCGAAGGCAGCCGCGCCACGGCCGGCATCGGTTGCCACTACATGGCGCTGTGGATGAATCGCAACACCGAAACGTTCTCCCACATGGGCGGCGAAGGCGCGCCGTGGGTCGGAATCGCGCCGTTCACCAACGAGAAGCACATCTTCGCCAATCTCGGCGACGGCACCTATTTCCATTCGGGCAGCCTTGCGATCCGTCAGGCCGTCGCTTCCAAGGCGAACATCACCTACAAGATCCTCTATAACGACGCCGTCGCCATGACCGGCGGCCAGCATGTCGACGGCGACCTGTCGCCGCAGCGGATCACCTTCCAGCTTCACGCGGAAGGAGTCCGCGAGATTTATCTGGTGTCCGAGAATCCGGACGCTTACCCGGCGGCCGATATCGCGCCGGGGACCCGAACCGCGCATCGCGACGACCTCGATACGGTCATGAAGACCTGCCGGGAGACCAAAGGCGTCTCGGCGATCGTATTCGTGCAGACCTGCGCCGCCGAAAAACGCCGCCGCCGCAAGCGCGGCACCATGGAAGATCCGCAGCGCCGTGTGCTGATCAATCCGGCCGTCTGCGAAGGCTGCGGCGACTGCTCGGTGCAGTCGAACTGCATTTCCGTGGAGCCGCTGGAAACCGAGATGGGGCGCAAGCGCACCATCAACCAGTCGTCCTGCAACAAGGATTATTCCTGTATCAAAGGCTTCTGCCCGTCGTTCGTCACGGTCGACGGCGGCCACCTGCGCCAGCGCGCGCCGGCGGACCTCGGCGCGATCGGCGAACTGCCGGAACCGCCGTCGCGACCGTCGCTGGAACAACCTTACAATATTGCAGTCGGAGGCGTTGGCGGTACCGGCGTGCTGACCATCGGCGCACTGCTCGGCATGGCAGCGCATATCGAAGGCAAGGCCAGCATGATCCTGGATATGTCCGGCCTCGCCCAGAAAGGCGGCGCGGTTCTGAGCCATGTCCGGCTCTCGCGCAATCCTGCTGACGTGACCTGTTCGCGGATCGTTACCGGCACGGCCGATCTTGTCATCGCCGCAGATGAGGTCGTGGCCGCAGCCAAGGATACGATGACGTTGTGCGAATCGAGTCGCACTCACGGCGTCATCAATACCCATCTTATCCCGACCGCGGATTTCGTTCTCAACCGGGACTTCAATTTTCAAAGCGGCAAGGTCGGCCGTGTTCTTGAAACGGCGCTCTGCAAGGACGCGACCTTCATGGACTTCACCACGCCGGCCGAGTCGTTGCTCGGCGACTCCATCGCCACCAACATGATGATGATGGGATATGCCTATCAGAAAGGCCTGCTGCCGCTGGCGGCGGAGGCTATCGAGCAGGCGATCGAGGTGAACGGTGTCGCGGTCAAGATCAATATCGAGGCGTTCCGGCTCGGGCGGCTTGCCGTGGTCGAACCGGCGCGTCTCGCGGAGATGATGAAAGGGAAGGATGAGCCGAAAGCGGTGAAGATGCTGGAACAGATGTCGCTCGACGAGATTGTGGCCCACCGCTCGGTTTACCTTGCGGACTTTCAGAATAAGAGGCTTGCGGAAAAATATCGCCTGATGGTTGATCGGGTCAGGAACGCGGCGGCCGGGGGCGGCTATGGCGATGCGTTGCCGCGGGCAGTCGCCGTCAATTACGCCAAGCTGCTCGCCTACAAGGACGAGTATGAGGTGGCGCGCCTCTATACCGATGGTCGCTTCGAGAAGCAGCTTGGCGAGCAGTTCGAGGGCGACTACAGGATCAGCTTCCACCTCGCGCCGCCGATGGTTTCCAGCAAGAAGGATGCGCTCGGCCGTCCCGTCAAGAAATCCTATAACGGGTCACGGATGATGCCGGCTTTTCGTCTGCTGGCGAAAATGAAGAGCCTGCGCGGCACCGTCTTCGATGTGTTCGGGTATAGCGCCGAGCGCAGGTTGGAGCGCGATCTGATTGCGGCGTACGAGAAGGATGTCGCCTTCGTCCTGGAGAGGCTTTCGCCGGCCAATGTCGAGAGCGCAATCGAGTTGTTGTCGCTGCCAGAGCGCATACGCGGCTACGGCCCGGTCAAGGAAATGGCGGTAGCCGGCGTCAAAATCCGTCATTCGGAACTGGCGCGCGATCTCGCGGAGTCCCCGCCGGAGCCACGGCAGATCGCCGCGGAATAAGACGGGCGCGGGGCGATAGCTCCGGAATAAAGGCGGGACGCCCGGCCGTTGACAATGGCCGGATATTTCCCGAAGCCGCAATTCGGCCTATATTGAATCGTCGGGAGGCCGGTCCAAAGCGCCATGCAATCCAGGTTCGGAGCACTTGTTCAGCGGATGCAATCGTCATCGCTGTCGATCGGCCAGATTACCTTCGGCGGATTTTTGCTGGTGCTATCGATCATCGCGGTAACCAGCGTGGCCAATGTTGTCGCGACACGGCATCTCGATAATACCTTCGCCGAGTTGCACCGGCTGGACAAGGTTGGCGACCTTGCCGAGGAAATCGATCGCCGGATGAACGAACTGCGTCTCGCAGCGCGAGACTACGTCACCGATCCGGGCGCGCAGTCCAACCAGGTGTGGGGAGCCGCATCATCGCTCAACGAGGTGCTCAAGAAGACCCGCATCGAGCTTGCGCCAGACCAGCAGGAGATGATCGACGGCGTCACGACGCGGTTGGAAGCCTATCGTAGCGGTATCGCGCGGGTGAGCGACCTGATCGCAAGCCGCGCGCAACTGATCGAGACCCTACCTCAGCTACGTGAAAAACTTGAGGCTGTAACCGAGCAGGCCGCCGATCAGTCGGCCTCGAGAACGCTGTTTCGCGCCCAGAGCGATGTCGCCGCCGCACTGCTCGGGCACGACCCCGCCGCCGCGGAGCAGTCGGCGGAGAAGATGCGCGCCATCCCGATCGGCATACCTGCGGTACGTGACGCCGTCGAGGCCTATGCCGACGCCGTCATTGCGATATCCCTGCGGGAGCGTCAGATCGCCGATCTCGACCGGGATGTGTTGGGTACCGAAGGCCGGCTGATCGGGCGGGTCACGAAATTATTGCGTGAACTGAGCGCGCAGCGCGAGCAGGTGCTGTCGCGCGATTTCGCGCGCACGCTGGCCGAAACCAAATGGCAGAGCATCGTTCTCGGCAGCGCAGGCATCATTATCGGCCTGCTCGCCGCCATGTTCGTGGTGCGGCGCACGATCCGGCCCTTGAAAGCCATCGCGAAGGCGATCCGGAAGGTGGCTGGCGGCGAAAAGCAGGCATCGATCCCCGGAACCGATGTCGATAACGAGATCGGAGATATCGCACGCGCCGCCGAAGTCTTTCGCCGGACGCTTGCTGAAGCCGACTCGGCGCGGGAAGCTGCCGTTCGTGCATTGGCCGAGCAGCGGCTGGCCGAAGAGAGCTACCGCAAACTGTTCGAAGGCTCGGTAGATGGAATTTACGTCACGACGCCGGGCGGTCAATTGCTCGATGCCAATCCCGCGCTGGCGCGGATCATGGGCTATGACAGCTCGGACGACCTGATCCGCAGCATCGGCGATATAACGCAGACGATCTATGTCGATCCGAAGGCACGCGCCGAATACCTGTCCCGAATGGAACGCCAGGGCACCGTTCGCGAGTTCGAGTATCAGGCCCGCCACCGCGACGGCAGCATCCTCTGGCTTTCCGACAGCGCGGCGGCCGTGCGCGATGAAAATGGCCTTATCGTCCGCTATGAGGGTGTGGTTCGTGACATCACCGACCAGCGGCGGGCCGAGGAGGCGATCGCAGAAGGACGGCGGCTGCTGCAACTTGTCGTCGACACCGTGCCGGCGGTGATCAACGTCAAGAACGCCGACCTGCGTTACGTGCTGATGAACCGTTACATGGCAGGCATCTTCGGGATCGAACCCGCAGATGCGATCGGCCGAACGACGAGCGATTTGATGTCGCGTTACGGTGCGGCCAAGACCGACGAGAACGACAAGCGGGTTCTCAGGAGCGGCAAGGAGCTCGGCTTTTACGAAGAGGAGTATGAGGATTCGTCTGGCGCGATGCGGCAATGGCTGGTCAACAAGCTGCCGATCCGCGACGCCGATGGTCATATCGAGAACATCGTCACGGTCGCGCTCGACATCGAAGACCGCAAGCGCAACGAGCATGAAATGCGGCAGGCCAAGGATGCGGCCGAGGCGGCGCTGCGCAACCTGCGCGAAACCCAGAACTCGTTGATCGAGGCGGAGAAACTTGCGGCGCTCGGCCGTCTTGTGGCGGGCGTCGCTCACGAGGTCAACAATCCTGTCGGCATCAGCCTGACGGTAGCGTCGTCCCTGGAGCGCAAGATCGCGGTGTTCGCCGAGGAGGTGGAGCGCGGCGAGCTGCGGCGTTCAAGCCTGAACGATTTTGTCGCGACCAATCGCGATGCGGCCTCGCAGCTTGTCGCCAATCTCAATCGCGCAGCCGAGCTGGTCCAGTCGTTCAAGCAGGTCGCCGCCGACCGTAATTATTCGGACAAACGGATTTTCGACCTGGGAGAACTCACCGAGCAGGTCGTCATGAGTCTGCGTCCGGGCCTGCGCAAACAAAATGTGACGCTGACCGTCGATTGCGAACCCAATCTCACGATGAACAGCTATCCCGGGCCTTACGGGCAGGTGCTCACCAATCTCTTTCTGAACTCGCTGGCGCATGCGTTTCCGGACGGCGAGGGCGGTGCGGTCGATATCAACGTGCGGGGAGTCAACCAGGAAAATGTCGAGATTCTGTTTTCCGATAACGGATGCGGCATGAGCCCCGATGTCCGGCGCAAGGCGTTCGACCCGTTCTTCACCACACGGCGCGATCAGGGCGGCACGGGTCTCGGTCTGCACATCGTCTACAATATCGTGACGAACCGTCTCGGCGGGCGCCTCGATCTCGACTCGGGATCCGGAGAAGGCACGCGGATTCACATCATTTTGCCGCGCATCGCTCCGATGGAACTGGCAGCGGAGTAGCGGCCGATCCAGTGAGGCCGGCGTCGTTCGGACCCGCTTCGCAACAACCGCGCGCGCGGGGTTGATCTTCAAAATCGCGAGCGTTGTTGCTTCAATCCGTATCGGCGAGCTTACGCAGCGTGGCCTGAAAAATCTGACTGGCCTTTCCGACCAGAGCCGTGCCGTTCATCGTGCCGGTTGTATCGGTGAATGTGCCGGTCACGCCGACGCCCACGGGTTCAGTGCTGCCGAACAGCACGTTTCCGTCTGGACTCGGCGTGTGGCACTGGACCAGAACCTCGCCCCTGAAGGTGCCGTCGCTTTTCGTGAAATAACTGCCCGTATAGAACAGGTAGGCGTCGCCGCCGAGGATCTTGCCGTCGCGGAACATCACAACGCCGCTGCCCTTGCCCACACGCCCGTCGAGCAAGGCGACGTGAACCGAATACAGCCCATTTTTCATGGCGTTCCGCTCGTAACCCGCATTTTTGTCTTGTCCCGGCGCCATTATGTCAAAGAGGGCGTGAGCGCGTCAATGCGACATGGCAAGGAACCCGGTTCGAAACTAGGAAGCGTCCCGCTGCCGAAGCATGGCGGGATCACCCTACCAACGCTGCCCGGTTCCAACGGCTGAATGACAAAAAGGTACGATGATCACGCTGACGTCCCGCATCGGCCGCTGCTCTTCCTTTGCGGAAGCTAGCGGACTACCCGATCCAGGCCCCGGACCCGCAGGCCATAGCGTTCACCGCTACGTCTCGAGGTAGTGCTTTGGCATCGCGTCCCTGTAAGGGAACATGGCAAAGTAGGGCCGAGCTTCATCGATCACGCGCCTGACGGACGGACGCTGCATCAGACGATCCAGATATGTCGCCAAGTATCGCTGGTCGCGGGAAAACGGATGGACGATGGATGCGAAGAATAATGCAGGCAAAGCCGCGCAATCCGCCATGGTGAAGTCGTCGCCGGCCGCCCAACGCTTGTCCCGAATTTGGTTCTCGATCATGCTGTACGCCTGATCGAGCATCGATCTCGCTTCGCCAACACCATATGGATCGGTTGCATTCGCCGGACGGATTTTGTCCGTGACGATCTTCTGCATCGGCACGCTGATATAGAGATCGAAGAAGCGATCCCACAGGCGCACCTGCAATTGCTGCCCGGCATCGCCCGGCAGGAGTTGAACAGGCCCCGGATAGTGTGCCTGCAGATACTCGATGATGATGCTGGTCTCGGGGACGGTGCGCCCCGTCACACTGTCATGGAGGACCGGAATCTTTCCCACCGGCCATCGTTCCAGGTGAGCGGCTGCCGAACCGGGGTCAGCGAAGTCGACTGTCCGGCTCTCGAAAGCGGTTTCGTTTTCGTACAGTCCGATCAGTACCTTGTGACAGAACGAGGCCAGCGGGTGCATGTAGAGAGTGAGAGTCATGGCTCGCCAGTAGTCTCCTGATATGGAAAATTATTATCGCGTAACGGCGGCCGGATAACTTTCGCCATCGGATCGATCGGCACAGATAACGCCTATGATGCGATGCCCCGAAGCGGCTTGCAGATCAATGGCGCTCTGTTCGACGCCAGCGCATTGGGCATGGCGTCGTAGGCGAGCGACGAGAACGCCTGGCGGCGCAAGCGATGTATGTTCTTCACCTGATCGGCTGGGTGCCGACGCGCGTAAAGAAAAACCGGATAACAGGATTCATAAAACCCCGCTTCCGATAAAATCAGAAGCGGGGGAGGTCCTTGACCCAATTCGATGGGAATTCGCTTCGACGGACGCGACTTCGCGACGAAGGAGGATCGCGCTATTTCGACCGGGAGTGCGATTTATGCGAGCTGGATTTGCTCTCCGTTGCCGTCTCGGAAGCGACCTGCTGCGAAAGCTGATCGAAACGTGTGCGCAGGTTTCCTACATCCGTCTGAAGAGTTTCTATCGTTGTCTTGACGGACTTCGGGGTTGTGCCGGCGTTGTCCAGCTTGGTCCTGAGGGCGTCGAAATCGGACGCCTTGAACGTGCCTAGCTGCGTATGCACGGCGGCGAGCTGCGATTGCAGCCCCTTGATCTGCGCCTCGATGTTCGAGGTATCGACCGCTGGGGGAGCTTGCACCTTGGCTTCGAGCGCGGCCATTCGCTTGTCAAGCCCGGCAACCGCATCGGCGGAGGCGACTGCCACTTTCGGCTTCGGCGGAACGTCTGCCAGCGCTTTCGACGGAAGTGGTGCGCCGGTGCTCCATACCAAGCCCACGCTGCCGAAGAACACCGCGGCGACAATGGCTATGCCCCAGATCAATCGGGTAGAGTGGTCGTGTTCATTCATCAGGCTGCCTCCCTCGTGTGTTGTCTTGTTGACTTATCTCCCTTTGAGCCAATTGCGGACTATGACCGCTCTGCGACTATTTGTACAGGGGTAAGAAGACATCCGGATGTTTGGATGACGCGCCGCAAATCGATTGGACAATTCTCATGACTCATCGTCGTTGGCCGCTGCTCTTTGCTGCGTTCGCAGCCGCAATTTTTGGTTGCGCACATGCCGAAGGGGAAGCCTTGATCAAGCGCGTCGAGACGACGTGGCGGGCGCAGGACGGAGCGACGGTCGACGAGATACTGGCCCGGGTTGCCGAAGTCGCCCACTTTGTTCCGAGAGGATGGGAGGCCAGTCAGAAGCATGACTCCGAAGATTTCGTATCCCTTTCCTGGGCCAGAAGTCAGGGTGACATGCGTGACGACGAACACGAAATCACGTGGGACGTTTCGGCTGATGGAGTGATGTCACTCGGGCCGGCTCGTTCGAAGACGATGGAACTCGGCTGGCGGCCCTTCGCATTGTCTCTCATCGCTCATGAAGTGGCGGACGGATATCCGCAGCCTAACCTGGCCTTCTTGCGCGATGCGTCCAACTACGACTTTGTCGTCACCGCGCAGGGCGGCCTGGGCGACCTCCTGAAGAAAGGACGCTGCACGATCGGCAACCCTGTGTCTCTTGACTACGTGGTTCTGCCCGAAAAGATGTCAAAGGATGATCTTTGGCGGCTCCAGCTTTCGGTGGATTGCGACATCAAAGGCCCGTCGTACTTTACCCATAGCGGCATCATTATTTTCACAAAGATGAATCGTGACGCGTGGCAGCCCGCTTCGTTTTTTGCTCGCCGCATCGCCAAATATCCTCCCGGTCATTGGTTCGAGCAGGTGGAACCGGACGAGCAGAGAACGTTCGATGCGGTTCGCAAAGTGCTCAAGGGCGGGAAGTAGCTCTTGGAGCCTTTTCGGTCCTCACGGAAATTCAGGCCTCAAGATTTTGATGTGACGCGTTTTCTTCACGCGAACCGCTGTTCCATTCTCGGATCAAGCCCGAGGACATGCTTCGCGAAAACGCGAGTTCAGCGCGATGCGCAACGCGTAGCGGCGTTCGGGACGGTGACATGAGTTCGCTTTAGGTCACTTGAGGGTGACGTGGCAGGGCTTCCGGACAAAGCTCGTCGAGACTGTCGCGGTCACGCGATCGCTCAACGATAGCGCGCTCACCGAAGTCAAAAACGACGGCACCGTTAGCTGGAAACTGAATTTAGGGGGAAACGAGGCTTTGGTGGAAAATTGAGGCGCGCAGCGAACAAGCAAAACTCGCGCTGCGGCCGGGGCTCAAGTCGTGCAGGCAATCCGTGATGGCCAAGTAGGCCAAGGATCACGCGCGCGACTGAAGCACCGGCTACATCGCCAGCGAAACGAAATCAGGGACAACCGAAACGAGAGACCGAAACTCAGCCGAGGAAAATCGCCAGTAATATGACGATGGTGGCCACGGTCCCTGCAGCGATCAGTCCAATCTTGATGAAATTCTTATACTGCCGTTCATGCGCCGGATAATCCATCCCGTCCGACGTCGTGTACACCATCTCGCTATGATCCGACATGTCAAGTCTCCCAATGCAGGTTGAGCTTGCATTATGAGATTAGCGCAATCTCCATTGCTGTCGATCCTTCGGCGCGTCACGATCCTGTGACGGCGAAGACGTTGCGACGTTGCTCGTGCGCGATGGCTTCACTTTAGAGAAGCCACCATCACCGATGGGCTCGACGTATCGGGCAGCGGTTCTGGATCAACGTTTTCAGCCCCGGAACCGCAGCGTCTCCACCAACAGCGTGAACGCCGACGAAGCGTGACGGCGGTGCGGATAATAGAGGTGATAGCCTGGGAGATCGGGCGTGAACTTGCTCAGCACCCGCACCAATCGTTCTTCATCCAGATCTTTCTGAACCTGGTCGAGCGGGAGATAAGCGAGGCCGTGACCGTCGCGCGCGGCATCGAGGATCAGGTCGATGGTGTTGAGGATCAGCGGTCCCTCGACCTGCACGCGGACGTCGCGTCCGCCGCGCTTCAGCCGCCAGCTATTGAGCGTGCCGGACGTCGGCAATCGCAGATTGATCGCGCGATGGTCGATCAGTTGCGCCGGCGATGCTGGAACGGCGCACCTGCGGAAATAATCCGGCGCGCCGACGATCGCCATCGGGATGTCCGATCCGATGCGCATGGCGATCATGTCCTTCGCTATCTCGCCACCGAGGCGGACGCCGGCATCGAAACGATCGGCCACGACATCCGCCAGGCCGTAGTCGACGGTGATCTCGACCGTGATATCGGGGTTGTCTTTGAGCAGCCGCTTCATCGCCGGCACGAGGATGGTCTTTGCCGCGTGTTCAACTGTCGTGATCCGAATGGTGCCTGACGGTCGGTCGCGCAACTCGCCGAGCGAGGCGATGGCGGCATCGAGATCATGCAGCATCGGGCCGAGCGTCGCGATCAACCGCTCGCCGGCGTCGGTGGGCGCCACGCTGCGCGTCGTGCGCGACAACAGTCGCAGCCCCAGCCGCTCCTCGATCCGCCGCACGATCTGGCTGAGCGCGGATTGCGCCATGCCGAGACGCACGGCCGCCTTGGTGAAGCTGCGTTCCTCGGCGACCACGACAAAGACCGCCAGATCGGCGATCTCGTCCCGCCGCATTTATCACCTGGATGATAAGGCCAAGAAGAATTACCCGTCTAATCGATGCAATCTTTCTGGCCTAGTTTGGTTGCATCAGCAAGGGATTTACCCGGGAAGAGCTGGCGGCCGTGCGCCACATCAACTCGAAAACCACTGTTTCTCAACGGGTTCGCTCTCTTCGGACAGACAATAAAGGAGTCTCACCCATGACCGGAATGACGAAGGAAAGAATGCAGAAGGCCCGGGAGCAGGAAAAAGCCATTTCCAAGAACGATCATGCCAAGGTCAAGGCGCTCGCCGGCATGGTCAAGATGCCGCGCAGCTTCATTTTCAAGAATCCTGACGAATACGGCATGGAAGGTTGGCACGACCTGTCCATCCCCTCGGACGACGGCACGCCGCTGGAAGCCTGGTACATTCCGGCCAAGGGCGGCGAGAGCAACAAACTCGTCATCTTCAACCACGCTCTTCCGATGTGCCGCGCCGGCTATCCCGGACATATGGGCGAGCCGTGGAGCAACTTCATCGAGCCGGTCGAGATCGACTTCGTGCTCCAGTACAAGCACCTGACCGACGCGGGCTACAATGTGCTGACCTATGACTTCCGTAATCACGGACAGAGCGGCGCGGCCAATGGCGGGGTCTGCGGCGTCGGCCAATGGGAATGGCGCGATTGCGTCGGCGTAAAAAAATTCGTCGATGCCCATCCGCGCCTCAGCCGAATGAAGGTCGCGCTGTTCAGCCAATGCCTGGGTGGCGTCTCGCAATATGCCGCCATCACCAAGCATCCGGAGCTGTTCGAGAACGTCACGTGCCTGTGCAGTCCGCTGGTGCCCAACATGGAGTCGGTCTTCGCCAAGCTATCGGGCAAACAGGGCATCGGCCAATATCAGGAACTGATCGACCTTGAGATCATGAAGCTCGGTGGATTCCCTGCGGCGGACATGTCGGGCAAGCTATGGGCTCCAAATATCAAGCTTCCTGTTCTGATGTGGCAGGTCCGTGACGACGCGGTGATCAACAACCCAACTGACGCGCAGAGCACGTTCGATGCCCTGGGCAGCAACGACAAGGAACTGCACTGGATCGAAGGCACGACCAAGCGGTTCGAGGATGGCTACAACTGGTTCGGCCGCCATCCCGAAAAGGTGCTGCCGTTCCTCGACAAGCACATGAACTGACCCCCGCGGGCAGACCGCCGATTGCCTCGTGCACTCGGCGGTCTCCGTCAGAACGGGATGAACGACATGAAGTCGCTTCAGACCCAGAATGCCGACATGGCCCGGGACATTGCCGCCAATAGCGGAAATGGGAGTTTGGCGCGCTCGGAGAGATTCGAACTCCCGGCCCTCGGAATCGAAATCCGATGCTCTATCCAGCTGAGCTACGAGCGCCCCGCACCCTTATAGGAAGAGCGCCGTCCCGATGTCACGCGCTTTGCCGGGCCCGGCCGCATCGTCTTGGTGGACAGCGTGCTCTGATGGTTCGGAGCAGGAACGAAGGGGAGGCTCAGGTTAAACTGGTCTCGATCCGCTTCCCTGGTTCATGTGCGTATCATTAAGCCATTGATTTTACTTGCTCAATGTGTGGTAAAAAGGTGACGCCGCGCTGAAATTGCTTGGCGCGACAGCTATCGTCGTTCCAATTGCGCCGGCCGACGCTAATCTGACGCCCATTAGTTTGCGGATTTCCTCGATATTCCACGGAGATGGAAAGGAAGCCTCGCATCAAAAAGATAGTTTTTGGGTGGCGGCGTGAAATGGTGAAAGCCGTATTCGTTTTGTTGGCGACGATTGCCTGCTGCTCGGCGGCCGTAGCGCAATCGCCGGCGCCGCCCGTCACGGCTGCAGCCGTGGTCCAGCAGGATTACGACGCGCTGTTCCAGGCGATGTACAAAAATCCCTCCGATCTGGAGACGAGCTTCAAGTTCGCGGAGCAGGCCGTCAAGCGCGGCGACTATGAAGCGGCTATCGGCGCGCTCGAACGCATGCTGTTCTTCAATCCGAATCTGCCGCGCGTGAAGCTCGAACTGGGCGTTCTGTATTTCAAGCTCGGTTCGTACGAACTCGCGCGCAGTTATTTTCAGGAGGCGATCAAGGCCGCAGACGCCCCCGATGAAATCAGGGCGCAGGTCCTCGCCTATTTGACCGAGATCGACCGCCGGCTTGCTCGCTACGAGTTCAGCGTATTCACCACCGCCGGCTTCCGCTATCAGACCAACGCCAACCTCGGTCCATCGAGCCTGATGGTGCGCGCGCTCGGTCAGGATGCTCTTCTCGACGGCGCGTTCGGCAAACGTCCGGACTGGAATTTCTTCCAGACCCTCACAGCCAACTACGCCTACAAGATCGGCACGCGGGGAGACGCCATCGAGGCGAGCTTCCTCGGCGTCAATTCACGTCAATACAAGCTCAACCAGTACAATCTGGGGCTAGTTGAACTCGTTGTCGGGCCACGCATCGCGATCGGCCAGAACGCGTCGTTCAAGCTCTACGGCATTGGGGATCAGGTCTGGCTCGGGGACGCCAATTATTTCTCGGCCGGCGGCGGCGGCGTTTCCGCGCGCACGACGATTGGCGACCGCGGGCTTCTGGAGGCGTTCGTCGAGGAACGGCGCCGCGACTTTTCTGATTCGAACAACTTTCCGACGGCCAGCCAGCAGAGCGGAGATCTGCTGTCGGCGGCTGTGACGTCGGATTTGCGCTTCGGAGCGCTGCACTGGACAGCCCGCGCAGGATACGATCAGAATCGCGCGATCTTCGATTACTACTCCTACAAGCGCTACTCCATCGACATGGCGTTCCCGTACGCGTTCGCCCTGCCGGTGTTCGGCACGCCGCATCAATTCGTGGTCGCGCCGACGATCGGCTTTAGCTGGGCCAACTATGATGCGCCCAATCCGATCGTCGACCCCGTCATGGTGCGGAACGACAGGGAGCAACGCTACGGCGCGATCTTCGATGCGCAGGTGTACAAAAACGTCGGCTTGCGGACGCAGGTCCAATACATCAGGATTGACTCGTCGCTGCCGAACTACACGACCGACAATCTTTCGGTCTCGATCGGACCGACCGCACGATTTTGAGCCGAACCTTTCTCTGGTCGGTTCGCGTTAAAGCGCAGCGGCGGTGTATCCGCGCATGTGGACGACCCGCGGCACCGATTGGCCGTCTTTTGCAGGAACATATCGTGCGGTTGCGGAGGCCTGCATTCTGTTGCCGGCATCTTCCACGACGACCGACATCGTCAGTCCGTCGACCGACGGCTGGAGTCTCTGGACGATGGCCGGTCGCGATGCGATGACGGTTCTGGCCGCCGCTATGGCTTCTGCCGAACTCACGTCCGCGGGCCGATCGATGTTTGCCGCCAGCGAGTTGATGCCGGCAAGCGCGGCGTCGTCGGCAATGTCTTGCAAGCGCGTGTTCGCTCCCGCATGGATGGACAATGCGAAGCCGGCTGCCCCTGCAAAGGGGAGGGCCATCGCCGCCATCAGGGCGAGACGTCGCCCCCTGAAAAACGTATCGACCATCATTGTCGCCTGCCTCTCCTGATGGGCTCTGGCAGCGAGCATGAGAGACAGACGGCGGATTTGTCGTTAATCTTGCGACCGGGACTTCCGAAACCTCTTGCAGTGCTGAAAAATTGGCTATTTTCGTCGCGCCAAATCGAGCGGATTTCGTTAATGTGCCGGTAACGTTCGTGCCGTCTGTTCCGGCGGGCCGTCGTGCCACCGACCGCAAATCGTGGAACCGGATTGAGACTTTGATGTCGTCCTTCCCCACAGCGGTTTCGAGCGAAGTGGAATCCGGTTCGTCTGAAGAAAACGCGCCAAAGCAAAAACCTCATCGTTCTTGTGAAACGGTGAGAGACTCCTATCGCGTCGAGATCGGACGATGAAAGCTGCGGCGCGTTTCCGCGGCACCCTGCGCGTGCGGATCGTGCTGGCGGCGGTGCGTCTGCGCCGGCTGATGCGCAACAAGAATCTCCGCGCCGTCGGCGCGGCGGTGGCGACGCTTGTCCTGCTCACCTCGCTGCGCGCTTACGATCCGCGCATCGTCACCGAATTGAAAGAGCGCACGTTCGATACCTATCAGCGGCTAAAGCCGCGCACTTATACCGATCAGCCGGTGCGGATCGTCGATATCGACGAGGCCTCGATCGCCGAATACGGACAATGGCCATGGCCGCGGACGCGTCTTGCCGCGCTGACCCGGCGGCTCGCCGATCTTGGCTCCGGCGTGATCGCATACGACGTCATATTTTCCGAGCCGGATCGCACCACGCCGAGCCGGCTTGCCAATGATTTGAAGGATTCCGGCGTCCCCGATCTCGATCAGACCATGAAGCTGCTTGCGAACCTGCCGGATCATGATCGGGCGTTCGCGGACGCCATCGGCAAGACCGGTGTGGTGCTCGGCTTTGCCGCCGGCAACGCGGTCAACACCCAGCGTCCGCCGGTGCGGGCCGGGCTGGCCTTCGTCGGCGTCAACCCGGCCAAGGTGCTGGCGCCGTTTCACGGCACGGTGTCGAACCTGCCGATCTTCAATGAAGCGGCCGCGGGCATCGGCGGCGTCAACCTGAGTTCTCTCGATCGCGCCGGCATCGTGCGCCGCGTGCCGATGCTGTTTTCTGACGGCGCGAACGTTTATCCTGGCCTGGCGGTCGAGGCGTTGCGCGTCGCCCAGAACCAGAAGAGCATCATCGTCCGCGGGACCGGATCGAGCGGCGACAGCGACACCGGCCACGCTGCGCTGATCGATATGCGGGTCGGGGCGTTCAAGCTGCCGCTGACCAGCAACGGAGAATCCTGGGTCTATTTCAGTCGCGACCAGCCGCAACGCTATGTGTCCGTGAAGGACATTCTCGATCCCGCCAAGGAGGCCGCGGTCAGGCCCCTGATCGATGGCGCGATCGTTCTCGTTGGCGCATCGGCTGCAGGTCTGATGGATGCGCGTGCGACGCCGCTCGGGGGATTAGTCCCGGGCGTGGCGATCCAGGCCCAACTGATCGAACAAATCCTCGCGCAGGATTTCATCGAGCGCCCCGACTGGACCAACGGGCTCGAGATCGTCCTGACTGTTCTGTTCGGTGCACTGGTCGCGGGTCTGGTGCTGGCGTTCGGCGCCCGGTTTTCATTCTATGCCGGCGTCGTGGTGTTCCTTGCCGGGCTCGCCGGATCATGGATCGCGTTTTCGCATTTCCGCCTGCTGATCGATCCGATCTTTCCCTCACTAGCGGCGCTGGCGGTTTATATCGCGGTGGAGCGCGTGCTCCACGTCGCCTCCGACCATGAGAAGAAGTTCGTGCGCCAGGCCTTCGGTCAATATCTCGCGCCGGAACTGCTCGCTCAGCTCGAAAATTCGCCGCAGGCGATGCGCCTTGGCGGTGAGTCCCGCGACATTTCCGTGATGTTCATGGATGTGCGTGGCTTTACGCCGATCTCCGAAGCCCTGTCGGCGACGGAACTGGTCGATTTCATCAATACGCTGCTGGCGCCGCTGTCGGATGCGATCCAGGACGAGATGGGGACGATCGACAAGTACATCGGTGACTCGATCATGGCATTCTGGAACGCGCCGGTGGAGGTTCCCGATCATGCGACCCGGGCCTGCCGTGCTGCGCTCAAGATGCGCGCCGCGATTGACGCGCTCAACGATGCCGACGTCTTCGGATTTTCCGCACGCGGTTTCGCGGATCCTCGCGTCAGGATCGGGGTCGGCATCAATGCCGGGCTGGCCTGCGTCGGCAACATGGGATCACAAAGGCGATTCAACTATTCCGCCATGGGTGACGTTGTGAACGTGGCGGCCCGGATCGAGTCCGCGAGCAAGGCGCTCAATGTGGACCTTTTGGTCTCGGAAGACGTGGCGCAGCGTGCAAAAGGGATCGCGTTACTGGAAGCAGGCGAAATCCTGTTGAAGGGCAAGTCGCGGCCGACCAAAATCTACGCGATCGTGGGAGACGAGGTGGTGGCGGCATCGCCGGAGTTCGCCGGGTGGAAGCGCCAGCACGGTGCGTTGCTTGCCGCGATCAAAGCCGGTCACGTGCAGGAGGCGAATGCGGCGCTCGCGCATTGCCGTGAACTCGCCGGCGATGACATGCAGGATTTCTATCGCCATTTTGCCGAACAGATTGTAGCGCTCGATACGGCGCCGCCGCAGCCCGCTCCGACAGGCAAGTTGATGCATCGATGACCGCATCGCTCCGGATTTTCGCTGGAGTGAGCCGCCGCCGCCATCTCATGCCTGCACGATTTTGCATCGTGCTTAGAGTATGATCTCGAAGGGAAATTAATTTTCGGGATCATGCTCACACAAAGGTAAGCGACAAGTCTGGTTCAACGCAGTTGAAACAGACTTTATAGCGTTTTCGAGCGAAGTGGACACCGGTTCGCGTCCAGAAAACGCGTCAAATCAAAATCATAGAGCCCCGCTTCTGATTCCGTCAGAAGCGGAAAGGCTCTAGCCGTAAGGTGTTCCGTCCTTGCGTGTAAATATCCAGAGGCCGGGCGCAGACATTTTCGCCTGAATATCGTCGGCGGGGTAGCTGCCTTCGTCGCCAGGCGAACGATCACCGATCTCGATATAAACCGCATCAGCAGCCGTCCGATTGACGAGGTGATGAGCACGGCCGGCGGCCGGGAAACCCGCGCACATGCCAGGCTGAAGATCGATCTCACCTTCATCCGTGACGAGGGTCGGCCGTCCTTCGAGGATGTAGATGAATTCGTCCTGCTTGCTGTGCCGGTGCAGCAGCGCGGATTCCCCGCCAGGAAACAGCCTGGTCAGGTTCACGCCGAAATTTGTCAGGCCGAAATGATCGCCCAGCGGACGTTTTTCCCGCTTCAGCATCCGCGAGAAAAATGGCTCGGGATAGTTCGAGGGCTTCGTGCGGGGCGGAGTATCGACTGCGACAAGCGCGAGAGGCGGTTGCTTTGTGGAATCGCTCATGCGCTATTCAGAACGTCACGACGCTGCGGATCGACTCGCCCTTGCGCATCAGGTCGAACGCCCGGTTGATGTCGTCGAGCGGCATGACGTGAGTGATCATCGGGTCGATCTGGATTTTGCCCTGCATGTACCAATCGACGATTTTCGGTACGTCGGTGCGGCCGCGCGCGCCGCCGAAAGCGCTACCTTTCCAGACTCTGCCGGTAACGAGCTGGAACGGCCGTGTCGCGATCTCCGCGCCGGCGGGCGCAACGCCGATCACGATCGACTGCCCCCAGCCGCGGTGACAGGCTTCGAGCGCCTGGCGCATCACCTTGACATTGCCGGTGCAATCGAAGGTGTAGTCGGCGCCGCCGATCTGATCGGCGCCCGACTTGGTCATGTCGACGAGGTGAGGGACGAGATCCTTGCCCATGTCCGTCGGGTTGACGAAGTGCGTCATGCCGAAGCGTTCGCCCCACGCCTTGCGGTCGTCGTTGATGTCGACGCCGATGATCATGTCGGCGCCGGCGAGCCGCAACCCCTGCAGCACGTTCAATCCGATGCCGCCGAGGCCGAACACGATAGCCTTGGCGCCGGGCTCCACCTTCGCCGTGTTGATGACCGCGCCGATTCCGGTGGTGACGCCGCAGCCGATGTAGCAGACCTTGTCGAACGGCGCGTCCTCGCGGATTTTCGCGACCGCGATCTCCGGCAGCACGGTATAGTTGGCGAAGGTCGACGTGCCCATGTAATGGTGGATCTTCTTGCCATCGAGCGAGAAGCGGGACGTGCCGTCGGGCATCAGTCCCTGGCCCTGGGTGGCGCGGATCGCCGTGCAGAGATTGGTCTTGCGCGACAGGCACGACGGACATTGCCGGCATTCCGGCGTGTAGAGCGGAATGACGTGATCGCCTTTCTTCACCGAAGTCACCCCCTTGCCGACATCGACGACCACGCCGGCACCCTCATGGCCGAGAATCGCCGGAAACAACCCTTCCGGATCGGCGCCGGACAACGTGAACTCGTCGGTGTGGCACACACCGCTGGCCTTGATCTCGACCATGACTTCGCCGTCGCGCGGCCCATCGAGTTCCACGGTCGTGATGTCCAGCGGCTTGCCGGCGGCAATGGCGACTGCGGCGCGAACGTGCATGGGATTTCCATTCTCTGTCGGTGGGAAGGGTGCGCGCGTCGCCGCGCAACCTGTTGTCATCGCCTAGCATAGGTTCGTGCGTGCGTGGCGGCAACCGCGGAGCATGCCACAAAAAGAAAGGGACGCCGCAGCGTCCCTTCATGCGCTTCTGAATTCGAGGAGGGCCTAGTCCTTCGGCTGCTCGACGATGCGGAAATACGGCTTCGGCGACTTCCAGCCCTTGGGGAATTTCTTGCGCGCCTCTTCTTCCGACACCGCGGCCGAGAGGAACACGTCGTCGCCCGGCTTCCAGTCCGACGGTGTGGAGACGCTGTGCTTGGCGGTGAGCTGCAGGGAGTCGATCGCGCGCAGCACTTCCTGCCAATTGCGGCCGGTGCTCATCGGGTAAACGAAGACCAGCTTGATCTGCTTGTCGGGGCCGATCACGAAGATATTGCGCACGGTCTGGTTGTCCGCCGGCGTCCGCTTGTTGACGTCGCCGGAGGTGCTGGCCGGGAGCATGCCGTAGAGCTTGGCGACGTTGAAATCGACGTCGGCGATCAACGGATAGTTCGGCGCGACGCCTTGCGTCTCCTCGATGTCCTTGGACCACAGATGATGCTTGTCGGTCGGGTCGACGCTGATGCCGATCAGCTTGACGCCGCGCTTGTCGAATTCCGGCTTGAGCCGCGCGACTGCGCCGAGCTCAGTGGTGCAGACCGGCGTAAAGTCCTTCGGATGAGAGAAGAACAGTCCCCAGCCGTTGCCGAGCCATTTGTGGAAGCTGATGTGGCCTTCGGTGCTTTCGGCTTCGAAGTCCGGCGCAGGCGAACCAATCGATAAAGTCATCGTCACGTCCTCGTGTCAATTAACGGCGGGATGCGGCGAATATAGGCGGCGCGAGGGGGAAACGGAACCGGATAATCGAAAAGGATAATATCTTTCTTGTCGCAAGCGTTGCGGAGCATCTTCCTGTCGGGTCCCGGGCGGTCCGACGAATTAACGCCTACGGCTTCGTGATCGAGATGCCGCGATGTTGCCTCGCCCATGCCCCACGCGCGCCGAACGGTACTGCGATCGACTTGAACCGCGATGCTTGTCGCGGCGACAAACTAATAGTGGGGTATTCAAAGCGCGTCGACGGATTGTCGGATTTTTTAACGAACGATTCACGCGCGTGTGAATGTGTTGACCAAATCCAGAAGTGAGAACTACGCCTATGTCTTCCGACACCTCCGCCGTCGGCCCGATCGACATTTCCGCTATTACCAGCCCGGAAGCCGTGGTTGCCGCGCTCGCTACCGTCCGCGACAGCGTCATCACGGGGGAGGGGCCGACCGCGCGCGGCCGCGTTCACTTTTCCCGCGTGCTCGACTCCACCGATGCATCCTGGTGCGCGCGGCTTCTGACGGCTGCCGCCGTGGATAACCGGCCGGTGAGCCGGGCGGAGGCCGAAGCCCTGTTCGAAATCAACGATGCCGCTGCCGAGCGATGCGACGACGGACAGTTCGACGACCTTTTTACCAAGGCGATCGTGCATCACGCCGCGTCCGCCTCAGGCCTGCCGGTGCCGCCGCGCAGCATCGCCTTGGCGCCGGCAACCGCCATCGAGAGCTGGGCGCCGACCAGAGCAGTGGGCGTCAATATCGAAGTGCTGGAATGGATCGCAACCCAGATGCGCGGCAAGCGCCGCAGCAACCGTCATTTGATGGCGCTGGTCGCGAGCCTGATCGGCGCGGCGACCCTGCCGCTGGTGCATTTTCCGAACATTTTCGATCTCGGCATGTAGGCCTCGCGGAGACTCTGCACGGGCGTTCCGGCCGAAAAGTCTTTGCTCCTGTTTTCTTTTTTCTGTACCACGGAGTGGTTCGCCGATCGCGCACATCGTCCGGAAGATTGAGCCGCGCCTCAAGGTTGCAGGTCAACAGGCAGATGTTCAAACGGATACTGATCGCCAATCGCGGCGAGATCGCCTGCCGGATCATCAAGTCGGCCCGCCGGATGGGCATCGAAACCGTAGCCGTGTATTCGGAAGCCGATCGCGACGCGCTTCACGTCGAGATGGCCGATGAGGCCGTTCTGATCGGGCCGCCGCCGGCGGCCGAGAGCTATCTCGTCATCGAGAAGATCGTGGACGCCTGCCGCAGGACCGGCGCGCAAGCCGTGCATCCCGGATACGGCTTCCTGTCGGAGCGGGAGTCGTTCCCCCGCGCGCTCGCGGACGCCGGCCTGGTCTTCATCGGGCCGAATCCCGCCGCGATCGCCGCGATGGGCGACAAGATCGAATCCAAAAAGGCCGCGGCAAAGGCCGGAGTGTCGACTGTTCCTGGCTTCCTCGGCGTGATCGAGGACGACAGGCACGCCGTCAGGATCGCGGACGAGATCGGCTATCCCGTGATGATCAAGGCATCGGCGGGAGGCGGCGGAAAGGGCATGCGCATCGCCCATGCGAGCGCCGAGGTCGCCGAAGGGTTCAGTCTCGCGAGGGCGGAGGCGAAGTCGTCGTTCGGCGACGATCAGGTCTTTATCGAAAAGTTCATCGTCGATCCCCGCCATATCGAAATCCAGGTGCTCGGCGACAAGCATGGCAACACGATCTACCTCGGCGAGCGCGAGTGCTCAATCCAGCGGCGAAATCAGAAGGTCATCGAGGAGGCGCCGTCGCCGCTGCTCGACGAGGCCACGCGGTGCAAGATGGGCGAACAGGCCGTCGCGCTGGCTCGGGCTGTGAACTACGACTCGGCGGGCACTGTCGAATTCGTCGCCGGCCAGGACAAGAGCTTCTACTTCCTCGAGATGAACACGCGGCTGCAGGTCGAGCATCCCGTCACGGAGTTGATCACCGGCATCGATCTGGTCGAGCAGATGATCCGCATCGCAGCCGGAGAAAAGCTCCCGATCGCGCAGCAGGATGTGACGCTGACGGGATGGGCGGTTGAATCGCGCGTCTATGCGGAAGATCCGTTCCGCGGTTTCCTGCCCTCGGTCGGCCGCCTCGTCAAATATCGTCCGCCGGCGGGAACGAACCGGGATGGCATCGTCGTGCGCAATGATACCGGCGTGTATGAGGGCGGCGAGATTTCCATCCATTACGATCCGATGATCGCCAAGCTCGTGACGCACGGGCCCTCGCGCCGCGCCGCCATCGAGGCGCAGGCTCATGCGCTCGACGCATTTTACATCGACGGCATCCGGCACAACGTTCCCTTTCTGTCGGCCCTGATGCACCATCCGCGCTGGCGCGCCGGCCATCTCTCGACCGGCTTCATAGCCGAGGAATTCCCAAACGGCTTTACGGCGCGGACACCGCAAGGAGAGACAGCGTTCAGACTGGCCGCGGTGGCGGCCGCCATCGATCACGTGCTCGGCGAACGCAAGCGGCGGATTTCCGGCCAGATGCCCGGCCGCGTTGTCAGACGCGAACGCCGTCGCGCGGTCTGGCTCGGCCGCGATGAAATCCTGCTCGACGTCGCCCGCGAGGGCGATGCCATCGCGGTCCGCTTCATCGGCGCGGATGGAGATGCAGGCGACATCGCCTATCGGCTGCTCTCGCGCTGGGTGCCAGGCCAGCCGGTCTGGCAAGGCACAATCGACGACAGTCCGGTCGCGATGCAGGTCAGGCCTGTCGCAAACGGATTCCGGCTCGCGCATCAGGGCTTCGAGATCGCGATCAACGTGTTCACCGAAACCGAGGCGGCGGCGGCGCGGCTGATGCCGGCGGTGACGGCGGCCGATAACGGCAAGAAGCTGCTGTGTCCGATGCCGGGCCTCGTCATCTCGATCGCCGTGACAGAGGGACAGGAAGTCAAGGCCGGCGAGACGCTGGCGGTGATCGAAGCCATGAAGATGCAGAACGTGCTGCGGGCCGAGCAGGACGGAGTTATCAAGAGGATCGCGGCAGTCCCCGGGTCGACCCTGGCGGTCGATGCGCTGGTCCTCGAATTTGCGTGAAATCGGGCCTGCCGGCGCCGTGAAACTCCGCCGCCGCAGGGTGGAAGTCGCCGGGAATGAATCGCCAGATGAATGATGTGGTTCGTCAGATCGTGATCCGCGGCCGCGTCCAGGGTGTCGGCTTCCGCTACTGGACGATGATCGAAGCTATCCATCTCGGCGTTGCCGGCTGGGTGCGCAACCGCCGTGACGGCAGCGTCGAGGCTCTGTTCACGGGGCAGACCGAAGCCGTCGCCGACATGGTGGCGCGCTGCCGAAACGGACCGGAATTCGCGCGCGTCGATGCGGTCGAAGATCGGCCGGTGATAGCGGACGCCTTGAAGTTGATCCGACCCGGCGAGCGCTTCTCACAACTTCCGACGGCGTAGGCGACCTGGACTCGGCCTTGGCTCGCTTGCAGCCCGTGACCTGCGCGGTTTCGTACGAGCAGCGGAGAGGTCAGGTATCCTTTCCCGGCATACGCAGGTCCGAAGGTCCGAACACCTCTGCAAACGCGCGCCGGAGCGCGACGTCGACATCGGTCTGCTCGACGCGAAGGCCGAGATCGGCGAGGCTGGTGACGCCGTAGCGCGGATCGGTGACGCCGCAGGGCACGATGGCGTCGAAATGGCTGAGGTTGGGATCGACGTTGAGCGAGACGCCGTGGAACGATACCCAGTGGCGCAGCCGTATGCCGATCGCCGCGATCTTGTCCTCGCGGCCCGCTCCCTTGTCCGGGCGCGCCACCCAAACGCCGACCCGGTCCTCCCGCCGTTCTCCCCTGACGCCGAAAGCGCCGAGCGTTCGGATGAGCCATTCCTCAAGTCCGGCGACGAATGCCCGCACGTCGGGGCGGCGGCGCTTCAAGTCGAGCATGACATAGGCCACGCGCTGGCCAGGGCCGTGATAAGTCACCTGGCCGCCGCGTCCGGTGGAAAACAGCGGAAAACGAGTCTGCAGCAGATCACCTTCGCGCCCGCTGGTGCCGGAGGTGTAGAGCGGAGGATGCTCCAGCAGCCAGACCAGTTCCGGCGCTTCGCTTGAGGCGATCGCAGCCGCCCGTGTTTCCATCACGGCAACAGCCTCCGGATAGGGCACCGGCGCATCGGACAAGACCCACTCGACGGGATTGCCGGGCGAGGCAGCAAACGGCTTCAAATCAAGAAGCTGGCGATCATTAACCATTGTCTAACCATAACGTGGTGGTCTTGGACCGTATCAATTTTGCATGGTTCGTGAGTCCGTATTCGTGGCGACGCTCGATAAAGTATCCGTCGATCTCATGGTGGTCCTGGGGACTACATCGATGCCCGTTCATCAGGTCATGCGGCTCAGCCGCGGCGCCATCATTGAACTGGACGCCACCGAGCAGGACGAGGTCAAGATCCTGGCCAACAACATGCCGGTGGCCAGCGGGGTGGTGATGGTCAACCGCAACCGCATCGCCGTGGAAGTCAAACAGATGCTGCCGCGAACGCCCGACCGCAGGTAAGCGCGGACTTGCGGTCCGCAACGGACGGACCCGAGATCGGCAGCGGGATCAAGAGCACATCCGAAACCCCTGATTCCAGTATCGTTATGGCTTCCAGGCAATGCTGTTTCGGACCGTTTTGGCTCGGGGAAGAACGTTCCGCGGGCCTTGTCCCACCACCGTTGTTTTGTTACATCGGCGCCGTTGATCCGTCGGGGCGCGAGCCCCGGCTCCGATCCAAGCGCTCGTGGCGGAATTGGTAGACGCGCTGCCTTGAGGTGGCAGTGAGTAACATCGTGGGGGTTCGAGTCCCTCCGAGCGCACCACCTCACAAAACCGATCCGGAGGCCGCGTTAAGTGATTGCGGAACCTGATCGATCCATCATCAGCGCCGCGACCGGAGAAACTGTTTTCCCTTCTCGGTCACGGACCAGGCGATGTGATTGGAAAACCCCGCGATGATTGAGCGGGATCTGATCAGGCCCATGGCTTCCAGCCGGTCCCGGATGACGGTCACGCTTTTTTCGCCAAGCTCCCAATAGTCGGACATGCGAAATTTCTGCCGGTACCAATATCCGACGAGTTCTCGAACGTAGGCTTCCGACGGGCTCTTGAGGAGATGGTCATAGATTCCGACAAAAACATCGCCCAATGAAATCGACTTGGAGACGGTATCCGGAGCCCCTTCTTCGGATCGATAGACGAGGAATTCCACGGTAACCGAATCGACCGATCCTGCGAGGACCAGGTCCGTCGAGCCGCGATTGAGATTGGCCAGCTTCTGATGAAGGTCCGCATTCTCGATGCGGAGTCTTTCCAGTTCCTGAAGGACCTTTGGATCGATGGCTTGATCGCCTCGTATCCAGCCGGCCCTCGGCTTCAGGTTAACCGCGGTTGCGACGGCCATCACGGCCTTCATGCACAGGTCGCTTTCATTGAGCCATGTTTCGACGATGCCGGCTGCACTCAAACGAGCTTTGAAAGCGTCCAGTCTTTCTTTTAGTCCGGCGTCCGGTTCGGGAATTTCAGAAAGCAACGCTAGTATCGGAACGTCTTTGGATCGCGCGTACTCAAATGCTCCTTCGCTAAAGTTCAGACCGTCATGCGAGAGCGAGCCATAACGGCTGCCGACGATCGCGACATAATAGTCGCTTCGGTCAATGATCCGCTTGATGTACTCCAGTTGCGTTTGATCGGTCGCCGGAAGCACCTCCAGACCAGCAGGCATGTATCCCGCTTTTGCCAACGTGTTGCTGACGGCCTGTCGTTCGTCCCTCAAATCGTTGCAGGTCGAACTGATGAAAACCTGAAAAACCCGATTCACGTGATTTCCACATGCGGCTGATATCGTAAGCAACTGACGCGCGGAATAGGACGCGGGATTTCGTTAAGGTGGCATTGCTGGATCGGCAATTGCGGCGCGTCGGGCTGGGCGTTGGATCGTTAAGCACAGATTCCCACCGGCCGTCATCCGTTTCGGCCGGCTAGCCAGTCTGTGGAACATAGAGGGAACATTCAGCCGAGGGCGTGCGGGCTCTCCGGAGCATGCAGACCAACGACGCAGGCATGGATCTTGGTGCTTTCGAAAATGTGTTTCAGAAAGTCTGCAATGAAATGGTGCTTCCCGGTACGGACGCAGAAAATATTAACCTTTTATTTACCATACGATTCCAGCATTCGCTCATGAGGATCTCACGCAGAACAACTCATAGCGATTTACGATCGCTCGAAGCCGCCGCGGCGGTTGCGCGCAGCGGCTTCGCCTGCATCTTTTCATCTTCCGACGAGTACGAACGGGCCCTCATTACGGAGCGTCGCGCCCGGGGCCGCTATAGCGCTCGCCAAGGTAGCTGGACGATGACAGCGCTCATCCTGCTGGCGCTCTCGGTAACTGGGGCGGTTATTTATTGGGTATGACCTGCCGGGTTCGTGAGAGACGGCGAAGCCTTCGTTGAACGACGCAGCGAAGCAGGACTGAAACCGCGCGATGCCACGCGGCTTCAGCGCAGACAGTGCAAAGAACTTACTTCGCCGTATCGTCCGGTTTCATGTCGTTCTTCGTCTTCGATCCCTTCGACATGCCGACGGTCTTGTGTTTCGTCGTCTTGCCTTTGGCTGTCTTGCCCTTGGGCATGACGTGCTGGGATGTGGATGGACTGCTCGACGTAGTATCCTGAGCCGGCGCCCCATAAGTCTGTGCCGCAGCGGTGCCGATGCCCATCAGCGTTGCGCAGCAGACGGCGAGAATGGTTTTCCTCATTGCGGTTGCCTTTCCACGGGTTGAACGGCGCACGAATGCGATAGTTTGCCCGGCGTTCCGGGAGCGCAGCTTCCCAGGAAATCATGTCATTTCATGGCCGTAAGCGGATCTGGTTCCAAATTGGCCGAAACCAGAAACCCTATCTTAACCGTTACGGCATGGCGCTGTGGCGGGTTGCGATTCGATCGCTAAATTTGGGGAATGATCCAGCTTGTCTCAGTTGCATCAGTGATATCCGCCTACCAGCGACCAGAGCCCACGGTGGATACCAGTAACCACGCCCAGACCGCCCTCTGGGCGAGCCGGCTGAATGTCTCCCGCGAGACATTACTGGAAGCGGCCGAACAGGTCGGACCGTCGGTCGCCGCGCTCCGCCGCTATCTCTCCAAATAACGTAATTTCCACCAGTCAGCACGGTTGGCGCCGGCTGATGGCTTGCTGCACCTCAAGCCGCCGGTTCCATTTTATGACGCGTGTCATTGAAGAGCGCTCGCACGTGAGTCACATCACGGACCGCTCCGGCTCTGTCTTGCATCGTGGTGGCGTCGTCAAACAGACGACGTGTCAATCAGCAAGGAGAACCACGATGACCAATACGATCACGACCGGTGACATCCGTGCGCTCAGGGATGACGAACTCAACAGCGTTTCTGGCGGCATGAAAGCCGTAGTGTTTGTCGACCGGATGTTCATGACCATCGAGGCCGACGCCAATCATTACGGCGTCGTCGTCCGGCCGGGCTTCGAACACACCTGCGTCAGTTTCGGCGGCGACGGCTGCTGAAGCGAACCAACCCACATCAACCTCAGGAGATTGCAATGTCCCCGCAGACCAGAAACAACGAGACGCATGTTCTCACGTCGGACGAACTGGACGCTGTGTCCGGCGGCGCCAAGTCCCTGCACAACGAGTTTTCGATTGGCGGTTACAGGATGACCATCGACGCAGACGCCGTGCATTACACCGTGGTCGTCACGGAGAAATAACCTGCGGACCCCAGTGAGCCGGTCAGCCCGCCTGAAGTCGGGTGCACTGACCGGCATATTCCGCCGATTTGGCCCGGCCGTGCTGGGCTTTGCCGGAAACCTCAGGGGGAGGGGGAAGGCGGGTCGCACCCGTGCTTTGGCAATCTTCAGCATTCCACCATATATTGTCCGGACGTCATAGCGCAGGCGCAACACCTTGGCCGTCACAAACCGATGTGCTATCTGGCTGGCGCCGCTTCGATCGCCCGTTACTGCTGCTCGCGCCCGGTCTGACGGGCTGCGCCGCCAAGGATATTCTGTAGATGGACTCGACCGCCAAAACCGCCTCCGCGCCTGATTCCTTCTTCGCGGCCACCCTGGCCGATGCCGATCCCGAAATCGCCGCCGCGATCAAGGGCGAGTTGGGTCGCCAGCGCCACGAAATCGAACTGATCGCGTCGGAAAATATCGTCAGCCGCGCGGTTCTGGAGGCGCAGGGCTCGGTATTGACCAACAAATACGCCGAGGGTTATCCGGGCGCGCGCTATTACGGCGGATGCGAGTGGGTCGACGTCGTGGAAACGCTGGCGATCGAGCGGGCCAAGAAGCTGTTCGGTGCCCAGTTCGCCAACGTCCAGCCGAACTCCGGCAGCCAGATGAACCAGGCGGTGTTCCTGGCGCTGCTTCAGCCTGGCGACACCTTCATGGGTCTTGATCTTGCGGCCGGGGGTCACCTGACTCACGGCGCGCCGGTCAATATGTCCGGCAAGTGGTTCAAGGCCGCTCACTACACCGTGCGGCGCGACGACCACCTGATCGACATGGACGAGGTGGCGCGCCGGGCCGAGGAGGTCAGGCCGAAGCTGATCATCGCCGGCGGCTCGGCCTATTCGCGGCCGTGGGACTTCAAGCGCTTCCGCGAGATTGCCGATAGCGTCGGGGCTTATCTGATGGTGGACATGGCGCACTTCGCCGGTCTCGTCGCCGGGGGCGTGCATGCCTCGCCGGTGCCGCACGCGCACGTGACCACGACTACCACCCACAAGTCGCTGCGCGGTCCGCGCGGCGGCCTGATCCTGTGCAATGACGAGGCGCTCGCCAAGAAGTTCAATTCGGCCATCTTCCCCGGCCTGCAGGGCGGACCGCTGATGCATGTCATCGCCGCCAAGGCCGTGGCATTCGGCGAGGCGCTGCGCCCGGACTTCAAGCTTTACGCGAAGAACGTCGTCGAAAATGCCAAGGCGCTGGCCGAAAGCCTGCGTGGCCATGGCTTCGATATCGTCTCCGGCGGCACCGACAACCACCTGATGCTGGTGGACCTGCGGCCCAAGGGGCTGAGAGGCAACGTCTCGGAAAAGGCGCTGGTCCGCGCAGGCCTCACCTGCAACAAGAACGGCATTCCTTTTGATCCCGAAAAGCCGTTCGTGACTTCCGGTCTTCGTCTCGGCACGCCGGCAACGACCACGCGCGGTTTCGGGGTTGCGGAATTCAAGCAGGTCGGCGGGCTGATCGCTGAAGTGCTCAATGCTATCGCTCAGGCCGACGACGGCAAGGCCCCGCTGGTCGAGGCGGCGGTGAAGGAGAAGGTCAAAGCGCTGACCGACCGTTTTCCGATTTATCAGTAATGATGAGATTTTGGCCATGTAATCCGGCCGTCATGCTCGGCTTTATGCCGGGCATCCACGACTTTGACGGCCGGCGGTTCAAAGACATGGATGGCCGGGATAAGCCCGGCCATGACGCAAACGAGGAGGCGCGTTGATGCGCTGCCCGAGTTGCAACAGTCTGGATACCCAAGTGAAGGACTCGCGGCCGACGGAAGATTCGGCCGTGATCCGGCGGCGGCGCGTCTGCATGGCCTGCAATTTCCGCTTCACCACCTTCGAGCGCGTGCAGTTGCGTGAACTCACGGTCATCAAGCGCAACGGACGACGAGTGCCGTTCGACCGCGACAAACTGGTGCGCTCGCTGCAGATATCCTTGCGTAAACGGCCCGTCGATGCCGAGCGCGTCGAGACCATGGTGTCGGCCATTGTCCGCGAATTGGAGAGCGGCGGCGAGGCGGAAATTTCGTCCGAGACCATCGGCGAAATCGTGATGGAGCATCTGCGGAGCCTTGATGACGTCGCCTATGTGCGCTTTGCCTCGGTCTACCGCAATTTCCGGGAGGCAAAGGATTTCGAGGCGGTGCTGGGTGAACTCTCCAGCGAGGACGACGCGCGGCAGGTGCCGCTGCGCAAATGATCTTCCGCATTCTGGAAGAGCAATACGGCGAAAAGCTCCGGACCGCCAAAGCCGCCGATTTGCATTTCATGCAACTGGCGCTGGCGCTGGGCCGCCGCAGCCTGGGCGCGAGCGCCCCCAATCCGGCCGTGGGCGCCGTCCTCGTGAAAGACGGGGTGATCGTCGGTCGCGGCTGGACCCAGCCGGGAGGCCGTCCGCATGCCGAGGTCGAGGCGCTGCGGCGCGCGGGAGAGGCGGCGCGCGGCGCGACGCTATATGTCACGCTCGAGCCCTGTTCGCATGTCGGAAAGACGCCGCCATGCGCCGATGCCGTGATCGCGGCGGGCGTCACGCGTATCGTATCCGCTATCGAGGATCCCACCCCCGAAGTCGCGGGGCAGGGCCACGCCCGGTTGCGGGCCGCCGGAATATCGGTCGAAGTCGGGCTTTGCGCGGTCGAGGCGGCGCACCATCATGCCGGCCATTTCCGGCGGGTTCGGGACAAGCGCCCGCACGTCATCCTTAAACTCGCCACGTCCAGCGACGGAAAGATCGCAGCCGCCGGAGGCACGCCGGTCGCCATTACGGGCGAGGCGGCGCGGGCGCGGGTGCATCTGCTGCGCGCGCAGTGCAGCGGCATCCTGGTCGGCATCGGCACCGTGCTGGCCGACGACCCTCTCCTGACCTGCCGGCTTCCGGGCATGGAAACGCGCTCGCCGCTGCGCGTGGTGCTGGATCACGCACTGCGCATCCCGCACGAGAGCCGGCTGGTCCGGTCCGCGCGAGAGACCCCGCTTTTGGTGATGGCCTCTGATCCTGTTGAGGTGTCCGCGGCCGCGAAACTCGGCGCAGCCGGCGTGCAGGTCGTGCGCGTTCCGGTCGCCGCCGGCGCGCCCGGGCTCGATCTGACCGCCGTTCTCCGCGCCCTGTCCGAGAGGGGCATAACGCGCCTGTTGGTCGAAGGCGGGGCGCGTGTTGCAGCTTCATTTGTCGCGGCCGGTCTGGTCGATGAAGCGTGGCTGCTGCGTGGTCCCGATCCGATCGGCGACGACGGCGTGCCGGCGCTCGGTCCCTTGCCGCTGGACACCATCACGCGATCGTCTCAATTCAAGGCTCGTGCGAGTGAGACGCTGGATCAGGACATGCTCACGATTTACGAGCGTGTTTAGTTGTGAGCCTTTCCGCTTTGCTCGAAAACGCTATAAATCCAGTTGGCTTGAGCGCGAAACGTCTTTCGGGGGCGCTGCAGAAGGTTCTGATGTTCACCGGCATAGTGACCGACATCGGCGAGATCGAAAGCCTGACGCCGACGGCGCAGAACCGGCTGCACCGGCTGCGCATCCTCTGCCGCTATGATCGCTCCACCATCGCAGACGGCGGGTCCATCGCTTGCAACGGCGTTTGCCTGACTGTTGTCGCCTCGGGCGTCGCTGGCGGGCGAAACTGGTTCGACGTCGATGTCGGGGCTGAGACGCTCGACGTGACGACGGCAAGGCGTTGGTCGGTCGGGACGCGGCTCAATCTCGAACGCGCGTTGAAAATCGGCGACGAACTCGGCGGCCACATCGTCGCGGGCCACGTCGACGGAATCGCAACCGTGGTTGCGCGCGACGATCTGCACGGCATGGTGCGTTTTGAGTTGCGCACAGTCCGGAATCTGGCGCGCTTCATCGCGGCCAAGGGTTCGGTGACGCTGGACGGCGTATCGCTGACGGTGAACGCCGTGCGGGACGAGACGTTTTCGGTGCTTATCATTCCGCGAACGCTCGACGTCACGACGCTCGGCGATTGGCGCGCAGGCCTTGAGGCCAATATCGAGGTCGACCTGATGGCTCGTTACGCGGCGCGGCTGAGCGAGATGAAGTAGGTCACATCGACGGAAGTATCGTGCGCGGGCTTGACTGGTCTATCCCACCTCTTAACAGGATGGGAATGCCGGGTTGGCCCGGCAGCGGCTAACCGGAGCAGGGTATGGCAGAGGCAAGGCGCGCAGCGCCTCAGGATCGGACCGACGTCTCAGGCGCGCGCGCCCTGATCGTCGAGGCGCGGTTCTACGACGACATACAGGATGCGCTGCTCGAAGGCGCGGTCGCGGAACTGAGATCTGCCGGCGTCGGTTATGAGGTCGTCACCGTTCCCGGCGCTCTGGAAATTCCGGCAGCGATTGCCATGGCGCTCGATGCGGCCGAGCGGAATGGCGAGCCTTACGACGCGGTGGTCGCGCTCGGCTGCGTAGTGCGGGGCGACACCATCCATTTCGAGATCGTCTCGACGGAATCCTGCCGCGGGCTGATGGATCTGTCGGTGCAGCGGCGCGTGCCGGTCGGCAACGGCATCATCACCGTCAACACCGAGGCGCAGGCATGGGCGAGGGCACGCACGAGCGAATTGAACAAGGGCGGCCATGCGGCGCAAGCGGCGCTGGCAATGCTGCGGATCAAGCGCCGATTGGCGAAAGCGTAACGACACGATGGCGGACATCAAGGCGGGTATCGACAGGAAGGCCAACCGGCGCGGAGCGGCGCGGCTCGCCGCGGTGCAGGCGCTGTACCAGATGGAGATCGGCGGCGCAGGAATCAACGACGTCTTCGCGGAGTTCGACAGCCACTGGCTTGGCAGCGAAGTCGAAGGCGACAAATATCTTCCCGCCGAGGCCGAATTCTTCCGTGACGTCGTGGCGGGCGTGGTCCGCGACCAGGGAAAGCTCGACCCGTTGATCGACGATGCGCTGTCGAAGGGCTGGCCGCTGAAGCGTATCGCGGCAATCCTGCGTGCGGTGCTGCGCGCCGGCTCGTACGAACTGGAACACCGCAAGGATGTTCCGGCGCGGGTGGTGGTGTCCGAATATGTCGATGTCGCGCACGCCTTCGTCGAGAAAGAGGAGGCCGGCATGGTCAACGCGGTGCTTGATCAGATCGCGCGCCGTTTCCGCGCCGACGAGTTTGGGCGAGGGTAGGGCAAGGCCGATGTCGTCATGCACGGCTTTATGCCGGGCATCCACGTGATGAGTTTGAACGCGGCAATCAGCCCGCAAGGATCAACCGCATGCCGTCCGGTGAAGACGATCTGATTGGGCGTTACTTCAAGCCGATTGCAACCGATCCGGGCGCTTTGGGGCTTGCCGACGATGCGGCCATCCTGAAAGTCGGCGGCGACGATCTCGTGATTACGACCGACGCCATCGTCGAAGGCGTGCATTTTTTGAGCGGCGATCCGCCGGAGACGGTCGCCAGGAAGGCCTTGCGTGTCAATCTTTCCGATCTTGCCGCCAAGGGAGCAACGCCTGCCGGCTTCGTCATGAGTCTGGCCTTGCGCAACGCCGATGAAGAGTGGCTCGCCTCGTTCGCGCGCGGGCTCTCCGACGATGCAACCGGATTTGGCTGCCCCTTGCTTGGCGGCGACACCGTGGCGACGCCGGGGCCGCTGACGATTTCCATCACCGCCTTTGGTCGCGTGCCGCCCGGTGAAATGATCCTGCGCAGCCGCGCGGAGCCGGGCGACCGCATCGTTGTTTCCGGCACCATCGGCGACGCCTCGCTGGGCCTCGCTATTCTCACGAAAAAAATAACTGTCGGCGATGTCGCGGTCCGCGAGATGTTGCTCGGCCGCTACCGGATGCCGCAACCGCGCATCGCTCTCGCGGAAAGCGTTCGGAAATTTGCGCGCGCCGCGATGGACGTGTCCGACGGCCTGGCCGGTGATCTTGCGAAACTGTGCGCGGCGTCGGGGGTTTCGGCCGTGATCGATGCCGGGTCCGTTCCGTTATCGGACGCCGCCCGCGGACTGATGGAACAAGGCCGGACTTGTCTCGAATCTGTGGTAAGCGGCGGCGACGATTACGAGATCCTGTGCACGATCGCCGAGAACAGCTTCGGGGATTTCGCGCGGTCGGCACGAAGCGTCGGCGTTGCGGTCACGTCGATCGGGACGATCGTTGCAGGCAACATGCTGCCGAAATGGCTTGATGCCGAAGACGACGAGATCGCGTTTCCGCGGCTCTCCTATAGCCATTTCTGACCCGGAGCTATTCCGGTTTTTGATGGAATCAAGACTCTGTTGGGTCTGGTTCACTGCGTTGAAGATTCGTCGCCTTTTTTGTTTGAGCATGATCTTTTCCGAAAACCGGTTTCCACGTTTCGGGATCATGCTCTAGCCTCGTGCGGCCCTGTGCAAAAAAAAACGCCCGGCATTGCCGGGCGTTTTGCATTCGCGAAAAGACCGCTTTAGAGCGTTTTCAAGCGAAGTGGCTACCGGTTCGCGTAAAGAAAACGCGTCAAATCAAAAACATAGAGCCCCGCTTCTGATTCCATCAGAAGCGGAAAGGCTCTAGCCGCCGTTGCCGAACCGGCGCGACCACCACCCCCCACGGCGTGGACGGTCTTCGTTCGATTCGTCCGGAGGCTGTTGCGGCTCAGGAGCCGTTTCTTCCGGCTGGCTTTGAGCCGCGGGCGCCACCGGCGGCGCCTCTTCCGAAGTGAAGCTCACCTTCTCGCGCACCGTCGAGCGCCTGCGAACCGTTTTTTCGGTTTCTGATATGGCCTGGTCCTTGGCGTCATCCGGAGGGCTCGCGATGTCGGGCTGCACCGCGGAGTTCTTCGGCTGAGCTTCGACGTCGGGCGAACCGGCCTGCGGTTCAGGTTCAGGGGCGATCGGCGCCGAGTCGAAGTCTGCGACGGCTTCGACGACTTCCGACGCTGAGGTCGGACCAAGTTCGTCGGAAATCGAGCCGGCGAGGCCCGTGCCGGTACTCCCGCGCCGACGCCTGCCGCCACGCCGTCCGCGACGACGCGGGCGCCGTTCCTCGTCCGGAGACTGATCGGCTTGCGCTTCGGCATCCTGCGCTTCGGCGTCATCTCCGTCATTTTCGACGTCGCCGGTCATGAAGCGCGCCGCGGCGAAATCAGCAGGAATCAGCACGTTGTCGGTATCGTCCTCAGGGGCGATCTGATCCTCGCGGATTTCTACGGATCGTTCGCGCCGGGACCGGCGGCGCTTTCGCTTGCGGCCGTCGCCTTCGGCTTCGCTAACCGCTTGTTCGTCGGTGCGGGCTTCGGTATCGCCGGTCTCGGTCTCGGCTTCAGTATCGAGAGGCTGCTCATCCTCGGTGGCTTCTTCGGGTTGCGGAGGGAATGCGGCAAGTTGCGCGGCCAGCAGCGCTTTCGCGGCTTCCAGCGTATGCACCTGCTCACCGCGATCGATGATGAACGATTGCTGACCGGCGATTCCAGGATCGGCGACCACGGAAAGACCGACCTTGAAGCTGTGTTCGAGGTCGCGGAGATGACCACGCTTCTGGTTGAGCACATACAACGCGACATTGGTGCGTGTCCGCACGATAAGATTGTGCGTCGCGCCTTTCATCAGGGTTTCCTCGAGGCTGCGCAGCAACTGCAAGGCCACCGATGGAACCGACCGCACGTGACCGGTGCCGCCGCAGTGCGGGCAGGGCTCGGTCGAGCTTTCCAGCATGCTGGCGCGAATGCGCTGGCGCGACATTTCCAGAAGCCCGAAGTGCGAGATGCGTCCGACCTGAATGCGCGCACGGTCGTGGCGCAGACAGTCGCTGAGCTTGCGCTCCACGGCGCGGTTGTTGCGCTTCTCGTCCATGTCGATGAAGTCGATGACGATCAGGCCGGCGAGATCGCGCAATCGCAACTGCCTGGCGACTTCCTCGGCAGCCTCGAGATTGGTCTTGAGCGCGGTATCCTTGATGTGATGCTCGCGGGTCGAACGGCCGGAATTGACGTCGATCGACACCAGCGCCTCGGTCTGGTTGATCACGATGTATCCTCCGGAGCGAAGCTGCACCGTCGGCGAGAACATCGCATCGAGCTGGCTTTCCACGCCCATGCGCGAGAATAACGGTTGATAATCGTGATACGGCTTTACCGCGCGAACGTTGGACGGCATCAGCATCTTCATGAAATCGCGCGCTTCCTGATAACCGGCTTCACCGGCTACCTGGATTTCGTCGATTTCCTTGCTGTAGAGATCGCGCAGCGAACGCTTGATCAGCGAGCCTTCTTCATACACGAGCGTCGGCGCCTGCGACCGCAGGGTCACGTCACGCACGGTTTCCCACATGCGGATCAGATATTCGAAGTCGCGCTTGATCTCCGGCTTGGTGCGCGAGGCGCCGGCGGTGCGCAGGATAACTCCCATGCCTTCGGGCACGTCGAGGTCCTGCACCACCTCCTTCAGCCGCGAACGATCCTGTGCCGAGGTGATCTTGCGGCTGATGCCACCGCCGCGCGCGGTGTTGGGCATCAGCACGGCGTAACGGCCGGCCAGCGATAGATAAGTCGTCAGCGCCGCGCCCTTGTTGCCGCGCTCTTCCTTGACAACCTGCACCAGCATCACCTGGCGGCGCTTGATGACTTCCTGAATTTTGTACTGACGCCGCGGCCGGTAGGTGCGCTCGGGCACTTCCTCCAGCGCATCGTCGCCGCCGACGGATTCGACCTGCTGGTCCTCCTCGGCCTCACCATCGTCCTCGTCCTCGTCAGCGGGGACGACGTCGTGATCGTGAGCTTCGTGATGATCGTGAGGTTCGTGTGCCTCCTCGGCAGCGAGAACGGCCGGTTCCGCATGATCGTCTTGAGCGTCATGGGCCTGCGGCTCGAAATCGGCCGCATGTGCATTCGATGCCACCGGGGCTTCGTCGGCTTCACGATGCGCCTCGTCGCGAGGCTCGCGGACGGCGTCATCCGGGTCCGGCGCGAAAGCGAAGTCTTGCGAGCCCTGCGGATGACCCGCATCGATTTCGTGATGATCGGAACCATAGGGATCGCCGTGCCCGACATCATCCTGATCTTGCGCCTGCTCATGGTGTTCGTGATTCGCGTCATCCTCGTGTGGATGATCGTGATCCTGCACCTCGTGTTGCTGCCCGACATGTTCGTCCGGCGTCGATTCGTCGTGGGGATGCCCGAACTGCGACGCATCTGCCGCCGCGTCCTCATGGTCCGCATCCTCGACGATGGCGCTCTGCACGCGTTCGCCGTGGTCGCGCCGGCGCGAACTGCGATTCCGTGAGCGGCGGCGGCTGGAGCGATCTTCCGACTCTTCTTCCGCCTCGCGATGCGCGCGCTCGTCGGCTTCGATCAGCGCCTGACGGTCGGCGACCGGAATCTGATAATAGTCAGGATGGATTTCGCTGAACGCAAGGAAGCCGTGTCGGTTTCCGCCGTATTCGATGAACGCGGCCTGCAGCGAAGGTTCCACGCGGGTGACCTTGGCCAGATAGATGTTGCCGCGCAGTTGTTTGCGCTGGGCGGATTCGAAATCAAATTCCTCGACGCGATTGCCGCGAACCACGACCACCCGGGTCTCTTCCGGGTGGGTGGCGTCGATCAACATCTTGTTGGGTTTGTTGGACATGTTGGAGCTCTTGGCGGCGGAGGGCGCATGGCACGGCGCGCGCGTTTCGCGCGGCCGGGTGACGCAACGGTCCACCTGATTCGGGGGTGAGGGGAAGGCCGCGATGTGATCCTGGGCGCCTTGCCGATCCTGTTCCCGGCGCGGTGCGGCGCGCGAAGCTCTCGCCTCGCGTCGGCGCGGTCTTTGCGGGGATTTTGGTCGGCTCTTCAGTCTGGCGCATCAGGCGTCGGCCCGTCTGAACAGGTTGGCGGCAAAAGCACCGCCGTATATCTCGCTGCCGGACCGACGCGGCGCCAAAGTGCCTGTCGGCTGTCGTACCTCGTGGCCGCAGGGCCGGGACAATCGGTCATTACCTTCTGAAACCGTCCCCGGCGCAAAAAAACCTGGTACCGGACGCCCCTCGAGCTCGAAACCGCCACTCCAACTCGGCCGCGCGACGCGCTGGCTGCGTGGAGGGGGCAGAAAACGCGGGCACCTCGAGCAATTTGAGATCCTGCGCCGCACCGGGAGGCTGTACGCGATACAACCGGGAGTTTAACCGTCAGCACTTCATACATACGTGGATTACTTGAGGCTTGCAAGGGACAGCGTCTCCCGCGGGCAGGACCGCCAGTATTTGTTGTGGGCGGATTTAAGGTCCGATTAACCCTACGGTTCTATTGCGGTAAAATGCAGCTCGGAGGCATGGGTTCGTTGGCGAGCCGCGCAAATCTGGGAATCATCTGGCTCTGCGCCACTGCGCTGTTTCTTTCCGGCGCGGCTTCACTCGCCGCCGGAAACGACCGTGATCGCCCCGAGGTTGCGGGGGATTTTCCGGTCGCCTCGGAGGTCCGGCTCGCGGGCGATGCGAAACAGACCCGCTTCATTCTGGATCTGGACAAAAAGATCGATATCCATCCCTTTTTGCTGGCCAATCCTTACCGGGTCGTCATTGACATCCCACAGGTGAGCTTCCGCCTGGCCCCCGATGCCGGCGCTGACGGACGCGGTCTGATCAAGGCGTTTCGCTACGGGCTGGTGATGCCCGGCGGATCGCGGATCGTCTTCGATCTCGCGGGTCCCGCGAAAATCGAAAAGGCCTATGTGCTCGATGCAGCAAACGGTCAGCCGCCCCGCCTGGTGGTCGAACTGGAGGCTGTCGACCGGGCTGAGTTCAATCGCCTGCTGGCGGCGTCAAACAGTTCCGAAGGGTTGAGAGGTGCGGTTTCCCCCGAAGCGGCCGTCGAGGCGACCGGCTCGACCACGGCCGCGACGCCTTCGGACACGCGTCCCGTGGTCGTGATCGATCCGGGCCATGGCGGAATCGACAACGGAACCGAGGCTTCGACGGGAGAGACGGAAAAGGATCTAGTGCTGGCCTTTGCCGTGGCTTTGCGTGATCGCATCGAGCAGGACGGCAAATATCACGTTATTATGACCCGGACCGACGACACCTTCATCCCGCTGGCCGAGCGTGTGCGTGTCGCCCGAACCAATGGCGCCGCGCTGTTCGTGTCGATCCATGCGGACGCGCTGCCGCGCCGCGAGGGCGATGCCCGGGGCGCGACGATCTACACACTGTCGGACAAGGCATCAGACGTCGAAGCGGAGCGGCTGGCGGAAGCCGAAAACAAGGCCGACGCGATCGGAGGCGTCAACCTGACCGAGGAGCCGACCGACGTCGCCGATATCCTGATCGACCTCGCGCAGCGGGAAACGCGCACGTTTTCAAACCGCTTCGCCCGGCTGTTGATGAGCGAGATGCAAACGACCATGCGGATGCACAAGCACCCGCTGAAGTCGGCCGGGTTCAGGGTCCTCAAGGCGCCCGATGTGCCGTCGGTATTGATCGAACTGGGGTTCGTCTCCAACAAGGCTGACCTCCGTCAAATGGTATCTGATGACTGGCGCTCCAAAACGGTTCGTTCGGTTGCGAACGCGGTTGAGGCGTTCCTTGCGAAAAGAGTGGTTTCGGCTGGGCCTGGCCCATTGAAGCCCTAGTTTGGCCACAGCGGCCGCTCTATAGAAAAGTTGTCGCAAGTTCGCAGAATCGGCCACAACCGGAGTTCCTCTCCGGCGGATGCTTCGACGAACGAACGCATCAACCGACGAAAAATAAGGCTCGCGGACTCGCCGCCATATTGCCCGGCGGCCGGCAACGAAACGGACATTCGATAATGCGCTTGCTGCTGCGATTCGTCGGTTTCCTGTTTGCGGCGGGAACGATCCTGTTTCTGGTCGGCGTCGCGGCAGCGGCAGGGCTGATCTGGCATTTTTCCAAGGACCTGCCGGACTATTCCCAGCTTCAGAACTACGAGCCGCCGGTGATGACGCGCGTCCATGCGTCGGACGGTTCGCTGCTCGGTGAATACGCCAAGGAACGCAGGCTTTACCTGCCGATACAGGCGGTGCCGAAGCTGGTCATCAACGCTTTCCTGGCCGCGGAAGACAAGAATTTCTACGAGCACGGCGGCATCGATTATTCCGGCATGCTGCGCGCAGCGCTGCTGTACGCCCAGAATTACGGCTCCAACAAGCGTCCGCAGGGCGCTTCCACGATCACGCAGCAGGTTGCCAAGAACTTCCTGCTGACCAATGAAGTTTCCTTCACCCGAAAGATCAAGGAAGCCTTGCTCGCGATGCGGATCGAGCGGGCCTATTCCAAGGACAAGATCCTCGAACTGTACCTGAACGAGATATACCTCGGCCTCGGCGCTTACGGCATCGCGGCCGCATCGCTCGTGTATTTCGATAAATCGGTCAATGAATTGACCGTCGCCGAGGCAGCCTATCTCGCGGCCCTGCCCAAGGCGCCCTCGACCTTGCATCCGGTGAAGAATCACGAACGCGCGGTCGAGCGCCGCAACTACGTCATCGACCGGCTGCTGGAGAACGGCTGGATCAAGCAGGCCGACGCCGAGCAGGCCCGCAAGGATCCACTGATCGTCACCAGCCGCGCCAACGGAGCGCATACTTTTGCCGGCGAATATTTCGCCGAGGAAGTCCGGCGCGACCTTTTCGAGCGCTACGGCGAAAAGAAACTCTACGAAGGGGGGCTGTCGGTCCGCACCACGCTCGACCCGAAATTGCAGGCGGTTGCGCGCAAGACCGTGGCCAATGGCCTCGTCAACTATGACGAAGCCCAGGGCTGGCGCGGCGCAATCAGCAAGCTCGACATTTCCGATGACTGGGGCGTGAAACTCGCCGATGTCAAATCGCTGTCCGACATCGCGCCCTGGCGAATGGCGGTCGTCCTGGAGTCCGACGACAAGTCTGCACGGATCGGATTTCAGCCTGGCCGCGAGTTGGGCGGCGCCGTGAGCAAAGAGCGGCAAACGGGCTTGATCACGCTCGATGGGGTGAAGTGGGCCAAAGCCCTTTCGGGGCCGGCGCGCGGCCATACGGCAACGAAAGTGTCACAGGTGCTTTCGCCCGGCGACGTGATCTATGCCGATCCGTTGATCGGCAAGGACGGCAAGATCGTCGAGGGTGAATACCGGTTGCGGCAATTGCCTCTCGTGTCTGGCGCGATGGTCGCCATGGACCCAAGGACCGGCCGTGTGCTGGCAATGGTCGGTGGATTCTCGTTCGATCAGAGCCAGTTCAATCGCGCGACGCAGGCCTACCGGCAGCCGGGCTCCTCATTCAAGCCGATCGTCTATTCCTCGGCGCTCGACAACGGCTATACGCCGTCGACCGTCATCGTTGACGCGCCGATCGAGATCGATCAGGGGCAGGGCTCCGGCGTGTGGCGACCGGAAAACTATTCGAAGGAAAAATACTACGGCCCGCAAACGCTTCGGAATGCGCTGCGGCTCTCGCTCAACACCGTGACGGTCAGGCTGGCGCAGGACATCGGCATGCCCTTGATCGGCGAATATGCCAAGCGCTTCGGAGTTTATGACGAATTGCCGAACTATCTGTCCTACGCGCTTGGGGCCGGCGAAACTACGGTGTTGCGGATGGTGACCGCGTATTCGATGTTCGACAATGGCGGCCGGCGCGTGAAGCCGACCCTGATCGACCGCATTCAGGATCGCTATGGCCACACCATCTACAAGCACGACACGCGCGAGTGCCGCGGGTGCGATGCCCCGGAGGGCTGGAAGAACCAGCCCGAGCCCCAGTTGATCGACCACCGCGAGCGGGTGCTGGATTCGATGACGGCCTATCAGATCACCTCCATGATGGAGGGCGTGGTGCAGGCCGGCACCGCCACGGTCATGCGCGATGTCGGCAAGCCGATCGCCGGCAAGACCGGCACCACTAACGATCAGAAGGACGCCTGGTTCATCGGATTCTCGCCCGATCTCGTCGTAGGCGTCTATATGGGCTACGACAAGCCGCGCAACCTCGGCCGCACCGCGACCGGCGGACATCTGGCGGCGCCGATCGCGCGCGATTTCATGAAGATCGCGCTTGCCGACAAGCCAGCCACCCCGTTTTCTCCGCCTCCCGGCATCAAGCTGGTTCGCGTCGATGCCAAGACCGGCATGCGCGCCGGTCCCGGCGATACCGGCAGGACCATCCTCGAAGCCTTCAAGCCCGGCACAGCGCCGCCCGACAATTATTCCGTGATCGGTGTGGCGGATCCTGACGGACGTCAGCCGCAGCCGCTTCCCGACGCCGACCGCAGCCTGTTCCGGCCCGGAACGGGCGGGCTGTACTAACAAGTCTGTTCCGATCATTTACGGACGCCGCGCCAGTGCCCAGCGCCGCTTTGCGCCGGCGCGCGGCTGTTCGGTTTGGATCACGCTGTATCGCGATTGCGCTTTGCAGCCGTCGCGGCTACATCACCTGCGACCGTCGAACGAGGTCATGAGACGCGGACCAGAGAAGCCATGCGCGCTGAAATCGAAAGACTTGTCGAAGAGATCAAGCAGTCGGTCGGGCTGCTGAGGAGGCATCTTTGACGTCGAAACGTCAACCGCGCGCCTTGCTGAACTGAACAAGCTCGCCGAGGATCCCGATCTCTGGAACGATCCCCAAAAGGCGCAGAAGCTGATGCAGGAGCGGACCTCGCTGGAGGATTCGCTGACCGGTATCGGCAAGGTCGAGGGCGAACTCGAGGATCAGATCGGGATGATCGAACTCGGCGAGGCCGAGAACGATCAGGCCGTCGTCGAGGAAGCCGAAGCCGCCCTGAAGTCTCTCAAAAAGGAAGTCGCGCGCCGCGAACTCGAGGCGCTGCTCTCGGGCGAGGCGGATCGCTTCAACACCTACCTTGAGGTTCATGCCGGCGCCGGAGGCACCGAAAGCCAGGACTGGGCCGCGATGCTGCTGCGCATGTATACGCGCTGGGCCGAGAATCGCGGTTTCAAGGTCGAATATCTGGAAGAAACGCCCGGTGAAGAGGCCGGCATCAAGTCGGCAACGATCCAGGTCAGCGGTCACAACGCCTATGGCTGGCTCAAAACCGAGGCAGGCGTGCACCGTCTTGTCAGAATCTCGCCGTTTGATTCCAACGCACGTCGCCACACGTCGTTTTCGAGCGTGGCGATCTTCCCGGTGGTGGACGACAGCATCAAGATCGACATCAAGGAATCCGACGTCCGCACCGATACCATGCGCTCCGGCGGTGCTGGCGGCCAGCACGTCAACAAGACTGAATCGGCGGTGCGGCTGACGCACATTCCGAGCGGTGTCGCGGTCGTTTGTCAGGCCGGGCGTTCGCAGCACAAGAACCGGGCGCAAGCCTGGGACATGCTGCGAGCGAGACTCTATGAAATCGAACTCAAGAAGCGGGAAGAGCAGGCGGCCGCGGATCAGGCGGCCAAGACCGATATCGGCTGGGGCCATCAGATCAGGTCCTACGTCCTGCAGCCCTATCAGATGGTGAAAGACCTCCGAACCGGGGTGCAGACGTCAGATACGTCTGGTGTGCTCGACGGCGACCTCGATGAATTCATGGCGGCGACGCTGGCGCAGAAGGCCTTCGGCATCTCGCCGGGTGCGGTCGAAGACGTGGATTAGCCGATGCCGGAATCGATCTCGTGCGGTTGGCGGCTCGCAAGGGCAGGGGCGCGGCATAATCAGCAGCGTCGCGCTCACCACCGCCATTGTCATCTGCGCTTAAGCCATGAGATGAACTTCCGGGGCGCGACATTCTCAAACGCAAACAAGATTGAAATCAGGGTGTTACCTGCGTTGCCTTGATTTCGGAGGAGTGAGGAAGCCTTTAATTTTCGCGTCACAAAAAACCAGGAATCGCGAAGAGCGGTTGGTTTAATTCGGCCACAGTTCCGGTCCAGTGCATCAGGTGTGGCCGCGATGCCCCAGCCAGAGAGTTTCGATCGAGATCGCCCGCAAGGGGTTCCGTCTTGCTCTGGCGGCGAATATGCTTGTGCGGGGACAAATTGACTTGAGGGGGTCCGGCGCTAAGGCAAAGGCGGCCTTGACGCTCGGAAAAGAAATGGAACTCGGCGGATGTGTGGTGTGAGACTGCTGACCGGGGCTGCCGCACTGGTTGTTATGACGGCGTTGTCGGGGGTGACGACACCGGTCCTCGCCGACACGATCGAGGCGGCGCTGGTGCGCGCCTACCAGACCAATCCCCAGCTCAACGCACAGCGCGCCTCGGTGCGCGCGACCGACGAAAATGTGCCGCAGGCTCTGTCCGGCTACCGGCCGAAGGTCGCCATAACGGCGAGCGGCGGTTATCAGTATACCGATGCCACGCAAGGCGTGCCGGGAGGCCCGGGGCAGTCGCTTCACGGCGCACAGGCGCCTGCGGCTGTCGGCGCCACGGTGTCGCAGACCTTGTTCGACGGCTTCCAGACTTCCAACAAGACCCGGGCGGCAGAAGGACAGGTTTCGGCGTCGCGCGAAGGCTTGAGGGTTCTCGAACAAACCGTCCTGCTCGCTGCGGCAACCATCTACATGGACTATTTGCGCGACTCCGCCATCGTGGAAGTCCAGCGCAGCAACGTCCGCGTACTCGAGGAGACGCTTAAGCAGACGCGTGATCGTTTCAATGTCGGCGAGGTCACCCGCACCGACGTTGCGCAGTCTCAGGCTCAGCTTGCCGCCGGTCACACCCAGCTTATGACGGCCCAATCCACTCTCACGACGACGCGTTCGAATTTTCGCCGCATCGTCGGCAACGAGCCGGGACAGTTGGCGCCGGGATCGCCAGTCGATCGTTTTCTGCCGGCGTCGCTCGCAGGCGCGGTGGATCTCGGCCTGACCCAAAATCCCAACGTCACCGCCGCGATGTACGGCATCGACGTCAGCCACCTGCAGGTCAAGGTGGCCGAGGGCGCGCTGTTCCCGACCGTAAGTCTCCAGGCCAACGTGCAGCAGGGCTACGCACAGCAACTCACGGTACAGAAGCAGTTCTTTGCATCCGCGATTGCGCAGGTATCGGTGCCGATCTATCAGGGCGGAGCGGAGTATTCGCTGATCCGCCAGTCGAAGGAAACGCTGGCGCAACAACGGCTCACGCTCGAACAGGTCCGCGACCAGACGCGCGCCAGCGTGGTGCAGGCATGGGGCCAGCTCGAGGCGGGCAAGTCGCAGGTGGTATCGGCGCAGGCGCAGGTCACAGCGTCCGAAGTCGCGCTCAACGGCATTCGCGAAGAGGCCAAGGCCGGACAGCGGACCACGTTCGATGTGTTGAATGCGCAACAGACGCTCGTCAATGCGCGGGTGGCGCTGGTGACGGCTCAACATGATCGCGTCGTCGCGTCCTACGCCGTGTTGAATGCCGTCGGGCGGCTGTCGCCGCAGGTGCTGAAGCTGAACACCACCGTTTACGACCCGAGTGTCCATTATCACCAGGTTCGTGACAGTTGGGCCGGCGTGCGTACGCCGGACGGCCAGTGATCATGCGCTGACGGGGGCGTGTCCACAGCCCTTTGCTTGCAATCAATTGTTGCCGTGCCATACCTTTGCATGAGGCCGCGAAACGATTCGTGCGTTATGGATGCTGACAGGCTTGCTGCGGAAGTTTGGGGCGGGGAATTGATATCGGCATCGATTCGCAGCGCCTGATCCGGGGACAAATCGGGTTTGCGATCGAAATCCGAGCCCGCATCCAGGACCGGGAATTCCTCTATCGCTTGATGCCAGGACGCTGGCGCGGGCCGCGAAGATTTGGAGTTGGACATGACGCAGCCTGCAAAGGTCCAAGAACCCTCCATGGAGGAGATTCTGGCGTCGATCCGCCGCATCATCGCGGATGACGAAAAGCCCGCGGCAGCCGCGAAGACAGCGGCCGCGGATGCGACCATCGCGAAACCCCAGCCGGTTCCTGCTTCCAAACCGGCCGCTCCTGCGAAGTCGGCTGCCATGACCGCAATTCCTCCAGTGACGATGACGATCGCGCCGAAGCCGACTGCCGACAACAGTCAGGACGACATCGATGCGCTGCTCGCGAATCTCGATGCGGCAACCACCGAGGAGGAGGTTCGTCCGGCTCAAGCCCAGGACCCGGTCGATGAGGGGGTATTTGAACTGACCGACGAGATGGCCGTCCCGTCCCCGGCGCAGGCCGCTTTTCAGAAGGTCGAACCGCAGGACGATCTGGAATTTGAGGAGGCGGCTCCGGCCGGCCGACCCGGTCCGGGCGCCGGCGAACGGCCAGCCGCCCGGAACGCCGCGCCGACAGCGCAAATATTATCGCATTCGACGGTTTCGGCGGTCGAGACAGCCTTCAATTCACTCGCCACCACGGTTTTAAGCAACAATGCCCGCACCCTTGAGGACCTCGTCAAGGAGATGCTGCGCCCGATGCTGAAGTCCTGGCTCGACGACAACCTGCCGGGACTGGTCGAGCGCATCGTCAAGACCGAAATCGAGCGGGTCTCGCGGGGCCGCCCGTAACCTGTTCCCGGAACCGCCCTTCGGCGGTGACCTGCCTGACCTTGAGGCCGGCATCCCCCCAACCCAGGCCGGTTTATTCGGCGGTCGTGTTGACTTGCCGCTCGCTGAAAGGCTTTTAGCGGTCAGACGCTCTTCATTTCTGCGAATTTGCCCGAGACGGCACCCCGGTGTGATTGCATTGCCATGATCGAAAAGACCTATCAGCCCGCCGATATTGAAACCCGCATGTCCCGTCTCTGGGAAGAGGCCGACGCGTTCAAGGCCGGGCGGGCGGATCGCCGCGACGCCGAGCCGTTTACGATCGTCATCCCGCCGCCAAACGTTACCGGCTCATTGCATATGGGTCACGCGCTCAACAATACGTTGCAGGACGTATTGTGCCGCTTCGAGCGGATGCGCGGCCGCGACGTGCTGTGGCAACCCGGCACCGATCACGCCGGCATTGCGACGCAGATGGTGGTGGAGCGGCAGTTGACGGAGCGGAAGGAGCCCGGCCGCCGCGAGATGGGCCGCGCCAGGTTTCTCGATCGGGTCTGGCAGTGGAAAGCGGAAAGCGGCGGCGTCATCGTCAACCAGTTGAAGCGGTTGGGGGCCTCTTGCGACTGGTCGCGTGAGCGCTTCACCATGGATGAGGGCCTGTCGCGCGCGGTCGCCAAGGTGTTCGTCGAACTGCATCGCTCCGGCCTGATCTACAAGGACAAGCGGCTGGTCAACTGGGACCCGAAGCTGCTCACCGCGATCTCCGACCTGGAGGTCAAGCAGATCGAGATCAAGGGCAGTCTGTGGTATCTGCGCTATCCGATCGAGGGCAAGAGCTTCAATCCGGATGACCGTTCGACCTATATCGTCGTCGCCACCACGCGGCCCGAGACCATGCTGGGTGATACCGCCGTCGCCGTTCATCCGGAGAACGAGAAGCTGGAGCACCTGATCGGCAGCAATGTCGTGTTGCCGCTGGTCGGTCGCATCATCCCGATCATCGGCGACGACTATGCCGATCCGGAAAAAGGCACCGGCGCGGTCAAGATTACTCCGGCGCATGACTTCAACGACTTCGAGGTCGGCAAGCGCCACCGCCTGCCGCAGATCGGCGTGCTCGATCGCGAAGGCCGGCTGGCGCTATCCGACAACGAGGATTATCTGCGCGGCCTGCCCGAAGGCGCGTTGATGCTGGCCGAGGAACTGCATGGCACCGACCGTTTCGCCGCGCGCAAGGCGATCGTCGCGCGCCTCGAAGATTTCGGCTTCCTCGAAAAGGTCGAGCCTTATGCGCACATGGTGCCGCACGGCGACCGTTCCGGCGCGGTCATCGAACCCTATCTGACGGATCAATGGTACGTCGACGCCAAGCAACTGGCGCAGCCGGCGATCGCGGCCGTGCGCCTGGGCGAAACCACGTTCGTGCCGAAGAACTGGGAGAAAACCTACTTCGATTGGATGGAGAACATCCAGCCGTGGTGCATCTCGCGCCAGCTCTGGTGGGGTCACCAGATTCCGGCCTGGTATGGTCCGGACGGCAAGGTGTTCGTCGCGGAAACGGAGGACGAAGCGGTCGGCCATGCGCTCGGTTACTATGTCAAAAAAGGCATCATCACCGCGGAGCAGGGCGCAGAAATGGCGAGCGACCCGGCAAAGCGCGATGGCTTCATAACGCGCGACGAGGATGTGCTCGACACCTGGTTCTCTTCGGCGCTGTGGCCGTTCTCGACGCTCGGCTGGCCCGACGCGACGCCGGAATTGAAACGCTACTATCCGACCAACGTGCTGGTCACCGGTTTCGACATCATCTTCTTCTGGGTCGCCCGAATGATGATGATGGGTTTCCACTTCATGAAGGAAGCGCCGTTCCCGAAGGTCTACATTCACGCGCTGGTCCGCGACGAGAGCGGCGCGAAGATGTCGAAGTCGAAAGGCAACGTGATCGATCCCCTGCATCTGATCGACAAATACGGCGCCGATGCGCTGCGCTTCACGCTCGCGGCGATGGCGGCGCAGGGCCGCGACATCAAGCTGTCGTCGCAGCGGGTCGAAGGCTATCGCAATTTCGCGACCAAGCTCTGGAACGCCTGCCGTTTCGCGGAAATGAACGAGTGCGCCGTTCCCGCTCGGTTCGATCCGACCGCCGCGAAGGAAACGCTCAACCGGTGGATCGTTCACGAGAGCGCGCGCGCCACGAGCGAAGTCACCGCGGCTATCGAAGCCTATCGCTTCAATGACGCCGCCGGCGAAATCTACCGCTTTGTCTGGAACGTCTACTGCGATTGGTATCTCGAACTCGCAAAGCCCGTTCTGATCGGCGAGGACGGACCCGCCAAGTCCGAGACCCGCGCCATGGTCGCGTGGGCGCGCGATGAAATTTTGAAGCTTTTGCATCCGTTCATGCCGTTCATCACCGAGGAGTTGTGGGCGGTGACATCGGCGCGCGCGCAACTGCTGACGCTGTCTCCGTGGCCGGTCAAGGCCGAACTCACCGACCAGCAGCAGGCGCTGCTCGAAGCGGTCGCATGCGATCCTTATTCCGCGCCGGAGCCGCTTGCCAATCCGTCGAAACCTTATTTTCGCGACGATGCGGCGGAGGCCGAGATCGGCTGGGTGGTCGATCTCGTCACCGCCATCCGCTCGGTTCGCGCCGAGATGAATATTCCGCCTGCGACGCTGACGCCGCTGGTGCTCGCAGGCGCATCCGTCGAGAGCAAGGCGCGAGCGCAGCGCTGGAGCGAAGTCGTCAAGCGAATGTCCCGGCTCGCGGACATCTCGTTTGCAGACCGTGCGCCGGCAGGCGCCGTGCAACTGCTGATCCGCGGTGAAGTCGCCGCGCTGCCGCTGAAGGGCGTCATCGATCTCGCCGCCGAGCGGTCACGTCTGGAGAAGGAGATCGCCAAGGCCGATGCCGATATCGTGCGGGTCGACTTGAAGCTCAGCAATGAGAGTTTCATCGCCAACGCGCCCGAAGACATTGTCGAGGATGAAAAGGAAAAGCGGGAAGCAGCAAGCGCGCGCAAGGCGAAGTTCGTCGATGCGCTGGAGCGTCTGAAGGCTGCTGAGTGAGCGCAACGCGGTCGTCGTCACTGCGCCCATTGAGCTTGCTCTGGCTTAGCGGCGTCGGGCTGCGGCTTACGATCCTCGCGGTGCCGCCGGTGCTGGCGGCCATCATTTCGGATCTTGCGCTGTCCGGAACCGAGGTCGGTATTCTCAACGCCATTCCGGTCAGCCTGTTCGCACTGATCGCGGTCCCCGGATCGCTGCTGATCGCTCGCGTCGGCGCGATCAAGGCGTTGGTGGTCGGCGTCCTGGTCGCCAGCGCAGGGTCGGCGCTGCGCGGTTTCGCTATCGATGCGATGACGCTGTTCGCCGCGACCGCGGTGATGGCGGCTGGCGTGGCCCTGATGCAACCGGCGCTGCCGCCGCTGGTGCGGCAATGGGTGCCTCACCGGATCGGTTTCGCCACCGCCGTCTACACCAACGGCTTGCTGTGCGGAGAAATCTTTCCCGTCGTATTCGCGGCAATCGTCGTCCCCTTGCTGGGAGGCGGATGGCGCGCGAGCCTCGAACTCTGGTCGTTTGCTTCGGCGGCGATCGCACTGGTCGTCTTCATCGCACGCCCGGGCGGAGAGGGCGTAGCGGCCCGGCACGGCCGCTGGATGCCGGACTGGCGCGATCCGCTGCTCTGGAAAGTCGGTCTCGTCGCCAGCGCGAACAACCAGCTTTATTTCTGCACGAACGCATTCCTGCCCGGCCTGCTGCTGCAAACCGGCCATACCGACCTGATCGGGCCGGCGCTGTCGGCGCTCAACCTCGGACAGTTGCCGGGATCGATCCTTCTCATGGTCGTCGCGGGTCGGCTGGAGCGACGGAAATGGCCGCTCGTTCTCACTGGCGTTCTCGGCCTGATCGGCGCTGCGGGCGTCGCCATCACCACGAACTTGTGGGGAATCGTAGGCGCGGCGGCGCTGGTCGGCTGCACCTGCGCCGTGGGCCTGACTCTTGTGCTGACGCTGCCGGCGCTGCTCGTTGCGCCGGAGGACGTGCCGCGCATGTCCGCGGGAATGTTCACCATCGGTTACGGCATCGCGATGCTGATCTCGATCGTCAGCGGGATGGTCTGGGATATCACAGGGAACGCCGCTTTCGCATTCGTGCCGATCGGTCTTGCCGTCGTGCCGATGGTCGTGTTCCCGCTGATGATCGATCTCAGGACGCAACGTTCCTGAACGGCTTGCTCAGGAATTTCGAACCCTTCAATCCGTATCGCCATGGCAGGTCGGCGGCCTTGGTGATGCCGATGCGCACGCCGGTGACGACTTCGACCGAATCGGTGCGCCGATAAACCGCGAACGGCGGCGCGTCGAGCGGCAGCGCATTGTGCGCGATCGAGACGCCGAGCGCCTGGCACAACTTGCCCGGCCCCGAACACAGCAGGCGCTCGTCGTGCAGCCCGCGCCGCCGCCGCATCGCCGGAATGCCATGGGTCGGTTGCAGGGCGCGGATCAGAACGGCGGCCGCGGAGTCGTTCTTTTCGCACACGAAGTTGACGCACCAGTGGATGCCGTAGGAGCGATAGACATAGGCGAAGCCGGGAGGACCGAACATCACCATGTTCCGCGGCGTCGGCCCCCGATGGGAATGCGCCGCCGGCTCGGTGTGATGGTAGGCCTCCACCTCGACGATGATGCCGCCGACCCCGTCCACCAGCAGCGTCGCGCCGATCAGTTCGGGCGCGACCTCATGCACGCTGCGCCCGAAAAACGAGCGATGGAGCGGCTTGCCGAGAGCAGGCGGGTCCGGGCTGTCGAATGTCAGGCTTGAAGTCATTTTCATGCGGCAATGGGGCGGGCGGTACGCAGTCGGATATGTTACATATTAGACCGATCTGGCGAAGCGGGTTGCAGTGCTCCGCCGGGCGGATTACCTAAAGTTTCCCGTACAACGGATCATTCATGGTCGTCGTCCTCGATACCGTCTCTGCCAACCCCGTCCGGCCGCGCCATCCCGAAAAGGTCAATCGGCCCGATGCGCCGTCGCCGCCGAAGCCGGACTGGATTCGCGTGCGCGCGCCGAACACGCGCGGCTATGCGGATACGCGCCGGATCATCAAGGAGAACGGCCTCGTCACCGTGTGCGAGGAGGCCGGCTGCCCGAACATCGGCGAGTGCTGGGACAAGAAGCACGCCACCTTCATGATCATGGGCGACACCTGCACGCGGGCCTGCGCTTTCTGCAACGTCAAGACCGGAATGCCCGGCGCGCTTGAATCGTCCGAACCCGAATATGTCGCCGAGGCGACACGCAAGCTGGGGCTGGCACACGTCGTCGTCACCTCTGTCGATCGCGACGACCTTGACGACGGCGGCGCGGAGCATTTTGCGCAGACCATTCGCGCGATCCGCGAGCGCTGCCCCGCGACGACGATCGAAATCCTGACGCCGGATTTTTTGCGCAAGAACGGCGCGCTTGAGAAAGTCGTGGCGGCGAAGCCCGACGTCTTCAACCACAACCTCGAAACCGTGCCGTCGCGTTACCTGACGGTGCGGCCCGGCGCGCGCTATTTCCATTCCATCCGCCTTTTGCAGCGAGTGAAGGAGATCGATCCGACGATCTTCACCAAGTCCGGAATCATGGTCGGGCTCGGCGAAGAGCGGCATGAGGTGCTGCAGGTCATGGACGACCTGCGATCCGCGGATGTCGATTTCCTGACTGTCGGGCAGTACCTGCAACCGACCCGCAAGCACCACGCCGTGATGCGCTATGTGACGCCGGAGGAGTTTTCCGGCTACGAGACCGTCGCATACACCAAGGGATTTCTGATGGTGTCGGCGAGCCCGCTGACGCGCTCGTCGCATCATGCCGGCGAGGATTTTGCCAAGCTGCAGGCCGCGCGCGCCGCGCTGGTGCGCTAGTCGCGCGTTTTATGCATCGCATTCTCGTCATGGGATCGTCAGGGGCCGGCAAATCCACATTCGCGCGCAAACTCGCGGCGATCACGGGTATCCCCACGATCTCTCTGGACGCCCTTTACTGGAAGCCCGGATGGATGCCATCCGAGGATGCCGAATTCGATGCGCGCGTGGCCGCTGCGGCGAATGCGCCGCGCTGGATCATGGACGGCAACTATCTCTCGCATGCTGGAAGGTTACGGCGCGATCTCGCCGACACGGCGATCTGGCTCGATCTGCCGCGCAGGACCTGTATGATCGGCGTCATGATCAGAATTATCACCAGCTATGGGCGGGTGCGGCCGGAGATGGCGCTGGATTGCCCGGAAAGGTTCGATGCCGACTTTTTCCATTATGTCTGGACCTTTCGTCGGATACAGCGGCCGCGACTGGTGGATTTTCTTGAAGGCTTGCGCTCCGATCAGACCCTGATGCGCTTCACGCGCCGGTCTGATGCGGATCGTTATCTGCATGATCTTTCCGCATCAGGGAGCGTTCACTGATGCCGACGTTCTCCAGCAAGCGCCGCGTGCGATACACTTCGGAACAGATGTTCGATCTTGTCGCGGATGTCGAGCGCTATCCGGAATTCGTGCCGTTGTGCCAGTCACTGAAGGTACGGCAGCGCACGCCCGCGACCGACGGCAAGGAAGTCGTGGTGGCCGATATGACGGTGTCATTCAAGCTGGTACGCGAGAGCTTCACGAGCAAGGTGACGCTCGATCGGCCGAACCTCAAAATTCTCGTCGAGTATCTCCAGGGGCCGTTCAGCCACATGGAAAACCGCTGGACGTTTGAACCGAAAGCAGACCAAGGCTGCGACGTCGGGTTTTTCATCAGCTATGACTTCAAGAGCCGGATGCTGGCGATGCTGATGGGAGCGATGTTCGATGCTGCATTCCAGCGTTTCGCGTCGGCATTCGAAAAGCGCGCGGATGCCGTTTACGGAACGCCGCGCACCGCGGGATAACGCGACGTCCGTTCAGCTTCTCTTCGGAGGCGGTTTTCGCGGCCCGGTGGAGCGCCGCCTCTCGCCGGTCCGGCGCAACGGTATGCGCGCCTTGCGCGGATGCAGGCGGCTGGCGCTTTCGCGCCGGACTTTTGTGGAGGGCTTCGGACCACGCGCTAGTTCCATCAGCATCCGCAGGGCTTCAACGACCGAACGCTGCCGCACCGAGCTGCGGCCGATCGCGCCGAAGCGGCATTCGCGATGAGTCAGGCGACCATCCCGCGCTGCCGCCGCAAGATGAACGAGGCCCACGGGCTTGCCCGGCGTTGCACCTCCTGGCCCTGCAATTCCCGTAATGGCGACGGCGAGATCGGTGCCGGCGCGTTCCAACGCACCGATCGCCATGGCGGTTGCGGTTTCCTTACTGACCGCGCCGAAACTGTCGAGGGTGCCGGCCTTGACGCCCAGCATCGCGCGCTTGGAGTCGTTTGAATAAGTGACGAAACCTCGGTCGATCACATCGGAGGAGCCGGGAATCTCGGTCAGCGCGCCGGCGACGAGCCCGCCGGTGCAGGATTCGGCTGTCGCAATGGTGAGCTTGCGCATCCGGCAAAGATCGAGCAGCGAACGCGAGAGCGCGCGAACGTCGCTGCCGCTCATGTCAGGCGCTCCCGCTCTTTTCGTTCCAGGGTAGCCGAATGGTCGCGCTGGCGGTCGCAGCGATTCCTTCCTCGCGTCCGGTAAAGCCGAGACGCTCGCTTGTGGTTGCCTTCACGGCCACGCGCGAGATCGCGACGCCGGTAATGTCCGCGATGCGTGCGCGCATCGTCTCGCGCAAGGGGCCGATCTTGGGTCGTTCGCAGATCATCGTGACTTCGAGATTGGCCACGCGGCCGCCGCGCGCCGCGACGCGTTCGATGGCATACTTCAGAAATTTGTCGGAGGCTGCGCCCTTCCATTGCGGATCGCTTGGAGGGAAATGCGAACCGATGTCGCCATCCGCGAGCGCGCCGAGAATGGCATCGACCAACGCGTGCAGGCCGACGTCGCCATCGGAATGGGCGAGGAAGCCGCGATTGTGCGGCACCTTCACGCCGCACAGCATGATGTGATCGCCGTCGCCGAAGGCATGGACGTCGTAGCCGGTACCTGTCCTGATGTCGCCGAGCGCGGCTGCGAGACGCGCTTCCTCGCGCACGAAATCTTCCGGAGTCGTCAGTTTCATGTTGGCAGCATCGCCTTCAAATGTCGCAACCGTCAATCCCACCCATTCCGCGAGCGCAGCGTCGTCGGTGAAATCGTCGCGGCCCTCGCGCGCGGCGCGGCGATGCGCGTCGAGGATCACATCGAAACGGAACGCCTGCGGCGTCTGCGCGATCCGCAACGTCGCGCGGTCCGGTGTCGCGTTGACGGCGCCCGACGCATCGACCTGCTTGATGGTATCGGTCACGGGAATGACGGGCACAGCCGCGCCGGTGATGTTGGCGGCGTCGATCGCACGCCTGATAAGTGCCTGCGTCGCGAACGGACGGGCGGCATCGTGTATCAGCACAATGTCCGGCGCATCAGTAGCTAGCGCCTCGAGGCCGGCATGGACGGAGGCCTGGCGCGTGGCGCCGCCGTTCGCCGGGGGCCGATAATGAAGCCCGGCGACGGCCTGATTGAACATCTCGGCGTCATCAGGGTTCAGCACCGGCTGGACTGCGAAGACGTCGGGGTGATCGCAAAACGCCTCCATGGCCCGCGAAATCACGGTCCGTCCGCCGACGGTGCGGTATTGCTTGGGACCGCCGGCGCCGGCGCGAAGTCCGCGGCCTGCTGCGACAATGATGGCGGCCGTTCGTAGGGAGGTCGGCATTGGAATCGACAGGCACGATCGGGGTTATGGGGACGGGAATCTGTTCGACGTGATTGCCCTTACCATGCTCGGAACAAAATCAGCAGATTCCTCAAAGGGTCGTCACCGAATATTTGTGTTGCATTGCACTTGCAAGATGGAAGAAATTGGCTAGAGTGTAGGCATTATCTGAATATGCCTAATAAATGAGCTTGCGATTGTAATGGCGACGGAGCGGTTTTGGACCATGAGTGCGAACCTCCGGGGTCCGGCGCTATCATCCTCGTCATGTCTCGGGCCGTTCACGATCGGGCATATCCCGATCGCCAGCCGCGTCCTTCTCGCGCCGATGTCGGGCATTACCGACCGGCCGTTCCGGCGCCTTGCGGAATCGCTGGGGGCGGGCCTCGTCGTCTCCGAGATGACCGCCAGCGACGATCTCGTGCGCGGGCGCCCCATGTCGGTGCTCCGCTGCGAAGGAACGGGCTGCGGACCGCACGTCGTTCAGCTCGCGGGCTGCGAGACGCACTGGATGGCGGAGGGCGCGCGGATCGCCGAGGCAGCGGGCGCCGATATCATCGACATCAACATGGGTTGTCCCGCCCGTCACGTGACAGGCGGCCAGTCGGGTTCAGCCTTGATGCGCGATCTCGACCACGCCTTGCGGCTGATCGAGGCGACGGTCGGCACGGTGAAGGTGCCGGTCACGCTCAAGATGCGGCTCGGATGGGACGATCGCTCGCTCAATGCGCCGGCGCTCGCGCAGCGCGCCGAATCCGCCGGCGTGCGGATGATCACCGTTCACGGCCGCACGCGTTGCCAGTTCTACAAGGGTCGCGCCGACTGGCAGGCCGTGCGGGCGGTGAAACAGGCGGTTCGCATTCCCGTCGTGGTCAACGGCGACATTACCTCGTTCGAGGCAGCCGTCGCGGCGCTGGAGGAATCGACCGCCGATGCCGTCATGGTGGGGCGGGGCGCGCAGGGCCAGCCCTGGATGCCGGGTCAGATCGGACGCCGGCTCGAAACGGGCGTCGCCGAACCGCCGCCGTCGCTCACGGATCAGTTGGCGTATATTCGCGCGCTTTATGACGATCTGCTTTTTCACTACGGCCTTCGCATCGGTCTTCGTCATGCGCGAAAACATCTCGGCTGGGCGCTCGGGATCGCGGCTGCCAGCGGAAATGTTTCCGCGTCCGTCCTCAAGACATGGCGCGGAAAAATTCTGACAGCCGACGATCCGGCTGGCGTGCAGCGCTCTCTTGTGGATGCATTCGAGGATTTTGCATGGAGTGCCGCAGCATGACATCGCTCGTGGAGAGCGCGCGCGCTGCGCCATCCGACGGCGAGGCTGTTCTCAACGCGCTTCCAAACCCGGTGCTGCTGGTCGCACCTGACGGTAGGATCGTCGACGCCAACGCGGCCGCGGAGTCGTTCTTCGAAATGTCGGCGCAGTTCCTGCAGCGGCAGCCGCTGAAGGAGGTGGTCCCGTTCGGCAGCCCGCTGCTGACTCTGATCGATCAGGTGCGGAACACCGGTTCGCCGGTGAACGAATTCCGGGTCGATCTCGGCACGCCGCGGATCGGCCGCGACCGCCAGGTCGACCTGCACGTCGCGCCGCTGACGGAACGGTCTGGCCACGTCGTGGTGATGATTCAGGAGCGCACCATGGCCGACAAGATGGATCGGCAGTTGACCCATCGCAGCGCGGCGCGCTCGGTGACGGCGCTCGCGGCCATGCTCGCGCACGAGATCAAGAATCCGCTATCCGGCATCCGAGGTGCGGCGCAGCTTCTCGAACAGGGAGCATCGTCGGAAGACCGGATACTGACCCGCCTGATCTGCGACGAAGCTGACCGCATCGTCACGCTGGTCGACAGCATGGAAGTGTTCGGTGACGAACGGCCGGTGACGCGCGGTCCGGTCAACATTCACTCCGTGCTCGATCACGTCAAACGGCTCGCGCAGTCCGGCTTTGCGCGGAGCGTCAAGTTTAGCGAGGATTACGATCCGTCGCTGCCGCCGGTTCTCGCCGATCGGGATCAACTGATTCAGGTCTTTCTGAATCTCGTCAAGAATGCCGCGGAAGCCGTTGCCGATCTGGGAGGCGAGGGAGAAATCCAGTTCACGACCGCATTCCGTCCCGGCCTCCGTCTGTCGGTGCCCGGCAACAAGTCACGCGTGTCGCTGCCCCTGGAATTTTGCGTCAAGGACAATGGTCCCGGCGTAGCAGAGGACCTGTTGCCCCACCTGTTCGATCCGTTCGTAACCACGAAGCCGGCCGGAAGCGGGCTTGGACTCGCGCTGGTCGCCAAGATCGTCCGCGATCACGGCGGCATTGTCGAGTGCGATTCCCAGCCTCGCAAAACCACCTTCCGCATCCTGCTTCCGATATTCGACATGAGTTCAAAACACCGGCAAGGCGCCGCCGCCGCCCCGGAGATGACGTCACACGCCTCACGCGATCCAGGATGAGGACGAAACATGCCCGCAGCCCACATACTGGTCGCAGACGATGACGCCGCCATCCGCACCGTGCTCAATCAGGCGCTGTCGCGCGCTGGATATGAAGTACGCCTCACAGGCAACGCAGCGACGCTATGGCGATGGGTCAGCCAGGGCGAGGGGGACATCGTCATCACCGACGTGGTGATGCCGGACGAGAACGCCTTCGACCTGCTGCCGCGGATCAAGAAGATGCGGCCAAACCTGCCGGTTATCGTGATGAGTGCGCAAAACACGTTCATGACTGCGATCCGTGCCTCCGAGCGCGGCGCGTATGAATATCTTCCGAAACCTTTCGACCTCAAGGAACTGGTTGCGATCGTCGGCCGCGCGCTCGCCGAGCCCAAGGAGCGCGCCGCCAGTCGCAGCGGCGAGAACGAGTTCGAATCCATTCCGCTGATCGGACGCTCACCCGCCATGCAGGACATCTATCGCGTGCTGGCGCGGCTGATGCAGACCGACCTGACGGTTATGATTTCCGGCGAGTCCGGCACCGGCAAGGAACTGGTCGCGCGCGCGCTTCACGAATACGGCAAGCGGCGCAACGGTCCGTTCGTCGCCGTCAACATGGCGGCGATCCCCCGTGACCTCATTGAATCGGAATTGTTCGGCCACGAGCGCGGCGCCTTCACGGGCGCCAATACCCGCGCTTCCGGTCGTTTCGAGCAGGCCGAGGGAGGAACTCTGTTCCTCGACGAAATCGGCGACATGCCGATGGAGGCGCAGACGCGTCTGCTGCGCGTGCTGCAGCAGGGAGAATACACCGCTGTCGGCGGACGCACCGCGATCAAAACCGATGTTCGCATCGTCGCCGCCAGCAACAAGGATCTTCGCGTCCTGATCCAGCAGGGGCTGTTTCGCGAGGATTTGTTCTTCCGCCTCAACGTGGTGCCGCTGCGCCTGCCGCCGTTGCGTGAACGCATCGACGACCTGCCGGATCTGATCCGGCACTTCTTCGCCCTGGCCGAAAAGGATGGCCTGCCGCCCAAGAAGCTCGATGCGCTTGCGCTGGAGCGCCTGAAGCGGCATCGCTGGCCCGGCAACGTCCGCGAACTGGAAAATCTGGCGCGCAGACTCGCGGCGCTCTATCCGCAGGACGTCATCACCGGCCAGGTGATCGACGGCGAACTTGCATCGCCCCCCGTTGTCTCGGGCAGCAGCGGGCGCCAGGGCGTCGACAGCCTCGGCGGAGCCGTCGAAATGTACTTGTCGTCCCATTTCTCGGGTTTTCCGAACGGCGTCCCGCCGCCGGGCCTGTATCATCGCGTCTTGCGGGAAATCGAAGTACCGCTTCTCACCGCAGCTCTGGCCGCGACCCGCGGCAATCAGATTCGGGCGGCCGACCTTTTGGGTTTGAACCGCAACACGCTGCGCAAGAAAATCCGCGATCTGGATATCCAGGTCTACCGGACCGGCGGATAGCAGCGCATCCGGCCGATTTTCGCTTATAGTTGAGGTCGAATCGGCGATTTATCCAAAGCTTATCCACACCGCGCGAAGAAATGCGCCGCGGAAATGTCTCAATTGCGCAACATTGTTGTATGATTGCATCAGGTTCGCTCTCGGGTATCGGCTCGGATTAGCCAGCGATCCTTCGAACGCTCAAACCTTTTCCCAGGATGACTAACGAAGACACGCGGGCCCCATCCCACGATCCGTCATTTGCCGAGCCGCGCGGCTGGACGCTGCGCCGGCTGCTGGCTGCGGTTGCGATCGGCCTGGCGTTGCTGTCTGCGTTCCTGACCTTCGTGGTTCTGGTCGGCCTCACGCCGATCGAGCCGACCCACCGGGTCGTCGTCACCTTCCTGCTGATCGACGCCGGCGTCATCCTTCTGCTCGTTGTCATCATCGCCGGCGAAGTCTGGCAGGTGGTTCAGGCGCGCCGGCGCGGTCGCGCCGCAGCGAAGCTTCATATCCAGATTGTCAGCCTGTTCTCGGTGATCGCCGTACTGCCGGCGGTCCTGGTCTCGGTCGTGGCCAACGTCACCATCGATCGCGGCCTCGATCGGCTGTTTTCCGGCCCGACCAAGGAGGTTATCCAGAACTCGCTGATCGTGGCCAATGCCTATCTGCACGAGCACGCCCAACTCATCCGCGGCGATATCATCGGCATGGCCAACGATATCTCCAACGCGCGGCCGCTGTACGATCAGGACCGCGCGACATTCATGCAGCTCCTGACCTCGAACGCGAAAGCCCGCAACCTGCCGGGCGCGATGCTCATTGACAAGGACGGCAATGCGCTGGTGTCCGCGCAAACCGGCATCGAGCGGACCTACACCACGCCCAATCCGGATTTCCTCAAGGGCGTCGGGGAGGACGAACCGCAGATCGCGGTATTTCCGGAGGCGAACTATGTCGCCGCCGTCATCAGGCTTCGTGCGTTCGACGATAAATTTCTTTATGTGGCGCGCCTGCTCGATCCTCATGTCGTCGCGCAGCTGAAGCAGACCGAGGCGAGCGTGGCCGAATATGCCACGATCGAGGCCCGACGCCTTGGCATCCAGGTGGCGTTCGCGCTGATGTTCGCGGTGATTGCGCTGACAATCCTGATGGCGTCGGTTCTGCTGGGGCTGAATTTCGCCGACCGGTTTGTCGCGCCCGTCCGCCGCTTGATGAACGCGGCCAATGTCGTGTCCACCGGCGACCTGAACGTACAGGTGCCCGTCCTCAAATCCGAAGGAGATCTCGCCCAACTTGGCGAAACCTTCAACAAGATGACGGCCGAGCTGCGCACCCAGCGCGACGAACTCGTCAGTGCGAGTGGCCTGATCGACAGCCGGCGGCGCTTCATCGAAGCCGTGCTGTCATCGGCAAGCGCCGGCATCATCGGTGTCGATGGCGCGAACACCATTGGCGTTCTCAACCGTTCGGCAGAGAAATTGATCGGCCACTCCGAATCGGAAACGCTGGGGCACCCGCTGTCCGAAGTGATTCCGGAACTGAACGATCTCATGCGGTCTGCGCGGGAGGGGACCCAGCGGCTGGTACAGGGACAGGTCACCATCAATCGGGACGGCAACGAGCGCAACATTTCGGTGCGCGTTAGTGCCGAGCAAACCAGTCAATCGCGCGATAGCTACATCATCACGCTGGACGATATCACCGAACTCGTGACCGCGCAGCGCACATCCGCGTGGGGAGACGTGGCTCGGAGGATCGCGCATGAAATCAAGAATCCGTTGACGCCGATCCAGCTTTCGGCCGAGCGCATTCGTCGCAAGTTCGGCAAGGTGATCACCGAAGACAAACCGATCTTCGAGCAATGCACCGATACGATCGTGCGTCAGGTCGAGGATATCAGACGGATGGTCGACGAGTTCTCGCGTTTTGCGCGGATGCCGAAACCGGTGATGGAGGGAGAAGATGTCGCCGATACAGTCCGGCAAACGGTTTTTCTCATGCGCGTCGGACATCCCGAAATCGAGATCGAAGCCGACATCAAGCATGACCCGATGCGCGCCCAGTTTGACCGGCGATTGATCTCGCAGGCTCTGACCAACATCATCAAGAATGCGACCGAAGCCATCGAGGCGGTGCCGCCGGAGACACTCGGCAAAGGCCGGATCGATGTCATCGCCGCGCACGATGGTGACAACATCGTCATCGACGTCATCGACAACGGCATCGGACTGCCGAAAGTTGCACGCGCGCGGCTACTGGAGCCCTACGTCACCACGCGCGAGAAGGGCACCGGCCTTGGCCTCGCGATCGTGGGGCGCGTGCTGGAAGATCACGGCGGGAAACTAGAACTCAACGACGCTTCCGCCATAAGACCGGGCGCGCGCGGAGCCTGGATGCGATTGCGGTTTGCCGTATCCGGGCGCGCGGATGGCGAATCCAATGAGGGCGACGGAGCGGCTGGCGACGATACGTCGGCTGGCGATGAAACGAAAGCACAGGTTGCAAGCGGCAACTGACTAGGCGGATCCAATCCATGGCACATGACATTCTGATAGTGGACGACGAGGCGGATATTCGCGACCTCGTTGCTGGCATCCTGGAAGACGAGGGTTTCACGACCCGAACCGCGCGCAACAGCGATGAGGCGCTTGCGGAGGTTTCAAGCCGCCGTCCGCATATGGTGTTCCTCGATATCTGGCTGCAAGGCAGCAAGCTCGACGGACTGCAACTGCTCGAGATGATCAAGCAGGACAGCCCCGACACGCCGGTAGTCATGATCTCCGGCCACGGCAACATTGAAACGGCCGTCGCAGCGATCAAGCGCGGCGCCTATGACTTCATCGAAAAGCCGTTCAAGTCCGATCGCCTGATTCTGGTGGCGACGCGTGCGCTCGAAACCTCGCGTCTCAAGCGCGAGGTCAGGGAGTTGAAGCAACTCGCACCGGCGGCCGGTACGCTTGTCGGCCGTTCCCCATGCATGAACCAGCTTCGGCAAACCATCGAGCGGGCAGCAAAAGCCAACAGCCGGATCATGATCGTCGGTCCGTCCGGATCCGGCAAGGAACTGGCTGCGCGAACGCTTCACAATCAGTCGAGCCGCTCGGAGGGGCCGTTCGTCGTCATCAACGCGGCGGCGATTACGCCGGAGCGAATGGAATTCGAACTGTTCGGTATCGAACAGACGGACGGCCAGCAGCCGCGCAAAACCGGAGCGCTGGAAGAAGCGCACGGCGGGACGCTGTTCATCGACGAGATCGGCGATATGCCGCGCGAGACCCAGAACAAGATCATGCGCGTTCTGGTCGATCAGACTTTCCAACGCTCCGGCGGAGTGAACAAGATCAAGGTCGACGTCCGCATCATTTCGTCGACGGCGCGAAATCTGGAGGAGGAAATCGCCGCAGGGCGTTTCCGGGAGGATCTTTATCATCGGCTGTCGGTCGTGCCGATCCGGGTTCCGCCGCTCTCCGAACGCCGGGAGGACATTCCCGAACTGATCGAATTTTTCATGGACCATATCTCCACGGCGAGCGGGCTGCCCAAGCGCAGGATCGGCGACGACGCGATGGCCGTACTGCAATCGCACGTCTGGCCGGGCAACGTCCGGCAACTCCGCAACAACGTCGAGCGCGTGATGATCCTGGCCGGCGGAGGACCGGAAGTGATTATCACCGCGGATATGCTGCCGCAGGATGTCGGCTCGATGGTTCCGGCGATGCCGACCGGCATCAATGGCGAGCACATCATGGGCCTGCCGCTGCGCGAGGCTCGCGAGGTGTTCGAGCGGGACTATCTGATCGCCCAGATCAGCCGCTTCTCCAACAACATTTCGCGGACGGCGGAATTCGTCGGCATGGAGCGCTCGGCGCTGCATCGCAAGCTCAAGGCGCTTGGCGTCAGCTAGATGTCGCGAATTGCTTACGTCAACGGCCGCTATCGCGATCTGCGCGACGCGTGTGTCAACGTCGAGGATCGCGGCTATCAGTTCGCGGACGGCGTTTATGAAGTCTGCGAAGTGCGCGGACGCAAGCTGGTGGACTTTCCCCGGCACATGGCGCGGCTGCAGCGATCGTTGCGCGAATTGCGGATCGCCGAACCGATGCCGCTTTCGGCACTCGGCATCGTCATGCGCGAGGTGGTACGGCGCAACCGCGTGACCTACGGACTGGTTTATCTGCAGGTGACCCGCGGCGTGGCGCGGCGCGATCATGCGTTTCCGCCAACTGGGGTGAAACCGAGCGTCGTCGTCACGGCGCGGGCGCTCAACTACGCGAAAAATCAGCAAACCGCCGCTAACGGCATCAAGGTCGTCACCGTGCCTGAAAATCGCTGGCCACGGGTGGACATCAAGTCGGTATCGCTGCTGCCCAATGTGCTGGCAAAGCAGGAAGCGCGCGAGAAGGGGGCTTACGAGGCCTGGTACGTCGGGAGCGACGGATTCATCACCGAGGGGACCTCGAGCAACGCCTGGATCGTGACGAAAGACGGCCGGGTCGTCACCCGCTCCGCCGAGAGCGGCATTCTTGCGGGCATCACCCGGGCCGTCCTCATGGACGTCATGGAGGCACTTCAAATCAGGCTGGAGGAGCGTCCGTTCACGCCGGCGGAAGCGCGCGAGGCCGCGGAGGCCTTCGTCACCTCGGCCTCTCAGATCGTCATGCCCGTCGTGGCGATCGATGGTCAGATCGTGGGAAATGGCCGCCCGGGCGGCATTGCCAGGCGGCTGCGGGAGGAATTTCACCGCTTTTCAGCAATTTCCTGATGGTTTTTGCCGATCCGGGCGAGCCCGCGGCCCGAACCGGCTTGCCTAACCTCATGCTCTGCCTTCTAATCAAAAGCGCCGGGTCCACGAGGAGGATCTCAGGGGGTCCCGGCGGCCAGGAGATGCTCCGGGGAGAGTTGTGTCCGGTCCAAAAAAGACAAAACGAACTGCGGGATAATAAAAATGGCGATAGACCGCGCACAAAACCTTCAGGACACCTTCCTCAACCACGTTCGAAAGACCAAGACGCCCTTGACGATCTTTCTGGTGAACGGCGTCAAGCTGCAGGGAATTGTCACCTGGTTCGACAATTTCTGCCTGCTGCTCAGGCGGGATGGTCATTCGCAGCTTGTTTACAAACACGCGATTTCGACCATCATGCCGGGGGCTCCGATCCAGCTATTCGAAGGCGGCGAGGACGCTCCGCTTTGAACAATATGAAAGTTTCCTGATTGGAACCCCGGCATCCCGAGGGGGGCATCGACCGTTCAGGGCCGATGCAGGGCAAAGCGACCGGGCGGGCGATTGTCATCGGCCCTTATCTGCGGATGCGGCGCGGCGATGCCGACATGCCGCAGGGACATGCCACGCGTGATACCGACGCCCGGCTGGATGAGGCCGCCGGCCTCGCACGCGCGATCGACCTCGATGTCGCCAAGGCAATCATCGCGCCGGTCAACCAGATCAGACCCGCGACATACCTCGGCAAAGGCAAGGTCGAGGAATTGGCCGGCGTGATTACCGCCGAAGGCGCCGATCTCGTGGTGATGGATTGCGCGCTGTCGCCGATCCAGCAGCGCAATCTGGAAAAGGCCTGGAGCACCAAGGTGCTCGACAGGACCGGCCTGATCCTTGAAATTTTCGGGCGTCGCGCCAAGACCAAAGAGGGCGCGCTCCAGGTCGAACTCGCCCACCTCAACTACCAGCGCAGCCGCCTGGTGCGTTCCTGGACCCACCTTGAACGGCAGCGTGGCGGCTTCGGCTTCATGGGCGGCCCCGGCGAAACCCAGATCGAGGCCGACCGCCGCCTGATCGGCGATCGCATTACGCGGCTGGAGAACGAACTGAAGAAGGTGCAGGCGACGCGACGGCTGCATCGCGCCGGGCGCAAGCGCGTGCCTTATCGCGTGGTTGCGCTGGTCGGCTATACCAATGCCGGGAAATCGACGCTGTTCAACCGGCTGACGCGCGCCGACGTACAGGCCGCCGACATGCTGTTCGCGACCCTTGACCCGACGCTCCGCGCGCTGACGCTGCCGCACGGCGGCAAGGCGATGCTGTCGGATACGGTCGGTTTCATATCCAATCTGCCGACCCAGCTTGTCGCGGCGTTTCGCGCGACGCTCGAAGAGGTGATGGAGGCGGATGTCATTCTTCATGTTCGCGACATTTCGCACGAGGATGCGGAAGCGCAGCAGCACGATGTCGAGGCCGTGCTGCGTCAACTCGGCATTGATCCGGAACACGGAGCCCGCATCCTCGAAGTCTGGAACAAGATCGATCGCTTCGACGCGGACCAGCGCGAAAATCTGCAAAACATCGTGGCGCGCCGCTCGACCGAAGTGCCGTGCTTCCTCGTTTCCGCCGCAACCGGCGAGGGGCTCGATAAGCTTCTGGCGGCGATCGAGGACCGGCTCGCCGCGACCCGAACCACGCTGGACCTGTCGGTCGATGCCTCCGACGGCGCGGCGATCAGTTGGCTGCACCGCAATTCCGAGGTGCTAGCCAAGGAACTGCGCGACGGCCGTTACGACATGACCGTCCGCGTCGACGAGACCAAACGCGACATTCTCGTCAACCGGTACGCCGCGATACCGCACCCGCTTTGATCAATTGCGCCGTCCTGCCCCGTCTTCGCAAGGCAGGGCCGCGCAGGACAGGCTTGACCGGCAAGGCGGTGGCATTATTCGATGCGACTTAGAGCGTTTTCAAGCGAAGTGGAATCCGGTTCGCGTGAAGAAAACGCGTCAAATCAAGAAGCCATCGCAGGAAACTCTCAGGAGATGCCCGTGAGCTATCAGAACACATCGCTGCTGATCGACGGCAAATGGCGACCCGGCGCGTCAGGAAAAACCCTAGCCGTACTCAACCCCGCGACCGAGGAACAGATCGGCACGGTGGCTCACGCCGATCGCTCCGATCTCGATGAAGCTCTCGCCGCGGCCGAGAAGGGCTTCAAGGTCTGGCGTGCGGTCGCGCCTTTCGAACGCGGCAAGATCATGCGAAAGGCGGCTGGCTTGCTGCGCGAGCGCGCCGACTGCATCGCAACGCTGATGACGATGGAGCAGGGCAAGGTTCTCGCCGAGGCCAAAATAGAGACGCTGGTGGCGGCAGACGTCATCGAATGGTTCGCAGAAGAATCCCGCCGGGCCTATGGCCGCGTGATTCCGGCGCGTGGGCCCGGCATCTACCAGATCGCGATCAAGGAGCCGGTCGGGCCGGTTGCGGCTTTCACGCCGTGGAATTTCCCGATCAATCAGGTCTGCCGCAAGCTCTCGGCCGCGCTTGCCGCCGGCTGCTCGATCATCGTCAAGGCTCCCGAGGAAACGCCGGCGTCTCCTGCCGAACTGCTGCGGGCATTTGTCGATGCGGGCGTGCCCGACGGCGTGATCAATCTCGTGTATGGCGTGCCAGCCGAAATCTCCGAATATCTGATCCCGCATCCGGTCATCAGGAAAATATCGTTTACCGGCTCGACCGCGGTCGGCAAGCAACTCGCCGCGCTCGCCGGTCAGCACATGAAGCGCGCGACCATGGAACTTGGCGGCCATGCGCCGGCCATCGTGTTCAACGATGCCGATATCGCAGGCGCCGTGAAGATCATCGCCGGTGCCAAGTTTCGCAACGCTGGCCAGGTCTGCATCGCGCCGACGCGGCTTCTGGTGCAGGACAAGGTGTACAAGGATTTTGTCGGCAAATTCACGGAAGCCGCCAAGGCCATCAAGGTCGGCAACGGTCTCGACGCCGATTCAAGGATGGGTTCGCTCGCGAACGCGCGCCGCGTCGCCGCCGTCGAGGGCTTTGTGCAGGACGCGATCGGCAAGGGCGCCAAGCTCACGGCCGGTGGTCATCGCATCGGCAACAAGGGATATTTTTTCGAGCCGACCGTGATCACCGACGTGCCGAAGGACGCCCGCGCCATGAACGAGGAGCCGTTCGGCCCGCTGGCTTTGATCTCGCCGTTCTCGACCTTCGCTGAGGCCGCAGAGGAGGCGAACCGACTGCCGTATGGTCTCGCGTCCTACGCCTTCACCAGTTCGACCCGGACCGCGACCGCGATTGGCGCGGAGATCGAGAGCGGCATGGTGGCGATCAACAATGTCGGGCTCGCTTTGCCGGAAAACCCGTTCGGCGGCGTCAAGGATTCCGGCTACGGCTCGGAGGGCGGCATCGAGGCGATGGAGGCTTACCTCATCACGAAGTTCATCAGTCAGACCGGGGTGTGAGGGCAGCCCGGTAACCGATACGTCCTGCTGCGGCGGCGGTTTTCCCTCCCTTGTAGGAGAGGAAGAAGGCAAACGCAGCGAGCCTCAAGATGACGTGAGCGTAGAACGTTCTTTCTCCCGTTCTTTTGCCTCGTTCCACAGAGCATCCATCTCGGCGAGAGACGCATCCTCCAGCGAGCGGCCCTTCGCGACGAGAGTCTGTTCGATATAGGCGAAGCGCCGCTCGAATTTCGCATTGGTCCCGCGTAGCGCCATTTCAGGATCGGCATCGACATGGCGCGCGAGGTTGACCAGCGCGAACATGAGATCGCCGGTCTCGGATGCGATGTCGGCCTTGTCGCCGCGATCCAGCGCCGCTTCGATCTCGTCGGCTTCCTCGCGGATCTTGGCGAGCACGGCCCGAGGATCGTTCCAGTCGAATCCGACCGTCGATGCCTTCCACTGCAAGGCCATCGCGCGCGCCAATGCGGGCTGCCCGGCCTTGACGCCCGCAAGCAGACCTGAGGCCGGCGCTTCCTTCTTCGGTTTGCGCGCGGCACGTTCGGCCTTTTCTTCCGCCTTGATGCGCTCCCATGTTCCCTTGACGTCCGACGGCGCGACGTATCCTGAACTGTCGGGAAATACATGCGGATGCCGCCGGAGCATCTTGCGCGTGATGGCTTCGACCACATCGCCGAACGAAAAGGCATTTTGCTCCTCGGCCATGCGCGCATGAAAGACCACCTGCAACAGCAGATCGCCGAGTTCGTCGCAGAGATCAACCAGATCGTTGCGCGCGATCGCCTCCGCCACCTCATAGGCTTCCTCGATGGTGTAGGGCGCGATAGTCGCAAACGTCTGTTCGAGATCCCACGGGCAGCCGGTACCGGGCGTTCTCAGTTGCGCCATGATTTCGATCAGGCGTGAAATATCGCGGGAAGGGGTCATCAAGTCACCGACAGCGAGGAATGTGCATCCTCTATGCCGCAAGCCGCGCCGCCGTCCCAGCAAAAAGCAGGCGAACGGTGAGCAATCCCCGCTGATTGGCGTGTGAAGGCGAGGAGTGCTATTGGCTTCGCCATGACCGATCAGCCAGCCTCCCGCACCGCGCTGGTGCTGTTTTCCGGCGGACAGGACTCCGCGACCTGCCTCGCGTGGGCGCTGCAACGCTTCGCGCGGGTCGAGACACTTGGTTTCGACTACGGCCAGCGCCATGTCATCGAACTCCAATGCCGCGACAACCTCCTCGCGGATATCAGGTCGTTGCGTCCGGACTGGACCGGGAAGCTCGGCGAAAACCATACGCTTGCCATTCCGACGCTCGCGGAGATTTCCGATACCGCGCTGACCCGCAGCGTCGCGATCGAAATGGGCGAGGGTGGACTGCCCAATACATTCGTGCCCGGCCGCAATCTCGTGTTCCTGACCTTTGCGGCGGCGCTGGCCTATCGGCGCGGCATCTCCGATATCGTCGGTGGCATGTGCGAGACGGATTATTCCGGCTATCCGGATTGCCGCGACGATACCATCAAGGCACTGCAAACCGCGCTCAATCTCGGGATGGACAGGCCGTTCGAACTGCACACACCCTTGATGTGGCTCGACAAGGCTGCGACCTGGTCGCTTGCGCATGAACTCGGCGGGGCAGGGCTGGTCGATCTGATCCGCGAGCACTCGCATACCTGTTATCTCGGCGAGCGCGGCGCACGGCATGACTGGGGCTATGGTTGCGGCGAGTGCCCGGCGTGCCGGCTGCGCGCAAAAGGCTGGCGCGAATACGCAGCGCGGGCAGCTTGAGGGAACTCTTCAGGCGGAGACAGAGCGGCGGCAGAATATAATCCACGCGGCCGGCCTGTCCTCCTCACGAAACCGCCGGACCTGTTATAGTGTTGCAGTCGACTCGAGATGCGCGGGCGTGTTAGACAAACATCGCTGGCTTGGGACGAAGTAGGCCATTGACCCTCACTTCTATCAACGATCGATCCGTTCTCCCGCGCGTTTCGCGCAGCAGGATCGCGGTCGTGTTTCTGATCGTCGCTTATTTGTTGTCGGGCGCGCTGCATCATTGCTTCGACATCGACGTGACCGCTCCCGGGGGGCGGATCGTCGTCTCAATGACGCCGGACCATACGGATACGAATGGACCCGGAATGGTCGCAGACCATCACTGTCACGGTTGTTTCCCCGTTTCGTTGCCCAGTCCGCCGTTGCTCGCGGTCACAATTGCACCTGAGCGTGCCGTGATTCCGAAGGTGCTTTCGCGCGCCTCCGATCTCGTTCCGGGCATTGACACTCCGCCGCCAAAGCTCCTGACCTGAACGTATTCGCGGGCGTATTGACGCCCTGATTCCGCCGTTCGTCAGGATCTTCCATGCTATCGAAATCCGCCGCGCGTCTTGCGGGGGCGATGGCGCTGCTGGTCAGCCCTTGGCTGACGGCAACGTCGCATTCGCAAACGCTCACGTTGAAGACCGCGCTTCAACGCGCGCTCGCCGCCAATCCGCGCCTGACCGCCGCCGAGCGCGATGTCGGAATCGCAACCGGCCAGCGCATCCAGGCCGGCGCGCTGATCAATCCCGAACTGTCCTATGAGCAGGACAATTCGTTCGGGTCGGGGCGTTATCGCGGGACGAAATCGACGGAAACCACGCTGCAGATCAGCCAGCTTTTCGAGCTTTTCGGCAAGCGCGACGCGCGAATTGCCGTCGGGCAGGCCGGCGTCGAGACCGCCGCCATCCAGCGCAAGGCCGTGCGTCTCGAAGTTCTGTCGGAGACGGCCGTCGCCTTTCTGGGCGTCCTCGGCGCGCAGCGCAGGGTGCGGATCCTGGACGAGCAGATCGCCGCAATCGAGAAGCTGGCGCCGTTGCTGCACCGGCGAGTGGACGCCGGCGCTTCGTCACCTGCCGAAATCGGCCGGGCGGAAGTCGCGTCCGCGTTGGTGAAGGCGGATCGCGAGCGTGTGAGTTCGACGCTTGCCAGCGCACGGCGCGAACTGGCGGTACTGATGGGCGATACTGCTGCGAAATTCTCGGCGGTTTCCGGGCGGCTGGACGATCTGGGTCGGCCTCCATCTTTTCAGGTCGTCATCGCCGCGATCGATTCGAATCCGCAATTGATGCGCTGGACCGCGGTCTATGCGCAACGCAACGCCGAACTGCTGCTGGCCCGGCTGAAGCCCTATCCGGACGTTCGCGTCAGCGCCGGCTGGCGTCATTACAACGAGACCGGCGACGACGCCGTCAGGCTCTCGCTGTCCGTTCCCATTCCGGTCTTTGACCGGAACCAGGGCAACATCCTGTCCGCTCAGGAAAGCCTCGCAAAAACGAGGGCGGAGCGCGAAGCCAATCGCAACACGCTGATCGTACTCGCCGGCCGCGCCTACGATTCGCTGCAGGGATCGTTGCGCGAGCTGAAAGTGTTGCGCGATGTGGCGATCCCGAAATCGAGTCAGGCAGCCGACGCCATCTTCGAGGGATACGGGCAGGGGCGTTTCACGCTTCTCGAAGTGCTCGATGCGCAGGCAAGCGTTACGCAGGCGCGTCTGCGCGAACAGGAGGCTCAGCAGAATTTCCATATTGCTGTCGCCACCATCGAGGGACTGGTCGGCAATCCGTTTGCGCTGACGCGGGAGAGCGCAAGATGAGAATGCTCTCGATCATTGTTGCGACCGTTGCGGCGCTCGCGGTCGCAGCCATCGGCTATCGCATGATGGGGCCGACGAAACCTGCTGCGCCGGTTGCGCGAAAAAACCATCAGAGCGAGAAAGCCGCAAATGGCCACATCGAGCAGGACGAGCACGGCGCGGACCGCATTCTGATCAGCGACGTCAAGCTCGCAGCCGCCGGTGCGGTGCTCGCCAAGGCCGGCGCGGCGACGCTCAGCGATACGCTGTCCTTCAATGGGGTGCTGCGCGCCAACCAGGAGACGGTGGTTCAGGTGACGCCGCGCTTTCCAGGCATCGTCCGTTCGATCAGCAAACGGATCGGCGATACGGTGGCCAAGAACGACCAACTTGCATCGGTCGAAAGCAACCAGAGCCTCACCGTCTACGACCTGAAGGCGCCGATCAGCGGCACCGTGATCGACCGCCAGATCTCGCTCGGCGAGTACGCCTCGGAACAGAAGCCCTCTTTCGTCGTCGCCGACCTGTCGACAATCTGGGTCGACCTGTCGATCTATCGTCAGGACCTCAATCGCGTCCGGACCGGCGACGAAGTGCTGATTGATCCTGACGACGGCGGCGCGGACATCAAGGGTCGCATATCCTACGTCGCGCCGGTCGGATCGAGCGACACGCAGACGGCGATCGCCCGGATCGTTCTGGCAAACGCGGACGGCCGCCTGCGTCCGGGACTGTTCGTTACCGCGCGGCTCGTGCTGGCAAAGCGCAACGTGCCGGTTGCGGTGCGCGTTGGCGCGATACAGACGCTGGATAACAAGACGGTCGTTTTCGTCCGCGAAGGCGGCGACAAGATCGAAGCCCGCCCCGTGGCGCTCGGAGAATCCGATGCGAGGTTCGTGGAGATCCGTGCGGGGCTTTCGGCGGGAGAACCCTATGTCGCCGAGAACAGCTTCGTCGTGAAGGCGGAGATGGGCAAGGGAGAGGCCGAGCATGATTGATGCGGTCCTCGCCTTTTCAATCCGCCAGCGCTGGCTGGTGATCCTGTTCGCCCTGGGGATCGCGGTCCTCGGCGGCTGGAATTTCACCCGGCTGCCGATCGATGCGGTGCCCGACATCACGAACGTCCAGGTGCAGATCAATACCCGCGCGCCGGGTTACTCTCCGCTGGAAACCGAACAGCGCATCACGTTTCCGGTCGAGACGGCGATGGCCGGTCTCCCCAGGCTTGAATACACGCGATCGAGTTCGCGCTACGGTCTGAGCCAGGTCACGGTCGTCTTTCTCGACGGCACCGACATCTACTTCGCGCGCCAGCTGGTCAACGAGCGCATCCAGCAGGTGAGGGATCAGTTGCCGCCCGGCGTGGAGGTCGCGATGGGTCCGGTGTCGACCGGGCTCGGTGAAATTTTCATGTATACCGTTGAGGCCGAGCAGGGCGCGAGGACCCCCGGCGGCGACGAATTCACGGCAAGCGACCTGCGAACGATTCAGGACTGGATCATCAAGCCGCAACTGCGCACCGTCCCCGGCGTGATCGAGATCAATACCATCGGCGGATACGAACGCCAGTTTCATGTGTTGCCGGATCCGGGACGGCTGATGGCCTACAGTCTCGGACTGCGCGACGTGATGACGGCTCTCGCCGCCAACAACGCCAACGTCGGCGCGGGCTATATCGAACGCAACGGCGAACAATATCTCGTCCGGACGCCGGGACAGGTCGCCAACATCGCCGAAATTCAGGACATCGTCATCGGTTCGCGCGGCGGCATTCCCGTCCGCATCCGCGACGTGGCCGACGTGCGGGAAGGCAAGGACCTGCGGACAGGAGCCGCGACGCTGGACGGCAAGGAGACCGTGCTCGGCACCGCGATGCTGCTGATCGGCGAGAACAGCCGCGCAGTCGCGAAGCAGGTGGCGACCAAGCTCGGCGAGATCGCCCGCTCGCTTCCCGACGGCGTGATCGCGCGCACGGTCTATGACCGGACCGATCTGGTCGATGCGACCATCAGAACCGTGCAGAAGAACCTGATCGAGGGCGCGCTTCTCGTCATCGCGGTGCTGTTCCTCGTCCTCGGCAATATTCGCGCGGCGATCGTGACGGCGTGCGTGATTCCACTCGCCATGCTTTTCACGGTGACCGGCATGGTCGAGGCGAGAGTCAGCGCAAACCTGATGAGCCTGGGCGCCATCGATTTCGGCATTATCGTCGACGGCGCGGTGATCATCGTGGAGAATTGCCTGCGGCTTCTTGCCGAGGAGCAGCGCAGGGCGGGGCGGCTTCTGTCGCTCAGCGAACGCCTGCGGACGATTTTCAACGGATCCCGCGAGGTGATCAAACCCAGCCTGTTCGGCACCACGATCATCGCGGTCGTGTACCTGCCGGTACTGACGCTCACCGGCGTCGAAGGCAAGATGTTCACGCCGATGGCGCTCACGGTGCTGATGGCGTTGCTGGGCGCCGCGATTTTCTCCGTGACTTTCGTTCCCGCGGCCGTTGCGATTGTGATGACCGGCAAGGTCTCCGGCAAGGAGAGCCTTTTCATGCGCGGGGCGAAGCGAGGCTACCTGCCGCTGCTGAAAGGCGCGATCCGGTATCGGCACCTGGTGGTGTCCGCGGCTGTCGTCATCGTGCTGGCAAGTGGCGTCGCCGCGATGCGTATGGGTGGCGAATTCATTCCCTCGCTCGACGAGGGAGACGTCGCCATCGCCGCGATCCGGATACCGGGAACCAGCCTGACCCAGTCGCTCGATCTCCAGATGGCGCTGGAGAAACGGATCAAAAAAATCCTGGAAGTGAAAGACGTCTTCGCGCGGACCGGCACCGCGGAGGTCGCCACCGATGCGATGCCGCCATCGATGTCCGACGGCTACGTCATGCTGAAGCCGCGCGAGGAATGGCCGGACCCGTCGAAGCCCAAATCCGAACTCGTGGAGGAAATCGAAAAGGCTGCGAACGAGATTCCCGGCAGCGCATATGAAATCTCGCAGCCGATCGAGTTGCGCGTCAACGAACTGATCTCCGGCGTGCGCAGCGACGTCGGCATCAAGATCTTCGGCGACGATCTGGACATTCTCCAGGGCGCGGCGAAACAGGTGCAGTCCGCGATCACGACTATTTCCGGCGCGACCGACGTCAAGATCGAACAGGTGTCCGGGCTTCCGATTTTGACGGTGAAGCTGGATCGGCAGGCCCTGTCGCGCTACGGCCTCAGCACCGCTGACGTCCAGAACGTCGTGGAGATTGCGATCGGCGGCAAAAGCGTTGGCAAGCTGTTCGAGGGCGATCGGCGTTTCGACATCGTGGTCCGCCTTCCTGAAAACCTGCGAGGCCGCCTGGAGTCGATCCGCGCCATCTCGATTCCCCTGCCTCCCGTCGAAAACACAACGGCAGCGGAGAAGACGAACGTTGCATGGTCGGCATCGTCCGCCCTCCAGATGCGCTACGTGCCGCTGTCATCGGTGGCGACGGTCGAGGTCGCGCCGGGTCCCAACCAGATCAGCCGCGAAAACGGCAAGCGTCGCATCGTCGTCACCGCCAACGTTCGCGAACGGGACCTCGGATCGTTCGTGGCCGACGCGCAGCGCGCGGTCGCGGAGAAAGTCAGGCTGCCGCCGGGCTATTGGATCGGCTGGGGAGGGCAGTTCGAACAACTCGTATCGGCGACCAAACGCTTGACGATTGTGGTGCCGGTCGCGCTGGCGCTCATGCTGTTGCTATTGTTCATGAGTTTCGGATCGCTCGCCGATGCCTTGCTGGTGTTCAGCGGTGTGCCGCTAGCCCTCACCGGCGGCGTTCTAGCGCTGCTGCTGCGCGGTATCCCGCTGTCCATCAGCGCCGGCGTCGGCTTCATCGCGCTGTCGGGCGTCGCCGTCCTGAACGGCATCGTCATCATCTCTTTCATTGAACAATTGCGGCGGGAAGGAACGCCGGTATTCGATGCGGTTTATCAGGGCGCCTCGACCCGGCTGCGACCGGTCCTGATGACGGCGCTGGTCGCATCCCTTGGATTCGTGCCGATGGCGATCGCGACCGGCGCGGGCGCCGAAGTGCAGCGGCCCCTGGCAACCGTCGTGATCGGCGGCATCGTCTCGTCGACCATCCTGACGCTGCTGGTATTGCCGGCGTTGTATGTTCTGTTCCGCAAAGACTCCGAGCCGGCGCCTGCGAACGATCTGTCCGCAACTGCGTCATCGTCGGGGCGGCGGCAGGATAGATAGTTGGCGATCCGGCGCAGCGACCAGACCAGCTTTCGCCCTTGAAATATCCAACAAAGAAGTCAGGTGACCGTCGGCGCTGGAGCGGTGCCGGCTTCCTGACCATTCCCGCAAACCGTCCCGTAATTCGCATAAGGTATATTATGGAATATTTATTCCACCAGAGATCCCAGCGGCTTAGCGGAGTTTTTTGCAAACCCCGCGGCGATCGTTTCAATTCCTTGCTCGAAATAGCGCTTGCAGAATAAGCCCCGCGCGGAGATCGTGACTTGCGGTCGGCGAGAATTGCGCGAAGAACTTGACCTGCGAATCGCGAAGTGATGACCGGACGCGGCGCCTTGCATCGTGGACTTGTACTGGACAACAACAAACGTCAGGGAGACGGTTCAGATGGGTTTTTCGCGTCGTACAGTGCTGAAGGCGTCGGCGGCGACGGTCATCCTCGGCGGCGTCGGCGCGCCATTCGTGGCGCGCGCCCAGAAGGCTGAGTTTTCTTACAAGTACGCCAACAATCTGCCGGAGTCGCATCCGCTGAACATCCGCGCCAAGGAAATGGCGGCGGCGATCAGGACCGAGACCGACGGACGGGTCGATTTGCAGATTTTTCCCAGCAACCAACTCGGTTCCGATACCGATGCGCTCAGTCAGATCCGTTCTGGCGGCGTTGAGTTTTTCACCTTGTCGGGCCTGATCCTGGCCGCGCTAATACCGGCGGCATCGATCAACGGCGTCGGTTTTGCATTTCCCAATTACGCGACGGTCTGGAAGGCGATGGATGGCGAACTTGGCGCATATATCCGCGGCGAAATCAGCAAGTCCAATCTCGTTGTGATGGACAAGATCTGGGACAACGGTTTCCGGCAGACCACGTCGTCGATCAGGCCGATCAACGGACCAGACGATTTCAAGGGGTTCAAGATACGCGTGCCGGTTTCGCCGCTCTGGACCTCGATGTTCAAGGCGTTCGGCGCTTCGCCCGCCTCGATCAACTTCAACGAGGTCTATTCCGCGTTGCAGACGAAGATCGTCGAAGGTCAGGAAAATCCGCTCGCGCTGATCGCGGCCGCCAAACTGTATGAGGTGCAAAAATACTGCTCGCTGACTAATCATATGTGGGACGGCTTCTGGTTCCTGGCCAATCGCCGCGCATGGGAGGCGATTCCGGTCGACATCCGCGCTATCGTCACGAGGAACATCAATGCAGCGGCGGTCAAGGAACGTGAGGATATCGAGAAAATGAATGCGACGGTCCGTGCCGATCTCGCCGCCAAGGGGCTGATCTTCAATCAGCCTGAACTCGGCCCGTTCCGCGACAAGCTGCAATCCGCCGGTTTCTATTCCGAATGGAAGGGCAAATACGGCGATCAGGCGTGGTCGTTGCTGGAGAAATCGGTAGGCAAGCTCGTATAAAAGCCGGCCTCGGACGCAAAAGATGGCTCGCGCCGAAGGCACGGAAGCGACGGCGGACGTGGAAACGCCGGATTTCGCGCGACGGCGCTCTCTGGCGGCGTCGCTCGATGCTTGTCTCGGATATCTGGTCGAAGTGCCGGCAGCCGCGCTCGTCGTTGCGGAAATCATCGTGCTGTTTGCGGGCGTGGTTTCTCGCTACCTGCTTCACCGGCCTCTGATCTGGTCCGATGAACTGGCGTCTATCTTGTTCCTGTGGCTGGCGATGCTGGGCGCGGTCACGGCATTCCGTCGCGGCGAGCACATGCGCATGACCGCGCTGGTCGCGCAGGCCCGCCCCGGACAACGCGCCTTCCTCGACGCGGTCGCCCTCTGCGCGGCCCTCGCCTTTCTGATCCTGATAGTCGGGCCATCGTGGGACTATGCCTATGAGGAAAGCTTCATCACCACGCCGGCGTTGCAGATTTCCAACGTGTGGCGCACGGCGGCGCTGCCGGTAGGCATCGGCCTGATGGCCGTCTTTGCGCTGCTGCGGCTGGTGCGCATCGGCAACATACGGATTCTGCTCGGCGCGGCCGCGACCGTCGCTGTCATGATTTTCGCATTCCGTCTGATGCAGCCGTGGTTGCTGCCGTTGGGCAATCTCAACCTCGTGATCTTTTTCGTCGGCGTCGCCGGCCTCTGCGTATTCGCAGGTGTGCCGATCGCCTTCGGATTTGGCCTTGCGATCTACGGATATCTGGCGCTGACCACGCGGACGCCGCTGATCGTGCTGGTCGGACGTATGGACGAGGGCATGAGCCATCTCATCCTGCTCGCCGTTCCGCTGTTCGTCTTCCTCGGCCTGCTGATCGAAATGACCGGGATGGCGCGCGCCATGGTGGCGTTCCTTGCCAGTCTGCTTGGTCATGTTCGCGGCGGTCTCCACTATGTGCTGGTCGGTGCGATGTATCTGGTGTCGGGCATTTCGGGGGCCAAGGCGGCGGACATGGCGGCCGTGGCTCCCGTGCTGTTTCCGGAGATGAAGAAGCGTGGAGCCGAACCGGGCGACCTCGTCGCCCTGCTCGCGGCCACCGGCGCCCAGACGGAAACCATTCCGCCGAGTCTGGTGCTGATCACGATCGGCTCGGTGAGCGGGGTATCGATCGCGGCCCTGTTCACCGGCGGATTGCTTCCGAGCGCCGTGCTGGCGATCACGTTGTCGGCGCTGGTGTGGTGGCGGCACCGTGACGACGACCTGAGCCACATCGAAAAGGCTAGGGTCGGCGAGATCGCCCGGACGTTCGTCGTCGCCCTGCCGGCTCTGGCGCTGCCGTTCGTGATCCGCGCTGCCGTCGTCGAGGGAATCGCGACCGCAACGGAGGTGTCGACCATCGGCATCGTCTATGCCGTTCTCGCCGGCCTGTTGCTCTATCGTCGGTTCGACTGGCGCAGGTTGCTGCCGATGCTGATTGAAACCGCCTCTCTGTCCGGTGCGATCCTGCTCATCATCGGAACGGCAACCGGCATGGCCTGGGGACTGACCCAGTCCGGCTTTTCCCGGGCGCTGGCGGCCACGATGACCGGCCTGCCCGGCGGCGGGGTCAGTTTCATCGCCGTCTCGATCGTCGCCTTCACCGTTCTCGGCAGCGTGCTCGAAGGTATTCCGGCCGTCGTGCTGTTCGGCCCGCTGCTGTTCCCCATCGCAAGAGCCGTTGGAATTCACGAGGTCCATTACGCAATGGTCATTATTCTGGCCATGGGCATGGGCCTGTTCGCACCGCCTTTCGGCGTAGGTTATTATGCCGCCTGCGCCATCGGTCGCGTCGATCCTGCCGATGGGATCAGGCCGATCTGGGGTTACATGCTGGCATTGTTGATCGGCTTGATCGCCGTGGCCGCGTTTCCATGGATTTCGATTGGATTTCTGGAATAAATACCAGAGAGTTGGTCAGCCTTCCGTCTCTGTTTTCTGATATGGATAGAGCGGAAAATAAAAAATCCTTCGCAAGGTATTGAAGGGTAAAAGATATGGTCGAAAACCAATACAATACCGGTCTGGACAAAAACCCCGCCAATTTCGTGCCGCTGACGCCGCTGAGCTTCCTTGAGCGAAGCGCAGCTGTGTATCCCGGCCTGCCGAGCGCGGTCTACGAAGGACGCACCTTCACCTGGGCCGAGACCTACACCCGCTGCAGGCGCTTTGCATCGTTTCTCGCGGGACGTGGAATCGGGCGCGGCGATACCGTGGCGGTGATGTTGCCGAACATCCCCGCGATGAACGAGGTTCATTTCGCAGTGCCGATGACCGGCGCGATACTCAACACGCTCAACATCCGCCTTGAAGCGGCCTCCCTCGCCTTCATGCTGGATCATGGCGGCGCCAAAGTCATTCTGGTCGACCCGGAGTTCTCCGCCGTGATCGCCGCGGCGCTGACGCTGATGAAAGGCCCAAAACCCTTCGTCATCGACGTCGACGACGCGGCTTTTTCGGGCGGCGAACGCATCGGCGAAATCGAATATGAGGCGGCCGTCGCCGCGGGCGATCCGGGTTTCGTGACTGTGCCGCCGCATGACGAGTGGGACGCGATCGCGCTGAGTTACACCTCCGGCACCACGGGCAATCCGAAAGGCGTCGTTACGCACCATCGTGGCGCATATCTCAATGCCGTCAGCAATATTCTGGCCGGCGGGCTGGGGCAGCACCCGTCCTATCTCTGGACCTTGCCCATGTTCCACTGCAATGGCTGGTGCTTCACGTGGAGCGTTGCCGCAGCGGCGGGCGTAAACGTCTGCTTGCGCAAGGTCGATCCCGCCAGGATTTTCGAGCTTATCCCGAAGCACGGCGTCACCCACATGTGCGGCGCGCCGATCGTCTACAACACCCTGATCAACGCGCCCTGCGCGCCCAAGAGCAACGTTGCCCGGCCGATCGTCGGGCTGATCGCCGGGGCTGCACCCCCGGTCGCTGTGCTCGAGGGCGCTGAAAGCATCGGCATCAAGCTCACTCATGTCTACGGGCTGACGGAGACCTACGGTCCCGCCGCGGTCTGCGCCGAACAGCCGGGTTGGGATGACCTCCCCGGCGATCAGCGCGCTCAACTCAAGCGACGGCAGGGTGTTCCTTACCCGCTCGAGGAAGCCATCACCGTCCTTGACCCGGAGACTATGCACGAGGTGCCGCGCGACGGCGAAACCATCGGCGAGGTCATGTTCCGCGGCAACATCGTGATGAAGGGGTACCTCAAGAACGAGAAGGCGACGAAAGAAGCCTTCGCCGGCGGATGGTTTCATACCGGCGATCTCGGAGTGCTCGATCACGACGGCTATGTCATCATCAAGGATCGCTCCAAGGACATCATCATTTCCGGCGGCGAGAACGTCTCCTCGCTCGAGGTCGAGGACATCCTTTACAAGCACCCTGCCGTGCTGTTCGCCGCGGTGGTCGCCAAACCCGACGCCAAGTGGGGCGAAGTGCCTTGCGCCTTCATCGAATTGAAAGATGGTGCGCACGTCACTGAGGCGGAAATCATCGCCTATTGCCGCGAGCACATACCTGGTTTCAAGACGCCGAAGGCTGTGGTGTTCGGGACGATTCCGAAGACCTCGACAGGGAAGATCCAGAAGTTCCTGCTGAGAAGTCAGGTCAATTCGGCGAAGGCGATCTCGGCCTGAATTAGAAACTATCTCCTATGAGATAGAATCGGGCGGCAATCCTCCGCGGCCGATGACGCCGCCGTTATTCGAGCGTTGAGGCAGGGATAGGACCTTCAATCTGAAGCTTCATCCCGTCATAGGCCGGCACGACATTTTCCGGCAACTCGTGGCGCAGCACCTCGTAGTCCAGGTCGGCGTGCATGTTGGTGATGACAGCGCGCTTGGGCTTGAAGCGGTTGATCCACGACAGCGCGTCCGCGATGCTGAAATGGCTGGGATGCTGCGCGTATCGCAGTCCGTCGATGATCCACAGATCGAGGCCTTGCAGCGCCTGCCAGCTTTCATGCGGAATGTCGTGCGCGTCGGGGGTATAGGCAGCGTTGCCGATCCGGTAACCGAGCGACGGAATGTTGCCGTGCTGCACGAGAAAAGCCAACAGCGTGAGGGGGCCGCCCTTGCCGTCGATCGCTTGGCTTTCGCCCGCCTCGATGGAGAGGCTGTCCAGGATCGGCGGATAGCCGCTGCCCTCTGGCGACACGAAACAGTAAGAGAAGCGGGCGAGGATTTCCTTGGATGTCGACTGATTGAGATACACCGGAATCCGCTGGCCCTGATGCAGCACGATGGAGCGCAGGTCGTCGATTCCATGCGTCTGGTCGGCGTGTTCGTGCGTGAGGAAAACCGCATCGATGTGATCGACGTTGACGTCGAGCAACTGCTCGCGCAGGTCGGGTGATGTATCGATCAGGACACGCGTTGTCCCCTGCTCCGATGCGCGCTCCACCAACAGCGAGCAGCGGCGGCGGCGGTTTTTCGGATTGGTGGGATCGCAGGCGCCCCAGCCCAGCGCAGGACGCGGTACGCCGGCTGACGATCCGCAGCCGAGAATGGTCAGCGTCACCGTCATGCGATTACCTCTCCGCGCGGCACTTTGGAGAACAGCCGGAAGAAATTCTCTGTGGTCTGCCGCGACATTTCCTCGAGCGAAACGCCGCGCACATCGGCCAGCACCTTGGCGGTCTCCACGACATAGGAGGGTTCGTTGCGCTTGCCGCGAAACTTGCCGGGCGCAAGATATGGCGCATCGGTCTCGACCAGAATACGATCCTCGGGCAATTCAGCAGCGAGCGCGCGTAACGCATCGGATTTCTTGAACGTCAGGATTCCTGTGAAGCCGATGTACAATCCAAGCGCAACGGCCTTCATCGCGAGTTCGCGGCCACCGGTATAGCAATGCAGCACGCCGCGAAACGGCCCCTTCGCCATTTCGTCATCGAGAATGCGTCCGCAATCCTCATCCGCCTCGCGGGTATGAATGACCAGCGGCAAACCGGTGGCGCGGGCGGCGGCGATGTGGGCGCGGAATCCCCGCGCCTGAGCCTCGGGCGAGCCGTTTTCGTAGAAATAATCAAGCCCAGCCTCCCCCAGCGCCACGACTTTCGGATGCTGCGTCTTCGCGGTGAGTTCGTCCGGCGTGATACCGTCCTCTTCATCGGCGTGATGCGGATGCGTGCCGACCGAACAGTAGACGTTCGAAAACCGCTCGGCGATCGCGAGCAGTTTTGCGTGCTCCTTCACGCGAGTGGAGATCGTCACCATGCGCTCCACCCCCGCCGCTTCCGCGCGCGCGACGACGGCGTCGAGTTCATCGGCAAAATCGGGAAAATCAAGGTGGCAATGGCTGTCGACAAGCATGGGCGGTTTGCGGTCAGGTCACGGACGGTTCGACATAGCGCGGAAACACAGGGACCGGCGGCGGCAATGTCGTGCCTGGCTTGATGCGGACGTGACCGCCAAGCATCGCAAAATTCCGTTCGTCCGCGGGAATGCCGAGACTATCGAGCATCCTGGCGCATGCGGCCGGCATCGCGGGCTGAGCGAGGATCGCGATCTGGCGCACCACCTCGGCGGTGACGTAGAGCACCGTCTTCTGCCGCGCCGGATCGGTCTTGGCCAGCACCCAGGGCGCTTCGCCGGCGAAATAGCGGTTGGCTTCGGCGACGACGGCCCAAACGGCGTTGAGCGCCTGATGAATCTGCTGCGCATTCATCGCCTCGCGCGCAAGCGCGATCATGCCGTCGGCTTGCGCGAGGATCGCCTTGTCGGCGTCGCTGAAATCCCCAGGCTCGGGCAGCATGCCCTCGTGCTGCTTGGCGATCATCGACAAGGAGCGTTGGGCAAGGTTGCCGAAGTCGTTGGCGAGATCGGCATTGATGCGCGCCACGATCGCCTCGTGGTTGTAGCTGCCGTCCTGCCCGAACGGCACTTCACGCAGGAAGAAGTAGCGCATCTGATCGACGCCGTATTGCGCGGCGAGGTTGAAGGGATCGACGACGTTGCCGACCGATTTCGACATCTTCTCTCCGCGATTGAACAGAAAGCCGTGCGCATAGACACGCTTCTGCAACGGGATGCCCGCCGACATCAGGAAGGCAGGCCAGTACACGGCGTGAAAGCGAATGATGTCCTTGCCGATGATGTGAACGTCAGCCGGCCAGTAGCGCCAGTTCCTGTCGTTCTCGTCCGGAAAACCGACGCCGGTGATGTAGTTCGTCAGCGCGTCGACCCAGACATACATGACGTGCTCGGGATCGTCCGGCACCTTGATGCCCCAGTCGAAGGTCGTGCGCGAGATCGAGAGATCCTTCAGTCCACCCTTCACGAAGCTGACGACTTCGTTACGGCGGGAATCCGGACCTATGAAATCCGGCTGGCTTTCGTACAGCGCGAGCAGCCTGTCCTGATAGGACGCCAACTTAAAGAAATAGCTCTTTTCCTCCACCCACTCGACGGGGGTGCCCTGCGGGCCGCGCCGCACGTTGTCTTCGCCGACGACGGTCTCGTCCTCGGCGTAATAGGCTTCGTCGCGCACCGAATACCAACCGGCGTAGTTCGACAGATAGATGTCGCCGTTTGCCACCATGCGCTTCCAGATTTCCTGGACCGAGCGATGATGTGCGGACTCCGAGGTGCGGATAAACCGATCGAACGAGATGTCCAGCGTCTCGTCGAGCTTGCGCAGCAATTCGGCGTTCCGTGTGGCGAGTTCAAGCGCTGATATGTTTTCGCGTTGCGCGGTCTGTACCATCTTCTGGCCATGCTCGTCGGTGCCGGTCAGAAAGAAGACATCCTTGCCGTCGAGCCTCTGGAAACGCGCCAGCGCGTCCGTGGCGATCGCCTCATAAGCGTGACCGATATGCGGCGCGCCGTTCGGATACACGATGGCTGTGGTGATGTAGAACGTGTTGGCATGCGCCGACGTCGTACTCGAAGGCGCCGTAGTCAAGGTCGTATCAGTCCGGGCCGGCGCTGCGGCTTTCTCCGGACGCTTTCTCACCGGCCGTTTTGCCACGACCTGTTTTGCCACAGGCTGTTTTGCCGTGGATTTTTTTGTCACGGCTCGTTTTGAAGTTCTCTTTTTCGCCACAGCTTTTTTGGGAGCTTTTGTCGACGGCTGCTTTTTGGCCGCGCGCTTGGCAGGCTTACTCGCCGCCTTTTTGACCTTCTTCGGCGCGCGCGCTTTCGTCGTTGCCTTCGCGCCCGTCTTTCCGCGTTTGCTGCTCTTCCGGGCGCCAGCTTTTTTGCTGCGCGCTTTCGGGGCCACGACGCGGCGCTGTTTGCGCGGCTTCACGCGGGATTTTTTTGCCGTTTTCTTCTTAGCGGGAGCCACCACAAAGTCCTTATGAATCAGGCTGAATCGAAAATGCTTCCGGGCGGAGCGCTATTATCGCGTTGCTTCTGCCAGAAGCCCGAACACCGAGAAAACCAGCGGTTTCCGCTCGAGATTGTAGGTCTCCGTCTCGCGCGCGGCGTTGTTGATCTTTTCCCATACCTCCGCGAGCCGTGCAAGACGAGGAAGATCAGCGTTCGCATCGCCGACATGGAGGCGTTCGCCGATCCAGCGGTCGACACTGTCGACGAAGGCGCCAAGCGCGGCGCGGTCGCTGCCGCCGAGCGCATCGCCCAGCGCGTGCAGTTCGCGCGGGTCGACCTGTGGAAGGCTGTCCAGCAGCACCGTCGTCCTCTGGTGAAGCTTCAGCGCGCCGCCCCCCATCAGCGCCAGCGCCCGCGCCACGCTTCCCTCCGCCGCATCGGCGGCTTCCCGCAACGATGCATCGTCGGGCGCGATCCGTCCTGCTTCGGCTGCCGCACGAATCACATCATCGACCGCCAGCGGCCGCAGCATGAGCTTGCGGCAGCGTGACTGGATCGTCGGCAGCAGCCGCGCCGGCGCGTGACTGACCAGAAAAAACAGCGACCGACGCGGCGGCTCCTCGAGCACCTTGAGCAGCGCATTGGCGGCATTGGGGTTGAGTTCGTCGACGGTATCGACAATGCACACCCGCCAGCCGCCGATGGCCGCGGTCGAACCGAAAAAGGCGATCGTTTCCCGCGTCTGCTCCACGCTGATCACCGTGCGCATCACGCCCTTCTCGTTGGGCGTCCGCTCCAGCGTCAGGAGACCGCCATGCGTGTCGGCCGCGACATGGCGGGCAACCGGATGTGTCGGGTCAAGTTCGAGCGTCTGCGCCGATTGCACGTCGGACAGTGCGGGATCGCCGTGCGCAAGCACAAACCGCGCCATCCGGTAGGCCAGCGTCGCCTTGCCAATCCCCGGCGCGCCCCCGATCAGCCACGCGTGCGGAATACGACCGCCACGATAGGCATCGAGCAGTGTTCGCTCCGCCTCGCCGTGGCCGAAAAGCGCGGTTGTTTCGCGCGGATGCCTGACCGACATCTCCGCGGCAGTGGAGCGGGCGATCATGCGCGTGTGACTTCCCTGGCAGGATCCGCAGTCAGCACGCGATCGCGCAGTGCGGTCCACACTGCAGCAGCGACGGTCGCGACGTCGGCATTGGCATCGATCACCACGCAGCGTTGCGGGTCGCCGGCGGCGATGTCCAGATAAGCGTTGCGGAGTTGCCGGTGAAACGCAATGTCCTCGGCCTCGAAGCGATCGGGCGCGCGGCTGCCGCGGCGGCCTCCGGCGCGCTGCATCCCGATCTCGACCGGGATGTCGAGGATCACGGTCAGGTCGGGCTTGAGATCGCCGATCGTGACGCGCTCCATCGCGTTCAGCACGCCGGGCAGCACGTTCCCCAGCCGTCCCTGGTAGGCGCGCGTCGAATCCGCGAACCGGTCGCAGAGCACCCAGACGCCCTGCTCCAGCGTGGGCTTGATGACAGTATGAACATGATCGTCGCGCGCGGCCGCAAACAGCAAGGTTTCGGCATCGGCGCCGAGCAGCTTTCCCATGCCGGACAGAACGAGGTGACGAATGATTTCAGCGCCCGGCGAGCCCCCGGGCTCCCGCGTGACGATGGTGCGCAGCTTAGCAGCGTTCAGGCGTTCGGCGAGGATCTTGATCTGCGTCGATTTGCCGGACCCCTCGCCGCCTTCGAAGGTGATGAAGCGGCCGCGCACCGGGCCCGCATTGGCCGCGGCCTCAATCATCAGAGTCTCTCGGCGCCCGAGCGCACCATCCCGATGACAAGCTCGATCGCGCCGTCCATCGCGCGGCGCATCGTCGAGCCGACGCCCACGGCGTTCGTGGCATGAACCGGCGTTTCGACCGCGACTTCCTTGCCGCGCCATATTTTGATCAGGCCGATGGACTGCCCCGGCGCGACCGGCGCGTGGACCGGCCCATCATAGACGATGCGCGCGAGCAGCTTGTCGTTGCCGTTCTTCTGGACCATGACCTGGACCGGCTCTGACGCCGCGACCCCGACCGAGCCGCTGTCGCCGCCGAACACCTTGGCATAGCCGATCGGCTGTTCCGCTGCGAACAGGGTCCGGACTTCGAAATTCCGAAACCCCCATTCCAACAATTTCTTCGCCGCGGACGCGCGGTCATCCGCACTCTCCAGGCCATTCACCACGACGATCAGCCGCGTGCCGTTCTGAATGGCCGAGCCGACCATGCCATAGCCGCCCTCCTTGGTGTAACCGGTCTTGAAACCGTCGGCCCCTTCCATCGTGGTCAAAAGCGGGTTGCGATTGAACTGGCGGATCTTGTTCCAGGTGAATTCGCGTTCGCCGAACAGCTTGTAGAATTCCGGGTACGTCAGGATGATGTGGCGCGCCAGAACCGCAAGCTCGCGAACCGACATCTTGTTGCCGGGATCCGGAAGGCCGTTGGAATTGGCGAAAGTCGAGCGGGTCATGCCCAGCTCCCGCGCCCGCGCCGTCATCTTTTCCGCGAAGGCGCTTTCATTATTGGCGATGCCTTCCGCCAGCGCCATGCAGGAGTCGTTGCCGCTCTGGATGATCGCGCCGTGCAGCAGATCGTCGACCGAAACGCGGCTGTTGATCGCCGCGAACATGGTCGATCCGCCAGCGGGCGCCCCGCCCTTGCGCCAGGTGTTCTCGCTGATGAGGAACTCGTCGGTAAGCTTGATCTGGCCTTTCTTGATGGCGTCGAACACGACCTCCACCGTCATCAGCTTCATCATGCTGGATGGCGCCCGCAGTTCGTCGGCGTTCTTTTCGAACAGCACGCTGCCGCTGTTGGCTTCGATCAGAATTGCGGTCGGGGCGCTGGTCTCAAAGACCTCTTCCTTTCTGGCGCCCTGCACGCTGTTGTTGGCAGCGAGCGCAACGCCAGCAATCCCGATCGCGAGGATGACGATGGCGGCCGTCAGACCGCGCCACGCGAATTCCCGGCGTTTGCCATGCGTGAAAAATCTGGTTGTCATGCGCCGCGTTCCGCAGAGCCCGTTCCGGAGCCTTTCCGCTTGTACCGGACTCAGAAGCAGAAGGTCTATGATTTTGATTAGACGCGTTTTCTTCGCGTGAACCGGTCTCCACGCGGGCTCAGTCCCGAGAACATCTTCTCTCGTGAACGCTATAACAGTTGGCACCCTCACGAACAACACATGCCGCGCCGTGGAGGCGCGGAACTTCAGGGCGGCTTGGTTGCTTACGGGCGAACAGCGCCTAGTAGAGTCCGCGTCCCGAGAGCAGTTCGCTCGGCCCGCGCGGATCGACCGGCGCATAGGCCGAGACCGGGCGGACATCGTTCGCCACATCGTCGCCGCTGGCGTCGTAGGCGACCACCCGCGGATTATCCCGCGCCTGCGGGTGTGATCGGACGCGGCCGGACGCCGACATTTCGGACGTCGCGTTGATCGATGCGACGTCCATCGAGGTATGTCCAAGCGTATAAGGCCGCCCGTCCGGCGTCGGGACGTCGCCGCGGATCGCACGTCCGGATGGCTCGAGATCAGGCACGAACGGCCGCGCCGACGCGATCCTCACCGTGGATGGCGAGGGAGCCGGTTCTCCGGTCCGCAAGGTGGCCATCAATTGCCGGTCGTCCGAACCTTCGAGCGGCGCCCGTCCGACATATTCGACCTTCACCCGCGCGACGCCGTTTCGTTTGAACTCCAGCAACTCGGCGGCTTTGTTCGAGACGTCGATCAACCGATTACCATGATACGGTCCGCGGTCGTTGACACGAACGATGAGGGATTTGCCGTTGCCGAGGTTAGTCACCCGCGCGTAACACGGCAAAGGCAGCGTCGGATGCGCGGCCGACAGCGAGGTCATGTCGAAAACCTCGCCATTGGCAGTCAGGCGGCCGTGGAAATCGTCGCCGTACCACGAAGCAAGTCCTTCGGCGCGGTAACGGGTGTTTTCCTCCGGAACATAGACACGCCCGGCCACTGTGTAAGGTTTGCCAACCCGGTACGTGCCGCCACCTTTCGGCACCGGTTCGCCGAAAGCGACGACGCGGGGACTGCTCGAAACTCCGTATTTTGGATCAATCCGGCTCAATTTGCCTGATGAACTGCAGTTGGCCAGCATCAGACATGCGCCTGCGGCTGCTATAGCGCACGCCGCACGTCCGATTCGATCTGAATCTGATTTCCCCATCCGTCCCCAAGGCCTATTCCCGAACGCCGTGCCCGCGCATCCAAGCGCTGGTCTGCATGATACGGCCCAGGTCCCCATCAAGCCAGGGAACATATCTCCGCGCAAACACGGCGGAAATGGGGAGAGCCAGCGGCAGACCAAACGGGTGGTAAATCAAAGCTTGCTGCCCGGCACGATCGAGTCCTCCTCCGCGCCGGGCTGATCGAAGGCGACCCCGACCCGGTTCTTCTTGATCCAGATCACCCGACAGCGCCGAACCACGCGGTCTCGCTCGGTCATGAGTTGGAAATCCGACGGGACAAAAGTCGGGTCCGGGACTTCGAGCGCGGCCCCCTCGGAGGATACGATCAAGAGACGGCACCGTATGCTCAGTCCGCTTGTTGAAATATAGGCCGGTTCGTCGCTCTCGACGCGCGGATGTTTGCGGCGATCTTCCATCGGTGATTTCATCGTCTGTAGGAACACATCGCGTCCGATTACGTGGCACCATGATCCGACGCGCACGCAGCTTCAATCCGGGCGAGACGAATTCTATCGCGGGCCGCCTAACGAAACACAAATGCGCACACGATATTCGGTCAGTGCGAGTCGTTTTTCATATTTTTCAATATCTTATCTTCATCTTCTAACAAATTTGGTTGCCAATGGAATTTTGTCTCGAATGGGTTTGATGCAATTCAGGGACAACGTTCGCAAAGGTCGACGAACTGCTCCGCCGCTCAAAGACCACTTTCGCGCCCACGGAGCAAGCTACCTTCGAGTATTATGAGGATTAAAGACGAAGCTCATGAAAGACTTGAGGTATCTCGATAGGCTTCACGTGTTAGCGCCTAAAGCAAATCTTGGAACAAAGGGGCTCGCTCCTCCTTGTCTCGTTGAAGCGAACCCTTGTTGCATTCTCCCGGACCGGTGAAGCAAATCATCAGGAGGGTGCTATGAAGATCCGCGCGGCGTTAGTCTTCGCCCTTCTTTGCATCTGCCAGGAGGCTCATGCGGACTGTTCATGCCAATGCATAAACGGTCGAATGCAGCCGGTCTGCTCCAATCTCGATGTCGCGCCTCTGTGTCCCCCGACGTTCTGCCCGGTGGGAGCGCCATCCATCACGCCACCTCAAGTACCGATGGTCCCCCCGGTCGGCACGAGATCGTGCCGGCAAATCAGGACGTGCGACACACTTGGAAATTGTCGATTGCAGCGGGTTTGTGGTTGACGGTTGAGGCACAAGTAACGCTGGTTCGGGTTTATCCCGTATAACCAACCAGAGCGCATTTGGCCTAATAGTTCACAGAGACTACGGGCTCGGCCGCAACACAGCATGTGCACTGTTGCCATCCAACATAGTAGGTCGGCCCAGGGCTCCAGCCGCCTGCGAAGAACGGCACCGTCAATGGGGTCGCGCCACGCACGCCTTCGACGAATGCGCACGGACTGGCCAAGTGGCGCCGCCATCGGTGGAGGTGAAGATGATGATATGAAGCAGACTGGGCGACCCGCGGCCAACTTCCGAGGTCTGCTGCCTGAACAGTAACTGTCGAAACGGCCACTGTAGCGATCGCTAGCAAGAGAGTTCGCAGTTGCCCCACCGATCCACCTCAATATTGCGAATCCGTTCGCCTATTCTGCACCATGTCCGGGTACGGCGAAAGCCCCTTGCCTGGAAGCGGGCCGAAAGACCGGCACCGACGAGGCGTGGCGTCGGATTGTCAAGAAGCTCGACGTTCCGGCGATGCGGTCCGTCGTCAATAAACGATGGCCCGTCAAAACGGCGAGACGTCGCCGGCAGTTACGCCCGCCGCCGATCCCGTGACCGCCGGCTTTCGGGCTATGATGATGCCCTTGTCGCCGGCGCATGCGTGACGATTGGGTTCATGATCGCATTGCGTTCGGTCAGATCGTGCGATAAGCGATTGAAACTATTGGTCCGGAAGGGTGGCCGAGTGGTTTAAGGCACCGGTCTTGAAAACCGGCGTGCCTGCAAGGGTACCGTGGGTTCGAATCCCACCCCTTCCGCCAGCGTCCCTTCCCAGCTAATCCCAGCCAATCCAAAAATACCTTGCAAAACGCTATGTTGTAGAGTGTTCTTTATCCCAATCCGCCCCAATCGTTCCCGCTAAATCCGCACAAAAGCGGGGTATCGAATGGGGTATCTGGGACGGGAATGGGGTATTTTCCGATGCTGACGGATACCGCGATCAGGAAGGCCAAAGCGGGCGACAAGCCCTTCAAGATGGCCGACTCAGGCGGGCTGCATCTGTACATCTCGACCGCTGGCGGAAAGTTGTGGCGGTTCCGCTATCAGTATGCCGGCAAAGAGAAGCTGCTTAGCCTTGGCCCCTACCCCGATATTAGCCTTGCTGATGCCCGAGTCGCCCGTGATGCCGCCAAGGCCACCCTGCGAGACGGACGCGATCCCGGCGTCATCAAGAAACTGCAGAAGCTTGCCAACGTCACCAGCACCGCCAACACGTTCGAAGCGATCGCCCGCGAATGGTACGACCTGAATAAGGGCCAATGGGTCGACCGGCATGCCGACGACGTCATCACCAGCCTTGAGCGCGAAGTCTTCCCTGTGCTCGGCAACATCCCCGTTGCAGATATCAAAGCGCCCGAAGTCTTGGCTGTGCTGCGCGGTATCGAGGCGCGCGCCAAGGAAACGGCACGGCGAGTCCGGCAGCGCATGTCTGCGGTGTTCGTCTACGCGATCAGTTCAGGCCGCGCTGAGGCCGATCCAGCCGCGACCGTCCAGAAAGCAATGGCTCCGATGGTCAAGGGACGCCAGCCTGCCATTACCGATCTGGATGCGGCCCGCGAGATGCTGGCAAAAGCCGAGGCCGAGAAGGCGCATCCAGCTACAAAGCTAGCCTTACGAATTATCGCCCTGACCGTCGTTCGGCCGGGCACGCTCATCACCACGCCATGGTCGGAGTGGACCGATATGGAGGATGGCGTCTGGCGCATCCCGGCGGCACGCATGAAGCTTCGGTTGCAGCACAAGGACGATGACGCTCGGGACCATTGGGTGCCGCTATCAAGGCAAGCCTTAGAGGCTGTCGAAGTATTGCGCACGGTTACAGGGCGCGGCCCGATTGCACTTCCTAATACACGACACGCCCATAAGCCAATGTCGGAGAATGCCATCGGGTATCTGTTAAATCGCGCCGGGTATCACCATCGTCATGTCCCGCATGGATGGCGGGCGACGTTTTCCAGCGTAATGAATGAGCGGTTTCCGGCCGATAAACCGATTATCGATCTAATGTTAGCCCACGTTCCGAAGGACAAGGTTGAAGGCGCCTATAACCGCGCCCGGCACCTGGAACGCCGCCGCGAGCTTGCGCAGGAATGGGCGGACTTGATCTTGAAGGATGCGCAGTCCGCTGCTGATTTGCTGGTCGGGCCGCGGAAGTAGCCCGCCCCATCACTGAGGCGGGCCGCTGCGCTACACCAGCACCTCGCACCCACGCAGCACCTTCCCGCCCGTCCGCGACTGCGGCCGTTTCTTCCGAACCGCACCGATGCCTTGCTCCAGATCGACGCAACCGAGATGATTGCCCGGCCAGTGCGGGGAGGTTTGGTCGGTCTGCGAGGTCCAACCCAGCGATGCTTCACCGTCAACGTCGGGCTCCGAATCGTCCTCTGGCTCGCAGCCACAATGTTCGTCCTCAAGGTCATGGCCGCCATTGGCGTTCATATGGAATCCGCGCCCTTCCTGCCGGTGCAGTTCTGGCGAGAATCCGGCGCTCCAACCGAGGCTTGGTTCGGAATCTGCGTCGGGTTCGGTAGGGTCGGGTTCGCGGTCAGGATCTGGATCAAGCGAATCGAGCAGGTCAATCAAGAGAGCTATCTGCGCCTCGACTACTTGGCGGGATATTGGTTTTGGTGTGCTATTCTCGGCCTTAGCCTTTCGCATTGGTACCTCCGATGCGCTGGGTTAGGGCCGGTGCGAGAGTTGGCGCTTTCGCCCGGCCTGCTCTTGTGGTACCACAATGACATGAAGAAAACAAGTAGTGGTACCACAACGCCCAAATGGCGACGCTCGGCAGAGGCAGGCACGCAGGTGCAGGTGCGTCTACAGCCTGACGATCTCGCTGCAGTGGACGCATGGCGGGCAAAGCAGAACGGCGCTCCGACAAGGCCGGAAGCGATCAGGACGCTTGTACGAAAAGCGTTAGGCAGGAAGCCCAATTAGCGCATTCCCACCGCAACGTTGCAAAACAAGCACACCCGCGCAAATTGCAAGCCGACGATGTTATATCGCGCTTGGATCGATCCTGAATCGTGTGTTTATTGGGGCAGGTTTTTAACTGGGGGATTCTTAATGAAAAAGCTGCTGCTTGCATCTGTTGCACTCATTTCGTTCGCTGGTGTTGCGAATGCTGCCGACCTCGCACCGCGCACGTACACCAAGGCCCCACCCCCAATCATTGAGCCAGGCATTAACTGGTCTGGTTTCTACATCGGCGCCATGGGCGGCTATGGCTGGTCCGACAGACTCCGAGGCGAAATTCCAGCACTTGGACTCGCCGGGTCAATTTCAAGCGACGAGCTGAACGGCGGTTTTGGCGGCGGCACCATTGGTTACAACTGGCAGGCACCAGGAAGCCTGTTTGTGTGGGGTCTTGAGGTCGATGCCGCGGCAGCGGACATCTCGCGCTCTGAAACTTTCCCGGCTATAGGCGTCACGCTGAGCGATAGGATAGACGCATTCGGGAGTGTAACGGGTCGCATTGGCTACTCAGTGAATGCCGCACTCTTCTATGCGAAGGGCGGCTACGCGTGGGCAAATAATAAGGTGACCGCATCAATAGTCGGCATTGGCAGTGCCTCTGAGAGCCACGTTCATTCCGGCTGGACTGTAGGTGGTGGTTTGGAATACATGTTCGCCAGGAACTGGTCGGGCAAGGTGGAGTACATGTATGCCGACTACGGCAACGAAACCTACGCCGATAGCGCCGCTCTGCCTGGCGGTTTTCGTATCGGTGCGACCACGAATACCATCAAGGCTGGCATCAACTACCACTTCAATTGAGTTCTAATATAAAATCTCCAAGGAAAACTGGCCAGTCTTCGGACTGGCCTTTTTTGTAAGGCGTGCTGCCTTGGAAGGTCGGGAGCCTCAAGCCACGGCAACACGCCGCTGGCGACCTGGCGATGGCTAGTCAGCACGCGGCCTATGTTTTTATCGCTCGCGGGAGCTACCGCGCCGTCTATGGCGATACCCCGCCACCGATCGGGCAACCCGGATGGAAAGAAAGGGCCACAAGTGGCAAACGAAACGGAAGCTGGCGCGAATCGCTGACTATCTCCCCGCTGGGCGTGGGCCAAAAACCGATTATTTCGGCGGCTGCAGTCCTGTAGAATTGGCCCAATTGTCTATCTTTTGGGCCGCTTCGGCGCGCTCCGCCTTTTTTAGCATTTCGTCGCGCTCGGGACCGGGAGGGATAAGGGTGGCTCGTTCCCGCATGGCCTGGATGAATGCAGAGAGCCGTTCCGTAAGGGGGGCAGATTGTTTGAAGCGACTGCGACGCGACATGACGCAACCTCCTGCAACGGATACTAACCGTGTGACTCAGTTCCGATTTTAATAATAGGCGCTCGCCTCGGTCTCAGTTCCAAAGTGAACAGAAATTCGGTCACATCACGTAATGGCACCACACCAAGGACTCGACTCCAAGTTCTCTTTTTGTTCTAATACGGCATGACTTCGGACAGACCCGCGTCTTGGCGCATGCCTTCGCCCAAACAATTCGAAAAGGTGGCGCTCGAGCAACACGCCTCCGCTCCATCTGAGGATGACGGCTGGTGGGACTCGGTTCTCAACGATCCCCGCGCGGCGGGCACCCCTCGCCTGCAAATCCAGCAACTTCGCCTGAACGAAATCCCACGTGAGATTTTGCGCGTTGATTGCATGCGCTGCGGACGAGCCGTTGAGATCCGACACGCCGATGCGGTGCGGCTGTATGGTCCACATGCGGTTTGGAAAGACGTCGCGCAACGGTTGCTAGACGATGGCTGTCAGCAGCGCACTGGACGGTATGAGAGCGATGGTTGTTGGCCGGGGTAGAAGTGTTGGTGGTGGGTTGCTTCCCCACCACCGCACATGAGGTGACTACTTATCCCAGCCTCAACTCTCGCATTCTGATCCGCGCTACGTCCGGCGACACATCGAATGTCTGAGCCATTTGCGCAAAGCTTTTGACTTTGGCTCGAAACTTTTCTCGCACGAGCGGCGCGGGCATGAGAATGGTGGCTGCGTAGCTGTTCGCTTGTCGTTCAATCACGTCTCCACGTGAACTGCGATACATAGCGTCATCGACAATACCATCGCCAATCAGGCTTCTATGAAGAACATAGTGAGCTAATTCATGCGCAATCGTGAAGCGCTGGCGCGTGCGGGGATGGCTGCCGTTTATAGTGATTTTAAACCGGTCACTAAAGCGACCCGCACGTTCAATCTTGCCGGAGATATCATCCGGCAAGCGATCGTCGAATGAAATACTGATGCCCAACGCACCAGCGATCGCCTCAACGTCGATCGGCGCTGTTCGTTGATAGGAACTAATTACTTCAGCTGCCGTCGGGCGCGCCGTTGAGCCGGCTTCCAATAGCTGCGTTCGCATATTCATCACCACTGCCTTGCCCAACCTCCTGATCTTGAAGGGTTCGGACGGTACGCCCCGCAATCTCCTCTGCCGTTTCCTTCGCTACTTGGCTGGCCGTTTCTCTCGCCACCTCGCGCAGTGACTTGTACCCCCATAGCGCTAGAACAGCCAAAAAGATCGTCAAAACCGCAATCATGACGGCCAAAGCAGCCAAGACGATTGTAATCAGTTCGGCCGACGTATACTTCGCGCCGGTCTCAAAGCCACGAGAGACTATATAAGCACATAGCGCCCAAGCCGCCACAACATTGGCGGCAATAAAGATGCGCCCAAACCAACCCATTCTCTCTTTCTCATGCGAATCGTCTAACGGTAGCATGACGGAGTCGAGAGTTTGGTTAATCTTTTGACGGCACCACCGCTCCCGCCACACCCGCTGCCCCGGCCGCTGGCCGTCACAGTGTCACGCTGCCCTCTTCCGCGCCTTCCGCCCCGCAATTTGCCGCTTCATCCATGACACCGCTTCTCGCGCGGCGCGCGCCAAGCGGTCCAATCAATCGGCCGCGGCACGATCCGCTCGCCAACCTTATCCTCCGCCCAGGTATGTACAACGCGCTGAGTGACGCCATTGCGGTCAACGGTGGTCAATGCAGCCTGGCCACCGACGTAACATCTTCCGTCTTCCATGCGCTTGCGGCGCTGGATTTCCAGCATGTGTAATAGGTCGATTTCCGCATCTCGTTTATCGCGGTCGACACCGATCGGCCATCCGGCAGCAATTAGTTCGCCGACCTGTGGCATTGGGTTGGCGATGATCGGCAATTCGATCAGATCATGAGCGACGCTATCCGGATCGGTGTGCGGGTTGTTGCGCTCAAGAAATTTCGCCTTCTCGCCGCCGTTGGAAAGCTCAATAGCGAAACATGCCGGCCTATCTTCGCGCTCCAGCCAACCGACTAAAATGACCGTCGCATATTCGCTCGAACTATTACGCTCATTTTTCACGTACCAATCGAAGGCACCGCGAAACCACTCACGGTCCTTAGCAACTACCTCATCGAATGAAGTACAATCTAGCTCCAGCATTTCAGCGAGCAAGTAAGGAAAGGATGCCGGTCCCGTTGCTGTGATCGCGGCACGCATGCCTTTCAATGGAATACATTTCTGCATGTTGGTTTGCAGCACCTCGCCATCAGCATAGAGCAGCCCATCGGTCATCAGGTGCACAGCGTCGCTCTGAACTAAAACATTCACCGCACTCACTACATAGCCTCCATCATTGATAGCGCTCGCACACCACGACCAATCGTCGGCGTGCCTGCTTTTAGTTGAGCGTTGCGTTTGGATACCGAATTTATCGATGACAGGAACCGCTTCGCGGACGACTCGGCGGCTTTCCCCTGATCCTCGATCGATTTCTTCAGCTCGTTAGCCGATAAAATAGCAAGCTGATTGGCCCGTCCGGCAGCGGCGTCAAATCTATCCTGCTGCGTCTTCGCCTTCGCCATGGCGTCATTATAGTTTTTAAGAATCTTCTCGCGGTCAGAAAGATTGGGAGAGACCGTGGAATTCAGCGCGCCCAACGCCTTTTGAAAATCCTTCGCACCTTGAATTGCGTCAAGTTGCGCAAAATTTAGTTTTTGTACCGCCTTGGCCGCGCGATCGATCTCTAATGCGACACCGGACGCTCTCTCGGTCATATTCAGCATGTTCGACGCCATGTCTTTTAGACCTTTGTCGGCGTCGCTACTGATGATATTGGCTAGAGCAACTCTCAGCGATTGAATATCAGGCTTGCCACTGGCCACGCTTCTTGCGAACGTATCTACTGCAGACGAGATAGAGCCGAACGACTTGCCGAACTGGTCTGCGGTTTGACCAGCCTGCATCGCAAGATTGCGCTGCCACTCAACACTTGACTGCAGCGAGAATGATAGGCTCTTGGAAAGCGAATTTAGTTCCTTTTGCAGGTCAGTGGTCTTGAAGCCGGCCAAAACCTGGAGGACAGCCACAGCCTCATGCACCGCGGTGTCGACGCCCTTCCCGGCCTCACCATAGGCATCTTTGAGCGCCTTAATGGCCTCGGCGTGCGCTTTCAGTTTGTCATCAAGATCGTCGACAGCACCTATGGCCTTCGCGCCATACTGGATGGCAGCGCCACCAAGTGCGATAATGCCAATCGTCGCCAGCGATGTGGGCGTTAGCAGGGACTTGAATGCGCTGCCCAACAAGGCAACAGCCCCGGCCGCCCCGTGCTGCCCAATCACCTGATTGATCTGCGTGCCCTGCTGCAGTGCGACAGTAAATGGAGATTGCCCACCCTGTAACTGGACGGCAATGTCCTGAAACTGCGCAGCAAGGTTCGCGGTCTCAAACCGAGTTTTACCGATCGACTTGGTAACATCGTCGATTTTTGCAGGCGTCTTGGTGAACGCCTGCGCCGCACTGTTGTCGACGTCGCCAATTTGCTTTACCAGCTTGTCAAGCTGGCGCTGCATGGCGCGCGTGTCAGCCGAAATCGATAATACTAGTTGTTCGTTGTCGGCCATTTATGCGTCGCCTCCTCTGGATGCCGCGTCTATCTCCTCCGCGCTCATCAATGCACGATTTCTTCAATCGCCAGGAAGCCGAAATTAACGCCTCCCAATAGGCGCCCAACGCTGTTTCCGTTGACGTAGAGCGAACTTCCGCTGCCTGTGCCCACGCGAATATGGATAGTTTGGGAAGTTGTGGCGCCCGGAACAAACTCGTGTTCTATATACATCAATTGAGAGAAGTTGGCCGCAGTAGACGAGTAACGAGCGCAGATCGCGCCAGCCCCGGAATTCAAAAACATCGCGACTATGATGTTGTCCTGCGAACCGACCGCCATCGAGATAGAGAATCTGACGCGCAAGGAATTCGTTGTGGTTTTGGGAGTGATCGAAGCCGAAATGATTTCGGTGCCTTCGGTGTTCTGCGGAATCGAGTTGTCAATCGGGATAACGGCGGTCGTGGTCGAGTACGTCGCAATCTCCGCGTACGAAGTGTCAATTACGGTGCCACTCGTGGGTAGGCCAATTGCTTCCCGCGCAGCTTCTTCATCTGTCGCAGTCAACACAGCAGCACCGACCGCGGTTGCGCCAATTGCATCCTGCGCTGCATCTTCATCTGTCGCAGTGAATAGTGCCTTCCCGACAGTTGTACCACCGAGATTATCCAATGCGGCGTCGGCGTCGGCGAGATCGGCAAGGTTATTGACTGGAATTAAAATATCCGCAGCGGCTGCGGTGAAGCCAAACCCCGCCGTTCCACTCAAATCAATCTTGGACGTTCCGACCGTCCCGCCGATCTTGGACTTTGTGACTGTTGTGCGCTCCATCGCAGCGACGCTGCTTTTGATGGTCCCGACGCCTTCCTCGAAATCGGTACCGTCGACGATGAAATAACGCACCGTATTACCGTCAACGGCGCCAGCTTCTGCCGGCGTCAGGAACGCATTCGATGAAGCGGAACCGAACGTGACGTCTCCAGTCCCGGTCGTTGGGGTATTACCTTTAACGCGATCGAATAGCTTCAGCATCTTTAGATACCCTCGCCCGGAATGAAGCCGCATCCAGATCCAAGCGGATCAACAGGTTCGTTTTGCGGTGCTGACTTCTTGTCATCCTGCTTTTCAGCATGCGTCAGATTTTCAATTGGGTTCTCACGCGCATCATCATTCGTCATAGTCTCTCCATTTGTTGGTGAATTACCGCGCGCCAGTTCATCCGTGGTCGCGCGGTGGTGGTGGTTGGGCAGCTAACTGAAAGCCGCGGATGCGGCTGACTTTGAGGAAGAACGGCTCTTTCCCCGAATTACTTGCCGGTCTCGGAACCACGGCCAGCCGTTTCGGTTATCGACCGGACCAGGAGCAGAAACGATGGACACAGATCGCATAAGCGAAGCCGCAGAGTCGGCTTTGGAGAAAACTCAAGACGCTGCAGGACGGGTAAAAGATGCCATGACGGAAGCGACTGAGCGCCTATCCAGCGCGGGTTCGCAAGCCTATGATCGCGGTTCCGAACTGGTAGAACAAAGGCCGGGCAGCTCGCTACTTGTTGCTGGTCTCGTCGGTTTTGCGCTCGGTGTCCTTGTTACTCGCGGAACCGATAGCTAAGACGGCCAGTTTTTAGAAACTGGACCCTCCCTAGCGAGGCCAACCGTCTGCCCCGAAGGTGACAACAGCCTGGCCAAGCTCGATGCGCTGTTTCGTAGAGTTATGACACGCGGAGCAGAGACTCTGCAGATTGTTCGGATCGTGGAATAACGCAATGTCGCCCTTATGGGGAGTGATGTGATCGGCTACGGTCGCCGCTTCTACCAAATCGCTATCCAGACAGAACCTGCACAACGGCTCTACCGCTAATTGGTGCTCACGGAGACGCCGCCACCGAGTAGTACTATATAATCGATGCCACGCGGTTGCGACCGGGCGGCGGCTACTACCCATCAACCCGCCTCACCCGCGACACGCGCAACAGAGCCTCGCAACCTTCGTCATCCTCGAATGCGATGAGGAATTTTGGCGAATGCTCATCGTCCGTTACGCCCAGAACCATACAGTCAGTCCATAGGCCGCCGCATTGGAATTCTGCGGGATAGCTAGCTACGGGGATCATACCGCGATCCCCCGCTTGCGCATCTTGGCCTCACAGCGCCGCCGTGCGGCGGCTGCGGCGGTCTCTGAACGTAGGCTCGCGGATGTGCTTTCGTAAGCTGGAAAGGCCGTTAAAGTCAGCTCAAAAAGATCGACGTCCGTAATTGTCCGAAGCGGTAACCTATCGCCGCCGTCTGCCCATTCCTCAGCACGCGCTCGAAATCCGAATGAACATCCCTTCACATCCTGCCTGCCAACCGTGCCGAGCGCGGTCTGCCCCTCAGGCGTCGTCGGATCGACCTGGAGCGAAAAATATAAGCCTGCTCGATCCTCACGGAGAGACAGCGTCGTCGGGGTGCGACCCAGCACCCTGCCGGAGTCGTGGTCGAGCAACATCACAACATCTGGCTTTTCTTTTAGGGTTCTGGTGAAAGCTCCGGGAGCAATCCTCTCCCGGAACTCTCCAGCGATTACAGTCTCGTCGTTAAATCGCACAGCAAACCCGCTGATAACATCAACCACGTTTCTTCTTCTCCGCGGCGTCAAGCTTAGCCTCCTTCCGGCCGAGGCGAGACTTCGACCGCAATTCGCGGGCAATCTCGATTGGATCGGTGCTCGCGTATGTTGCTGGCTTTCCGGGAAGTTTGATGTGCCGTTTACTTTTCTGGCGCTTCTCTCGGATGTTCTCGGCTTTCTCAAACACCGTAGCCCGCCTCCTTCGCCGCGCGCAGATAACGATCGAGATGACCATCGTGCCGATCACCGCAGAAGGTCGGTTGCATCGGGACGAGATGTGTCCACGCAATGTCGTTGGCGATAAAATCGTCGAGCAGCGACTCGTAATCTTCACGCGCTACCCGCAGCGCAGTCACAGCGGCGACCATTGCTTTGACGCGACGGGTGTATTCAGGCCTAACCGCGGCGCATACCGCCACCGAGGCTGGACCGCGTGCATCTGCAAGTCTGCGGCGAACAATCTCAAGAGCATCTTCGACGTCGTGCTCAGAGGTTCGGATATCTGCGAGGCGCTTGTGTAGAAGAGTATCAGTCTCGGGATCGTCACCGAGAAGCTCAGCGACTCTTTGCGGCGTTCGGTGCGTTGGCGCGGGAAGAGCCTTGATCTGCTTTTCCACTTCGCGGCGTTCATTACGCAGTGTCGATTGGCGCTCCAGAAGAACGGATCTCTTGGTAACGAGCGCTGCATATTCCGGGCTAAATTCCAAGCTCGGCACGACAAATGCTTCAGTAGATTTCTTTGCCACTATCTGGCCTTTCCAAAAAGTTCATCAAGAATATTCGCAACTGCTGCAACCGGAATCGTCGTTGCGGTTCTGTGCCCATCACGCTCCCAGTGGCCCGCGTTGGCTCCAGGATTGCGATAGCGACCGACACGGCTAGGCTGTTCGATCGAGACCTCGGGCCACGATCTGACGAACGTCAAAGACGATTTCCGCGCATCGGGATCACCGCGACGAGCTAAATCGACAACAAGGTCGACAGCCTCCGCGGCGTTTCGCGGAATGCCCACGGGCGCGCCTTCAGGAAGGATGGTGCCGGATGGGACGAGCTGAAGATATTCGGCGGACTCGGTGTCGGCCAACCGCAGCTTGGACGTAACCGCAATGGCTACGATTAATCGGATGGTGTCGTCTTCATCAAGTTCTGGCGCTCGGGCTGGGCCACCTGATGGAATGACGCCCTCCTCGCTTAAGCGGCGGGCGATAGCGCTGGCTCGCGCGGGATCGAAGCCAAGTGCGTCGATGGCCGCGAGCACGTTGGCAAGTTTTGCCAATCTCGTTGCTCCTGTTTTGAAATTGTCGATTGATGGGTGAAATGAAAAGCCGGCCTGCGCGGCTTACGAAAAAAGGATGGCACGGGGATCGAACTCGCGCCGAAGTCGCGCACGTCACGTCGACGGCCACATCGCTGTGACCTTCAATAGAATACGGTCCTGTACCCCGGACGAGGGACGTTTACTTTCTTCAATCTGGACATGGTGTCCAAATTGAAACGTGTTCACCGTGTTCGGGTTTACGCTGCCAACTTCTCCACGTCTGCCAACGCCTCCAGTGCCGAATCTTGCGCGGCCACCGCCTTTCGCTCCGATTGCTTCGTATTGCCCCAACCCATCTTTGCGGCAATCTCGCGAGCGGTCATCCCGGCAATACTAAGGTCTAGCAGCTTGGCATGTTCGCCTAGCGCAGCGTCGATTCGCGGTGCGTCGATGGTCTCAACGATTTGCCGTTCAACCAGATCGTGTCCACCTTCAACTCCGCCCTGCATCGCGCGGGGATTCGAATGGACGCGAAACGCCATGAACTCCGCGCCCTTCGCGATCGCGGTGATGTGGCGTGGAATCCGGCAAGCCGGATATAAGCGAGCGTTGCTCCACGCTTCGTCAAAGCTATGCCGACCACCGACGCCAATCCGATCGATATCTCGCCTGTTGTCATTGGCGACGCCCATGGCTTGGACCCAGTGAGCGGCGCGCAGCCTACGGAAGTCCTCCCCATAGCTTGGCACCGCGCTTCGCTGCATCTGCTCGGGGAAGCCGCTGCTCCCGCGAATGGATAGGTGCCGCGCGTTGTCGTCTTGTCGCTCAGCTTCTGATTTTCGCCGCTTACCCTTGGGCTGGCGAAAAAGTTCGGTGGCATCGTGCCATCGTTCATCACCGCCGCGCCATTCGGTGATCTGGCCCTTGGCGTCAAAGCGCAGCCGCGCCCGCGTCGGCGTATCAAGCTCTGCAGCGGTTATAGGGCCATATCCTTCGCGGGCGCTGATGGCGTCCTTCGCGGCGAGCCGAACCATCTCGTCTGGCGACGGCCTGATTTCCGTAACGCGATCAGCCTGTGGCTTTCCTTCCACTTCGGGCAGATTTCCGTCCGCGCTCAACCAGGATGGCACCGTAACAACGGTGCCATGGCGAATGAGCCGCTTCAGGTCCTCTTCACGACCGGCGCGGGCGAGCCTAATTGCGAGCGGAATCGCCGCAGTGGTCGTGCGCGGCATATTGTCATTATCATGATGCATATTGGTTCTCGACGTGATCATTGTTTCGGCCCATTGTTGGGCTCTGCTCGCTGTGCCAGCCGTCTTTACGGCCTTTGCTGCCCCTGGAGGGGTAGTTTCAGTCTCTAAAGCGGTCGCCTCCTATCACCGGCGTGGGACACTCGCGCACTACGCCGCAAGTTTTCAAAAAGTATCACCGGGCGACCCGATTCCTTTTTTTGTTATGGTTTAGTGTTGTTCTTGGCCAACGCCGGTCTCTAGGGCGAGGGCTGGAAGCTTTGCGGATACCCCTACTCCTGCAACCACGGCACCAGATCGCCGCGTCCAGCTTCCATCAGCGTCTCCACCGCAACCCACTGCCACCGCCACTGACCAGTGGTAGTGTCACGCCCGTAGACATGCAGAGCCTCGCCATCGCATTCGTCAGCGTCTTCGATGGTGTCGATATCGATCATCTCAATCTCCATTCGAGACCGATTTGCAGATTTGCAGCCCATACGGATTCTCGGAGTGATCCGAAAAAATCGGGAGTGATTGCAAATGCTGCAAATCTGCAAGTGAATAGATAATATTTATATATATCATATACTTACACATACGCACCACTTGCCAAACTCTTGCCATTTGCAACACCGTGGCACAATTCTCCGTACCAGCGCGTTGCAATTGCCGAGCTTTTGCAAGCGATTCTGCAAGTGCCGCTCACCCGCTACTGGCGCGTGAAAGTACGAACCGCTTGCCGTCCGTTTTCTCGATCTCACGGGTTTCCTGAAGCCTGAGGATCGCGGCATCAAACGTCCTGGTATCTGAGCCACTGATGCCTCTCCGCTTCAGCAATTCCGCTCGATACATGGAGCCACCGCGGCTGCTGCGAAGCGAAGATAGAATGGCCTGGCAGAGCTGCTCAAACTGGCTGCTAGACATATACTTATCGACGCCATCATCGAGCGATCGAGCGGACGCCAACATAATGGCGTGTGCCCACCGTACGTCCTCGACGTTGACTGACGGCCGCGAGGGGCTGCGGCTGAGCGCGCGTAATGTGGCCAACCGGATTGCGTTCTCTGCCAATCGGCCAACAAGCCCGTCCCTGGTTTCATCGCGCTCGATTTCAGCTTCCTGCCAATCTTCGATTGTCAGCCACGCGGCTTCGGCCGCCTCATCAGCCCACGGGACTTCGTAGAGGTGGGGCTGAACATCGGGCGTCCGCCAATTCCCCTGCGAGTTCATGGATGGCCACGGGAACTTCTTCTGCGCTTCCTTGATCGCCGCCCGCAATGGCTCCGGCACCACCAGCCCGCCGTCGCGAGGGTTGCCGCGCTCCGGTCGCTTGGTTGGAGCAATAAAGATTATGCGCGCGGCAAAGCCATCTGACAGGTTCTTATCCGACAACCCACCGTAAAATCGTGTTGGTGTCGACGTGCCGATGACGGTCAACGATGGGTAATGGATCGGCGCCCCGATCCGCTCGTCATCCATGGTTTCTTTGCCGAACCAGACACCGGTCGATTTTGAATATAGCTCCAACATCGCCTTGCGTATTGTCGACGCCCAGTTCCCATTTCCTTTTGCGTTGATCGACTCCAGAACGTCGCCAACTTCGTCCCATGGCATTACGACGACCGGCTTGCGCCGCAGTATCTTCTCGATCGCACTGGCGCTGGATACCTCACCGGCACCCACGAGGAACGCCATGTCGGTATCCTGCAGCAACTTCACCAACCTCTGCAGCGGCGCCTCCTTGCCGAAGCCGGGGCCGGCGATGCCAGCCAGGTAGAGGTTCACGCCGCAACTAGTAGGGCCGATGACGCGCCGCCCATAGAACACGGACATGAAGGCAATTGCCGACATGACCGCAAACTCTGGTGACTTCCGCCGAGAGGTGTCGAGAATCCACCGAGAGATGTCCGCCATGAGACCACCACACGCCTCCGGGGTGAACGGATCCCCATCACTGCGAGGGCTCGCGGGAGACCGGATGTCATCGTTAGCCGGCTTCGGCAATGCTGTGCGTCCGGTGATGATTGCAACGCCCTGGCGCTGTTCCCAGCCAAGATCCGCCGGTGCAACGTCCAGGTGCTCGCACAGCCAATCCGCCGCCGCCTTCGCGGTCGGTGCTCCGCCGAATTCCTTGACCAACTCGATCGGCGTTGCACCTTGCTCGCGGCCGAAGTCTTGAATCCCATCGGGGTGGACCGAGATGTCCTCTTCAAGATTCCGGCCAAGTTCTTCGCTGGATATCCGCCAAGCGCCAGTACCGGGCTGGTGCTGTGCGCCGGGGAATAGCGCCGCTACCCAGCGGTCGGGTGATACAAGCGCCGCAGCGTTCACGCGCCGCCAGAACGAATCCCCGCCAGCGGATCGCCTCGTCTTCGGCTTCTCTTTCACTCTCTCTCCAAGGCCGGCAAGGATAGATTCAGCCTCGGTGAGAAACGCGGCAATATCATCGTTGGAAATTGGAGGCAGGTCTGCGGGTTTGATATCCATCGGCGAACCGTTCGCCCAAGTATACGGCTTGCCGGTTTCAACGTGATCGCCGAACGCAACGAACTGCTGGCCGTCGCGAAGAACCTCCACTTGATGCTTTGCACCCTCGATCACGAACTCCGGCGTTACGCTCTTGTCGCCAGGCTCTGTGGCGCGAAACAGGAACAAGCATTTCGGCGCCTTACCCGTTCGCCGCGGCGCCAGCTCCACTGCCGGCACGATCTCGTATAGCCGCTCGATCAGCTTTTCGCTGACGGCCACTGTCGGCGCATCGATGTCGATTGCAACCAGGGCTGTGCCGCAGATAATACCGGTGCGGACGTGGTCAGGATGTTGGCGAAGATATCCATCTACCTGCCCGGCCGTAATGCGTTTCTTCGCCCATCCCGGAATGCGCGGGCCTTTATCTAGAACAGGAATATGATGATAGCCCTGCTCACACAGCGAGCGGCGAAGATCGGCGATATCGTCGGTGTTCTTAGATGCAGGCGCGTTCATTCTTGGACAATCCTTCGACAGTCAACTTTGCAATGTGATGGGCAACGTCATGGTCGAACGCGCAGGTTCGGCCGCGATCGTTCGAGGGGCCGAAAGCCCGATAAGTGCCGTCTTCGGTGTGGCTGACACGCACGCCATAGATCCGCGTGCCTGGAGAAGATTCAATGTCGACGTGCGCAAGCGTGGCCGAACCCGGCGGTGCCGGTCGGATGGAGAGGATTCGCAATGTGAGAGTCCTAGTGGTGGAGGATTTCACCCGGCGCAAGGGGGCCAGTCATGCGGTCGTTACGTTAGGCGGTTTGGGCGTTGGGCAGTGGATGCCACTGCAAGCTCCCGCACATCCCATGTATGAAGTGCACGATCACGTCACCTGCACCATCAACGGAGACGCTGGCCAACGCTTGCTCGCCGGTGGCGCGAATGACTTCAGTGCTTGCATACCCATCCTTGCTTACGGTCTCCGCGTACAGCCTAGCCTCTTCCTCGGTGTCAAGCCGCACGCCGTTGGCCCATCGCTGGCCTTCGACATCTACAGCTTCGATCTTCCACGAATGAACGGCGTCTATCTCGGCGACGGTGAAGCGCTTGCCGTTTGCGTGCTCCATGCCGCCCATGAGTATGGCGCGGCGCTGGAATGGAGTCCGCTCTGGGTGTTTCAGGTGGTCGCCAAGCATGCGGTGAACTTTGGTTAGATACTTCGTGTCGTAGGTCTCGATCAGCTTTAAAGTCACCTCGTTGGCGCGGTCGTCTTGATGCAAACTATTGTCGCGAAGCGCTTCATTCTCTTCGATTAGATGATCGACTTCGGCCTGCGCAGCCTGCAGCGCAGAGTCATTGGAGTAGGCCTCAACCAGCCTTAGTCCCGCGTCCAGTTTTTCGTTCAGCTTTTCAACGTCCGCGCCGCTCAAGGCCGGCGTAGTCACACCAAGGACCGATTGAATTGAACCCCACTTCTTGATCATCCTGTTTATCGCAGCGTTGATCTTGGTAACTGCGTCCTGGTCGAAGGTGGATGCTTTCAAAACTTTATTGAAGACGCGGGCGCTCTCGTTCATACCGCCAATGGAATGCAGCAGATTGTCGATCACAACTTCGGGCGCGGCGACCATGGAGCCCTCGTCTGTGTCGTCTTCCGGCTGTCCGTTACTAACGGAAGCCTCGCGCGTCGCCCGGTTCTTATCAGCGTGACGGGCGACGCGCGCGGCGGTTGAGGCACGAATGCCAGCAAGCGTTTTTGTGCCCTTCGCGATGCCGATTAACTCGTAGGCGCGAGACCGGCCGATGTCGTTTTCTATGAGCCAGCCGTTGAAGGGAATCTTCGCCGCGGCAAGATGCTTCTTGGCGTCAAGCAAGCGAAGGCCGGCAGCGCGAAAGTGGTCGGCTGCCTTATCCGCCGCGCGGTCACCGGCCTCTATGCGCGCTTTGATCTCCGACGCGAGGACGTCGAGCGGGACGTCGGTGGCGACAATCTCACCCATTACGCCGCCTCCTTCAGCTTGTCGTTGCTGTTGGCTGCGGTGGGCAGGGCATCGCGCCATGCCTGAAGGTGGTCTGCATCCCATCGCACACATCCCTCCGACAACTTGAGCGGCGGCGGAAACGTTCCCTCCCCGACCCTCCTGTAGATCGTCGACCGTCCTAGTCTCGTGCTCGCGACGACATCTTTTATTGAAAGAAGTTGCATTAGCGGTCCCCTGTTTTGATAAAGACGCACCTAGCTAAGGCGGCACAAGCCGGGCCGTCATGGGACACCGCGAAAAAAATCACCGTGGGGGTCTCGCCCGCGAGCCAATGAACTAGTTGGGTATCTTATGGGGTATTTTTTTGTTCAATCATAAATAATTCAATTATAAAATCAATTAGTTAATTGCTATAGTAGTATAGACACCCCTTCCGCCAGTCTTCTACGGAAACGCCTTCCTCACGCTCGTTGATCCGCGAAAGCGGATTATATGACCAGTCTCCGTAGCCGTCTGCTGATCCGGACCGGTGATTGCTGCATTTCTTGTTCTGGAAATCCTTGATGGCCGCGGACCTACCCGGCGCTAGCGTGGTTCGGTTGACGGCTTGAATTTGACCAGCCCGACCACATCAAAGGTCAGTACGATCAATTGCGCACCCCCGAATATCAACACCAAATAGAGTTTCGATGGTCCATCGCCTGCGGAACTGAAAACCGCCGCGATCACTATGATCACAGCGCTTGCGGCATTGATAAGCAATGCCTTGCCGATCGAGTTCGGCCATCTCCTGGTGATCAGCCAAATCGGACGGGATATCAGAAAAGCCGCCACTAATGCCCCGACGATAAGAACAAGCATCGATCCTCCAATTTCTTTCCGTTTTGAGCAAAACTATCCGCCTCCAAAGTGATGGATTTCTTAGCAAATCAGTGCTGGGATGGTCGAGAGCTTCAGAATTTGCGAAGTGGCCTACGAGACTACATTTATCGCGGTAGCGATCGCGATATTGCCCTGTTTGCCCTCCCCGATCTAAAGTTCCGCTGGAAGGACGGCACCGTTTGCTTTCACAGCAGGCACGATCTTTCCGTTTCGCCGTCGGAGGCACGATAACATGCCCATTTTGATGTTTGGCGCTATCATCGGCTGCGGTCTGCTCTTTTATGCCAGCTATCGCTACGTGCGGTCTCACCCGACGCGCAAAGAGGAAGAGGCGCCCAAGGAGATTGCGAGAGAGGTCGCGAACGACGATGAGCAGCCGCGCAATTGAGGATTCGGTCGAAGATCATTGGTGTTTTGATTGAGGAAAACACGACAATCTTCGGGAGCGAAATTTTTTTATTCACGCGACTCCCATTTGCTTTGGCGGGCGGATCAATCGGGATTCGCAGAATTCGTAAACGAGACAATTATTTCCATCCTTGGCACCGTAGCGGTGCGAACGCTTCCCCCATCGATGATGTGCGGTGCTGACGAACGACGGCCTCGCAAAGACAAAAAACCGCCCATTTGAGTCTGGATACATTGCACCGGGATGCGTGGGGACGGACCCGTTAGAACCTGCGGACTCGCGGCCGCGTCGTCCCCATCTCAATTGGGGAGATAGCGGGTGAGTGCAAGCGATCAAACCGACACTCTCGAGACGGTTGCGACCCTCGACGACAAGCCTGAAATTTCCGAGGAACAGGATGCGGGTAACGCATCCGAATCGGAGACGGTGGACACGCTCGAATTTGGCGGGGCCGAGGAAATGCTGACGACGTCGCCGGTCGCGCCCGAGCCTTCGTCGGATGTCGATGTCCCACAAGACGACGCCTACACGAAGTTCGGGCCCGGCCCGCTGACTGCCGTCCGTTTCAAGTGGACAACGCGCCGCGACGACAACGGCGACTATTTCGTTCACGAAACGATCGGAGAGAGTTCGTACCCGCTCATAAGTGGACCAATGACAAAAGAAGCCGCGATCGAGTTCGTCGATGACCGCGAGCGCGCCGCCCGCCGACGGTTTGAAGAACTGCGAAGCGAGATGGCGGGTGGAGAGATTGGCCGGCGCGCCGACAAGTAGCCTCCCCGACCAAAGGGACTGACGAGATTAGCTTTTCGAACAGGGACTCTTTTGCGCCTCCGAGAGTGCGCATCCTCGTCATCGCGGCTGCGATGACGTCTGATCCCAGAGTGATGTGAATCACACTCCAGCGGGCTCGGCGCGGATAAGGTCGACCACCACAATCCGAACCGGACTGGAGGTTCCATGAAAAAGCTCGCCATTGCCGCCGCGTTGCTGCTCTCCGCCTCGACCGCCCAGGCGGGTCAGAACTATTCGTTCGAGATCGGCGGGCGCACCGTGCGAATCCACGCGCCGCGCGGCTGCGACTCTCCCTCCTGCATCTCGATCTCGATCCCGGGCCTCTATGACTCCGGGCCCAGGGATTTTGTCGACGACGCATCCGACGCCCGGGAGTCCGATCTCCGGGACACGACTCGAGCAAGCGCGCCCGCGATCCCTGCGCAAGCCGCCACGCCAGCAGCTCTTCCATCCGCGACCGCTGCCCCGGCTGTTCCTGCCGTCGCGACGCCGGCGCCTGTTCAACAGACCGCGGCACCGGCGGCAGCTCCTGCCGCGGCTGGCGCCATCATTCCGACAACCCAGCCCAACACGACGATGCCGCCAGCCAGAGAGCCGGCGAACACCAGCCTCGTCGCCACCACCGCGCCGATCGCGGAGCCGGTTCAGGCGCCACCGCCCCTGGCCGCCGAACCTGTCGGACCGCTCGGTGAATGGCTGACCGAGAAAAAGGAAGGGCGGGTCCGGATCGAAGAGTGCGGGACAAACCTTTGCGGCTATTCGGTGGATTCCCGCACCGGCCGGAACAAGGAAAAGGTTTTGATCAACATGAAGCCCGCCGGCTCCAGGTGGAGCGGGAAGATCTACGACCCGAAAAGTGGCAGCACCTATAGCTCCACCGTGGCGATGAAGGGCAAGGATAGTCTGCGCGTCCAGGGCTGCGCATTCGGCGGAATGTTCTGCGGTGGCCAGACCTGGACGCGGTTGAATTGATCGATCGATTGTTGAAGCGTATCGACGAGGGGAGCCCTGCCCGCCTTGGCTGGGCTCTTTTTCGTCAGCCGCCGGCTTTGCCGGAATATTGAGCGTCGGTGACGTGTTCCAGCCAGGTGACGGCGCTTCCGTCGAGGGCCTCGTGCACCGCGATGTGGGTCATGGCGGTGTTCGGCGCCGCGCCGTGCCAATGCTTTTCTCCCGGTGGAATCCACACGGTATCGCCGACGCGTATCTCGCGGATCGGCCCACCCTCGGTTTGCACCAACCCGATGCCGGACACGACGTACAAGGTCTGACCGAGCGGGTGGGTATGCCACGCAGTACGCGCGCCGGGATCGAACGCGACGCTCGCGGCAAGGACGCGCGAGGGCGCACTCGCGGCCGCGATGATCGGCTCGACCATGACCGTGCCTGAAAAATACTCCTTTGGCCCTGGGTTCGCCGGTCGCGAGCCTGCCTGATGAATATCCATGTTTGACCTCCTGAGTTGCCGCATAAGCTACGACGGCGCGCTGCGTTCGTTCCTGCTGCGAGCAGCCTCGCACGTTTCCGCCGATTACAACATCCTGTGAGCTTGCCATCAATAATTCATTGGAATTGCGTACGCTGTTCCTGCGATGTCACTCTGGTTGCTGACGAACCCGTTTGATTGGTCATGACCGCGCCTTTGTCCCCGCCACGTCTTTTGCCAAGCGGCGATGCCGCCATCACGGTGGAATTCGGCCGCAATATCGATGAACTGGCAAACCGTCGCGTACTCACGCTCGATCGCGCGCTTGCGGACGCGCCGATCGACGGAGTCACGGAAACCGTGCCGACCTACCGATCGCTGCTCGTTCACTACGATCCGGTTCGGATCGGTTTCGATGAGCTCGGCGAACGCCTGACGGCCCTCGCCCGGTTGCCCGTACAGCCGACAACCGGAGTCCGGCGCTGGCGTATCCCCGTCACCTATGGCGGCGAACATGGCATCGATCTCGAAGACGTCGCCAGGACGTTGAACACAACGCCGGACGACATCGTCGCGCGTCATGTCGCCGGCGACTATCGCGTCGCCATGATCGGATTTACGCCGGGCTTTTCCTATCTCAGCGGCCTTGACAACACACTTCAAATGCCACGGAGGCAAAACCCGCGCCTGCTCACACCCTCCGGGACGATCTCGATCGGCGGCCTTCAGAGCGGCATCCAGTGTCTTGCCGGACCCAGCGGCTGGCATCTGCTCGGCCGGACCGCCGTGCGTACTTACCAGCTTCACCGCGATCCGGTTTTCCTGCTCGAACCCGGAGACACCGTCACGTTTTATGCGGTCGACGGCAAGCAGTTCGTCGAACAGGATCGCGCCGCCGCACAGGGTGAGTTCGTTGCCGAACTGGTGACGCCATGAGCAAGCTTCTCGTCACCGCCGTCGGGCCTGCGACATCGGTACAGGACGGCGGACGCTATGGCGCACAACGCTATGGCCTGACGCCGGGCGGCGCGGTGGATCGTCTCGCACTGGCTTGCGCCAATTGCCTCGTCGGCAATCCGCTCTTTGCGGCTGCGATCGAAGTCGGGCCGCTCAATGCCGGCTTTGTTGCCCGCGAAGGCAAGGTGCGCGTTGCGCTCTCCGGCGCCGAGAGAAATGTCGAGGTCGCTGGCCACCCGCTGCCGTTCAATGAATCCTATACGCTCAATGACGGCGACACCCTGACGCTCGCCGCCGCGCGCGGCGGCACCTTCAGTTATCTCGCCATAGAAGGCGGAGTGAAGGGCGAGCCGATGCTGGGAAGCCTCGCAGTCAATGCGCGCGCGGGCCTCGGCAGTCCGTTTCCGCGGCCGTTGCAGGTGGGCGATGCTCTCGATGTCGATGCGGTAAAACCATCCGCCGAGCGGCGGGTCCAGCTTCCCGCCCTATCCGGCGATCCGATCCGCGTGGTGATGGGGCCGCAGGACGACGAATTCGGAGAGGCGAAGGATCTGTTTCTCGAAAGCGAGTGGAAGATTTCAGCAACGAGCGACCGCATGGGCTATCGCCTCGAAGGCCCCACCATCACGCATCTGCATGGCCACAACATCGTTTCCGATGGCACCGTGAATGGCAGCGTTCAGGTTCCCGGCAACGGACAGCCGATCGTGCTGATGCCGGATCGCGGCACCACGGGCGGCTATCCGAAAATCGCAACCGTCATCTCCGCCGATCTGGGCCGCTTTGCGCAAATTTTCGCCGGCCGCGGCTTCCGCTTCCGGGCAGTCACCGTGGCGGAGGCGCAGGCCGAAGCGCGGGCGATGGCGGAGCTCCTGCGAACATTGCCGGACCGGGTGCGCGAGGTGCGCGATGCCGACATCACCGACGCGTTGCAGAACGCCAATATCGCGGGCTCTGCGGTGAATGCATTCGACAGCGAAACGTGACAAGCTCGGCCACCTGCTAAAGCGCAGCAATGCGCTCTCTACATCGGAACGGAAAACTCATGACGATCGACCTCAACTGCGATCTCGGCGAAGGCTTCGGGGTCTGGCCGATGGGGAACGATGCTGCGATGCTCGAGCTTGCGACGTCCGTCAACATCGCCTGCGGCTTCCACGCCGGAGACGCAGACACGATGAAGAAGACGGTCGATCTCGCCAAGGCGCGCGGCGTCAGCATCGGCGCGCATCCGGGGTATCGCGACCTGCACGGCTTCGGGCGACGGCCCATCGTCGGTCTCACGTCGTCGGAAATCGAGAACCTCGTCGCCTACCAGATCGGCGCCTTGCAGGCGATCGCCACCATGGCCGGGCACCGGGTCACGCATGTAAAGGCGCACGGCGCGCTCTCCAATGTCGCCTGCCAAGACGACATGACCGCACGCGCGATCGCCTCGGCGATCAGGGCGGTCGATCCCGATCTGGTCTTCGTGGTGCTCGCGAACTCCCGCCTCGTTGCCGCCGGCGAAGCCTTCGGCCTGCCGATGGTGCATGAGGTCTTCGCCGACCGCGCTTACGAGGATGACGGATCGCTGGTGCCGCGCGGCAAGCCCGGCGCCGTCCTTCATGACGCCGACGCCGTCGCCCAACGCGTCGTGAAAATGATTCAGTCCGGAGAGGTGATTTCGATCAGCGGCAAGGCGATCAGGATGCGGATGGATACCGTCTGTATCCACGGCGACACGCCGGGCGCGGTCGACATCGCACGGGTGCTGTGCAAGGCGCTCAGAGATAACGATATCGCGATTGCGCCGTTCAAGACAGCGAAATAATCCGCTTCGATCAGAATGGGTGGATCGATAGCGAACCGAATACCACAGCGGCAATCAACGCCAGCGAGCCATATAACGCAAAGGTCTGGACGCGCACCATCATGCGTTCGGTCACGCTGCGAGCGCTCACGTTAACGCGAATCTCATCCGATGGTTGGTACATCTTCGGTCTCCGGCTCAATACGCGCTACAATGAGCTACGCCTCCCGCCGGTTGCAAGATCGGTGAAGAAATAACGATGGGATTGCTCAAAACCGCTGATTTCCGGGACGGAAATTCTCCTCAGGCTCGCCTCGCGAAAAATTCTGTTCGCGTGCATTCCGCCCGGCAGCCGGCTACTGCGGCTTGAGGATCGCGGCTCCCGTCGTCTGGCGACCTTCAAGATCGGCGTGCGCCTTCGCAGCGTCTTTCAAGGCGTAAGCGCGGTTGATCGGGACGTGAAGCGTTCCGTTGATCACGGCGGCAAACAGCGTATCGGCGCCTTCCAGCAGGTCTCTGCGCGTCGCCACGTAGTCGTTCAGTTTCGGCCGCGTCGCGAACAGCGACCCGTGATTGTTAAGTTCAGTCAGCGCGAACGGCGGCACCGGCCCCGAGGCGTTGCCGAAGCTGACGAACAGGCCGCGCGGTCGGAGGCAAGACAAAGAGCCTGGAAACGTGGTCTTGCCAACGCCGTCATAAACCACGTCGCAGAGTTCGTTGCGGCTGATCTGCTTCACGCGCGCGACGAAATCCTCTTCCTTGTAAAGGATGACGTGATCGCAACCGTTGGCGAGAGCGAGGTCAGCCTTGGCTTGCGATCCGACCGTGCCGATGACGTTCGCACCGAGCGCCTTCGCCCACTGACAGGCGAGAAGCCCGATCCCGCCTGCCGCCGCGTGAATCAGCACGCGATGACCGTGCTCGACCTTGAAGGTCTTGTGCAGGAGATACCACACCGTCAATCCCTTGAGCATGAGCACCGCGCCCTGCTCGTAGGTGATGTGGTCCGGAAGCTTCACCAGTCTGTCGGCCGGAATGTTTCGCTCGGTCGCGTAACCGCCGAGATTGAAATAGTAAGCGACGCGGTCGCCGGGATGGAAGTCGGTGACGCCCGGCCCGACTGCCACGACTTCGCCGGCGGCTTCGTTGCCGATGACGAACGGTTTGGACGGCGCCTTGTAGAGGCCGGTGCGATAATAGACGTCGATGAAGTTCAGGCCGACAGCATGTTGCAGAATGCGAACCTCGCCCTGCCCCGGCGCGGGTGGGTCCACTGCTTCATAGACGAGCGCCTCGGGGCCGCCCACCTGATGAACGCGCACTGCCCTGGCCATCGGTCTCTCCCTGCCACTCCCGCGCTACCGTGAGCGAAAGGCATTGAGCTTGCGTTGTCAACATGACCGCTGGAAAAAACTCAGCGGCCAGGCTTGTTGCGGTTGCGCCTGGCGAGCACGTTGAACAGTTCGACCGCCGCCGAGAACGCCATCGCAAAGTAGATGTAAGCGCGCGGGATATGGAAATGGAATCCGTCCGCGACGAGCGCGACCCCGATCAGTACAAGAAACGTCAGCGCCAGCATCTTGGTCGTCGGATGCTCGGCGACGAACCGCGCCACCGGTCCCGACGATACATACATGACGAAACATGCGATGATGACGGCAGCGATCATGATCTCGAGATCCTTGGCCATGCCGATCGCCGTGATGATCGAGTCGAGCGAGAACACCATGTCAACGATGATGATCTGCACGATGATCCAGAAAAATGCGCTCGATTTCGAAACTCCCCGTTCCTCGGGTTCGCGCGCTTCCACCTCGCCGTGGATCTCGTGCGTCGCCTTGGCGATCAGGAACAGGCCGCCGCCAATCAGGATGACGTCGCGCCAGGAAAAGGCGAATTCCTTTACCGTGAAAACCGGCGTTGTCAGGCCGATCAGCCAAACCAGAATGCTCAGCAGAAGAATGCGGAAGACCAGCGCCAGCGCCAGGCCGATCTGGCGCGCCCGCTTCGCTTGCGGTGGCGGAATACGAGACACGATCACCGACAGGAAAATGACGTTGTCGATGCCCAGCACGATCTCCAATACCGTCAGCGTCAACAGCGCGGCCCATGCTTCCGGGCTGGTCAGCAGTTCGATCATCGGTTTTCTGGCCTCAGGACACGGATCACGGCATCGCCGCAGACGACGTAAAGCGCAATGGCGCACAGCGTTGCGGTGACCGGCGTCGCCACATCGAAATCCTTCGCAACGGTCACGATCGCCAGCGCCGCCCATACAGCGATCAGCGAGAGGTTGAGGCCGCGCAGCCGCTTCACCCGCACAGGGTGCAACACCTTGACGGGCACGAACGTCAAAACGATGAGCGCTGCGATGGCCAGCGTTGATATCGCCGGGGATGGATGCAGCAGGAACAGGTAGAACGCGGCTGCATTCCACAGCGCCGGAAAGCCGCGAAAGTGATTGTCATCCGTCTTCATCCGGCGGTCGGCGAAATAAAGCGCACCGCTGATGACGATACCCACGCCCAGCAACGGCGCTGCGACCGGCAGCAGCAGCCCGCTCGCAATAACAGCATAGGCGGGAACGAACACGTAGGTCACAAAATCGACCACGAGGTCCAGCACCTCGCCCGACCAGTTCGGCTGCACGACTTCGACGTTCAGCCGCCGCGCGATCGGCCCGTCCAGGCCGTCGATCACGAGCGCGAGGCCAAGCCAGGCGAACATGGCCGCCCAGTGCTCCCGCACTCCTTCAAGCAGCGCAAGCAGCGCAACGCCGGCCCCGCTTGCCGTAAAAACATGCACGAACAACGCGGCCGTACGCGACGTTCCGGGGTCGGGAGGATCTTGCCGGCTTGACTGGCTCATTGACCCATCTTGCTATCAGGAATTGCGCCGGTTTGCATAACGGGTCTTGCGGCGTTACGCCGCTTGAATGATTGGGAACATGACCGACCAGCGTTAACAATGTTCGCCGGCGGGCTTGAAAATGTCGCCCCGAATGCCGATTGTCGATTGATGAACGAAAGCACGAAGACGGATACCGTTTACGACGTCGCGGTGGTCGGCGGCGGGCCCGCCGGTCTGGCGGCGGCGATCGCGCTATCCGATGCGGGCGCCCGCACGGCGCTGATCGCCCGGCGTGTGACTTATGGCGATAACCGGACAACGGCGCTGCTTGGTGGCTCGGTTGATTTCTTGCGGCAGCTTGACGTGTGGGCTCGTTGCGAGGCGGACGCTGCGGCTCTCCGTGTCATGCGGCTCGTCGACGATACCGGACGTCTTATCCGCGCTCCGGAGGTACGTTTTTCGGCCGAAGAGATCGGACTCGATGCATTCGGCTACAACATCGAAAACCGCGCACTGATGGCCGCCATGGAGGCGCGCGCCGCGGAAGCCGGCAACCTCACGCGGATCGACGGTGAAGCGGAGCATGTGATACCGGACGATGCCGCGGTCACCATCACGACGCGGCAGGGAGAGACGCTGATCGCACATCTCGTCGTCGGAGCCGACGGGCGTCAGTCGCTTTGCCGCAAAGCCGCCGGCATCGACGTCACGCGCCGCCCACTCGATCAGGCTGCATTGACGTTCAACATCGCTCATGCCCGGCCCCACAAGAATATCTCGACCGAATTTCACACACCGCATGGTCCCTGCGTTTTTGTGCCGTTGCCGGGGGACCGTTCCAGCGTGGTATGGGTCGCCTCTCCCAAGGAGGCAGCGCGGCTCAAGGAGCTTAGTGATGATGACCTGGCCGAGACCGCCGAACGGCAATTGCATTCGATCCTGGGACAGCTCCGTGTCGAACCGGGCCGAAATCTGTTTCCCCTCGCGATAGAGCGACCTGCGCGCTTCGCAGGCGACCGCATCGTGCTGGTCGGCGAATCCGCCCATGTTCTGCCACCGTTCGGCGCCCAGGGCCTGAACATGGGTCTGCGCGATGCTGCTGACATCGCAACGGTCGTCCGTGACGCACTATCGTCCGGAGAGGACCCCGGATCGCCTCGCACCCTCGCGCGGTTCGAAACGGCGCGGCGCAGCGACGTGCTGAGTCGGACGTTGGCGATCGACCTCGCCAACCGGTCGCTGCTGAGCGAGTTTCTTCCGATTCAGACCGCGCGCGCGCTCGGGCTGCACCTGATCAGCGGGATCGGCCCGCTTCGACGTCTTGCCATGCGCGAGGGTCTCTCGCCATCGTGGCGGCGACCTCCCTACAGGGAAACGCGGTCCGGCCGGCCTTGAATAGCGGCGTTGATGGTCCGTGCGGATTACTGACGCGAAACGTCCCTCACCCCGAACGGGGAACCCCGATTCTGCCGCTTACCTCTAGCTTCGGCCTTAATCCTGGTCTATTCGACGAGGATGGGAAAAGCGCGCATCGCCAGGTTTCAGATCGGCCAGATCGTTCGCCACCGGGTTTTTTCGTTCCGGGGCGTGATTTTCGATATCGATCCCGTCTTCGACAACACCGAGGAATGGTGGCTCTCGATCCCGGAGGATGTCCGGCCGCACAAGGACCAGCCGTTCTACCATCTGCTCGCCGAAAACGCGGATTCCGAATACGTGGCCTACGTGTCCGAGCAGAACCTGTTGCCGGACGATTCCGGCAAGCCGATCCGGCATTCGCAGGTGGCGGAGATTTTCGTCAAGGATAAATCCGGCAGCTATCGTCCGCGCAATCCGTCGTTCAACTGAAGCTATAGCGTTTTCAAGCGAAGTGGCTACCGGTTCGCGTAAAGAAAACGCGTCAAATCAAAAACATGGAGCTCCGCTTCTGATTCCATCAGAAGCGGAAGGGCTCTAGGTTTTTCATCCGTTACGGATCGATAAAAAAGGCGCTCCATCGAGCGCCTTTTCCGTTTGCCTTCCGAAGAGTGCTGGAGTCTGTTTTCAACTGCGTTGAATCAGACTCGTCGCTTATTTTTTTGTTTGAGCATGATCTTTTCCGAAAGCCAGTTTTCCACTTTCGGGATCATGCTCTATTGCTTGGCGGCAGGGGCTGAACCCGCATTCTGCTGGGTAGCCTCGAGCTTCGCGCGCGCTTCAGCGGCCCGCTTTTGCAGTTCTTCCTGCAGCTTCTTTTGGGTCTCCTCGAACACCTTCGGATCGGTCGGCGGGCCGTCATAAGCCTTGGCGAATTCTGCCAGAGGCAACGGCAGCGTCAGCGGTGCGCCGTTGGAGTTGATCGCCTGAACGATCAGGTTCTGCCCCTTCTTGAGGTTCGCGAGCATGTCCGCGGTCAGTTCGTAATCGGACATGCAGCCGTTGGCGAAGCAGATAACGTAAGGGCTTTGCTGCGGCGGATTGTTGTCGATGATGATGCGTGTTCCGTGGACGAGTTGCATGCCGAGCGGCAGCGTGACGCGAAGTATTTTCTTCGGCTCGCCTTCGGGCTCGATGATGACCGCCGCGATCACAGGCTGGCCGGACTCGATCCGCCCGTCCTTGCCGGTGAAGCAGACCTGCTTGGCCTTGGCGTCCTGGCCCTTCAGGCAGAACTTGGTCCAAGGCGCGTAAATCAGTTGCACCTGCTGGTCGGCCGGGGCTGCGGCCGGAGCCTGGGCTGCCTTTGGCGGAGCGGCCGTCTTGCCCTTGGCGGCGGGAGCATTCTGGGCGAGAGCATCAGACATAAAAGGTACAGCCGCCAGCGTCGCCGCGGCCAACAGGGCGAAGGCCCGTTCGCGCGGCCGGGCCGTCGCAGCCAAGAGACGAAAATTCATTGCGGAAAACCCTTTCTGAACGATGGCGCCCGAACGCCGCGACGCAGGCACCGACACCCCGACCGTTGGCGGCTGTCTCTTAGCGAAATGAGGCGGTTACGTGACAGATGGCCCTATCACGTTCAATTGCCCGCGTTCAATACAGGGACCATCGAAAACAGCAATGGTAACAGATGTTTTTGGTCTTTTCCGTGCCCGGCGACGCCTGTGGTAGGATTCGGCTGTGCGCCAGGCCGAATCAAACCGGACCCTACGACTGAAACCGATGGCGCGCCGCCGCGACCTGATCGGGCTGTGCATGAGCCTCATGGTCGCGCTTGGCGCCATGGGATGGTCAGAAAGCGTTTCGGCAAGTCCGAGTTACGCCATCGCGATGCACGGCAAACCGGCCTTGCCGGCCGATTTCAGCCAGATGCCTTACGCAAACCCGGACGCGCCGAAGGGTGGCCGGCTGGTGCAGGGCGTTCCAGGCAGCTTCGACAGCCTCAATCCGTTCATCGTCAAGGGCCTCGCTTTCCAACAAATACGCGGATTCGTGGTCGAGAGCCTGATGGCGAGAGGCAACGACGAACCCTTCACGCTTTACGGCCTCCTGGCGGACAGCATCGACACGGACGAGGCACGAACCTACGCCACCTTCCACCTCAACCCGCTGGCGCGTTTTTCCGACGGACAACCCGTCCGTGCCGAGGATGTGCTGTTTTCCTGGCAACTCCTGCGCGACAAAGGACGTCCCAACCATCGCCAGTATTATTCGAAGGTCGCAAAGGCCGAGGCGCTCGACGAGCGCACGGTGCGCTTCGATTTCGGCGGAACCGGAGATCGCGAACTGCCGCTGATTCTCGGTCTGATGCCGATCTTGCCGAAACACGCGATCGACGCCGCGACGTTCGAGCAGACCTCGATGACCGCGCCGCTGGGTTCCGGGCCGTATCGCGTAACCGCGGTGAAGCCCGGGGCGAGTGTCACGCTGACGCGCAATCCGGACTATTGGGGGCGTGACCTACCGGTCAATCGCGGCCTGTGGAATTTCGGGGAGATCAGGTTCGACTTCTATCGCGAAGCCAATAGTCAGTTCGAAGCCTTCAAACGCGGATTGTACGATTTTCGCGTCGAGACCGAACCGCTGCGCTGGCATGACGGATACGATTTTCCCGCCGCCCGCAACGGTCAGCTTGTTCGCGAGGCCATCAAGACCGGCCTGCCCGCGCCGACGGAATATCTGGTCTTCAATACGCGGCGTCCGGTGTTCTCCGACATCCGTGTCCGCCAAGCGCTGACGCTGCTGTTCGATTTCGAGTGGATCAATCGCAACTATTTCTTCGGGCTTTACAGCCGCGCCGGCGGCTTCTTCGCGGGATCGGAACTGTCAGCCTATGCGCGCCCCGCCGATGAACGGGAACGCTCGCTGCTGAAGCCGTTCGGCTCGGCCGTGCGGCAGGATATCCTCGACGGCAGCTATCGTCTGCCGGTGACGGACGGTTCGGGCCGCGATCGCAAGGCGCTGCGCGCCGCTCTCGCCCTGCTGTCGCAAGCCGGTTACGAGCTTGACGGGACGGTTCTGCGCGACCGCTCGACAGGGGTGCCCCTCGCCTTCGAGATCCTGGTGACGACGCGCGACCAGGAACGAATCGCGCTCACCTATGCGCGCGATCTCAAGCGGGCCGGGATTGAAGTCACCGTGCGTTCGGTCGATGCCGTCCAGTTCGACCAGCGGCGGCTCGCTTTCGATTTCGACATGATCCAGAACCGCTGGGATCAATCGTTGTCGCCGGGCAATGAGCAGTCGTTTTACTGGGGCAGCGAGGCCGCCGACATCCAGGGAACGCGAAATTACATGGGCGCGAAAAATCCGGCGGTCGATGCCATGATCGCCGCCCTGCTTGAGGCCCGGAGCCGGTCCGATTTCGTGGATGCGGTTCGCGCGCTCGACCGGGCCCTGATGTCCGGCTTCTACGTAATTCCGGTCTACAACGTCCAAGAGCAATGGATTGCACGCTGGAATCGGATAG
>NZ_JBPPLZ010000009.1:0-119370 GCF_051535235.1 Nitrobacter sp.
TTTGCCTTCGGAGGGCAACGCTCTATCCAGCTGAGCTACGGGTGCCGAAGCATTCCGTTTAGCCGATCGACCGGGCGTGGGCAATGTCCTGCAGCCTGCCGATCCGGAAATTGCCGTCGCCGGTCAATAGCCCAGCGCCACCGGCCGGAACGCCTGCAGCAGGTGCTGGTCGAGCTTGTCGCCCATTTCTTCCATGACCGCGAAGGACTTGGCGTGCGTGAACGGGAGGCGATAGGCCCGTTGCTCGACCAGCGCCGCATGAATGTCCACGATCGTGGTCAGGCGCACGATGTCGCTGATCTGATCGCCGCGCAGGCCATCGGGATATCCCGAGCCGTCGAGAAATTCATGATGGTGCAGAACGACATCGAGCACCTCCGGCGGAAAGCCTCCCTGATTCAGCAAGGCTTCGTAGCCAAGGTGCACATGCCGGCGGATTTCGGTCTTCTCCTCGCTGGTGAGTTTGCCGGGCTTGTCGAGGATCGCGACGGGAATGAAAGCCTTGCCCACGTCGTGCAGCAATGCGGCACGCGCCAGCCGGCGCTGATCGTCCTCGCGAAGCCCGAGCTGTAGCGCGAAGGCCACGGCGAATCCCGTGACGAACAGACAATGACGATAAGTGTGGGTGTGATGACGGCCGACGGTGGCCAGCCATTGACGCAGCGATGTGGTTTTGATGGCTTTGACAATCTGATGCTCAGCCTCCAGCACGTCGCTGAATGCAAGCGGTACTCCGGCAGGAAGCTCTGTGAATATCTTCACCAGCACGGCATGAGCCGACGCGATGCCCTGGTTCAGCGCGGTGTCGTTTGCCGTTGCATCCTTGTCGTCAGGAAATGCGAGACGAATGCGTTGCAGAATGACTTGCGCGTCGAAAGGCCGCGAAATCGTGTCTGTCGCGCCAAGCGCCCATGCCTGCATCGAGCCATGGTGAAGCGCATCCGCGAGAACGAACAGCCGTGGCACCGATCGATAGGCCTCGATGCACAGTTTGTCGCGCACCCGCAGCACGCTTTCGGCCGAGCGCAGATTGATGTCGACGACGATGCCGGAAAACCGGCCGGCGGGAGCGTCCGGAATCCCGGAGGTGGGGCTGGTATCGACCTCGCCGACGCGCTGCAGGATCGCCCCGAGGTCGCCGCTTCGATCGCTCCGGTCGGATGCCAGGAGCAGGCGGCGCCTCGCGCGTGATCCGGTTGTGAGCGTCGTCATTGGTCCTCGTCGGCTGCAGTTCAACGCTGCACGAACTTTAGCCGATAAGTAGATTCGCGAAGATTAAGCGGTATTATTAACGCCGCCATAGCGGTCCGCCGATAATTCAACGGAAAACATTCCCCTCGTTAACTTCTGGGAGATCAGACATCCGGCGGAGCCGGCAGGGCAAGTTGCGACGATGATTTGCTAATCGCTGCAAGCTCGCGCGGAAATCTCGAGTGCAAATGTGTTAGGGATCGCTCATGGAAGCTGGCAGAATTCCGGATCACGGTTTACGTGTCAGCAAGCACAAGGCGGCATCATGAAACAACGGACATTGACCCTGGCATCGGCATGTGGCGTTGCGTTTCTGGCGGCGTGTATCTCGCCGGGATATGCGCAGCAATCGGCAACGTTCCCTTATTCGCCATCCTTTACGGCGACGCTGTCGAACAACAGGCCGCTGGCTTTCGGCATGGACGAGGCGACCGCAGCGACCGCGCTCGGCGTGCCCCTGAACTACATCAGCGGACGTCCGGGCAACGAGGTTTTTCTGGCGCTCCGGAGCTACGGCGGCAGCGGCTTCTTCGATCGCAGGGACCGGCTTTATCTGCAATTCCGCGGGGGTCGTCTCGCGGGCTGGAAGGGCGATTGGGGCCACAACTGGATGTGGCGATAACAACAAGCGCCGCGGGCGGGAAAAATGCGCAACCCATGTTTCCGGTTTGAACTGCCGCCCTCTCCGGGAATGTTTCCATTCCCGTGCAGACCATCTAAAATCAACGAATGTGTTGTAGCCCAAGCTGGCCTCTGGCGAATGCAATGACAAGCCGATCGACGGCGAAAGTCGTGCGGGGACATTGATGAGCGGGGGCGGGGATAACACTCGATACCGCCGCAGGGGCCTGTTCGCCAAATACGTCATGTCGCTCGTCGGGCTGGTCGTGTTCGTTCTCGCGGTCAACGGCGCGCTCGAGATCTGGATCAGCTACAACCAGACCAGGACCGCGCTTGTACGCGAGATGACGGAGAGAGCGGATACGACGGCGCATCGCATCGAACAGTCGATCACGGATCTGGAACGCCAGGTGAGTTGGGTTACGCGCGCCAGCGTCGTCACCGTCGAACAGCGGCGCGCAGACTACGCGGAATTGCTCAATCAGGTGCCGGCCGTCAGCCGCATCTTCCAGCTTGACGGGCAGGGGCATGAGCAGCTTCGCCTGTCGCGTCTCTCGGTCTCGTTCGGCAGCGGCGCTGATTTTTCCCGCGACGTGAGATTCACGCAGGCCGTCGCCAAGGGTATCTCCTACGGGCCGGTTTTCTTCCGTGAACAACAGCCCTTCATGTCGATCGCCGTCGCTCACGCCGGGCGTGACGCCGGCGCGTCGGTCGCGGAAATCGATCTTCGCTTTCTGTCCAAATATATCGACGAAGCGCAGGCCGGAAAAATCGGTTCGGCCTATGTCGTGGACTCGAACGGCATTCTGCTCGCCGGCTCCGACAAGGATATGCAGCCCGGCAAGGATCTGTCGGCGCTGCCGCAACTCGCAGCGTCGCTGAAATCCGGCAACACGTCGTCCGTGTCGGGCACGAACGACGAAGGCAATGCAGTGCTGACCGCGTCGAGCCAGGTCCCGAAGCTCCGCTGGTTCGTGCTGTTCGAACAACCCGCAAGTCAAGCGCTCGCGCCGATCCACGATCTTTTGATTCGCATCGGACTTTTGGTCGCCTTCGGTCTTGTGCTCGCGATTCTCGCCGGAATGCTGCTGGCGCGGCGCATGCTGGTCCCGATCCAGGCGCTCAACACCGGCGCGCAACGGCTCGGCGGCGGCGACTTCGAACACCGTATCGACGTCAGGACCGGCGACGAACTGGAGCAACTCGCCGGGCGGTTCAACAGCATGGCCGGACAGCTTCGCGAGACCTATTCCGATCTCGAACTCAAGGTCAGGGACCGCACGCGCGAACTCGCGCAGTCGGTGAGCGAACTCAAGGCGCTCGAAGAGTTCGGCCGCGCCGTCGCCTCCTCGCTCGATCTCAACGCCGTTCTCCGCACGGTCGCCGGACGCGCGTTCGCGATCACCAAAGCAGATGCCGTGCTGATCTACGGCTTCGATGCGGAAGCTCGCCGCTTTGATCTCATCGAGGTCAGCGGCATGGAGAAGCCGGCAGACGGCGACCATGGCGTCATCAGCGCCGACGATGGCCTGTTGGGTCAGGCCGCCGCGACCGGCCAGCCGATCGCAATTGAAGACTTCGCAACGTCGGAGGCAAATCCGCTTAAAGATGCCGCCGCGGCTGGTTTCCGTTCCGCGCTGGCGGTGCCGCTGGTCGACCAGCAAGGCGTTCTTGGCGCGCTGATCGTGCTGCGCCGGGGCACAGGCGCATTTTCGCCGGACCTGCTCGGGTTGATGCAGACGTTCGCTCATCAGTCGGTGCTGGCGATGCGCAACGCGCGGCTTTTCCACGAGGTCGATCAGAAAGGCAAGGAACTCGCGACCGCGCACGGCATCGTGCAGCAGCAGGCCGACAAGCTGCAGCAACAGACCTATCAACTGCTCAACTGGAACAAGTCGCTTGAGGAGCAGGTCGGCAAGCAACTCGGAGAGATCGAACGGATCAGGCGGCTCGAACGCTTCCTCGCACCGCAAGTCGCGCAGCTCGTCGCCTCGTCCGATGGGCAGAACTCGCTGCTGGACAGCCATCGCGGCGAAGTCACGGTCGTGTTCTGCGACCTGCGCGGCTTCACGGCCTTCACCGAAAGCTCGGAGCCGGAAGAGGCGATGAACGTGCTGCGGGAATATCATGCCGCGCTCGGCGAACTGATCTTCAAGTACGAAGGCACGCTGGACCGTTACGCCGGCGACGGCGTGATGATTCTGTTCAACGCGCCGATCCCGGTTCCGGATCACACGCCGCGCGCGGTGAGGATGGCGGTGGAAATGCGCGACAGCATCGGGGTGCTGTCGCAGAAATGGCGCAACCGAGGTCACAGCCTCGGCTTCAGCGTCGGGATCGCCGTCGGCTATGCGACGCTCGGTCAGGTCGGCTTCGAGCGCCGGCTCGAATATGCGGCGATCGGCAGCGTGACCAACCTCGCCTCGAGGCTATGCGACGAAGCCAAGGCAGGCCAGATCGTGGTCAATCAGCGCGCTTATGGCATGGTGGAGAATTTCGTGGAGGCGACGGCCCTGGCGCCGCTGGTCCTGAAGGGCTTTCACCATCCGGTCGCGGCCGTCGAGATCCATCGCTGGCAGGATCGCGCGAGCGGGGACTTCGCACCGCGCGCGGCGGCGGGTCGGTCAGTATGAATTTATTCGATTGTGTCGTGCGTTCGAACGCCCCGGATGTTGAATCGCCATGCCGGCTTGAATAGGCTTGCGCGGAGCGACACTGGCTGGTGCTGCGACGGCGTGGTGTTTTTTTTTTCGGAAAGAATCTTTCGATGCCGACCGAATCCTTTGACTCGCATCACGTCGCGACGCGGGTGATCGCTCTCGCCATCGTGCTCGGGACGGCGGTCGTCGCCTCTCAGGGATTCGCGGCCGGCGAGCAGGAGACCCCGAGCGGCGCGGCGGTCACGGTCCTGAAAGCCACGAGGTCCTGTTTCTCCGCCACTGTCGAGGTCAGCGGAATCCTGATCCCGAAGAATGAGGCGGCCGTGCGCCCGGAGCGGCCTGGGCTGAAGGTCACCGAGATATTGGCCGAGCCGGGACAGAGCGTCACCGCCGGGCAGACGCTCGCCCGCCTCAACCGTCCCGAGGGCGGTTCGACGCAGGTTCAGGCGCCGGTCGCGGGACTGGTCAGCAGCTCCACAGCCGAGATCGGCGCGATCGCGTCGGGCAAGGGCGAGGCATTGTTCAATATCGTCACCGGCAACGAGTTCGATCTGGTCGGCCAGGTGCCGATCACTGATCTGGCGAGCCTTGCGGTCGGTCAGACCGCCAGAGTGGTGGTGGTTGGCGCCGGCGACATGGATGGCAAAGTCCGGCTGGTCGCGCCGACGGTCGACCCGAACAGCCAGCTCGGGCAGGTCTTCATATCTGTCGATCCGAACAGGCACCTGCTGGTCAATGCGTCCGGCCGCGCGATCGTCAAGACCGGCGAAAGCTGCGGCATCGCGGTGCCGCTGACGGCGGTCCTGTACGGGAGCGCGGGCACCGTAGTTCAGGTGGTCCGGCGCCAGCGGGTCGAAACCCGGCGCGTCGAGGTTGGGTTGCTGTCGGGGGGGCGGGTCGAGATCCGCGAGGGATTATCGGATGGCGACGTGGTGGTGGCGCGCGCCGGCGCCCTGCTGCGCGAAGGCGATCCGGTCAGGCCGGTCACGGCCGACGCGAGCGCGAAGTAAGCCGCTTCAACCGCCGGCCTTGCGCGAGTCGGTTGTCGTTCGGGACCCGAACGGCACGTCCTGAGCCAGCGACGACGACACGGTCGGGACCTGCGTTCCGTCGCTTGCGCGCGACACCGCGATCCGCGTCTTGCTGAACACGGCTTCGGCATCCGGATTCGGCGTGTCCAGGCTCTTGAGCAATTCCGCCATCAGCAGGCTGTATTGCCCGCCCGACTCGTCGACCACCTGTCCCGGCGTGGCCGAGGACAGGATCAACGCATTGTCCGGCACATTGATCGGCGCAAGACCGTGAGAGTAGGAGCGGAAGCGCCGCTCATAGGGGTTGCGCCGCGATGCATCGATCACCGCGAGCTTGACCCTGGCGGAGCGTTCCTTCATCCCGCCGAGAACTGCTTCGACGGACAACCCGTCGCGCCGAACGTCGGCTTCCTTCCAGATCCGCGCATCGACCGGGATCATGTAGCTCTCGCGGCCGGACTGAATGCCGAAGCCGCTGAAGAACAGGAGCGCCGTCGTATCAGGACCGATCTTTGCTTCCAGGCGGCGGACCGCGCTGCGCATGTCATCCTTGTTGGCGTCCTCGACCATGATGACGTCGAAGCCGTCCCGCCGCAGGATCGTCGTCAGCGCCCGCGCATCGTTGATGGACTGCTTTAGCGGCTCGTTCGCATCCGGATAGTGTCCGTTGCCGATGACCAGCGCGACCCGCGGCGGCTTGATCGCGATGCTGCCGGTCGTGTCGGCGACAGTGAGAGCCTTCGCGACCTCCAGGCTGCGCTTGTTGAGCGCGGCATGGGCTCCGATCGCCAGCGATACCATCCCGACCAGGACGGCGGCCAGTGTGACCGACCGGGAGGAAAGGCGAAGCGGCCCGAATTTCATAACGGTCAATTCCTGGTCAATGCGCGACGGCGCTTCCAAGGTCGCGCCAACGCCGGATCGGTTTGAGGGGGTGCCTGAACTGTCGCGGAGAAATACGCTGGTTCTGCGGCACTGCAACATAAGGTCATACCCTGCGCGTCCTCCATGAGCAACACGAAACCTTTATTTATTGAAAACACAATTGGTTAAGCACCTCGCGCACCTCCGAAAACCGGATGGCTCATCACGAATTTCCGGAGAGAGGCGGAACCTCAGGGCAATCAACCTGCCGCGGCGGGGCGGTGCAATGCCGTGAGCTGGGTCACGTTTGTATTTTTTGCCTATCCGTGTAGCTTTTCAATGGCTTGGCTGAATCAGGCCGTCGATGCCGTCCACGCATGGGAGCGCAGAGAGAAATATGACTGCTCGCCATGTCGCCGGCGCCGTCTACCGCGCGCTGACGAACCGCAAGGACGGCCCGTCGCTGTACGACATCTGCGATCCCCTCCTGCTGTGGCATAGCGGCGGCGATCCTCATCTCGCCAAGTTCTACAGAACCGCGCTGGCCAATCCGGCTCTGCGCCCGCTTTTGCGGCGGGCGGGCCTGCCGGAACTGCGGGACGAGGGCCGGTTTCGGGACCTGCAGGACGCGCTGCGGCACGCGCGGGACGATGAATGCCCGGACTGGGCGGCCATCGGCCGGCCGGTGGCCGCATTGCTGGACACCGTGACGCTGCACCATCCCCTGCCCAAACCGGTGGCCGCTGCGGGACCGCCGCCAAGCCTTGCCGAGATCGAACGCATCATCCGGACCTGCGGCGCGCATCTGCTCCGGTCGTTTGATAAGAACGGCTTCATCCCGACCTATGCCGCGTTCAACCTGATCGGCGATCCCGATCTGCGCGGCCGGGATTTTCTCGCCGCCCTTACCGGCCTCGATGCGCGCGGCTACAAGAACTCGACGCTGCTGTTCAATCTGGCGCGGGTCTTCATCGCGCGGTCGCCGGCGCGCGAGGTGATCAATCCGCCGTGGCAGGGCATCGCCGAACCGATGTGGGAGCCGGTGCAGATCCGGCATCGCTCGGCCTATTACGACGCCTTCTTCATCGAGGCGCTGTCGAGTTTCGCCGAAACCAGCCTCGCCACGCGAGTGGAAACCGATGCGATCCGCCGCGCGAACGCCGCGATGGTCGATTTCTGCCTCAAGACCAGCCGCGAGGACGTGCTCTCGCGCGACGGCGAGCGCGTCAGCGTCATCACCGCCTTGGCGCCGAATCCCCATCCGCGCTTCAGCCGCTTCTTCGCGCAGATCAAGCAGGACCTCGGCTTCGGTATCTACGTTCCCGACTGCGACACCACCGCCTGCGCGTTCTCGGCCGCGACGCAAGCCGGCTCGACCGATCCGATCCTCGATCAGCCGCTGCTCGATTTCTACGCCGGCTATCAGGCAGGCGGCGGCGCCAACGAGCGTCTTGTGACTGTGCCGCTGAACGACAACATCGACTATGACGGCGGCATCGTGACCTGGATCGACAACCTCGCGGGCGACCGCCCTTACGGCAACGATCTTGACCCCACCCTCAACCTCGATGTTCTCGAGGTCAGCTTCCGCAATTGTTCGCGGTGGCGCGTTCTGGAAACGCCGCGACGCCTGCAGACGGTGCAGCGGATCATCGGCTTCCAGAGACGGCTGGTCGAGAGCGGCGCGTTCAGCGATCCCAGGTCCCATATCTACTATCTGCCCGAACTCTACTGCGCCTACTTCGGACGCTGCCATGCGGCATTCGCGGCGCTGCCCGCCGCCGCCCGCCGGGCGATCGATCCCGATGACAGCTTCGGCTATATCCGCGGCCGGGTTCTTGCGTATGTTCAGGACACGCTGATCGCAGGCGAGATGAACGCGTTCGATGCCGCGCTGGCGCTGATCGCGTTGGGCCATCTCGGCGCCGACGCGACCGCCTTCACGCCTGCGCTCAACTGCATCGTCGGCCAGGTCGGCGAAGGCGGCCGGCGCGGACCTTTCAAGGCCTACGAATGGAACAAGATGAAAACGCCGACGCGCATTGTGGTGGGCGGGCCGGAAGTGACATCGGCCTTCGTGCTGATGGGACTGGCGCTCGCCCGCACGGCGATGTCGGCAGCGGCAAAACGGTAGGTCTCGCAGTTCCACGCATGCGCATGTATAGGGATGGCGGTCCGGGCTGGGTCGTCAACGGCGGGAAAGTCCGTTTCAACGCAGGGAGCAGCATTGTGGTGACCGCCATCGAGACGATCGAGCAACTCGAGGCCATCTACGGCCAGCCCGGCGAGGCGGCGACCATCAAGGTGGCCTACAGAATCACGCCGTCCTATCGCGCGCTGATCGAAAGTTCGCCGTTCGCCATATTGGCGACCTGCGGCGAGGAGGGACTTGACTGCTCGCCGCGCGGCGACCTGCCGGGCTTCGTTCGCGTTCAGGACGACCTCACCTTGGTCATTCCGGACCGGCGCGGCAACAACCGCATCGATTCGCTGCGCAATCTCATACGCGATCCCCGGGCGGCGTTGCTGTTCCTGATTCCGGGATCGGGCACCACTCTGCGGGTCAACGGCCGGGCGCTGGTGTCGGCCGATCCCGGGCTGCTGTCGTCATTCGGGGTCGAAGGCAAGACGCCGCGCTCGGTCATCGTCATGACGGTGAAGGAGATCTACTTTCAGTGCGCGCGCGCCATCATCCGTTCGCATCTCTGGGATCCCGCCCGTCACGTCGACCTCAAGAGCTTGCCGACGCCCGGCGAAATCCTCGCGGAGATGAGCAAGAGCCGCGTCGGCGGCGAGGAATACGACAAGGCATGGCTGGAGCGCGCGCGGAAGACGATGTGGTGATGTTGCGAGTGAAATCTTGCAGTTAGAGCATGATCCCGAAAAGTGGAAACCGGTTTTCGGAAAAGATCATGCTCAAACAAAAAGATGAGCGACGAGTCCGGTTCAACGCAGTTGAAACAGACTCTAGCGGCCGAATAGCTGCTTCATGATCTCATCGACGGGTGGCTGCTTGTCGCGGGACGGAGCCGATGGCTCTTGCGACGGCCGGGCGGGGGAAGGCTGCCCGTCGGGGGCGGTTGCTGCGCCGAGGCCCTGCCGGATCAGGCTATCCAGAGTCTCCCCGAAATTGGGACCGGATTTGTTCGGGTCTCCCGCTCCGCTTTGGCCGAACAGTCCCTGTCCCAATTCCCGAAGCTTCGCATAGGCCGCGGCGGGATCGTTCAGAATGCCGGCCACGTCCGGATAGATGAGCGGCTCGCTCCACGGCCCCTGCACGATGACCGGAATGCCGAGGCCGACCGGATCGGTGTTGCCGCTCTGACCTTCGGTTGTCATGACGAGCTTCGGCTCGACCCGGAAAGCCAGCGTCTTCGAGCCGATATCGACGGTGCCTGCGGCGGTCATCCGCACCAGCGGCCCGGCCAGGAACAGGTCGTTCGTGACGGCCTGTCCTTTCGCGATGGTCGCGGTCGCGCGGAGTTGCGACAGGTCAGTGGCCTGGTCCGGACGCTCCTGCCATCCGGACAATGTGCCCGACGTCAGCGCGCGGATCATCTTCGCGATGTTGAGATTGCGGATCGCGCCGTCGCGGACGTCGATCGAAGCCGTCCCGGTCAGGCTCGAGAGGATCGCGCGCAGACTGACGCCGGTGCCGGTCACGTCGGCCGTGGCCCGCATCCTGCCGTCGACATTGTCGAAACCGGCAAGGCCCGACAGCAACGGCAGCGCGCGCACGCCGGTCACGTCGGTCTTCAGCGCGTAGGACGGATTGCTGCCTTTCGCATCGATCGACAGGACGCCATTGGCTTGCCCGTCATAGGCTCCGAGATTCGAAAATGTCGCCTTCAGGACTCCGCCGGCGATGGCGGCCTCGACCGAGGCCGGCGCGAAGCGTGCTTCGCCGATCGTCAGTTCGGCCGCCGAAATCGTCACCTGCGCGTCGACGTAATTGAGCCCGCTGACATCGATTGCCGTATCGCTCCATGGCTGCGCGCCGGCTTTCGGGGCGAGAGGCTGGGGCGGCGGCGCGCCAAGACCGAGCCGCTGAAAATCGAGATCGACCTTGACCAGCGGCTTGCCCGCGAGATCGACTGATGCCCAGCCATTGAACTTGCCGTCGTCGAGCGATCCAGACAGGCCGTTGACGAGAAGCGTGTCGCCGTTGATCCGGACCTCGGCCTTCGCTGTCAGCCGGTGCGCGGGCGAGCCGGAAACCTCCAGCGTCAACTCGGTCGGGATATTCCGGCGCCCGAGCGGACCGGCGGACGGCGTAGCGGCGAGGGTGAATGTCAGCGGCCGGTCGCCGGGACGCGCATCGCCGGTGATGTTGATTTTCCGGTCGGCGCCAAGCGTCACGCTCGCGTTGATGTCGCCGACGGTTTCTTCCGTTCCGATTTGCGGATCAAAGAAAACGATCGTGCCATTGGACACCGTCATCCGCTCGATCGGAAATGCCGCCTCGTTGTCCGGCGTATTTTCAGGGCGCGTTGGGCCGACCGGGAGACTGCTGCCGGCGCGTTCGCGCAGCATCGGTAGCCGCAGCGTCGGATGGTCTATCGCCAGGTCCGAAATTTTCGGAGCGCCCGACAGCAGGCTCGCCAATTCGAAACCGGCGCGGATTTCTCCGACGGCAAGCCGTCCGTCGCTCGCGGAACTCCCCGGCCGGTCGAGGATGACGTTGTGCAGCGTAAGGCTCGGCGACGGCCATACCCCGATTTCGGTCCGGCCCTTGATCGCAATCCGGTAGCCGGTCTCTCGCGCGATCCTGTCCTGAACCAGCGAGGTGACGAAGCCGGAATGGGCCCCCGTCACCACGAGCACGATCAGGATCGCAACGAGGCAGGTTGCAGCGGCGCCCGCGATTTTCAATGCTCTCATCTTGCCGTCCCGGAAAATGGGGCCTTGTTCGTGAGCCGTAAACTATAGTCCTCTGGATTCCAGCATTCGCAAGAAGGCTCGCTGAAACGGGACGCGAATGCTAGAACCGGCTGCCGGAATGTTCCGTGACTTATGACACATTCCATCGAGCGCGATCCGGCATATTGAAAGTCATGACGATGTGGCAAGCAGCGGCGAGATCATTTTCAAAAATTTAGCTGACGACAACCCGTCGGCGTCACGGCGGTCGGTCTCAAGGGTGAATTGCGATGAGCAAGCAGTCGGAATTCGCGGTCATTCTCAAGATGAATCCGCTGTTTTCGGATCTCGGTGCGGACGATCTGCAGCGCATGGCGGCGCTATGCCACACCGAGCAGCTCGATGTCGGCGAGGTCCTGTTCCAGAAGGGCGATGACGGCGATGCACTGTACGGCGTGCGCCGCGGCCAGATCCGCATCGAGACCGGCGCCTCGGACGGCGGCCGTCTGACCCTGAATTTCCAGGGGCCGGGAGACCTGTTCGGCGAAATCGCCGTGCTCGACGGGCAGTCCCGCACCGCCGACGCGGTGGCGGGCGAGCGGAGCGAACTGTTCGTCCTGCGCCGCGGCGATCTGCTGGCGTTCCTGGAGCGGGAGCCGAAGATCGCAATCCGCCTGATCGAACTGTTGTGCCAGCGCATCCGCTGGATCAGCGAGCGAATGGAGGAATCGGTGCTGCAGCCGCTGGCGGTGCGGATGGCGCGCCGGCTGTGTGCGCTCGCCGACGACTACGGGTCGGAGGTCCATATTTCGCAGGAGCAGCTCGGCGTTTACGTCGGCGCGGCGCGCGAGAGCATCAATCGCCAGCTCCAGCAATGGCGCAAGGATGGTATCCTCGATCTTCAACGCGGCCGCATCCTGCTCAAGAACATGAGCCGGCTGACCGACGTGGCACGAAATTCATAACCTGCCGCTTATTCGCCGCCGGGCAAGCGGACAATATTCGGCGGCCCGTGTTTTCCGGCGGACGGCTCGGGCGCCTCGGCGCCCGATGTCAACATCCGCTTGCCGTAGCGCCAGATAAAGGCGCCGACATCGTCCATCATCAGGAACATCGCGGGCACGAACACCAGCGACAGCAGCGTTGAGAACAGCAGGCCCCCGATCACCGCGAGCGCCATCGGCGAGCGGAATTCGCCGCCCGCGCCGAACGCCAGCGCGCTCGGCATCATGCCCGCGACCATCGCGATGGTGGTCATCACAATGGGGCGGGCGCGCTTCATGCCGGCGTCGATGATCGCCTCCTCGCGCGCACGGCCCTCTCGGATCGATTCGACGGCAAACTCTACCAGCATGATGGCGTTCTTGGTGACGATGCCCATCAGCATCAGGATGCCGATCCAGACCGGCGTCGTAAGCTGCTTGCCGGTGACCAGCAACGCCATGATCGCGCCGCCGATCGACAGCGGCAGCGAGAACAGGATGGTGATCGGCTGCAGGAAGGTGCCGAACAGCAGCACCAGCACGGCGTAGACCATCATCAGCCCCGCCGTGATCGCGGTTGCGAATCCGTCCGACAGCTCGTTCAGGCTTTCGGCGTCGCCTGAAGGGTTGACCGTCACGCCCTTCGGCAGGGTTTTCATGACCGGCAGTTCGTGGATCATCCTGGTTGCGTCGCCGAGCGCGGCGGTGCCGACGAGGTCGGCCGCGACCGTGGCCTGCCGCTGCCGGTCGTAGCGGTTGATGCTGGTCGGACCCTGATCCAGCCTGATATCGGCGACGACGGAGAGCGGGACGTGGCCGCGGCCGCCGCCGATCGGCACCTGCATCTGTTCCAGCATCTTCAGGTCGGCGCGGGCGCTGTCTTCCAGTTGCACGCGGATCGGAACCTGGCGGTCGCCGGCGTCGAACTTCGCCAGCGCCGGACCGACATCGCCGATGGTGGCGACGCGGATGGTTTGCGACAGTTGCTCGGTCGAGACGCCGAGACGGGCAGCGAGGTCAGCGCGCGGCTGGATGCGCAGTTCGGGACGGTCGAGCGAGGTCTCCGGCGTAATGTTGGCGAGCAGCGGAATGCGCTTCATCTGCGTCGCCAGTTCGTTGGCGACGTTGCCGACGATGCTGATGTCGGGGCCGGTCACCACCAGCGCCACCGCGCGAAGGCCGTTCTCATCGAGGAACCAGTAGCGGATGTCAGGGATGCTTTCGAGCTCCTGCCCGATCGAGAGTTCAAGCTCGCGCTGGGTCATGCCGCGATCGTGCTTGGGCGTGTAGTTGATGATCAAGGACGCGCGGCGCACCTCCTGGATGCCGGGCGGTACGCGACCGCCATCGACGAACACGCTCCTGACTTCGGGGCGCTTGCGCAGCCGCGCCACGATATTTTCCGTCACCTTCTCGGTGTAGGCGAGTTGCGAGCCCGGTGGCAGTTCCATCGCCAGCAGAGAGCGCGCGGTGTCCTGCGCGGGCAGAAAGCCCTGCGGCAGCAGCTTGATGCTGAGAATCGAGGCGGCGAAGACCGCAAGCCCGATCAGGACCGTCACATAATAGTGCCGCACCGACCAGGTGACGAGGCCGGCATAGCCGCGCAGCACGCGGCCGGGCGGCGAAGGCTCATGCGGATGATCCTTCATGAAATAGGCGGCGAGCACCGGCGTCACGAAACGCGCGGCCAGCAGCGAGAAGAACACCTGCACCGAAACGGTGATGCCGAACTGCTTGAAGAACTGTCCGGCGATGCCGGACATGAAACTCGCCGGCGCGAAGATCGCGATGATGGTGAGGCTGATCGCGATCACGGCGAGACCGATTTCGTCGGCGGCTTCCAGTGCCGCGCGGTAGGGCGATTTGCCCATGCGCATGTGGCGCACGATGTTCTCGATCTCGACGATGGCGTCGTCGACGAGAATGCCGGTCGACAACGTGATGGCGAGGAAGCTGACCAGGTTCAGCGAGAAGCCGAGAATGTCCATCGCCCAGAAGGCCGGGAAAATCGATAGCGGCAGCGAGATCGCGGCGATGATGGTGGCGCGGATGTCGCGCAGGAACAGGAAGACGATGATGACGGCGAGGATCGCGCCTTCGAACAGGGTCGAGATCGCGGCTTCGTAGTTGCCGTGCGTGAAATCCACCGAAGTGTCGATCAGTTTCAGATCGACGTCGGGATACTGCTCCTTCAGCGCGTCGATCCGCGTCTGCACAGCCTTCGCCACCACGACGTCGCTTGCGCCCTTGGAGCGCTTGATGCCGAGCGCGACCACGGGCTCGCCGTTGAAGCGGGCGAAGGTCCGGCGGTCGGCGATGGTGTCGGTTACCGTGCCGAGATCGTCGAGCCGCAGTTCTCCGCCGGTCGGGAGCGAGATCATCGTTCCCGCCAGTTCGCTGATGGTCTTGGCGCCTGCGAGGGTCCGGATGACCTGATCGTTCTGTCCGATCTCCGCCCGTCCTCCGGCGACGTCGACATTGGTGCCGCGCAGGCGCTGGTTGACGTCGACCGCCGTCAGACCCGCAGCCCGCAGGCGATCCGGATCGAGCGAGACCAGGATTTCGCGCTCGACGCCGCCGATGCGCTCGACCTGCGCGACGCCGCGCACGCCCTGCAGCGCGCGCTTGACCACGTCGTCGACGAAATACGACAGTTGCTCGGGCGTCTTGCCCGGCGAGATCGCGGCATAGGTGACGATCGGCAGTCCGATGACGTCGACGCGCTGGATCAGCGGTTCGTTGACGTTCTGCGGGAGATTGGCGCGGACACGCGTCACGGCGTCCTTGACGTCGTTCAGCGCCCGGTCGGTATTGGTTTCCAGCGCGAACTGGATCGTGGTCAGCGACAGGCCGTCGGTGATCGACGACGAAATATGCCGGACGCCCTCGACGCCCGAAACGCCGTCCTCGATGGTCTTGGTAACCTGCGCCTCGAGTTCGGCCGGCGCCGCGCCGAATTGCGAAACTGCGACTGAGATGACGGGAATATCCGCGCTGGGCAGCCGCGTGATCGCGAGCCTGGTGAAACTGACCCAGCCCAGCAATAGCAGAATGATCGAGAAGACGACGGACGGAAGCGGATGCCGGATCGACCAGGCGGAAACATTGAGGGTCATTAACGTGCTCGCGATCGATCGAGGTCGTCGGCGAACATGGCCTTGACCCGGTCGCCGTCATGCAGCGAGGTGCCGGCATCGGCCACGACGATGTCTCCGACTTTCAGACCCTCGAGGATTTCGATGGCGGTGTCGGACGTCAATCCGGCGCGAACGCGCCGCGTCTCCACGATATCTCCGTTCACCACCTGAACCGTCAGATGATCGATCGCGGAGCGGGGAATGGCCACGCCGCAACTGCGTCTGGCGTCGATGCTGGCGCGGGCGAACATTCCGATCCGCAAATTCCGGTCGGTGTTCAGCGACAGCCGGACATGACCCATCTGTGTCTTGCGGTCGATTTCGGGCGACACCAGGCGGACGCGTCCGACCAGGTCCGGTCCGTCCTGCCGGCTGATGCGCGCGCTCGCGCCCGGATTGAGCTTGAGCACATGGATCGAAGGCACCTCGGCATCCAGTTCGATCTCGTTGTTGACCGCGATCCGAAACATCGGCGGAGCCTGTGGCGATGCCGGCGCTCCGACGGCGGTGCGAACCTCGGTTACGAGACCGGCCGCCGGGGCGCGCAGGAGAACCGATCCCGATTTGCCGGGAGGCGGCGTCAGCCGGGCGAGTTCCTGATTCATCGCGACCGTGTCGCCTTCGCGCACCAGCACGTCGGTCACGCGCGATCCTTCCTGGTCCGGAAGGACCACCGCTTCCTGACGCGGAACGGCGAAGCCGGTCACGCGCACCAGGTCGGAAAAGCAGGCATTGGCCGCGCGGGCCACGGTCACGGGAATGCCGCTGTCGTCCGCGCCGCGCGACGGACTGACGACACCGATCGTCGCTGCCAGCGCGCAGAGCAACAGGCCGGTCGCGACTTCACGCATGCATCGCAAGCCCATATCCGCAATCCGAAAGTCGCCTCACCTTGCAGTTTCTTTCATGGCAAGCCGCGGGCCGCAACGGATGATGGTTCATGACCGAACCAAAGCATCAGCGCACGCCGTAACCGGCGAATTCCTTCTCGATGTCGGGGTCCATCGCCTTGGCATTGGCGATGTCCAGCTTCCCCTCGGCAACGGCGCCGCTGCGCTGCCTGGCGAGGCCTCTTCCGTAAAGCGACGACGTCAGTCTCGGGTTGATCTTGAGCGCGGCGTCGAAATCCGCGATCGCGTTCTTGTTCGCGCCGCTCTTGAGGTTGAGCAGGCCGCGGCTGTCCAGCGCGTCGACGAAACCCGGCCGCAGCCTGAGCGCCTCGTCGCAGTCGCGCCGCGCGCCTTGCAATTCGCCGATCACGGTCCGGGTCCAGCAGCGATTGTTGTAGGCCTCGGCGTCCTTCGGATTGAGCCGGATCACCGCATCGAAATCCTTGATGGCGGGCGCGTAGGCGCCTTTGCCGGCATAGACCTGCCCGCGCCGGTACAAAGCGTTGGCGTCCTTGGGATTGGCGGAGATTGTGGAGGTGAGCGACTTGATCGTCGGATCGTCGGCCAGGGCGAGCGCGGTCTTCGCGTTATCCTGTGCTGGCGCCGGTATTGGCGCTGCGGGCTCCGTGACATGAGCGGGTGGAGCGAGTGGCGGTTCAGCGGGCGGCGTCGCGTCCGCCGGCGGCCTTGAAGCAACGGCGGGCGGCGTCGGGGGAGCGGATGCGACTGGCGGTGGTGCCGGCGAAGGCGCGGCCGGCGGCGGCGCTGCGACGGGTTCAACTTCGGGGCGTGACGGCAATGGTGGCGCTGCGGCGACGCCGGGCGCGCCATGCTGGCCGGGAATGAAATAGAAATCCTCCGCCAGAGACGATGAAATCCAGGGCACCTGCTCGGCGCGTGAGGCTCGCGTCACGCCGACGCGGGTACGGTTCAGCGTTTCCTCGGCGGTCAGGTCGGGAACGCGAATCTCCTTCAGCAACTCGCCGACGAACAGGCTGTGATCGGTGCTGGTATCGCCGATCACCGAACTCAACGCCGCCGAATACATCACCAGCGTGCCGCTCGGGGCGATGACGGGCGCCAGACCTGCCGAGAAGCTGCGGAAGCGGCGCTCGAACGGATTGCGGCGCGATGCGTCGATCAGCGCAATCTTGACGCCGGCGCCGCGGTTGTTGATCTCGCCCAGGATGGTCTCCAGGCTGAAGCCGTCGCGGCGGACGTCCGCTTCGGTCCAGATCTGCGCATTCACCGGTATGAGAAAGCTCTGGCGTCCGGACTGGATGCCATATCCGCTGAAGAAGATCAGCGCGACGCTGCCGGGCTTGATGCGGCTGTAAAGACGTTGAAGCGCGTGGCGCATGGCTTCGCCGGTCAAATTCTCGCCGGTCTCGACGTCGAAGCCATCATGCTTGAGTTCGTCGGCAACGTCGCGGACATCGTTGATCGGCTCCTTGAGCGGTGCTTCGCTATCGGGATAGCTGGCGTTGCCGATCACGAGCGCGATTCGCGCGCTGCCTTTTTCCGTCGCGGCCGATGCAGCCGCCGGCGCCATCGCAGGCAGCATCGTCAGCATCAACACCGCCACGCCAGCAGATCGAAGGTTCATACGACGCCAGTCCACCCGTCAGATGCCGTTCCAGTCCGCGCCGGGGCGACCTTATATGAGGCCATCGGCGTTTTCAAACCGGCGGCTCGGCGCTCGTTAACCTCCGGTGAATATCGCTCGTGATGCGTGGATCGACCGCATTCGCGCCGCATGGCGCAGGCAGGCATAGGGCGGCTTGCGATGATGCGCCTTATGGCGTCATTTTTTCTCGGCCTGGTCCTTCGCCGCCATGTTGACAACCTCGACGCGGCGATTTTCCGCAGCGAACGGGTCGGCGGGATTCTTGTATCCCTCCTTTCCATATCCGGCGGAGAGCAGGTTTGCCGCGGGGATGTGATACGTCTCGATGAGGAAACGCTTCACGGCTTCTGCCCGGCGTTCGGAGAGATCGTGATTGTAGGCGTCGGATCCCTTGCCGTCGGTGTGGCCGCCGAGCATGATGACGGAACCCGCGAGTTCGTTGCTCGTCAGCGCCTTGCCGAGGCTGTGCAACTGCGGTTTGGCGCGGGCGGTCAGGGCCGCGGAATCGAAATCGAAATTGATGTCCAGATCGATCTTCGGGCGGTTGGCGGCGATTGCCGCCAGATGATCGCGGTCGTCCAGGGATAGCGAGCGGGTCTTGCCGCGCACGCTCTTGACGAAGTCCAGATCGCCTTGGGTCAGCGCGGGCTGTGCGGGCGCGCTCAGGCTTCGCGTCCGTGAGACCTTCAACCCGTCGATGATCTGCTGCGCGGAGAGGTCCCCGGCCAAGGCGCCCTGCGGTACGGTGATCACAGTCAGGCCGGCCACCAGCATGGCTGCTCGCAGTCCTTTTCCGGATGTCATCCGACGAGACATGATCTTCTCCTGTCTTTTCATGGCCGCCCCGCGACGAGAGCGGCTGCCGCACTCTGGGCCGGGATATCGGGCCAATACTGTGATTTGCATCACGCCGGTCTATACATCACGCCGATCCAGATGAATTGACTCAGCCCCGACCGCCTTGATTTGACGTCACCGGGCCCGGATTCGTTCAAGATTATTCAATGCGCCCCGGCGCATCAATGCCGGCGCGCGGGCGATGCTGCCCGCGTCGGCTGCCACGGAACCGGCGGCAGGTTTGCGCGTTGCTATCCTCCAGCCAAGGCCCGCACCCGAAGACCAGCAACCGAGAAAGGATGATCGCCGGCAAGCTGCTCGCTTTCCATTCGAGCCGCTCTTCAACCCGCGCTTATGCACGGGGCGAGCTTAAGCGCCGGCCGGCGCGAGTGAGTGCAATTTTGGCGACTATCCAGGCACAACCATCACCCCGATATGCGGACGGGATCGTCGAGACGGACATTCCGGCGCGGCTCGACAGCCTGCGCTGGAGCATGTTTCATACGCGGGTCGTCACCGCGCTGGGCATCACCTGGATTCTGGACGGGCTGGAGGTGACGCTCGCCGGGGCGCTGTCCGGCGCGCTCAAGGACAGCCCGGTGCTTCGCTTCACCAACCTCGACATCGGCCTCGCCGGCAGCGCCTATCTCGCAGGGGCCGTGCTCGGCGCGCTGGGTTTCGGCTGGCTGACGGACCGCATCGGGCGCAAGAAACTTTTTTTCGTCACGTTGGCTCTTTATCTGACCGCGACGGCGGCAACCGCGCTGTCATGGGATATCGGCAGCTTCGCGCTGTTCCGGTTTTTCACCGGCGCGGGCATCGGGGGCGAATACACAGCGATCAATTCCACGATTCAGGAACTGGTGCCGGCGCGTTATCGCGGATGGACGGATCTGACCATCAACGGCAGCTTCTGGATCGGTGCCGCGCTCGGTGCGGGCGGCGCGATCGTCCTGCTCGATCCGCAGGTGATCGATCCGGAACTGGGCTGGCGGCTTGCATTTCTGACCGGCGCGGTGCTGGGACTGGTGGTTTTTGTGATGCGACTATGGATTCCGGAAAGCCCGCGCTGGCTGATGATTCACGGACGGCCCGACCAGGCAATCCAGATCGTCGCCGACATCGAACGGATGACGGCTCGCCATCCGGATGCCGCCACCGGGACGGCATGGCCGACGATCAGGCTTCGCATGCGCGACCACACGCCGCTGCGCGAGGTGGCGCGGACCCTGTTCTCCGCATACCGGCAGCGGTCGCTGGTCGGCCTTGCCTTGATGATCGCGCAGGCGTTCTTCTACAATGCGATCTTCTTCACATACGCGCTGGTGCTGTCGACCTTCTTCGACATCCCGGCGAACCATATCGGCTGGTACGTCCTGCCGTTCGCGGTGGGCAACTTTCTCGGGCCGCTGTTGCTCGGCCGGCTGTTCGATACGGTCGGACGCCGCACGATGATTGCCTTCACCTACGGAATATCGGGCGTTCTGCTGGCGGTGTCCGGCTATCTTTTCGCAGCCGGCGTTCTGACCGCGCAGACCCAGACGATCGCGTGGATGGTGATATTCTTCTTTGCCTCGCCGGCCGCGAGCGCCGCCTACCTTACCGTGAGCGAGACTTTTCCGCTTGAAGTGCGGGCGCTGGCGATCGCGATGTTCTATGCCGTGGGGACGGCGATCGGCGGCATCGCCGGTCCTGTCGTGTTCGGGGCCTTGATCGATAGCGGTTCGCGTGACAGCGTATTCGCGGGGTATTGTCTGGGATCGGCATTGATGATCGCCGCCGCGTTGATCGGCTGGCGATACGGAATTGCCGCCGAGCGGCGCCCGCTCGAATCGGTGGCGTCGCCGCTTGCCGTTGTGGAGTCGCGATGAGTCAGGATTTGATGGAAACCTTGCCGAAGAAAACCGCCTTCATGGCCGATGACCGACCTCTTATGCCGCCGCTGCGTACATCCGCGCTGTTGCTCGATATCGATGGCACGCTGCTCGACCTCGCGCCGTCGCCGAACGAGGTTCAGGTGCCGCCGGGTCTCGCCAATTCGCTGTCGCGGCTATTGGAGCGGACGGACGGCGCGCTGGCGCTGGTCAGCGGGAGATCGCTCAGCGACATCGACCGCATATTCGCTCCGATGCTGTTTCCGGCAGTCGGCGGTCATGGCGCGGAGATGCGCATCTCCTCTCAAAGCGAAGCCGTGGCCGCTGGCGCACCCCCGATGAACCAGGACCTGATCCGGCGTTTCGCGGCCATCGCGGAATTGCACGCCGGCATCCTCGTGGAGAACAAGGGCTACTCGCTGGCGCTGCACTACAGAAAGGCTCCGGATGCCGAACGCTCGATCTACGATGCGGTTTCGGCGATACGCGCCGACCTGCCCAGCGCGCCGATCGAGGTGCTGCCCGGCAAGCTCGTATGCGAGATCAAGCATTCCGGTTTCACGAAGGCGACCGGTGTAACCGAATTGATGGTTCACGAGCCGTTCAAGGGACGGCGTCCGGTGTTCATCGGCGACGACGTGACCGATGAAACCGTGTTCGCAATCATGCCCGACCTGAAGGGTCTGTCGTTTTCGGTAGGCCGGCGGGCCAAGGGCGTCGACGGCCATTTTCAGTCGCCAAGCGATGTCAGGGCCTGGCTGGGCGGGCTCCTCGACGACGAACGGGCTGTCGCGGAATGATCGACCACGGTCTCGATCTCGCCGTCATCGGCAACTGCCGCACGGCCGCGCTTGTCGATCCCACCGCGCGTCTGGTGTGGTGGTGTTTCCCGCGATTCGATTCCGATCCGGTGTTCTCGCGCCTGCTCGCGGGAAATGAAGAAAAAGGCTTCAGCGATGTCGTGCTGGACGGCATGGCTGATTTCCAGTCGGACTATGTCCGCAACACCGCGATCGTGTCCGCGGTCCTGACAGACGGCCGCGGCAATGCGGTGCGGGTCACAGACTTTGCGCCGCGCTTCCGGCAATATGGCCGCATCTTCCGTCCGCCGCAGTTGTTTCGCATCATCGAGCCCGTCGCGGGCCTGCCCCGGATCACGATTCGCATCCGTCCGACGCATGCTTACGGCAAGCCGCTCAAGCGCCATTCGATGGGAAGCAATCACATCCGCTACTTCGCGGATGACGACACGGCGATTCGCGTAACCACGGATGCGCCGCTTGCCCTGATCGAAAACGAAACGCCGTTCGTTCTGACGCGGCCGATGCATCTCGTGTTCGGCAACGACGAGCCCTTTCCCGGCGATCTGGCGTCGACCGCCCAGCGCTTCGCCGAAGAGACCAGGACCTATTGGCAGGGCTGGGTGCGGCGTCTCTACATCTCCTACGAGTGGCAGGAAGCCATCATCCGCGCCGCCATCACGCTCAAGCTGTCAAACTTCGAGGAGACCGGCGGCATCATCGCCGCGCACACCACCTCGATTCCGGAGGCGCCCGGCTCCGGCCGCACCTGGGATTATCGCTATTGCTGGCTGCGCGATGCCTATTTCGTGGTGAAGGCGCTGAACCGCGTCGGCGCGACGCGGACCATGGAGGATTTCATCGGCTTCACGCTCTCGATCGCATCGAAGATCGACGATGACCTGAAGCCGGTCTACAGCGTGGTCCCGAATCTGCCGCTGGACGAATGGACCGCCGCCGATCTTCAGGGCTATCGCGGCGACGGGCCCGTGCGGGTCGGCAATGCCGCGGTCGACCAGAAACAGCATGACACCTATGGCAGCGCCATCCTGGCGGCGTTGCCGCTGTTCTTTGACCGTCGACTGCCGCGCCCCGGCGACGAAAGCCTGTTCTCCCTTCTCGAATCGCTCGGCCACAAGGCGGCGAGAGTCGCAATGACGAGCGATGCCGGCATCTGGGAATACCGCGGCCGCCAGCGCGTCCACACCCACTCCGCCGCGATGTGCTGGGCCGGAATCAATCGGCTCGCGGCCATCGCGGAACGGCTCGGTCTGCCGGAGCGCGCGGCGCACTGGAACGCGGTCGCCGATCCGTTGCATGCCGAACTGCTTGATCGCGCCTGGAATCCGAAGCGCGAGGCCTTCACCTCCGCGTTCGGATCCGACGATCTCGATGCGAGCGTGTTGCTGTTGCCCGAACTCGGCGTTTGCGAGGTCAACGATCCGCGTTTCGTGAAAACCGTCGCAGCCATGGAGCGCGAGCTGCTGCGTGAGAAGCATGTGATGCGCTACGCTGCAGAAGACGACTTCGGCGTTCCGGTGACTGCGTTCCTGATCTGCCGATTCTGGCTGATCGATGCATGGTGGGCGCTCGGACGTCGCGAGGAAGCGCGGGAGGCTTTCGTGGATGCGCTTGCGCATCGCAATCGTTTCGGACTCCTTTCGGAAGACGTGGATCCGAAAACCGGCGCGCTGTTCGGGAACTTTCCGCAGACCTATTCCATGGCGGGATTGATTCTCACCGGCATGAGATTGTCGCGCAACTGGGAAGATCGTTACTGGCGCAGTTGATGAAAAATACTTGTCGTAAAGAATGTTACGACAATGAATATTTTCTCTGCGAGGGGAACTTTCAGTATTGTTCTATCTTGCCCGAATTTGGCGTCAATTTGGTTGGAAGGAGGCGAGGAACCATATTGATGAACGGGCGTTTATCGACGGGCAAAAAAAATACGGAGGGACCCCTGTGAACCTCGTTGTCGTTTCAAATCGGGTGGCGCGTGCGCGGGCCAGTGAGCCCCTGACGGGCGGCCTTGCTGCGGCGCTGCTGCCGGTTGTTGAAAAATCGGGCGCAATCTGGGTGGGTTCCAGCGGCCGTGTGCGCGACGGGGTGCACAAGGATACATTTGCGGAGGTCGAGGCCCTGGGCGCGGGCGCGCTGGCGTTGCTCGATCTGCCGGCGGCGCATTACGGCGGATATTACGAAGGCTTCGCCAACTCGGCGCTGTGGCCCGCGCTTCATTCCCGATCCGATCTCATTCGCGCCTCGCAGGACGATTATCAGTCATACCGCGAGGTCAACGCCTTCATGGCGCGCGCCTTGATGCGCTTTCGCAAGCCGGATACCGCGTTCTGGATTCAGGATTATCACTTCCTGGCGCTTGGCGCCGAGTTGCGCGATCTCGGCGTCCGGAATCCGATCGGGTTCTTCCTGCATACGCCATGGCCCGCGCGCGCCATCGTCGGCGCCGTTCCGCACCATCGCGAACTGGTCGAGGCGATGCTGGCCTACGATCTGATCGGATTCCAGACCGACGACGACTGCGAGAATTTTCTCAGCTATCTGCAGTCCGAGCTTGGTCTCAAGATCGATGACGGCGTGGTGACGTCGCGCTACGGCAAGTCGCGGTGCGCGGTGTTTCCGATCGGAATCGACGTGGAGAAATTCGCGGTGCAGGCCGCCAAGGCCGCCACTCATCCCGACGTGTCGCGGCTGCGGCGCAGCCTGAACGGCGAGCAACTGGCGATCGGCGTCGACCGTCTGGATTACTCGAAGGGACTGGTGAACCGGGTCAAGGCATTCGACCGGATGCTGACCTCGCAGCCCGAGCTGAAGCGCACCGTCTCGCTGTTGCAGATCGCAACGCCCTCCCGCGGCACCATCGAAGCCTATGGAAACCTGCAGAGCGAACTGGCGAAGCTCGTCAGCGACGTCAACGGCCGCCACGGCGAGGCGGACTGGATGCCGATCCGTTATCTCAACCGCGGATTCAATCAGACGGTGCTTGCGGGCCTTTATCGCACCGCGCGCGTGGGCGTGGTGACGCCGCTGCATGACGGCATGAATCTCGTCGCCAAGGAATATGTCGCCGCGCAAAACCCTGCCGATCCGGGCGTGCTGGTCTTGTCCAAGTTCGCAGGCGCGGCGAATGAATTGCAGACGGCGCTGCTGGTCAACCCGCACGAAATCGACGGGATGTCGCGCGCCATTGCCACGGCGTTTTCGATGCCGCTGACCGAACGCCGGATGCGCTGGGAAGCCATGATGCGAAAGCTGCGCGCCGGCACCATTCAGCAGTGGTTTGCGGATTTCTCCGACGCGCTCCAGGATGCGCATGCCTCTAACAAGGAATCGGCAAGCGACCTGCCCGCCGTCGAGTCGCCGAAATCATGGCCGCTGCACGTCGTCGGCTGGCGGAGCGGCGCGCGCGTTCACTAAAGCCTTTTCTGCTTCTGATTGAATCAGAACGTGTCTGGACGCGTTTTTCTTCACGCGAACCAATACCCACTTCGCTTGAAAACGCTGTAGATATCCGGTCCCGGCATTTTGCAGTCGCCCTGTTGATTGTACCGCACCCAGTCTTACCGGAGCGGGATGGACCGGGATTGTTGGCGACGAAACCCAAGCCGCGCAATGCGAATCCCCGGCCATGCGACCGAAGGGTCGACGAACTCAGCATCGGCGACAATCATGACACGCACGTCGTCGCATGCGTCCGATCTATGAAGACCGTTATTGAAACCGCGCGGTGAAACCCGCGCGGTTCACTGCAGCGGCATCGGCGGACGCGGCGCGCTGTCGTCTCCCGGCTGGGGCGGAAGACGGGCGGGTGCGGGCGGGATGTAGGCTTCGCGTTGCGTCGATTCTTGCGGATATACCCGTCTTTCCGTCGCCGCCGGCGGCGAAGCATGGGACGCGGGAGGATTGTATGGAATTGCCGCCGCCTGAGGCGAGGTGCGTTGTCGCCGTGTCGCGGCAGGCTTCGCCAGGTGTTGTACCGGTTTGGCGCGCGCTTCGCGGTCTGCGGCCATCTCCCGGCGCAACTGCTGCTCGCTGGTTCGCAACTCTTCGACTGTCTGTTTCAGCGTGGCGATGTCGTTCGCCATGGCCTCGAGCTTTTGCGCGGTCTCGGCCGGAAGCGCGGCCGGGGCGGAGGAGGGCGCTTGCGCAGGGGTCGTTCCGACATCCGGGGCCGATGTTGACGGCCGGAGATCGTCCGCCGTGGCGGTTTGCGCGGGTTGTGCTTCGGGCGCCGGTTGGGCCTGCGGCGCGGCCGCCGCCTGAGCCGCCGTGTCCGGCTCCTGAGCTTCAGCCCCGGTTGCGTTTGCCGACGATGCGGGAGCCTCCATCAGAAGCTGCGGCATCAGTTGGGAAAGCCTCTGCTTCGCCTCTTCGCCATAGGAGTGCCAGGCCATTGCTCCGGCAACGCCGGCGCAAATGGCCAGCAGCACCTTCAGGATGACGCGACGAGGCCGCGGGGGCGAGATCGTTTTGAGGAGCGCCTCGGCATTGTCGTTCGATGGCGCGGCCTCGAACAGTGATTCGGCGACCGGCTGGGATGCCGGCGTCGACAAGGACGGCTCCTGAGTCTCAGGCCAGTCCTGCTTGATTCGCGGCGCCAACTCGCGAAGCTGAGCGACGATGGCATCGTGCGGGTCAGGCTGGGCAATTGCGGGTTTTGATCTGAACAACATCGGATGTCCGGGTTGGTTGTTGCGCCGGCGTCCGGCGATCAGCGTATCGAGAAGGAGGCTGTCTGCTTTGACCTCAGCAAGGCGGCAAGGTGAAAAGTATAAGGCAGAGTGGACCGATTATGGCAACCGCACGCGTCGTTGTCGCCCTCACAACCACGGGTGCGCGCATGAAGTCGCGTTTGCCGGGTGGCCTCGGTCAATAACCCGTCATTTCAAGATAGCCGACGCCACGATGGGTGCCGGTGAAGCTGATCGGGCCCTCCCAATAGGAAAAGCTCGTTCCCATCCAGCTTGCCGGATTCAGCGGGACGGTTTCGATCGCCAGCCCGTGATCGCGAACGGCGATGCGCCAGTGTGTCGGCAGCTTGCGGCCCGCGACCTCGGTTGTCGCCGTCGGCGTCATGGCGATGGAATTTGCGGACAGCATGACCGATCGCCCATCCGCTCCGATCCAGTTGCCCGTCAGATAAGGCTCGCTTCGGTTTTGCCGCAGGCGATACAGCATCAGCTTTTCGCCGCTCTCAAGGTGCATTGCGAACCAGTCCCAACCGGTCTGGTCGGAGGCCAGCGGTTGAGTGCTCCATTCGCGGTCCATCCAGGCCCGTCCGCTGACGTTCGCCGACTTGCCGTCGATCGTAAGGGTGCCGTTCGCCGTGAAAAACGGCTGGCTGTAGTAGTAGGACGCCTGGCCGCGCTCGGATTTCACGCTGTAGCCCGCATCGCCTTCGAGCACGAGCGGCCGCGTCGCATCGAGCCTCAGCGCGTAGCTGAAATCCACGCCTGATGCGTTAATCTGAAGCGGCGCTATCTCGACCGCCGACATCGGATCGAGCCCGCGCATCTGCCATGAATCGATCCATGCGCGAAACGGCTCCGCGTCCACGCCGGCCTGACCGACGCCACCGCGCGCAAAGGTTTCGCTGTAGCGGTGGGTGTCGGTGCGGGTAACGGCGGCATGTCCCATCCAGATCTGCTGGTTCGCCCAGCCTTCGCGCTGCGGCCCCGGCTGCATCGCCAGCCGGAACAAGGTCCACTGCGCGCCGTATGCGTTGCCTTTCGTGTCGCTGAGATTGGCGGTGAGGTACCACCACTCGATGCGGTAATCCGGGTGCGGACCGTGATCGGCCGGAAACACGAAGCGCCGGCCCGGCGTGATCGCGGCGAATCCGGACGCATCGACCCCAAGGCCTGCGAACCCCTGCGCCAACGCGGTCTTTCGTCCGAGTCCAAGCGCGGCCAGTCCCGCCGCAAATGCGCGTCGCGAGAGTCGTGCCCTAACGCTCATCGGCGAAGACCTTGATCAGCGCCGCCGGCGGCATGCGTATCAGCCTGATGACCGGCACCAGCATCGCCAGCAGGGACGCCAGCATCGCGACGCCGAGAAGCTCGGCCAGATGCAGCGGAAAGACATGGAGCGGCAGACGCCAGCCGAATGCCCTGACGTTGACCACCGCGATCAGGCACCACGCCACCAGCAGGCCCAGCGGCAGCGCCAGGAGCGCGGTGAAGAACGCAATGGATAGCGTCTTGAGAAGCTCGATGCCTGCCAACTGTCGCCTGGTCAGGCCGATCGCCCATAGCGGCGCGAGATACGGAAGACGGGAATTGCTCAGCGTCAAAAGGCTGGTCAGCAGGGCAACGCCGGCGACGCCGAGGGTGAACGTGTTCAGCGCGGCCGTGACCGTGAAGGTCCGGTTGAAGATTTGCGTCGATTCCGCTTTCAACGTGGATTGATCCGACAGCCGGCTCTCGTCGAGATGGAACGTCTTGCGCATGTCGTCGATCAGCGGTCCGATCTTGCCGGGGGTCACGCGCAGGCCGAAGCGGGTTCGCGGCAGGTTCGGAAACCGGCTTGTGAAGGCATCGATGTTGACGACGATCTGCCCTTTGGGATTGCCATAATCGGCGTAGATCGCCGCGATGCTCAGGGGCCATGTGCCGGTGGGGGGGCTGACATCGAGCCGGCCGCCCAGCCGCAGGTTCAATCTGCGCGCGAGTTGCTCGCTGACCAGAGCGCCGTGGCCCGACTTGACCTCGTCCCAGGCATCGGGCGCGGACTCCAGCAATGGCCAGTGGTCGCGATAGGTGGCGTGGTCGGCGAGACCGAGAACCTCCACAGGCCAGCCGCCGATCTCGATCTCGGCCCGGCCGCTCGGCAGGATCGCGGTGACCTCCGGCCGCGCGCGCAGGCGTGCCTGAATGTCGCGCGCCTGCGCGTCGTCGCGCGCGTTGACGTACACATCCGCGGCGAGCCGGCCGTCCAGCCATGTGGCGAAGGTCCTGCTGAAGCTTTCGACCATGGTCCCGACGCCGACATTGACCGCGAGCGCCAGCAGCAACGCCATCAGCGCCAGCGATAGTCCCGGCAACTGCTCGCGGCTGTCGGCCCAGAACCACATCGCCAGCGGCCCGCGCGAGCTTCGCTCGCCGATCCGCAGCACCAATGCGAGCAGCACGGGAAGCGCCAGCGCGGCGCCAAGCAGCAGCGCCGCCAGAACCGCGAATCCCGACACCAGCGAGTTGCCGACGATCAGCACGGCGATCGCCGCAACCAGCATCGCGAGGGCGGCGACGCCTTGCCAGTTGAGCCATCGCTGCTGCGTCTGCTGGCGGGCATAAGGTTGCGCCATCGCGAGAACCGGAGCGCGGATCGCTTTCAGGAGGCTCGTCGCAGCCGCCGCCAATGTCCCGGCAGCGCTCATCGCGAGTCCCGCAGCCCACCATTGCGGCCTGAGTGTCAATTCGCCGGGAATGCGGGCGCCGTACAAACCCTGCAGGCTGGAGGCGACATCGGGCAAAAGCGCTGCGGCGATCAGATAGCCGCAGACCAGCCCGATCAGGCCGGCCACGAGCGCCACCATCATCAGCTCGGCCAGCAGCGTGCTGTTCAACATCCGGGACGACACGCCGCAGGCCCGCAGGGTCCGGAGCATCGGCATGCGCTGCTCGAAGGCGAGACCGGTCGCCGAGTTGACGATGAAGAGCCCGACGAGAAACGACAGCAGGCCGAAGGCGCTCAGATTGAGATGAAAGCTGTCGGTGAGACGCTCCAGATCGGTTTCGGCGTCCGGCGCAACATATCTGAGCTTGTCGCCGGTGATGGCCTCGAGCGGGGCGCGGGGGCCGCGCGTCTGACCGATCAGCAGGCGCGAAAGCTGATCCGGCAGGTGAAGAATGCTTTGCGCCACTCCGACATCGACGACCACTACGCCCGGTGCGAGCTGCGCCTGAACCTTGAGAGGCGGCAGCAATGTGCCATCGTCCGTTCGAAGGATTGTGCCTTCAGCGCCGCCAAGATCTCTCAAGGTCTCCGGCGCGACCAGCGCCTCGCCCGGCGGTGCGATGAAGGTTTGCAGATCCGAGGTTCGGATCGAGGGAATCGATCCCGCCTCCGCCGGGAACGTGACCGGCTCGATTCCCAAAAGCCGCAATGACCTTCCCTCGACGCGGACACGGCCTTCGAGCACGGGGGAGACCGACCATCCCGCTCGGCGCAAATCGACGAAGAGTTTTTGGGAGAATGTGGAATCCTGTCCGACCAGCATCGCTGGTCTGGTGCCGCCGAAGACCGCCGCGGCCCGATCGTAGCTGGTGCGGGCCTGCTGGTTCAGCGCCTGGACGCCGCTCCACAACGCGGTCGCGGAGATCAGGCCGACCATCAGGGTCGCCAACTGCGTCGGATGCCGGCGCCAATGGCTGAGCAGAACAGCGAGGATCCATAAACCCTGCTTCACGCGATCAATCCAGCGCTGAGCAGGACCTGCCGGTCCAGCGTCGCGGCGATCCGCGCGCTGTGAGTGACCATCAGGAAGCCGCATCCGGTTTGTTTGATGAGATCGCGTGCGAGATCCATGACCTCATCGGCCGTTGCTTCATCAAGGTTGCCGGTCGGTTCGTCGGCGAGGAGCAGCGGCGGCCTGACCGCAAGCGCGCGACCGATTGCAACACGCTGCTGCTGGCCGCCGGAGAGTTGCTCGGGATAGCGTTTCAGCAAATCGCCGAGACCCAGCCGGTCGACAAGTTCGCTTTGCCAGCGACTGTCGTGACGCCCGGCGATACGCGCCTGAAAAGCCAGATTGTCGGCGACGGAGAGTGATGGGATCAGGTTGAACTGCTGAAAGACCAAGCCGAGCCGGTTCCGGCGAAGCGCAGCGCGGCCCCGGTCCGCCAGTGCCGTCACCTCGGTGTCGTCGAGACGGATGGAGCCGCCATCCGCCTGATCGAGGCCCGCGATCAGATGCAGCAAGGTGCTTTTGCCGCTTCCCGACTCGCCGGTCAGCGCGACGCTCTCGCCGGCGTCGACGCGCAGGCAGGCGCCGCGAAGAACGGCGATCCGCTCCTGCCCAGAACGGTAAGTTTTGGTCAGGTTTCGGATATCCAGCATCGGTGTTTTCGAGGCTGTCGGGACGCACATCTGGCTTTCTGTCTCCGCCTCGATCCGGCAGGTCGCTATCGGCTGTTCATATCGCCATGCCGATGCATACCGCGACAGCGATAACAAGTCTGCCGCGATCAAGTTCGAGTGTGGGTGGCGCCGGCCAGTTCGCCATCACCCCAGTTCAAAGCCAAAGAGCGCTGCCTGGCAGGCGGCGTGTGAGTGATGTCACAGCCCTTGCGCGTGTGAGGCGCCCATTGTCGGGCGTCGCATCGGGCGACACCACAAAAGGAAGGACCACCATCATGGCCAATATCGACCATAAACAAGGAACCTATTCGATTCCCGCCAATTCGAGTCAGCAGTACACCTTCTGGTGGGGACGGGATTCGAAAGCACCCAACGAGTTTTTCGACGTCTCGATCGCGCCTCACCTCGACAGAAATCATTCGACGATGGAACCCCTTCATCAAACGGACAGGGCGGTCTACTGGGATCACCGGGGAGGCGTCGGGGTCGTGCTGATCCTGACCTTGCAGAATCGCAACAATTTTCCGGTCACGTTCGAGGCCAATCACGTTCGCATCTACTGACATGGCGGGACATGGCCGGCCGCGTCGACCGCGCGGCCGGCTGTCGCAACCGTGCGCTCTATGGTTTTACGCGTGATCCCGGTGATGACATCTGCCGCGGGCTTGCTAAACAGGCCGAATGCCGAGCCAAGCGATTCGCCGCTGCAACCGGATCATTGTCTGCGCGCTACTGTTTGCGCCGCTGGCCGTCGTTCCCGCGAACGCGGCTCCCGCGGGGCTGCGTGGCGCGATGGCGCAGGCCGCGACTCCGGCGGCTATTGCGGACTATCACCGCAAGCTGAGGGCTTATCAGGAAGCGCGCGCGGCGTTCGAGGAAGAGGCCACCGCCTACTGGAACGCGATCGCCGACAAACGGCGCATTCGCAATGCCAGGCGGCGCGAGCGCCAGCCCGTCACGCTCGACGACTACGTGCTGACCCAGCCACCGCTCTATGCCGGGCCGTCGCGCCCGGTGAATCCGGAGCCGGAAGAGGAGCATCCGCCGCGTCAACGCAAATACATTCCCGTTGTTGCCGATTTTCTGAAGGCAGCCGCGGAGCAGTTCCAGTTCGTGCCGCAACGTCCCCGCACTGAAGCGGACTTCAAGCGCGCTTATGCGCAGGTCGCGCGCGCCTCCGGCCTGACGAAAGAGCAGGCGGTTCGGGTCTATTCGTTCGAGACCGGCGGCAACGGCAATCACGACATGCAATCGGGCCTCAGTTCGTCGCGGCCGGGATCGCGCGCGATCTCGACCGCGGTCGGCTACAACCAGTTACTCACCACCAACAGCGTCGAGTTGCTTGCCGAGCAGGGCCACGACATCCTGCGCGCGCTCGATGAAAGAGCGGCGCGGCTCTCCGGAGCGCAGCGGACGGCGGTGGAGCGCAAGATCGCGGCGGTCCGGCGGATGGTGGCCTATGCGCGCTCGGTGCCCGATACCTGGAGCGCGCATGCGAAGCTGGCCGATATGCCGAAAGGCTGGGCGATCCATGCGCTGGTGCTGGATGTCGACGTCGGCCCGCTGCTGCAAACCCACAAGCTCCTGACCTCCGTCGTCTTCGCGCGCAACAAGGGCTACACGCGTCCGCTGACCGCCGCCGAACTGGAAATGATGAATCTCACCGGCGACGGCACCGGTTTCGACATGGTGACGATGCCACGGGCGATGCGGAAACGGGTGCCGACCTCGAATTTTTTCCAGCGCCTGGGCTACGAGCGCAATCCGGTCGCGATCCGCAACAACACGGTGGCCAAACTGCTGGCCGTCACCGACGCCCGAATGGACAGCAACAGCGCCAAGCCGGGCGCGCGAGAACTCGCGGCAGCGTTCTGACCATAGCGTTTCCGAGCGAGGCATGTCCTCGGGCTTGACCCGAGGATGGAGCCGGTTCGCGTGAAGGAAAGCGTCAAAACAAAAACCTGGAGCCCGCTTCTGATTCCATCAGAAGCGAAAAGGCTCCGGCTAATCGCTCGTCGCAGCTTCGAGGGTGTCGCCGAAAAATACCCACCGTCCGTTCTTGAACTGCATCATCCGAAGCTGCTCGATCGGCGCGAAATCGGTGGCGCTGGTATTGACCTTGATGCCGGGCATCAGCGTGGACGGTGTGAAGTCGTTCAGGCTTGCCGCCTGTTTCATGATATTGGCGCGGGTCAGATCGTCGCCGCATTGCCTGAGCACCTGCTCCATCGTCTGCGACGCGGCGAAACCGTAGGCCAGGTGGGTGTCCGACATGTTGGCGCCGGGCATGTGTTCGTTCGCGAAGGCCATGAACGCCTTCATGCCCTCGTCGTCGGCCCATTGCGGATCGCTGGCATCCTTCAGATAGCCGGCGGAGAGCACGCCTTCGGACGCCTCCAGGCCGGCCGGCTTCATGACGGCGCCGATCGAAATCGAGACGTTGGTCAGAAGATGCATCGGCTTCCACCCGATCTCCGCGGCCTTCTTGATGGCTTGCGCGGCGAATTTCGGCGTGGAGATATTGACGAGGACATCGGCTCCCGAATCCTTCAGCTTGACGATATGGGAGTCGATCGACGGTTCGCTGTTCTCGTAGCTCTCCTCGGCGGTCACGATCCTGGACCAGCTGTCGCCGAAGATGTCCTTGAGGCCGCTCACGTAGTCCTTGCCGAAGTCGTCATTGGCATAAAACAAGGCAACCCTGGCGTCCGGTCTGGTCTTGAGAATGTATTTTGCGAAGATCCGCGCCTCGATGCGGTAGCTCGGTTGCCAGCCCATTGTCCACGGAAACTGCTTCGGGTCATTCCACTTGCTGGCGCCGCTCGCGACGAAGAGCTGGGGGACGTTCCTGCCGTTCATATATTTCTGTACGGCGGTCTGGGTCGCCGTCCCGAGCGCGTTGAAGATGAGCAGCACCTCGTCGCTTTCGACCAGCTTCCGCGCCTGCTCCACCGTCTTCGGCGGGCTGTAGCCATCGTCATAGCTGATGAAATTGATCTTGCGGCCGTTGATGCCGCCCTTGTCGTTGATCATCCTGAAATAGGCGGCCTCGGTCTTGCCGATGATGCCGTATGCGGACGCCGGCCCGCTATACGGCATGATGTTTCCGATCCTGATTTCGCTATCGGTCGCTCCGGTGTCGTATGCCTTCCGCGCGAGGGCGCTGCCGCTTGCGGCGGCGATGGCGACGGCCGCCGCCAGGAGCGCGGCGATTCTCAGTCGTTGCCTGACGGACATTGCTTTCTCCTCAGCCTTTTTTTGAGTCTTCCGATCACATTCCCCCACGCCTGCGCAACCTGTCTTGCACCGTCAGGCACAAGAAAAATGACGACCAGCAGCAGGACGCCGAACACGGCGCCTGACAGGCCCTTCGAGATGGATTCGGCGACGTTCGGAATGAATACGATAAAGGCGGCGCCCACCAGTGACCCCGGCAGCCAGCCGACGCCGCCGACGACCATGCCGAGGAACAGCGCGATGGCGAGCTGGATGGTGAAGCTGTCGGGCGCCACGTATTGCACGGCGATGGCGCCAAGTCCGCCCGCGATTCCGGTGATGCCGGCGCTGACGCCGAACGCCAGCGTCTTGTAAAGCGCGACGTTGATGCCCATGGCGGCGGCCGCGATTTCGTTGTCGCGGATCGCCATCATGGCGCGGCCCGAGCGCGAGCTCAGGAGATTGACGGAAGCGATGTAGATCGCGATCGTGATCGCAAGCGTGAAATAATAGAGCCAGGCGTCCTGCGAGACCGGCAGGCCGAACGGCGCATCCGGCTTGTCGACCACAAGCCCCTGAACGCCGCCGGTCCAGGGCTCGAGGGCGCCAAGTTTCAGAAGCTGAGGCGTCGCGACGGCGAGCGCGAACGTCGCCAGCGCGAGATAGACGCCGCTGAGACGCAATGCGGGCAGGCCGAACAGGAAACCTGCCGCGAAGCAGACGATGCCGGAAACCGGCAGCGTCAGCACGTAGTTCACGCCGGCGTGCTCGATCAGGATCGCCGATGTATAGGCGCCGAGCGCATAGAAGGCGCTGTGCCCGAGCGAAAACTGACCGCTGCCGCCAGTCAGGATGTTCAGCGCCAGAACGGCGATGCCGTAGATCAGAACCGTCGTGAGCTGAAAGACGATGAAGTTTTTCACGAACAATGGCGCGACGAGCAACAGCAGCAGAATGACGAGCGACGTTCCGGTGCCGAGCGTCAAGGTTCGTCCGGCACCGGCGTCGGACGGAGGCGCGTCGGAGATCGTTTTGCGGCTGGCGTCCACCATCATACCCGTTTGATCTCTTGACGGCCGAACAGGCCCGACGGTTTGACGACCAGAACGATGACGATCAACGCCAGCGCGATCGGCAGCTTCAGCTCGTTTCCGACGCCGGGAATGTAGGTTCCGACCAGGTTCTCGATAATGCCGACAAGGAATCCGCCGACGACGGCGCCGAGCGGGCTGGAGAGGCCGCCGAGCACGGCCGCGGCAAAGCCGTAGATCAGCACGCCGCCCATCATGTTCGGATCCAGGAACACCACCGGCGCGATCAGCATTCCGGCGACGGCGCCGATCGCGGCCGCCATTCCCCAGCCGAGCGCGATCATCCGGCCCGTATCGATGCCGACCAGCCGCGCCGATTCGGGCTGCATTGCCGCGGCCCGCATCGCAAGGCCTATCCGCGTGAAACGGAAGAACACGAACAGGACCGCCAGCACCAGCAGGATCACGCCGATCATGCCGGCCTGATGCGTGGAGACAAGCTGGCTGCCGAGGAATGGCGACGACCCGAACGGCGAGGGGAAAGGCTTGATGGTGAAGTCCCATATCAAGCCGGCGACGCTGTTGATGATCGCAAACAGCGCGAGGAAGCCTGCAAGGTTGGTCAGGATCGGCGCTTTCGCCAGCGGCCTGAACAACAGCCGCTCGATCACGACCCCGCCCGCAAACGACAGCATCAGCGTCAGCACGAACGCCGCCCAATAGGGCGCTCCCCAATGGATCATCTGCCAGGCCATGAACGTCGAGAACATGGCCATCTCGCCCTGGGCGAAGTTCAGTTGGCCGATCGCCTGGTAGATCATCACGAGCGCCAGCGCCATGCAGGCATAGATCGCGCCGGTGGCGATGCCCGCCAGTATCTGATTGCCCAGCAGCTCCATCTCTCAATATCCCAGATACGACTTGTGAACGTCTTCGTTGTTCGCGATGTCGGCGGCGCTGCCGGACATGACGATCCGTCCGGTCTCGATGACGTAGGCGGTATCGGCGAGCTCCAGCGCGAGCTGCGCGTTCTGCTCGACCACGAGGATGGTGACCTTGTCCTCGCGGTTGATCTTGCCGAGAATCCCGAACACGTCGCGCACCACAAGCGGCGCGAGGCCGAATGACGGTTCGTCGAGCAGAAGCAGGCGCGGACGCAGCATCAGCGCCCGGGCGACCGCGAGCATCTGCTGCTCGCCGCCCGACAGCGTTCCCGCCTGCTGCCTGCGGCGTTCCCTGAGAACAGGGAAGTGGCTGTACATTCGCTCGGTGTCATTGATGATGCCGCGCCGATCGGATCGCGAGATCGCACCGAGCCGCAAATTCTCCTCGACCGTCATGGTGGTGAAGGTGCCGCGTCCCTGCGGCACATGCGCGATGCCGAGGCGGACGATGCTCGCGGTCGACAGGCCTTCGAGCGGCCTGCCTTCGAACGCGATCGTTCCCGTCGTGCGCACCATGTTGCAGATCGCGCGCAGCACTGTGGTCTTGCCGGCGCCATTGGCGCCGAGCAGCGCCGTCACGCCGCCTTCGCTGAGACGGAATTCGAGGCCGCGCAGCGCCTGCGCCTCGCCGTACCAGGCTCGAAGACCTCTGACATCCAGCATCGCGGTCATCGGTCGCTGCGTCCGAGATAGGCCTCGATCACTTGCGGATCGGACTGAACCTGCGATGGCGTTCCCTCAGCGATCTTCCTGCCGAAATTGAGCGCGACCACGTGATCGGCGGTCGACATCACGAGTCCCATGTGATGTTCGACCAGCAGCACGGTCATTTCGCGCTCGTCGCGGATGCGGCGGATCAATTCGCCGAGCCCGTGAACCTCGTCGTGATTGAGGCCGCCGGCTGGTTCATCGAGCAACAGGATCTTCGGCTCCGCCGCCAGCGCGCGAGCCAGTTCGACCCGCTTCTGCGTTACGAACGGCAATTCCGCCGCCACGGCGTGCGCTACGGCGCGCAGACCCAGATATCCGAGAATCTCGTCGGCCTTGCGGTTCAGCGCGGTCTCGCGGCGGCGGACTCGGCCGAGCTTCAGCGAATCGCTGACGATGTTGCCGGTGCTGCGCGAATGCGTTCCGATCCGCACGTTGTCGATCACCGAGAGATCGGGAAACAGCGCAACGTTCTGGAACGTGCGGCTGATGCCGATCTCCGCGATGCGGTGCGGAGGCCGGGTGAGAATGCTCACGCCCTCCATCAGAATGTCGCCGGTGCTCGGCCGATAGAGTCGGCTGAGGCAGTTGAAGAGCGTGGTCTTGCCTGCGCCGTTCGGGCCGATCAGGCCGAGAATATGTCCCCGCTTTATGTCGAAAGAAACGCCGCTCAGTGCGACGATGCCGCCGAATGCGACACTGAGGTCGCGAACCGAGAGCAGAGGTTCATGGCTCCGTGCGAATCGATCCTCCGTCATCGGCGACCCGCACGGCGCGCAAGGCTCCGGCGGCGAACGGGCGGCTTTCGACGCGCTCCAGATATTCTGCCTGATCTCCTCGCCCACACGCGAAACCGCCTCCCGCTATCAGTTCTCTGGTCTCGGTCTTCGAATGTGGCGCTGCGATCCCGCACGGCCTTGAATTCATTACCATTGGCGCGCGCCGGGGTTCAATATCGTGACGCGAACGATCGTCCATAAGTGCCGGAAATGCACGTCTTGCAAAGACGGTTAAGGGCTTCCTTCCGCGCTCGGTCCGGCACTGCGTCCCCCGAAGGAAAGCCTCGGTGTTTTCCGATTGCCAAGCGGGCCGTCATTGGGATGAAATGAAGCAGCGCGTCAAGGCCCGCGAGCGTAGGGACAACGTATCCGCTCGCGAACTCATTCGGAAATCGCCGGGGAGAACGTCGTGAGCGAAGTGGTCGAACTTGAGCGTCACGGCGAGATCGCCGTCGTCACGGTCGACAATCCTCCGGTCAACGCATTAAGTGCGGCGGTTCGCCGCGGGGTTTTGCAAGTTGTGCAGACAGCGGTCGCCGATTCCGCGGTGAAGGCGATCGTGCTGAGATGCGCAGGGCGGACCTTCATCGCCGGCGCCGACATCACCGAATTCGGCAAGCCGCCTCAACCGCCGGCGCTCGCCGAGGTGATTGCGGCGCTTGACAACTCTCCGAAGCCGACCGTTGCCGCGATCCATGGCACTGCCCTCGGCGGCGGGCTCGAGGTTGCGCTTGGATGCCACTTCCGCGTCGCGGCCAAGGAGGCGAAGCTCGGCCTGCCCGAGGTGAAACTCGGCCTGCTGCCCGGCGCGGGCGGCACCCAGCGGCTGCCTCGCGCCGTGGGCCCTGAGCTTGCAGTCAGGATGATCGTCGGCGGCGAGCCGATTTCGGCCGCCGAGGCGCTTGAGCATGGGCTGATTGACGCGATCGTCGAAGAGCCCGCGGCTGGCGGCGAAGCATTTGCGCGCAAGGTGCTGGCGGAGCAGCGTCCGCTGCGGCGGCTGCGCGATGAGGACAGCAAAATTGAGGCGGCGAAGGCGGACCGGTCGATCTTCACCGACGCGGTGGAGAAGATGACCAGACGCGCGCGGGGCCTGGAGGCACCGTTCGCGGCCGCCGAGGCCGTCGGTCTTTCGCTCGACACGCCGTTCGACGAGGCGCTGGAGAAAGAGCGCGCGCTTTTTCTCAGGTTGATGAACGGCGACCAGTCGAAGGCGCAGCGCCATGCGTTCTTCGCCGAACGCGAGGCTGCAAAGGTCGCCGGCGTTCCCGAAGGGGCCGGACCGCGCAAGGTCGAGCGCATCGCCGTCATCGGCGCCGGAACCATGGGCGGCGGCATCGCGATGTCCTTCGTCAGCGCCGGCATTCCGGTCACCTTGATCGAGACGGCCGACGAGCCGTTGCAGCGTGGCCTCGCCATCATGCGCAGGAATTTCGAGACGAGTGCTGCGCGCGGCGGCATCGCGGCGGACGAGCCCGCGAGGCGCATGGATCTCGTCACCGGCGCGGTCGGCCTCGAACATATCAGGGATGCCGATCTCGTCATCGAGGCGGTGTTCGAGACCATGGCGGTGAAGAAGGAGGTGTTCGCTGCACTCGACACGCACGCCAAACCGGGAACTGTGCTGGCCTCCAACACCTCCTATCTCGACATCGATGAGATCGCCGCCGTCACGGCGCGGCCGCATGACGTGCTCGGCATGCATTTCTTTTCGCCGGCCAACGTCATGCGGCTGTGCGAGATCGTCCGGGGTGCGAAGACCGCGCCGGACGTGTTGATGACGGCGGTGGCGGTCGCCAGGCGCGTCGGCAAGGTGCCGGTGGTCGTCGGCGTCTGCGACGGCTTCGTGGGTAACCGCATGCTCGCCGCCCGCATTGCCGAGTCGGACAAGCTGCTGTTCGAGGGGGCGCTGCCGCAGCAGGTCGATGCCGTCGTCACCCGCTTCGGGATGCCGATGGGGCCGTTCGCGATGCTCGATCTCGCCGGGCTCGATATCGGCTGGCGCTCGCGCAAGGATCGCGGCATCACGTCGGACATTGCCGACGCGCTGTGCGAAGCCGGCCGATTCGGACAGAAGACCGGAAAAGGCTATTACAGGTATGAAAGCGGCTCGCGCGCGCCGCTGCCGGATCCCGAGGTTGAAAGGCTGATCCTCGATACCTGCGCGCGGCTCGGCGTGACGCGGCGCGACATCGGCGACGACGAGATTCTGGAGCGCATGAATTTCCCGATGGTCAACGAGGGCGCGCGCATACTCCAGGAGGGCGTCGCAGCGCGTCCGGGCGACATCGATGTGGTCTGGCTTTACGGTTACGGCTGGCCGGTCTATCGCGGCGGCCCGATGTATGATGCCGACCGGATCGGCTTGAAATACATCGCCGACCGTCTGGCGTTTTATGCCAGCGCCACCAATGATCCTTCGCTCGAGCCCGCGCCGCTGCTCAGGCGCCTCGCGGCCGAAGGCAGGACCTTCGCGTCGCTGGCCGAGAGCAAGACGCCGTGACGATAATCGCGATAAGAGCCCACAAGGTTGACAGGAGATTGCCGTGACCGAAGCCGTGATTGTTTCCACCGCCCGCACGCCGATCGGCAAGGCCTATCGCGGCGCGCTCAACGCCACGGAAGGGGCGACCCTGCTCGGACATGCGATCGGCGAGGCCGTTGCCCGCGCCAGGCTCGATCCGAAAGAGATCGAGGACGTGGTGATGGGCGTGGCCCTGCAGCAGGGCGCGACCGGCGGCAACGTCGCCCGCAAGGCGCTGCTTCGCGCCGGACTTCCCGTGAGCGTGGCCGGCGCCACCATCGATCGCCAATGCGCCTCCGGCCTTCAGGCGATCGCGCTGGCCGCCCGTTCGGTCCTGTTCGACGGCGTGGGGATCGCGGTCGGCGGCGGCGGCGAGTCGATCAGCCTGGTGCAGAACGAACACGCCAACACCTTTCATTTCGAGGATCCGGCGCTGCTCGAGATCAAGGGTGAGGTCTACATGCCGATGATCGACACCGCCGAAGTGGTGGCGAAGCGCTATGGCATCCCGCGCGAGGCGCAGGACGAATACGCGCTGGAAAGCCAGCGCCGCACAGCTTCCGCGCAGCAGGCCGGCAGGTTCAAGGACGAACTGGCGCCGATCCCGACCAGGATGGCGGTCGCCGACAAGGAGACCAGGCAGGTCTCGTTCAGGGATGTGACGCTGTCGCAGGACGAAGGTCCGCGCCCGGACACCACGGCGCAAGGTCTGGCCAACCTCAAAGCGGTGCGCGGCGAGGGCTTCACGATCACGGCCGGCAATGCCAGCCAGTTGTCGGACGGAGCCAGCGCCGCCGTGATCATGAGCGACAAGGAAGCCGCCAAGCGCAATCTAAAGCCGCTCGGTATCTTCCGCGGCTTCGTCGCCGCCGGCTGCGAGCCCGATGAAATGGGCATCGGTCCGGTGTTCGCGGTGCCGCGCCTGCTCAAGCGCCATGGCCTCACCGTCGATGACATCGACCTGTGGGAACTGAACGAAGCCTTCGCGGTGCAGGTGATCTATTGCCGCGACAGGCTCGGCATCGATCCGGAGAAACTCAATGTCGACGGCGGAGCGATTTCGGTCGGCCATCCCTACGGCATGTCGGGCGCGCGCCTTGCCGGTCACGCGCTGATCGAGGGACGGCGCCGCAAGGCGAAGTATGCCGTCGTCACCATGTGCGTCGGCGGCGGCATGGGCGCGGCCGGGTTGTTCGAGGTGGTGCAGTAAATCGCGGAAACGCAGATTTTGAATCCCCAGAAGGATGGAAGAACTTCCGGATCGCCGCTGGGGCGGTCCGGAACGACGGTTGATCTTTCGGGGGCTCGCATTGCGCAGGTAGCGCGGCGTGCCGGGCCTTACTCCGCCTCGATCTTTGTAATGGTTTTGGGATCGCCGCTATCGCTGACCGAGTACTTCACCTTGTCGCCGGCATGCACGGTCTCGGATAATTTGATATCGATCTTGAACTGCTCGGTCGGGCCGTCGGCTTTCGCCTCTGTTTTCGTCGCCTCGGCTTTCGGTGCCTCTGCTTTTTCTCCCTCTGCTTTTGCGCCGTCCGGAGCTTTCGCGGCATCCGGAGTCTTCGCTGCATCCTTCGCGGCATCAGGCTCCGCTCGAATCGCGATCGTGCCGTTGAGCCGGTCGACGACCGTCACCAGTCCTTTATGGGTCCCCGGCGGCGGCGGCGTTTCCTTGATTGCGGGTGTTTTTTGAGCGTGGGCCGTCGCACCGATGAAGGTGAGCGCGAAGCCAGCCAGTATGATCTTTGCCAGTCTCATCGAAGATCTTTCGGTTGTTGAACGGTGATGGGCAACGGGCGCACGATGTGTCCCGTCGCCATGGTCGGATCGAACGTCCCCGCATCTTACCCTGTCGGGAGCAGGAGCGTGAATCAAAATGGCGGCACCCAGCTTGACCGCTGAGGCGCAATCCGCTTGCTTGGCCGATCATTCCGCATGTCACTTCCGGGGAAACCCTCATGGCCACCCATGTTCTCGCCATCGATCAGGGCACCACCTCCTCGCGCGCGATCGTGTTTCGCGGCGATATCTCTATCGCCGCGATAGCCCAGCAGGAATTCCCGCAGCACTTCCCCGCCTCGGGCTGGGTCGAGCACGAGCCGGAGGATATCTGGACCTCGACGGTTGCGACCTGCCGCGAGGCGATCAAGAAGGCCGGCGTCACGCCGAAGGACATCGCCGCCATCGGCATCACCAACCAGCGCGAGACCACAGTGGTCTGGGACCGCGCCACCGGACAGGCGGTGCATCGCGCCATCGTCTGGCAGGACCGTCGCACCGCCGATGTCTGCGCGCGGCTGAAGGCCGAGGGCCATGAGTCCGCGATTGCGGCGAAAACCGGTTTGATCATCGATCCCTATTTCTCCGGCACCAAGGTCGCGTGGATTCTCGATCATGTTCCGGGCGCGCGCGCACGCGCGATGCGCGGCGAACTGATGTTCGGCACCGTGGACTGCTACCTCCTGTGGCGGCTGACCGGCGGCAAGGTCCACGCGACAGATGCCACTAACGCCTCGCGCACGCTGCTGTTCAACATTCACACCGGGCAGTGGGATGACGAGCTTCTGCACATCCTGCGGGTGCCGCGCGCGATGCTGCCGGAGGTGAAGGACTCGTCCGCGCAGTTCGGCGACAGCGTCACCGGGCTGTTCGGCGCGCCGATCCCGATTCGAGGCATCGCCGGCGACCAGCAGGCCGCCGTGGTGGGACAGGCATGCTTCGCACCCGGCATGATCAAGTCGACTTACGGCACCGGCTGTTTTGCGCTGCTCAATACCGGCGCCACGCCGGTCGCCTCGAAGAACAAGCTGCTGACGACGATCGCCTATCAGTTGAACGGCCAGCGCACCTACGCGCTGGAAGGCTCGATCTTCGTCGCGGGCTCGGCGGTGCAGTGGCTGCGCGACGGGCTCGGTCTGATCAAGCAGGCATCCGAGACAGGACCCTTGGCCGACAGGTCCGACGCCACGCAATCGGTCTATCTCGTGCCGGCCTTTGTCGGCATGGGCGCGCCTTACTGGAATCCGAACGTGCGCGGCGCGCTGTTCGGCCTGACGCGCAACACCGGGCCGGCCGAACTCGCCCACGCGGCACTGGAAAGCGTCTGCTACCAGACCTTTGATTTGTGGGCGGCGATGCGTGCCGACTGGCCGGACGCCGATGCCGCGCATACCGTCCTGCGCGTCGACGGCGGCATGACCGCGTCGGACTGGACCATGCAGCGCCTCGCCGATCTGCTCGATGCGCCGGTCGACCGGCCCGTCATTCAGGAGACCACGGCGCTCGGCGCGGCGTATCTCGCGGGGCTATCGGTCGGGGTTTTCCCGGAGCCTTCGAAATTCGCCGACAACTGGCGGCTCGAGCGCCGCTTCAAGCCGGCCATGAGCGCGGCGACGCGCACCCGAAAACTCAAGGGATGGGCGGCGGCGGTGCGCGGCGTGCTGGCGAGCGATGAAAGCGAGGCTCGGTAAACCTCACGGATCGCGCCGCGCTGATGTCCAAACTGCCGACCTCATGGGGTCTGCGACGGGGAATCGACGCAGTTCGAACGACCGTTTGGACGCATCGTTAAGCAAGCCGCGCTACGATCAGGCCTTTGTTGTCGCACGCCATACCGGGCGCGTCGTGCCGACAAGGTGCCGGTCCCGGAAGGAGATTATCGATGTTGAACCGCCGCTTGTTCTGCCAGTGTGCTTCGCTTGCCCTGTTTGCCGGCGCTTCAGTGGGAAGCGCGCGCGCCGAAACCGCGGACTGCGCGGTGTTCACGCCGGATCGGCAGCAGCACATCAGTCCCGACGAGGCGATCGCGCGGCTCAAGGCCGGTAACGATCGTTTCGTCACCGGCGCGACGGTCAACTGCGATCTGATGACACAGGTTCGTGAAACCGCGAAGACGCAGGCTCCGTTTGCAGCTATCGTCGGATGTATCGATTCGCGGGTGCCGCCCGAACTGGTGTTCGACCAGCGCATCGGCGATGTGTTCTGCGCCCGCATCGCCGGTAATTTCATCAACGATGACATCATCGGCAGTCTGGAGTTCGCCACCCAGGTCTCCGGCGCGCGCGCCATCGTGGTGCTCGGACATTCCAGTTGCGGTGCGATCAAGGGCGCGATCGACGGCGTCAAGCTCGGTCATCTGACCGGCGCGCTCGCCCATATCCGGCCTGCGGTCTCGGCCACCAAGGCCGACGGCAAGCCTTCGTCGAAAAACGACGCCTTCGTTCAGGCGGTGGCCGAGACCAATTCGCGCATGGCCGTGGCGGCGCTCACAAAGCGGAGCCCGATCCTGAAGGCGCTGGCGGCGAAAGGCGAATTGCGGGTCGCGGCGGCCATGCATGATCTCGCCACCGGGCGAGTGAGCTGGCTGAGTTGACGGACGCGGATGTTACAGCGTTGTCGAGATCGGAAAGCGAAGGGCTCTAGCGCGGATCTGACGCGGCGCACTTGCGGCGCAGTTCGCGGATTTCCTCGAAGCGGGCGGTGACGTCGCGCAGCACCGACACCAGCCCGGTGATGCGGCCGGCGGCGTCTTTCACCGGCACGATGGTGAATTCGAGCGAGATACGCCGGCCATCCTTGTGAAGCGCGGGAACGGCAAGCACGTCGCCGCCGCTGTAACGGCTTTGCCCCGTCCGCATCACCTCGTGGTATCCGGCCCAGTGCCGGGCACGCAGGCTTTCCGGAATGATGAGGTCGAGCGATCGGCCGGTCGCCTCATCGGCGCAATGGCCGAAGATCCTGACCGCGCCGGGATTCCAGAACGTGATCGTGCCATCGCGATCGGTGGCGATCACCGCGTCCGCCGACGAATGCAGCAGTGCGGCGGCGATCGCGGAGGTGTCCATCAGCTATCTCGCGATCATCCCGCCCGCGCCGCGGTCTTGCGAAGCTGCAAATGGACCGCGCACTGGCAGCCCGGCGGATGATCGGCGACGTCGGCGGATGCGTCGTTGGCGGGCGGTGGCACCGGCGTCGTGGCGGGCTTTCCGGACTGGCCGGGAATGTAGTTCAAAATCGATGCCAGCCAGCGTTCGATCTCGGCGACCTCCATCCCCTTGCGCGCGGCATAGTCCTCGACCTGATCGCGCTCGATCTTGCCGACACCGAAATACTGACTCTCGGGGTGGCTGTAATAGAGACCGGAGACCGAGGACCCCGGCCACATCGCAAAGCTCTCGGTCAGTTCGACGCCAGTGGCGCGCGTCGCGTCCAGCAGGCGGAACAGTGTCGCCTTCTCGGTGTGATCGGGCTGCGCCGGATAGCCGGGCGCGGGGCGGATGCCTTTATATTCTTCCCTGATCAGCTGATCGTTGGTCAGCGCCTCGTCCGGCGCGTAACCCCAGAATTCCGTGCGCACGCGCTGATGCATCCGTTCGGCGAAGGCTTCGGCGAGGCGGTCGGCCAGCGCCTTCACCAGGATGGACGAGTAGTCGTCATTGGCGTTCTTGAAGCGCGCGGCGATTTCATCCTCGCCGAGCCCGGCGGTGACGGCGAAGCCGCCGATATAGTCGGCGATGCCGGTCTCCTTCGGCGCGATGAAGTCCGCCAGCGCGGCGTTGTGGCGGCCCTCGCGTTTCTCGAGCTGCTGGCGCAGCGTGTGATAGGTCGCGATCTGCGTGGTGCGAGTCTCGTCGCTGTAGACGGCGATATCGTCGCCGATGCGGTTGGCGGGCCAGAGGCCGATCACGCCGGAGGCCTTGAACCATTTCTCCTTGACGATTCGATCCAGCATTTTTCGGGCGTCGTCGTAGAGGGCGCGCGCGGTTTCGCCCACCGTCTTGTCGTCGAGGATCGCAGGGTACCGTCCGGCCAGCTCCCAGACCTGGAAGAACGGCGTCCAGTCGATCACGTCAACCAGTTCTTCCAGCGGATAGTCGGTGAATGCCTTGGTGCCGAGGAAGGTCGGCTTGACGGGACGGTAGGTGCTCCAGTCGATCGGCACCGCATTGGCGCGGGCGGCCGCGAGCGGCAGCCGTTTCTTGTCCTGCTGGGCGCGGAAATGGGCCGCGGAAATCTTCTCGTATTCGGCGCGCACCCCTGCGGCATAAGCTTCGCGCCGCTCGGGCGACATCAGCGAGGCGACCACGCCGACGGCGCGGCTGGCGTCGTTGACGTGCACCACCGGCCCGTTGCGATAGTTCGGGTCGATCTTCACCGCGGTGTGGACGCGGCTGGTGGTCGCGCCGCCGATCAACAGCGGCAGGTCAAGGCCCTGCCGCTCCAGCTCGGCTGCGAAATAGCCCATCTCGTCCAGCGATGGCGTGATCAGGCCGGAGAGGCCGACGATGTCGGCCTTCTCGACCTTCGCCGTCTCGATGATCTTGGCGGCCGGCACCATCACGCCGAGGTCGATCACCTCGTAGTTGTTGCACTGGAGCACGATGCCGACGATGTTCTTGCCGATGTCGTGGACGTCGCCCTTGACGGTGGCGAGCACGATCTTGCCGGCGGACGTGCTGCTCGCGCCGTCGATGCCGGCGGCCTGGTTGCGCGCCTTCTCTTCCTCCATGAACGGCATCAGGTAGGCGACCGCCTGCTTCATGACGCGCGCCGACTTCACCACCTGCGGCAAAAACATCTTGCCGTCGCCGAACAGATCGCCGACCACGTTCATGCCGGCCATCAAGGGGCCTTCGATCACCGACAGCGGGCGATCGGCCGACTTCCGCGCTTCCTCGGTGTCCTGTTCGATATATTCGGTGATACCGTTGACCAGCGCATGGCTCAGCCGTTTCTCCACCGGCCATTCGCGCCATGAGAGATCGGCTTCCTTCGCCTGCTTGCCCTGACCACGGAATTTTTCCGCGAGATTGAGCAGGCGCTCCGACGCGCCGGGATCGCGGTTGAGGATGACGTCCTCGCAGACCTGCCGCAGTTCAGGATCGATGTCGTCATAGATAATCATCTGCCCGGCGTTGACGATGCCCATGTCCATGCCCGCCTTGATGGCGTGATACAGGAACACCGAATGCATCGCCTCGCGCACCGGCTCGTTGCCGCGGAACGAGAACGACAGGTTGGAGACGCCGCCGGAAATATGGGCGTGCGGCAGATTCTGGCGGATCCAGCGCGTCGCCTCGATGAAATCGACGCCGTAGTTGTTGTGCTCCTCCAGACCCGTCGCGATGGCGAAGATGTTCGGATCGAAGATGATGTCTTCCGGCGGGAAGCCGACCTTCTCCGTCAGAATGTCGTAAGCGCGTTTGCAGATCTCCATTTTGCGCTGGCAGGTGTCGGCCTGTCCGGTTTCGTCGAATGCCATCACCACCACAGCCGCGCCGTGGCGGCGCGCGATCCGCGCTTCGTGCAGGAACTTCTCCTCGCCCTCTTTCAGCGAGATCGAGTTCACCACCGGCTTGCCCTGAATGCACTTCAGCCCGGCCTCGATCACCGAGAACTTTGATGAGTCGACCATCACCGGCACGCGGGCGATGTCGGGTTCGGACGCGATCAGGTTGAGGAAGGTGACCATCGCCGCTTCCGAGTCCAGAAGCCCCTCGTCCATGTTGACGTCGATAATCTGCGCGCCGTTCTCGACCTGGCTGCGCGCGACGTCGAGCGCGGCGGTGTAGTCGCCGGCTTTGACGAGGTTACGGAATTTGGCCGAACCGGTGACGTTGGTGCGCTCGCCGACATTGACGAAAGGAATGTCCGCCGTCAGCGAGAACGGCTCCAGCCCCGACAGCCGCAGCCGCGGTGCGATGACCGGCACGACGCGCGGCTTGTGCGGCGCGACGGCGGCAGCGATTGCCGCGATATGATCGGGCGTGGTGCCGCAGCAGCCGCCCACGATGTTGACGAGGCCGGCAGCTGCGAACTCGCCGATCAGCCGCGCCATGTAGTCGGGGCTTTCGTCGTACTCGCCGAACTCGTTGGGCAGACCCGCGTTCGGATAGGCGCAAACCAGCGTGTCGGCGACGCGGCCGATCTCGGCGACATGCGCGCGGAGGTCTTCGGCGCCGAGCGCGCAGTTGAAGCCGATGGTGATTGGTTTCGCGTGGCGCACTGAGTGCCAGAATGCTTCCGGCAACTGGCCCGACAAGAGCCGCCCGGACTTGTCGGTGATGGTGCCGGAGACCATCACTGGAATGTCGATGCCGCGCTCTTCGCAGATTTCGGCGATGGCGTAGAGCGCGGCCTTGGCGTTCAGCGTGTCGAAGATGGTTTCGACCAGCAGCAGGTCGGCACCGCCGTCGAGCAGGCCGTTGATCTGCTCGCCATAGGCCTTGCGCAGGTCGTCGAAGGTGACGGCGCGGTAGCCGGGATTGGCGACATCCGGCGAGATCGACGCGGTGCGGTTGGTCGGGCCGATCGCGCCGGCGACGAAACGCGGCCTGCCGTCCTCGGCGCTGACGCGGGCAGCGGCGGCGCGCGCAAGCTTCGCGCCCTCCCGGTTGAGTTCGTAGGCGAGGTCCGACATCTCATAGTCGGCCTGCGCGATCGAAGTGGATGAAAACGTGTTGGTCGCGACGATGTCCGCGCCCGCGCGCAGGTATTGCGCGTGGATGTCCTCGATCGCCTTCGACTGCGTGAGGATAAGGAGGTCGTTGTTGCCGCGCACGTCGCGGTGAAAATCCTTGAAGCGCTCGCCTCGAAAAGCAGCTTCGTCGAATTTCTGCGCCTGGATCATGGTGCCCATGGCGCCGTCGAGCACAAGAATGCGCTCGCGTGCGAGTGCGCGGAGTTTGTCGGCTACTGAGGTTGCTTTGTCGATCACGAGATCACCTGATTGCAATTCGTCATGGCCGGGCATAGCCGTTCGAAGAACGACGTCGCTCGCCTATGGTCTCGGCCATCCACGTCTTTTCAAAGATATCGACTGCCAAGACGTGGATGCCCGGCACAAGGCCGGGCATGACTGAACATAAAATTATGCCGCCTTCCGCGCGGCGTCCGGGCGGATGCCGAGCAGATGGCAGATCGCGAAGACGAGATCGGCGCGGTTCATGGTGTAGAAGTGGAACGTATCGACGCCGCGCTTGGCGAGTTTCTGCACCTGTCCCGCCGCCACGGTCGCCGCGACCAGCTTGCGCGTTTCGGCGTCGTCGTCGAGGCCCTCGAACTTTTCAGCGAGCCAGGACGGCACGGTGGTGCCGGCTTTTGTCACGAAGTTTCTCGCCTGTCTGAAGTTATGCATGGGCATAATGCCGGGCACGATCGGAATGTCGATGCCGCGGGCGCGGACGCGATCGAGGTAGCGAAAATAGAGGTCGTTATCGAAAAAAACCTGGGTGATGGCGCGAGTCGCGCCGGCATCGACCTTGGCCTTGAGGACATCGATGTCGGCATCGATGTCGGGACTTTCCGGATGCTTCTCGGGATAGGCCGAGACGGAGACCTCAATGTCGCCGTGCCGCCGCTTGATGCCGGCGACGAGATCGGCCGAACTGCGGTAACCCTCGGGATGGGTGCTGTAGGCGGTGCCGACGCCGCCCGGCGGGTCTCCCCGCAGCGCAACGATATGGCGGACTCCGATGTCGCGATAGCGGCTGACGATCTCATCGATTTCTCCGCGCGCTGCGCCGACGCAGGTGAGGTGTGCGGCCGGCCGCAGTTCGGTTTCGGACAGGATGCGCGCGATCGTCGAATGGGTGCGTTCGCGGGTCGACCCGCCGGCGCCGTAGGTGACGGAGACAAAGCTCGGGTCCAGCGGCGCGAGGCGGGTGATGGTGTCCCACAGATTGCGCTCCATCTCCTCGGTCTTGGGCGGAAAGAACTCGAACGAGATCGCGGGGTGTTTTTGCGCGGCAATGCCGTCATGCACCGGGGCAGAAGGATCGTTCATAGCTGGTCAAACTCCACCGCGTCGGCCTCAAGTTTGCCGGGCGGACGGTTTCGGAAAAACGCCCTCGCGCATCGACGACCGACGGTTCAATAAAGGCATTCCAGATAGAATAGCCCAGAAACCAGGTCTGATGTGGTGGGAAATAGCCCAATAATCCTGATATATGGGGATAAATAGGCCTAAGTACCAGTCGAGTGGGCAACAAGATTATTCAGTAATAAGTTGTTTTATTGCGATAATTTTCACAGACGACATTGGGAATTGCTAAGCTAACCTAAAGATCGCAGTCGCCCTTCCCATCATCGAAATGCAAGCGCCACGCGATCTGCGATCAGTCCGCCTGTTCGCGGAAGGTCGCGCGGAACGGGTGCCCCGGATAAACCCCGACGATGCGGAATTCCTTGGAAAAGAATTTCAGCTCCTCCAGCGCGAAAACGAGGCTGCGATCGTCCGGGTGGCCATCGACGTCGGCATAGAATTGCGTTGCGAAGAAATTGCCGTCGACCATGTAACTTTCGAGTTTTGTCATGTTGACGCCGTTGGTGGCGAAGCCGCCCATGGCTTTGTAGAGCGCGGCCGGCAGGTTGCGCACCCGGAAGACAAAACTGGTGACGAGCGGTCCGGATCCCTGCTCGGCCCAGCGGGCCTCGCGCGCCAGCACCACGAAACGCGTGGTATTATGGGCTTCGTCCTCGACATCCTCGGCGAGAATATCGAGATCGTGGATTTGCGCGGCGAGGCGCGAGGCGATCGCGGCGCAACTCGGGTCGCCGCGTTCGGCGACAATGCGGGCGGCGCCTGCGGTATCGCCCGACACGATCGGCCGGATGCCGAGCTTGCGAATGATGCGACGGCATTGCCCCAGCGCGTGAACGTGACTTTCGACGGTCTTGATGTCCGAAAGCGCTGCGCCGCGCGGCGCCATCAATTGATGGCGGACCGGCAGGAAGTATTCGCCGACGATGAAGAGTCCCGACTGCGGCAGCAGATGATGAATGTCGGCGACGCGACCGGCCACCGAGTTCTCGATCGGGATCATGCCGAGGGCGGCTTCGCCCGATGCGATCGCGGCGAACGCGTCCTCGAAAGTCGCGCATGGCAACGGCTCGGCGTCGGGATAGGCATCGGCTATGGCGATGTGCGAATTCGCGCCAGGCTCGCCCTGGAATGCGATTTTCATGGTCTTGGTCATCAGGGTCTTCTATCAGCCGCTCTGGTTTTGGCGATAGCGTTTTTAGCGGGCAGTTTGGCCGGAAGCAGCGAGCAGCCGACGAGCGGTTTCGAGGTCGGCGGGAGTGTCGACGCCACGCGGCACGTCATCCACGATCATGATGTCGATCCGCATCCCGCCTTCCAGCGCCCGCAACTGCTCGAGCCGTTCCTGTTGCTCCAGAGGCGAGGGCGGCAGTTCGACGAAGCGTTGCAGGGCTTTGCGGCGATAGGCGTAAAGCCCGATGTGATGGTAGCGCGGACCTTCGCCGTGAGGCGCTGTGGCGCGGGTGAAATAGAGCGCGCGCAGCCGGCGCCGCGCGACCTGCGATCCCACGGCCTTGACGACGTTCGGATTGGCGGCTTCCTCGTCGGTGTGGATTTCCGCGGCCAGCGTCGCGATATCGACCGCGGGATCGGCCAGAGGCTGGAGCACGTCGCGGATAATGTCGGGGCGGATGGTCGGGAAATCGCCCTGCAGGTTGACGATCGTCTCGATACGGCCTTCGGGATCAAGCTTGCCGAGCGCCTCGAACACGCGGTCGGACCCGGACGGGTGGTCGGCGCGGGTCATGATCGCTTCGCCGCCATGGGCCGTCACGGCGGCCGCGATCTCGGGAGTGTCGGTGGCGACCGCGACGCGGCCGATGCCGGCGGTCTCGGCCCGCCGCAGGACATGGACGACCATCGGCAGGCCGCCGATATCCAGCAAGGGTTTTCCGGGCAGCCGGGTCGCGGCCATACGGGCTGGAATCAGCACCAGAGTGCGGCTCTCGGTCATCGGTCGGGAGTTCCACGGCCCGAAGTGAGGGATCGGGAATTGGCAGGACTTTCAAAGGCCGCGGCGTTTATACGGGTTGTCAGGACACCGGCAAACCGTTATCTCGTCCCGCCGGCTCCCGCGATCTGGCCCAGCGGTTCCGGCGGCATTCCGCGGCGTCGGCCGGCCCGACAGCCGACTTCAAAGACTCGGAGCCTGACCACGGACCTGGAGTGGCCAACATGGACTCCTTCGATATCAATAAATTTCTCGGCGTGTTGCTGGGCACCTGCATCTTCGTGCTGGTGATGAATTTCGTCGCCCAGGCTATTTTCGCGCCAGTCGTGCCGGCGAAGCCGGGTTTCAAGATTGACGTCAAGGAAGAGCCGGCCGCGGCTGCCGGCGGCGCCAAGCAAGCGGACAATGCGGCCAAGCCCGCTGCCGAGCCCTCGATCGCGAAGCTGCTGCAGACGGCGTCGGCCGAGAACGGCGCCGCTGCGGCCAAGAAGTGCGCCGCCTGCCATACTTTCGAGAAGGGTGGACCGAATCGCGTGGGTCCCAACCTTTACGGCATCGTCGGGGAGCCGCGCGGCCAGGGCCGCGGGTTCAATTTCTCGGAGGCCATGAAAGCCAAGGGCGGCACCTGGACCTTCGAGGAGTTGAACAAGTTCCTCGCCAACCCGAAGGGATACATCCCTGGCACGGCCATGGGATTCGCCGGCGTGCCGAAGGACAGCGAGCGGGCCGACATCATTGCCTATCTGAACAAGAACTCCGACAAGCCGGAGCCGCTGCCGGCTGCCTCCAAGTAGCACCGGACGATAGCCTCCCGAGCGGCAAAGGCGTTCGGGCTTGCACGTGGAGGGCGAGAAGACAGGCGTCGACCAAAATTATGGTGCGCCGGGCTCTGATGCGATCGGAAGCGGAAGGCTTCCGAGGTTTTAAACGAATGTGAGCCGCGAGGATTTCTCGGCTGTCATATCGTGGACGAGCCTTCAATTATCCGTACCTTTCGCCGCACAAGTGCGGGAGGTGGGGTGGCGTCATCCCGAAAAACCGACATAATCGGCCGAAACAGTGCGTCGCGCCGTAGCGTTGGCGCGTCAACCCGCAGGAATTTTGCATTTGGCTTTCACCCGACGACGTCTTCTTCATGGCGGAGCCCTGATCGCAGCCGCGCCCGCGATCCAGGTCCTGACCGGCGCTTCGGCGTTTGAGACAGCCCGCGCGCAGACCGGGCCGACCGACCTCAAATGGCGGCACGGGGTTTCGCTGTTCGGCGACGTGAAATATCCGGAAGGTTTCAAGCATTTCGACTATGTCAATCCGGACGCTCCCGTGGGCGGCACGGTGCGACAGATCGCGCTCGGCACCTTTGACAATTTCAATCCGGTCGTGTCGGGCGTGAAGGGCTCGATCGCCGGAGCGGTCGGGCTGATCTATGAATCGCTGACAATCCCCTCGCTGGACGAGGTTGCGACGGAGTACGGCGCGTTGGCCGAGTCGGTCGCTTATCCCGACGACTATTCCTTCGTCATCTACCGGCTGCGCAAGGAAGCGAGGTGGCACGACGGCAAGCCGGTGACGCCGGACGACGTGGTCTTCTCGCTCAATGCGTTCAAGACGCACCATCCGCAATATGCCGCTTACTACCGCCATGTGGTGAAAGCCGAAAAGACCAACGAGCGTGACGTCACCTTCACCTTCGACGCGCCCGGAAACCGCGAACTGCCGCAGATCGTCGGGCAACTGATGGTGCTTCCGAAACACTGGTGGGAAGGCGTCGACGCCGCCGGCAAGAAGCGCGACATTTCCGCGACCATGCTGGAACCGCCGCTCGGCAGCGCGGCCTACAGGATCAAGGATTTCGAGGCGGCGCGTTCGGTCACGCTGGAGCGGGTCAAGGATTACTGGGGCTTGAACACCGGCTTCAATGTGGGCCGCAACAATTTCGACGAGTTGCGCTACGAGTATTTCCGCGACAGCACCGTTGCGCTCGAAGCTTTCAGGGGCGGCCAGATCGACTGGCGCATGGAGAACGTGGCCAAGAACTGGGCCACCGCTTATGACTTTCCGGCGGTGAAGGAAGGGCGCGTCATCCTGGAGGAATTCCCCAATCGCAGCTCGGGCGTGATGCAGGCATTTGCTCCCAACCTTCGCCGCGACAAGTTCAAGGACGCGCGGGTGCGGCGGGCGCTGAATTTCGCCTTCGATTTCGAGACCATGAATGAGCAACTTTTCTTCGGTCAGTACAAGCGCATCGCAAGCTATTTCGAGGGTACCGAACTGGCATCGAGCGGCCTGCCCGAGGGCCGGGAGCTTGAAATCCTCGAAACCGTCCGCGCTGAAGTCCCCCCGTCCGTGTTCACGACGCCTTACAGCAATCCGGTCGGCGGAAGTTCCGAGGCGGTTCGCAACAACCTGCGCGAGGGCATGAAACTCCTGAAAGAGGCGGGTTACGAAGTGCGCGGCGGCAGGCAGGTCGACGGCAAGACCGGCGCGCCGTTCGAAATCGAACTGCTGTCGGAAGATCCGAGTTTCGAGCGGGTCCTGCTGTCCTACAAGCCTTCGCTGGAGCGCATGGGTCTTACCGTCAGCATCCGAACCATCGATTCGACACAGTACGAGAACCGGCTGCGGAACTGGGACTTCGACATGGTGGTCGCGTCGTGGGGCGAATCCCTGTCGCCGGGCAACGAACAGCGCGAGTTCTGGGGCTCGCGTGCGGCGGACATGCCCGGCTCGCGCAACGTTGTCGGCATCAAGAATCCCGCCATCGACAAGCTGATCGAGCGCGTGATCTTCGCCAAAGATCGCGCCGATCTGGTTGCCGCGACCCACGCGCTCGACCGCGTGCTGCTGCATCATAATTATGTCGTGCCGCAGTGGACCTATTCGAAAGTGCGCACGGCGCGATGGGATCGCTTCGGCCGGCCGGCCGAAATGCCGAAGTACGGTCTTGCGGCTTTCCCGGCGTTGTGGTGGTACGACGCCGACAAGGCGGCCAAGATCGGCAATCGATCTTGAGGAGTTGTCTGCGGATGAGCGAGCCCAGCCGGCGGCAGGTGATCGGTCTCGGGATCGGTGTGGCAGCCACGGCGTGGCTTCGGCCGGCGGATGCAATCGGCGCGGAGACCGACCCCCAAGGTGAATCGCATGGCATGTCGGCGTTCGGCGACCTCAAGTATCCGGCCGACTTCCACCACTTCGACTACGTCAATGTCGATGCGCCGAAGGGCGGACTGTTCTCGACCATTCCGTCGAGCCGCGCCTTCAACCAGTCGTTCCAGACCTTCAACTCGCTCAACGCTTTCATCCTGAAGGGCGACGGCGCGAAAGGCATGGAGATGACGTTCACGTCGCTGATGGCTCGCGCCGGCGACGAACCCGATGCGATGTACGGTCTTGCTGCCAGGTCGGTGCGCATCTCGGCCGACGGGCTGACCTATCAATTCAAGATGCGGCCGGAGGCGCGGTTTCATGACGGGCAGAAACTGACCGCGCACGACGCAGCGTTTTCACTGACGATCCTCAAGACCAAGGGCCATCCCCTGATCACCCAGCAGATGCGCGACATGGTGAGCGCGGAAGCGGCCGACGACGCGACGCTGGTCGTGACCTTCGCGGCCAAGCGCGGACGCGACGTGCCGCCGTTCGTCGCCGGCCTGCCGATTTTTTCGAAAGTTTATTACACCGCGCATCCGTTCGAGGAATCGACGCTCGACGTCCCGCTCGGCAGCGGGCCGTACAAGGTCGGTCGGTTCGAGCCCAATCGCTTCATCGAATTCGATCGCGTCAAGGACTGGTGGGGCGCCGACCTTCCGGTTTGCCGCGGCAGCTACAATTTCGATACTGTGCGGTTCGACTTCTACCGCGACCGCGACGTGGCGTTCGAGGGTTTTTCCGGCCGCAGCTACCTGTACCGCGAGGAGTTTACGTCGCGCATCTGGAATACGCGCTACGATTTCCCCGCGCTGATTGATGGCCGCGTCAAGCGCGAGCAATTGCCGGACGAGACGCCGTCCGGCGCGCAAGGCTGGTTCATCAACACCCGACGCGACAAGTTCAAGGACCCGCGCGTGCGCGAGGCGCTGGACTGCGCCTTCGATTTCGAATGGACCAACAAGACCATCATGTATGGCGCTTACGTTCGTACGGTGTCGCCGTTCCAGAATTCCGATTTGATGGCGACCGGCCTGCCGTCGCCGGAAGAGGTAGTGCTGCTGGAGCCGTTCCGCGGCAAGGTGCCGGACGAGGTGTTCGGCATGCCGTTCGTGCCGCCGGTGTCGGACGGCTCCGGACAGGATCGCAAGCTGTTGCGAAAGGCGGTGCAACTGCTCAACGACGCGGGCTTTCCCATCAAGGATGGCAAGCGTATGACGCCGCAGGGCGAGGTGTTCCGCGTCGAGTTCCTGCTCGAAGAGCCGGCGTTCCAGGCCCATCATATGCCGTACATAAAGAACCTCGGAACGCTCGGCATCGAGGCGACGCTGCGGCTCGTCGATCCCGTGCAGGCGAGGGCACGGCGCGACGACTTCGATTTCGACATGGTGATCGAGCGTTTCGGCTTCTCGACCGTTCCGGGTGATTCGCTGCGGCCATTCTTTTCGTCGCGGGCGGCAGGGACCAAGGGATCATACAATCTCGCCGGCATTTCCGATCCCGCGGTCGACTCGCTGATGGAACAGGTGATCGCCGCCGACACCCGTGCAAAACTCGTGTTCGCCGCGCGCGCGCTGGACCGCGTCATTCGCGCCGGCCGTTACTGGGTGCCGCAATGGTATTCAAACGCGCACCGGCTGGCCTATTGGGATGTATTCGGACATCCGCCAAGTCTGCCGAAATATCTCGGCGTGATGGCGCCTGACATCTGGTGGTCGACGCAGGCCGGTGCGGCGTCGCGGCAGGCGAAATAGGCATGAGTGCATATATCGCCCGCCGCATCCTTTTGATGATTCCCACATTGCTGGGCATCCTGTTCGTGTCGTTCGTCGTTGTGCAGTTCGCACCCGGCGGTCCGGTCGAGCGGGTGATCGCGCAACTGAGCGGTTCGGATACCGGCGGCATGTCGCGCATTTCCGGATCGTCCGGCGGCGATTTCGGCGCGCGCGGTCAGGTCGGGGCGTCGTCCGACGCCGTCAACTCGAAATACCGCGGCGCCCAGGGGCTCGATCCCGCCTTCATCAAAAGTCTCGAAAAGCAGTTCGGCTTCGACAAGCCGGCGCCCGAACGCTTTCTGCTGATGCTGTGGAATTTCTCCCGCTTCGATTTCGGCAAGAGCTACTTCCGCGACACCACCGTGATCCAGCTCATCAAGGAAAAGCTGCCGGTCTCGATGTCGCTAGGCATCTGGATGACGCTTCTGACCTACCTGATTTCGATACCGCTCGGAATCCGCAAAGCCGTGAGGGACGGATCGCGCTTCGACACATGGACTTCGGGGGTCATCATCGTCGGCTTTGCGATACCCGGCTTTCTGTTCGCGATCCTGCTCATCATTCTGTTCGCCGGCGGATCGTTCTTCAGCATCTTTCCCTTGCGCGGACTGACATCGGACGGCTGGAGCCAGTTTCCCTGGTACTGGAAGATCCTCGACTATTTCTGGCACCTGACGCTGCCCATCGTTTCGATGGCGCTCGGCGCCTTCGCCACCATGACGCTGCTGACCAAGAACTCGTTCCTCGACGAGATCCGCAAGCAATATGTGATGACGGCGCGCGCCAAGGGCTGCAGCGAGCGGCAGGTGCTTTACAATCACGTCTTCCGCAACGCCATGCTGATCGTCATCGCGGGATTTCCCGGCGCGTTCGTTAACGCTTTCTTTTCGGGTTCGCTTTTGATCGAAACCATCTTCTCGCTCGACGGACTCGGCCTGCTCGGTTTTGAGAGCGTGCTCAATCGCGACTATCCCGTGGTGTTCGGCACGCTGTTCATCTTTTCGCTGGTCGGGCTTGTGATCAACCTGATCTCCGATCTCACCTACATGTGGATCGATCCGCGAATCGACTTCGAGGCGCGGGAAGTCTGATGTCGGTGATGCCGCCAAAGCCCGTCGAAGCCGAGGCCGTCTCGCCGCTCGGCGAAGCCGTGCCGCCGGGCAGCCATCGGCTCCGCCTCTCGCCGCTCAACCGTCGCCGCTGGCAGAATTTCAAATCGAACCGGCGCGGCTACTGGTCGCTCTGGATATTCCTGATCCTGTTTTTCATTTCGCTATTTGCGGAATTGATCGCCAACGACCGGCCGTTCCTGATCCGCATCGACGGTCATTTCTATTTCCCGGCGTTCGTGACTTACCCGGAAACCGCGTTCGGCGGCGATTTCGAGACCGCCGCAGATTATCGCGACCCCTATGTTCAGAAGCTGATCAAGGATAAGGGCGGCACCATCATCTGGCCGCCGATCCGCTATTCCTACGACACCCACAACCTCGATCTGCCGACGCCGGCGCCCTCAAAACCGACCTGGCTCTTGACCGAGGCTGAATGCAAGGACGTGGTGCAGCGCAAGCACCTCACGGGCTGCCGCGATCTCGAATACAACTGGCTCGGGACCGACGATCAGGGCCGCGACGTGGTGGCGCGGCTGATTTACGGATTCCGGATCTCGGTGCTGTTCGGGCTTTGCCTGACCATCGTGTCGTCCATCATCGGCATCGCCGCCGGCGGCGTGCAGGGCTATTTCGGCGGCTGGGTCGATCTCGCCTTCCAGCGCTTCATCGAGGTCTGGACCGCGATTCCCTCGCTCTACCTGCTCCTGATTTTGTCGTCGGTGCTGGTGCCGGGATTTTTCGTGCTGCTCGGCATCCTGCTGCTGTTCTCATGGGTGTCGCTGGTCGGTCTGGTGCGCGCCGAATTCCTGCGCGGCCGCAACTTCGAATACATCACGGCGGCGCGGGCGCTCGGCGTGTCGAATGCGACCATTATGGTCCGTCACCTTTTGCCGAACGCCATGGTCGCGACCATGACGTTCCTGCCGTTCATCGTGTCGTCGTCGGTGATGACCCTGACCGCGCTGGATTTTCTCGGCTTCGGTCTGCCGCCGGGCTCGCCCTCGCTCGGCGAGATGCTGGCGCAGGGCAAGGCCAACGTGCAGGCGCCGTGGCTCGGCTTCACCGGATTTTTCGCACTCGCGATCATGCTTTCGTTGCTGATCTTCATCGGCGAAGCGGTGCGTGATGCCTTCGATCCGCGCAAGACGTTCAGGTAGGCCGGAATGGACGCCATCGATCAGCCGCTGCTCGAGGTTCGCGACCTGTCCGTCGCGTTTCACCATGCCGGAGGAACCTCGGTCGCTGTCGATCACATTTCGTTCGATATCAAGCGCGGCGAGTGCGTCGCGCTGGTCGGCGAATCCGGATCCGGAAAATCCGTCAGCGCGCTGTCGATCCTCAAGCTGCTGCCCTATCCGGCCGCGTCGCACCCCGGCGGCAACATCCGCTTCAAGGGCCGCGAGCTGCTCGGCCTGTCCGAGCGCGAGATCAGGAGCATTCGCGGCAACGACATCTCGATCATTTTCCAGGAGCCGATGACCTCGCTCAATCCGCTGCACACCATCGAAGCGCAGATCAGCGAGATCTTGCTGCTGCACGGCGGGGCTCGCGGCGCGGCGGCGCGACGGCGCACCGTGGAACTGCTGACGCAGGTCGGCATTCCCGAGCCGGAAACCCGCCTCGCCAGCTATCCGCATCAACTGTCCGGCGGCCAGCGCCAGCGCGTGATGATCGCGATGGCGCTCGCCAACGAACCCGACCTGCTGATAGCGGACGAGCCGACCACGGCGCTCGACGTCACCGTACAGGCGCAGATCCTGGCGCTGCTGGCGGACATCCGCGCCCGGCTCGGAATGAGCCTGTTGTTCATCACGCACGATCTCGGCATCGTCCGCCGCATCGCCGACCGTGTTTGCGTCATGAACGGCGGCAAGATCGTCGAGAAGGGACCGGTCGAGCAGGTCTTCGAGACGCCGAAGCATCCGTACACGCGCGAGCTTCTGGCCGCGGAGCCGAAGCCGGATCCGGCGCCGCCGCGGCCGGAGTCGCCGGTCGTGATCGCGGCAGACGATCTCAAGGTCTGGTTCCCGGTCCGGCGGGGGCTGCTGCGCAAGACGGTCGGTCACATCAAGGCGGTTGATGGCGTGACGCTGAAGGTGCGCAAGGGCGAGACGCTCGGCGTCGTCGGCGAATCCGGGTCCGGAAAGACCACCCTCGGTCTGGCGTTGTTGCGGCTGATTTCGTCGGACGGACCCATCGTATTTCTGAGCAAAAACATCCAGGGCCTGCGTTTCAAGGAGATGCGGCCGTTCCGCCGCGACATGCAGATCGTGTTTCAGGACCCGTTCGGAGCGCTGAGCCCGCGGATGTCGGTCGGCGATATCGTGGCCGAGGGCTTGAGCGTGCATCAACGCTCGCTGTCCGACGCCGAGCGCGAGGCGCGGGTGGTCAAGGCGCTCAACGATGTCGGGCTCGATCCGGCGACGCGTTTTCGCTATCCGCACGAATTTTCCGGCGGCCAGCGCCAGCGCATCAGCATCGCGCGCGCCGTGGTGCTGGAGCCCGACTTTGTGGTTCTGGACGAGCCGACCAGCGCGCTCGACATGCTGTTTCAGGCACAGATGGTTGATCTCCTGCGCGATCTGCAGCGCAAGCGCGACCTCACCTACATGTTCATCTCGCATGATCTGCGCGTCGTCGCCTCGCTCGCCAGCCATCTCATCGTGATGCGGCACGGCAAGGTGGTGGAGGAGGGGCCGGCATCGGCATTGTTCAAGAGTCCGAAGTCTGATTACACGCGGGAGCTGTTTGCCGCAGCGTTCCGGCTGGAGACCGCAAACGGCGCGGAAGCCTGAGACCCCGTTCGGGGTTTTCGTGTCAGACGCCATGTCCCGGACGCGATGCGGCGTGTGACGCCGCACCGCAGAGCCGGGACCGTTTCAGATACCGATGTCGCGAAATGTCCGTGTTGTGACGGTCCCGGGTCAGCACCGCGGCGCTGGCGCGCTGCGGCGAATCCGGGACACGGGCGCTGTTACAACCGCTTCACGCTGGTCACGTCGCTTCCGGCCGCCTTGATGCGGGCGATCGCTTCGTGAATGCCCTCGATGGCTGTCGCCATGTGATGCGCGTTGGCGTGGAGCAGCGTGGCCGCGTCGCGGACGATCGCGACGTGGCCTTTCCAGAAGATGAGGTCGCCGCGCTGCGGCTGTCGTGCTTCTGCGGGCGGCAATGCGTGTCCCAAGGCGGCTTCCTGCATGTCGCTGTCGCGCGGACAGTCGATGCCGGCGGCGTTGAGCGCCACCTGCACGAGACCCGAGCAGTCGATGCCGAGGCTGGTCTTGCCGCCCCAGAGGTAAGGCGTTCCGACGAACATTTCAGCGACCGCGACGAAATCGCTGGCTAAATGATCGAGCGGCGCGACATGAGCGGCGGGAATGTAGAGATCGCCGGCGGCGACGGCGAACACGCCGTTATGGCGGCGGATGGTCAGCGCCGCGCCGAGCGGCAGCGTCTGCGCCGGCGCGAGTTTGATCGATGGCCCCGGAAACACGAACGTCCGCAGCGCGATGACCTTGTGGGTCGGTGCTGCGCGGGGCCTTGCAAGCGCGCGGTCGGGAATCCATCCGACATAGCCGTCGCTTTTCAATTGACACCAGGCCCAGCCTTCGGCGCTGTGATCGTAGACCGTGACGCGCTCGCCGCGCAGCGCCTGGGTATCGAGCATGGCGTCGGGCAAAGGCTCGCGCTGCAGCGGTGCAATGGCGTCGACGACCTCGCGTTCCTCGCCGTCGGCGTAGCGCTCCGCCTTGACCTTGCCCTCCAGGTAACGTGCGGCAATCTCCGGCCGGGCGGGCGTGAGACGCGGATCATCCATAGCGTTCGCCCAGCAGTCGGTAGATCGCGCGCGCGGCCTGGCATTCGCCGCCTTCGGGTCGCGCCGGTTTCGCGGTCGGAGTCCAGCCGTAGATATCGATATGAAGCCAGCGTGTGGTCGCCTCGACGAAGCGTTGCAGGAACAGCGCGCAGGTGATCGAGCCGGCGAAGCCGCCCGAGGGCGCATTGTTGATGTCGGCGACCTTGGAATCCAGCCACGCGTCGTAAGCGGGCCATAGCGGCATCCGCCACAGCGGATCGTTCTCGGCCTCCGCGCAGCGCGCGAGATCGCGCGCGAGCCGCTCGTCGCTCGTATAGAAAGGCGGGATGTCCGGTCCGAGCGCCACGCGCGCCGCGCCGGTGAGCGTGCCGAGATCGATCAGCAGATCGGGTTTGTCTTCACCGGCCAGTGCCAGCGCATCGGCGAGAACCAGCCGGCCTTCGGCGTCGGTGTTGCCGATTTCGACGCTCAAGCCCTTGCGCGACGGAAAGACGTCCAGCGGCCGAAACGCGTTGCCGGCGACGGCGTTTTCCACCGCCGGGATCAGGACGCGAAGCCGGATTTTCAGCTTCTTATCCATGACCATCAGCGCCAAAGCCAGCACATTGGCCGCGCCGCCCATGTCCTTCTTCATGATCTGCATGCCGCTGGCGGGTTTGAGATCGACGCCGCCGGTGTCGAAGCAGACGCCTTTGCCGACCAGCGTGACCTTCGGATGCGCGGAATCGCCCCAGGTCATATCGATCAGCCGCGGTGCGCGCGGCGAAGCCATTCCGACTGCATGGATCAGCGGAAAATTCCTGTGCTTCAGATCGTCGCCGGTGATGCAGTTGAAATCCGCGCCGAAACGCCGCGCGAGATTTTGCGCCGCTGCCGCGAGTTCTTCCGGTCCCATATCGTTGGCGGGGATATTGATGAGATCACGCGCCAGCGCTGCGGCGTCGGCCATCCGCGAGATATCGGCGAGGTCGATACCGTCGGGAGGCACCAGCCGAGCCTTCGGCGCGTCGGCCTTGCGGTAGCGGCCGAAGCGGTAGCTGCCGAGTGCAAAGGACAGCGTCGCGAGATGCATGTCATTGGTCGCATTGGCGAAGCGGAATGTTCCGGCGGGCAACAGGCCCGGCAGCTTGCCGGCGAGGAAGGGGTCGTACGAGCGACCTGCCGTATCGCCGAGTCCGAACAGAATGCGAGAGACCTCGCCGTTCGCGGCCGGCAGCGCGAGGTACTGACCCGCCTTCGCCGCAAAACCGTTCGCCTCGGCGAACCGGCGTGCCGGACCGTCCAGCGTTGCGCCCGTCGTTTCCCACGCCGCCTCGGCGACGAGGGTGATCGGAACGGCCTCCTCGGCCGGCGCGGTCGTGAACGCGGGATGCATAGGTGTCTCGATCTCTGTTCGATGCGGAGAGTTTAGCGGCAGAGCGCGCGGGTGTCAGTCGGCCTAGTTAACCAGACGTTAGGGTTAACAGTCTATTGCTGAAGTCGCCCATTTTCCAAACGGCCCGCATTTACAAGCGAAGGTGCCATGCGTCAGCAGTCGTATCTTGCCAGGCTTCTCGCATCCGCCGCCATGTCGGTGATGCTGGCGAGCGGACTCGGCGGCTGTCAAACCACCGGGGTCCCGGATATCACCGGCTCGCTTGGTGCTAAGGCGAACACGAACTCCGCGTCCGATCCCAATCAGGCCGCCGAAGTTTATGGCGAAAGATTTCGCGCCAACCCCAAGGACGCCGACGCGGCGCTGAAATACGGACAGGCATTGCGCGCCATCGGGCAGCGCGCCCAGGCCGTTGCGGTGCTGGAACGCGCCGCGATCTTGAATCCGGGCAACAAAGCGGTACTGGCCGGCTGGGGACGGGCGCTCGCCGATAACGGTCAGTCGCAGCAGGCATTCGATGTGCTCAGCCGCGCTCACACGCCGGCAAATCCGGACTGGCGGATTCTTTCGGTCCAGGGAACGACGCTGGACAAGCTCGGCCGTCACGACGAAGCGCGCCGCTATTACGATAGCGCGCTCAGGATCGCGCCGGACGAGCCGTCGGTGCTGTCCAATCTCGGCATGTCGTACGTCCTGACCAAGGAACTTCCCAAAGCCGAGGAAGTGTTGCGCCGCGCTTACGCCAGCGCCCGCGCCGACAGCCGGATCCGGCAGAATCTGGCGCTTGTCGTCGGATTGCAGGGCAGGTTCGACGAGGCAGAGAGCATCGTGAAGGCCGATCTGCCCGCCGACGAGGCCGAGGCGAACGTTGCCTATCTGAAGCAGATGCTCGGGCGCGGAGGTAACGCGCGCGCCGGCGCCGGAGATGTTCTCGCTCAGGGCGCCCGCAAATCGTGAGACTTGCCGGGTTTTGATCGAATCGGGGTTCTGTTCTCGTTATTGCGAGAAGCGGAGCGACGAAGCAATCCACAGATGCTTTTAAAGCAAGGACTGGACTTGGATCGCTTCGCTCTGCCCGCAACGATCCCTCGCGCCGAGGGCAGGGATCAATGCATCGTGGCTGCGAGCTTGATGCCCGTCGGTCCGAGAATGACCACGAACAGCACGGGCAGGAAGAACAGGATCATCGGCACCGTCAGCTTGGGCGGCAGCGCGGCCGCCTTTTTCTCGGCTTCGGACATGCGCATGTCGCGGTTTTCCTGCGCCATCACGCGAAGGCTTTGCGAGAGCGGTGTGCCGTATCGTTCCGACTGCTGCAGCGCGAGGCATACGGATTTCACGCCCTCGACCCCGGTGCGTTTCGCCAGATTCTCGTAAGCGACCTTGCGGTCCTGAAGGTACGACAGTTCGGCCGTGGTCAGCGTGAACTCTTCGGCCAGTGCGACGGACTGGCTGCCGATTTCCGTGCTGACCTTGCGAAACGCGACTTCGATCGACATGCCGGATTCAATGCAGATCAGCAGCAGATCGAGCGCGTCCGGAAAAGCCCGCTTGATCGAAAGCTGGCGCTTGGTAATCGAGTTTTTCAGAAACAGCATGGGCGCTTGCAAGCCCAGAAACGCTGCGCCGATGCAGATGCCGACCTTGAGCAGAATGGACTGCTCCATGTGCGACAATAGAAAGACGTAGACGGCGGCCCCGATCAGCATCACGATCGGGGTGACCATGCGGAAGAACAGGAAGGTGATGTAGGGAGCCTGGCCGCGATACCCCGCCATGACGAGCTTGTCGCGCGCGGCTTCCTGAGCCACCCATTTGCCGAGATTGAGATCTTCCACGACCCTCGAGATGAATTGCTTCGGTGCCTGACGCAGCGAGACCTTTTCGGATTTGGCGAGCCGCTCGCGCTCGCGCTGGCGGATGCGCTCGCGTTCGCTGGCGACGGCCTTCATCCGCTTCGTCAGGCCCTCCGCCGCAAAAAACGGCGTGATCAGCGTATAGACAGTGGCGCTGGCTGCTATGGCGGCGAGCACCATCGTCATGAATCGCGGATCGTGGAGTTTCTCGACCAGGAGTTCGAGCATGTTGCACCGTCAGAAGTCGAAATTGATCATTTTCTTCATCACGAAGATGCCGGCAGACATCCAGATCACGCAGGCAGCCAGCATCAGCCGTCCGGTAGGATGGGTCCACAGCAGAGCGATGTAGTCCGGCGTGGTCAGGTAGACGAGCAGCATGACGACCACGGGCAGCGCGCCGATGATTGCGGCCGACGCCTTGGCTTCCATCGACATGGCCTGGATTTTCTCGGCCATCTTCTTGCGGTCGCGCAGCACCTTGGACAGATTGCCGAGAGCTTCCGACAGGTTGCCGCCGGATTTCTGCTGGATCGCGACCACGATGCCGAAGAAGTTCGCTTCAGGAAGCGGCATCCGCTCGTACAGCCGCGAACAGGCATCGCCGAGCGGCATGCCGATCGCCTGAGTTTCGATGATCGCGGCGAATTCGCTTTTCAGCGGTTCGGGAGAATCAACCGCGACGACCTTCAGCGATTCGAACAGCGGCAGGCCGGCCTTGATGCCGCGGACAATCACATCGACCGCATCGGGAAGAGCGCGCAAAAACGCCTTCTCCCGGCGCTTCTTGAGGAAACTCAGCAGCCAGCGCGGCAAACCGAGGCCCGCCGCGAATGCGAGGCCGGCGGCAGGCAGAAATCCGGACCCCAGGATTATCGGAACGGCAAAACAAACCACAGCGAAAATGCCTGAAACGATCAGAAACTTCTCCTTCGACCAGGACAGGCCCGCCTGCGCGATTCGCGTGCTGAGCGCGATCTTGCTGTTGCGCTTGCTGCGTTGTTCGATTTCCCTCAGCGATCCTTCGATCTGTTCGCGTCGCGAACGTTGGGCTCGATCGACCTGACGGACCGCCGGCGCCGTCCGCGCGAACGCGGCGCGGCGCTTTTCGGCCTTCGTCTCGCCCGATAGCGCCGGATACAGGAACACCCATGCGATGCCGCCCACCGCGGTCGCGGCCATGAATGCCATTGCGAGCATCTGCAAGTTCATCGGCGCACGTCCTCAGATTTCGACCTTGACTTCCGCCGCATCCAGTGCGGCTGCGAGTCGCTTCTCCTCGTTGTAGTACCGCGCGCGTTCCCAGAACCGCGGCCGGCCGATCCCCGTCGAACGGTGCCGGCCGATGATGTGTCCGTTGGCGTCTTCGCCCAGCAGGTCGTAGATGAAGATGTCCTGGGTGATGATGGTGTCGCCCTCCATCCCCATCACTTCGGTGATATGAGTGATGCGGCGAGAGCCGTCGCGAAGGCGGGCAGCCTGCACGATAATGTCGATCGAGGCGCAGATCATCTCGCGGATGGTGCGCGAGGGCAGCGAATAGCCGCCCATGGTGATCATGGATTCGCAGCGCGACAGCGCTTCGCGCGGGTTGTTGGCGTGCAGCGTGCCCATCGAGCCGTCATGGCCGGTGTTCATCGCCTGCAACAGGTCGAACGCCTCGGGGCCGCGGACTTCGCCGACGATGATGCGTTCCGGACGCATGCGCAGGCAGTTCTTGACCAGATCGCGCATCGTCACCTGGCCCTCGCCCTCGATGTTCGGCGGACGGGTTTCCAGACGCACCACATGCGGCTGCTGCAACTGAAGCTCGGCGGCGTCCTCGCAGGTGATAATGCGCTCGTCATGGTCGATATAGTTTGTGAGGCAGTTCAGCAGCGTGGTCTTGCCGGAGCCGGTGCCGCCCGAGATCAGCACGTTGGCGCGGCAGCGTCCGATGATCTGGAGGATGGTGCCGCCCTCCGGCGTGATGGCGCCGAACTTGACAAGCTGATCGAGCGTCAGCTTGTCTTTCCTGAATTTTCGGATTGTGAGCGCGGGCCCGTCGATCGCCAGCGGCGGAACGATGGCGTTGACGCGGGATCCGTCGGCGAGGCGCGCATCGCATATCGGCGAGGATTCGTCGACCCTGCGGCCGATCTGGCTGACGATCCGCTGGCAGATGTTCAGCAGTTGCTGGTTGTCCCGGAACCGGATGCCGGTTCGCTGGATCTTGCCGCCGACCTCGATGAAGACCGTGCCGGCGCCGTTGACCATGATGTCCGCGATGTCGTCGCGCGACAGCAGCGGCTCGAGCGGGCCATAACCGAGAACGTCATTGCAGATGTCGTCGAGCAGTTCTTCCTGCTCGGCGATCGACATCACGATATTCTTGATCGCGATGATCTCGTTGACGATGTCGCGGATTTCCTCGCGCGCGGATTCGCCGTCGAGCTTGGCGAGTTGGGCGAGGTCGATCGCCTCGATCAGGGCGCCGAAAATCGTTGCCTTGACCTGGTAGTATGTATCGGATCTGCGCGAGTCGATGACCGGCGCGGGCGGCGCGGCGCGTGCCGGCGCGATCGGCGGAGCCGAAGCGATTGGTGAAGCATTTTCCGCGGGCGCTGGCGCGTTCCGGGTGGCCGGCGCGGCCTCCAGCGTCAGGCCTCCTGGCTTCCGGGCCTCGTTCTCTGGTCCGCTACGCTTGCCAAACACGACCGTACTCCACGCAAGGACTTATCTTGCCCGCAACTTTTCGATGAACGGAAGCAGAAGCGATTTCCGCGACTTCTTTGCCTCGCCGCGGCCGGTCAGGCGCTGCCCGATCTGCAAAAACATTTCCGCGGCGCGGTGGCTCGGCGCGACTTCGGCGATCATCTGGCCGTTGTTTGCTGCCGATCCGAACATCTGCGGCTCGAACGGAATGGCGACGATCGGCTGGCTTTCAATGGCTTTGGCGAATTCGTTGGCGCTGATCTCCGGGCGCTTCGGAACGCTGACCTGGTTGAGGCAATAAAGCGGCGGCCGGTCGTTCGGGCGCGCCAACTTGAGCAGGTCGATCAGGTTTTTCGTATTGCGAAGATTGGCGAGATCGGGCGTGGCGACGACGAGGATGTCGTCCGCGCCGATCAGGGCCCGTTTGGTCCAGCCGGACCATTGGTGCGGGATATCGAGCACGATGCAGGGCATCGTCGCCCGCAGGGTGTCGAGAATCGAATCGAACGCTTCCGTTCCGAAGTCATAGACCCGGTCCAGCGTTGCCGGCGCGGCCAGCAGGCTCAGATGATCGGTGCATTTCGACAACAGGCGATCGACAAAGGCCGTGTCGATGCGGTCGGGCGAGAAAACGGCATCGGCGATGCCCTGCGCTGGGTCTTGATTGAAATCCAGTCCCGCCGTTCCAAAGGCGAGGTCGAGGTCGGCGACGACGGAATCGAGCGCCAGATCGCGAGCGATCATCCAGGCGACATTATGGGCGACGGTCGACGCGCCGACGCCGCCCTTGGCTCCGACAACGGCGATGATCCGGCCGACCGCCTTCGCTTCAGGAACTGAAAACAGGCCGCAAACCGAGCGTACGACGTCAATGGCGCTGACCGGCGCGATGACATAATCGCTGACGCCACGCTTGACCAATTCGCGATACAAGCTGACGTCGTTGACGCGGCCGATCACGACGACCCGCGTGCCCGCGTCGCACACGCTCGCAAGCTGGTCGAGCGCTGCGAGGATGTCGCCGCGCTCTTCCGCCTCGAGAATGATGACGTTCGGTGTCGGCGCCGAGCGATAGGCCTCCACGGCCGCGGTCATGCCGCCCATCTGGATCTTGAGGTGGGCCTTGGCCAGCCGGCGATCCTCGCCGGCCGATTGCACGGCTGTGGCTGTTTCCATCGTCTCGCAAAAAGCCTGCACCGATACGCGCGGCGCCGGCGCGACGTGATCGTCGGCTTTCGGCGGAAGCGAGGCAGTCGGCTCTTCTGCGTTCTGGCGAGCGTAATTGATCATTTGCCTGTATCGCTGAGTTTGGCCTTTTCGGCTTCGGGATAGTCCGTGGTCGTGGTGTTGCCCTTGCGATATTTCTCGAAGCCTTCGGAGCGGCGGGCGGTGTAGGGCGGGGTTTCGGGCCGCGGCTGCACGAGGTCAGAGGGATTGTCGATCATCGAGGCAAGGTTGCGCTGGGTGGCGCATCCGAAATTCCAGTACGGCTTGTTGTCGAGATAACCCTTGTTCTTGATCGAGGGGCCGAGATCCTCAGGCCAGACGCCGCAGGGGCCCGCCGTGGCCGCGATTCGCGGGTAGGTCAAGCGAATGGTAGCGAACAGGCGCGGGTCGGCGGGGCGGTATTGCCGGACGATGATTCCACGCGGCGGAATGCCGGCGGCAGCCAGCAGCGAGCGAACTTCCTTGAACGAATCGGCGGCGGCCCGGGCGTTGCTGGTGCCGACAGGAACCTCGGCGACGATGGCGCCGGTTCCCTCGCGGAGCCAGATGCTCGCAAGCCCGATGACATCGGCGCGCTGCGATGCCGACAGTCCGCCTCGCGTGTTGCCGACGAAGATGTTTACGGTTCGGTTCGCTTCCTGGATCGCGATGGGGTGTCGCAAGCGATAATCGTTCGGAATGCTCGCGGTGATGTCCTCGTCCTGGCTCGTATGAGTGCAGGCGCCCAGTGCGGCGGCCGCGCTGACGACGAGGACAGCTACGCGAAGACGGCGGTAGCGATTGGCGGAATCTGTGGATGTCATCGTTTCGTTCCTTGCCCGCCTCAGTCGGTGATGAAGCCGTAGCTGCCGCGATAGTGACGCGCGGGTTCGGCGCGGCCCGGAGCGCCATAGATGCGATTGATATTGCCGAGCAGGTCGGACTGCGGATCCGATGCGTCCACGAAACCGTCATCCGGCCGCGAGAGATCCTTTTGCGCGACGGCGCGCACGACATAGGGTGTCACCAGGACCATCAACTCGGTCTGCCCGTTGACGTAGTCGCGGCTGCGGAACAGCGATCCGAGCACCGGCAATTGCGTGAGACCGGGCAATCCATTGATGGCCTGCTTGGTCTGCTCCTGAATCAGGCCGGCCATGGCCATCGAGCCGCCCGACGGAATTTCCAGCGTCGTTTCCGCACGCCGGGTCCTGATCGATGGGATGGTAAGCGAATTGCCGACCGCCTGGGTCAGCGTAATGGCGTTCTCGTTCGAAAGCTCCGAGACCTCCGTCATCACCCTGAGGCTGATCCGGCCTTCGGTCAGCACCACCGGCGTGAAGTTCAGCGAGATACCGAATTTCTTGAATTTGATTTGCGTCGTGCAAACATGAGTGGTGGGATCGCAGGAATAACCCGCGGGAATCGGAAACTCACCGCCCGAGATGAATGTCGCCGATTCACCCGATATCGCGGTCAGATTCGGCTCGGCGAGCGTCCGAACCACGCCGACGCTCTCCATCGCGCGCAGAGTCGCGGTGACTGCGGGCACGGCGCTGCTGCCCCCGAACGAACCCGCAAGACTGTTGGGCGTCAGCGGCCGGCCATAAGCAGTGAACGGGTTTGCGTTGTTGAAATTCACCACCGCGGTGCCGTAGTTCAGGTTGGCGCTGAGGTCGATGCCCAACTGCTTGATGACGGTGCGGGCGACCTCGGCGACCGTGACCTTGAGCATGACCTGGTCGCGGCCTCGCACAGCGATGTTGTTGACGACCTTTTGCGCGCCGTCCGCAAGGCGTGCGGCGAGATCGCCCGCCTGCTGCGCTTCAATCGGACTCGACACCCAGCCGGAGAGCATGACACCGTCGCCCAGGCCATCGACCTTGATGGCGGCATTCGGCAAAAGCTGCTTGAGCGCGGTGCGCAGGCCGTTGAGATCGCGCGTGACCGCGATATCGTAGGCTGCGATCTGCTGGCCGTTGCTGTCAAAGAATATGATGTTGGTCTGACCGACCGCGGCGCCGATGATGTAGGCGCGCTGCGCCGATCTGACCACGGCATTCGCGATCTTCGGATCGGCGACGAGAACGTCCTTGACGTCGCTGGGCAGGTCCACCACGACGGACTTGCCGATGCCGAGCGACAGCGAATGCGCGTGCATATCTGCACCGGATGTCGCGGCGGAAACACGGTAATCGCTTGCAAACACCGGCGTCAGCGCAGGGTTCAGCGTGAAGGCGGCGATCGCCGCGAACGAGAGCGACCGCGTCACGAAGGCCTGCAACGGTGTCGGATTTGTCGTCCACTTCATGACGGGCGTCCTTGATTACCTCTGTACGGTGGTCTGGGTTGGAACGCCGTAACGGACGACATTGATGCTGTCGCGCCTCTGGTCGTCGGTGCTTTCCGGAGCATTGGCATCGGCAAGGCTGCGCAGCGCCAGCGACAGCGTTCCCATCTGGCGCGACCGCGCCAGCGACTCCGCCTGATCCGGCTTCAGTTCGAGCGTTGCAGTCTTGCCGACAACGACTTTCTGACCGTTTTTCTCCTCGATGGTCTGATCGATCGCGAGAACCCGCACATTGCTGAGAATGGTCTCGGAATTGACGGAATCAGAAGGATGGTCCGCGTTTTTTTCCCGTTTTGAGAGGATCACGTCGACGCGGTCATTGGGAAGAATGAAGCCGCCCGCGCCTGTCTCGGGCGAAATCTCGGTGGAAACCGCGCGCATACCGGTCGGCAGGATCGCGGCCATGAAGCCGGATCCCTTCGCGCTGACCAGCTTGGGTTCGCGAATGGGCTCTCCAGCGATGAAGGGCGAGCGGGCGATCGATCCCGCCAGCTCCGTGGTGGCGTTGGGACGCTGGTCACGGCGAATGAAGCTGCTGCTGGCGGCGCTCGCGGGCCATGCCTGCCACGCCACCTCGTTCGCGGTTACCGCCTGTCCGAGTTGAATCTCCGACTTCGCAACCAGAACGTCCACGGTCGGGAGCTGCGCGGTCTGGACCGGCGGCGGCTTCTTGTCGGACCCGCTCGCGAGATAGGCGGCGAGGCCGCCGGCACCGACAGCGACGGCCAGGACGACGATGCGTGCGGTATTCATACGCTTCACTTTCCCAGTTGCGGTGCGGCCCTTGCGCCGCCTTTAACCGGGAGTTGAACATTTATTCGTCAAAGCATGGTTAATGAGGCGTATCTAAATCGCGTTAATGAGACCTTTATCGCGTGCTCGTCAGTGAAGCGCGAAGCGCGTCAGGTCGACCGCCCGGACCCATTCGGTCTCCGGATAGACCAGCAGCGCGCCAAGCGCGAGCGCGATGCCATAAGGAATTCCGCTCTCATTATTGTGCAGGCGCGCCAGCCAGGGCTGACCGTACAACACGGCCGGAAGCGGCCATTGCCTGAACTGCAGAAGAAGCAGCGTCAGGGCACCGCCGAACACGGAGGCATAGACCAGGTAGTCCAGCATATGTCCGAAGCCGAACCAGAGCGCGACCGCCGCCGCCACCTTTGCGTCACCGCCGCCGATCCAGCCCATGGCAAAGCAGGTGAACGATACCGCAAGTACGGTGGCGCCGGCCGCGATATGCAGACCGATCACGGTCGGCCCCATGCCGGAGGCGACCGCGAGCACGAAGAAACCGGCGATCAGCAGCAGCGATACGCGGTTCGAAATCGTCATGGTCAGGAGATCGCTGGAGGCTGCGAACGCCATCAGGGTCGGAAACAACAGAAGCCGGAGAAGGTCGAGGATCATGAGGCTGCCCGTGTCGCGCGTTCCATGGGGGCGTCATACTAACCAGCGAACAATGAACAATCACGAAATGCGCGCGACGTTTCACAACAGGCTGACGGCCCGGATCAGAAGGGTGGCCGAGGCCAGCGCGAGTGCCATGCAGACGGTCTGAAGAACCCGTCGTGTCCGCTCGCCGTCAGGCGAAGGGGGCAGGTCCGGATGGGCGAACTTCAACGGGGCCATTCCGTTTCACTCGAATTGTCGCCTCGGTGCGGTCGGAAGCGAAAAGGGTCCCGGGTTGCCCGGGACCCTTTTGTGGCAAGAACAAAAAGCTGACGACTAGGGAGTGGCGAGCTGTCCGTTGATGCCGGTAAATACGCCGTTCAGCGTGGTTCCGAGTGTCCGGACGGCCGCGATGATCACGACGGAAATACCGGCGGCGATCAGGCCGTATTCGATCGCGGTCGCACCGGACTCATCCTTCAGAAAACGCGAAAAAAGATTCTTCATAATTGGCTCCATGTGTTCACGTAGCTGTCGAACTGCACCTGGTCGTAACGGCGTTCTCAGCACCGTGACCATGGCATCATCGTAGGGAAGGAAAATTGCAGCGCAGTTAATTCGATTGCAGAAACCCCGGTGTAATGGGATGTTCTTGCTCAGAGTAAATTTAGATTTAAGTCGAATGCAAAGCGCTGCGTGGCGATGGGATCGCCTCGGGTCTCTCTTCATGAATGCGTTTCGAGCGTTCGGTTTTGCGCGTCGCCGGGCAGAGGACGACGACATAACTAGAGGCCGCCGGCGTACTTTAACTTGCCGACCAAGCGGGCGGCGGACCTCTATTCTGGTGTCGCGGCGCTCCCGAATCCGCTGCGGCTGAAGCCGTCTCCTCTGATCCTGCCGAACCCCGTGCGCATTTCAGCACCGTTTCGCGGCGGCATACCGGTCTGCCGTTTCAGCAAGCATGGGACCGGAAGCCCGGCCGTCGCGTTTGCAGTTCGTTCATCAATTAACGGCAGATTTGCCATATCGGGCGCCGGCACCGTTACCTATGTCCTTATGCCGGCTCGTATGCGTCCGGAGTGTAGTATGTGGTTCAAGTCCCTGCGCGGCCGTTCGCGTGCTTCGGTCATCGGCCTGTCGCTTGCAACGGCGGTCTTGCTTTGTCCGGCGGCGTTGCTCGCCGAAGTGACGAGCGATCCGATCTCGGTCAATGTGGACCAGGCGAAATTGATCAAGCTGCCCGGACATATCGCCACGATCGTGGTCGGTAATCCGCTGATCGCCGACGTCACCTTGCAGCCTGGCGGCCTCGTCGTCGTCACCGGAAAAGGTTATGGCGCAACCAATGTGATTGCGATGGATCGCGCCGGAACCATTCTCGTGGATCGCCTTATCCAGGTCGAAGGGCCGAGCGATCGAGTCGTGACGGTTTATCGCGGCGTGGAGCGTGAGTCCTATAGCTGCATGCCGATTTGCGAGAAGCGGGTCACACTCGGCGACAGCGCTCCTTATTTCAAGGCCACGATGGAGCAGGCCAGCAATCTGAGTTCACAGGCCGGCGGCGCCCCAACAAAATAATACAGCCGGACAATCGTCCGGCAACCGGCGTGGGGCACTCGCGCGTGGGTGCGTCCCCGATCCGCGTCGCTCGGCCAACCAGGTATGGTCAAGATCGAGTTGACGAAGTGGGGTATTTTGCTCTGATCGGGCGAAACACTTCAACAATCACTTTAAGCTAGTCCTTGACGGTAGATAAATCCGCCGCGTGCAAGGATTTTGTGATGTCGCCGTCCCCCCGTTTCAGGATAGCAGCCGCCAGGGCGGCCAACCGTTTTCGTGGCAACAAGCGCGGGTCCGCGGCCGTGGAATTCGCCCTCGTCGCGCCAATGTTCTTCGCGCTTCTGTTCGCGATCATCGAGACGGGACTGGTGTTCTTCGCGAGCCAGAGCCTGGAAACCGCATTGCAGGACTCGGCGCGCACGATCCTGACCGGTCAGGCGCAGGTCGCCAAGTACGACAAGCAGGGCTTCAAAAAAGACGTCGTTTGTCCGCATGTGAGCGCGCTGTTCGACTGTGCGAACGGAATTTTCGTCGATGTTCAGAGCTACCCGTCCAGTTCGGGGTTCGGAAGCGTTGCGATTTCCGATCCGGTTACGGGCGGAAGTTTCGTCGATAATACGAAATACAGCCCGGGCGGTCCGGGCGATATCGTGGTCGTTCGGCTGTTCTATCAGTGGCCGCTGTTCGTCACGGGGCTTGGCTACAACATCGCGAATCTGAGCGGTGGCAAGCGGCTGCTGTCGGCGACGGCTGCTTTCAAGAACGAGCCCTACAGCTGAGGACGTGAAGCCGATGTCCAGCATCTGGTCATGTATCAAGGTTCCGGCGGCAGCGCTGTGGCGTGATTCGCGGGGCCTCGCGGCGACTGAATTTGCGATGATCGTGCCGTTGATGCTCCTGATGCTGTTCGGGACCATCGATGTGTCCTCAGGCGTGGCGGTCGACCGCAAGGTCACGCTGGTCGCGCGGACGCTGTCCGACCTGACGTCGCAGTCCAAGGCCGTGGGCGACGCGGACTTGGATAATTTCTTCCTCGCCAGCTACGGCATCATGTGGCCTTATCCGTCGACGCCGGTCCAGGCCACGATTTCGGAACTGTATATCGACCCGGCGAGTTCGGTGGCGCGGGTGCAGTGGAGCAAGGGATCGGCGCCGCGAGGCGCGGGATCGACAATCGGAGTTCCGCCGGGCCTCATCGGCCGGGATTCGTCAGGTAACATTCTCCCCAATCAGTACCTGATCTTTAGCGAGGTCAGCTATCTCTACCGGCCGATCGTCGGCTATGTCATGGCGAAAGCCGGCGTGACGCTGAGCGACACCGCCTATACGCGACCGCGTCAGTCAACCTGCGTGTTTTACGGCAGCGAGACCGCCTGCCCGAAAACGGGGACCTGACCAGACGGACCGGCGAGCCGGTTCTGCCTCGCGAAGGACGGGTCACGCTAAACACAAAGGCCGCGCTTGACGCGCGGCCTTTGTCCGATCTGGTCTTCGATGGAGTAACGCCGAAGAAGCTAGAGCGCGATCAGCAAAGTGAACTCCCGTTTTGCGTCCGGTCGATCGTTTCGCCAAACCGCCCGTACTTGGCGGATCGTGCTAGCCGGCAGCGCGCAGATTGTCTGCCGACGATTTTCCAGAGCGGCGATCAGCAACGATCTCGTAGCTGATCTTCTGTCCTTCACGCAGCGTTCCGAGCCCGGCCCGTTCAACTGCGCTGATGTGAACGAACACGTCGTTGCCGCCATCGTCAGGTTGAATGAAGCCGTATCCCTTGGTCGCGTTAAACCACTTCACGGTTCCCATGCTCACGGGTAGTCCCTTTATCAGATACGTATGTCGAAGCCCGCTTTCGGCGGGCTGGTGAGATTGGATTTTTGGAAGGGTCGTCAGTGTCTAAACCGGCTGTACCGGTGGTAGCTAATGTCGTCCGGCCGAAAATCGCTGAATGCCATATTATTCGAAGGCAGCCCCCAAAACAATCCTGACGTGCACGATTTTTTGAGATGTGCCGATGTGCAGGTTCGGCCGAGAGCTTTCGGCTGATATCGGCGGGGTCGTGACGCTGCGGGACCCGGCTATCTGCGACGGAACTGGCCCCCCCGGGGCGGTCCTCCACGCGGTGCGCCGCTGGGGCGTTCGTCCTTGTGCCGGAAGATCAGGCGTCCCTTTTCGAGATCATAAGGGGACATCTCGATGGTGACGCGATCGCCGGCCAGTGTCTTGATCCGGTTCTTTTTCATCTTGCCTGCGGTATAGGCAACGATCTCATGTCCAGCATCGAGTTGCACCCGATAGCGGGCGTCGGGCAGGATTTCGGTAACCAGTCCTTCGAACTGGATCAGTTCTTCTTTCGCCATGGCGTTCTCCGGATCAAGTGACATTTCGCTGGATCGATGATTTTTGGATCCAAAATCATGAACGTGATCTATTCCAATATCTTAAGAAGCGGGAGGCCGGCGAGGAAAACCGCTACGCGCTTTTCCTCATCCTGCTCCGGTGGCCCGGTCCTGGCATTTGCATCCGCCGCGGCAGCAGTCCTTGCCAATGTTGGAATTTAAACGACCGCGGACAACCAGGTTTCCGGTGAAATTCCCCCGCTAACGTTGAGGACGCAGGTTGGACTTGGCGCGCGCCGGCCGGCTTTCGCGATGCAGGAAGGCAACCCCCTGTATCCCCTCGGCCTTGCCGCCTCGCGCCGGCCGGGCGGACTCTTGCCGGGGGGCCTCCGGCCGGTTCGGTTTCTTCGGTGCGCCGTCGCCGTGCCGGCCGCGCCGGCGCGGACCTTTCGCGCCCGGAGCAGTGTCCCCAGACCTGGTCGCATGACCGTGGGGCGCGGGACGTCCGGCGCGATGCTGCTGGCGGGCCGGCGTCGCCTCGCGCTGCCCCGGTGTCCGGCGATCTTCTCTCGGTAGCGCCACGCGGATCAGTTTTTCGATGTCGCGGAGATAGGTCATTTCCTCGGCGCCGGCGACCAGCGAGATCGCCGCGCCTTCGGCGCCCGCACGCGCGGTGCGTCCGATGCGATGGACGTAGGTCTCGGGAACGTTCGGAAGGTCGAAGTTGACGACGTGGCTGATCCCGTCGACGTCGATGCCGCGCGCCGCGATGTCGGTCGCGACCAGGGTGCGGATCTCTCCGGTCCGGAACGCCGCCAGCACGCGCTCGCGGTGGTTCTGCGACTTGTTGCCGTGGATCGCATCGGACCTGATGCCGGCCTTGGCGAGGCCCTTCACCACCTTGTCGGCGCCATGCTTGGTGCGCGTGAAAATCAGCGCACGGTTGACCGGCTCCTGCTTCAGAAGCTGGGCGAGAAACGCCGGCTTGCTGGCGTGATCGATCTGGATGATGCGCTGGGCGATACGGTCCACGGTCGAAGCGACGGGCGTTACCGCGACGCGCGCCGGATCGCGCAGCATCTGCTCGGCGAGTTCGGCGATGTCCTTCGGCATGGTGGCCGAGAAAAACAGCGTCTGGCGCTTGACGGGAAGCTTGGCGACGACTTTGCGGATGTCGTGGATGAAGCCCATGTCGAGCATGCGGTCGGCTTCGTCCAGCACGAGAAATTCGACCTGGCCAAGCCTGAGCCCGTTGCTCTGAACGAGATCGAGCAGGCGGCCCGGCGTTGCGACCATCACCTCGACGCCTTGCATCACGGAGCGGACCTGACGTCCCATTGGAACGCCGCCGATCGCGAGAGCCGAGGTCAGGCGCAGGTGGCGGCCGTAAGCATTGAAGCTGTCGAGGATCTGGCCCGAAAGTTCGCGCGTGGGGCTGAGCACCAGAACCCTGCAGCTCTTGGGCTGCGGCTTGATGCGGTTCTGCAGCAGGCGATGCAGGATCGGAAGAGCGAATGACGCAGTCTTTCCGGTGCCGGTCTGGGCAATTCCGACGACATCGCGTCCGGAAAGGGCAAGAGGAATGGTTTGAGCCTGGATGGGCGTGGGCGTCAGATAGTTCTCTTCTGCGAGCGCACGTGAAATGGGATCGGCAAGGCCGAAATCCTGAAAGGAGGGCAAAAGGTTGTTTCTTTCCATTATGCGACCGGGCGCCCGGCAATGTCAGCCGGAGCGTGCCAGGTTGTCTGGAGACACCCGCGTGTCGAGGGCGTCGATTGACGTTAGCTGAAGGGGCAAGCCAGAAACCGTCGAACGGGCTCAGAACACGCGGCTCGCAGTGACCCGAAGATCTCAGGGTCATGCCACCATATGGAACAGGAACGCGGCAGATTCAAGGTGAATTGTCGCAGTTTCGTCTGACGTTGGGTTTCCGGAAGCTAGGCTGGGCGTGCTTTAGCCGGGATCGGCAACCCGTCATGCCTCGGCGTTATGCCGATCCACGTCTCTCTAAGACTCGCGAGCTTTGTGCGTCCGCAAATTACTCCCCGTTCCACCCGCAGGCCTTGAGGCGCTCATGCAGATGCTCGGGTGCGGGTGCGGTGACCACGATAGGCGGTTTGTTCTTCGACAGGGGAATAGCAACCTCACGGGCATGCAGGTGCAGGCTCGGTTCGCCGAAACGCGGAACGTATTGTTCATTGCGCAGCCGTCGTAAGCTTGCCTGCGTTCCGTAGATATTATCGCCGGCGATCGGCCAGCCCATCGCCGCACAATGGACGCGCAGTTGATGGGTTCGGCCTGTCACCGGCTCCAGTGCGAGCCAGGCCAGTCGAACTCCCTCTCCCATCTCTCTTGCTCCCTCCTCCCTTGCGGGGGAGGGTTGGGGAGAAGGATGAACCGTTGGTTCAACCACCCCCTTCCCGAACGCTTTGCGTTCGATCTCCCCCAAAAGGGGAGAGGTGGTTAGCGATCCGCGCCCCAGCACTTTCCATTTCGTCACCGAAGGCAGCCCGTCCGGGTCGGGCTTCTGCCACCAGCCCCGTTCGTGGTTCAGCCGCCCGAGCGGGATGTCGATGGTGCCCTCGTCCTCAGCGGGGCCACCCTCGACCACGGCCCAGTAGGTCTTCGAAATCCTGCCGTGCTTGAACAACAGGCCGAGCGAGGCCGTCGCCTTGCGATGGCGTCCGAGCACCAGGCAACCCGAGGTGTCCCGGTCGAGCCGATGGGCAAGCACCGGCGGCCGGGGCAGGCCGAACCGCAGCGCCTCGAACGAGGCCTCGAGATTGGCGCCGCCCTTGGGGCCGCGATGCACCGGAATGCCGGCCGGCTTGTCGATCACCAGCATCAGCCCGTCGCGATGGAGCACACGGGCCCGGATTTCCTCCGGTGTCGGCTGTGGGGTGTCCATAAGTCACTTTAATCTGATTGCGGCATGATCCTATCCGAAAACCGGTCTCCACTTTTCGGGATCATGCCGCGCAAGTCTTTCGCTCGCAGGTCGAAACGGCTAACACACCTCCACAATGAGCGACAGCACCGACGACAAACCGAAACAGAGCTGGTGGCGCAGGCTGTCCGGCGGCCTCAAGCGGACCTCGACCTCGATCGGCACGGCGGTGGCCGATCTCGTCACCAAGCGCAAGCTCGACCGAGCCATGCTCGACGATATCGAGGACGTGCTGCTGCGCGCCGATCTCGGAACGGCGGTCGCGGAGCGGATCGCGGCCGCTGTCGGCGAGGGCCGTTACGACAAGGCGATCTCTGCCGACGAGGTCAAGACGGTCGTCGCGACCGAAGTTGAAAAGGTCCTCGCGCCGGTGGCGCAGCCGCTGGTCATTGACGAAACCCAAAAGCCGTTTGTCATCCTGGTGGTCGGCGTCAATGGTTCGGGCAAGACCACGACCATCGGCAAGCTCGCGGCGAAACTGTCGGCCGAGGGCCGCAAGGTGATGATGGCGGCGGGCGACACGTTTCGCGCGGCAGCCATCGATCAGTTGAAGGTCTGGGGCGAGCGCACCGGATCGCCCGTCGTCGCGGGCGCGCAAGGGTCGGATTCCGCGAGCCTTGCCTTCAACGCGCTGACCGAGGCGCGCCACGACAGGCGCGATGTGCTGCTGATCGACACCGCCGGCCGCCTGCAGAACAAGGCCGAACTGATGAACGAACTGGAAAAGATGGTTCGCGTCATCCGCAGGGTCGACGAATCAGCGCCGCATGCGGTGCTGCTGGTGCTGGATGCGACCGTCGGGCAGAACGCGCTGTCGCAGGTCGAGGCGTTTCACCGTATCGCCGGGGTTACCGGCCTGGTGATGACAAAGCTGGACGGGACAGCGCGCGGCGGCATTCTGGTGGCGCTGGCGGAAAAGCACAGACTGCCGGTGCATTTCATCGGCGTCGGCGAGGGGGTTGACGATCTTGCGCCGTTCACCGCAGGCGATTTTGCAAAAGCGGTCGCGGGGATTGAAGGCTGACGATGGACAAGAAGCAACCGCACCCGCTGTTCAAGCTCGCGACCGAACTCGGCCCGCTCCTGGTGTTCTTCGCCGCCAATGGGAGGTTTGACCTGTTCATCGCGACCGGCGCATTCATGGTGGCGATCGTGGCCGCGATGATCGCGTCCTACGTGGTGACGCGACATATCCCGCTAATGGCGCTGGTCACCGGCGTCGTCGTCATCGTGTTCGGCACGCTGACGCTGGTGCTGCACGACGAGACCTTCATCAAGGTCAAGCCGACCATCATCTACGGACTGTTTGCAACCGTACTCGGCGGCGGACTGTTATTCGGCCGCTCCTTCATCGCGATCATGTTCGACCAGGTATTCAACCTCACCCCCAAGGGCTGGCGACTCCTGACGCTGCGCTGGGCGCTGTTCTTTTTGGGCATGGCGGTCCTGAACGAGATCATCTGGCGGACCCAGAGCACGGATTTCTGGGTCAACTTCAAGGTTTTCGGCGCGATCCCGCTCACCATGATCTTCGCGATGATGCAGATGCCGTTGACCAAACGCTATCATCTCGAACCCGCCACGCTCGAGGCCAGCGATGCGAGGGAAGGCGATATCGGTAAAGGATAAGGGGCGGGGGCGGTATGCCCTCAAGGACTATTCGTCAACGACATAAAAATGCGGTGCGAGGCGAATAACATTCGTAAAACGATCGGGCCTGCCGAAGCCGTGACTTTCCAAGCGCTGGACAAATGCAGCCGATTGTTCCGATGAAGGCAGCATGATTTCATCGCTCTCGTCGTAGACGACAAACCGGTTCAGACCGACCATGGCATTGCCACCCCAATCGAAGAACGCCAGTCGCGCACCCTTCTGACCGAGACGGGCAATTTTGTCCTGGTACTTACTTTCATACAAAAGAAAATGAACGCGGTCGACGACCGGCGCGGCGTGGCGAGCGAAGGGAAGCGCTGCCAACAGCAACAACGGAAACGCACAGGCTGAGATTGCCCTGCGCCACTGCCGATTGACTGCAGACCGGACGATCGTCCAGAGAGCTACGACGGATAAAATGACGATTATAATGGCTAGAAACGGAGCCCATATTAAGGACAGCATCGAAAACGCGATTGCGGCAACAGGCCACGAGAATACAAAAGCGGCAAAGAGCATCATGGCGGCGCCGGCATACGACGGCCAGTAAATGAATCTGTCCTCGATTGTCGAAGGTTTTTCTGACGTCGTTACCGAATCTGTACCGGGGCTTGTCATGTCGGCGTGCCGCCGCATCGGCGCGGGAGCGCCGATGCGTTCAAAAAGAGCCCAGCGTTACTTCGGCTGCGACGCGATGATCTGGCTGGAGATCTTCTTGTAGGTCGCTTCGGGAAGAATCTTCTTGGAGACGAGTTGGTCCTTCTTGGCGTAGGGCCGGCCGGCGATGATCTTGTCGGAATACTTGTCGCCGATGCCCTTGAAGGCCATCAGTTCTTCCTTGGTCGCGGTGTTGATGTCGAGCTTGGCCGCCTCGGCGTTTGCGGGCGCCATCTTGCTGGCAGGAGCCATCTTCCCCGCCGGCGCCATCCTGTCGGACTTGGCAGCGGGCTGAGTCGACTGGGCCATCGACGGCGTTGAAGCGAGCAGACCGAGCGCAAGCGCGGCGGCGGTAATCGAGGCAAGCGTAAAGCGACGCATGAAAAGTGTCTCCCTCCCGGGGGCTGTTGCTAGAGCACGATCCCGAAAAGTGGAAACCGGTTTTCGGATAAGATCATGCTCAATCAAAATACAAGGTCAGGGTCTGGTTCAACGTAGTTGAACCGGACCCTAACGGCAAAGCTATCTGCGGATTTGCGGCGGCGCGATGGCCGCAAAATGAACGGCAGATAAACGTTGGGAATATATTTGACGTCATTCCGGGCCGTGCGAAGCACGAACCCGGAATCCAGTAAAGTTAAGCGAGACTTGTGCCTGGATTCCGGGTCTGGTCCTGCGGACCATCCCGGAATGACCGTGCAGACTTTTGCTGCGTCAACGCCGATCTCAGGAGCCCGCCTTCAGCGCTTTCTCGATTTCCGGCTTCAGCACGGTGTCGACATTGTCCGGCGTGATCGCGCCGACCAGCTTGTAGACGATGGTGCCGTTGCGCCCGACCACGAAGGTCTCCGGCACGCCATAGACGCCCCACTCGATCGAGGCGCGGCCATTGTCGTCGACGCCGACGGCGCCGAACGGATTGCCGTAGCGGCCGAGGAAACGGCGGGCGTTGTCCGGCGCGTCCTTGTAGTTGATGCCGACGAACTGAACGCGCCGGTCCTTGGCAAGTTCGGTCAGCAGCGGCGCCTCGCCGTGGCAGGGGACGCACCAGGACGCCCAGACGTTGACCAGGCTGACCTTGCCCTCGAACGTCGCGAGATCGATGCCCGGCACCGGCTTGCCGTCGCTGACGAGGCCGGACAACGCAGGCAACGTGGTTTTGGGGGCGGCATGGCCGATCAGCGCCGAGGGGATTCGCGAGATGTCGCTGTCGCCGAGCCGGAACCAGAACAGCAGCGCCAGCGCGGCGAAGACCACGAGCGGCAGCGCCATCAGCCAGCGTCGTTTCGCCGTCGCAGGCATCGCGGGATCGGTCATTTGACGTCCGTTGCGCTGCGTCCCGATCGCCTGACCGCGCCGGCGGCCTCGAGGTCGCGCAGGCGCGCCTTCTGGCGGCGGTAGTCGGTGATCACCCAGATAACGAGCGCCGCGACGACGGTTGCGACCGCGACATAGGACGCGACGATGAAGGAAGCATAGGGACCGAGCGTCATGATCGTCACGCCGCCGACTTGCTGGCTTGCAGCATCTGCAGGGTGCGGACGCGGCGGCGCAGGATTTCGTTTCGCATCGCGGCGATATGCAGGGTGAGGAACAGCAGCGTGAATCCGATCGCCATCACCAGCAGGGGGATCAGGAAGGCGCGGTCGAGCGTCGAGCCGCCCATGCGGATCACCGAGGCCGGCTGATGCAGCGTATTCCACCAGTCCACCGAGAACTTGATGATCGGAATATTGATCGCGCCGACCAGTGTCAGCACCGCGGCGGCGCGCGCCGCGCGCGACGGATCGTCGACCGCGCGCCACAGCGCCATCAGGCCGAGATACATCAGGAACAGGATTAGCACCGAGGTCAGCCGGGCGTCCCATTCCCAGTAGGTGCCCCACATCGGGCGGCCCCACAGCGACCCCGTCAACAGCGCAAGGAATGTGAAAGCCGCGCCGATCGGGGCCGCGGTCTTGGCCGCGACGTCTGCCAGCGGGTGCCGCCACACCAGCGTGCCGAGCGCGGCGACGCTCATCACGCCCCACACGAACATCGACAGCCACGCATTGGGAACGTGGATGAACATGATCTTGACGGTCGCGCCCTGCTGGTAGTCGTCGGGCGCGGTCGCGGACTGGTACAGGCCGACCGCGAGCACGAGCACGGTCAGGGCCGCGAGCCACGGCAGAATCCGGCCGGCGAGCGAGAGAAAGCGGGAGGGATTGGCGAGATCGATCAGCGTCATGGCACCACTGATAGTCGCCGAAGCCAGCGCAGGCAATGCGGATTTGGGCGCGGTTTTCCGCTTGAGCAAAAGTTGATCGGCCGCATGGGCTTCAATCCAGCCCGTGCCGCAGGCTTGCGGCCGCGGCAAACGGGCCGATCACGAGGCTTATCAGCGACAGCGCGCACAGAATCGAGAATGGCGTTCCGAACGGCGATGGTCCCGACAGCGCGGCGTTGGAGGCGGCGATGCCGAAAATCAGCACCGGAATCGACAGCGGCAGCACCAGCACGGAGAGCAGCAGGCCGCCGCGACGGAGTACGACGGCGAGCGCGGCGCCGATCATGCCGGTGAAGGTGAGCGCGGGCGTTCCCGCAAGGAGCGTCAGCGCCACCGCGCCGGTCGCGGTGCCGTCGAGGTTGAGAAGCAGCCCCAGCACCGGCGTCGCGGCGACCAGGGGCAGCCCCGCCGCCAGCCAGTGCGCCAGCGCCTTCGCCGCGCAGGCCAGTTCGAGCGGCGTGCGGCTCATGACGATCAGATCGAGCGAGCCGTCGTCGTGATCGGCGGTGAACAGCCGGTCGAGCGTCAGCAGGCTCGCCAGCAGCGCACCGAGCCAGAGGATCGCGGGGCCGAGTTTTTTCAGAAGCGCGAGGTCGGGGCCGACCGCAAACGGCATCAGCACCACGACCGTGAGGAAGAACAGCACGCCGATCAGCGCGCCGCCGCCGACGCGCAGCGCGACGCTGACATCCCGGCGAATCAGTGCGGCGAGGGCGGTCATGCCGGCTCGCTCCCTTCTGGTATTAGCTCCCTCTCCCCTTGCGGAAGAGGGTGCCCGAGCGAAGCGAGGGCGGGGGCGCGGTCAAGCATCGCGTTTCGGATCGGCCCCCCGCCCGGTTTCTCGCCACGCTCGAAACCACCCTCTCCCGCAAGGGGAGAGGGGAGGAGCGCCCGCTGAACGACCCTGCTCAAGCCCTTCACGCCGCCCCCCCGATCCGCAGGTCCTGCACCGCGATGCCGAGCGGCGTGTGGGTCGCGGCCAGGATGATGCCGCCGCCTTTCAGGTGCTCGGTCATGATGGCGGCGAAGGCGCTTTGGCCGGAAACGTCGAGCGCGGAGGTCGGTTCGTCCAGCAGCCAGACCGGCCGTTTCACCGCCAATAGCCGCGCGATCGACAGCCGGCGCCGCTGCCCGGCCGAGAGATAGGCCGCCGGCAGATGCGCGACGTGGTCGAGTCCCACGGTAGCCAGCGCAGTATCGGCTGCCGATGAGCGCGCCGCGCCGCCGAGAAACTCCCGCCAGAACGACAGGTTTTCGCTGACGCTGAGCGCGGGTTTCAGGGCGTCGCGATGGCCGAGATAATGCGCCTGCTCGGGCAATGTCAGCTCGGGATCGCCGCCCTCAAGACTGACCGACCCGCCCGCCATCGCCAACAACCCCGCCAGGAGCCGCAGCAGGGAGGTTTTGCCCGCGCCATTGGGCCCGGTGACCGCCACCGCGCGGCCTGCTTCCGCCATGACGTCGAGGCCCGAAAATACCTCCCGTCCGCCCCGCACGCATCGCAAGCCGCGCCCTGAAAGTTTCATGATGACCCTGTTTGCACAGCCGTCGTGCGATCTGTGTGCATGGCTGAAAGGCGGGGAGCAAGCATTGTTGGCGTGGCGGACAGTCTGGAAAAACTCTATAAATTCGGAACTTGATGCAGCACAAAATCCCCCGCAACGAAACCCCGCGCGTCAGTTTCTCCTGCGGTGTTTTGATACCGTCAACCAATCCGGTACACCTAACCCCTGGATCGGGATCCTCATATGGCTTCGCTCGACAGCTTCAAATGTCTGAAAACCCTCAAGGTCGGCGGCAAGACCTACGCCTACTACAGCCTGCCGGCCGCCGAGAAAAACGGTCTCAAAGGCATCTCCAGGCTGCCCTACTCCATGAAGGTGCTGCTGGAAAACCTGCTGCGCAACGAGGACGGCCGCTCCGTGACCAAGGAGGACATCGTCGCCTTCTCCAAATGGCTGAAGAAGCGCAAGCTCGAGCATGAGATATCCTTCCGCCCGGCGCGCGTGTTGATGCAGGATTTCACCGGCGTTCCGGCCGTGGTCGATCTCGCCGCGATGCGCAACGCGATGCAGAATCTCGGTGGCCGGCCGGACAAGATCAATCCGCTGGTGCCGGTCGATCTCGTCATCGACCACAGCGTGATCGTGAACTTCTTCGGCGACAACAAGGCGTTTGCCAGGAACGTGGTCGAGGAATACAGGCAGAACCGGGAACGCTACGAGTTCCTGAAGTGGGGCCAGAAAGCGTTCTCGAACTTCTCCGTGGTGCCGCCCGGCACCGGCATCTGCCACCAGGTCAATCTCGAATATCTCGCGCAGACGGTCTGGACCAGGAAAGAGAAGCTGACGATCGGCAAGAAGACCGCGACCATGGAGGTCGCCTATCCCGATACGCTGGTCGGCACCGACTCCCACACGACGATGGTCAACGGCCTCGCCGTTCTGGGCTGGGGCGTCGGCGGCATTGAAGCCGAAGCCGCGATGCTCGGCCAGCCGCTGTCGATGCTGTTGCCGGACGTGGTCGGCTTCAAGCTCAAGGGCGCGCTGAAAGAGGGCGTGACCGCCACCGACCTCGTGCTGACCGTCACGCAGATGCTGCGCCAGCAGGGTGTCGTCGGCAAGTTCGTCGAATTCTATGGTCCCGGCCTCGATCACCTGTCGGTGGCGGACAAGGCGACTATCGGCAACATGGCGCCGGAATACGGCGCGACCTGCGGCTTCTTCCCGGTCGATGCCGCGACCATTGATTACCTCAAGACGTCCGGCCGCGCGGCGGCCCGCGTTGCGCTGGTGGCGAAATATACCAAGGCGCAGGGCCTGTTTCGCACCACCGCGTCGCCGGATCCGGTATTCACTGAAAAGTTGACGCTCGATCTCGGCACAGTGGTGCCGTCGCTTGCGGGACCGAAGCGTCCCGAGGGCCGGCAGGCGCTGCCCGCGATCGCCGACGGTTTCGCGAATGCGCTCGTGAATGAATACAGGAAGAGCGACGCCGCAGCCCGCTTCCCGGTGGAGGGCCGCAACTTCGATCTCGGACACGGCGACGTGGTGATCGCGGCGATCACCTCGTGCACCAATACATCCAATCCGAGCGTGCTGATCGCCGCCGGGTTGCTGGCGCGCAAGGCGGCGGCAAAAGGACTGACCGCAAAGCCGTGGGTGAAGACGTCGCTGGCGCCCGGCAGCCAGGTCGTCGCGGAATATCTCGCGAACTCGGGACTGCAGCTTGACCTCGACAAGGTCGGCTTCAATCTCGTCGGGTTCGGCTGCACCACCTGCATCGGCAACTCCGGGCCGCTGGCGCCGGAGATTTCGAAATCGGTCAACGACAACGGCATCGTCGCCGCGGCCGTTCTCTCGGGCAACCGCAACTTCGAGGGGCGCGTATCGCCGGACGTGCAGGCGAATTATCTCGCCTCGCCGCCGCTGGTCGTCGCCTATGCGCTGGCGGGCTCGGTGACCATGAACCTCGCCACCGAGCCGCTGGGCACGGACAAGGCCGGCAAACCGGTGTATCTGAAGGACATCTGGCCGACATCGAAAGAGATCAACGCTTTCATCAAGAAGTTCGTGACCTCGCGAATCTTCAAGAAAAAATACGCCGACGTGTTCAAGGGCGATACCAACTGGCGCAAGATCGACACCGTGAAGAGCGAAACCTTTCGCTGGAACATGGGTTCGACCTATGTGCAGAACCCGCCTTACTTTGAAGGCATGACGAAAGAGCCGGAGCCGATCGCCGACATCGTCGATGCACGGATCCTGGCCGTGTTCGGCGACAAGATCACCACCGATCACATCTCGCCGGCGGGATCGATCAAACTGACGTCGCCTGCCGGCAGATATCTGAGCGAACATCAGGTGCGGCCGGCGGATTTCAATCAATATGGCACGCGGCGCGGCAATCACGAGGTGATGATGCGCGGCACCTTCGCCAATATCCGCATCAAGAACTTCATGCTGAAGGACGCGGATGGCAACATTCCGGAAGGCGGACTGACCAGGCACTGGCCCGACGGCGAGCAGATGTCGATCTACGACGCTGCCATGAAGTACAGCCAAGAGAATGTGCCGCTCGTCGTGTTCGCGGGAGCGGAATACGGCAACGGCTCGTCGCGGGACTGGGCCGCCAAGGGCACGCGCTTGCTCGGCGTGCGCGCGGTGATCTGCGAGAGCTTCGAGCGCATCCATCGCTCCAACCTGGTCGGCATGGGCGTATTGCCGCTGACGTTCGAAGACGGCGTGTCCTGGCAATCGATCGGGCTCAAGGGAGACGAGACGGTTACGATCCGCGGCTTGCAGGGCAATCTGAAACCGCGTCAGAAGCTGACGGCTGACATCGTCTCGCGCGACGGCACGCTGCATCGCGTCTTGCTGCTCTGCCGCATCGACACGCTGGACGAACTCGACTATTACCGCAACGGCGGCATCCTGCATTATGTGCTGCGCAAGCTCGCGGCTTAATCGCGTGGTCCGATTACGGCATTCGCGCCTCATTTCATCGGCGATGGCCTCACCGCGAATTGAGTGGCAGGTGAGCGAAAGGCAGCCTATGAAAATGCCGGCCTCTCGCGCTCGGAAGCGTGCTTCCTTTCATAACGCAGGCACACGTCGTGCCGCGATTTCGGTGTGGCCTCGATGATGTCTCAAGGCTCTTTGTCGCGTGATCGTTTGTCTCGACTGTTCGGCGTTTGCGCGCTTGGCGTTTGCGCGTCCGTCGCGGTCGTTCGTCCTACCCTGGCGGATCCGCGCGCCGTGGTCGAACTGTTCACGTCGCAAGGCTGCTCGTCATGTCCGGCCGCCGACAAGATTCTTGGCGATCTCTCCAAGGATCCCTCGATCGTTGCGATGAGCATGCCGATCGATTACTGGGACTATCTCGGCTGGAAGGATACGCTGGCCGACAATCGCTTCACCGCGCGCCAGAAAGCCTATTCGCTGATGCGCGGCGATCGCGACGTCTACACGCCGCAGGTGATCGTCAACGGATCGGCTCATGTGATCGGCAACGATCGTGAGGCCATCGACACTGCCGTCCGCGATACGCGGAAAAACGAAGAGGTGATGTCCGTGCCGGTTTCAATGGCCATATCGGGCAAGCAGCTCAATGTGTCGGTGGCATCCGCCAGGGCCGACCATCCTTCCGATCACGGTGAGATCTGGATATGTGCGATCGCAAAAGCGGTGCCCATCGCGATCGGGCGCGGTGAGAACGGCGGCCGCGAAGTGACCTACCACAACGTCGTGCGGAGCTGGCTCAAGGTCGGTGACTGGACCGGCAAGGCCGGTACCTGGGCCGTGCCGATCGAGAACATCGCGCGCGATGGCGTCGATGCAGCGGTGGTCTACGTTCAGGACGGCAATCGTGACAGGCCCGGTCTGATGCTCGGTGCGGCCTACACCCCGCTTCACTGACTCAATTCTTTCATTAGAGCGTTTTCGAGCGAAGCATGTCCTCGAGCTTGACCCGAGGATGGATACCCGCGCGTGGGAAGAAGCGCGTCAAATAAAATCATTCAAACAAAAGCATGGAGCCTCGCTTCTGATTCCATCAGAGGCGGACGAGCTCAGCATTCGCCCGGATGCTCATGCCGATTGCTGAGACGTCTTCGCCTCCGTGCGGCACGTTCGAACGCGTGCGATCAGGCATCAGCGTCAGTCGCATCAACGACCACGTTCCAAAGAGGAATGCTCGCGCAAAAGAACCGGCGCAAAAAGACAAAAAGAAAAGGACCAGCTTTCGCCGGTCCCAAGCCGTCCAGTTATGAAGTTCCCTGCGAAAGGGGCCCGATCCTGACGGCCCCGGGGGGCTGGGGGCTGAGGATCCGGTGCCGAAAGAATCGGGCCATCGCAGAGAAGTTTTTTTCGCAATACAGCGGGGCGGTTGCTTGACGGAAATTGGGCTGCATTATGATTTTTGATCATCGATTTCGTGATGGCGCTGTTCTGAGCGCGCCGTTTTGACGCAACTTGCGGGATGGGTTCCGGCAAATCGGCCGAGACGAGGCCCCTTGCGGTGAGGCCCGTCCGGCGCGATCATGTCGCGACCCTGACAGGAGGCGCCGATGAGTTCGCCATCGGACGACGTCGATCCAAGCGACAACCGCACGGCAGAACGCAGTCCCGCCGTGCTCCCCGTTCCAAGTCGGGTGACGTTCAATCGTCTCGAACTCAATCGCATTCTCAATCTTTATGGACGCATGGTCGCCGACGGCGAATGGCGGGATTACGCGATCGATTTTCTTAAGGATCGTGCGGTGTTTTCGATCTTTCGTCGTGCCTGCGAAGTTCCAATCTATCGGATCGAGAAAGACCCGCGGCTGACGCGCAAGCAGGGCGCCTATAGCGTGATTTCGGCCAGCGGGTTGATCCTGCGGCGGGGTCACGAGCTCGACCGCGTCCTGCTCGTCATCGACCGCAAGCTGGCGCTGGTCTGACGGCAGCCTCGGTCCGTCGCCGTGTCGTCGACGTGGGGCGATATCGCGAGGCGGCCTTTTGCAGAAATTTGAAAACGCGAACGACCGCGCGCGCCATCGGCAGGATCGGCGACGGGGGCAAACAGCCGCTTTTGGAATCCGTCAAGCAAACGCGGGATAAGCCGTGATCGGGGAGTGACAAAGCGTCGATATTTCCCGAGAATCATTCGATCCGAAGAGGATTGGACGAGGCTGTTGGCGGTGGCTGGCGCGAGAAGACTTCTGGCCGGTTTTGCAATGGCTTGCTGCACGATGGGACTGGTTTCCTCCCACGCGGATGCGGCATGGTGGTCGCTCGCCCCTGCCGACTTCGAGGAATGCGCTGCGAGCGCACAAAAGAATTCAGTATCGCCCGAGGACAAGGACAAGCGGATCACGGCGTGCGAAGCCAAGTTTGCCGGACGGCGCAAGCCAGGAGGCGGCTATACCTACTTCGACTTCATGCAGAACCGGCATTTCGACATCGCGGGGCCAAACCCGACTCGGGCAGAGCAGAAATACATCGACGAGCAATATGCCACCTATCTGAAGGACCAGCGGCACAGCATCATCGCGGCGGCATTTCTTCGGAAGCAACAGCAGGTAGAGCAGACTCAGATCGCGAACCCGACCGTCGCCAAGGCGGCGACCGATCGTACGATGCGCTCCGGCGGCATCAGGCCCGCGGCAGCGCCGAAAGCGGCTGACAGGCACGTAGCCGTGCTTCCGCAGCCGCGTCCCAGGATCATGTCTCCTTGCGAAAAGGAACTTTTCTCCGCCTGCGGCTGGTCGCGGATTTCGACCGGGATGCAGACTCTCAAAAGGGTCCTGTTCGGCTCATCCCCCGGCAAACATGAACGCAGCTAGATGAGCATGATCCCCAAAAAAACCTGCCCCGGGCTCGATCGGGTAGGGCACCGGTTTTCGGACAAGATCATGCTCGATCAGAAGGCTGGAGGCTGTTCAACGAAGCGGGATCAGACCCCGATAGGCAGGCGCGTCTGATGAACACGGGTCGATCACGGCCCCGGCTTATCGGTAACGTCCCCGCTCGCGAAAAGCGACGCGCGGGTTGATGCCGCAATGGGCGTAGGTTCCCGACGCCGTAGCCATGCACTGCCGATAGGTCGAGAACTGGCAGTTTCCGGGATAACCCCATTCCCTGCCTTGCAGGCAGTATCTGTAGTCATGAGCCGAAGCCGACGAAGCCGCGGCGGCGACCATCAGGACGAAAGCGGTCAATAAAGCCGCACCGATCGGGTTGTGCATCTCGCATCTCCTTTGCCAATGAACGAATCGGAAATGAGGACGTTCCATTATCCTCGACGGATGCAGAGAATAATCGGTTTGGCGGGAGCCGTCTCGCGGGTCTTCGAGACGCTCCCCGCCGAGCTGAGCGGTCGAACTACTCCGCGCTACTCACCAGCTTGATCTTCGGCGTCGCGGCCTCGACCAGTTCATGATAGGCATCGAGGTAATCCAGCGCCATGCGCCGCGCCGTGAAGCGCGCCTCGAATTCGGCCCGGATGGTTCTGCGGTCGAGGGTTGCCAGGCGGTCGACGGCGGCGACGGCGCTGATCTCGTCCTCGACGATAAAGCCGGTCAGGCCGTCCTCGACGATTTCGGCGGCGGAGCCGCGATTGTAGGCGATGACGGGAGTTCCGCACGCCATGGCCTCGATCATGACAAGGCCGAACGGCTCGGGCCAGTCGATCGGCAGCAGCAGCCCGACGGCGCCGCTGAGGAAATCCGGTTTTTCGCGGTCGCTGATCTCGCCGATATAATCCACGAGCGGATGGTCCATCATCGGGCGGATGAATTCATCGAAGTAATCCTGATCGGCCCGGTCGATCTTTGCGGCGATCTTGAGCGGGATGCCGCAGCGAATGGCGATCTTGATCGCGCGGTCGACGCCTTTTTCCGGAGCGATGCGTCCAAGGACGGCAAGATAGCCCGGCGTGACGGGCCGCGGCGTCAGCAGATCTTTCGGAAGTCCGTGATGGATCGTGCGCAGCCAGCCGGCCTGCGGGACCGGACGACGTTGCGCATTCGAGATGGATATCACGGGAATTGATGAAAATGCGTTGAATACCGGCTGATGTTCCGGAAGATCGAGCCGTCCGTGAAGCGTCGTGAGAAAGGGCGTCGGCTGCCGCGAAAACAGAGAGAACGGATAGTAGTCGAGATGGAAATGGAGGATGTCAAATTCCTCGTCGTCGCATTTTCGGCGGACCCGTTCCAGCATGACCATATGCAAGGCGTTCGGATCCCGCACGGCGCCATCGAGCCGCAGGGCTTTCGGCCACGTCGCATCGAGCCGGGCCGAGGTATGAGAATCGCCGCTGGCGAAAAGCGTCACGTCGTGACCAAGTGCGACGAGCTCCTCGGTCAACCAGTGAACCACGCGTTCAGTGCCGCCATACAGTTTCGGCGGGACAGCCTCCGTCAACGGAGCAACCTGCGCAATGCGCATCTAATCGCCTCCTGTCACATTTACGTTTTCATGAGATTAAAAAGCCCTCGACAGCGCCAGCTTCGCCATTTCGGGGAACGCATTTGCGTCAGCGCAGTTCCCTACATTCTTCCACATTGTCGTCTTGCTGATGCCATCACAGCCTTTCAGATAGGCTAAGCGGTCAATGCAACGAAGTTTCTGCGTATTGACGGCTTTTCTGAGGGTCTTGTGGGGCGGCTGGATCCGAGGAGACGTCACATCCGATCAACTCTGAAAGCGCCTCGGTGGGAATGCATGAACGATTTATCGGGATATGCCGGTCGGCCTTTCTCCTTCGTGATGCGCTATTGCCGTCAGCGATCGGCTTCGCATCTCGCGATCCTTTTTTGTGTCGTGGCGGCGGTGGCCTGTTCGGTGGGAACGCAATACGGCGTTAAATCGCTGGTCGATGCGCTGGCATACGGACCTGCGCATAGCGGCGCAGTATGGCTGGCATTTATCCTTCTCGTCGCGCTGATCGCCGCCGACAATTTTCTGTGGCGGGTCGCGGGCTGGGTCGCGAGCTTCACCTTCGTCGGCGTCACCGGCGACCTTCGCCGCGATATTTTCCGGCATCTCACCGGCCATGCGCCGAGCTACTTTGCGGACCGGATGCCCGGGATGCTGACAAGCCGGATCACGGCAACATCGAACGCGGTGTATACCGTCGAAAACATGCTGCTCTGGAACGTATTGCCGCCCTGCATCGCGACCATCGCTGCGATTGCATTGATCGGAACCGTCAGCCCGGCGATGGCGGCGGGGCTGACGATCATAGCCGTCGTCATGATTGCCGCGATGTTTAAAATGGCGGCGGCGGGAAAGCCCCTGCATGACGATTTCGCCAACAAGGCCGCAGCGGTTGACGGCGAGATGGTCGATGTCGTCAACAACATGCCGCTGGTCCGGGCGTTCTGCGGGCTCCATCACGAGCATGACCGTTTTGATACGACAGTCGGCCGCGAGCTGAGCGCGCGTGGCCGAAGCCTCCGCTATCTCGAAAAGCTCAGGATCACCCATGCCGCCATTACCGTTGTGCTGACCATTTTGCTTTTGGCATGGGCCACCACGCTCTGGCAGCGCGGCGGCGCCACAACCGGCGACGTCGTTCTAGTCTGCACGCTTGGCCTCTCGATACTGCATGCGACGCGCGACCTGGCGGTCGCCCTCGTCGACATCACCCAGCATATCGCGCGCTTGTCCGAAGCTGTCGCGACGCTGCTGGTTCCCCATGAATTGACCGATCACCCCGAAGCCGAGCCGCTTCGGGGACATGGCGCGGCCGTCGCGTTCAACACCGTCACGTTTCGGTATCCCGGCAGTCAGGCGGTGTTCGAGCGGTTCAATCTTCGCCTTCAGCCCGGACAGCGTGTCGGACTGGTCGGCGAATCCGGCGGCGGCAAGTCGACGCTGTTCGCCCTGTTGCAGCGGTTCTACGATCTCGAGCGCGGCAGCATCACGATCGACGGCCAGGACATTTCGCGGGTCACGCAGCAGAGCCTGCGCGCTGCCATCTCCGTGGTGCCGCAGGACATTTCCCTGTTTCATCGCTCCATCCTCGAGAACATCCGCTACGGCCGTCCCACTGCAACCGACGACGAGGTGCTGCGCGCGGCGATCGCGGCGCGTTGCGATTTCGTCGAGAGCCTGCCCGAAGGGCTCGCGACCATGGTCGGCGATCGCGGCGTGAAACTCTCCGGCGGGCAGCGCCAGCGCATCGCCATCGCGCGCGCTTTCCTCAAGGATGCGCCGATCCTGCTGCTTGACGAGGCGACCGCGGCGTTGGACAGTGAATCCGAAGAAGCCATCCGCGAGGCGCTCGGTCGCCTGATGCGGGGCCGCACCGTGATTGCGATCGCGCACCGGCTTTCGACGTTGCGTGATTTCGATCGCGTCATTGTGCTCAAGGATGGAAAGATCATCGAAGACGGTCAGCCCGGCCGCCTGATACGCAAGGACGGACACTACGGGCAGCTCGTCGCGAAGGAGATGAGCCGCCTCTCGGTTCATGCGGCTTGAGGCCGTTGGCGTCGGGCGTCGGGGGGCGCGCGATGGGAATCCGGCAGGGGTTAGAATGACGGCAATCAAAGCCACGGCTCAAATCACACTCATGCCGTCGCCCGATGGTCTTGTGACAGAGTCGCCGTTCTATATTCCGATGACGGGTCCCTCGGCCCGCCCGCGCCGCACATTGAAGCACGACGACACTTTCGTGGTGCTCGACAGTCACGGCGATATCGGAGCGTCCGCAGGAGGACCCGACGGCCTGTTCAATACCGACACGCGCTATCTCGCCAGACTTGAGATGGTTCTCAACGACATGCAGCCGCTGCTGCTCGGCTCCAATCTGCGCAACGACAATTCCGGCCTGACGGTCGACCTGACCAATCCGGATATCTACGACGGCGACCGGATCGTGTTCCGCAAGGATACGATCCATATCGTGCGCACGGTCTTTCTCTGGCGCGGCACCGCGTATCAGCGGATCGGTATCCAGAACCACGGCGAGCAGACCGCGAGCTTCGATCTCTCCCTGCTGTTCGACAACGATTTCGCGGATCTGTTCGAGGTGCGCGGCGAGCGGCGGGCCCGCCGCGGCGTCGGCACCGGCGAACTGTCCGATCCGTCGACCGTCGTCCTGTCCTATGTCGGTCTCGACCACATCGTTCGAACCTCGCGCCTGCACTTCGAGCCGCGCCCCACGCGCCTGTCCGTCAACCGCGCGATCTATCATCTCGATCTGCCGCCGCAACGGACCGCCGCGATATTTCTCACCGTGTCCTGCAACAAGCCGGCGACGGAGGTGCCCGCTCCGTTCTATCGGGGCCTGCTGGCGCATCGCCGCGAAATGCGGCGCGCCTGGTCCGGCGCGACGAACATCGAGACCTCGAACAACATCTTCAACGAGGTCGTGTGCCAGTCGATGGCCGATCTGAATATCCTGATGACGCAGACGCCGCACGGCCGCTATCCCTACGCGGGAATCCCCTGGTACTCGACGACATTCGGGCGGGACGGACTGATAACGGCGTTGCAGATGTTGTGGATCGATCCCGGCATCGCACGCGGCGTTCTCAACAGGCTTGCGGCGTTCCAGGCCCAGGTCGTTGATCCCAGCGCCGATGCGGAACCTGGGAAGATTCTTCACGAGATGCGCGGCGGAGAAATGGCCGCGTTGCACGAGGTGCCGTTCGAGCGATACTACGGCAGCGTCGATTCGACGCCGCTGTTCGTGCTGCTGGCGGGACTCTACGTCGAGCGCACGGGCGACAAATCGATCCTTGAAGAACTGTGGCCGGCGATCGAGGCTGCGCTGAACTGGATCGACGGGCCCGGCGATCCTGATGGCGATGGCTTCGTCGAGTATCGGCGCGCGTCCGAACAAGGGCTCGCCAACCAGGGCTGGAAGGATTCGTTCGACGCGATTTTCCATGCCGACGGTACGCTTGCGGAAGGCAATATCGCGCTGGCCGAGGTTCAGGGATACGTCTTTGCCGCCAAGCGGTCAGCGGCGCGGTGCGCGAGCGCGCTCGGTCTGACCGACCGCGCCCATGAACTGGAGCGCGCCGCGGAACGCCTGGCGTCCCGGTTTGAGGAGGCGTTCTGGCTGCCGGATCTGCGCACCTACGCGCTGGCGCTCGACGGAAAGAAACGGCCCTGCAAGGTACGGACGTCGAACGCCGGGCAGTTGCTGTTCACCGGCATGGTCCGGGAAGAACGGGCGCGGATGGTCGCCGCCGACCTAATGCGGTCGTCGCTCTTCACCGGCTGGGGCATCCGCACCGTCGCCACCGGGGAAGCGCGTTACAATCCGATGTCCTATCATAACGGTTCGATCTGGCCGCATGACAACGCGCTGATTGCGCTCGGGCTCGCGCGATACGGCCTCAAGCATTCGGTCGAACAGGTCTTCAAGGGATTGTTCGATGCGGCCACCTACATGGATTTGCGGCGGTTGCCGGAACTGTTCTGCGGGTTCCGCCGTGAACCGCGGCGCGGGCCGACGCTCTATCCGGTCGCCTGCTCGCCGCAGGCATGGGCGAGCGCCACCCCCTTCACGCTGCTGGAAGCGGCGCTGGGTCTGGAGTTCGATGCCGCAAGAAACGAAATCAGGCTGCGCAACCCGCGGCTTCCGGCATTCCTGAACGAGATCATCCTGCGTGGACTGCATCTTGGCGAATCGAGTGTCGATCTGCGCCTGCGCCGTCATGACGAAGATGTGTCGCTCGAGGTGTTGCGGACGCGAGGTCACATTCAGGTATCGATCGTTCTGACGCGCTAGAGTCTGTTTCAACTGCGTTGAATCAGACTCGTCGGTTATCTTTTTGTTTGAGCATGATCTCTTCCGAAAACCGGTTTCCACTTTTCGGGATCATGCTCTAAACCGCTTTCGCGCTCCACGATGCAATTGGGTCAATTGGCCAGCGAGGATTCATGTCTCGAAAAGGCTCGACCAATGCCGGTATTCTCGTAGCCGCCCTGGTTTTCGCCGCCACGCCCGCGATGGCCGACGACGCGGCTCAGCCGCAGGCCACTCCCGCCCCAGTCAACCCGCCGGTGGCCGCAAAGCCTTCGGACAAGGCGACCGCTCCGCCGCCATCGATCACCGTGATCGGTCCCGCCGATGCGCACAGCGTGCTGGGACGCGAGGTGCGGAGCACGAGCGGTCAGGACATGGGGCGGATCGTCGATGTGATCGTGGACCGGGCGGGCGCGGTCCGCGCCGCCGTGATCGATTTCGGCGGTTTCCTTGGGGTCGGCAGCCGGAAGATCGTTGTCGACTGGAATGCGCTTCGCTTTGGCAAGGTAAAGGGCGCGAGCGACAGCATCAGCCTCGAACTGACGCAGGACCAGGTGAAGGCGGCGCCGGAATACAAGGAAGGCGCGCCTGTCGTGGTGCTGGGCGCGTCGGGAACTCTTCAGCCTCTCAACCTGGGCCCTTGATCGGGGAGATATCCAATCTGTTTGCGCAACTGGCCGACGGTCGTCCGATCCGGATAGCGCGCGCCAGCGGCGGGCGGGCGTAGAGGGTGTGAATCCGATGCCCGGCGCGCAGGACCGTCATCCCTCGGCGCAAAGCCAGCGTGGCCTCGACTGGTTCATCTTCTTCCTTGCCGACCTGCAGACCGGCTTCGGTCCCTTCGTCGCGGTCTATCTCACCACGCAGAAGTGGACACAATCCGAGATCGGACTGATCCTGTCGATCGGCGGGATCGTCGGTCTGATCGGTCAGATGCCGGGCGGCGCTATTGTCGATGCGGCCCGTTCGGAGCGTCTGGTGGCGGGACTCGCTGTCGCTACCATCGGCGTCAGCGCGCTCGCCTATGCGGCGTGGCCGATCTTTCCGGTTATTGCGCTGGCGGCGATCCTGCATGCCGTGGCGAGTTGCGTGCTCGGGCCCGTGATCGCCGCCATCAGCCTCGGTCTTGTCGGGCCACGAGCGATCGGCGAGAGGCTCGGACGCAATGCGCGCTTCGCATCGCTTGGCAATGGCGTGGCGGCGGGGGTGATGGGCCTCGTCGGATACCTGCTGTCGAGCCGCGCGGTGTTCGTGGTGAGTTTCGGGTTTGCGGTCGCGACGGTGCTCGCGCTGGCGCGGATTCGCGACCGGGAAATCGATCCGGAACAGGCCCACGGAGCGATCGAGCGCGCCGAGCCGGATCCCGCCGCGACCAGCGTCCTCCACCTTCTGCATCGGCGGCCGCTGGTCATTTTTGCCTGTACGGTTTTCCTCCTCCAGTTCGCCAATGCGGCCATGCTGCCGTTAATGGCGGGCATCGTGACCGAACGTTCGAGCGAGGGGGCGCCGGCATTGATCGCGCTCTGCATCATCGTCCCGCAGGCAATCGTCGCCTTGATCTCGCCTTCCGTCGGCCGCAAGGCGCAAGCCTGGGGGCGCCGCCCGCTGCTCATGATCGCCTTCGCCGCGCTGGCCGTTCGGGGGGCGTTGTTTGCAACGGTCCACGATCCGTCGCTGCTGGTCGCGGTGCAGGTGCTGGACGGCATCACGGCCGCCGTCTTCGGCGTCATGATCCCGCTCATTGTCGCAGACGTCGCCTTCGGCTCCGGTCATTTCAACCTCGCGCAGGGCGTCATTGGCACCGCCACCGGAATAGGAGCTTCGCTCAGCACGGTGGTTGCCGGCACCATGAGCGATCTCTTCGGACATGGCGTCGCGTTTACGGGATTGGCCGCCGCGGCGTTATCGGGCCTGCTGGTGGTCTGGACCCTGATGCCTGAAACCCGCCTTGCGGAGAGGTCGCAGCGAGAGTCGTAAGGTGGCTATCTATGACGTTGTCGAGCGAAGCATGTCCTGGGACTGACCGAGGATGGATGCCGATTCGTCTGAAGAAAGCGCATCAAATCAAGATCATAGAGTCTCGCTGCTGATCCGTCCGGAAGCGAAAGGTGCTAACGGCTCCAGGGTTCCGAGTTGCGTTTCTCGAATGCCCTGATTTGCACTTCGTATTCCTCGGCGAGCTTGAGCAGGCGCTTTTCGGTAAACGGATCGGTGCCTTTTGCGAGACGGCGGCAGCGTTCTGCCTGCTGTCTTAGGAAATCGATGTCCATGATGCCGTCTGAAATCCTGAATGTCGGTCCGCGTTCAATGCCCGTCAGAAAAAGCTCCCTCGAGAATCTGAAACGAAAAGGAAGCTACGATCCCGTGATCAATGCGAATGCTGGGTAACCCGCGCAGCGGTTTTGCGTTCCCGGTTATGCACAGGAGTTACGGTGGCTTGAGGAAGGGCAGCGCGCCCAAACGTCGCGGATGTCGTGTAATATCGGGGGAGACTCAAGGGGCTGCGCCGCCGCGCCCGATCGCGTGGCCTTGCGCGGTCGTCGTCCCGCCGGTTCGCCGCGGGGTTGCGGGCAAGGATTGGTTCGCAAGGATTGGTTCGCAAGGGTTGGTTCGCAAGGGTTGGTTCAGCGAGGATCCATGGAAACGTTGCTGCTTCCCTTTTCGCCACGCTTCATCGTGCTGACGATCTGCGCGGTGGTCACGGCGCTGCTGGTCGGCCTCGGGATTGAGGACCACGAAACCCTCAAGGTGGTGGTCGTTCCGATCCTGATTTTCGGGGCATTGACCGCCCTCGGTATCCGGGACCTCCTGCAAAAGAGTCATGCCATCCTGCGCAACTATCCGATCGCGGCGCATATCCGTTTCCTGCTCGAGGAGATCCGCCCCGAGATGCGGCAGTATTTCTTCGAGAGCGAAAAGGACGGCATGCCGTTCAGCCGGGACACGCGCTCGGTGATCTACCAACGCGCGAAGATGATGCTCGACAAGCGTCCGTTCGGCACCCAGGAAAAGGTCTATGGCGAAGGCTACGAATGGATGCACCACTCGATGGCGCCGACGCCTCATGCCGAGGAGAAATTCCGCATTATGATCGGCGGGCCGGATTGCACCAGGCCCTATTCGGCGTCGGTCTTCAACATATCCGCGATGAGTTTCGGCGCGCTCAGCCCCAACGCCGTGCGCGCACTTAACGCCGGCGCCAAAAAGGGCGGCTTCGCCCATGACACCGGCGAGGGCGGCGTCAGTCGTTACCACCGTGAAGGCGGCGGCGACCTGATCTGGGAGATCGGCTCCGGCTATTTCGGCTGCCGGACCCGAGACGGCGGCTTCAATCGCCGCGAATTCGCGCGCGTCGCGGCCGACGACCAGATCAAGATGGTCGAACTCAAGATCAGCCAGGGAGCCAAGCCCGGCCATGGCGGGGTCTTGCCGGCCGCCAAGGTTTCCGAGGAGATTTCCAGCATTCGCGGCGTCGGCATGGGCGAGGACTGCATTTCGCCGTCCCGCCACAAGGCGTTCTCGACGCCGGTCGGCCTGATGGAATTCATTGCCGAGATGCGGCGGTTGTCGGGCGGCAAGCCGGCCGGGTTTAAGCTCTGCATCGGGCATAAATGGGAATTTCTCGCCATCTGCAAGGCAATGCTGCAGACCGGAATCTATCCCGATTTCATCGTCGTCGACGGCAAGGAGGGCGGCACCGGCGCCGCGCCGCTGGAATTCATGGACCACCTCGGAATGCCGATGCGTGAAGGCGTCAACTTCGTCCACAATGCGTTGATCGGCATCAATGCACGCGACCGGATCAGGATCGGCGCGTCCGGCAAGGTCGCGACCGGTTTCGACGTCGCGCGCGCCATGGCGCTCGGCGCCGACTGGTGCAACTCGGCGCGCGGCTTCATGTTCGCGCTCGGCTGCATTCAGTCGCTGAACTGTCACACCGATCGCTGCCCGACCGGGATCGCCACGCAGGATCCGTCCCGCAGCCGCGCATTGGTGGTGCCGCACAAGCTCGAGCGAGTCTACAATTATCATCGCGCCACGCTGCTCGCGCTGACCGAACTGATCGCAGCGGCGGGACTGGAGCATCCGAGGGAACTGCGCCCGGTCCACTTCTCGCAGCGCGTATCGAACACCGAGGTGGCATCGTTCGACACGCTTTATCCGACGTTGCGGCGAGGGGAACTGCTCGACGGCACCACCGATCCGCGCTTCCGCGATGCCTGGGCACGAGCCCAGGCGGATTCGTTCGCGCCGGCGGGATGAAGTCGCGGCCTTGCCCCGGACGCGATGCAACGCGAAGCGTTGCTTCGCAGAGCCGGGGCCGTTTGAACTGTATGTGGCGGTCCCGGTTCTGCGGAGCGGCATAAAGAATGCCGCACCGCGCCCGGGACACTTGCTCCCTTCAAAACTCCCCGTGCAGCCGTCCGGAAAACACATGCACAGGGCCGCGGTCGGCGTTGTAGGCGGGGTTCGTAATGAACTGATAGTCGGCGGTCAGCGTGAACTGCTTGTCCAGCGCATAAGCATAGTAGGCTTCCAGCACGCGTTCGCGGCGGTAGTCGAGCTGGCCGTCGCCGATGAGGACGCCGAGGCCGCCGGCGGCGATGAAATCGCGATGATCCCGTGACAGGGCGTTGATCGCGCCGCCCAGACCGATCACGTCGTCCGGCCGTCCCCAGCGCCGGCCCTTGAGCGAGGTGCCGAAGGAAAGGCTCGCATCGATGTCGGTGAATGCCATGATTTCGGTCTTGCCGTCGTTCCAGCTCCATCGGCCGAACAGTCCGATGTCGTCGGTAACCGCCTGTTCGACATTGAGGACGTAGCCGTACTTGATGCGGCCGGCGCGGGTCTGCGCGATGTCGAGGTTGAAAGCGGGATTGTTCAGCGTGTCGCGATAGCTGCCCATGTAGGCGCTGTTGATCCAGCCGAGGGTCCGGATCGTGCCGGGTTGCCCGAACAGGGAGTGCCGCGTCTCCAGTTCCAGCACATACTCGCCGCGCTGGAGCAGGCGGGTGTCGAAGCTGTTGGAGTTCGACACAGAATCCATCAGGAAATAGCCGCCGCGCAGCGCCCAGCGCTTCTGGTTCAACTCCGCTGTCACGCCGTAGGTGAGACCGAGCTTGTCGGCCGAATAGTCGAAAGCGCCCGGTGCCCACAGCGACCAGTTCATGAAGTCCTTGCGCGTGTCCTTGGCATAAGCGTTGCCGTCGAAGACGTCGGTCACCGCGAATTTGCCGCCCTGCAGCGTCAGCCGCGAGATATCGGCCTTGCCGGCGATCTGCGACGGCCCGCTCGCAAGTTCTTCCTGCTCGCCGCCGAAGCCGAAGGTCTGGCGAACGAACAGCCGCGAGGTGTTGTAGTGCGGATAGGGAAAGTCGGACTTCTGTGCCTCGCCGCTCGGGAAGCCCGCGACGCCCACCGTATCGCTGAGGCCAAAACCTTGCAGCAGTTCGGGGTTGTAATAGACCTCGCCGCCGTCCCAGAGCCGCGCGTTCAGAAACAGGCTGTTGCTCCATGTCGCCTGATATTGCGCGGCCGGACTGAGGCTGTTGGCGCCGCTGTAGAGCGCGCGGAAGGATGGATAGCCTTGCCCGAGATACGTGGTCTGGCCGTGAATCTCCCAGCGGTCGGATTCGGGATCGGTCGGCGACTTTGCCGATGGGTCAGGAATGCCGGCTGATCCGTCGAGCTTGCGGTTGAGACCGATGCGGAGCGACTGAAAGTCCGTGGTCGCGACATACTGTGCGCCCGAGGGAAACCGGACATTGGCCTTGTCGAAGTGGTAGGCGAGATATTCGAGCCGCGCGCTCCAATGCGGCGCGAAGGCGTATTCCAGCCCGCCGCCGGCGGCCCAGCCGAGCCGGGCGTCCAGCAATTTCTCCTGACCGCCCGGCGTCGGATCGTTGAGATAGCGTTCGCCGGTGAAGGCAAGACCGCCGCTGGCATAAGCGAGCCATGGTCCTGCTGCGTAGCCGATCCGTCCGCGCGCTGATCCGACGACGTCCCATTGGTGCGTGACGTCGGAGCGCGCTGTGGCGAGTTTCGAGACGACCGAATTGGACTCGATGTAGCTCGGAAATGAGACGTCGGCCTCGACGCCGAATAGCAGTCCCCGGGAAAGCTGGACGTTGTAACCGGCCTGGACGCCGCCGATGATGCCGCCGAAATCATGGCGACTCGCGATGGATGCCGGATCCATGAGCGTCGCAGCCGACCGGCCGCCGCCGAACCCGGCATGGGCGCCAAAATAGAGGCCGGTCCAATCCACCACCGGTCGGACCATGGCTTTGACCGGCAGGGCGGATGCGTGCAAGTCGGCAGCGACGGTCGGGTGGTCAGGAAGCGCCAACATGCCCAGTGTCCCGGCGGCGAGCACGACGTGGCTCCTCCGCAGCAGCCGGAATGGCGGGATCGCCTTCATCCTGCCTTCCGCTGAGGCTGGCTTGGACTTCGATCAACCATTCTTGCCCCTACTCATCCAACGATCGTTCAACCCGGACGCAGCCGGCACGATCCGGCCCAGAACTGCGGAATACCGTTATTTTCGTTCGGCCAGATCCATTTTCCGGACAAATGTCGCCGCTATCCCAGGTTATAACTGCAACTAATTCGCAATTGCAACTACATTTGGGGAATGAGAAGGGGAAATCGTACTTGCCATCGTTTGACGACAACGGTGCGACGGAGGCTGGCTGGATGCCGGGCCGGGAGGCTGCGGTTTACCGTGAGGTGCGTGCCGAAAGCGGCGGATACATGCGAAAGCGACCCGCCCGAGGAATGGGCGGGCCGTTTTCGGCAGGGGAGCGTTGAGGCGCGGCGCGTTCCATTGCGCACAGATAGATACGTTGATCGATCAATCGCAGACACGGACGCGGCCGACATAATTGCCGAACGAGTCGTACTGGCGAACCCAGCCGCAGCGGCGATAGTCGTCGACGTAATAACCGTCAGCCGCGATGGCGCTGCCGACCGCGGCTGCGCCGATCACCCCGGCTGCGATACCGAGGCCGAGACCCAGGCCCTTGGCATCAGCGTGCCGTGTTGAACTCGCGACCATGCCGGTGGCGGTGAGGGCAACGAGTGCGACGGCAGCGATCCTGGTCTTGAGCGACATCTGAAACTCCATCCTGTTGGCACGGCCTGCCTGGCCGGCATGCTCATTTGGTGGAGGCGTCGCCGATTCCGGTTCGAAACAGTTTGGTTTCCGTTCGGTTTCATCGCGGTCGCGAACGTTTGAACGGTTAACGATTCAGCTTTGATCGAGCGGCCCGTTCTTGAGCATCGCCATGTCGAACCGCTGCACGTCAGCCAGCAATTCGCAGAACGCGCGCGCGCCGTGCTCGAGCAGCCGTTCGCCCTTTTCCGCCGACGCCTGCGTCGCATCGCCCACGGCGCCGGTCGGATGAAGGTCCTGCGTCTGCCACGCAAACGGTGCCGGCCGCTGCGTGCCGAGCCAGCGATAGGTCTTTTCGATCGTGAGGCTCGCGGGACGGAAGTTGGCGACATGCTCGCGGCGCACTTGCTCCGGGTCGCGCGCCAGCATGATCGAGGTTTCAACCGCGCCGCCATGGATGCCGTGACGCAATTCCTCCGCATCGAACAGTCCGTCCGGCACGCCGAAGCGCGACCACGCGGTTGTGACCGCAAGCATATGATGCCGTGCACGCAAGTCCTGCGCTACCATCGTCATCGCCGCGCTGTTGCCGCCGTGACTGGACACCATCACGATTTTTCGAATCCCGCGCCGCGCCACCTCTTCGCCGAGCGCGGTCCAGGCCTTCAGCGCCGCCTCGTTGGTCAACGTCTGCGTGCCCGGAAAATCGGTATGCTCGGTGGAAATGCCGACCGGCTGCACCGGCAGAAAGATCGCGGGTATGTCCTGCGGCAGCAATTCGCAAAGGCGCGCAAGATAGGCTTCCGCGATCAGCACGTCGGTCGTGAGCGGCAGATGCGGACCGTGCTGCTCGGTCGCCGCCAGCGGCAGCACTGCGATCCAGTTCGCCGCGGTGTCGGGGGGCACGTCGGGCCAGTGGATGGCGGCCCAGTCGAAAGGGGGTGTCCTGGTCATATCACGCAGCGTTTCATCGAGGCGGAATGCGGGTTATAGCGTTTTCGAGCGGAGCATGTCCTCGGGCCGCCAGGATTCGCGCCGATCCGGGTCGCCTCCTGATCATGAGCCAGAACCATCGAGAGAGTCCAATGATGCGTCTTGCCCTTCTGCTGCGAACGTTAACGGCCGGACTGGTGCTGGCGCTCGGCATCACCGCAAGCGCGGCGGCCGGGCCGGCGCTGGACAAGGTTTCCTTCGGCACCAACTGGGTGGCCGAGGGCGAGCACGGCGGCTTCTTTCAGGCTTTGGCGGATGGCACCTACAAGAAATACGGCCTCGATGTCACAATCGTTCCGGGCGGTCCAAACGTGAACAATCGGGTTCTGCTGATCTCCGGCAAGCTTGATTTCTTCATGACCGCGAACACGCTGCAATCATTCGATGCGGTTGCCAACAATGTGCCGGTCGTCGCGGTCGCTGCGATGTTCCAGAAGGACCCGCAGGTTTTCCTCGCCCATCCTGAATCGAAGGTGACGAAAATCGAGGACCTGAAGCCCCTCACTTTGTTCGTCTCCAAGGAAGGCATCGCCAGCTACTTCCAGTGGCTCAAATCGGAGTACGGTTTCAGCGAAGAGAAGGTCAAACCCTACACCTTCAACGCGCAGCCCTTTCTCGCCGACAAGAACAGCGCGATGCAAGGCTACGTGACTTCGGAACCATATGCGGTGGAGAAGCAGGCCGGCTTCAAGCCGACCGTGATTCTGCTCGCGGACGCCGGATTCAACCCGTATTCGACCCTGATCGAAACCCGCCGCGATCTGGTCGAGCACAAGCAGGACCTTGTGCAGCGTTTCGTCGACGCCTCGATCGTCGGCTGGTATACTTACCTGTACGGCGACAACACGGCCGGCAATGCCATGATCAAGAAGCTCAACCCTGAAATGACCGACGGTCTGCTGGCCTATTCGGTGGCGAAGATGCGAGAATATGGCATCGTCGACTCCGGCGATTCCTTGCGCGACGGCATCGGCGCCATGAGCGATGCGCGTTATGCGAGCTTCTTCGACAAGATGGTGCTGGCCGGCGTGGTGCGCCGCGATATCGATTTTCGCAAGGCCTATACGCTGCAGTTCGTCAACAAGGGCGTCGGCATCGACTTGCGGCCCAAGAACTTGAATCCCAAGAATCCGCAACCCAAGAAATAAATCCGGTGCCGATGATCGAGCCCGCAACAGCGCCATCCGAATCCGGCACGAGTGCGCGCGCGGGTGACGCCGTCAGCATGAAGGGTGTCACGAAACGCTACGACGGCGGCGTCGCGGCGCTGGGGCCGCTCGATTTCGATGTGAGCAAGGGCGATTTCGTGTCGCTGCTCGGGCCGTCCGGCTGCGGGAAATCGACCGCGCTGCGAATCATCGCCGGCTTGAGCGCGCCGACATCCGGGACGGTTCGCATTGCAGGCGGCGGGCGCTCCATCGGCTTCGTGTTTCAGGAGCCCACCCTGATGCCGTGGGCAAGCGTGCGCGACAACGTGGCGCTGCCGCTGAAGCTTGCGCGCCGCTCACGTCCGGACATCGAGGGACATGTCGAGCCCGCGCTGGCGCGGGTCGGGTTGGCCGAATTCGCGACCGCCTATCCGCGCGAACTCTCCGGCGGCATGAGGATGCGGGTGTCGCTGGCGCGCGCGCTCGTCACCGATCCGGATATTCTTTTGATGGACGAACCGTTTGCGGCGCTCGACGAGATCACCCGCTTCCGCCTCAACAACGACCTGCTGGCGCTGTGGCGCGACTTGCGCAAGACCGTCATCTTCGTCACCCATTCGGTGTTCGAGTCGGTCTATCTTTCGCGCCGCGTCGTGGTGATGACGCCGCGCCCCGGCCGCATCAGCGCCGAGTACCGCATCGACACAGTCGAGCCTCGGAACGAGGATTTCAGGACCTCGGCGGAATACGCCGCCTATTGCCGTGAGGTATCGATCGGGTTGTCGCTGGCGACCGGCAAGGGAGCGCCCCGCCAATGACCGTATCCGGTTCATCGGCGGCGTCGGCCGGCAGTGACGTATCGGAGCGCGATCGGCGAGCGCCGGTCGCGCGCGTGCTGTTGCCGGTCGCGGTGCTGGGAGCCGGCGTGCTGGCGTGGCATATCATCGTGCAGGTCTACGCCATTCCGCCCTATGTGTTGCCGGGTCCCATGCTGGTGGCGGCGACGCTGGTGCAGGACTGGCCGATCCTGTGGCAATCGCTGCTGACCACCCTGCTGACCACTGCGGAGGGTTTTGCCGCAGCACTGGTGGGCGGCATCGCGCTGGCGCTGTTGTTCAACCAGTCGAAATGGCTGGAGCATGCGCTCCTGCCCTATGCGATCATCCTGCAGGTCACGCCGGTGATCGCGATCGCGCCGCTGCTTCTGATCTACCTGCCGCAGCAGACCGCGGTGGTCGTCTGCGCCTGGATCGTCGCGTTCTTTCCCGTTCTGTCGAACACCACGCTGGGTCTCAATTCGGTGGACCGTAATCTGGAAGGGATGTTTCGCCTCTACGGCGCATCGCGGCTGCAGACGCTGCGTTATCTGAAACTGCCGGCGGCGCTGCCCTACATTCTCGGCGGACTGCGCATCGCCGGCGGCCTGTCGCTGATCGGCGCGGTGGTTGCGGAAATCGCGGCCGGGTCGGCCGGCGCAGGTTCCGGACTCGCCTACAGGATCGCGGAATCCGGCTACCGGCTCAACATTCCGCGCATGTTCGCGGCGTTGTTGTTGCTCTCGGTGGCGGGCATCGTCATCTATATGTGCCTTGCGGCGGTGTCGCATCTGATGCTGCGGCGCTGGCACGAAAGCGCACTTCGGAGGGAGAACTGATGGCCGCCAACGGCTCGCCGGAAAGGATCGAACTCCTGGTCTACGGACCGCGCAAGCCGACGATCGACAACGGCTTTGACGACGGGTTCGTGCTGCATCATTGCGAGCAACTCGCCGATCTGGACCGGCTGGCGCCCGCCGTCACTGGGAAAATCCGGGGTATGGCCGTCACCGGTCTGGTACCTTGCGGCAGCGCGGTGCAGGCGCTCTTTCCCGAACTCGAGATCATATCGACCTTCGGCGTCGGCTATGACCATGTCGATACGGGTTACGCACGCGACCACAACGTGGTCGTCACCAACACGCCCGACGTCCTGACCGAGGAAGTTGCGGACGTCGCGCTCGGCCTTCTGATCGCGACGCTGCGTGATTTCGTCAGGGCGGATCGCCATGTGCGGGAGGGGACGTGGGCGACGCGGAATTTTCCCTTGAGCGCCGGCTCGCTGCGCGACCGCACGGTGGGCATGGTTGGCATGGGCCGGATCGGTCAGGCAATCGCGAGGCGGCTCGATGCGTCGCGGGTGCCGGTTGTCTACCACTCGCGCCGTCCGGCCACGGGCGTGTCCTACCGGCACTATCCGGACCTGATCGAGATGGCGAAGGCGGTCGATACGCTGATCGTCATCACGCCCGGCGGCGCATCGACGGAGAAGCTGATCAATGCCGATGTGCTGGCGGCGCTCGGGCCGCGCGGCGTCGTCATCAACCTGGCGCGCGGCTCGGTCATTGACGAACCGGCGCTGATCCATGCGCTGAAATCCGGCGTTATCCTGGCCGCTGGTCTCGATGTGTTCGCCCATGAGCCGCACGTTCCGGAGGAGTTGCGCGCGCTGCAGAACGTGGTGCTGTTGCCGCATATCGGTTCGGCGTCGGTGGTGACGCGCAATGCTATGGACCAGCTTGTCGTCGACAACATCACGGCCTGGTTCGCCGGCAAGCCGCCGCTGACGCCGGTTCCGGAAACGCCGGTGGAGGGACGCTAGCATGACGAGCATAAACCGCAGCAAGCGGGCATGGCGGAAGCGGAGCGCCTTTCTCGCCGCCGCTGTTGCGGCATTGATGACCTGCGGATCGGCCGCATTGGCGCAGGATGCGTCGGCATTGAAAAAAGGCATGATCGGGCAGTGGGAATTGTCGACCACCGAACGCAGCAAGACCTGCGTCGTGACGCTCAAGGGAGATTCATCGCCGCACGGTCTCAAGCTCGAGCTTGAGCCAGGCTGCGCGGCCTCGCTGCCGTTCACGAAGGACATCGCGGCCTGGACCGTCGCCGGCCTCGATATCGTGCGCCTGCAGAGCGCCACCGGAGAACCGGTGATCGATTTCACCGAAGTCGAAAGCGGCATTTTCGAAGGCCGGCGGGAGAACGAGGGCATCTACATTCTGCAAAATCTCGCCGAGGCCCGCTCGCTCGCCAAATCGATGGATCAGATGATCGGCGACTGGGCTTTCGTTCGCGGCAACGGCCAGACCGTCTGCGGCATCACGCTGACCAACACGGAGGTCCCGCCGGACAATTTCCAGGCTTTTCTCAAACCCAAATGCGATCCCGCGATCGCCGGCTTTAAGCCGGAGGTCTGGCGGCTCGATCACGGTGAAATCCTGCTGATATCGGCGGGTGGAGAAACCTGGCACTTTCAGGCGGACGACAACGCGCAGTGGCGACTCGTTCCGGACACCGCAAATCCGCTGATTCTGGTGAGGCAATGAGCCGAGTCTAGATCAGCCGCAGCCCTTTCAGGCTGGCATGGCCGTTCTTGCCGACGATGATGTGGTCGTGCACGGAAATGCCGAGCGGCGCGGCGATCGCGACGATGGATTTCGTCATCTGGATGTCCGCCTGCGACGGCGTGGGATCGCCTGAAGGATGGTTGTGCATCAAACCACTCTCATCCACATCTTGCTGATTTTATTGTTATTTCTTGAACCGTTGATTTCATTGGGGCCGGAGATTGGAGGCGGTGGATATTGACGGTTCGTGATCATCCCGCTGCCTCTCGTTCCTTCGCGCTCAGGACCTTTGCGGCACGACAGATCACGAGGTTCTTCCGATCCCATGCCTCTAGCTCCGAGAGAGGATATAAAACCGCGCGTCCGAGCTTCAGAAAGGATGGCCCGATTTTCATCATCCGCCAATTGCGCAACGTGCCCAAGCTGATCATCCCTCGATAACGCTCGTAGACCTCCTCGGGTGTGAGAAATAGAGATGACATAGTGCAGCGCGAGTGGACAGGAGGACGACTTCAAAGATCGGCGAGTTGCTCAATGCTCGACCGTCTGGCTTGCTACTCGGAGAGCACCACGCCGCGCCCGGGGTTCACGGAAAGCTCCTTGGTTCGAGTTCGTTCGAGTCAGCGGGCGGATGGATAATGGGTGGACCTGCGGTTTGTACAGAGGCCGATGCGGAGTCGCAGCTCCTTGAAGAGGAGGGCCTTAATCAAGCCATTTGTGCAACGGCCTGTTGCACAATCATGATCAAGTATCTCATCCGCAGTTTAGTTGCCAAGCTCATCCTCTCCGACCATCGACGGCCGATTCGCTAGTATTTTGTTCTCACAAATGTTCCGAACGTTCCGAAACATTCGTAGCCCGTCCGGTTGTTCTTGTGTTTGTTCAGCGTCGCGTCATAGCTCTTCTTATTGAAGGTTTTTCCACAAACGGTGCATTTGAAAACGTAGGTTGGACCGCTTGGCGCCCCGAAACCCGTGCTTCGTGCCGATCGGCGGACAGGCGAGCGCCGAATGGGCGAACGGCCCAGTCCGAACACACTTCCTGAACCCGAGCTCGCGGTGTGCGGAATGGTCTGGGGGCCAGACGGCGTGAGTTCGATGGGATATCGTGGCGAGAATGACGACTGAGTGGCGTTCACCCCAAGAATGCTATTGACCAGATAGCTGCGCGGTTGACCGTTGTCCGCTCGCACGGCCATGAGCAACACGTCTCCCGCTTGCGAGCGGCGGAGCGAATAAGCCTCGATTGCTCTCGTTGCGCGGTTGCCCTGCTTATCGCGATAGTCGATTTCAACGAGGAGACGGTTGGCCGCTGCGAAGCGGATCATCTCGATATAGTTCTGGCCTCGGCCGCCGGCAGGCAAGCCGACGATGCGCTCGCGGATGAGTGTATCACCGGCGCCGATGGGCATCGCCGCGAGGGGTTGCGGAAGGGCGCCTTGGAGCCAGGCGAAGATTTCCGGGAGCGCGTCCCAGAAAGTTGCCACGGGTAGCAGCGCAGGAAGCTGGTGTTCCAGCATGTGGCTCCAGCCGGCCTCAAGATCCGCACGGTGAGGTTCGAGGTCGGCTATGCTCGGAATGCCGATGCCCTTGAATTCGCATTTGGCGCGCAGGACCTCCATGAAGCGCCGCGGCTCCGGGCGCGCCTCGCCGTTTCGGTACAGATTCACCACGTCATAGAGGTCGCGAGGACGCGTTCGCTCGGCGAGAGCCCGGAATTTTTCGGCGAACGCCTCTATGTAGTCGTAGGCCAGGACGTGAATGCCATCCTCTGGAGCGTCGCTATAGGGGTGAAAAATCTGTGCTTGGACGGGCGGCAGAACGACACGCTCGTCCGCTGTCAGGTCGAGTTTGATCCGCGGAAGACCGTGGGTCGATGAGACAGGCCCTTTGTAGCTGATCTTTCCCTGGCACGAGATCTGTCCGCGCGGGTTCTGATAGATCTCGAACTCCTGCTTGTCGGCTGGAATCTCGATGCCGGTCTGTTCGTAAATCCACTCGCCGATCTCAGAAAATGCGTTCTTCAGAAAGTCGGCGTCGAGGTGCTCCGGCTTCGTGAGCGTGAAGTCGAGGTCCTCGGAGAAGCGGTAGGTCTCGAAGAAACACTTCTTCAGGCAGGTGCCGCCTTTGAACACCCAACTTTCCGCGAGGTCTTCGTGGCTGTAGATGCCCGCGAGCATCCATCCGAGGACATAGTCCTTCTCCACGACGTGTGGCGTGAGGGACGTCTGCTGAGAGATCGCGAGGATTTCACGCTTATCGATCATGTCGTTTCCTCGCGAGCCCAGCGTTGGGGCACGCGCAGCCGCCACTTTGTCACCACGTGCGATCCATCCTGGGCAGGGTCGAGCTTCGCATGGCCGCCGCTTAGATGGTGTTCGCAAATGCGGGCGAGCTCAGCACCGTCGGGCAAGCGCTCGGCCAGAAAACCGAGGCGCTTAAAGATGGCGCCGTTGCCGAGACGCACCGCGTACTCGATGACCTTCTCGTTGTCGCGATCGTCGCGCCGCAGATAGGCGGCAAGGCAATCCGCTACATGCTGGATCCCGCCGCCCACCGCGGGGTCGTCCAGCATATCGATAACAGTGCGGTGCACGTCGGAGACAGGCACGCGAGTCTGATGGCGCCAGACACTCTTCGTGCCGAAGAGCTTCCGTTCGTCGATGTGCTTCAGCGAGAACAGCGCGCCGTGCCGCTCCTGGCGCTTCTGACGTACGGCCTGAGCCGTCATCACCACGATGTCCTTGAAGATTTGCTCTGTGAGATCCCAATGCTCGGCCGCTGTGCGCCCGCCTATATATGCAGGTGCGAAGAGCGCGGGGACGAGCACCCAAGGGTCGTCGAGGACGCGATCGGATCCCATCGTGTCGATCGAAGCGGCGACATAGGCTCCCCGACCGACGCGTCTCAGCCAACCCTGCTCGGTCCAGCGCGAAAGACGCTGGGCCGCCGCGGTCCGATCGAGTTGCAGAGTGGTCGCAACGTCGTCCACGTGGATCACGTCCCCCGCCGCAGATAGGACACGGACTAGCTGCGCACGACCTTGGGGAAGCCTCGGGGCGGTTTCTTCCATATGCAACACTTATCATAAAGTGCGAATTCCGGCATATATGATAACAGGTGGTCCCCGGAGAGTCTATTGCTTCATCATCTCTATTTCACAGAAATCGCTAATTATCGACAATGTGCGAATATGGCTTTCTGCCTTTGTAGGAGGCGGCGAGCTCCGCTTCACGCCGTCGTCGCGGCCTTCTCCGGCGATAATCCGTCGGGAAGGGCGCCGAGGTCGACTTGAATTGCGTTGTTCTGCGTTGTTCTGAATCTTCTTGACCCATCGCCCTGCGTCACGTATCTGAGCGGTACAACGCAGAACAACGGAGATGCGCGTGGAAGATTCGCACTCGGCAACGAAGACACGGTCGGGCCGACCAGGCTGGAGCGTCATATTCCGGCATCCCCTTCGCCGGGATGCCCGCGGCAAGCCCGGCCTCAAAATTAGGCGGGGTCTGAACACGACCGACGACGCCCAGGCGGATGAGCTGGTGGGACAGCTCAATGTGCTGTTGGGGGACCAGAGCTGGTGGAGCGCCGATCGTCGCGGCGACGCCGAGCGGGAGTTCGCGCCGCAGATCGTCTCGGCATTCTTCGATGGCATCGAAACCGGTCGGGTCGATACCGCGCAATTGCGCGATGCACATATCCCGCTGCCCGGAAAGGATGACGGTTATGCGCGTGTGCTGCTAGTGGGCACCACGGGCGCGGGCAAGACCACGCTGCTGCGGCACCTGATCGGTTCAAGCCACGAGAATGATCGCTTTCCCTCGACCTCGACCGCCAAGACCACGATTTCGGACACCGAGATCGTTACGGCGGAGGGTCCGTTTACGGCCGCCGTCACCTTCATGTCGGAGTTCGAAGTTCGCGCTCATATCGATGAGTGTATCGAGGGTGCCTGTCTCGCCGCCACGGAGGGCCAGCCGGATGTGAAGGTAGCGGCAGCGCTACTGACGCATCGCGAGCAGCGCTTCCGTCTGTCTTATCTGCTTGGAGAGTGGGACAGCGATTCAGAGGCCGATGACGATGAGGACTTCTCGTTCGACACGATCGTGCCGGCGACCGGTGTTCCCGAGGAAGAGGACAGCGTCACGGACGCGGAGCGGCGGAGCAACAGCGAACGTCTGAAAGCTTATGTAAGCCGCGTTCGCGCGCTTGCCGGTGAGATCAACAAGCAGAATGCCGCCGACCTTGGGCTTCTTTCCGAGCAGAAATCTCCCGATGACAAGGTTGCATGGCTGGAGTTCTACAGCGACCGGCTCTTTGAAAGCGAAGAGTTTGCCCGGCTCGCGCTCGACATTCGCGATGAGATCGAAGGCAGATTCGAGTTGCTGGATGCGGGATCGCTCGAACGCTCCGCGACCGGCTGGCCGGTCATCTGGACGTTCGAAAGCGCGGACAGGGACGCCTTCCTGCGTCAGGTTCGCTGGTTTTCGAGCAACCATTTCCGGCAATTCGGCCGACTCCTCACGCCGCTCGTGGACGGCATTCGCGTGCGAGGCCCATTCCGTCCCGCGCCTAAGGAACTTCATGTTGCGGATAAGCTCATATTGCTCGATGGACAGGGCCTCGGCCACACGGCCGAGTCCGTTTCCAGCATTTCCACGCGGGTGACTAAACGCTTCTCCGAAGTCGACCTGATCATTCTTGTCGATAGCTCGCAGCAACCGATGCAGGCGGCTCCGCTCGCACTGCTCCGCGCTGCGGGTAGCGCCGGCTATGCGGATAAGATCGCGCTCGCTTTCTCGCATTTCGATCAAGTGAAGGGCGACAATCTCCAGACGACCGGCCAAAAGCGCGCCCACGTCATGGCGAGCGTCGGCAATGCCGTAGCGGGGCTGCGTCAGTTGCTTGGCGCGCCCGTGGCTGCGGCGCTGGAGCGGCGGCTGGAAGAGCGCGTCTTTATGTTCGGTGCGCTCGACCGTGAGATTGGGGACATCCCCGGTGGCGTCCTCAAGGAGATGCGTCGGCTTCTCGTGTTGCTGCAATCGGCGGCCGAACCGGAGGCTTCTGCGGAAGCCGCGCCCATCTATGCAATCGGCGGCCTGGAGCTCGCCCTGCGCGACGCCGTCGAAAGCTTCCTGCGTCCGTGGGAAGCCCGGCTTGGCCTCATTTACCGCGACGGCATCAGGACGGAGCACTGGACGCGCATCAAGGCGCTTTCGCGCCGCTTCGCGAATGCCTGGAGCGATGAGTACGACAATCTGCGGCCCGCGAGCGATTTGATCGGCAGGCTGCAAGAAGAAATCTCGCGGTGGCTCGACAGCCCGGCTGGCTGGACGCGCGTGCCGACAGACGAGGGCGAGAGAATGGCGGCACTCAACCCCGTTCGGAGCGGCGTGTTCAACGCCCTCCACGAGCTGGCGAAGGCGCGGCTTGCGGACCAGCACCGCAGCGACTGGATGAACGCCTATAGCTATTCCGGCTACGGCTCCGGTTCTCGGCGCGCGGGTGAAATCCGCCGCATCTACGAGGATACGGCGCCGCCGATCAGTTCGGCGATGAAGCCGCAGGCGCGGGCCTTCCTGACGGAGATTGTCGGCATCGTGAAATCCGCGGTGGAGAAATCGGGAGGGCATTTCGAAGTGACGAAGGCCGCATAAGAGGCCGAAGCCGCAGCACGTTCACAGGTCCGGCGGCGGTTGTGCATCGCCGGACCGACCAATTTCCGGTATAGGGCCGGTAACATCATAATAGCCGCTTCGGGCGGCCGGAGTTCTGGAGGGGACGTATGGAGAGCGCAGAAGAGGAGCCGCAGGATAATCTTGCGCGGCTGAAATCACACCTGAAGGCGGGCAGTCTTGCCGAAAGGCTCGTCTCGGCCCGCATCGACGCAGGGGCGTCGGATTCCCGTTCCAATATCCGCAAGGTTCTGACCGACCGCATCGAAGAGCTGAGACGCGCCCATGACGTGCCGGCTCAGCAAGCTTGAAATCCAGGGCTTCCGCGCGTTCGGCCGCGCGGTCCAGACCCTCGACCTGCCGTCCCTGCTGGCCGCAATCTGCGGGCCAAACAGCCAGGGCAAAACGAGCCTCGCGGAAGCCGTCGAATTCCTGCTGACGGGGCAGATCGTCCGCCGGGCGCTGATGGCGAGTAGCCAGGACGAGTTCGCCGACGCGCTGCGCAACGCACACTTGCCGGCAAGCACGCAGGTCTTCGTGCAGGCAACCATCGCGGATTCGAGCGGTGCGCCGCGTATCGTGAAGCGTGTTCTCAAGGCGGATTACAGCAAGAAGCAGGAATGCGAGACGGTTCTCACCATCGACGGGAAGCCGGCTAACGAAGCGGCTCTTGCAGCGCTGGGCATCGTGCTGTCGCAGCCGCCGCTGCGCGCGCCGGTGCTCGCGCAGCATACGCTCGGCTACGTGTTCTCGGCGCGGCCGCAGGATCGCGCGAGCTATTTCAAGGCGCTGCTCGAAGTCACCGATCTTGAGGAATTCCGCAACCAGGTATCTGCGCTCGGCAACGAGATAGCAGCGCCAGCCAGCCCCCTGATTGAAAAGCTCGAGGCGGCTGCCGGCATCGCGGGCGCGGGCCGGCTCATGAAGCCCCTTCTTGCGAAGGTGCCGACACCGGCGGAAATAGCGGCCGCGCTTGCCGGCTGCGCGAAAGAGTTGATCGCGGCAGCCGGGGAGGCCCCGCCCGTCGATGCCGATGCGCTGTTCGCGCGGCTCGGTGTGCTTCTGAGCGAAAGGCGGGCGAAAACCTTTGCCCTGAAAGGCTTCGACCGCAAACCGCTTGCGCCGTGGTCAGGAGCGACCGCCGCGCAGCAAGATGCGCTTACAGTCTATGTCGCAGAACGCGATAAGGTAGACGAAGAGACGCGGCGGCTCGTCGGCCTATTCCGCGAGGCGCTGGCGTTGCCCGCGGTCGAGAGCGCGCACGCCGATATCGACTGCCCTCTCTGCGGATCGGAAGCAGCGCTGACCGCCGCCCGCATAGCCCATATCCGGGGCCGCGTTGCCGACACTGAGAGCTTCCAACAGGCGCAGAAAGACGCGGCCGAGGCCCTGACGCAGATGCAGGCGCTTGTCAAAAGCGCCGTTGACGGCGTGATCGACGCGTTGCCACTTCTTATCACCCATCCCTCGCGCTCCCGCAGGGCGCGGGGCATTCGCGTCGCGCGCATCCATGCCCTGCTCGGCGCGGAGGCAAAGCCGCAGGTGGAGCTTTGGCTTTCCTGCCTGCGGCGGCTGGTCCGCGCGCGGACGCGCGTGGTTTTGGCCTCGAATCGGCTAACCGGACTCGTCAGCGGCGCCATCGAGAAGCCGGAGTCGCTGGATGACCCCGATTTGATCCGGGACGGCTTCACTGCGCTCGCCGCGGCCCGCGACGCGTTTGCGGCCGTGCTGGTCCCCTACGATCCCGCCGAGAAGGCCGTGAGCGACGCCTTGCGCGAAGTGGTGGACGCGCAGAGCGAGACGACCGGCTGGCAGGAACTGATCGACCTTGCGGGCGATCGGGAGAAACTGCGCGCCGCGCTAATCGACCGTTCCGCGCATGAACAGGCGGCAAAGGAGCTCACCCAGGCGCTGAAGCAGATCGACAAGGGCAAAGAGGCTGTCCTCGAAGAGAAGTTCGGCGACCTCAGCGACGGCGTGCAGACGTGGTGGGATTTACTGCGTCCGGACGAGCTCAGCTTCTTTTCAGGCGTACGGCCGCGCCCCGGTGCGCGCCGCACCATCGACTTCAAGGCGGGCCTGTCCGCGAACCTCGACCGCAGCGAGCCGAAGTTGCGCGACGTCATCGCTGTGTTCAGCCAGTCGCAACTGCATTGCCTTGGCCTCGCGCTTTTCCTCGCGCGGGCGGTGAAGGAGAATTCTGGCTTCGTCGTGCTCGACGATCCCATCCTCTCGAGCGACGAGGATTACCGCGCCTTCTTCAATTCAAGCGTGCTTGAAGAGCTGCTGAAGCGCGGCATGCAGGTGATCGTGCTGACGCAGGACCAGCGCACCTGGAAAGATCTCGGCGAACGCTACCTGCACCAGAACATCACGCTCTTTCAGATCGCGCTGCAAAGCCCGGGCAACGGATCGACCGTCACCAACACCGCGGACGATCTCGGTATGGCCATCGATCGGGCCGACAAGCTGGTGCGAAGCAATCATCCCGACATGCTCAAGCAGGGCGGCAGCGTCATCCGCGACGCCGCCGAACGCTTTTGCAAGGAAATGCTGGTGCGGGACCGGCGCGCGACGGGCGCCGCCGCCGCTTCGCTCAGCGATTACACCAACAGAAACCTCGGCCAGCTCTGCCCGCTGGTCGAGCCGCTGCTGAAGCATGACGCATCGCATCCGGGCAAGTTGCGCACGATCGGCGGCACGGTCAATCCGGCAAACCATGATGACGCCGTGCCGGCAGCCGGAGCGCTCAAGGTCGCGCTCGGCGACCTACGATTTCTCAAGAAGGAATATCTCTGAGGGGTGAGCACCGTCATGGAGATCACCGGTTTTCGGGCGAAGCAGTTCACCACCTACATATGCTGATGGCCCGACCGGCCTGGCGCGCGAGGGAAGAGAAATGGCCGTCTCGTTGAGCTTCGTCAAAAAGATTGCGCCAAAATCAATTGATGCGATGGCCATCGCGGAAGTGGTCGATCGGGTTGAGACCTTGAACCAAGGCATTGCCAAGTTCTGGTCAAAGAGTGATGGCTGGGCTCCCGTCGCCGCTGCCGGCCTGCTCGGAAAATCGCGCCTCGATTGGCAGGCCTCATTGTCAGGATCGCTTAGGCTCTGGATGCGGGAGCCGCCTAACGCGCTCACACCGGCGGAACTCATACTGGCTTGGGCCAATCTGGGAAGCCTCGTCGAAGGCACGATCAAGACGCTTCTGTCCGTCTGGTACGAGACCTACAAGGCCGACATCGACAATCTCAAGAAGGCGAATGCCTTCGACCACGCAAAGCAGACGTCACACGCGCCGGACGGACTGGCCCTGGAGAAGCTGCGCAATTATTGCAAAATAAAAGGGCTGCTTGGCGCCGAAGGCGACGCGCTTGTCGAACTTGTACAGCAACGTCGAAACGCGATTCACGCGTTCAAAGACCGACCGATTGGTGACGGGGTCGAATTTCAGAAGGCTGTGCGCAGTTATCTCGCACTTCTGCGGGCGATCAACGGCAGACTTCCATATCCGGACGAGATGTATGAGCCGCGTGAGCATTAGGTGAAGCCTCTTGAGAGATTTGAAAGATCTAACTCCGCCTGAGCTGCTCGTGTTGCACGCTGCGGTATCGGAGGAACTCCGACGGCGCGGCGTCATCCGAAGTTCGAATAATCCCGTCGGCGATCTTGCTGAGCATCTGTTTTGTCGCGCCTTCGGTTGGAAGCAGGCGCCGAACTCGATGCGCGATGCCGATGCCACGGATGCCGCAGAGGTGCGATATCAGATCAAGGGACGACGCCTGACGTCGCACAACAACTCACGTCAGCTCGGGGCGCTTCGCGATCTGCCGGCGCAGGCCTTTGATGTGCTTGCCGCCGTTGTGTTCCAGGAGGACTATCGAGTACTGAGGGCAGCACTGATCCCGCACGTCCGCGTTTTGGAATTGGCAAAGCGTGTCGAGCGAACCAACAGTTGGCGGTTCCTGCTTCGCGATGCCATCTGGTCGGTGCCTGGCGTCTGCGATGTAACCACCGAGCTCCAACAGGCAGAAGCCTCCTGGGCATTGGCATTGACCGACGATTCGAAAGTATAAGATTCACGCTCGATCACTAATCGAAAATGATGCTTCGTGATTGAGCGTGAAGACGGGTTCAGAGAGGGATAGTTGTGCA
>NZ_JBPPLZ010000010.1:0-92603 GCF_051535235.1 Nitrobacter sp.
GCGCAGCCGAAGCCGGTGAAAACACCGGCCCGGGGCAAGAAGGCAGCGCCCAAGCAAACTGCCAAGCTGTCGGATTTTCTCGCGGCCCAAAAGAGCAACGGCCGGACGACGTGAGGCGGATTGCGTGGCCGCCGGGCGCCTATGATTGACAAGGAACACACAGCCCCGGATCGTTCCGGGGCTTCTGTATTTTCGGGCTTTCGTGTTTCCTTCCGTCACTCCCCGACACGCGATTGCGCACCTGTGGGCGTCGCGTCGCAACTATTCCGGAATCCGGTTATCGCGTGAAGCTGGATTCCGGATCGGCTTGCCATAAGCCGTCCGGAATGACGGATAATTGGCCGCTCAGTAACGGTAGTGATCGCTCTTGAACGGGCCTTCGACCTTGACGCCGATGTAGTCGGCCTGGTCCTTGCGCAATTCGGTGAGCCTGACGCCGATCTTGTTCAGATGCAGCCGCGCCACCTTCTCGTCGAGCGTCTTGGGCAGCACGTATACCTCTTTCTTGTACCTGCCGTCCTTGTTGTTGGCGAACAGTTCGATCTGCGCCAGCGTCTGGTTGGTGAACGACGCCGACATCACGAAGCTCGGATGTCCCATGGCGTTGCCGAGGTTCACCAGGCGGCCTTCCGACAACAGGATCATGCGCTTGCCGTCCGGGAAGGTGATCTCATCCACCTGCGGCTTGATGTTGTCCCACTTCAAATTCTTCAGCGCGCCGACCTGGATCTCGTTGTCGAAATGCCCGATGTTGCAAACGATGGCGCGATCCTTCATCGCCCGCATATGCTCAACGGTGATGATGTCCTTGTTGCCGGTGGCGGTGACGAAAATGTCGGCGCGGGGTGCTGCGTCCTCCATGGTCACGACCTCGTAGCCTTCCATAGCCGCCTGCAGCGCGCAGATCGGATCGATCTCCGACACCATGACGCGGCAGCCGGCCTGTCGCAATGAGGCAGCCGAACCCTTGCCGACATCGCCGAAGCCCGCGACCATGGCGACCTTGCCGCTCATCATCACATCGGTGCCGCGGCGGATGCCGTCAACCAGCGACTCGCGGCAACCGTAGAGGTTGTCGAACTTCGATTTGGTGACGCTGTCGTTGACGTTGATGGCGGGCCACAGCAGCGTGCCGGCCTTCTGCATCTCGTAGAGACGATGCACGCCGGTGGTGGTCTCTTCCGAAACGCCCTTGATGGATTTGGCGACCTCGCCGAACCAGCCCTTCGGCTTTTCCTTCAAGAGGCGCTTGATGAGCGCGAACAGCACCTCCTCTTCTTCCGCGCCGGGCTTGTCCAAAAATGCCACGTCGCCCTTCTCGGCGCGCACGCCGAGGTGGATCAGCAGCGTCGCGTCGCCGCCGTCGTCGAGGATCATGTTGGGATGCCCGCCGCCGTGCCAGTCGAACAGTTTTGCGGTGTAGTCCCAGTATTCGGTCAGGGTCTCGCCCTTGACGGCGAACACCGGAATGCCGGCGGCCGCGATCGCGGCGGCGGCGTGATCCTGCGTCGAATAGATGTTGCAGGAGACCCAGCGGATGTCGGCGCCCAGCGCCTTCAGCGTTTCGATCAGCACCGCGGTCTGGATCGTCATGTGCAGGGAGCCTGCGACGCGCGCACCCTTCAAGGGCTGCTTTGAGCCGTATTCCTCGCGCGTCGCCATCAGTCCGGGCATCTCGGTCTCGGCGAGCGAGATTTCCTTGCGGCCGAAATCGGCAAGGCCGATGTCCCTGACGATGTAGTCGGTGAAACCTGCGGGCGTCTTGGCGGCGGTAGCGGTGGTCATGTCGATCGGATCCCTTGTTGCGGCTCCCCCTCCCCGTCTGCAAGCGAGTGAAGAAGCGGCGTCATCTTTCCTTCGTCATGGTCGGGCTCGTCCCGGCCATCCACGTCTTGCTGACAAAAAGAAAGACATGGATGCCCGGCACAAGGCCGGGCATGACGTCTTGCTTGTTGTCACACCGCGCGCTTGATCACCTCGGCGAGGTCGGTCTTCTCCCAGGAGAACCCGCCCTCGTTGTCCGGCGTGCGGCCGAAATGGCCGTAGGACGAGGTGCGCGCATAGATCGGCCGGTTCAGATCGAGATGCTTGCGGATGCCGCGCGGCGTCAGGTCCATCGCCTCGGAGACGATCCGCTCCAGCGTGTCTTCCGGCACTTTTCCGGTGCCGTGGGTATCGATGTAGATCGACAGCGGACGCGCCACGCCGATCGCGTAAGCGAGCTGCAAGGTGCAGCGGTCGGCAAGGCCAGCGGCGACGATGTTCTTGGCGAGGTAGCGCGCGGCATAGGCCGCCGAGCGGTCGACCTTGGTCGGATCCTTGCCGGAGAAGGCGCCGCCGCCATGCGGCGCCGCGCCGCCATAGGTATCGACGATGATCTTGCGGCCGGTCAGGCCGGCGTCGCCGTCGGGGCCGCCGATGAAGAATTTTCCGGTGGGATTGATGTGCCAGATGGTCTTGTCGGTGATCCAGCCCTTCGGCAAGGCTTCGCGCACATAAGGCTCGACGCGCTCGCGCACCTGATCGGAGCTCATGTCCTCGACGAGATGCTGGTGCGACACCACGATTTCGCGCACGCCGACCGGCTTGCCGTTCTCGTATTGCACCGTGACCTGGCTTTTGGAGTCCGGACCCAGTACCTTTTCCTTTCCGGAGTGGCGAGCCTCGGAGATCAGCCGCAGGATCTTGTGGGCGTAGAAGATCGGAGCCGGCATCAGGTCCGGCGTCTCATTGCAGGCGTAGCCGAACATGATCCCCTGGTCGCCGGCACCCTCTTCCTTGTTGGTGCCGGGCTGCAAGGCATCGACCCCTTGCGCGATGTCGGCCGACTGCGGATGCAGCAGGATCTCGATGTCGGCGGTCTTCCAGTGAAAACCATCCTGCTCGTAACCGATGTCCTTGATCGCGGCGCGGACAACGCTTTCGATCTTCTCCTTGGTGACGGATTCAGGCCCGCGGGTTTCTCCGGCGATCACCACCTTGTTGGTGGTGGCGAGCGTCTCGCAGGCGGCGCGGATCGCCCACGGATCGATTCCGGCTTTCGGACCCTCGCTGAAAAACAGATCGACGATCTCGTCCGAAATTCGGTCGCATACCTTGTCGGGATGCCCCTCCGAAACCGATTCACTCGTGAACAAATAAGATCCGCGCATCAATCGCCCCTTCATCCGCCTGAGACGGCGGTCCTTTCGTGCTGTTGACCTGGTGTGGTGGCTCTGACATTCGCTTCAGTATTGCCGCGAGTCCTACAAGCGAATGTCAGAGCCAAAACCACACCAGAATATTTATTTTGCTAGTGTTCCTATGGTTCTAACATTCGCATAAGAACTCGCTGCGAAGTGATGCGAATGTTCGAACCGGAACACCAGATGTCAGTCGCGGCGCCGCGAGATGACGTAGGATTCGTCGTAGAACCAGAGACCATTGTGCTTGCGCAAAACCTCCCTGGTGGCGTCCAGATAGCGGCCGCTTTGGGTCATTTCCGTCAACCGGTCGTCTTCGACTTGAGCGACGTAGACCGCCGCATTCCACGCTGCGAAGGCCGTCGAGGTACCGATCGATCCCGTGACCTCATTGGGCAGCGCTTCCATTTCATAGCGAAAAATCGAACGGTGGTCGGCATAAGCGTTGAAATTAAGGTCGCGCCCCACCGAGCCGAGCTCGTATTTCACAGCGCGCAATAGCTCATGACGGCTCACGGCGAAAGGGTTTTCTCCGGGCCAGACCGCCTGGACAATCTCCAGCCCGGGATCGCCGCCATGAGAATGGATTCCTATTAAACGCCCGCCGGGCCGCAACGCCTTCGCCAGGGGGGCGATGATCCGCCGGGCCCTGAACGTGAGGGAAGACCTGGCTCGGTACGGCTGGGAAGCGATCACCAGATCGAAGTTGGCCTCGACCCGTCCGGCGCGCGGGATGACAGAATCGAGCAGGAATTGGTGATCTTCCCGGTAGATTACCAATACGACCGGCCGCTCGTAGACCGGCATCCCCGTGACCGGACTGACGTTCGCCCGCCAGTTCTCCTCGAGATCCGGCCACAGGTCCCGGATCTGCGCCTCGAACTCGCCGGAGGATGTCCCCCGCAGCGGCACCTCGCGCCAAACCATGCCGGCCGCGGCCTGGGGCGAACGGGGCGCAAGCCATGGCGCTTCCGCGTAGTGCATGTTGGTCAGCACCATGACGGTCGCCGGATGCTCGAACAGCCGGTCCGGCGCCTTGTCGAGCGTCAGCTTGATGTCCTCGAGGCTGAGTTCCTTGCCTGCGACATAGAACGGCATGTGGGGAAAGCGGACGTGCATGGAGCGCATCACCCGCGCCAGCACGGTGCCGTCGCCGACGCCCGCGTCGAACACCCGCAGCGCCGGCGGGCGTGGATGAATGCTGCCGAACTCCAGTGCGACGCGGTCGGCGATGACGCGCTTCTCGCTGCAGGTATGGACGAACAGCAGATATTTCTGCCGGTTCTCGAAGAAACGGAAATTGGCGCGGGGATCGCGCCGCTCGATCGGCTCCGGCCGGCGGATGGAGGCCGCGCCATCCGGCGAGCCCGAGGCGATACAGGCCTCGATCCGGTTCAGCGTATCGATGGTGATGCGCTTGCCCTCGCGCAGCCGCTGCACGAGTTTTCCGTCATTGACGGCGCGCCGGCCAAAGGTCGACTCCGCCATCCCGGCCTGGCGGCAATAGTCGGATATCTGGCTCAGCAGTTGGTCGTTTGTCACGGCAGTTGATATGGGCCATTAAGATGGGCAATAGAAAGAAGGCCTGCTTTCCTATCATGATCTGCCCACCATTGAAACCGCTTATCCGGATTTTGCTTTCCGGATCACAGCCGCAGACGAGGAAGGTGGCAGATACCTCGTGACCCCCGCGCTCCGTCTGCTAAGACGCGGGCCTGACAGCCGCCTCCCGCGGTCGCATGCCGATAGGTTTATTCGATGCACATTGCCATGATTGGCACGGGCTATGTCGGCCTCGTGTCCGGAGCCTGCTTTGCCGATTTCGGCCATCAGGTCACCTGCGTCGACAAGGATGCGGACAAGATCGCGGCGCTGCGCCACGGCGAGATCCCGATCTTCGAGCCGGGCCTCGAGGCGCTGGTCGCGACCAACGTGGCAGCGTCGCGGCTCGATTTCACCACCGATCTGGCCGGTCCGGTGGCCGAGGCGGATGCGGTGTTCATCGCCGTCGGCACCCCCTCACGCCGCGGCGACGGTCATGCCGACCTCAGCTACGTCTATGCCGCGGCACGCGAAATCGCGGCGGCGGTGCGCGGCTTTACCGTGGTGGTAACCAAATCGACCGTGCCGGTCGGCACCGGCGACGAGGTGGAGCGGCTGATCTTCGAGGCCAATCCGTCGGCAGATGTGGTGGTGGCGTCCAACCCCGAATTCCTGCGCGAGGGCGCCGCGATCCGCGATTTCAAGTTTCCCGACCGCATCGTGATCGGGACCTCCGACGAACGCGGCCGCAAGGCGCTCGGCGACATCTACCGGCCGCTGTCGCTCAATCAGGCGCCGCTGATGTTCACCGCGCGCCGCACCGCCGAACTGATCAAATACGCGGCCAACGCCTTTCTCGCGACCAAGATCACCTTCATCAACGAAATCGCCGACCTGTCCGAAAAGGTCGGCGCCGACATCCAGGAGGTCGCGCGCGGCATCGGCCTCGACAATCGCATCGGCACCAAGTTCCTGCACGCCGGCCCCGGCTACGGCGGCTCCTGTTTTCCCAAGGACACCCGTGCGCTGGTGAAGATCGCGGAAGACCACGACACCCCGCTTCGCATCGTGGAGTCGGTCGTCACCGTCAACGACAACCGCAAGCGCGCGATGGCGCGCAAGGTCGCGCAGGCGCTCGGCGGCAATCTGCGCAACAAGACCATCGCGGTGCTGGGGCTGGCGTTCAAGCCGGATACCGACGACATGCGCGAGGCGCCATCGATCCCGCTGATCACCGGCCTCCGCGACATGGGTGCAAAGGTGCGCGCCTTCGACCCCGCAAGCATGAAGGAAGCGCGGCGCGAGCTTCCCGATATCGCGTATTGCGACGACGTCTATGCCTGCGCGGAGGGTGCCGACGCGCTGGTGATCGTGACCGAATGGGTCCAGTTTCGCGCGCTCGACCTGCCGCGGCTGAAACGCATCATGAAGCAGCCGGTCATGGTCGATCTGCGCAACGTCTACCGGCCGGACGAGATGGCGGAACTGGGTTTTGCCTACAGCAGCATCGGCCGGGACCGAGCGTAGATCGTTTTCTCCGAAAGCTCATGCTGGAGTGCTGGCGGAAGGAGCAGCGTCGGAAACGCTATCTCCTATCCAGCCATATAGAACGGCACGATTGAACGAATCACGCAACTTGCTACTATTCTGGTCAGGCTATGCGGCCTGCCGCTCGCTCCTTCCGGAATGGTGAACGCACAAGTTTTACATGGTTTGACCCTGTCTGGGCGGCCGTCAGCAACGCGAGCACTGACATCGAATGCGCCCCGACCACGGAGACAGATCATGGAAAGTATCACGCGTTACAAGTCCATGGCGAAAGCGATGCGTCATGCACTTGCCAAGCGTCACATACGTCTGCCGCATAGCGCCTGTCTTGAAATCGTGGCCAGCCAAGCCGGCTTTTCGGACTGGAACGTTTTGAAAGCCGCCTGCGAAAATGACTTATCGCTAACTCTGACGGTCTTCATCGAGCATGGCCGGCAAGCTGAAGCGGTCAGATTTTATGAGGCGGTTTTCGACACGTCTTCAATCGCCATCTATAGCCCGGATAACCAGTGGATCGGGTTTGACGTGCGAGTTGGCGACAGCGTGATTTCGGTTGCGGGATCAAACCCGCGACGTGAGGCGGAGCCCTGCCGGGGCGGGCCATTCTTTCCAAAGGAGAAAGGTGCGGTCAACGTGATCCTTCGCGTGACAGTGGCCGACGCCGAAGGCGTGCTGCAAAGAGCGGTTGCCGCTGGGGCCATGGTTCGCGACAAGCTGCAAGTCAGCACTCACGGATTCCGAGCCGCGGCGTTCTTCGATCCCTTCGGCCACATCTGGGCGATCGAGGAAAAATCGCCAAGCCGTCCAAGTCACGCCAGACATCACCCACGAGGCTATCAATCTCCCACGCTGTAGCGGGGATAAACGACGCTGTTCTTCGAACGGCTATGCTCGGCCATGACGGATCGGTTGTTTCCGTCAAAACGGAAACCGCTTCAGAGGCGCTTGCCGCAAGCCTCATCAGGCATGGCAAGCGATTTGCGCCTGATAAATTCGGGATCGGCGAGCGACTCAAGAAACGCGATCAGACGATTCACCGCGGCCGGCTCGTAGGTCCGGCCGTGCCTTGCGATAGCATCCTCAAGCGACCGCGACGATCCATCATGCCACCAGGGACCCGTCAGCGTGACGTTGCGCAGCGAGGGCGTCCGGAACTTGCCGCGGTCGGCGTCTATACCGGTTTTCTCGAACAGGCCCTGATCGGCAAGCGTGGGGTCGGTCGGCCCCAGCCGATGCATGGTCAGGTCCGTGAACCGTGGCCCCGAATGACATGTCTCGCAATCGCGAGCGAACAGCAGCGAGCCCGCCTTCGCATCCGGAGTGAGTTGCTGCCGGTCCCATGCGCTGCCATGGGAAACGAGCGTGCGCTCGAAGCTCGCAAGGGCACGCGCCACGTTGGCGAAGTCGATGCGGCCGCCATTTTCAGGAAAGGCGCGCGCGAACATTGCCCGGTAGCAGCCATCGCGCCCGAGCCGCGCGCCGATCTCGGCTTCGCGCCCGGCCATGCCCATCTCGACGGGACGGGTGCCGAATACCGGTAACGCCGCCTGCGTCTCGAGCGTCGTGTTCGCCGGATCCGCAAACATCAGCGGTGTGAACCAGGCAACATTGGCGAGCCCGGGAATGTTGCGCCGCCCCGGCTCGTCGGTCACGCCGGGATGGGTGCGGTTGCCATCGGCAAAGGCATGCTTCTGCTCGTGACAGGTGGCGCAGGACATGGTGCCGTTGGCCGAGAGATCGGCGTCATAGAACAGGCGACGGCCCAGCTCGACCTTGGCAGTGGTGATGGGATTGTCGGCCGGGATCGGCGGCGTCGAAACCCCGGCAGGCAGCGTCCAGCGCCATGCCGGATCCGCCGCTCTCCATGGAAACATGAATGGCAGCAATATCAGCAGGAGTCCGGCCGACAGCAGCAGCAACGATTTGCGCCAAGCCGACATGGATGGGATCACGGCAAGCGCGTGCGTGACGTGCTCACCTCGTTCTCGGCCGCCTGAAATTGAGACGGGCCAGTCCAGCGCGCGAGGCGCCCGGCGAACGCGATCGGAGCGATATTGGCAGGCGCGGTGGCTTGCTGCGCTTCGACAGAGCTGGTTGCAGCGCCAACCGACGCCAATGCAGCCGACGCCAGACCCCACACCATCGCGCTGCGCATGCCTGTCCTCATCATCGTTATTTTTATACGGATATAATGAAATCGACACTCGCACAATATCGGACGCGGCAAAGCGTTTTGGCAGGCTGCGACCATGATGCGGAGATGATGCGCGCGATCGTTCCAAGTTCGAGGAAGTTTGACCAAAGGCAACCGAACCCTTTCAGGGTTCACCGACTCATAATGTTCCGCTATGGAGCAGCGCACGGACGGTCATCGGATGGATCAGACGCGTGAACCACCATCGATTCAGTCTTCTTTTCCTGTTCCTCATGCTGCAATTCTGCTGTACCGGCGCGATCGCAGACGATGCCACCGACATCAGAACCCGGCTGCAGCAATGGACTGCCAGCTTCAACGGCCGGGACAAAGCTGGCGCTTGCGACCTGTTCTCGAAATCGCTGATCTCCGATGTGCGCGGCCAGGGTGAAGCGAACTACGAAACGCGTTGCGCAACCATCAGCAAGGCGCTCGACGATCCGAAGCGATCATTCCATTATGACCTCAACATCAAGGAGGTCATCATTGCCCAAACCGTCGCCATCGTGCGGCTGGACTGGTTCCTGAAGATATCACCTGGCGATGTGACCAGCACTGAAACCGGTCTCGACGTCTTTAAAAAGGAGAGCGACGGACGTTGGCGCATCATTCGCTATATGTCTTATTAGACCTGACGGACAATCCGTTGGCGCTCGGGAGGCCATCCGATCCATTACGTCGGTCTAAGACTGACTGTTTGTTTTCCCAGTCATTAATCCCCACTCGCGATCAAAGATCGCTGGATCGACACAGGGATCACGGCAGGCGCGCGACCAGCGCCGTCATCTGCGGCTGGCCATTGGCCGAAATCTGCAGCGTATAAAGGCCGGCGGTGAGAGGATAATCCACCATCTTGCGGATTCCGGTGCAGTGTGGCCCGTGCCCGTGAGCGGTCGATTTCACGGCCTGCTCATCGCGCACGAGATCGATCCAGGCGGCCGAATCGAGCGCCACCCGATAGGTACCGGCCTTGGGCACGTCAATCTGCAGCAGGCCGCCATAGCTGACCGAGCCCCCCGGCTTCTCCGGGCGGAGCGGATAGCGCACCTCTGGCGTCTGCAGCAGCGTGAGACGGGCAGCCTGGCCGACCGGCAGGCGCGCGTGTGAGGTATCCGCCTCATTCCCTGCCGCCTGCAATTGCGATGGCGCGGTCCAGGGCGCGAGCTCTCCGGTGGGCGCGACCGGTGCGGCGCAGGCTGGCGCTGCGGCTTCCTGCGCCTCGGCAGGCTGGTTCGCAACCGCGACCAATGCCAAAGTCCCCAATGCCAAACCTCGCACCATGATCCTGTGCATGCCTGCCCCTATCAGTTGTATCGACTTGAATATAGCGAATGGCCGATCGGACAACCACTCATCAGAGGTTGTTCGGGTGCGTCACGGTGACCGTCAGACGATAGCGAGGGTCAAGATCAGCGGCGCGCGACGTCGACGACAGCCCTGCTCTGCGCGAGCTTGCCACCGGCCGCGCCAGATGGTTACACCATACGGTACTGAATTACCTCAATCGCGCGGAGGCCCTCAGCCGCTCATCTTTTGGGAAGGTTAACCATTCAATGATCCGGTTGAGCCGGACATCCACCGAAGGCGACGCTGCCTCGCAATTTCCACACCGGGATTTTATCCATCGAGCCATGCCCCATACAGCGCGCCGAATTCCGATCCTGCTTTGCGCCCTGTCGCTTGTGTGCAGCCTGGGAGGCTGCGGCAGCATCAATTCGCATCTGGCGGCCGGAATGGGCGACGCGATTCCGCAATGGGCCGGCGGACTTCCCGCCGACGCGCCGCCACGACCCGGCACGGCGAAATACGACGAGATGATGAAAGAGCGCGAACGCGAGCGCCTGACCCCGAAGACGAAAGACGCCGCCGCTCAGCCGTCGAACAATAACGCGATGAGCCCGATCCACTGACAGGCGGCTCGCCACTGACATGCGGCTCGCCGCGCCACTCAATCCATGAACACCACGGTCTTGCGGCCATTGAGGATCACGCGGTCCTCCAGGTGATGCCGAATCGCGCGCGCCAGCACCCGCCGCTCGATGTCGCGCCCCTTGCGGATCAGCGCGTCGGGCGTATCGCGATGGCTGATGCGCTCGACGTCCTGATCGATGATCGGCCCCTCGTCGAGGTCGCTGGTGACGTAATGCGCGGTCGCGCCGATCAGCTTGACGCCGTGCTCATGGGCTTGATGGTAGGGCCTGGCGCCCTTGAATCCCGGCAGAAAGGAATGATGGATGTTGATGCATCGCCCCGAAAGTTTTGAGCTCATCTCGTTCGACAGGATCTGCATGTAGCGCGCAAGCACCAGCAGATCGGTGCCGGTCTGCGAGATCAGTTCGAAGATGGCCGCTTCCTGTTCGCGTCTGGTCTCCCTCGTCACCGGCAAGTGGTGAAACGGAATGTCGCCGAAATCGAGATGCGCATAGATTTCGCGCGGATGATTGGACACGATGGCGGTCGGGATCATCGCAAGCTCGCCGGTGCGCCAACGGTACAGAATGTCGACCAGGCAATGATCGGACTTCGACACCAGCAGCATTACCTTTCGCCACGCGGCTCGATCGCGCATCTGCCAGGTCATGGCGAAACGTTCGGCGATCGCGGCAAAACCGATTTGTAATACCGAAAGCGTCACCGCGAGATCGGCGGCATTGAACACCACCCGCATAAAGAAGCGGCCGGTCTCGGCGTCGTCGAATTGCTGGGCATCGATGATGTTCTGGCCGCTCTCGGCCAGGAACGTCGATACCGCGGCCACGATTCCCGGCCGGTCCGGACAGGAGAGTGTCAGCACATATTGATGATGGGGCATGGCGGCGAATGACGCTTATTGAGCGATCGGGATGGAATTTTGCTCTATCACCTGCATCGGTCTTGCACCACTCTCCCCGGCGGGGCGTTAACCGCAAGCGATCCGCCTCACATATCACGAACCGACGTCAAACTTTCTTCGCAGGGCACGAACGCGCAAACCGGAATAACGTGAACACGGTCGCAGCGCACCCGCTTGTGAGCAACGCAATTTTCATGACGATCGATTGCGTCAAGACCGATGCGATTGCAAGCGCGGCGAGCACTAAATTGAGCGCAAACACTTCCCCTACGACGCGCCATACAACGTATCCATTGTCGGTTGCTCGCTGGTAGAAATGCGAGCGGTGCGCCGACCAGAATGGTTCGCCTCGCGCCATGCGGCGCAACAAGGTCGCCGTGGCATCGAAAAAATAATACATTGGCAACAGGAGTGCCGCTGCGTATTGCCTGTCGTAGCCGAGCTGCAAAAGGCACCAGCCTAACAGAAGGCCGATCGGCAGGCTGCCCGCGTCACCAAGAAAGATCTTCGCAACTGGTCGGTTGAAGGGTGCAAAGCCGAGCATCGCGCCGCACAGCGCTGCGGCAACGAAGGTTGGGGCAGTTGGAAATTCGCCAAGCGCTCCAAGTATCATCAACGCGACGGTGACCGGGACGACCTCGACGACGGTCATCCAGTCCAATCCGTCCATGAAGTTGACGAGATTAACGAACCAAAGCCCTGCCAGTAACAGCAAGGTGCGCTCGATCCAAAGCGGGCAGGCAGGAACGATCTGGAGTTCGCCCGACGCCGAGAAGATGACGGCCGCCACGGCCGCGCCTTGTAGCAACAGCCGCGGCAGCACGGCGATGGATTTGATGTCGTCGGCGAAACCAACCACAGCGATGAACACGGACGCGGTAAAGACCGCGATCGGGATTTTCAGGTCGGTTGAGCCGGCACCCGCCATGATTCCGGCTACCAGCAGCGTTGCTGTGATGACCGCAATTCCCGCTCCTTGGGGCGTCGGAATGCGGTGCGATGAGCGCACATTCGGCTGTGCCAGGACATGGCGCAACATGAGTGGCCGGATCGCCCATATCATCGCAGCCGAAAGCATCCCAGATGCAAGCAGCGAAAAAAGCGACAGGAGCAGTTTCGGGGGCGGCATCATGGAAATCGTGACATTCACTTGCCGAAAAACGCTCTATTCAAAATCGGTATGCTACATCGCATAGTTAACAACTTTGAGAAGGTCATGCGTTTGTCCCGCTCCACTCCCGCAGGACGCCTCGGAATTCTGATGGCCGCTTCACCTCAACACCGCGTCCGCTTCAACGACCGCGCAGAGTACGTGGTAGAATGACGACGCCGGAATGGTCGGGATCAGCAAGTTGCCCTCGCGATCAAACTGATCGTACCATCCTCCCGCAACGGGATGACTGAGATAATACCGCTCCAGGCGCGACAATGCTGCGCGCGCCTCGTCTGCGGCCCCCGCTTCACCGGACTCGGCTTGCGCGATCCACGCCTTGGCGATTTCGGTCTGCGGCCAACAGCGCTGGCTGTGCCGCTTGATTTCGCCAGCCGCATTGCCCTCGTCGACGAGGCAACCGGTGACATCGTCCCGATAGCGCAGCGCCGACGCCAAAAGCTCGGCACGGAAGCGCCCGGTCGGACAACCCGTGATGCGCTCAAACCCCTTCAACAGCCAGACCCATTCCGCCTGGTGGCCGGGCTCGACACTCACCGGCTCGATTCGCGACCAGTCCGCCTCAAAATATTCGCCGAGCACCTTTTTCTTCTTGTCGTAAAGGTGCGCCATGAACAGCGCGAAGAAATCCTGAGCCCAATTCAGGAACACCGTGTCGTGGGTTGCGTCGAAGGCGGCGATCATCGCCTCAAACAGATGCATCTGCGGATTTTGCCGACGCGGCATCGATGGCGGCCGTCCTTCCAGAACACCGCCGTGCGGCGAACGTAACTGACTGTCAAGGTATTCACACAGCATGTCGATCTCGGCGCGAACCTCCGCATCGCGATCGAGAGAGTAAACCGTCGCCAGTGCGAGCAGGATAAAGGCGTGGTCGTAACTGTCGCGCAACGGATCGAGAGCCGATCCGTCATGCGCCAGAACATGCACAAACCCAGGCTTGCCATCGGGGCTTTTTGCTTTGGTCAGGAGATACTCCAGCGCCTTCAGCGCGATCTCACGCCCCTGCGGGTACCAGCCGATCTTGGCCGCCCTGGCGAAGCAATAGATCTGCCGGGCTTGAACGAAAACCCGGCGCGGCGCGAGGCGATCGGCGCGGCCATCCGACGTGAGCCGGTCGATAAAGCCGCCGGTGGCGCGATCCCACCCTTCCGTCGACCAAAGCGGAAACGAATGATCGATGAGGCGGGTCTTCAGCTTCGCGACGATATCGTCGGAATCGGACCCGTTTGTTACCGCGGCAGCATCTATTCCAGCCATTAGGTTCTCTTGGCTATTTCCTGGAAGGCTCCGAAAATCGACTGGACCTGCCCGCACCGGCTTGTCGGCGGCTGCGAGCCAGATACTCCGTTACGAGAGTTTCATTCAAGGCTCTGTGGATTAACGCATCGGGAATTCTGGGGAGCGCACGATATCTCTGCAAATTTATGTTTCTGCGAATGAGGGAGACGAGCCAATCCGTAGCCGCTCAACCCGGGCATGAACGAACTGGAGCCGGCTCGGTCGGATTCCAGCCGATCGCGAGTAGCTTCGTAGGCAACGCAACCAGAGGACAGCCTAGCCGTTCCCACATCGAGTCCTGCCCGGCGGCCTTGAGAAGAGCTTCAACCCACTTCTCCGGTATCGGTACCAGCCACGATCGCCTGCCGAGGCTGTTACGGTAGCGGCGAATGAGGTCGGCGACATTGACAGGTGTCGGATCCGAGACGATGAATGTTTCATTGCGCGCACGGGGATTGACGAGCGCGGTCTCGACGGCTGAATTGAAGTTTTCGATCGACAGCACCGAGCGTTGCGCGGTCAAGGCGCCGAACGGAAGCGGGATCGGCAGTCGCGCGATCCTGTGGAAGACCGCGAAATTGCCCTTTTCCCCCGGACCGTAAATCACGACAGGACGCAGGATCGTAAACGGAATCCCCGAGGCGAGGACAGCCCGTTCGGCGGCAAGTTTCGATCTGCCGTAGGCGTTGCTGGGCTTGGGCGGGTCATTCTCGCTCAATTGGGTGGCCGAAGATGAACCGGATTGGGCCGCAATCGATGAAACCAAAATCAGGTGCTTGATGCCGCAACTGGACGCGGCGAGGCTGAGTTCCGCGGTCGCCCGATGATTGATGCGGTCCCATAGATTTTCCGCAACGAGCTTGTGTGCAACGCCGGCGAGATGGATCACAACATCGCATTTCCGCAGCAATGGCTCCCAGTCGAACGGCTGGGACAGATCGGAAAGCCTGGCACCGACGACGTTCGGATCCTCGGACCTGCGCGCCGATCTTGAGGCCGCAATCACCCGGTAGCCTCGCCGCGCCAGATAAGGCACCAGATGCCGCCCGAGAAACCCATCTGAGCCCGTCACCAGCACACGGATTTGATCATTCATCTGAGCCAAAGCTTCGGACCTATGACTTTGGACGCCATTTTAATCCGTTTTGCAAAGCATCGAAGGTACTTTTCCCTAACTCAAACAGAGGGTGATCAGGCTAAACCCGATGTTCCGGTTATAAATGAGGCGCTGCTGCAACTTGCGCCCCCCTGACGGCTGCCGTATCTAGCTGCTGGGGTCTGATTCAACTGCGTGGAATCGGACTCTAATCCTGTCCTTCTGATCGAGCATGTTTTTGTCCGAAAACCGGTTCCGTCCCGGATCAAGTCCGGGGCAGGCTTTTTCGGGGTCATGCTCTAGGTGATCGGCGGCCCATCGCTTTACTATGCAGCGACATCGTCAAACCGCGGTCGGATCGCGCTCTTTGGACCCGAAAAAATTGCTGGATCGCACACTCGTTTCCATTGCCGAGACCGACACCATTGAAGAAGCGTTTCGGCGGCTCAATGTCAACATGCTCGGAATCCTGTTTGCCGAGGATGCCGCCCGGCGTGTGGTCGGAGCGGTCACCGACGGCGACATCCGCAGGAAGCTGCTCGACGGCGTTTCGATCCACCAGCCGGTGGCCACCTGCGTGAACCGAAACTTTGTCTGGGCCAATGCCGGCGCGCCTCGCGAACAGATTCTCAAGCTCCTCGATCAGCGCGTCCATGTCGTCCCGATCCTCGATCCCGAGCGCCGTCTGGTCGACATTTTCAGCCGCGACTTATTCAACCTGAGCGAAGAAAGCGAAGTCTACGCCAGGGCGCGCTCTCCGGTGCGGATCAGCTTTTCCGGCGGCGGCACCGATCTCACGCACTACTTCGTCGATAATGGCGGGGCCGTCATCAACGCAACGATCGCGATGTATGCGCATGCGACCCTGCGGCGGCGGAGCGACTGCCGGATCAAGATCTATTCGCATGACTTCCGTTGCACGGTCGAGGCCGAGGATCTGGCGGCGCTGGACGGCGGCGGCGAACTGGCTTTGATCAAGTCCGTCATCCGGCTGATCAAGCCGACCTATGGTTTCGACCTCGACGTCTCCGCGGACTTTCCGGTCGGTTCCGGTCTTGGTGGTTCGGCTGTCGTGTCGTCCGCAATCATCGGCTGCTTCAACGAGTTCCGGTCCGATCAATGGGACCGGCACGAGATCGCGGAAATGGCGTTTCAGGCCGAGCGATTGATGCTGAACATCCCCGGCGGCTGGCAGGACCAGTACGCCACCGTGTTCGGGGGCTTCAACCATATGGAATTCTCGTCCGAACAGAACACCATCGTTCCGCTTCGGCTCGATCCGAACATCATCGCCGAACTCGAGGAAAGCCTGGTGCTGTGCTACTCCGGCTTCAATCATGACTCCGGCGACGTGCATCGGGACCAGAAAGCTCAGCATCAGGGCAGCGATGCGGTCGCAGCGGCGGCGCGGCAGAAGGAGGTGACGCGAGAGATCCGGCATCATCTTCTGCGCGGACATCTGCTCGATTGCGGCCGCTTGATCGACGAAGCCTGGCACGCCAAGCGCAGGCTGAGCTCGAAGATCAGTTCAGCCGAACTGGATGCGATTTACGATCATGCCAAGGCCAACGGCGCGGTTGGCGGCAAGCTGCTGGGGGCTGGCGGCGGCGGCTATTTCATCTTTTTTGTCCGCCCGTTCGAGCGCTACCCCCTGATCACGGCCCTGGAAGACAAGGGCTTGCGCTGCTCGCGCATCACTTTCGAGGAAAATGGCCTGCGGACCTGGAAGTCGCGCATTACGAGTTGCTCGGGGGCTGGCGATGCAAAATAACATTCGACCTTCATTGGAAACTGAAACCACCAGCCCCGGTGGCGAACTGATTTTCCGCGACGCGTGTCCGCTTTGCAGATCAACAGATCGAAGCCCGTTTCGCACCGTCGAGCGCGGTGGATCGCGCCACGAATTGGTGAAATGTTCAGGGTGCGAATTTGTCTATGCCGTAACGGCGCGTGCAGATACCGCCGATCACGGGGATATCTCCAAACTCTATTGGCGCTTCCGCAGCCGTCATCATCAGATCAGACGGCTGATCCACACGCATCTGAAGCCGGGCTCACAAGTGGTCGAGATTGGGTGCGGTCGAGGAGAACTCGGCTACATCATGAAAGACGATCCCTATATCTATACAGGTTACGAACCGGCCAGCGGCTTGTCCCACTTCGGCCAACAGCACGGCGTCAACATCGTGCAGGCTATCTTCAGGAGCGAGACGGCGCCACGGGCCGACGCCGTCGTCATCGACAACGTCCTGGAACATGTGCTCGACCCGCAGGGCCTGCTGGCCGACGCGATCGCGACTCTCCGCGGCGATGGGCTCGCCATCGTTATTGTTCCGAACCGCGACGACCTGCGGCAGATTGTGCCGAGCTGGCGCCACGCGCGGCACTGGATTCCTCCTGATCACATCAACTACTTCTCCAGGGTGGATGTCGAACGCATGTTTGTCAGTTGCGGCCTGCAAGCAAAGCCGTTTGGATTCCATGCGTTGTCAGTCCGCGACTATCGGTATTTCCCGCGCGCGGTGCTCGAAGTTGCCAGGATATCCTTGCTTGGACACAACGTCTACGCCGTGAAGCATCGGCAAAATCAGACAGAAGGCATGCTGACGCAATGAACGAAGCTTTCGCAGGCGGTTCGCAGCCGCTGAGGATCGGCGACCGCATGCTCGGCGACGGACAGCCCTGCTTCGTCATTGCCGAAGTCGGCAACAACCACAATGGCGATTATGACCGCGCGATCGCGCTGGTCGATGCCGCCGTCACTGCCGGCGCCGATTGCGCCAAATTCCAGATGCGCAAGCTGGACGAGGTCTATCGCGCCTCCAGCCTGTCCGGAAAGGACGACGACCTCGCCGTCGAATATACGCTCGATCTCCTGCGCCGCTTCGAATTGTCCACCGAGCAGCAGCGCCGCATCGCGGCTTATTGCGCCTCGAAGGGCATTCGATATCTCTGCACGCCCTGGGACGCGTCGAGCGTCGCAACGCTCGAAACCTTCGGCGTTGACGCCTACAAGGTCGCTTCCGCCGATCTGACCAACCTGCCCCTGCTTGGCAGGCTTGCTGCCACCAAGAAGACGCTGATCGTCTCGACCGGCATGAGCACGACCGAGGAAATCAGGCTCGCCGCGAAATTCCTCGACGAGCGTTCGGTTCCCTACGTGCTGCTGCATTGCCAGAGCACGTATCCCGCAGCGCTGCACAATATCCATCTCAGATTCATGGAAACGCTGCGCGCGATTCATCCGCTGGTCGGCTATTCCGGTCATGAGCGCGGCATCGCGGTTTCGATCGGCGCGGTCGCGCTCGGCGCGGTCGTGATCGAGCGCCACATCACGCTCGATCGCGAGATGGAAGGCCCGGACCACGCTGCGAGCCTCGAGCCGGAGGAGTTCAGGGCGTTGGTCAATGGCATCCGCGAAGTGGAGGCCGCGCGCGGCGAGCCGCTGGCGGAACGTGCGCTCAGCCAGGGCGAACTGATCAACCGGGAAAACCTTGCGAAAAGTCTCGTAGCCGCGCGTCCGATCGCGGCAGGCAGCGTCGTGACCGAGGAGGACCTCGCCGTCAGGAGCCCCGGGCAAGGTCTCTCGCCCCTCAGGATGCGAGCACTGATCGGCCAGCGGATCACCCGCGCGATGGCGACGGACGATTACTTCTTTCCCAGCGATCTCAGCGAGGGCACGGCAAAGGCGCGGCGCTATCGCTTTGGCCGGCCGTGGGGCGTGCCGGTGCGCTATCATGACACCGAACGCTTCCTCGCGATCTGCCAGCCCGATCTCATCGAGTTTCACCTCAGTTACAACGACATGGAGCGCGATCCGGCGGCTTATCTATCGGGAACTTACGATCTCGACTTCGTGGTCCACGCGCCGGAGCTTTTTGCCGGCAGCAAGCTGATGGATCTGGCGACGCCGGATGAAGCCTTGCGCCGCTATTCGCTGGAGCAGACCCAGGCCGTGATCGACATCACGCGGGGCCTGAAGAAGTTTTTTCCGAAGACGAAGCGTCCTCCGATCGTCGCCAATATCGGCGGCTTCACCATGGACGAGCCGCTGCCGCCGGAGCAGAAAGCCGAGCGCTACGAGATCTTCGCCGCCAGCCTTGGCGAACTCGATCTCGACGGCATCGAACTGATCCCGCAGACCATGGCACCCTTCCCCTGGCACTTCGGCGGCCAGCGCCACCAGAACATCTTCATCTTCCCGAAGGAGTCGGCGGCATTCTGCGCCAAGCACGATTTGCGGATGTGCGTCGATATCTCCCATACCAAGCTTGCCGCCAACCATTTCGGCTTCGACTTCGCCGAAGGGCTGGCACAACTGGGACCGCATACGGCGCATCTGCATTTCGGAGACGCCAGGGGCCTTGATGGTGAGGGCCTGCAAGTCGGTGAGGGAGAGATCGACTTCGACCAAATCGGCACCGTGCTGCGCCAGCACGCGCCGGAGGCATCCTTTATCCCCGAGATCTGGCAGGGCCACAAGAACATGGGTGAAGGCTTTTGGACGGCGCTGGAGCGCCTCGAGGGCCGCATATGAGCGGACAGGCGTCTGGAAGGACGCTGGCCATCGTCGCCGCACGCGGCGGCTCCAAGGGCATTCCGCACAAGAACCTGATCGACATCTGCGGCAAGCCGCTGATCGCCTGGACCGTACTCCAGGCGGCTGCGGCCAGCGGCGTCAACGTCGTGGCGGTCTCTTCCGACAGCGACGCGATTCTCGCGGCGGCCGAAGCCGCCGGCGCCGTCGGCGTGCGGCGCCCGACCGAGATTTCAGGCGATCTCGCCTCGTCCGAATCTGCGTGGCTCCACGCGCTCGACCAGATCGATGGCAAGCTCGGCCCGTTCAGCCGCATCGTCGCCCTGCAGGCGACATCGCCGATTCGCGAAGCCAGCGACATTGACGACGCGCTCGCGACTTTCGAGCGCGACAAGCTGGACAGCCTGCTCTCGGTCTGCGAAGTCGAGGATTATTTCAACTGGCGGATCGGCAAGGATGGCCCGGAGTCGATCAATTACGACTATCGCGACCGGCGCATGCGCCAGCAGATCGAGAAGCGATATCTCGAGAACGGCTCGTTTTACGTGTTCATTCCAAGCCTGCTGCGCGAGAAGAAGAACCGGCTCGGCGGCAGGATCGGTTTTCATGTGATGGAACGCCACAAGATGTTCCAGATTGATCGTCCTGAAGACGTCAGGCTGTGTGCCGCCATCATGCGAAGCTATGGCTATGCATAGCCTCGACCGGTTCTCGCTCGCGGGGCGTCGTGCGATCGTCACCGGCGCCTCCCGCGGGATTGGCGCGGCGATCGCGGCGGGCCTTCTGGATGCGGGCGCGGAAGTGTTCGGCTTCAGCCGCTCAGGCACGGCACCGGCCGGCGTGCAAGCGATCACCTGCGACTTGTCCGACGACGCGACCATCCGCCGGGCGCTGGACGATTTTGCGAAACACGGCGCCAGACTGGACGTGCTGGTCAACGCGGCCGGCATCAGCCTGCCGGCGCTCGGCACTGCCGACGAGCTTGACCGGTTCCGGCAGACGATCGCGACCGATTTGACCGGCGTTTATGCAACCATCCTCGCCGCCTTTCCCCTGCTCAAAGCAGCCGGCGACAGCTCGGTCATCAATGTGACCAGCATCAATTCGGTGCGCGGCTTCCCCGGCAATCCCGGCTATGTCGCGGCCAAGGCAGGGCTTGCCGGCTTGACCCGGGCGCTGGCCGCGGACTTCGCCGCCGACGGCATTCGCGTCAACGCGCTTGCGCCGGGCTATGTCGCGACCGCCATGACAGCCGCAAGCTTCGCCGATCCGACCATGCACGCGGAACGCCGGCGCCATACCATGCTCGGTCGCTGGGGCGATGCCGACGACATGATCGGGGCTGCGATTTTTCTCGCCTCGCCCGCCTCAGACTACATGACCGGCCAGGAGATTTTCGTGGACGGAGGCTGGACCGCCAAGGGGCTGGCCGTCAGCACGGATGGAAAGCCATGACGGCAACGGGCGAACGGATCGGCTTCATGCAGGGACGGTTGTCGGCGCTGGTCAACGGCAAGATCCAGGCGTTCCCCTGGAGCGAATGGCGTGAAGAGTTTCCGCGCGCCAGGGCGCTCGGCCTTTCCCGGATGGAATGGACCATCGATCAGGATCGCTTACGCGAAAATCCGCTGACGACCGAGGCCGGCCGGAGCGAAATCGAGCGCCTGATCCACGAGCATTCGCTGCGCATCCGGAGCCTGACCGGCGACTGCTTCATGCAGGCGCCATTCTGGAAAGCGACCGGCCAGACGCGCGAGGCGCTGCTGGCCGATCTCGATCTGGTGCTCGCTTCATGTTCTGCGCTTGGCATCGAATTCGCGGTGATCCCGCTGGTCGATAACGGAAAGCTCGAGACGCCCGATCAAATCCAGGTGCTCCTCGGCGCCCTGCTCGCGCGAGCGGAATCGTTGTCGAAGCAGAATGTGAAGATCGTCTTTGAATCCGATCTGCCGCCGGCCGAACTTGCTGCTTTCATCGCCAGGCTTCCGGCCGAGAATTTCGGCATCAACTACGACATCGGCAACAGCGCCGCGCTCGGTTACGACTGCGTCGAGGAAATCGCCGCCTACGCGCCGCGCATTCTCAACGTCCATGTGAAGGACCGTCTGCGCGGCGGGACCACCGTGCCGCTGGGAACCGGCGCAGCCGAACTGGCCAGGGCGATCGGACTGATCGAGAAGTCGGGATATTCCGGTCAGTATATCCTGCAAACGGCGCGCGCGAGCGATGACGATCATTCAACCCCGCTGCGGCGCTATCGCGACATGACGGTGCGATGGATTGAGGATATCAATCAATGAAGCTGGAGTTGGAGGGCCGCGTTGCGCTCCTCGCCGGCGCCAGCCGTGGCATCGGTCTTGCCATCGCGCATGCGCTCAAGGCGGAAGGCGCAGAGCTGGCGCTGGTGGCGCGAGGTCGGGACAGCCTTGAGCAGGCTTGTGCTGATATCGGCGGCCACGCATCCTCCCATCCCGCCGACGTCGCCGACCCGAACGCCGCGCTCGCACTGGCGGGCGAAGTGGAAATGCGACACGGCCGAATCGACATTTTGATCTGCAATGTCGGCAGCGGCACATCCGTACCGCCGGGACATGAGACGTCAGCGGAGTGGCGGCGCGTTCTCGATCTCAATCTGTTCGCGGCCACCAATATGATCGAGGCGGTGCGGCCGATCATGCAGCGAGGCACGGGCGATCGCGCGATCGTCTGCATCTCCTCGATTTGCGGTTTAGCCGCGCTCGGCGCGCCCGTGACCTATTCCGCAGCCAAGGCCGCGCTCAATGCCACGGTGCGCGGACTGGCGCGCCCGCTCGCCGCCGACGGCATTCGCATCAATGCGGTCGCGCCCGGCAATATCCTATTCGAAGGCGGGACGTGGTCACGCAAGCTGGCGGAAAACAAAGCTGGCGTCGAAAACATGCTGGCGCGCGAAGTCCCGCTGCGCCGGTTCGGTACGCCGGCAGAGATTGCCGATGTCGTCAGCTTCCTGGCTTCGCCTCGCGCCGCCTTCATAACGGGAACGGTGGTCGTGGCCGATGGCGGCCAGTTGCGTGCCTGAAAAGGAATATTCCATGACAGCCCCTTCCGCTCGCTACGACCTGTCCGGCCGCACCGCACTGGTCACCGGCGCCGGCGGCCTGCTCGGAAGGCAGCACACGACGGCCCTGGTCGAGGCCGGCGCGCGCGTCGTGGTTACCGATATCGGGCTTGCGCCATGCGAGACGGCGATCGCGACCATCAGGGAAATCGCGCCAAAAGCCGACCTCGTTCCCTTCGCACTCGATGTCACGTCCCAGGAGTCGATCCAAGCTGCAGCGATCGATCTGTCGAGCCGCGGCGTGGAGATCGATATTCTCGTCAATAATGCCGCGATCGATCCCAAGGTGATGTCGACGCCGGGTGTCATGCACTCGTCACGCTTCGAGGCCTTTCCGGTTGCGCAATGGCAGACGGAGATTGCGGTCGGCCTCACCGGCGCGATGTTGTGCGCTCAGGTCTTCGGCACTCCAATGGCCCAGCGCGGACGCGGCGTGATCCTGAACATCGCCTCCGATCTCGGCGTGATCGCGCCCGACCAGAGAATATACCGGCAGCCCGGCGTCGGCCGCGATGAGGAGCAGCCTGTCAAACCCGTGACCTATTCGGTGATCAAGCACGGCCTGATCGGGCTGACAAAATATCTCGCGACCTATTGGGCCGATCGCGGTGTGCGCGTCAATGCGATCTCGCCGGGCGGCGTTTTCAACAACCAGGATCCGGCTTTCGTCGAAAGACTGACTCGCCTGATCCCAATGGGCCGGATGGCGAAGGTCGACGAATATCGCTCCGCCGTTCAGTTCCTCTGCTCGGACGCATCGAGTTACATGACGGGACAGAATCTCGTCATGGACGGCGGACGGAGCGTCTGGTAGCGCGGACCTCTCCACTCCGCCGTAAAATGCGAAGTCCTGACTTCTGCTGACAAGGTCAAGCCGGACCGTTCGATGGCGTCGGAGATTCATTCGCCACCGTGTAGGCAACTTGCTCCTTCTGATCGAGACCAAGCCAGCAAATGGCGCAGCCTAGAAACAAGCCAAAGAGCAGATTCGTCGGAAATATCTCGAGCTGATGTTGCAGTAACGGGTTGATGATAAAGATGCAGAAAATGCAGGCTGCAACCGCATTCTGCTGCTTTGTTTGCGCCGAGCGCGCGTACTCTGCAACGAGAGAGACAATCAGGACGAAATACACCAGCAAGGGTGCCCATCCGAAGTTCTTGTAGAGGCCAAGAAAAAAACTGTCATATCGCTGGTAAGTGCCCTCGACAGGGAGAACGAACGCTTTCAGCCTTATCGTTACGGAATCGGAGGTGAAAACATCGGAATTAAAAACGGCGTTGGCAATCTCCACCAGTCGTTCATAGCCGAGATCGGGTCCCTTCGAATAGCTCAGCAGTTTTCCGATGAGAGCTGTGGAGAGGATGATGACAACAAGGTGCACGACCTGCAGCTTTATCTCCCGTTTACTGAATATTTCAAGCACCGAGAAGATGACGATGAAGGCTCCCGCCGCAAGGAGGATCGACATGGAGCCGGTGACGACAAACATAAGCCCAAGCAGCACTGCGAAGAAGACCGATTCAAGAGCGGGACGAAATGCGGCGCTCAGGGCGAAGGCAAGAAACACGGCGAAGCCGAAGGAACTGGGGTTGCCGTAGGTTCCGTAAAGCCGACCGTCGGTCGATTGCACCGGCAGCAACAAGCAGGCAAAACCCACCAGAACAGATAACAAGACCGCGCGGGACATGCGCAGACCAATCTCTGACGGGGAGCATGCACCGGCAATCAGTGTTCCGATAACTGCGCCGCCCGCAAAATAAAGCAGGATGTTCTTGCTGAACGACAGGGATTCTCTCGAATAGCCAAAAAACAAAATGCTCAGAGCCGCGCAGGTGACGGAAAAGGCGACAACCAAAATTAAGGGCAGCGATAACCTGCGAAGATGTCCACGCAGCCTAAAAAAGAAGAGGCCGAAAACGAGCACAAGGAACGCATCCTTGGTCACGGGCCACGCTACGGGAACCACCGGATTGTTGATGTTTTCATTTGCCGAAAAGTACAGATTTATACCGTACAAGAGCGCCAGGGAGAGGACGATCTCAAATAGATTGATCAGGCGGCTGGTCATGTCTGCCCACGAATCGGGAAACGTTTTGATGGAAGGACCATAACTGGTAGCGGCGCGCGCTTCAGGTTCTTTTTCCGCTTTCGCAGCCGCAAGTTCGACCGACCGGATGCGGATACAACCCTTGGATTTTGTGCAGCGGGAGTACAGTGGATCGGAACCGGGTATCAGTCTCCAATCCTTGCGGATCGGCCCAAATGCCGTTAAGAGACGGAAGAATTTGGGGGCAGGGCCAAGCCAGCATGGGTACGTCAATGGACAGGGCCGATGGTGCGGTCGAGGTGCCTGCGCCCACGAGGAGGTTCAGGGATTTCGTCGGCCGATCGCTGATTCCGAGATCCCCGGTGCTGCTCTCGGTTTGGAATTATTTCCTTCTCCTGCCGCCGATATTCGCATTGCGGTTCCATTCGCGCCGGCTGTACTGGCGTCTTACAGGTCATCACCTGCGCCAGTTGGTCAAGGGGGGTGGCGTGGAGAGCAGCTTTGTCGCCGAACAGGTGCTGCCTTACAACCTCGGCAACATCAACATCATCAACAGGGGCCGAACGGAGCGCGTCATCGCTATCCTTCGTTCGATTCGCGGACTCAAGCTCCACGCGCTGAACACGCTGGTGGTCGGCCCGCGCAACGAAGCCGAGCTGCTGCTGCTGTCGTCGTACGGCTTCGATCCGAAGAAGCTTACCGCCATCGACCTGTTCTCGTATTCGCCGGCCGTGCGGTTGATGGATATGCATGAACTGAAGTTTGCGGACGCCTCCTTCGATGCCGTCTACAGCGCGTTCGTCATCACCTACAGCGACGACATCCCGAGAGCCGTTGCGGAGACCATCCGCGTCGCCAAAGACAATGCGCTGATCGTTTTCGCATACGAGCATCTTGCGGCCGGCGCAGGCAATCGCTTTGGAAAGAACAATCTGAGCAATGGTCCTGACGACCTGCTTGCAATGTTTGGCGCCAGTGTCGGGCACGTGTTCTGGAAGGAAGATTTCGAAAGCGCGGGAAGCTACACTTCCTCCGTCGTCTTCCGTCTGACCAAACGCCAGCCCCAGTAGTCGGAACCGGAGATCCGAAAATGCAATCGCTGCGCAAGATCGCGTCGCAGGCACGTATGCGGACTCGAGTTGCATTGTTTGGCAACAATCATTCCCTCAAAGTGAACATGAAGTATGCGGCCTATGAGGGCACGGCGCGCCGCAACTGGAAGCCCCGCATCAAGCCGACCGCCGATCAACTCGCCGCAGCCGACCGTTTCAAGGCCGACGGCTTCGCCGCGATCCCGCCTCCGACGCGGATGACGGCCGAGAAGTTGTTGGCCATCAAGCAAGCGGTTGATCGCCGCTTCGAGGAGCAGAACAACGGATACGTCGTCAACTACGGCATGTTCCGGATGATCGACGGGATCGAACTGATCCCCGAAGTCATCGATTTCATCGATGACGACCTGGAAGCCATTATCGAGAATTATTACGGCAGTCATTTCAAGATATTCGCGGTCTCTTTCTATCGCACCCTGCCGACGCCGGACAAGCCGGACTCAAGCTTCCTGTGGCATCTCGATAATTGCCCGAAGCAGGAAATCAAGCTGATGGTGTATCTGGACGACGTCGTCGCCGAGACCGGCGCGCTCAGCGTCAAGGACAAACCGTTCAGCGACGGCCTGCGCAAGGAAGGCTTCTTCGATCGGCGCCGCATCAACCGATTTGTCGACCGCCTGGGCGACACCGGCACCACGCGCGTTCTCGAGGGCCCCACCGGAACCCGGCTGCTGTTCGAGAATGGGGCCTGCATCCACAAGGCAACGTCACCGCAGCGCGACCACCGCGACGTCGTCACGTTCGTATTGATTCCCTCGGACATCCCCTGGCGTCCGCATTTTGCCCGTAGCCGAAACCTGCTGAGCACGAATGCGGGTATCTGCATCGATCCGTTCCGGGATCAACCTGAACATGTCGGATATCAGTACTGAAGCGCTTTCCGGCGAAGTTGAAACCGGTTCGCGCCAAGAAAACGCGTCAAAACAAGAAACTGGAGCCGCGCTCCGATTCGATCCGAACGGAAAAGGCTCCAGGCATCTCCGCAAGCTACCGCAGGCAATAGGAAACGACCGGATGACGGCGCCCGACGGAGCCCCTTCACCCTCTGGCGCGTTGGTTGCGCGCCTCATGCTGCGCGGCTTCGTCGAGGAAGCGCTGTGCTAAGGCAAGCCGCCATCCTGGTCGGCGGTCTCGGCACCCGGCTCGGCGAACGCACCAGGACTGTACCCAAGCCGATGCTTGAAGTCGGCGGGCGGCCATTTCTCGATATGCTGATCGATGAACTCGCACGCTATGACGCATTCGATGAGATCCTGCTGCTGGCCGGCTACAGGGCGGAGAGCATCCAACAAAGATACGACGGAGCGGTTCGCGGGCGCGCTCGTCTTGCGGTCTCGCTGGAGCAGGCGCCGCTTGGCACTGCGGGCGCGCTCGTTCATGCCGGAGATCGGTTGCAGGAGCGCTTCCTGCTGCTCAACGGCGACTCCTTCTTTGACTTCAATGTCCTCGATCTGATTTCGCGCGCGAAATCCGGCGCCGTCCATATGGCGCTGCGCGCCGATGTCGTCGGCGACCGCTATGGCCGCGTCGTACTCGACGGCGACCTGGTCCGGTCGTTTATCGCACCGGGACATGGCGCGCCCGGACCGGTCAACGCCGGGGTCTATGTGGTCGACCGGTCGATCATCGCGGGGATCAGCCACCTGCCCTCGTCGCTTGAGCAGGACGTTTTTCCTGAACTTGCCGCTCGGGGGACGATGAGCGGAACGGCCTATCGTGGCTACTTCATCGATATCGGTATTCCCGAGGATCTCGCCCGTGCCGACCGCGAACTGAACGAGCGGCTGCGGCGGCCAGCAGTGTTTTTCGACCGCGACGGCGTCCTCAACCATGATGCGGGCTACACCTTCGAACCCGGCACTCTGCAATGGATCGATGGCGCGATGGAAGCCGTAAAAGCAGTCAACGACGCCGGCTATTTTGCTTTTGTCGCCACCAACCAGTCAGGCGTGGCCCGGGGCTTCTATGAGGAAAGCCACGTGCATGCCCTGCATCGCTGGATGGCCGATGAGATGGCGCTCATCGGCGCGCATATCGACGCATTCGAATATTGCCCTGACCATCCCGATGGAAAGATCGAGCGATACCGGCGCGTCAGCGAGCGGCGCAAACCCGCACCCGGGATGCTCCTCGATCTGCTCAGCCGCTTTCCGGTCGATACCGCTCGCAGCCTTTTGATCGGTGACAAGGAGCACGATCTGGAAGCCGCGCGGGCGGCCGGCATTAGCGGCCATCTCTTTTCCGGCGGCAACCTTGAAGCTTTTGTGAAACAATACTTGTTTCAGAAGGCTGCTCCATCGCACTGAACCGAGCCCGGCTTCACTCTTCGCCGAGCCGTTGATATCCGGGATAAAGCCTTGCAAACGCGCTAATTTTCAATCATTCAAGCAGGAGGCGTTGCATCCGGCGGCCGGTGTGCCATAGCGCAACCGCCTTCCAAAGACTGGATGATCGCCTTTTGGGATCCGGCATGAATGATCTGAAGGGCGCCCGCGTTCTCGTCACCGGCAGCGACGGTTTCATCGGCTCGCACGTGGTCGAGGAACTGGTCAGGTCGGGAGCAAACGTCAAGGCGGTCGCCTATTACAATTCGTTCAACTCCTGGGGTTGGCTCGATACCGTTTCCGCTGACGTCATGAAGTCGGTGGAGGTGGTCGCCGGGGACATCCGCGATCCGCATTTCATGATTGCAGTGGCAGCGGGATGCACCGATGTCATGCATCTGGCCGCGCTGATAGCGATTCCCTTCTCCTACGTCGCGCCGGACTCCTATGTCGAGACCAATGTCCGCGGCACGGTGAATGTATTGCAGGCGGCTCGCCACGCCGGCGTGCGCCGCTTTGTGCAAACATCGACCAGCGAGGTCTATGGCACCGCGCAATTCGTGCCGATCAGGGAAAGCCACCCGCTGGCCGGGCAATCGCCCTACTCCGCGTCCAAGATCGCAGCGGATCAGATGGCACTGTCGTTTCATGCCTCTTTCAACATGCCGGTCGTCGTCATCAGGCCGTTCAACACCTACGGACCACGGCAATCGGCGCGCGCCGTCATTCCCACCATCATCGGCCAGCTTGCCTCCGGCAAGCGCAAGATCCGCCTTGGCGCAGTCAGCCCGACGCGCGACTTTTCGTTCGCGCTTGACACCGCGCGCGGCCTGATCTCCGGCCTCACGGCGCCTGCGGAGCAGACGGTCGGCCAGACCATCAATCTCGGCAGCGGCTTCGAGATATCGGTCGGTGATACCGCGAGAATGATCGCCGACGTGATGGGAACCGAACTCGAGATCGAGACCGACGAAGCGCGGCTGCGGCCCGCCAACAGTGAAGTCGAGCGGCTTTGGGCCGATAATTCCAGGGCGCGCCAGCAACTGGGCTGGTCGCCAGAATTCGGCGGCCTCGACGGCCTGCGCCGGGGACTGGAAAAGACCGCGCAATGGTTTATGGACCCGGCGAATCTCGCACGCTACAAGACCGATATCTACAATGTATGAGGATACGTTGAGTATTCCTGCAACGAAAGCTGATCGCCTTGATGTGCGAACGATCGTTGCTGCGGTCCAGCGCGCGGTTGGCACACCGGACGGCGTGCTTAGCTTGCATGAGCCGATGTTTGGCGGAAACGAACTCGTCTATCTCGAAGAATGCATCAGGAGCACCTTTGTTTCGTCCGTCGGAAAGTTCGTCGACCGCTTCGAGGACATGCTCGCAGCCTATACCGGCGCCAAGCGCGCCATCGCGGTGGTCAACGGCACCGCCGCATTGCATACGTGCTTCAAGCTCGCCGGCGTCGAACCGGGCGACGAGGTCATATCGCCGGCGCTGACCTTTATCGCAACCACCAACGCGATCGCCTATTGCGGGGCCAGCCCACATTTCGTTGACAGTTCGTTCGTGACGCTTGGCATGGATACACAGGCGCTGCGCACGCGCCTCGAGGCGATCGCACGGCAAACGCCCGGCGGCACAGTCAATCGCGAGACCGGCCGGCGGATAGCCGCCATCGTTCCGATGCACACGTTCGGCCATCCCGTTGATATGGACGGCATCGCCGCGGTCGCGCGCGACTGGGGAATTCCCGTCGTCGAAGACGCCGCGGAATCCCTCGGCTCGACTTACAAGGGACATGCCGTGGGCTCGCGGGCGCGGTTTGCCGCATTGAGTTTCAACGGCAACAAGATCGTGACCACCGGCGGCGGCGGTGCGATCCTCACAAACGATGAGGACATCGGCAACCGCGCCAAGCATATCACGACCACGGCCAAGCTGCCGCACAAGTGGGCTTTCGTCCACGATGAGATCGGTTTCAATTACCGGCTGCCGAACTTGAATTCCGCGCTCGGCTGCGCGCAACTCGAACAGCTCGATGGCTTCCTGAAAAACAAGCGTCTGCTGGCAGCAGCCTACGACCGCGTTTTCGCCGATGTTCCCGGCGTAAGATTCGCATGCGAGCCTGCGGGAACCACAAGCAATTATTGGCTGAACGCGATACTGCTCGATGAAGCGCATGCTTCCTCGCGCGATGAATTATTGACCGCGCTCAATGATGCCGGCTTCGGTGCGCGTCCGGTCTGGACGCTGATGCACCGGCTGCCGATGTACGCCGGCAGCCCGCGCGGCGACCTCAGGGTCGCTGAATCCATCGAACGACGGCTGATCAACCTGCCCAGCAGCGCCAGCATTCAGGCTCGCGATGAATGACGTGTCCCGCAAAGTATGCTTCGTCACCGGCAGCCGCGCTGATTTCGGCCTGCTGATCTGGCCGATGCGAGCCATTCAGGCGACGCCCGGGCTGACATTGCAGCTCGTAGCTACCGGCATGCACTTGTCACCCGAATTTGGCTACACCGTCACCAATATCCGGGACGAAGGCTTCAATGTCGATGAAACCGTGGAGACCTTGCTGAGCAGCGATTCCGGTGTCGGCGTCGCCAAATCCGTGGGACTCGGCGTGATCGGCTTCGCCGATGCGTTCGCGCGGCTGAAACCTGATCTCGTCGTGGTGCTCGGTGACCGCTATGAAACATTGGCCGCCGCCCAGGCGGCGATGTTCTTGCGGCTGCCGATGGCGCATCTGTTCGGCGGCGACGTCACCGAGGGCGCGATCGATGAATCCATTCGTCACGCTATCAGCAAGATGTCCCACCTGCATTTCACGACCAACAGCGACTCGGCGCGGCGGCTGGCGCAGCTCGGCGAAGATCCATCGCGCATCTTCACGGTTGGATCGCCCGGTATCGATTCGATCAAGCGGCTGAAACTGATGGACCGCGAGACCATCGGACGCGAGGTCGGGATGGCGCTCGGCCGGCGCAACATCCTCATTACGTTCCATCCGGTGACGGTGGAGACCGACCACTCCGTCGGCGCGCTCGACGAGCTATTTGCCGCGCTTTCCGGCCTCGACCCGGAGTTTCGTTTTTTCTTTACGCTCGCCAATGCCGACGCGGAGGGCCGCGCGCTGAACCAACGCGTCAAGACCTTCGTGTCCGGCAGACCCCATTCCATCGCGGTCTCCTCCCTTGGGCAACTTCGTTACATCAGCCTGATGAACCAGGTTGACGCCGTCGTCGGCAATTCGTCGAGCGGTATCTATGAAGCGCCCTCGCTCGACGTTCCGACAGTCGACATCGGCGACCGGCAGAAGGGACGCCAACGCGCCGCGTCCGTGTTCCATGCCGCGCCCGAACGCGATTCGATAGCCGCGGCCATTGCACAGGCATTGGCGCGCGGGCGACAGCCAACCGTCAACCCCTATGGCGACGGCGAAACCAGTCGCCGGGTCGCCGATGTCATCGCCAGCATTCCGAACTTTCCCGCGTTGCTCAAAAAGGGCTTCCACGACGTTCCCTCAGGCGGAGCGGCCAAGTGACAAAGAATCGCACGCTCATCATTGCCGAGGCAGGCGTCAATCATTCGGGCAGCCTCGAAACCGCGCTGGCGCTGGTCGATGCGGCTGCGGATGCGGGGGCCGACATCGTCAAATTCCAGACCTTCAACGCCAGTTCACTGGCCGGACGCTCCGCGCGCAAGGCCGATTATCAGCAGCGCACGACCGACGCGTCCGAAAGCCAGCTTACGATGTTGCAACGGCTGGAACTGCCGCAACCGGCCCATCATACGTTAATCGCACACGCGAAGACGCGCGGCATCGCGTTCCTCTCGACGCCGTTCGATCATCAATCGCTTGAATTTCTGCTGTCCCTGAAGCTGCCCCGCATCAAGATCGGTTCAGGCGACCTGACCAATGCGCCGCTGCTCCATGCGGTCGCCAAGGCTGGGGCGACGCTGATCCTGTCGACCGGCATGGCGACCCTCGGAGAGGTCGAAGAAGCGTTGGGTGTGCTGGCGCACGGCTATTCCGGCAGCAGCGATGCACCTGGGGTCGCGGCTTTCCGCGCGGCATGGCGAGATCCCGGCGCGCGGCAACATCTCGCCGGGAAAGTCAGCCTGCTTCACTGCACGACCGAGTATCCCTGCCCGTCCGTTGACGTCAATCTCGCGGCGATGGCAGCGATGCGCGCCGCATTCGGCCTTCCGGTGGGATATTCCGATCACACCGACGGCTTTGAAATATCGCTGGCTGCCGTCGCGCTCGGCGCCGACATCATCGAGAAGCATCTCACGCTTGACCGCGATGCCGAAGGCCCGGACCATGCGGCCTCGCTCGAGCCCGATGATTTCACCCGCATGGTAGCGGCCATCCGCAACATCGAGGGTGCGATCGGCGACGGCATCAAAACGCCGAAAGATTCCGAGGTCCGGAATATACCGGTTGCGCGCAAGAGCGTGGTCGCGGCTCGACCGCTCCAGGCGGGTGAGATCATCGGCCCCGCCGACATCACCGCGAAGCGGCCAGGCTCGGGCCGCTCGCCGATCGAATACTGGTCGCTTGTCGGGACCCGAACGTCTCGTCCCTATGCCGAGGAAGAGCCGCTATGAAGATCGGCTTTTTCGGGGATGGGCCATGGGCGGAACGCGCTCTGCTGCCGCTGCTTGAGGATTCCCGTTACACAATCGTCTTCGTCGCGGTGCGCGCCTCGAAACCGGATCAGAAACTGATCGAGATCGCGCAAGCCCGTGGCATCCCGGTGCTTTGCCCAGCCTCCGTCAATTCCAATGACAGCGTGGCGACGATCGGCAAATTCGGCGCCGATCTCCATGTCTCGATGTCGTACGACCAGATTCTTCGTGAGAAGATCCTGAGCCTGCCCCCGCGGGGGACGTTGAACTGCCACGCCGGGGCCTTGCCCTTCTATCGCGGACGCAATCCGCTGACATGGGCGATCATCAACGGCGAAGCAGAATTCGGTGTCACCGTACACTGGGTGGACCTCGGGATCGATACGGGCGACATCGTACTCCAGATCAAGGCACCGATACGTCCCACCGACACTTACGCCACCCTGCTGGCGTCTGCCGAAGAACTCTGCGCCAGCGCACTGGTCCGCGCCATTTCGGATATCTATCAAAAAACGGACAAGCGCATCGCACAGATGACGATCGATCCGGTCGGCATGTACTGCTGCCGGCGCCGCGAGGGTGATGAAGAGATCGACTGGACGTCCGACACCAACAGCATCGAACGGTTCGTCCGTGCGCTGGTTGTTCCGGGCCCCGGCGCGCGGACGAGCTGGAAGGATTCTCCCTACGCTATCCTTGCCGCCGAAAAGATCGATGGGACGAAGCCCTATACCGGGGTTCCCGGCGAAGTTGTAGGCCGGGATAGCGGCGGGATCCTGGTCAAGTCCGGCGACACCTTCATCCGGCTGACCCTTTGGGCGCCGGTTCAACCCGATGGGTCATTGGGCGCGGCCGTGATTCCAAATGCGTTACGCGGTCAGCGACTCGGGCGAAACCTGCGGGCCTTGCTCGCACGGGCCGAGGCCCGAATTGCGGTGCTGGAATCCCGGCTCGGCGTCTGCCCGGGCGGGGATTGACGCCGTGTCTTGCAGCCGCGATACAGCCGATTCAACCGTCGAGCGCCTGAGTAGCGAACACGGGGCGAAACAACCATGAAATCCTGGCGCAAAGCCGTCATCGGGACGCAGGCGACTGTGGGCGAAGCCATTGCTGCGATCGAAAACGGCAGCATTCAGATCGCTCTCGTGGTGGATGCCTCCAATCGGCTACTTGGCGTCGTTACCGATGGCGACATCAGGCGAGGCCTGCTGCGCGGCATTGCCCTTTCCGGACTTGCCACCGATCTGATGAGTTCAAATCCTGTTGCCGTATCCGCGACCTTGCCGCGCGAAGAGCGGCTGCATTTGATGCGGCAAAAGGTCGTCAAGCAGCTTCCGTTGCTCGATGATGCCGGTCAGCTTGTCGGGATCGAAACCTTCGATGAGTTGATCGAAGCTCCCGCTTACCCCAATCCCGTCCTCATCATGGCAGGCGGACTTGGTGAACGGCTCGGCGCGTTGACGCGAGACCGGCCGAAGCCGATGCTGAATGTCGGAGGACGGCCGCTGCTCGAAACGATCATCCGCAACGTCGTGCAGCAGGGATTCAAGAATATCTTCATCTCGGTGAACTACAAGGCGGAGATGATCTTCGATCATTTCGGCGATGGCGCGGCGATCGGCGCCGCAATCCAGTATATTCATGAGACGGAGCGGTTGGGAACGGCGGGTGCACTGGGGCTGCTGCCGGGGCCTCCCGATCTGCCGGTGATCGTCACGAATGGCGACATCCTCACGACCATCAATTACGGCGCGCTGCTCGATTTCCACAATGGCACGCCTGCCGACGCTACGATGACGGTGCGCGAACACAAGGTGCATGTGCCCTACGGCGTCATCACGGAGTCGGAAGGGTATCTGCAGGCAATCCGTGAAAAGCCGACGGAATCCTGGTTCGTGAGTGCTGGCATCTATGTGGTCGGACGTCCCGCATTCGAGCACATCAAGCGCGGCGAGCCCGTCGATATGCCAACGGTGCTGGAGCGTATCGTCGCCGACAAGGGCCGCGTCGCGGTTTATCCGATCCGCGAATACTGGCTTGATATTGGCCGGATGGAGGATTTCGAACAGGCCCATGCGGAATTCAACGAGGTCTTCTCGTGACGCTGCCGGATGCAATGGTCGTCGGTCTCGGCTCGATCGGGCAACGGCATGCGCGCGTCTTGCAGGAGCTGGGCTGCCGCACTTTCACCGTGAGTCGTCGTGGCGGCGGTGATTACACGACAATTGCAAGCGCATTTGCGCATGCGCATCCGGACTATGCGGTTATCGCGACCGAGACGGCTGCCCATGCAGCTTCTCTGCGGGAACTTGCCGATGCCGGCTTCCGCGGATCGGTCCTGGTTGAGAAGCCGATTTTCGCGCGCGTCGAACCCCGTATCGATTATCCCTTTGCCCGGCTCTCGGTCGGTTATAATCTGCGCTTTCATCCCGTCATGACGGCGCTTGCCGACAGGATGCAAGGACGGCAGGCGATCACGGTCTCAGCCTATGTCGGCCAGGACATCCGTGACTGGCGCCCGGGACGGGACCATCGCGCCACTGCATCCGCGACCAGGGACGCCGGAGGGGGCGTGCTGCGCGACCTCAGCCATGAACTGGATTATCTGCTATGGCTGTTCGGCCCGTGGCACCGCGTGGCCGCGTTGGGGGGGGCGTCCGGGACCCGAGAAATCGACGTGGACGATCACATCAGCCTGCTTCTGGAGATGGACAGGTCCAAGGCCGTGCAGGTTCACATGGATTATCTGGACAGGCCGGGAATACGCAAAATACGAATCAATCTGGAGGACGAGACGCTCGAAGCCGATCTCATGGGCGGACACTTCAGCATCAATCGCGAAAGCAGCACTTATGCGAATGAACGCGATCGAAGCTACAAGGCGATGCATCTTGCCGCGATCGAAGGCTGGGACCCGATCTGCACCCTGCGAGAGGGCCTCGCCGTGATGAACCTGATCGAGGCCAGCGAGCGCGCCTTGCAATCGCGGGGCTGGATATCGGCATGTCCCTGATCTGCACGATTTGCGCGCGCGGCGGCTCCAAGGGCGTGGCAGGCAAAAATAGCCGCGATCTGCTCGGCAAACCGCTATTGGCGTGGACCATCGAGCAGGCCCGAGCGACACGCCTGTTTGCTGCGATCGCCTTCAGCAGCGATTCCGATCAACTGCTGGAACATGCTCTTAAGGCGGGCGCGGATATTACCGTCAAGCGGCCGGACGAGATGGCGACCGATGTCGCGCCGAAGCTGCCAGCGATACGTCACTGTCTCGAACAGGCCATTGCCCGCACCGGAACCACGCCTGATGTTTTTGTCGATCTGGACGTGACTTCGCCGTTGCGGTTGCCGTCGGACATTTCGGATGCGGTTGCATTGCTGAGAAGATCGGGCGCCCGCAACGTCATCACCGGTGCGCCCGCGCATCGCTCGCCCTACTTTAACTTGGTCGAAGCGCGTCCTGACGGTACTGTCGGCCTGTCGAAAATCGCAGAGCCGCCGATCGTGCGGCGACAGGATGCGCCGCCCTGTTTCGATATGAATGCGTCGATCTATGTCTGGCGCGTCGCCGCGTTTCTGGAAAATCCATCGGTGTTCTATCCCGACACGCGACTGTTCGAGATGCCGCAAGAACGTTCCGTCGATATCGATTCTGAACTTGACTACGCATTGGTGGAACTTTTGCTGCAAAAGCGGCAGTCGGTGGGAACAGGTTCATGACGGGATTCAGGGACCTGTTTGATCTCAGCGGCCGCACCGCGGTTATTACAGGGGGATGCGGAATTCTAGGGCGTCGCTTCAGCGACGGCCTCGCCGAATTTGGCGCCAAAGTGGCGTTGCTCGATCTCGACCAGCAGGCCACGCAAGCGGCTGCGTCCGAACTATCCTCACGCCATGCGAGTCTGGCAAAGGGTTATGTCTGCGACGTCACGCAACCTGAGTCCGTTCGCCGCGTGGCCGATCTGGTCGAAGCCGACCTTGGTCCGGTCTCAATCCTGCTCAACAATGCCGCAAGCAAGACCCGCGACATCGACGCATTCTTCGCACCGGTTGAGTCATTCTCCCTGGAAACCTGGCGCGAGATCATGGCCGTCAATCTCGACGGCATGTTCAATGTCGCCCAGGTGTTTGGAACCCTTATGGCCGAACGCGGCTACGGCAGCATCGTGCAGACCGCGTCGATCTACGGCCTGATGGCGCCGGACCAGCGCATTTATGAGGGTTCGGAATATCTCGGACGCGCGATCAACACGCCCGCCGTCTACACCGCGTCAAAGGCCGGCGTGATCGGGCTGACCAAGCACCTTGCGACCTATTGGGGCGCACAGGGCGTTCGCGTCAACACTCTGACCCCGGGCGGCATCGAGAGCGGGCAGAACGATACGTTCAAGCAGCGCTATGGTGCGCGTGTTCCGCTCGGGCGGATGGCGCGCGCGGACGAAATGGTCGGCGCGATGCTGTTCCTCGTGTCCGATGCCGCATCCTATGTCACCGGACAGAATATCGTCGTCGACGGCGGCCTGAGCGCGTGGTGACGCGATTTCCATGATCAAGCGACTGATCCAGAACACGGTCATTTCGACCGTCGCGTTTGGCGCCGCCGCAATTCTTGGCCTGATCGTTATCCCGGTGATCATCCGGACCTGGGGCGTGACGGAGTTCGGCCTCATCGTCATCACGCGACTGCTGCTGCCGTCCGGCATGATGGCCGTGCTGGACTTCGGCCTGTCGGAGGTCGCGACCCAGGTGGTGGCACGCGCCAGGGAACATCGCGACTGGGACCGCGTCGGCCGCCAGCTTTCGTTTCTGACTGCCGTATCGATCCTGCTGGCGCTAGCGTTGAGCGTTTCGATCTGGCTGGGCGCGCCTTACCTCACCGTCATCATGAAGGTCGACGCCGTCCATGTCGATCGCTTCATCGACATTTTGCATTATACGGCGCTGGCGAATGTCGTGCTGGTTCCGGCGCTGGTCTGGGAAGGAACGGTCAAGGGGTTCGAGCGCTATAACCTTCTGCGCCTGTCCGAGTTCACGTCGACGCTGGCCTATGTGGGCCTGACTGTTTGGGCATCCACGGCCGCCGTCTCGTTCGAAATCGTCGCCTATATCTATCTCGCCACTCTGGTGGCGCGGGCGCTGGCGGTACTGGTCGCCGCGACCGCGGCGCTGATAAAGAAGCGCGCAAAATTCGGGGCATGGACCGCGCCCATTCGTCGGGAATTATCGTATCGCTGCCTGCTGCTGCTGCAGGGCAAGCTGATCGGCGGCATCACGGGGCCTATTCAGCCCTTCCTGGTCGGACTTCTGTTTGGACCGACCGCCGTTGGCATTTACGATACGCTGGTCCGGCTGGCGCGCGTATCCAAGATCGTGGTCAGCCTCCTCACATCGGCCCTGCTGCCGGTTGCCAGCCGTCTGGACGAGCGCGGCAGTTCGACGACATTCCAGCGTCTCGGAGAACTCGGTCTCATCATGCTGCCGATGTTCACGATGCCGCCGTTCGCCGCGGCTGCAATCCTCTCGCCCGAGATCATGCAACTGTGGATCGGTCCGCTTCTCGCACCCTATGCCTTCTGGATGGGCCTCAGCTTTGTGATTCCGATGTGTACGCAATACTTGGCGATCGGCAACATCATATTCCTGACACGCACCGAGATCCAGGCACGGCTCAACTTGCTGATGGGCATGCAACTGCTGATCTGGGCAGGTCTCTCCGCCGCAACGGTGTCTGTTTTTGCCGAGCGCGCATTCATTCTCGGCCAGGTTTTCGGAAGCCTTCTGGTGCTGCCGTGGCAGATCGGAACGCTACGCCGCGCCCTGAATTTGAAGCCCGAAAGCTTCCTGAAAGCTATAGGAACCCAGGCCGCGATCCTGATGATCGGCAGTATTCTGCTGTGGATTTCTGCCCGTTACATCCGGGTTGACAGTCTGGTAAAATTGGCTTTGGTAGCAGCAACGTTCTGCCTTACCAGCTGGGTTGCGCAGTATTTCCTCGTCCTGGACGAAAGGCATCGCGCCGTTTTTCCCGCAATCGGCCGCTTGATGGGGCTGACGCCCAAAAAGCAACTCACCGAACGCTGACTGGATCTAGGGAATGAATACGACCGGCGCGAACGACATGTTGGAATCGATTTCTCCGGCATCGCTGGCGGACCGTGCGATCACCTATAGCGTCGTCCTGGCAAAAAGCCTGTACCGCCTGATGGTGGTCCGGGTGAAACGCACCGCCGATGTCGTGGACACGGAATACAACCAGCAGACCTGGCAGAAAATACTCGCCAGCAAGAACTGGCTCAGCGCAACTGATCTCGCTGAATTCCTCGCGCCGATCGACTCGACCGAAAGCCTGCGCAAGGTCGACAACAAAATTTTGCGGATCGACGGCCAGCGCTATTGCCGGTATCGCACCGCCGCGTTGAGCCAATTGATCATGCGCCACGCGGGCGACGCGCGGCAGATCGTGGAACTGGGCTGCGGCTATGGGTACAATCTGTTTTCGCTTCACCTGCACCACCCTGACCTTACCTTCAAGGGCTTCGATATCGCTCCGAATGGCATCGCCACCGGACGCGAGATTGCCGACCATTTCGGCCTGTCTGACAAGATTTCGCTGGACCGAATCGACCTGACCAAAGCCGACGACCCTAACCTTTCCGCCATCGCGGGCCAGACCGCCTTCACCTATTTCTGCATCGAACAGATTCCGTACGACGTGCGGAAGGTGGTGGAAAATATCATCGCCGCCAAACCAAAGCGCGTCATCAACATCGAGCCGACGACCGAGCTGCTCGACCTGACCCATCCCCGCGATCTCGTCAGTCTCGTCTACATCCGTTCGGTGGATTACCAGACGCAGCTGTTCTCGATCCTCGACCAGCTCGAACGCGAAAAAAGGATTCGCATCATCGCGCGCGAACGCATGCCGTTTGCGCCGACGATCAACAATGACGGGTTTCTGTATTGCTGGGAGCCGATATGACCATGACCAACAGCGCACCCGCCGCGCCAGCCACCAGGAAACCGAGAATCAGCCAGTTTCGTCGCCTGCTTTGGCACGTGAACAGAACCGATCTGGGCTGGGTGACGAAGACAGCCCTGACCGGCATGCAACTGGGCGCCCGCGCCAAGCGGATCGAAATACTCAATACGCTTCCGGTCGCACCGGAATGGAGCGAAGCCAGCCGCAAGCTCCGCGACGATGGGTATGTCGATGTGACATCGATCGTCGATCGTAGCCTCGCGCAAGCCGTCGCCGCGGTCGGTGACGACAAGGTCAGACGGCTTGCCGAACTCAAAGGCAAGCAGCAGCTCGGTCACAAGTCATTTTGGGTGAGCCTGCTTGACGAGGATTTGGTAGACGGCGCCTTCGCAACCGATCATCCCTTCGTGCGCTATGCGTTGCAGCCGGGCATCCTGCGGATCCTGGGTGACTTCATGCACGAGCTTCCGCAATTGTCGGACGTTCTTTTGACGCAGTCGTTGCCCAGCGAGAACAAGCCATTGAGCTATTCTCAACTGTGGCACCTCGATCATGACGACAAACGGGTCTGCAAGCTTTTCATCTATCTGACTGACGTGCGCGACACCAAGGACGGCCCGCTGACGTTCATCCCGGCCCCGTCGTCGAAGCCGTTCCGCAACACCATCAAGAGCCACATGACCGACGACAAGGTTTTCACCAAAGTGGATCGGTCCGCCGTCAAGGAAATCATCGCGCCGAAGCTGTCGTCGTTCATCGTCAATACGGCGCGCTGCCTGCATATGGGCAGCCGCATCCAGTCCGATCGCACCCGCCTGCTCTACACGGCCACCTATATCCAGCCGCCGCGGATGTATCCGGAACCGCCCGCCCGTTTCCGGACCACCGGACCCTTGAGCGATATCGAACGCGCCGTCATGCGCCTCTGAACCGGAATTCCGGGGAGCCGAAGATCGTGCGTATCGGATGGGTGGTGGATCACCCCAAGCGTGACTTGGCCGGAAGCGTTCTGGCTGCCTATCAACTGGCGTTGCGCGGCGCGTCGGTCGTGATCGTACCGATGTATGAACAGGGCGTCGACGTGCCGCGGCTCGGACTGGATGCGCTGGTGGCCAATTACGCGCGCGCCGCCAATCTCGACCTGATGCGGAGTTTTGCCAAAGCAGGTCTTGCGCTCTATGTCCTCGACACCGAAGGCGGCGTGCTGGCGGAAAAGGGCGGCAATTCGCCGCCGGCGATGGCCGCCCATATCCGCAACAGCGGTTACGCGGATATCCTGTCGGGATACTTCTTTTGGGGCGGGAAGCTGCACCAGGCGTTCAACGACAACGAAACCATGAAGCCCGAACAGCTTCACCTCACCGGATGCCCGCGTTTCGACTTCGCCGCCCCGCGCTGGCGGGCGCTGCTCGACGGCAAACGACGCGGCTATCTCCTCGTCAACGCCAATTTCCCGCTGGTGAACTCCCGCTTTTCCAGCACTCCGGGCGCCGAGCGTGAGGCCATGGTCCGTGCCGGATGGGATGGCGCTTACCTCGACCGCTTCCTGGCCGATCTCAAGATCGTCTTCGCCAACTATCTCGTCGAGGTCGGCCGCCTTGCGGCCGCGCGACCGGATCGCACGATCCTGGTGCGGCCCCACCCTTTCGAGAGCGAGGAGGTCTACCGAGACGCGCTCGGCCGGCATTCCAATGTCATTATCGACGGCACCGGCAGCGTGCTTGATATGATTCAAAACGCCGCGGCTGTCATTCACCTCAATTGCGGCACCGCGATCGAGGCGGTTCTGCTCGCCACGCTTCCGATCCAACTCGAATATCTCAACACGCCGACCACGGCCGGACATGCGCGGCTGCCCGCACGCGTAAGCCGCGCCGCGCTGTCATTTGACGACCTGCTCGCCATAATCGATGACCTCGACGCGGAAACCGCAAAGTTCGATTTCGCCGGTATTCATGCCGCCAACGTCGATGCTTTCTTTCATCGAAACGACGGGGCGGCCGCCGAGCGGATTGCCGACATTCTGGTCGGCGCCGAGCGTTCGCGCGATCCCTTTGTCTCGCTCTCCAGCGCGCTTCGGGGCACGCGGCCGAACCCGAGCCCGGGACAAATCGCCAAGGGCACCGCGAGCTTGCTGTTGGGATCGGCCGTGACCGAGAAGCTGCGCACCCTGAGCAGCCCGGCCCGGCGCGACAAGCGGATCGCGCCCGCTTCCGTCGCCGCCCTGCTCAAGCGGATCGCCATTCACGACGGGCGCGACCCTTCGCTGTTCTGCGCAACGCGCGCGCGGTGCAAGGTCACCGGCATGCCGCTCGCCAGCATCGCCATCGAAAAACGCCGCGAGCCCGCATGATCTGCGCGTCCGAAACGATCCTGATCACGGCGCTCGCGGCATACCAGACCCGATTCTGGATCCCTGTGGCGCAGCGGCTGGGCAACGCCGGACGCGACGTGCACCTGCTCGCGTTCGACGACCGCAGCGCGGAGATGGCTGAGAAAGCAGGCGTGCCTGTCGTCAACATGTACCGCAGCGGCCTGCAGGGCGGCGCGCCTGTCGACGACGAACGCGCCTTTGCGGCGCGGGTCGCCGGCTACGGCCTGGACGGAACGAACTTCCTGTTCAGTCACGAACGCGTCACGTTCGGCATTCGCGACACCGCCGTATTGCGGCGGCGGTTCATGATCTACACCAATGCGATGGAAGCCGTGCTCGACCGGTTGACGGCCGAAGGAAAGCGCGTGATAGCGGTACAGGAACTCGGCGGATTTCTGTCCGTCATCGCATGCTTCTACGCAGCAAGAAGGCGTGGCGTCCGCAACTGGTTCATCGAGCCGTCCTTCTTCCGCGGCAGGCTTTACTACACGCCTGACAGCTTCGGCGCGCCCGACACGATGCCTGTACCGGCCGATGCGGTTTCGGCCGATGTGCGGGCCTACCTCGATGACACGCTGCGCCAGCGCGCTATCGTCATCCCCCTGAAAGACCAACATCAATATTCGGCGGCCTTCAGGAAGATTGCCAATGCGCGGAACGCGCGCCGTCTGGTCGAAAAGCTTTGGGACCAGTTCGCGCTCGGCAAGCATCAGGAGTTCGGTCATAACCTCCGGCATGCGCGCATGCATGCCGCCATGGCGTTTGGTGCCGCGCGGCTGCGAAAAATCTATCGCCCGATGCCGGACGGTTCGTTCGTCTACTACCCGCTTCACGTTCCGGCCGACATGGCGCTAACCCTGCGCTCGCCGGAATATCTCGACCAGGTCGCGACCATCGATTTTCTCCTGCGCACGATTCCGGACACTCATGTCCTTGTCGTGAAGGAGCATCCGGCGCAGATCGGCGCGATTCCGGCCAACCGGCTGTTCGAGCTTGCCCGGCGCTTCGACAATTTCATCCTGCTGCCGCCGCAGATCAATAATTATGCTGTGCTGGCGCGAGCCGATGCCGTGGTATCCGTCAATAGCAAATCCGGCGCGGAGGCAGTACTGCTCGGCAAGCCGGTTGTTGTCATGGGCGACGCCTTCTATCGTTCCTGCCCGCTCGTCTTTGCCGCCGAGCGCCTTAAAGACGTGCCGCAGCGGCTGCGCGAGGCGCTGGATTCGCGGGGCTTCGATCCGGCGATGGCCGCGCCCTATTTCGAGACGGCGTGGCGCCGATCGTTTCCCGGCGATCTTTATACCGACGATCCGCAGCGGCTCGACACGTTCGCGGCATCGCTGCTTGCGGCGGTCGCCGACCCGCAGTCTGTATCCTGAAGGACTCGGCCGATGCCCATGGTTTCGATCATCACCCCGTCGTGGAATGTCGAGAACCTGATCGGCGAGACGATCAAGTCAGTACAGGCTCAGACGTTCGGCGACTGGGAGCTTCTGATCGCGGACGACTGCTCGAAAGACAATACAGCGGCGGTGATCGACAGCTTTGCGCAGAAAGATCCACGAATCAGACTGATCCGCCAGCCCCGCAACGGCGGGCCAGCATTGGCGCGTCAGGCTGCGATCGAGCAGGCCGGCGGCCGATTCATTGCTTTTCTGGACAGCGATGACTTGTGGCTGCCGTCAAAGCTGGAGCGGCAGATCGCCTTTGCCCGGGAGCGCCGCGCGGCACTGAGTTTCACGGCTTTCCGCCGCATCAACGAAAACGGCTCGATGACGGGACGGCTGATCCCGGTGCCGAACTTCCTCACCTACGAACAGCTTTTGAAGAACACGTCGATCGCGACGCTGACCGCGCTGGTTGACCGCGACATCGCCGGCAATATCGCCATCAAGACCGAGCCCTATGACGATTTCTGCCTGTGGCTGAGCATTCTCAAGGCAGGACACATCGCCCATGGCCTCAACGAGGATCTGGCGCGCTACCGCGTCAGGGGCGTCTCGGTCTCCAGCCGCCCGCTGCGCTCCGCTGGTTGGGTCTGGCACATCTACCGCAACGTGGAACAGCTTTCGCCGGTCAAATCCGCCTGGTGCTTTGCCCATTGGAGCGCTCGGGCGTGGCTGAAGCGGCGGAAGTTTTGAACTCAAACAATTCCGGATAATAGCTCTGATGGGTCAGACGATTTCACGTCCGGCTGTGAAGAATGGCAGAACCGGCGCCAAGACCGATGGCAATCAAGGACGACTCGTGACAAAAACATCGACTCGCTTGCGGCTGCGGCCGGAAAGATCGGGACGCCCGTTCCAATAATCTCGATCAGCGGCCATGGCGTTGCCACAGAACGCGATCCGTCGCACCACGGCGGCCCATACAACGGTTTTGGAAACGACAATGCCCCTTGAGCGAACCTACGCGAACAACAGGATTCTGGTTACCGGCGGCGCGGGTTTCATCGGCTCTCATTTATGCGAGAAGCTGTTGGCCGAAGGCGCCGAGGTGATTTGCGTAGACAATTACTTCACCGGCAGCAGGCGCAACATCGCCCACCTGCTGTCCAATCCCCTCTTCGAGGCGATGCGTCATGACGTGACGTTTCCGCTCTATGTCGAGGTCGATGCGATTTTTAATCTCGCCTGTCCGGCCTCCCCGATCCATTATCAACGCGATCCCGTGCAAACCACCAAGACCAGCGTTCACGGCGCGATCAACATGCTTGGGCTCGCCAAGCGGCTGGGTGCCCGAATTTTTCAGGCTTCCACCAGCGAGGTCTATGGCGATCCGCTGGTCCATCCGCAGCCGGAAGAATATTGGGGCAACGTCAACCCGATCGGAATCCGATCCTGCTATGACGAAGGCAAGCGTTGCGCGGAAACGCTGTTTTTCGATTATTGGCGCCAACACCAATTGCCGATCAAGGTCGCGCGCATCTTCAACACCTATGGCCCGCGGATGCAGCCCGGCGACGGCCGTGTAGTATCATCCTTTATCGTTCAGGCGCTTAAAGGTGATCCGATCACCGTGTTCGGCGACGGCAGGCAGACCCGCTCATTCTGCTATGTTGATGATCTCGTCGAAGCTATCGCCAAGCTCATGCTGACCGATGAAACGGTGACCGGTCCGATCAACGTGGGCAACAGTTCCGAATTCACGATACGCGAACTCGCCGAGAAGATCATCAAGTTCACGGATTCACGTTCACAACTGGTCTTCAAGCCGTCGCCTGAGGATGATCCAAAACAGCGGCGGCCCGAGCTTGCGAAAGCCAAAGCTTTGCTGGACTGGGAGCCAAAAGTTGCGCTCGATGAAGGGTTGAAGGAAACCATCGCCTACTTCAGGCGCACGCTTGAGTTGATTTGATGCTACTGACCGCATCGCGAGGTAGCGGGATGCGCCGCCCGTCACTGCACCGCTGACGCGGCGCTTCTCGGCGACGAACCTCCTCGCGCCCCTCGATGCCGGCATGATACGGGCCGAGCCGCAACCGAGATCAGGAACGCCAATACCGCGGCAGGAAAAGAGATGGGCGTGAACCGGTTCACGGGCAATTGGGCCAGCGTTTCGCGCAGATCCCGGATGGCGGATCAGTTCGCGACGTTGATGGCGATATCGTTGCCCTGGTCGACCACCATCCTGGGCGTCTTTACCGCGCTTTGGCTGATCACCCTGGCGACCCTGATTGATATCCCCCAGTTCGGGAAGCAGCTTCGCCGCCCTTCCAGTTGGCTGCCCGTCGCCCTGTTTTGCCTTGCGGTCGCCGGAATGGCGTGGGCCGATGCGTCTTTGGGAGCCCGGACTCATGCCGCAGCGACGATGGCCAAGCTGCTGGCCATTCCGCTGTTGATCTACCAGTTCGAACGCTCGGAGAACGGGATCAGGATCTTTCTTGGTTTCCTCGCATCATGTACGGCGCTGCTTGCGTTGTCCTGGCTCAACTGGCTCGACCCGCAAACGGTGCTGCCGCCTGCGGATCGGCCCCTCGGTGTCCCCGTCAAGAACTGGATCACGCAGGGCGTCGAATTCGTGCTGTGCATCTTCGGCGCTGCCGCGCTTGCGGTTGTCATGTGGCGAAAACAACGGCGCCATGCCGCGCTGGGCTTCGCCGCGCTCGCATTCGCATTCCTGCTCAACATGGCGTTTGTCGCCTCGTCACGGACATCCCTCGTCTCGCTTCCGGTCCTCCTGCTGATTTCAACCTTGAGATATATCGGTTGGCGTCGTGCGATCGCGCTCAACCTGACGATCGCCACTGTCGCGGTGCTCACCTGGTTCCTTGCGCCCAACCTGCGGCAGCGCATCGACAGCATCCAGCAGGAATACTCGCTGGGTAACAGCCAGACGACCTCCGTTGGTCTTCGGCTCGAATACTGGTCCCACGCGCGCAAGTTCATCAGCGATGCTCCGCTGATCGGTCACGGCACGGGCTCGATAAAGACTCTTTTCGAGCGCGAAGCCGTTGGCAAGACCGTGACCGATGAGCAGATCGTCGCCAACCCGCACAACCAGACGCTCTATTTCGCGATCGAATGGGGCGTGCTGGGAGTGATTCTGCTCTATGCGATGTGGATCACGCATTTTCTGATGTTCACGGAAACGCGCTGGATATCCTGGCTCGGGATCATCGTGGTGAGCCAGAATATCTTCGACTCGCTGTTCAATTCGCACCTCTCCGATTACGTCGAGGGCTGGATCTACGTGATCGGCGTCGGCGTTGCCGCCGGCATGATTTCGAAGACCCGCAAGCAGCCGGCTGCCATGCCTTCCGACTGAACTGGCGCCGCGAAGCGGCGGATGGAACTGCGCCCCCGTGTTTCCCTTGCGCCGACTTGAAGGCGGCTTTCGCAGGCCTCGGTGAGGCTCATCGGTGTCCCGGCGCTTGCAGAACTCAGGCGACCGCGGCCTTGGGCGCTGCGGCAACGTCTCGTCCCTTGATCACCTCCATGGCGGCCGCGACACCGCCGGCGCGATGCGGCATCTTGGCGATGTCGAGGCTCATCTCGATTCCGGCCAGCGCTCCCATCAGCGTCAGATCGTTCATATGACCGAGATGTCCGATGCGGAACGCCTTGCCCTTGATCTTGTTGAGGCCTGCGCCGAGCGACATGTCGAAATTGTCGAGCACGACCTTGCGGAAGGCATCGGCATCGTGTCCGCCAGGAACCATCACGGCGGTCAGAGCCGGCGAATAGGCGTGCGGATCCTGACAGACGAGATCCAGCCCCCAGGCCTTCACGGCAGCGCGGGTCGCAGCGCCGAGACGCTTGTGGCGAGCCCAGACGTTCTCCAGCCCTTCCTCCTCCATCATCTCGATCGCAACCTTCAAACCGTAAAGGAGATTGGTGGCCGGCGTGAACGGAAACGAGCCTTCCTTGTTGTTGGCGATCATGGCGTGCCAGTCCCAGTAGGCCCGCGTCGACGTATTCGCCTTCGAGGCCGCCAGCGATTTTTCCGACAACGCATTGAAACCGAGACCGGGCGGCAGCATCATGCCTTTTTGGGAACCGGCGATCGACACGTCGATGCCCCAGGCGTCGTGTTCGTATTCGAGCGAACCGAGGCCGGAAATCGTATCGACCATCAGCAGCGCCGGATGTTTGGCGCGATCGAGAACCTTGCGGACCTCGAGCGGATGGGTCACGCAGCTCGTCGAGGTTTCGTTGTGCACGATCATGACGGCCTTGATCTTGTGCTCCCGGTCCGCCTCGAGCCGCTCCTCGATCAGATCCACAGGCGCGCCGCGGCGCCAGTCGGTCGGCAGCACATCGACATCGAGCTTGAACTTCCCGGCCATCGCGAGCCACAAGGTCGCGAACTGGCCGGTCTCCGCCATCAGCACTTTATCGCCCGGCGACAGCGTGTTGACGATCGCGGCTTCCCAGGCGCCGGTGCCTGAAGACGGATAGATGATGACCGGCTGCTTGGTGCGGAAAATCCGCTGGATTGCGGCCAGCACCTCGAAGCCGAGCACCGCGAATTCCGGGCCGCGATGATCCAGAACAGGCATATCGATGGCGCGCAGCACGCGGTCCGGCACGTTGGTGGGGCCTGGAATCTGGAGAAAATGCCGTCCTGTGTGCAGCGTCATCTGGAGTCCTTTCCGGAGGGATCTTGTGGTGTCACTGTGATTTTAGAAAGTCGCTTCCCGTCTCGACGTCTGTCGGAGCGATCACCTGTTCCAAACCACACTCGAATCATGAACTTGCCGATATCCTTCGAAATCCCCCGCTCGCAGGAAAATGCCACGAAATGGGACGAACTTCCGATCGGAACGCAGGATCGAATATCATTATCCGGCAGCCTTGTCCCGCGCTCTGGCGCATCCGTCAATGCTCCAGAAAGCGGGCAATACCCCTGCCGGCAACCGCCCCAAAGCGGCAGCGCGTTTGACAGCCTGGCCCACGCAAAAAGCGTCCCCGCCTGAAGACGCCGGCGATCAAAAGGAGGCTGACAACAGCCATTGACAGCGGCCGGAGCCCGCCCGAACATGGAACGAACCCACCGCAGTTCCGGATCAATTCACACGCAAGGCTACCCGCCACGCGATCCGGCAACACAGGAGATCGGCCCGATGATAACGTTCAGGATACTCGCAGCGGCCGCGGCGGCATCGATGGCCCTCTCGGTGCCCGCGCTGGCGCGGTCTCATCACCACCGGCACCATTATCACCATGGTTATGACCGACATCACTCCACCGAGACCGATATCTACCTTCACAACTACGGGCCCGCGATCACGCCTGACCAGCCCTTCGTCTATTACGACGGACCGGCGGCCGTGCGCTGCAAGCAGAGCGCCGCCTCCTATCGGGGACAGGATGGCCGGAGACATCCCTGCGACTGACGGCGCTGGCCACCCGAACCCCCATGTATGACACGTGGCGCGATTGCGAACCTCCACGTAGAATAGCCGCAATGACGGAAAGGCCGCGAGACGCATAGATGGACAAGCCGAACAAGGGATACGACTACAAGCGCTATCGGGATCTGCTGGCCGAGGCGACGGACGAATCGAAGCGGCGGGCGTTCATTGACCTGCTGATCGAGGAAGGCGCGCGGGACCAGCTCACGCGCGAACGGATCAGCCAGCTAGGCCTGACCACGAAGCCGGAGCGGTCCCGCGGCGGGGAGTAGCGTCGCGAAACGGAGAGGATGGTGGAAGTGCCGGTCTACGACGATCAGAATATTTTCGCGAAAATCCTGCGCGGCGAGATACCGTGCTTCAAGGTCTACGAAAACGCGCGCACATTCGCCTTTCTCGACATCATGCCGCGCGTGCCGGGCCACACTCTGGTGATCCCGAAGGCCCCTGCCCGCGGAATCCTCGACATTTCACCGGACGATTTCGCCGAAGTCGCGCGAACCGCGAAGACCATCGCGATCGCCGCCATGAAGGCCTTCGATGCGGACGGCATCATCGTCCAGCAGTTCAGCGAAGCCGCCAGCGGACAGGTGGTGTTTCATCTGCATATGCACGTCATGCCGATGAAGTCGGGCGTCCAATTGCTGCCGCCCCAGAGCCGGAAAGAGGACGTCAAGGTGTTGGAGGATCACGCGGCCCGGCTGATCGCTGCGCTCGGCGGCTGACGCAACTAGCTTCCCGATCCTGCCGCCTCGGAGCGGTTCATATTTGCACGGAATCCGCTGTTCGGCGATTTCAGTATCGAGAGTCCGTACGCCCTCACCCCAACCCTCTCCCCACGGGAGAAGCATTTCCATCAAAATTGAAAATGCCCTACACGCCGAGATAGCGTTGCAGGATGTCGGGCTGCGCCTTGAGCTCGCGGGCCGGCCCCTCATGCACGATATGGCCGTTGTTGATGATATAGATGCGCTGGGCGAGCGCGAGCGTCGCCGCAAGGTTCTGCTCCACCAGCACGATGGTCTGGCCGGCGGCGGCCAGGTCGCGGCAGGCTTTCATCAGATCTTTCACGATCACCGGCGCGAGCCCCTCGAACGGCTCGTCGAGCAGGACGATCTTGGGGTCGCGGATCAGCGCGCGCGCAATCGCCAGCATCTGCTGCTCACCGCCGGACAACTCGTTGCCACGGTTATTCCGCCGCTCCTTCAGCCGCGGGAACATCTCGTAGATGCGACCGAGCGGCCAGCGTTTGGAGGCCGTCAGTCCCGCGAGCACGATGTTTTCCTCGACGCTGAGGCTGCCGAAGATACGGCGCTCCTCATGTACGAGCTGCATTCCGGCCTGCGCGATCTTGTGGCTCTTGCGGCCCGCGACATCTGTGCCGTCGAAGATCACGCTGCCGCTGCGCGGCGTGATCACGCCCATCAGGCTCTTCAGCGTGGTGCTCTTGCCGGCGCCGTTGCGCCCCAGCAGCGCCACGACCTCGTTGCGCTCGACACGCATCGAGACGTCGAAGAGGATATGGGAATCCCCGTAATAGCTGTTCAGACCCTTGACCTCGAGCAGGCTCATGCGTCGAGCACTCCGTGCACGCCCCCGAGATAGGCTTCCTGGACCACGGCGTTGTTCTTGATCTCGTCCGGCGTTCCCTCGACCAGCACCCGGCCTTCCTGCAGCACCGTGACGCGCTCGACGAGTTCGAACAAGGAATCCATGTCGTGGTCGATGATGATCATGGTACGGCCCTTGCTGATAGACTTCAGCAATTTGACCGTTTCCACGCGCTCGCGCGGGCTCATGCCGGCGAGCGGCTCGTCGAGCAGCAGCAGGCTCGGCGAGGTCGCCAGCGCCAGCCCGATTTCCAGCCTTCGCTTTTCGCCGTAGGCAAGCTCGGACACCGGCGTGTCCGGCCGCGAGGTCAGATTGACGAGTTCCAGCGTGCGCTCGACCTGCTCCGACAAACCCGGAATGCTTTGAAGGCTGCGGAACATGTCGAGGCGGAACTTGCCGCGCAGTTCCGAGAGCGCCGCGATGGTCAGGTTCTCGCGCACGGTCAATCCCGAAAACAACTGATTGACCTGATAGCTCTTGGTCAGGCCGAGTTGGCAGACGTCGGTGACGTTCATGCCGGTGATATCGAGCCCCTCGAACACGATCTTGCCCGATGTCGGCTTGACCTCGCAGGTCAGCATCTTGAAAAACGTCGACTTGCCGGCACCGTTGGGGCCGATGATGCCGCGCAGTTCGCCATGGTTGACGGTGAAATCGATATCGCTATTGGCCAGGAGACCGCCGTAACGCTTGGTCAGCCCGGTCGCCTGCAGGATCGGACCGGCATAACCGTCGCCCGCTCGATTCAGCGGGGCCATCGGCGGCGGATCCGGCTGCTTTGCGACGGTAGCCTCCGCAATCGCTTGTTCTTCCTCGGCGGTCAAAGCCTTCGCTGACGTTGCAGCCGGTTCCCGATGACCGCGCTTACCGAAGGCAAAGTGGTAAAGATCGACGAGGCCGCCGATGATGCCTCGCCGCAGGAAGCAGACGAGCAACACGAACACGGCGCCGAGCACCAGTTTCCACGCAGCCCCAAGACCAAGAGCCGACTGCAGGAAATCCTGCAGAAACAGCCAGACCGCAGCGCCGACCAGCGGGCCGAACAGCGTTCCGGGACCACCGATCGCGGTCTGCATGATAAGTTGACCGGACGTCTCGAACATGAACGCGTCCGGCGGCATGAACGCCTGCATCACGCCGAGCAGCCCGCCGGCAAAACCGGCATAGGCGGCGGCGATGACGAACGCGGTCAGCTTATATCCGTGAATATTGTGGCCGACCGCGGTGGCGCGCAGCGGATTGTCGCGGATCGCGGAGAAGATCGCGCCGACCGGCGAGCGCACGATCCGCAGCGCAATCACCACCCCGACGAAATAACACGCCGCCAGAAACTGGTAGAGCGACCAGCCGGTGGTGAAATGGAGCGTGGTGAAGCCGAGATTGAAGCTCGGTGTCGGAACGCCGGGCAATCCGTTCTCGCCGCCGGTCCATTCCGCCAACGGATTGAACTCGACGAAGTAGAAGACTTCCGCGATCGCCACCGTGATCATGGCGAAATAGATACCGGTCCTGCGCAGCGCGATCAGGCCGATGAAATAGCCGGTCACGGCAGCCGCGATCATGCCGATCACCAGCGCAAGAAAGACATTCGGGAATCCGGCCCGGGTCAGCAGGTAGGCCGCCACGAAGCCGCCGGTGCCGTAGAATGCCGACTGCCCGAACGACAGCAGGCCGGTAAACCCGAACAGGATGTCGAAGCCGAGGCCGAACAGGCCCCAAACCAGGATGCGGTTCACCGTGTTGGGCGCGAAGCCGAGATGCGGCAGCACGAACGGCGCGGCGATCAGTCCGATCGCCGTCAGGATTTCAATCAGAAAACGACGTTGCTTCAACATCGCGGTCAATCGCGTCCTTGGGCGCCGAGCAGGCCATGGGGGCGCAACACCAGCACGAGCGTCATGGCGACAAACAGCATGACGTAGGCATAACCGGGATTGATCATCGAGGTGATGCTGATGATCTCGCCGGCGATCAGCCCGCCCAGAATGGCGCCTGGAAACGATCCGACGCCGCCAATCACCACCACCACGAATGTCTGGACCAGGATGTCGTCGCCGATGCCGGGCGTCAGCGACACCACCGGCGCATTGATGATGCCGGCGAAGCCAGCCGCCATCGCGCCGATCCCGAACACGATCATGAACACCCGGTAGACGTTGATCCCGAGCGAATCCACCATGACGGAATCTTCAATGCCGGCCCGCACGATCATACCCAGCCGCGTGCGATAGAGCACGATGAACAGGGCGGCCAGCGCGACGGCGACGATGCCGACGACCGCCAGGCGATAGGTCGGATAGAACATGAATCCGAGCGAGGTGATGCCCTGGAGCAGCGGCGGCGGGGGCACGACCAGCGACTGGCTTGAAAAAATGAACCGGACGATTTCGACGAAACAGATACCGAGACCGAACGTCACCAGAAGCTGATCCTCATGGGGTCGGTTATAGAAATGCCGGATGATCACCCGCTCCATCACGATACCGAGGATCATGACGAAGAGCGACCCTCCGATAACGGCGACAATAAACGAGTCGGTATAGGTGTACGCGACATAACCGGCATAGCCGCCGAGCATGAACATGGCGCCGTGCGCGAGGTTCAGCACGCCGAGCGTCCCGTAGATGATGGTCAGACCCGAACTGATCAGCGCCAGCAAGGCGCCGAGCGCCAGCCCGTTGAAAAGTTGCGAGACGAAATTTGGCCAGTTGATCATGCGGCGCTGTCGCCAAAAACGGTTGGAAAGGAACTATTCACGGAGACGCATCAGGGATGCGAAACCGGCGCCGCGGGCGGTGCGTGACCATCCGCGGCGCCGTCGTCTGTCTTCGATCAGGTGTAGTCGCCGAGCTTGCAGCCGAAGGCGTCCGGCTTCTGGATGATGCCCTCGCCCGGGACGATCTCGACGATGTCGTAGTAGTCTTCCTTGTTCTTCATCGCCTTGGGATCCTTGCCCTTGACGATGATGACGGGGCGAACGCACTGATGGTCTTCCGCCCGGTAGTGGACGTCGCCGAGAAGGGAGGGAATGGTTTCGCCCTTCTCCCAGGTCTTGATGACATCAGGCGGATAGAAGGTGCCGGCCTCCTCGACCATGCGCGCCCAGTGCGCGAAGCTGACATAGGCGTTTTCCGCGCCCCACTCCGGATTGTAGCCGTATTTCTTGTTAAACGATTCGTTGAACATCTTGGCCAGCGGATACTTGTCCTCGACCGTCCACCAATAGTCGGTCGCGGCATAGACGCCGGCCATCAGACCGCCGCCGACTTCGCGCGCCAGGAACGGCACCTGGTAGGGAACCACGAGCTTCATCTTGTCGAGCACACCGAACTGCTTGGCCTGCTGGATCGACAGCACGGCATCATGGCCCCAGTTGACGTTGATCAGAAGGTCCGCGCCCGAGTTGGCGACGTTGAGCAGGTAGGACGAATAGTCCGGCGCACCAAGCGGCGAGACCTGGTTGGTCACGGTGGTCCAGCCGGCATCCTTGGTCATGTCCTGCATCGACTTGGTCACGGTGTGACCGTAGGTGTAGTCCGGCGTCATGTAGGCGACTTTTTTATTCTTGCCGAACTGCTTGATCAGCACCGGCGCGATGGCGGCGGCCGCCGTCTGGCCGTAGAAGCCCTGCCGGAATCCGTAGCGCACGCAATCCTTGCCGGTGGTGTCGTTGGAGCCGGAGATCCCGGCGACGTAGAGCACGTGCTCGCGCTGCGCCAGCTTGTTGAGAGCGACGGCAACCGCGCTCGAGGTCGAGCCGGTCATCAGCACAACCTTGTTCTCGGTGATGAAGCGCTGCTCCGCCTGCACGGCTTCGTTCGGCTTGGCGCCGGAATCGGCGACCACCAGCTTCACTTCCTTGCCGAGCACGCCCTTCTTGGTTTTCGGCGACAGCTTCTTCATCAACTCGTGGCCGGAATTGAGATGCTCGACCGCGAGCTCCCAGCCCTTGAGTTCGTCCTCACCCTGCACGGCGTAGGTGCCGGTGCGCGGCACCGCAACGCCGATGGACACCGACGAACCGGACGAGCCCGCCGGCCAGGTGCCGATCGGCGGCTTGTCATCGGCGAAGGCCGGCACAATCAGTCCGCCCGGCAGCATCACGCCGCCGATCAGGGCCGCGCCGCCCTGCAACAGGGAGCGGCGCGATACCGCCGCATTCAATTCCTGCTCAAAATTCTTCTTCATCGGGCATGCTCCTCCCAAAAATGTTGTGTGCAGGCTCAACTCATCGCCGAATCTGACAGACAAGCTCGCGCGCTCGTTAACCGGCGCCGACCAGGGTACCGTCACTACAAGTCCCCTTCGTCACATGTCTGTCAATGTCACTTTCGTCGAAGAGAATGGCATTTCCTCCGGAAAATCAGACGTCTGCCGGTGCGGCCAAACCTTCTTCGAGTCACAACCGTCGAAGCCGGCGGCAAGGTCCGCAGACCATGCGGCGCCAGGCCGGCGCAACAACATCCTCGATTGTTCAGGGGAGTGGCGTGATGTCGCTTCCGCTCTCGTCCTCGGCAATCCGCATCAGCTCCGAGAGACTTTCGACCGCAATGCGCCGGTCGAGCGTCTTCAGCCAGCCCGCTCTTTCCCAGGCGCTCAGGATGCGGCTCGCGGAATAAAGCGTCGTTCCGGCGATATCGGCGACATCCCTTCGCCGAAGCGGAAAGCGGATGACGATGCCTCGGGACGTCATGGTGCCGACCTGGCGCAGCAGTCGCAATAACGCATGAGCCACGCGCCGCTCGGCGCGCTGGGTGGCAAGTTCGCGAACCCGGTGCTGCGCCTCCTGAAGCCGCTGGCCAACGATGCGGACGGCGTTGATGGCGATCTGGGGATGGTTGTTCATCAGATCGAGCAAGGCTCTGTCGCTCCAGCTGACCTCGGTTGCCTCCGTCAACGTATCGGCATCGGCCGGATAGCGTCGATCCGTGAACAGGGAGATCGCGCCGAAAATATCGCCGGGGCCGATAAAGCGCACGACGATCTGTGCTCCGTCGCTGCCGGATTGGGAAATCCTGATCCAGCCATTGAGGAGAACATGCGCGCGCACGCGCGTTTCGCCCTGGTTGAACACACGAAAATCGCGGGCAAAGGAACGCGTCGTGGCGGAGGCGAGGACGTCGTCCAGCGCTGCCGTCGGCAAACCTCGAAACAGCTCGAGGTTTGAAAGAGTCTGACGAGACAAAGGGGGAGCCTTGCTCATCCGTGGGAGAGTAATCCCGGCTTGCCGAAAATCATAGTGAATTGCGTTTGCGCAATCCCATCGATTGGCGCTGCCCTATACTTGGAAATACAAACAGCCAAGGCATGCAGGTGCTTCATGGAAGATATCGTCGTCGCGCGTGCGCTCCATGTCCTTGCCGTGATCGTCTGGATCGGCGGCGTCTCGATGGCGACGACGGTGGCGCTGCCGGCGATCCGGCGCGGCGACCTCGGGCAGAACCGGCTGAAGGCGTTCGAAGCGATCGAGCGCCGTTTCATCTGGCAAGCCCGCACCTCAGTCATCATCGTTGGCCTGAGCGGTTTCTACATGACGTGGAAGCTCGATCTTTGGGATCGGTTCAGGATGCTGTCGTTCTGGTGGATGGACGCCATGGTGGGACTTTGGCTGTTGTTCGCCTTCGTGCTCTTCATCGGCGAGCCCTTCATCTTGCATCGTTACTTCCATCGGTTCGCAACCGAGCGGCCGGAAGCCGCTTTTGCAAGGCTGCACCGGGCGCACTGGATCCTGCTCGGGCTCAGTCTGGTGACCGTCTTCGGCGCGGTGGCGGGAAGCCACGGATGGTCGATCTTCTGATCGCGACAACGCCTAACTGATCCCGTCGACGATCTCGCCGATCGCGTCAAAGACGCGCTTAAGCTCCTGCGGCGTGCTGCAGTAGGGCGGCATCAGGTAGATCGTGTTGCCGAGCGGCCGGACCAGCAGTCCCCGGCGAAGAAAATCGTCGTAAAGGCGCGGCCCGATCCCGGCCAGATAGCCGGCATCGTCCGTGACGACATCAAGCGCGGCGATGCTTCCGATCTGACGGACGTTGGCGAAGCGCCGATCCCCGCGAAAGCGATCGAGACCGCGTGTATGCGCGTGCGCGACGGTCGCAATACGCTCCATCACCGGTTCGTCTTGCCAGATCTCCAGGTTCGCGCAAGCAGCCGCGCAGGCGATCGGGTTCGCTGTGTAGGAACTTGAGTGGAAGAAGGTCTTGCTGCGATCCGTTGAATAATGCGCATCGAAAATGGCCGCACGGCACAGCGTCACCGCCAGTGGCAATGAACCCCCGGTGAGGCCCTTGGAGTAGCAGGCGATATCGGGCGTCACGTTGGCCTGTTCGCAGGCGAACCGCGTTCCCGTGCGGCCCCACCCGGTCATCACCTCGTCGGCGATCAACAAGACGCCATGGGCCTCGCAGATCCGTTTCATTTCCGTGAGCACCCAGGGCGGATAGATCAGCATGCCGCCGGCGCCGAGGATCAACGGTTCGACGATCAACGCCGCGACGCCGGCGTTTCGGCACGCGGCCGTGATCGCATCCAGCGTCGCCTGTTCGCGGCCCGCCGCGGGAAAGGGAATGCGCTCCACGTCGAACAGCAGCGGGTCATACGGCGCGTTGAAAACACCTCGCTCGCCGACCGACATGCCGCCAATGGTGTCGCCGTGATAGGCGCCTTCCAGAGCCAGGATGCGGCAGCGTTTCTCGCCCTGATTCCGCCAGAAGCCGAGCGCCATCTTTAGCGCGACTTCGACCGAGGTCGAGCCGCTGTCGGAAAAGAAGACGTGGTCGAGCCTCGGCGGTGTCATGGCGACAAGCAGGCGCGCAAGTCGTTCAGCCGGTTCGTGGGTGAAACCGGCGAAGATCACCTGATCGAGACGCTCGGCCTGATCCTTGATCGCCCGCACGATCCGAGGATGACGATGGCCGTGCGTCACCACCCACCACGACGAAATCGCATCGAAGATGCGCTGGCCGTCGGCGGTCTCGAGCCATGCGCCCTCGCCCCTTGCGATCGCTATCGCGTCGGGCTGCACTGCATGCTGGGTGAACGGGTGCCAGACCGGAGATGCCGGCGTCATCAGGCCGGCTCCTTCATAAAATCGTCGATGTCGAACGCGCCGGCAAAAGCCTCGCGCAGCGTATCGCTGGTCAATGGCACAACGCGCGGCAGCCGGCCGAGACGTCGCACCTTGCCCATCTCGACAATGATCCGTTCGGATTCGATGTTCTCTTCACCGATGAAAGCGATGCCGAGCATCGCGACACCTCGCGCGCGCAGCGCCTCGATCGACAGCAGGCTGTGGTTGATGGTGCCGAGCGTGGTGCGGGCGCAGAGCACCACCGGGACGCGCCAGCGCGTCATCAGATCGAGATAGGTGACGTCGCGCGTCAGGGGTACCAGCAAACCGCCGGCGCCTTCGACGACCAGCGGACGGTCTTTCTCCGGAATCTTGAGGTTCTGGTGGTCGATCGTTACGCTGTCAATCTCGGCAGCGAAGTGCGGCGACGCCGGCGTCCGCAGTCGATACGCCTCACGCAGCACGCGATCGGCGGAAAGCCCCGACAATTTCATCACGGTTTGCGAGTCGGTTTCCTCGTCCAGCCCCGCCTGAATCGGCTTCCAGTAAAATCCGTCCAGCGCCCCGGCAAGCGCCGCCGAGAAAACAGTCTTGCCGATGCCGGTATCCGTACCCGTGACAATGATGCGCGTACTCACGCAGCCGCTCGCAGGTCTTCCGCCAAGGCAGCGAACAGATTCGTGACGATCGCCTCATCGACGTGGAGCGTCAGCGCAATGCGCAGCCGCGCGGTGCCTTCAGGAACGGTCGGCGGGCGGATCGCCCGAACATCGAAACCCCTGCGCTGCAATGACGCCGCCAGCGCGACCGCAGCCGGATCGGAGCCGACGATCACCGGGAGGATCTGCGAGCCGGACGGTTCGATCTTGCAACGACGGCGCAACTCGTTTCCCGCAAACCCCACCAAGGAGGCGAGGCGCCCCCGACGCTCGGGATTGTCGCGGGAGATCGCGAGCGCCGCCCGCGTCACGGCGGCGGTCAGGGGCGACGGCGCGGTGGCAAAAATGAACGGGCGCGCACGATTGACCAGAAAGTCCCGGAGGATCTTCGGCGCGAGAATGAAGCCTCCGGACGTGCCGAGCGCCTTGCCGCAAGTGTGCAGCGTGATGACGTTGTGGCGTCCTTCGAACGGCGCGGCAAGTCCCCGCCCCTGCGGACCCAGCACACCGGTTGCGTGCGCCTCGTCGATCACGACCATCGCATCGTGGCGATCGGCGACGGCAAACAGCTCAGCAAGGTTCGGACTGTCGCCGTCCATGCTGTAGAGACTTTCGACCGCCAACCATGGCCGGCCCTTGCCGCCATCCGCACGCCATTTCGAGATCGCGGCGTCAAACGCGTCGATATCGTTATGCGCGACGCCGACCGCTTCGGCGCGACCGCGGCGAACGCCTTCATGGACGCTGGCATGGATCAACTCGTCATGCACGACGAGATCGCCACGCTGCGGCAACGTCGAGAAGATCGCGAAGTTGGCGACATAGCCGGCGCCGAAATAGAGCGCCGATTCGGCGCCGAAATAGGCCGCCGCTTCGCGCTCCAGCGCCTCGTGTTCAGGATGATTGCCGCGCAACAGCCGCGACCCGCCGGCCCCGACCGGCACTCCGCGCCCCAGCGCATCGACAGCGGCCTGTCGCAGCTCCGCGGAGTCAGCCAAACCAAGATAGTCGTTGGAGGCGAAATCGATGCCCGAGCGACCGCGCAGCGAACGCAGACGGCCGCGATCCGCGAGCGCCTTCAGATCCGCGGTATAGATCTCGTGCATCACGACGTCTCCCGGCCGGCCCCGAAGCACCGAGCCCGTGCTGCGAGCTACTCCGACTTGACGTCGTAGTCCGCGGCGAACCGCAAGTCCCGAAGCGGCCGCACCCGCTTTGTCGATTCATGGTACAGATCATGCGCCTTGTACGCGGCAAGTTCCGCCTCGCTGTCGAACTCGCCGTAAACGACGACATCGATATCGTTTCCGAGCTGGTCGGTCTTCCGGTTGCGGGTGACCTCGAGCCGGCGCGCGTGCGGGATCGCCATGAGAAGCGACAGACCGTCGATCATCTTGTCGATGTCGCACTTGTCTTTCGCGGTGAACAAAACGATGTGACGTATCATGGCTGGCCGCAAAATAGAGGATGATCCTGACCGCATGACTATCTCGCCGTCACCTCCAACGCAACGCCGACGACGCGGCGCGATATCTCCGCCCGGGGGTTCACAGGCCAGGAACGTCCGGTTGAATATTGCGCCGAATACTGCCCATATGAGACACGAGTCTCTTCCGATGTCCGCAACCCGATATACCCCGACCTCGGCGCCCGACCTTCAATGACTGATCCGCTCGGCAATATCCGACCCAGGACGCACATGCGTTCGGCGCCTCCTGCATCCAAACAGGGAATCGCAGCGGACCTGATTGCGCTATTGGTGGCCGTCAATTCCGGCGACCCACGCGTCCTGACGATCCAGGATCAGCATGCGCTGCCGTCGGGTCCGTTCGAACTGGCGCATCGGTCGCTGCAATCGGGGCTGCGCGCCTGGGTCGAGCGCCAGACGCGGCTGCCGCTGGGTTACGTCGAGCAGCTCTACACCTTCGCGGATCGGGATCGCATCGGGGCCGCCGACCAGCGCGTCATCTCGATCAGTTACCTCGGTCTTACCCGCGAGCAGGCCGAGTCTGGCCAATATGGGGCAAGCTGGAAAAGCTGGTACGACTATTTTCCCTGGGAGGATCATCGCCTCGGCGCTCCGCCCATGGAGAAGACGCTGCGCGCCGGCCTTGCCGCCTGGACCGCAGCGGCGCCTGACCGGGCGGCGCGGAGTGATCGCCGGCAACGAGCGGCGATGCTGTTCGGTTTCGACGGCCACGTCTGGAACGAAGAACTGGTCCTGCAACGTTACGAGTTGCTCTACGAGGCGCGACTGATCCCGGAAGCCCTGCGAGGCGATCATTCGTCCGCTCCGGCGGCCGACACCATGCCGGGCGATCCCATGATCCTGGACCACCGCCGGATCCTGGCGACCGGGATCGCGCGACTCCGGGCCAAGATCAAATATCGCCCGGTGGTGTTCGAGCTGATGCCGGACACGTTCACGCTGCTCCAATTGCAACGCTGCGTTGAGGCGCTGGCTGGAAAACTCGTGCATAAACCGAACTTTCGTCGCTTGATCGAGCAGCAGGAGCTTGTCGAGGACACCGGCGAGACGAGCCAGGAGACCGGAGGACGGCCGGCAAAGCTTTTCCGTTTCCGCCGCGCGGTGCTGGCGGAGCGCGCGATCGCTGGGACGAAATTACCCATCTCCGGGTCTTGACAAGGCTTATACTCAACATCAGTATAATAGATGCTTGAGGGGAGTGTAGTCATGTCGGCAATCCTGGAACTGCGACCGTCGACCCGGATCTACCCCAGAGTGCGGCACGCGATCCCCGAGATCGAATGGCCGACATTCGCCGACGACGTCGATGCGATCATCGAACTGAAGAAACGTCGCAACGCCGTCATCCTTGCGCACAACTACCAGACGCCCGAGATCTTTCACGGCGTCTCCGATATCGTCGGCGACAGTCTCGCGCTGGCCCGCGAGGCGACGCAGGTGGAAGCCGACGTGATCGTGCTCGCCGGCGTGCACTTCATGGCCGAAACCGCCAAGCTGCTCAATCCCTCGAAGACGGTCCTGATCCCGGACCTGGGCGCCGGCTGCTCGCTGGCGGATTCGATCACGCCCGAAGACGTGCGGCTGTTGCGGCAGACCTATCCCGGCGTTCCGATCGTCACTTATGTCAACACGTCGGCGGCGGTGAAGGCGGAGTCCGACATCTGCTGCACGTCGGGCAATGCGAAAGCCGTCGTCGAGTCGCTCGGCGTCGAGCGCGTCATCATGCTGCCCGACGAATATCTGGCGAAGAACATCGCCGCTCAAACGCATGTCAAGATCATCGCGTGGACCGGACATTGCGAAGTCCACGAGCGTTTCAGCGCCGAAGAGGTGCGGCAGCTCCGGGAAAACCATCCCGGCGTCGTGGTGTTGGCGCATCCGGAATGCCCGCCGGAAGTCGTGGCGGAAGCCGACTTCGCCGGATCGACCGCGGCGATGGCCTCCTATGTCGCCACCCGGCGGCCGCCCAGAGTCGTGTTGCTGACGGAATGCTCGATGAGCGACAACATCGCGACCGAGCATCCTGGCCTTGAGTTCATCCGTCCCTGCAACCTGTGTCCACACATGAAACGGATCACGCTCGGCAATATCCGCCATGCGCTGGAAACGATGCGGCACGAAGTCACGATCGAGCCGGAGATCGCCGCTCGCGCACGCCTTGCTGTCGAGCGCATGCTGGCGGTCAGATGACGGCGCTTCATGACACCAACGGCGCCGCCGTCGTCATCGGCGGCGGCCTCGCCGGCCTGATGACGGCGCTTGAGCTGGCGCCGCAACCGGTGCTGCTTCTGAGCAGCGCACCATTGGGACTCGAGACATCGAGCATCCTCGCGCAAGGCGGCATCGCCGCCAGCATCGGGCCTGACGACGACGCATCGCTGCATCTGGCGGATACGCTTGCCGCCGGCGACGGCCTTTGCGACGAAGCTGTCGCCGCGGCAATTCTCGCCGCCGCACCGGCTGCGATCGACCGGCTGCTGCAACTCGGCGTACTTTTCGATCGCGACGCCGACGGCAACCTCGCGCTCGGCCTCGAAGCGGCTCATTCGCGCCGCCGGATCGTCCATGCGGGAGGCGACGCGAGCGGACGCGATATCATGCGCACCCTCGCCCGCCGGGTCTACGAGACACCCTCGATCACCGTATGCGAAGGTACCCTCGCGCAGCGACTGATCGTCGAGGACAATACGATAAAAGGGGTTGTTTGCCAGACCGAGCGCGATCCCGTCGTTTTTTTCACCGACCGCGTCGTCATCGCCACCGGAGGCATCGGCGGGTTATTCCTTCATAGCACCAATCCGGCAGGATCTTGCGGACAAGGTCTGGCGCTCGCCGCGCGAGCCGGCGCGACCATGGCCGATCTCGAATTCATCCAGTTTCATCCGACCGCGCTCGACACCGGCTCGTTCCCGCTGAAACTCATCAGCGAGGCCGTGCGTGGCGAGGGAGCGATCCTCGTTGACGAGCAAGGCGATCGCTTCATGGCGGATACGCCCGGCGCCGAGCTCGCGCCTCGCGACGTCGTCGCGCGCGCCGTGTGGCGGCATATGGCAGGGGGTCACCGTGTCTTTCTCGATGCGCGCAACCTGCCAGGGATCGACTTCGGCAGGCGTTTCCCGGCGATCACCTCGTTCTGCCGCGAGGCGGGAATCGATCCGGCAACGCAGCCGATCCCGGTGCGTCCGGCCGCGCATTATCACATGGGTGGAATTTCCGTCGACAGACGCGGAAGGACGTCAGTCGACGGTCTCTGGGCATGCGGCGAAGTCGCCTGCACGGGGCTTCACGGCGCGAACCGGCTGGCAAGCAATTCGCTGCTCGAGGCGGTGGTGTGCGGCGGCTTCGTCGCGCAGGACATCGCTGGCATCCCCTCCGTGAAGCGACGAACCATCGAGGCATCAGCAGGATGCATCGGCAGCAGCGATCCAACCTTGATCCGGCCGATCCTGTCGCGCGCCGCCGGGGTGCTGCGCGACGGCAACGGATTGCGCGCAGCCGCGCGCGCATTGTCGCCGCTTGCAGCCTCGCAACAGGCCGCAAGCGATCCCGCCATTGTCGCCTTGATGATCGTGACCGCGGCGCTTCGCCGTGAGGAAACCCGCGGCGCGCATGCGCGCACCGACTTTCCCGACCGGGCAGTCCGCGCGACGCGGACGACGCTGCGCCTGCGCGAGGCGCTCGACGCCGCACAAGACTACATCGCCGACCCCGTCAGCTAAGGAACACGATGCCCTCCCCGGCCCTCCCGCGCATCCTGATCGAACCGCTGGTTCGCGCGGCCTTGCTTGAAGACATCGGCCGCGCCGGCGATCTCACCACCGATGCGATCGTGCCGGTCGGCCACCGGGCCACCACCCTCGTCGTCGCTCGACAGCAAGGAACCGTCGCCGGGCTCGATCTGGCGCGCCTCGCCTTCCAGCTCATCGATCCGGCGATCGAGATGCGCACTGCCCACGATGATGGCGCGATCGTCGAGCCGGGCGACGTGATCGCGACCCTGTCCGGTCCCGCGCGAGGCATTCTGACGGCCGAGCGTGTCGCATTGAATTTCCTGTGCCGCCTGAGCGGAATCGCCACGGCGACGGCGTCGGTTGTCGCCGCGGTTCAGGACTACAAGGCGAAGATCGTCTGCACCCGCAAGACGACGCCCGGTTTACGCACGGTCGAAAAGTACGCGGTTCGCGTCGGCGGCGGCAGCAACCACCGGTTCGGCCTCGACGATGCCGTTCTCATCAAGGACAACCATGTGGCCATCGCCGGCGGCGTCACCGAGGCGCTGAAGCGCGCGAAGGCTTGCGTCGGACATCTGGTGATGATCGAGCTGGAGGTGGACACGCTCGATCAACTGCGCGAGGCGCTCGATCAGGGGGTCGATGCGGTGCTGCTCGACAACATGAACCCGGATACGCTCCGGAAAGCCGTCGCGATGGTTGCCGGCCGGGCGGTGACCGAAGCCTCCGGCCGCATCACGCCGGCGACGGCCCCATCGGTCGCCTCAACCGGTGTCGACCTGATTTCGATCGGCTGGCTGACGCACAGCATCAGTATTCTCGATATCGGTCTTGATTTCAAAAGCGAGGCAAGCGTCTGACCGCTCGAAGGGACCGCCAGAGAGCGAGTCAGCTCGAAGGCGGATGTTTCCTGAACGGATCCGCCGCTTCATCATGTCCGCTGCGGCTGCTGAAAAACATCAGCGCCATCAATCCGCATCCGATGACAAGCGAAAAGAACGTGCCCAGGCCGAGCGCGATCCAACCGTGTTCGCTCATTTCGACGCCGGAGGTCTCATTCCAGAATGTGATCGCCCAAACGCCTGCACCAAAGAGTATGACCACCAACGCAATCAAAATAGCGATTCGACCCTTGCCCATACCTTCCATAGCCGTACCTTTCATTTTGTAAGTCTGGCCGTTCCGGGCGACTTGGACGGGACCGGGAAACGCCGGGAATCGGCCAGCATGTCGGATGGTGTTCGTGCAGTTTCTGCACCTTGGGCAGAGAAGCCGGATGCAATCGCGAGAGAAAGTTTTCGGCGCGTTACCGAATTTGTAAATTCAACATTATGACACTCCTCAATGATATATTTTTCATGTATCTTTATACAGCCTGACTATCGTTTATGTAAGAGGGAACCGGTCCAATTTTTCGATGATTGAGCATGGCACCTGTGACCGCCGCGAATAGGTCGCTGACGGATACGCTGCCTCAGCCCATAGTGTTTCGGCCGAAGCACGTCCTCGGGCTTGACCCGAGATGGAGATCGGTTCGCGTGAAGAGACGTGTCAAAACAACAGTCTGGAGCTTCGCTCCTGATTCAATCAGAAGCGAAACCTACGCGCCCTCGGCATCCGGCCGGTGGCCCCTGTCCGATTTGTCGGCTTAATCTCGAGAACGCTCGGTCGTCCTCGACCACAGGTTTGTGATTTCCTTCGGAATACGCGTGAAGGGCAACAGAAATCCCAGCCAGAAAAAAGACAGGCCGAGGAGCACACCCAGATTCACGTTGTCCGATGTATCGGTCGATCCCAATCGAAGCGTCTGGATATAAGCAAACGCAAAGTAACCGCAAAAGATTGCGCTCACGAATAACGTCAGAAATCTTTTGGGGCGCGGCCTTACGAACCTGCCGACAAGCTGGCCGGCTTGATATCCCGCCATCACTCCCACCGGCGCTACGAGCCGTAACACCGAGAGTTCTGGCGGAACAGAAAATCCAAAGCTCAAGACAAGCCCGATGACGCCAAATACGATGGTCAGCATTAATTCGTTCTTTTGCAGGAGCCAATAACGATCGGTCGCCGGCAGGATAAGCTCCAATTTTTCGCGATCAAGAACAATCGGGTTCGCAGCCCGCCCCATGGCGCGCCGGCTGCCGAAAACTCCAGTGGACCGGCGTTTCACCGATGCTCTCTGGCAGGAGCCTCGGCTACCTCAATCGCGGCTAAAAACCGCAGCGTTTTCAATGGCGAGCCACCGCTCCGCCGTGCTCAACATGTGTTGGAGAACCGCGGCCGCTTGTTCGACGTGCATTCAGGGTAGAATGAAGAAACAGAGATTTAATGACAGGAAGCTGGACAATGAATGATCTCCGCCACTGGCGCAGCTCAACGCGGGAATTCGAGGGCGGCAAAGACAGAGGCCGCCGGAATAGTTACGTTATCGGCTCGCTACTGCTGTTCCTTGCGTTCATTGCTGTCATCGGTCTTCTCAAATACGGGATGCCTTAGAATTCGCTTTTGCCCATAGCTGGCGGATGGCGACCCCTAACCTACCCTACCCGATAGCGGCCCCTTCTCCGTAAATCGCTAGCATCCTTCCACGATCCTATCCCACGATAAGTGGACGCTGATCTGTGTGAGGGTCAAGCCTGGGACAAGCAGACCCGTGGCTGCTGCCAGATGCCACGACGCCGGGACCTGTCCACGTCTCCATGCGTTGTCAGCCCAGACGGGTACCAGCATCCTCGTTCATGTCTGGTAGGTGGACGTCGACCCGCCGGTGACCCACATCGCCGGCGGGCTTTTGCTTTTATGCGCGTCCGCAACTTTGACTGTCATCTCTCGGGAGGTGCTGGAGTTACGCTTTCAGCAAGCGGCCCGCATCTCACCCATTTTCCTTGAGAGTTGATCTCGCTCAAGGCGCCGATCCCTGAGCGCATCGATGGTAGGTGCGCGATCAGAAGAGAATGTAGGCGAACGGAGATTTAAGACTATGAAAATGCGCATGTTCATAGCTGCGATGCTCGTCAGCCTCCCGCCGATGGCGCTCGCTGTCGCTCAATCCACGCAGGAGCCGATGTCGCGAGGCGAACATCTTCCCCGTCTGGGAGAGATCATGCAGGGGAAGCAATGGCGACATATCAAGTTGTGGTTCGCCGGAAAGGAACACAATTGGAATCTTGCGGCATACGAACTGGGCCAGATCAGAGCGAGCCTGACCGATGCGGCATCGCTTTATTCGGGCATTCCCGTAAACGACGTCGTAACGATGGCCGGCCCAATTCAATCAATCGACAAAGCAATTCAATCAAAAAACAGCTCGGACTTCATGAAAGCCTTCAATGAACTGACAGTCGGCTGCAATGCCTGCCATCGCGATATGGGACGAGAATTCATCGAGATCAGAGTGCCGGGCGCGTCGCCCTTCAGTGATCAGGTATTCGCACCGCCGGCAACGCGATAGTTCAGAAGATCCCAGCAATGCCGGGCAATCATCAGTTCCTCGTTGGTCGGAATCACCCAAGCCGAGATCCTGCTCCCCATCGCGGATATTCCGGGACCGCCCGCCTCATTGGCGGCAGCGTCGATATCGAGGCCAAGCCAAGATAATTGTTCGCAGATACGGTAGCGGATTTCAGGCGCGCGTTCTCCTATGCCGGCCGTAAAGACGATGGCATCGAGTCCGCCGAGCGCAACGACGAGAGAGCCGAGTTCAAGACAAGCGCGATACACGAACTGGTCGATGGCTTCGCGTGCGTGCGGCTCCAGGCTCGCCAGCAGGATCTTCATGTCGTCGCTGATTCCGGAGACACCCAAAAGGCCCGATGACCGATAGAGAAGCTCGCTGATCGCAGGAGCGGTCATGCCTTTCTCCTGCAGAAGATAAAGCACGACACCGGGATCGAGCGCGCCGCAGCGTCGGCTCATCATCAGACCGTCGAGGGCAGTGAACCCCATCGTCGTTGCAACACTCTTTCCGTCCTTCATAGCGCACAGGCTGGAGCCGGCTCCGAGGTGCGCGACAACCACACGTCCGCGTGCGACCGCCAGGCCGGCAACGTCGGGCAGAATGCTTGATATATATTCGTAAGACAGGCCATGGAAACCGTAGCGCAGAATACCTTCTTCCGTCAGTCGCCTTGGCAGGGCGAATTGCTTCGCAACTGCCGGTCGCGTTTCGTGAAACGCCGTATCGAAGCAACCAATTTGCATCAAGTCAGGATGGAGTTTCGAAAGAGCCGCGATGGCTTCAAGATGATGCGGCTGGTGCAGTGGCGCGAGCGGAACCAGGCGCTCCAATTCGGCAATGACCTCCGCATCCAACTCAACCGGCCTGGAATAACGCGTGCCGCCATGAACGATCCGGTGGCCCGCGGCTATGAGAAGGTAGCCGGGAAACTGTCTGGCGAGCCAACCCAGCAGCCATGAGAGTGCCTGCTCATGATCGGGATCGCCGCTTAACTGCTCCTTGACGAGCACATGCCCGGCGGCATCCTTTGCCGTGGCATGGAGCTGATTTCCAATTCCCTCGCACGCGCCTTCACAGATAACGTCGCCGGATTCGGGTCGGCGCGAGGCGGAGAACAGGGAAAACTTGATGCTGGATGAGCCAGCATTGAGCACTAGAATGCCTGCCATCACACAAACTCGCGAACGATAACGGCGCCATAACAACGCGGCGGCGCATTGTCAGCGCGCATCTGGAGAAAAAGCGCGGAGCCAGATGCGCGATCCCGGATTCTTCGCAGCGCTAATGGGACATCAGGCAGCAGATCGGACTCGTCGTGAGCAAATCGCGGGTCATTCCGCCAAATATCCATTCGTTGAGCCGGCTATGGCCGTACGCTCCGGTGACCAGAAGATCGGCGCCTTCGTCAGTTGCCCATCTGAGGATCTGATTCGCGCGAGAGCCGCTGGCCTGGATTAATTCGGCCCGACTTTCTGCTTTTATCCTGTGCCGTGCCAGATAGCGAACAACCTCATCAACATGATGGCGCGCGGTCTCCATCCGTTCCTTCTCGCATATCTCCAGCACGGTTACGCGCTTGGCCTCGTGAAGGAACGGTAACGCATCCTGAACAGCTCGTCGCGCCTCCCGCGTATCCTTCCATCCGATCATGACATGGTCGGCGGTCAGGGATTTCACCGCCGCCGGCACCACCAGGAAAGGACGACCGGCTCCCAGAATCGCGGCTCCGACATCGACGCTTCGATACATATCGCCTGCTGATCTGCCGCTTTCGATCACGATCAGGTCGGCACAGCGCGCCTCGCTGATCAACGTCTCCGTCGGGTACTCGATGACCGACCGCCATTCAATCCGGCGGTTTCCCATAGCGGCTTTGACCTTGTTTCCAGCCTCCGCAAGGCTGCCTCTCACATTTGCGATATCGAATTCGGCCGCATTGTCGACGATCACGACACCCTCGGCGACATAAGGCGGAACGATCGCAGCCGCCGACAATCCAATCAAATTGGCCGCGAATTTGTCCGCCACATCTGCTGCAACGGCGACGAACTGCTTCGAGACGTGGTCGACATTGACCCAGACCATCAGCGTTGCATAGGACATCACGAGTCTCCACTTCGCCGACCGATTATCACGCCCACTTCCTGAGGCGTGCTTCTTGATCCAAATCAAATTCCTGCAGCACGGACTCGCCGCGTTGGAAGATCTGCCGCCCGATCAGGTTGAACTATCGTCCATAAGATGCTTTTCAATTTCCACGACCGAATGCTTTGTCAGATCCTTGTTTATCTCGGCGACAATGCAAGCCGTCACCTCGGGATGGAAAGCGGCCCGCAAATCGGCCAATGTTCTTGGCGGCGCGACCACGATGAGAGCGGTCGGCTTGCTCGTTCGGACCACATGCTCCAGGGCGGCAGCGACCGTCTGCGCGAACCGGTGCTCCTTGATGTCATGCCAGTCGGTCTGCTCTACAGCGCTTTTACGGCCGGGAAATGAGGATTCGACGACTCGTCCCGGCCGGTCTCTCCCTTGCTCGCGAGTCATCGGATTGGTGTCTTCAAAGACTTTCTCCGTCTTGAGACGGGGGAAGAATGCGTCCCCGTCGTTTCGCAGAAACAAGGCCTTCCGGCCGTCGCCGACAAATACCAGTGCATTGCGGGGGATTCTGAACATGCTCGCCTGCTCCTCGCTCGGATAACCGCGTTTCATCCAACAGGCTCGGAGACGCAGTGACGTCACACGCCAAATGGATAGGTATCCGGAAGTCCCTTGATCGTCGTTGTCTGCAGCGGCGTCACCGCGCGCGTATCGTCAAACCAGATATACTCATCGAACTGTCGCGGCAGATCGGCTTGAAAGTAATGGCTCGCACGTTCGGTTTCCGGCCGGTAGATGACGCCGATCGCCCGTTCGAGACGTTCCTTGCCCAGACCGGATGGCCCGCACAGATCGTCGCGACCGCGCAGACCGAGCATGAAGCGTGCCAGGCCGGTCGCGTGACACAACCGCTCGTAACTTTTGGGAAGCGCCGGCCGCACGGTCTTGACCTCCATCGGTCCGTCCCATTCCGATGCAGCAGCAACCGTTCCGCTGTGGGTGCCGAACCCCACCAGATAGGCCTGCGCGCCAAATTCCTGCCGGCAGAGCTGCCCCAGATTGTGCTCGCCCCGCGCGGCCATTTCGGTCGCCTCGGCGTTGCCGACGTGGGAGTTATGGGCCCATATGATCGCCTTGCTATCCGGACCATGAAACGCGAGCAGATTCTTCAACGTCGCGAACATATGACTGTCGCGCAGATTCCATGACGCCCGCGAACCATAATACATGACGCGATAGTAACGCTCCGCATTGGCGACGAGGCGCGCATTCTGTTCGGCATCGAGAAACCGTTCGCCGTCATGCTCGGCGTACGCCTGACGTTTCGCGAGGAGGTCGGTCAGCGCCCGCACCACATGCTGTTCGCACGCCGGATAGGAACCGGTCAGCGCCGCATGGCCGTAGGTCGCCGGATCGCGCTGCCATGGCGTCAGGCAACCGTAACGTTCGCGAGCGACCCGCGCGGAATCCGGATCAACCTCATCGAGATAGTTCAGGACCGACCGGATCGAATCATAGAGGCTGTAGAGATCGAGGCCATGAAACGCGACGCGCTGGTTGCGTTCGACCGTGCCATTATGCTTGCGCAGCCAGCTTACGAAGTCATGAACCTCGGTATTTCGCCACATCCAGGTCGGAAACCGGGCGAACGCGGTCCACTCGGATGGCGGATATTGAAAGTGACGCACATAGTGATCGACGCGGGCGGCATCCGGCCAATCGGCCTCGATGGCGACAAAGCGAAAGCCCTTCCTGATGATGAGATCACGCGTGATGCGCTCGCGCATCCGATAGAATTCCGAGGTGCCGTGGGTCGTCTCGCCCAAAAGGACGATGCGTGCCGAACCGATCCGGTCCATCAGCGGATTGAGGTCGGCCGTCTCGATCGATGCAAACGATTCAGCGGCATCCGCAAGATCACGAATCAGGGTCTCCTCGTCCGAACGGACCGGATGCAGTTTGCCGCGCGGTTTTCCGCCTCCTCCCGCAGTTGCCCATCCCTCTTCCCCGATCAGCGGAACGAAGCGCACATCGGCAATGTCTTCACTCCGATACTCTTCCGCAGAAATCCGGGTGACACGCACCAGTTCCTGACTACGGATATCAGCGCCGATCGGGATCACCAGCCGACCGCCAATTTTCAACTGTTGCTTGAGAGCTTCCGGAACCTGCGGGCCGCCAGCGGCCACGACGATCGCGTCGTAGGGCGCGTGTTCATGCCATCCCTTCGTGCCATCGCCATGCAGGACGTGAACATTGTCGTAACCGAGTTCGGCGAGTAAGGCCGCTGCCCTTTCAGCGAGCGGGCCAAGACGTTCCACGGTGTAGACGTCGGCCGCGATCTCCGACAATACGGCGGCGGCGTAGCCCGAGCCGGCGCCGATTTCGAGAACCTTCTCATGACCCTTCAGCAGCAAGGCTTCAACCATGAAGGCAACGATGTAGGGTTGGGAAATCGTTTGCTCTCCAGCAATAGGAAGCGGCGCGTCCTCATAGGCGAATTCACGAAGCCTCTCCGGCACAAACAATTCGCGCGGCACCTTGCGCATGGCATCGAGCACCAGTTCGTCGCGCACACCTCGCGCCGCGATATGATGCTCGACCATCTGCTTGCGAAGAGAGGGGAACAAAATCCCTTCATCGGAAGGAACTCTGGAAGCCGGATTCCCCATGATGCTCCCTCGTCATTCACGCCGATGAGATAACCACGCCCGCGGAGCGGCGTTGCATCCGTCGGAAGCACAGAACGCTGCTGCGACGCAGCGGAAGCGCCGAACCGGGCCGGCTTTGCCATGACCGGAACGACACCGTTCCCAGTTTGAAACCATCATGGAATTCACCCGGGCAGTTTGACCGGCATCAAAAACCACCCCTCGTCCTCCAAGCAATCCGGACGCATTGCGCCGCAGTCCGCAAGACCCACGCGCCACCAATCGGCAGCCTTGACGCTTATGATCGCGCCCGAAACGCCATCAGAAGATCGAGACCAACACTGGACTGGGGAAAATTGAGCGACGATTTTCGACTTGAGGTGTTATCGCTCGAAGAGCCGCAAGCCGAACTGAAACCCGCGAATTGCGATCGATCAACAATTGCGATCGATCAACATTGGATCGAGGGCCTTCGGATAATGATCGCTCATGGGTTCCAATTCAGGCAATCGGCCTGCTGGCCAAGAAGGGCTCTACCTCGATCATCGATTTACCGAGCGACGGACCGATTGAACCACATTCGTATTCCTTCATGCTACTGTTGGAGTTCCGGGCATGGACACGGCAGCCCTTCACAATCCAACCTGTTCCGGCGAGCTTGATCTGCTCGACAGGTACTGGCGCGCCGCCAATTATTTGTCGGTCGGACAGATCTACCTTCTCGACAATCCGCTATTGCATGAACCTCTGCGCTCCGAGCACATCAAGCCACGGTTGCTCGGACACTGGGGCACGACGCCGGGACTCAATTTCATCTACGCGCACCTCAATCGGGTGATCCGCGCGTTCGACCTGAATGTAATTTACATCTGCGGACCTGGCCATGGCGGTCCCGGCATGGTGGCGAACACCTACCTCGAAGGCACCTATAGCGAGATCTATCCCGACATCAGTCGGGACACTGACGGTCTGCGGAAACTGTTTCGTCAGTTTTCTTTCCCTGGCGGCATCCCAAGCCACGCCGCGCCGGAGACGCCCGGCTCGATCCACGAGGGCGGCGAACTCGGCTATGCGCTGACGCATGCCTATGGCGCGGCATTCGACAACCCCGATCTCATCGTCGCCTGCGTGATCGGCGATGGCGAGGCCGAGACCGGACCGCTCGCCGCGTCGTGGCATTCCAACAAGTTTCTTAACCCGATCCATGATGGCGCGGTGCTGCCGATCCTGCACCTCAATGGCTACAAGATCGCGAACCCGACCGTTCTCGGCCGGATGGAGGATGAAGAAATCCGGCAGCTCTTTACAGGCTATGGCCACACGCCGTTGTTCGTGGAGGGCGACGAGCCCGCGCTGATGCATCGACAGATGGCCGACGTGATGAAACAGGCAGTCGAGAGCATTCGTTCGATCCAGCAAGCCGCGCGCGATGGACGCAAGACGACCGATCGTCCGGCATGGCCGATGATCGTGCTCCGCAGCCCGAAGGGCTGGACCGGTCCCAAGGAAGTCGATGGTCTGAAGGTTGAAGGCTTCTGGCGGGCGCACCAGGTCCCGATCGCCAATCCGCGGGGAAATCCTGAGCATCTGAACCTGCTCGAGCAATGGATGCGCAGCTATCAGCCGGAGCTGCTGTTCGACAAGAATGGCCGCTTGCAACCGGAATTGCAGGCGCTCGCGCCGCGCGGGGACCGGCGCATGGGCGCCAATCCTCACGCCAATGGCGGATTGTTGAAACGCGAACTCAAGCTGCCAAATTTTCATGACTACGCGGTCAAGGTCCCCCATCCCGGCGGTATCGTTGCCGAAGCAACGCGGTTGATGGGACAGTTCCTTCGCGACGTCTTGCGCCTGAATGCCGAGGCGCGAAACTTCCGGATTATGGGGCCGGATGAAACCGCCTCGAACCGTCTCGACGCGGTGTTCGAGGCCACTGAGCGGGCCTGGATGGAGAGCACCGAGCCCTATGACGTTCATCTCGCTCAGGACGGCCGCGTCATGGAGGTCCTGAGCGAACATCTCTGCCAGGGCTGGCTTGAAGGATATCTGCTGAGCGGACGACACGGCTTCTTCTCATGCTATGAGGCCTTCATCCACATCGTGGATTCGATGTTCAATCAGCACGCCAAGTGGCTGAAGGTTTCACGTGAGCTGCCGTGGCGTCGATCGATCGCGTCCCTGAATTATCTTCTGACGTCGCATGTCTGGCGGCAGGACCATAATGGTTTCAGTCACCAGGACCCGGGCTTCGTCGACCTCGTCGTCAACAAGAAGGCCGATATCGTGCGCGTCTATTTCCCGCCGGACGCCAATTCATTGCTCTGGATCACCGACCACTGTCTGCGCACCTACGATCGCATCAACGTGATTGTCGCCGGCAAGCAGCCCGCGCCGCAATGGCTGACCATGCAACACGCCGCCACGCATTGCGACGCCGGCATCGGAATCTGGACATGGGCCGGCACCGAGGTCGAAGGCACCGAGCCCGACGTGGTGATGGCCTGCGCAGGCGACGTGCCGACGCTGGAGACCTTGGCTGCCGTCAATCTGCTTCGCGAGCGGTTGCCGGACCTGAAAATCCGCGTCGTCAATGTCGTGGACCTGATGACCCTGCAGCCGAAAGAGGCGCATCCGCACGGTCTCAGCAACCGCGAATTCGACGGAATGTTCACCCACGACCGTCCCGTGATTTTTGCCTATCACGGCTATCCGAGTCTGATCCATCGCCTGACCTACAATCGCACCAACCACGCCGGAATGCACGTTCGTGGCTTCAAGGAAGAAGGCACCACGACCACGCCATTCGACATGGTCGTTCGGAATGGGCTCGATCGTTTTCATCTGGCGATCGAAGTCATCGAGCGCGTGCCCGGCCTCAGCACCGCCGCCGCCCATATCAAGCAACAGTTCCGCGACGCATTGATCGAACATGCGCTTTATATTCGCCAGCATGGCGAGGATATGCCGCGCATCCGCGACTGGATCTGGCCCTATGGCTAACGCGCCGTTCGCTGACACGGCTTTGCACACGCGGCATGTTCCCACCTACCCCGGCGCGTCAGCTTGGTGGCCTCGTTTTACTGGAACGTTTGCTGCGTTCATCGCGTTTTTCCCTCATCAACGAGGGAGAAGCCAATGCTTACCGAAGGAAGAGCCGGCAACCTGATCGCCAGCGACAAGGAGTCGGGCAAAGCTATCTACGGCGCCGAAAACAAGAAGATCGGTTCGATTGAAAATGTCATGGTCGACAAGACGAACGGAGAAATCGCCTACGCTGTGCTCAGTTTCGGCGGCTTCCTGGGAATCGGCAAGGACCATTACCCCGTGCCCTGGAAGGTGCTCAGATATGACAGCAAGCTGGACGGGTATCGTTCCGATATAAGCGAGAATCGGCTGAAAGGTGCGCCGAAGCATGGCACCGAGACCATCTTTGACTGGGACGCCAGATACGCCGAACTGGACGACTACTACAACGACGAAGTGATACGCCCGGGTTGACGGAGCACGGAGTCACAGTTGGCGCGGACCGCGGAAATGACACGCGGTCCGCACGTCGTGGCGTTGTGGGAACGGGAGTCCCCTGCATCGGAACCCCTTCCTCGGAGGCAACCGATGGAGAGCGGCAGGGTCCGGCTGGCGGGCGACGGGTGAATGCCAGAATTATAAAAGGAGACTTCCACGCGCGCACGAAGCAAGCTAGGCTCCGGGGCCTCATAACGAAGGACCGAAGACGAAGCACATGAAAGACCTGAAGCTGTATCTGGATAAGCTTCACTCAGATTCCGAGCATTGCCTGACCATCAGCAAGACTGCCCTGAACGATAAAAAGCGCGAAGTCTTCGAGACGCTTGCGGCGACCTATCGCAAGCTCGCCAGCGACATCGAAGCTGTCATTGCGACGAACACAATCCTGGACGAGGAGCGCGACAAGCGACTGATCGGGCTTCTCGGAAAAGACAATAGCGATGCCGACAATATCGATGAGATCGCCAAGCTCTTGAGACGATCATCCGAGGACCTCAAACCAGACGAATGAGGGCGCCCCTCAGCGGCGAGAAAGCTCTCATTACTCGTCTCGTCACCGTTCGCATGCGACCGAAACAGTAGCGGGTCGTGATGCACGCGGTCCTCCCGGCATGCTCCGTTGCACGTCCTAGGCTCCCGATCCTGGCCCCAGACATCGGCCCGCGCGCCTACTTCGGGCCACGTCTTTTCTTGAACGCCTCATCATCATAGCCGTGGCGACTGCTGTAAAATAACAGACCGATCAACCCGCAACCCACGACGAGGGTAAACAGACCACCGAACCCCAGGGCAATCCAGTCGCTCATGGGAATGTCTTTCGTCCACGCAGACACCGCCCAGACCCAAACTCCAACCAGGAGAGCCACGAGAATAACGAGAGACACATACTTCACGTTTGGCATGGTGGTTCCTCAGAAAACAAAACGCCGGGCCCGGATTGTAAAGTATGGGAAAACCCGCAGAGTTCCTGACGATGAATAATATGCCCCCGAATGCGCGTCTGCTTCAGCCCGTAGTTCCGCCGAGAGGCTCGGCCAGAGCGCAAAAAAAGGCCGCCTATGCAGGCAGCCCTTTCGCCGGATTTGAGATTGGCGCTTTACTTGCTCATTCCGTTCTTCTTCATGTGGCCTTTCCCGTCCCTCGACATGGTTCCGCTCGACGTCCCGTGCGGGGACATCCCGGTCGTCTCCGGGGTATTGCCCCTGGTTTCAGACGCGCCGGCCGGCGGCTGGGCGGGGTTCTTGCTCGAGTCTTTCACACTGGGTTGGCTTCGTCCCGTTTGAGGTGTCGTCGTGGGGACCTGCGCCAAAGCTCCCGCCATCGTAGCCGCCGTGATGGCCGCCGCAGCGCTCCCGATCAAAATTCCTCTTCTCATGATTGCATCCTCAGTTGCTGTTGACAGGTTGCGAGGCAACCCCGCGTTCGTCCCAATGTTCCGATGCGTGGCCTGAAACACAGGCGGATCCTGAAAGAGGCCCTCAAGCTATTTTTCAGGTCAACAATGCAAGGAAGACGAACCTGTTTTAGCCTGAGGGGCTGGAACCTGCGCGCTGCCATTTTTTAACGAGATGGACGCGTTCGATACTCAGGCTCCGTGCCCTCGGTGTCGTCCAAAAACGCCATATCAGGATTGCGGTGCGCCTTTCATTATCCCGTCCTTCCAGCGCATTGAACGAAGGGCAACTCCGCGACTCGTTCCGGTGAGTTTGTTGCCAATTTGGCGTTTTTTTCACCGATTCTGATTTCAATAATTTAGCGCTTTTCACGGAGGCTGACTGCCGGATCGTCAAATCTGGCGCTCTGAGATTATGAAAAAATCATTTTAACGGACGGAGAACGAAAATGCGGAAACTCATCTTTGCCATGACTACGCTTACTGTCTTTGGATTTCTGGTAAGCGAGGCCTCGGCCGTCACGGTGCTCACCACGACACAAGGGGATGTGAAAAAGCAGTGTGAAGGCAAAACAAAGTGCAGCGAAGCCTGTGGCAGCACGATCTGCGATTACGTTTGCGATAATCCAAAAAAGCAATGCACCGTCGCCATATTCCTGAAGCGTCCAAAGTCAGGACGACACCCGGGGGCGACCATGGGGACCGGGACAACACGTAGCAATCAATAGCCTTCGGTGGCGCGATGGTTCACTGTTGTGACGGCGGGCTGTCTGCCGCCGTCACTGAAACGGTGTCCGACACTCAAACGGAGTCTTTGAAGGCCTCTGGTTCTACATCAAGGCGGCGACAAACTCCTTGAAAACCGCGCGGTGGCGTTCGATGACCAGACGGCGGTTTTAGCCGAGCGGCACCGATCTCGCGCGAAGCCGGCGGCGGGAATTTGCCGTGCGCCGAAAATCACCCGACCATAAACTTCAAGTTCACACCGGGCGAGACTCATACACACAAGATCGGGTGGCAGCAGATCTTATGGTGCGATTTCATGACGGCTCTCGATCTTCAGGTCGCGAAATTCATGGGAAACAATCCTCCCGAGCGGCGCCGCGATGGGGCGGCAGCACTCCGCGCCCCGGTGCGACGTCAGTCTCCGCCGCTGTCGGGCGGAAACTTCGGCCCGGCCGTCGCCGAAACCGGCTTGCCGCAATCGCTTGGCGCGGGCCGGCCCGCGAAGCGATCCATCATCCACATGACCGCGGTATCGGCACTGTCCCGCGCGATGAGACCGTGTCCGACGCCTGGAACCCACATCATGGCCACCTTGCCGCCCGCCTCGCATTGCCGCTGGAAGTACGCCCGAGTCACTTCGGGGCGAACGATGTTGTCGGTAGTGCCCTGCGCGAGAAACAGCGGAATCTGCGGCGACAAGGCGCCCGGCGTATTGCGGACGGCCAGCGAGCGCCATGGCTCGACGGTGGCAATGCTGGGGACCGAGAGGAACGTCTGCTCGAGCGGCTTTTCGGTCCGTCGCCGCTCCAGGAGGTCGAAGATCGACTCGATGCACTCAGTCGACAGCCGGTCGACAGTCGGCATCGCCTGAGGCAGCACGACCTTGTCGATCGGCGCTCCATAGACCCGTGACCATGACCACAGGGTCATCGCCGTCAGGTTCTTGCCGCCGGACGTCTTGAAATCGTCGTCCATCAGAGTCACGAGCGATGTCGCCGGCGCCGCCGCGGCGGCCCCGACCAGGCGCAACTCCGGAGCATAGGTTTTGGCGATCAGCCCGGTATAGAGCGACGCCTGCCCGCCCTGCGAATGTCCCCACACGGCGAAGCGATTGCCTTCGCCGACACCGGGCAGATTGCGCGCAGCGCGCACCGAATCGATCACCGCCCGCGCTTCACTGTCGCCGACGAGATAAGGGTGCGGGCCAACCGTCCCGAGGCCGGGATAATCGGACGCCGCAACCACGGCGCCCTGCTCGATGAGCCGGCGCAGACCCGCCATCTGCTGGAATGCGAAGATTGCGAGCGATGGCGCGCAATGCGGCACCACGCCGGTGGTCGGATGCGCCCAGGCCACGATCGGCCGGCCACCGGCGGGCGCCGGACCGGGCGGCACCACGATGATGCCGGATACGGCAATCGGCTCGCCGTGCATGCCAACAGAGCGATACAGCACCCGATAGGCCTGGGCGCCTGCGGGCGCGAACATCATAGGTTCGGAGCGGATCAGGCTGCCGGGCGGTCCTGCGAGTTCGCGAGCGGATGCTTCATAGAATGGGGTTTGCGCCTGCGCCGTCGTCGCCGGACACCATAGCGCAGCCGCGCCAAGCAGCGCGCCGAACCAGCGGGCGAGCCGCGGCGCGACAGCGCGGGATTTCTTCGGAACCTTCATGGCAGCCTCACGCTGGATCAATCGATGGAAGAAGCCGCACGCCGCGCAACGCTAGGCCTGCTGCGTTGTCGCGAAGGCACGCGACGATCACAGCCTGAAGACGTCGCTCCGGCACGCATTCTGTCGTTGCATGACGCCTTGGACGAAGACGCGCGCGCCGATCGAGATCATCGCCAACGTAAAAGAAAGTCTTTGATCAAACGCGGACATGGTTCAATCTCCCATGACGCTTGAATTCAGATGGCAATATTTCAGGATGGAGGAAACGCCCCTCTTCTGAACAGGGTACCTTGACAGGCTCAGATCACTTCATATGCAAAAAGGGTCGCCACTAACGTGATTCCGACCAGGCCGCAAAAGAAAATCATGTCGGCGATCTGTTCGATCCAAACGCTGAGCCCGGCGCGGTTGGACCAGCGGATCGAGAGATAAGACGTCAGAGCGCTGGCAAGGAACGTCACCGCCGCGATCGCCGCATATTCATCGACATTCGACGGCCCATACTTCGCTTCCGCAAGCTTGACCAGTCCGATCAAGGTCGTACATACGCCGATCATCGTGCCCGATACCGGCAGGATGTGTGAAGCCAGGCTGTCGTCTCGCGCGCGAATACCTAATCGTTCGGACATCGAATTCTCGGTCTGCATGGACAGTGGAGCGAGAGCCGCGCGATCGGAAGATCAATCGCGCGGCCGCGGATGCGCTGCCTATTGCCAACCGCCGCCGGGGAGCCGGCCGTGATACGGCGTGTCGCGGCAATGGCCCCAAGGTCCTCGCCAGTAGCCGGGAGGGCAGCGGTTCACCGCCCTCCTGCGTGGGCCGTAATAGCCGCCCGGATAGGGACCATTGCCGAACCAGTGGCAGGCGCCGCCCGGTCCACGGTATCGGTTGGCGCCGCAGCCATCTCGCGCGGCTGCAGGCTGCGTGGCGGTGAGTGCCGCCGCGATGATGACTGCGATCATTGCAGCGGCACGGAAGAAAGTTCTGGACATAGAAGTTCTCCTTTGTGGCAACTGTGAAGGACCGTCTAAAATCCCGGGATCGTGGCTGGCGCTGCGCACCGAGCACATCCCGTTCATCCGTCGATGCCGAAAGGTTCGGCCGATGGAAATCTTGATTGCGACAGCCGTAGCCGGACGCAACCGCAGGCCACGACGACGCGATAGATGACGTTGGACAGAAGGGCTTCAGGACCACCGCAAGCCGACAACACGTCAGCTTTGCTTCTCTTTATTGTTGCAAGATCTCCTCGGCTACCTGGCAATTATTTCAAGTCGAATAGTCACAACAGTATTCAAAACCTTAGCTCACGTCGATACTGATGTGATGCGTAGTTTGTGCCAGTGCGGCGCGGCCCCGCAGGCTCGGCAAAGATCGGCTTTTTTCTCGACCGAACAACGGGCTCATCGGCGGCCAAGTTTGACCAGCAAGGGAGGCGGCGACTCGGGTGTCGAGCATTGTCCCAACCACCGGTCAGGTTCGCTGTGCAGCACAGATGTTGGTACCGGTCGACTACGGGGGTCGTGCCCCCTGCGACCGCAACCTCTAGCCAGCTCTTGCGGCTCCAGATCCAGCTTGATGGGCCGCGTAAACCAGGAACCGAGGCGTCCTCTTTTTGAGGGCAAGCGACCCCGCCGATGCGAACGCTGCCTCCCGTTCCGCCACCCCTCGCAAATTCCCATAGATCATGAATGTCGGAACACGAGTGCGAGCAACATGCTCATCCAGCCTCGTGAAGAAGGCCCGCGTGGTCTCCAGGTCGAACGGATTGTACAGGAAGTAAACCGCGGGCTTAGTGGGCAACTCCCACGTCAACGCATCTGCGTTGACACTCATCATGTCACTTCGGCCAGCGCTATTCTTGAACTGCTCTATGTTGTCTACGGCCGTGCCATGCAGCTCCGGCGCATATTCGACGCCGACAATTCCCGAAAAAGGGAAATGCGATGCCAGCAGAATCAGCTTGCCCTTCCCCGACCCGATGTCGATGAAGAGATAATCATTCAAATCGACACCAAGGCTCCTGATTGCGTCAAAGAACTCGTTGCGCCAAAATGGACGATATACGTTGTTGCCTTGCCTCGCCTGAAGGTCGGTAACGCCCTGCATACTGAGCATGCACTCTTGATGAGTTTTCGTTCCATGGCGCCAATCGTAAGCTCTGTTTTTGAAACCCTCCCAACGCCATCTCAAGCCAAATAATCGCTTTTTTAAGATATGCAGCATATCCAAAATGCACCCCATCGACTTCCGCTTGTAACGTTCGCGAGCCGTAATTTCGGGATCAACTGATCTAATTAATCTCGTCCGCGACATGCGCATCGGAGAAACCGGGATGATCGGTGCGCCGCCGAATGATGGGTTGCCGCGCCCCGGCGATGGTATTCTTAAACGGCGATGGTATCCTTAAACAATGCGACCACGTATCGCGTTTCCGTTGGATGGTTAATACGCATGCGTTGGCGTGTCAGTCTCTCAATCCTCGCCGTGCTCTGTTTTGGCGCCATGCTTACGCTGTTTCACAAACCTTCTTATGAGAGGGAGAAAATCGAACGTTCCGCCGGGCCGACTGGCGCGCCGGAAGGTCGCTACAATCAACAGCTGTGGTGGATACCTGTTGGCGGAACCGCGGGCAAAGTGTTGTTGGAAACGATGGTCTATTCCCCTTCAGGAACAGGCCCCTTTCCACTTGTCACTATTAATCACGGGAAACCGGCCCCCGGCTCCAACCTTCAATTTATAAGGCCGGATTACGAAACGGCAGCCCATTGGTTCGTTGACCGTGGCTTCATGGTTGCAGTCCCGCTTCGTCGTGGCTATGGCCGTTCGGAGGGTGTCGAATCCGACATGGTCGGGACCTGTGCAACTCTGAACTATGTCGCTACCTCCGAGCAGACCGCAACAGACATCGAAGGCGTCATCGAGTTTCTAGCCACGCAAAGCATGGTCGACGCGAACAACATCGTTGTCGTCGGACATTCGCACGGCGGCTTTGGAGCTCTCGGCGTTGCAGCCGGCAATCCCAAGGGCGTCCGCGGAATTATAAATTTTGCAGGCGGGACCGGTTCTTGGGGATTGTTCAACGCCATGCAATGGCCGCGCCGGATCGTGCAAGGCAGACTATGCAACGGGCGTCAGAATCTCCTTTCGGCCTTGGGCCAGCTTGGCGAACGTAATTCGCTTCCGCAGCTCTGGTTGTATGCAGCAAATGATACGACGTTTGATCCAGAGCTGGCGCAGGCGATGTTGAAAGCCTACCGGGAACGATCGCGCTTTCCCATCACCTTCGTAACTCTGCCGGCATCTCAGGAAGGCGGACACAATATCATTGCACAAGGCGACCCAAGCAGTTGGGCTCCATCCGTGGATCGCTTTTTACAAACTCTTCGAATCCCGGGATACCATGCGGCCAATTGAGCCAATTGCAGCGGCAACCTGTTCAGGCGAGCAGTTCTTCGTTGCGCGGCCCGCCGGTCATCGGTTTGGCAACTTTCTTGCCATGCCACCTTCACGACCCGCTTTAGGCCCGCGGGTTGTATCAAACGCAGCCATAGGCGCAGGAACGGCTTTGCCAGTCAGTGCTCGCGGCATTCGCGTGCGGAACTCATAGGTCCCCGGAACGCCGCCGCTGGACCAGCTCATCGCCGCCATCTTGTGGACCACCCTTGAACTAACGTTTGTACAGCAGGGCGTCTTCTCCAAGCTTATGGGCGCTCAGAGATTTCAGCTTTTCAATAGCTTGGATGGGCGCTGGCGCTCCCTTGGGAGCCGAGACGGTTTGAGGTGAGACCCGGAAGGTTTCTAAGGGATTCTTATGCTTTTCAATCCGTGTGGACTCACCTGAGCAGGCCAAACAGCCGAAGGGCTTCTAATAAGATTTAATCCGTGGGCGTATTTCGATGTTGGTAACTTCCGCTGTTTTGGCGAGGAGTAGAGAGTTCAAAACGACCTTGGCAATGTCCTCCGGTTGCAGCAGAAGGTCTGATTGATATTTTTGATTTTCGAGCTCGTAGAGTGATTGCATTCTGGGAGTCGCTGTACGACCCGGGTAGACGCTGAGGACTCGGACACCATCTCCATTCACTTCATCACGCAGGCTGTCAGCAAGAGCCTTGAGTGCGTGCTGGGTCGCGGCGAACAGGCCAGTATAGGCGCGGGCATTTCGGCCTTGCGAGGAGTTGATGAAAACAATCTGGCCCTGTCTGGTCTTGAGAAAAGGCAAGAGTGCTTTTGTCAAAAGGAACGGCATCCGAACGTTGGTCCGATATAGGTTGTCTAACTGTTCCACCGGCGTTGCGTCGATCGCACCTTTAGCGTGTGCTCCGGCACAATGAACCAAGACATCCAGTCCTTGCATATCCTCTTCGACGCGGCGGGCTAGCCGGTCGATGGCTGACTCATCTGTTAGATCAGCCTCATGCACAAACACGGACCTAGCGTAGTAGCGCGCCGTATGCGCGGCGAGTTCCAAGCGCTTAATATCACGGCCGACCATGCACATAGTGGCACCAGTGGACGCAATCGCCGTAGAGATCGCCATGCCGATTCCAGAGCTGGCGCCAGTAACAACGGCCCGTAGAGCGGTTTCCACCCCGCTAGTCCTTATGGAAAATTCAGCACGGCTCACTGTAACCTGGCTTTCCCGAGGGGCCTCCACCAAACGAGACGCTCCACGCAAATTACTGATATTTATAAGTTATTTTATAATTGCAACTCAGAATAGTTAGCGGATAGATTACGCTTTAAGATAAATATCTCCCCGCCCCCGGGTGCGGCAATCCGCCACGTATTCACAACTTCGTGTGGTAGAGGACGGAGATTTCAATTACCCTCCAGCTAGCCGAACATATTCAAAGGGCACAAACCCCAAGGGCAGAACGTGACGGCTGCGAAGGGAGTTTCCCCCGTGCCCGTCCGCGAGGCCCCGTTTTGAGCGGAGCCGCCTCTGAGCTGCACCGGCCTGGGTTGATGGTCGCACGAAGGGTGCTTAGCTGCCTGAGATGTGGCAGGTCACGCGGTATTAGTAAGATCGTTGAGGCGGCCTTTGAGCGCGTGGCATGGTGCAGTTCTTTTAGCACTGTGCTTCATTCCGCCTCCCCTTCTCATCGGCCTTCCTGTCTTTCTTGTAGCGGCCTCAATCTTCCTGCTCAGGTATTTGGAGGAGTGGCGCTAGGAGCCACCACCCTCAAGCGCACGGTACACTGACGCGCGGCCGATCTTAAGAGCCTTCGCGATGGCTGCGGGTCCGACCCCTTGCGCCTTCGACGCGGAGATAGCGCAGTATCAAAAGCGTCACCCGCTCGGCACCAAGGCCCGCCTAGCATTTGACCTCTTGCGCTTCATCGCGTTCCGCCGTGAGGATGTCGTGCGGATCGGCCCGGAGCACATTCGAGGGGGCCGGGTGATGTATCGCCAAGCCAAGAACGAGGACCGTAACCTGGTCGATTTGGACATCCCCCTCCACCCGGACCTTGAGGCGAGCATCAGGGCTGCCGCTTGAAGCGATGGCTCAAAGACGTTCCTTGTCACCGAGTTCGGCAAGGCGTTCACCGCGAACGGCTTCGGCAACAAGTTCAAGAACTGGTGCAGACAAGCGGACCTTCCGCATTGCTCGGCTCATGGCATCCGCAAAGCCACCGCAACGGCCTCGCGGAGAATGCGGCGACACCGCACGAGATGATGTCCATCACCGGACATAGGTCCATTGAGGAGGTCGAGCGATACACCAAGGCGGCACGGATGCGGATGACGGCGAACGCTGCAATGGCGAAGCTCTCCCCTCCCCGCGAAGCACCGCATGATTTGTCTCACCGCCTCAACGTGCGGGACAATTCGCGGAGAAAAGCTAAAGGAAAACAGGGACCGAATTGGCGTTTGGCGCTCCCTAGGGGAATCGAACCCCTGTTTCAGCCTTGAGAGGGCCGCGTCCTAACCGCTAGACGAAGGGAGCGTACCGGACAAGGCAATAGCCTTGAAATCGGAGCGCTGCAAGGTACTGCCGGTTCACGGCTCGCTTGCGAACTTCAAGATCCCGGCCGGCCGCAGCGTGTGCAGATCGAAGGTTCGTATCTGGACGGAGCCGCCGACCTCGAGGGTCACGACCAGCCGATCGCCCGCCACCGCGGTTGCGGTGATCCTGGCCCCCGGAGGCAGGGTCGCGGTAACATCGGTCACCGACCTGCTTCCCTCGGCGCGGAAAAAACGATAGCCGATGGCGATCAGGACGGCCGCTACGGCAAGCGCCGTGGTCAGACCAGCGATCAACATCATCCGCCGCACCCGCGCGAACAGCGCGGCCTGTTCCGGCGTCGGCTCGGGATTCACAGGCTCGGTCATGCAGGGCTCTGCTTCAAAAGACTTATCTTCGGATAGCGGTCGAAGGCTTGGAATCATTGTCAGGGGTGACGAGGGATCGGCGCGCCTTGATCGGGTCCTCGCAACGCACAGCCCCGACCTGTCGCGCTCCCGCCTGAAGTCGCTGATTCTGGCGGGCCAGGTCCTCGTTGCAAAACCCTCCGTTGCAGAGGGAGCGGCCAAGGCCGCCCCCATTCGCGACCCCGCTTATCATGTCGCTGCCGGCGATACGATCACAATCGACGTGCCGCCCGCAATATCTGCCGAACCGAAAGGGGAAGCCATTGCGCTCGATATCATTTACGAGGACGACGACCTGATCGTCATCAACAAGCCGAAGGGGCTGGTCGTCCACCCCGCCGCGGGGCACGAGACGGGGACGCTGGTCAACGCCCTCATTGCGCATTGCGGAGAAAGCCTGTCCGGCATTGGCGGCGTCCGTCGCCCCGGTATCGTGCATCGGCTCGACAAGGACACCACCGGCCTCATGGTCGCGGCCAAGAATGACGCCGCGCATAAATCGCTGAGCGCGCAATTCGCCGATCACGGACGGACCGGCGCGATGCAGCGGGGCTATCTGGCTTTTGTGTGGGGACTGCCAAACCGTCCGCACGGCACCCTGGACGCGCCCATCGACCGCCATCCCCATGCCCGCGAAAAGATGGCCGTGCGGGCTGGCGGACGCGAAGCGATCACCCACTGGGAGGTGCGGGAGGCCTTCAACGGCCGCGACGGCAAACCGGTCGCCGCCCTCCTCGCCTGCCGGCTCGCGACCGGCCGCACCCATCAGATCCGGGTGCATCTCGCTTATGCCGGCCACCCCTTGTTGGGCGACGGCATCTACGGCCCGCATTTCAAGACCAAGGCCAACCAGCTGGCATCGCCGGGCCGGACCGCCCTCGGTGCCCTTGAGCGGCAGGCGCTCCACGCCTATCTGTTGGTGATCGAGCATCCCCGGACCGGAGAGGTCATGCGGTGGGAGGCGGACCTGCCGGAGGACTTGTTTCTGCTGAAGATGGCCCTGGCGGCGACGGAATGACGCAGAATTACGAAAGTGTAGCCATAGCAGATGGTTACGGGATGATCACGGAATCGTAATCCCTTTTTGTTCTTTCTTTTTCCAAATGACTTGGTTATGCTGCACCTGCGTTGAACATCCAACGCGGAACATTCGCAGCGCGGTGGCTTTAACTGAGGGACCGCCTGCCGGGCTCGCCGCTATCGGGGGCCTGAACCAGTGGAGGGCGCTACCATGGCCCGTACTGCTACCTTACCGGTTCTCAACGGAGAATCTGGTCTTTCCCGTTATCTCTCCGAAATCCGCAAGTTCCCGATGCTGGAACCGCATCAGGAGTACATGTTCGCCAAGCGTCTGCGCGAACATGACGATCGCGATGCAGCGCATCATCTGGTGACCAGCCACCTGCGACTCGTGGCCAAGATTGCCATGGGTTATCGCGGCTACGGCCTGCCGATCTCGGAGGTTGTGTCAGAAGGCAACGTCGGCCTGATGCAGGCCGTGAAGAGGTTCGAGCCCGAGAAGGGCTTTCGCCTCGCCACGTACGCCATGTGGTGGATCAAGGCGTCGATCCAGGAATATATCCTGCGGTCGTGGTCGCTCGTGAAGATGGGCACCACCGCGAACCAGAAGAAGCTGTTCTTCAACCTGCGCAAGGCGAAGAGCAAGATTTCCGCGCTTGACGAAGGCGATATGCGCCCGGATCAGGTGAAGCTCATCGCCAAGCGTCTTGGCGTCACGGAACAGGACGTTGTCGACATGAACCGCCGCCTCGGTGGCGACGCTTCACTCAACGCACCGATCCGCGACGACGGCGAGACCGGCGAATGGCAGGACTGGCTGGTCGATCACTCGCCCACCCAGGAAGCCGTCATGGCCGAGTACGAGGAGTTCGATCATCGTCGCCAGGCGTTGACCGGCGCGATGGACGTGCTCAATCCGCGCGAACGCCGCATCTTCGAGGCGCGACGCCTTGCCGATGAGCCGATGACGCTGGAGGATCTCGCCGCCGAATTCAACGTGTCCCGCGAGCGCGTGCGGCAGATCGAGGTTCGCGCCTTCGAGAAGGTGCAATCGGCGGTGAAGACCGCGATCGCACGGCAGGAGCAAGCCGCTCTGGAAGCCGCCCGCTAAAGCGGTTCCCTTTCGAGCAACATGAACCTGTGATGGCCGGGCTCATCCCGGCCATCAACGTTTTGTGCTAGACAGTCGAGCCCAAGGGACGCGCTGGCTCGAACGCGCCTTGGCCGGAGAATACTCTCGCGAGGCTTACGTCTTCTGATGCAGGATGGTCTGGTCCGCCAGGAAACCAGGCGCAATCGGTGGTGCGGATTCGCAGGCCGCATACCTGTTTTTGCCCTGGTTCTTGGCAGCATAGAGGGCTTGATCTGCGACGGCGAGCAGACGTTCCGAACAGATTCCGATCGCCTGTGTCCATTGGGCAAGCCCGATCGATGCAGCGATCGGGACATCGGCGCCGGCGCATCCTGCGGCGTCTTCACGGCATGCATCCAGGACGCGCTCGGCGATGATAGCCGCTTCGCGCAGCACGGTCGCCGGCAAGAGGATGCAGAACTCGTCGCCGCCGGTCCGCGCCAGCAGGTCGCCCGGCCGCAACTGCATCTGCGCCATCAGCGTGAAATGCCGCAGGCAGGCATCGCCCGCGGCGTGACCGTGCGTGTCGTTGATTTCCTTGAAGCCGTCGAGATCGATCACAAGGAGCGCGAAAGGTTCGCCGCTCCTCTGCGCCATTGCGCATGCTTCCTCCAGCCGCCCCAGCAACTGTCGCCGGTTGGCGACGCCGGTGAGGTCATCCACCAATGCAAGATCGACGACCTCGTTGCGCAGCCGATCGATCGCCATCAGCAGGAAACCAAAATTCCATGTCATCGACAGGAAGACGAGAGCGATCAACAATGCGGCCTGAAGGCCATTGAAGTTGACATAGGAAACCCCACCGCCGATGCCCAGAAATGCGCAGACCGACCTGATCACGCTGACGCAAATGATGAGCGCGCCGACGATCCCCGCGAGCTGGGCTCCCGAGTTGATACGGCCGTCCTTGCGCGACAGAACCAGCCTCAGCGTCATGCCGATCGGCACCGCCTGAGCCGTTGAATAGATGAAAATGCGCATCGGCATGTCCTCGCGGACATACAGAAAAAAGGCGAGACACACGATGCTCAACCCGACCGTGATGAACGTCGTTTGCCAGGAAACCGGCCGCTCGTAGAAACGTCGGATTCCCATCGTGCAAAGGCAGACCGCGAAGATCAGACCGCCACCGGCGAACAGCAGAGGCAGCATTGAATCGACATGACCGCGCAGCATCGATACGGCGGCAAAAAAGGCGGCGGTGAAAGCGGCGGCAGCCCAATATCGCGCTGCTACAAGCGTCGGATAGCTCCGCATGACGTAGGTCCAGACCAGACCCAGCGCCAGGAAGTTTACGACGAACACAATCCACAGCGTCGGTACGCTCAGCATCACGGGTTCAGAGCGTCTCCGCCCGGCCTCCTTCGTGTTGTTTCCAACGGCTTTTCCACGTCGTCCCGCCAGCGTGCAGCCGCACCGCTTAACGGAACCTCACCGCGGCAAGGCAGCCTCCCGCCGTGGTTTTGAAACCATGAATGTCGCGCGCGTTCCCCTCCCTCTACTGGCCCCGCCGCTCGCGCGATCGTGGCACGGAAAAACCCGGCCGCCACGCAACACTTGTGGATAAGGGGACGGAAACCGCGTGACAACGCGAGGACAGGTCAATGCGAATCTGTTCGGATCGCCATCCGAGGCTGTTGCGAGGATTACCCTCCGCTGAGCACGCCTCGAAGTCGCGCTTCAACCATTTAACCCCAAGAGGATATTATGGCTAAGAAAGCGAAAAAGAAGACAGCAAAGAAAACGGCGAAGAAGGCTAAAAAGGCCGCAAAGAAAAAGAAGTAGCAATTTTTTAAGGCCCGGGCCGAGGTTCGCTTCGCCCGGGCATTTTCGATGACGGCGCTTCACAAAAGCGCCGACGGAATCGACGCGGCAGGCCTGCCGTCCCTGGCTTCGATTCTCAGCTATTGCCCCGCCAGCTTGTCGGCGAAATAGCCGATGGTCCTGCGATAAACCTCGGACCGATTCCACTCCCGCATCGCCTCGAAATTGGCCGAGCCCTGGTGATAGTCACCGCCCGCCTTCCAGCCGTTGGCCTTGAGGAGGTTCGCGGTCGAGGCCAGGACGTCCGGCACCGAATGCCTAAGGTCGACGTGACCATTGCCGTCGTAATCAACGCCGTACTTGATGTACGACGACGGCAGGAACTGGGTCTGTCCGATCTCGCCGGCATAGGCGCCGATCATGTCGCTGAGCCGCAGATCGCCGCGCTGCACGATCTTGAGCGCCGCCAGCAACTCGTGCTGGAATAGCTCGCTGCGCCGGCAATCATGCGCCATGGTCGCGAGCACCCGGAACACCGGCAGCTTGCCCATGTCGCCGCGGCCGAAGTCGGTTTCCAGTCCCCAGATCGCGACAAGGATCTCAGGCGGCACGCCGAACTGCTGTTCGATCCGGGACAACAGCGAGGCGTGACGCATCAGCATCGCCTTGCCGCCCTTGATGCGGCCGGCGGTGACTCGGGTCGCGGCATATTGCTCGAAACTCTTGCGGAAGGTGCCGCGCTGGCGGCGGTCGAAATTCAGCACCGCCTGGTCCTGCTGCACGCCGCCGAGCGCCTGCGAAATCACGCTCTGCGAGATGCCGTCCGCCGCTGCCTCCCGCGACATCGCGGCCACGAAGGTGTTGAAGTCGCCACCGCATTGCGCGGCGAAAGCGGCTGTCGATGCGAGGGGAGCGGCGAGAAGGGCGGAGGCGAAAGCGACGACGAACCGGAGTTTCATTGCAATCCCTTTTTTCTGAATCGACGCCGGTTATAGCATGACTGTGGCGGCGTGGCGGCGGCGCATGCGGGAGAAGTAGCGCGCTTCGATGGGTTGAGATCTGTCGGGACCTTTTCAAAGCGCTTCTCCTAAAACACGAATCCGCTACTCTCCCCCAAATGACCACACCCGACCCCGCCACCGCCTCGACGGCCTTTGACCTCTACTACCTGCAGAACGGCAAGCGCTTCTTCTGGCGCAATCCGAACCATGGCGTGACGCTGATCGACGCCGGACGCGAGTCCGCAATTGGCTGGCACAACGAGGGTGAGGCGGCCCGCAGGCTGTGGACCGACATCGTCTCGGTGAACATGACGTCGGCCACGTCGGGCAAGGACATCGTCAACAACTGCCGCATCAATTTTCGCGATGGCCGCTTCCTCGTCGTCACCGACGCGGGTACCAGCGGCGAGGTCGATCACGCCCGCACGCCGGTGTATCGCGATTTCGTCCGCGCATTGCATCTGCGGCTGGCGCAGGCCCCGGCCGGCACCATCGCATTCAATGCCGGCGCGTCCGAAGGTCGCCACAAGGTGATGACGGTCATGGGCGTCATCACCGCACTGTTCTTCGTCGGCACGCCGCTGGTGCTGGTGTTCATCGTGCGGGACTGGCGCGTGCTGCTCACGCTCGCGGCAGGCGCGACCTTCGTCTGGCCGTTCTGGAAGGTGATCGAAGCCAATCGCCCGCGCAGCTACGACCCGCGCTTTCCGCCAGGTGAGTTGATGGACTGAGCCCGCCGAGGTTTCGCTTCGGGAACCCGGCTTTCGCGCCTCACCCGCTGCGGCGCACCGGGAAAACCCGCTTCGAGGGCGAACAAAAATGCGCTATGCTCGGCGCATGATCGAGCCAGCATCCATGGCCTCGACGGCCTACGACCTGTATTACCTGGTGAACGGCGAGCGCTATTTCTGGCGCAGCGCGAGCCACGGCGTGGCGCTGATCGACGCCGGGCGCGACTCGGCCATCGCCTGGCGCAACGAGGCCGGCGAAGCGGGCCGGCAACTCTGGACCGACATCGTCTCCGTAAACATGCCCGACACCGACGGCAAGGATGCCGTCGACAAATGCCGCATCGATTTTCGCGGCGGCCGTTTTCTCCTCGTCACCGATGCGGGCATCAACGGCAAGGTCGATCGCGCACGCAGGCCGGTCTATCGCAATTTCATCTGCGCGCTGCACCAGCGCCTCGCGGACGCGCCGGAAGGCGCCATCCGCTTCACCGCCGGCGTCTCGCCGACATACCGCAAGGCGATGGTGGTGCTCGGCGTCATAACGGCACTGCTGTTCGTGGTGACTCCAGCGGTGCTGGTTGTCGACCTGCATGAATGGCAGGCGATCGGCCCGCTGACGGCCGGCGCCACGTTCATCTGGCCGTTCTGGAAGAAGATCGGCAGCAACCGGCCGCACGACTACGATCCGCACCACCCGCCGGCGATTTGATGGAATGATGCGGAACGCGCCGGCCGGCGTTAGGCCGCGTGGCGCTGGTGGCGGCCTTCGCGCACCTCCTCGATGATCTTGGCGCTGAACGCCTCGAGGTCGCCCGGGTTGCGCGAGGTGACGACGCCCTCGTCTGTCACGACCTCGCTGTCCTCCCATCGCGCGCCGGCATTGACGACGTCGGTGCGGATCGAGTGATACGAGGTCATGCGGCGCCCCTTGGCGATGCCGGTCTCCACCAGCAGCCATGGCGCGTGACATACCGCCGCCACCGTCTTGCCCGCCTCGTAGAACGCCTTGATCAGCGCCAGCGCATCCTTGTTGACGCGGAGCAGATCGGGATTGATCTGCCCGCCGGGCAGCACGATGGCATCATAGTCATCGGCCTTCGCGGCCGAGAGCGGCTTGTCCACCTTCACCGCGCGGCCCCAGTCCTTCTTGTCCCAGCCCTTGATCTCGCTCGCCTCCGGCGAGACGACATGAACCTCGGCGCCGGCGGACTTCAGCCGGTCGCGCGGAACCTCAAGTTCCGACTGCTCGAAACCGTTGGTGGCGAGAATGAGAATGCGCTTGCCCTTGAGCTGCTCCGCCATGGCGTGTCTCCGTTCGCGTTGCGTGAGCCCGGACAACGGCGCGGCGGGGCGAATGTTTCATGACACAAAAAAGCGGACCTTGCGGCCCGCCGTTTGCTGGTCGATGAACGGGCAAGCCCGGCGGCGCGACAGTCGTGCTGCACGCGTCCGTAAAGACAAAAGCTAGAGCCTTTCCGCTTCTGATGGAATCAGAAGCGGGGCTCTATGATTTTCATTTGACGCGTTTTCTTGACGCGAACCGGTATCCACTTCGCTCGAGAACGCTCTAGGCTCCAGACTCAATTGGTCCACCAAGTTATGACAGCGGCGATATTGATGGCCGCTTCGAAGTTGCGCGCCAGCTTGTCGTAGCGGGTGGCGATGCGGCGCCAATCCTTGAGCCTGCAAAACATG
>NZ_JBPPLZ010000011.1:0-71858 GCF_051535235.1 Nitrobacter sp.
TCACGATATCGCCGGTCTTGCGCGGGTTGAGCCGCGGCTTGTAGGTCGGGATGTGCTCGCCGAAGTCGAGGTACCACTGGTGATCGAGGTACAACGATTGCCGGCCCGTCAGCGTCCGCCACGGCACTAGCCGTTCGACGTTCATGCACCAGGCGGAGTAAGCGCGACCATCGTTGACCAGACCCGTCCAGCACGGGCTCGTCAGGATTCTCCTCGGCTGACGCGTCAGGTCGTAGAACCTGCAAGAGACGCTCCGGGTCGGCTCAGCCAGATCGGCCAGCGGCAGACCGATGTGATGCTCCTCGTTCACGAAACCCTGATAGCTTACCTCGCCGTTCGCTTCCGGCGCGCACAACAGCACGGTGTTGCACGCGTCCAGCACGTCCTCGAGGCTCGGGTAACGCTTTCCGCCCCATTCCACGCACCGCATATGCCTTGCATCAGGCATCGGCATGACCGGATTCTCGAGCATCTGGTCGTACTGTTTCTTGATCGGAATTTGCACGCCGACCGCAGAAATACCATCCTCCCGCGCTTTCGGTCCGAACGAGATGAACTTGTTGTACAAATTCGCGTAGTCGCGCTCGATCACCCGTACGTGCGGGAAGGACTTGCCCGGCACCGGCTTGCACTCGCCCTCCGCCCAGTCGAGAATTTCCGGCTGCGACATTTCGTCAGGAGTATCGTGCATCAACGGCTGAAGGACCACGTCACGCACCGGCTTGGAGAACGCCAGCGGCGACAGTTCGCTGACCTTCTTGGCGATCAGCTTGAAGATCTCCCAGTCGGTCTTGGACTCCCACACCGGCGGAACCGCCTGTCCCAGCACATGCAGGAACGAGTGCAGGTCCGTGGTGTTCAGGTCGTTCTTCTCGTACCAGAAGGCCGTCGGCAACACGATGTCAGAGTACAGTGCCGTGGTGTTCATGCGGAAGTTGATGTCGATAACGAGGTCATACTTCCCGCGCGGAGCGGTCTCGTGATACTTGACGCTCGTTGACTTGCCCTTCGCACGATCCTCCGCGATCACGTTGTCGTGCGCACCGAGATAGTGACGCAGGAAGAACTCGTGCCCCTTGGCGCTCGACTGCATCGCGTTGCCGCGCCAGATGAACCACAACCGCGGCCAGTTCTCCTCGGCGTCGGGATCCTCGATCGCCAGATTCAACGTCTTGCTGGCGACTTTGTCGACGACGTAAGTCGCGATGTCTTCCGTCGTTTTCGCGCCAGAACGTTCGGCCTCAGCGACGACCTCGATCGGATTGCGGTTGAAGTGCGGAGTGAACGGCATCCAGCCTGAACGCACCGCCTTCGCCTGCAGGTCGATCGCGTGACCCTTGGCCCAGCGCGGATTCGGCGCCGTCAGGCCGTACTCCGTGAACTCCTGCTCGTAACGCCACTGGCAGCTATGGGCATAGTGCCAGGTCGACGACTGCACGACCCGCGGCGGCTTGGACCAGTCAAGAGCCATCGCAATCGTGTTCCACGGCGCAACCGGTGCCAGCTTTTCCTGGCCGACGTAGTGGTTGATGCCGCCGCCGTTGACGCCGCAGCAGCCGCACAGGATCAGGGCGACGGTCGCCGAGCGGTAACACAGGTTATTGTAGTAGAAGTGGTTGGCGCTGGCGCCAACGATCACCATGGACTTGCCGTTCGTGAGTTCGGCGTTGGTGGCAAACTCACGCGCGAACCTGATCGCCGTCTCGCGGCCGATGCCGGTGTGACGCTCCTGCCAGGCCGGCGTATACGGCGCATCCTCGTCGTCGTAGCTGGTCGCGAACGAGCCTTCCAGCCCGCGGCTGTGACCGAACTGCGACATCATGATGTCGAATCCGGTGGCGACGAGCACTTCGCCCTTGTTCGTGGCAATGCGCTTCACCGGCACGCCGCGCGAGACGACGCGGCCGTTCGCGAAGTCGTCGAAGCCGACCTGCACCACTCCGTCGGATTTATCGATGAAGCTCAGCACCGGATCGATCGGGCTGTTGTCCAGGGTGTCCTCCGCCGACAGATTCCACTTGCCGTGGGTGGAGCCCCAGCGATCGCCGACCTGTCCCTTGAACGCGCGCGGCTCGCCGGTCTTCTCGTCGATGACGAGCATCTTCCAGTCGGCGTTCTCGACATCCCGATAGCGCGCGACACGCTTCGAACGCAGCAGCCGTCCGGTCTTGTAGGTGTTTCCGTTGGGCTCCAGCTCCACCAGGAACGGCAGGTCGGTGTAGCGCTTGACGTAGTCGATGAAGTACGGGACCTGGCGGTCGATGTAGTATTCCTTGAGGATGACGTGATTGGCCGCCATCCACAGCGCCGTGTCCTGCCCCGCCTGGATCGGAATCCATTCGTCGGCGTACTTGGCGACCTGGCTGAAGTCCGGTGCAAGAACCACGAACTTGGTTCCTTCGGTACGCGCCTCGGAGATGAAGTGCACGTCGGGGGTACGCGTCATGTTCATGTTCGACGCCATCGAAACAATGAACTTGGAATTGTACCAGTCGGCGCTCTCGCACACGTCGGTCTGGTCGCCCCAGATTTCCGGGAACGACGTCGGCAGATCGGCGTACCAGTCGTAGAAGCTCATGCAACCGCCGCCGAAGAGCGACAAGAAGCGTGTACCGGCCGCAAATGACAGCATCGACATCGCCGGGATCGGCGAAAAGCCCATCACACGGTCCGGGCCGTGCTTGCGCGCGGTGTACAAGCAGGCCGCGGCGATCAATTCACTCAGCTCTTCCCATTTTGCGCGGCGAAAGCCACCCTTGCCGCGCGCCTTCTGCATGCGCAGGCGCTTCTGTTCGTCTCCGACGATCGAGGCCCAGGCCTGGATCGGATCCTTGAACGAAGCCTTCGCCTCCTTCCACATGTCGTAAAGCGGACCACGGATGTATGGATACTTGATCCGGATCGGGCTGTAGACGTACCAGGACGCAGAGATACCACGCTGACAGCCACGCGGCTCGTAGGGAGGCAGGCTGCGCTCGAGAAGCGGGTAATCCGTCTGCTGCATCTCCCAGGTGATGATTCCGTCCTTGACGTAGATCGCCCAGGAGCAGCCGCCGGTGCAGTTCACGCCATGCGTGCTGCGGAAGACGTTATCGTGAGACCACCGGTTGCGATAGAACTCTTCCCACTTACGCTCCCGGGGATTAACAAGATCAAGTATCCAGCTCATCAGCGTCTCCTCAGTTGTTCGTCCGGGCGCGAGGCCTGTCGTAACGCAACGGACTGCCCTTCGCCGGGAGGTGCTATTCCTCCCGTCGTTTGTCGCGCGCAGAATTAATCGCGGCGAGTCTGCCCGCTGATTTGCAGGCAAACAGCAATCTACCAACCTGGGTTCGGGTAAACGCTCCCACCGCGATCAGTACCGCGGTAGAAGTCATCAGCCTTGCGGCGGTTTGGGGGGACTCTATCCCAGATGATTTTCTAACATAGACCGGCGTTTTTGGTTTTTGCAACGACGCAATCTATGCGCAGCGCGACGACCACCTCTGTCGTAATCGCGAGGGTCGCTCGCAATGCAACATCATCAAAGCGCGGTCAGTGATGCCGATATCGATTGCGCACAGCAAAGACGCTCGTCGTCTGCGGAAATTCGGCCGTCGCAATCTTCGAGCATAAAACGCCCGTTATTGGCCGACTTCTCGCAATGCAAAAATTTGAAACGGGGACTGAAGACTCGCTCTAACCGCCGACAAGTTGGTGACTCCGGGCGTTGCGCGACTACGATCGCACGGTCGATCCGGAGGACAGGCGCAAGATCAGTATCACGCTCTCTCAACGAAGCGAGACGCAAGCCGAAGCGCGAGACGAACCGACGCGGCACTCGCCACACGGATCGGCGCGACGTGTGTGTCGCAAATCGCGCCAGGGGCCTGGATGCATGTTGCGCGATGGGTCGCGAGGAAATGGACCATAAGCGAGATCATTGATACGGGCTGCCGCGACGTTTGCCCGATCATGCCGCTTCCGACGGATTACACACGGTGCACTCTTATTAAGAGATCAACTTCACGGTTGATAGGCCCGGTGATTTCATCATGACCAAACGCGACACCAACTCCTAACATGATGTTCGCGTGGACGACGCCGGCGTATTGCAGGCGCCTTCGGATGGGACTCGCGACCGAAGCTTATTGATCGCACCGCCGTTTCACGCCATCTGAGGAACAGGGGTACCCGTTCCATGACCGAAACCTTCCTGACTTCCCTGCTCGTTCTCACCATTCTTGCCGCATCGGCGGCATTGGCCCGGCGACTGGTGACGGCGCCCGCCATCGTATTTCTGGTGGTCGGCATCGTGCTGGCTTTCGTGCCGGGCTTTCCTCCCGTTGAAATGGCGCCCGAAAGCGTGCTGCTGATGGTGCTGCCGCCGCTGATCTATTCCGCCGGCGTCTCCATGAGCTGGCGCGAATTCAAATCCAATCTGCGGCCGATCGCTCTGCTTGCCATCGGCTGTGTCATCTTCACGACCTGCGCGGTCGCGGCGGCCACGCACTGGCTGCTCGGCCTGCCCTGGGGCGTCGGCTTCGTGCTCGGCGCGATCGTCTCACCGCCCGACGTGGTGGCGCCGCTCGCCATCGCCAAGCGTCTGCATCTGCCGCACAGGATTCTGGTCATCCTCGAGGGCGAAGGCCTCGCCAACGATGCCACCGCGCTGATCCTCTATCGCTTCGCGGTGCTCGCGGTCTCGACCGGTGCCTTTTCGCTGCCGACCGCCGCCGGATCGTTCGTCCTCATCCTGTTCGGCGAGATGGCGTTCGGCATCATCGTCGGCTGGCTCAGCCTGCGCCTGCGCCAGTGGGCACAGGATGCGCGGGTGGAAATCCTGCTGTCGCTGCTGACGCCCTATCTCGCCTACTGGGTGCCCGAACATCTCGGCGGCTCAGGCGTGATCGCCACCGTGGCCGCCGGACTTTATGTGAGCTGGAACGGACCGCTGCTGATCTCGGCGGCGACGCGGCTTCAGGGCATCTTCTTCTGGGATCTTGCGATCTGGCTGATCGAGGGTGTGCTGTTCCTGCTGATGGGTTTCGAAGTCCGGGTGCTGATTGAGAAGGCGAAGGCGGTCCCGATCGGCGAGGTGCTGGTGGCGATCGCGCTGACCTCCGCCATCGTCATCGCCGCGCGGTTCATCTGGGTATTCCCCGGCACCTACCTGACCCGCGTCCTCAGCGCGCGGACCCGGAGGCGCGATCCGACCCCGCCATGGCGCTATGTCGTGGTGATCGGCTTCACCGGCATTCGCGGCGTGGTGTCCCTCGCGGTGGCGCTGGCCCTGCCGCTGACGCTGCCGGGCGGTGAAGCGTTTCCCTATCGCGACCTCATCCAGTTGACGAGCTTCGGCGTGATCTTCGTGACGCTGTTCGGCATCGGTCTGACGCTGCCGCTGGTCGTCAAGCTGCTCGGCATTTCGAAGCACGGCCACCGCGAGGCGATGAAGGAGCGCGAGGCCGAGATCGCGGCGCGGCGAACCATCATCGAGGCTGCACGCGGCGCGCTCACAACCATCATCACCGAGCGCAATCTGCCCGAAGGCCTCGCCAAGTTTCTCGAAGCGCGGCACGAAACCCGGATGCGGGCGCTGCCCGATCCGCCGCGGCACGGCGACGAACATTCGCCGGCGACCAGGGGAGCATCCATGGTGCGCGAAATCATCGGCATCGAGCGCACGCATCTGCACCGGCTCTTGCGCGAGGGCAAGATTACCGACGAGACCCGCCGCCGGATCGAGCGCGATCTCGACCTGGAGGAAGCGGTGGTCGACAACCGCGAAAAGCACACGCCGCTGTAAGTGCCGGTTCCTGCTCAAAGCGCTTCATCGGAACACTACGTGCTCCCTCCCCCGCAAGCGGGAGAGGTGAAGAGTCGCTCGTTGGGATTCGGGGCAACCATGACCTGATCTAACGGCCGAAAGGCACCCTACTCCGCCGCGGTCACCGCTTCGACCCGCGCCTTGGCGCCGGAGCCATAACGCCGCTCGATGTAATCGATCACCAGCACCTTGAAGTCCTGCGCGATCGCCGGCCCGCGTAGCGTCCTGAACTTCTTGCCGTCGACGAAGACCGGCGCGGCCGGCGCCTCGCCGGTGCCGGGCAGCGAGATGCCGATATCGGCGTGCTTGGATTCGCCGGGGCCGTTGACGATGCAACCCATGACCGCAACGTTGAGCTGCTCGACGCCGGGATACTGCGCCTTCCAGTTCGGCATCTCGTCGCGGATGAAGTCCTGAATCGACCGCGCCAGTTCCTGGAACGTGGTCGAGGTGGTGCGTCCGCAGCCGGGACAAGCCGCGACCAGCGGCACGAAGGTGCGGAAACCCATGGTCTGCAGCAGTTCCTGCGCGACCTGCACTTCGAGCGTGCGGTCGCCGCCGGGCTCGGGCGTCAGCGAAATGCGGATGGTGTCGCCGATGCCCTGCTGCAAAAGGATCCCGAGCGCGGCGGATGAGGCGACGATACCCTTCGAGCCCATGCCGGCCTCGGTGAGGCCGAGGTGGATCGCATAGTCGGAGCGTTCCGCCAGCGTCTGGTAGACGGCGATCAGATCCTGCACCGCCGAGACCTTCGCCGACAGGATCATCTTGTTTTTCGGCAGGCCGATTTCCTCGGCGCGCTTCGCCGACAACAGCGCCGACTGCACCATCGCCTCGCGCGTCACCGCGCGGGCATCGAGCGGCGCAGCCGCTCGGGCGTTTTCTTCCATCAGATGCGTCAGCAATTCCTGATCGAGCGAGCCCCAGTTGGCGCCGATCCGCACCGCCTTGCCGTATTTGATCGCGGTCTCGACGATGTCGGTGAACTGCTTGTCGCGCTTGTCCTTGAAGCCGACATTGCCCGGATTGATGCGGTACTTGTCGAGCGCTTCGGCGCAGGCCGGGTGATCGGCCAAGAGCTTGTGGCCGATGTAGTGGAAATCACCGATCAGCGGCGTGGTGACGCCGCGCTTGCGCAAACCGTCGCGGATATGCGGTACGGCGGCGGCGGCCTCGTCGCGATCCACCGTGATGCGGACCATTTCCGAGCCGGCGCGCGACAGGGCGGCGACCTGCGCGATGGTGCCCTCGATGTCGGCGGTGTCGGTATTGGTCATCGACTGCACCACGATCGGCGCGCCGCCCCCGACGGCGACGTTGCCGACCATGACTTGCGTGGTTCTGTGCCGCGGACTCGGGCCTGCGACGTCGATTTGCGACGGGTTTTCGAGCTTGTTCATGGGTCTCAAATATCAGGTTTTCGTCGGATTCAGCAACGGATCAATGGCGGGCGGGCGGTATCCCGAATTCGAAGTTCGCTCAACCTTACAGCTACCCCCTTTTGCGAACTTCGAATTCAAAGGGATACCGCTAAATTTCTAATTCTAGTGCGGTTTAGGTTCAGGAGTTTCCTCCAAAACATGGAGAGGAAACTCCTGAACCACCGCACTAGGCCAGTTCACGAGGTAAAGACCAGCAGCCACCAACAGTGCCGCAAATCCGAAAGCCGGCGTCAGCGGGTCATGCATGATCACATAGCCAGCCGCGACGCCAAACAAAGGGGTGATGAAGGTAAAAGCCGACAATTTGCTGGCCGAATAAGTCTTAACCATTGAAAACCATATCAAAAATGTCAAGCCCACCACCCAGACGGCCTGATAGGCCATCAGCGACAGCGCCAGTGGCCCCGGAATCCGGTCCAGCGTCTCGCCGGCGGCCCAGGCAGCGACGCCGAGAATCGGGATCGAAACGGCGACCTGATAGCTCAAGGTCTTTTCCGGCGGCGCCGAGATCAGTGAACTCGCCTTCACCAGGAGCGTGGTGGCGGCCCACAGCGCGCCGCCGCCGACGATCATGATGTCGCCGAGCAGCACGCGGCCGTCGACATCCGGCTGCGGCACGCCGATCGCGCAGGCGACGCCGGCGAAGCAGAGCGCGAGGCCACTCCATTGTGACGCGCGCAGTCTTTCCCCGAGAATGCGGGAGGAACCGAGCGCGACAAAGAACGGCGCGGTATAAAGAAACACCACCGCGCGCGATGCCGTGGTCAGCAGCAGCCCGTGGTAGATCAGCACGAATTCGAATCCGAACAGCACGCCGGCGGCCAGGCCGGGGCCAAGCGTGCCGTCGCGCCTGAACAACGCCACGCCGCGCAGCCGCGCAATCACCAGCAGCATGACGATTGCGCCGCAGGAGCGGATGAAGGCTTGCAGAAACGGCGGAATGTCGGGCAGGACGAGTTTCACCGCGACCTGATTGAAGCCCCAGCTCAGGCAGAGCATCAGCATCAGGGCGATCGCACCGGCGCTCAGCGGCCGGCTCGCGGATGTCAGGCCTGGATCGCTGGTTGCCATGGTTCCCGGTGAGCCGGATTGCTAAAATGTCCCGATAGGCGGAGCAGTGGATGGTTGGCGCTAGGCCGCGCTCTGGCAATGCGCACAGGTGCCGGTGATTTCGACCACCGATAGTTTCGGCGTAAATCCGCTGGAGCGCACCGCGTCGCTAAGACTCTGCGCCACGCGGCTTGCCGGAATCTCGCCGACCGACCCGCAACGCTCGCAAATGAGAAATGCCACCAACGCGCTCGCATCATGGTCGTGGCCGCAAGCCAGAAACGCGTTGCGGCTTTCGATGCGGTGAACGAGGCCGTTTTCCATCAGAAAATCGAGCGCGCGATAGACCGTGATCGGCGCCGGGCGCGGCATCGATTTGGCCAGTTCCTCGATCACTTCATAGGCGCCAAGCGGCCGATGGCTCGACAGCAGTGCCTGCAGCACCTGGCGGCGGATCGGCGTGAACTTCTGCGCACGCTGGGCACAGATCCTTTCCGCATGGCTGATCGCCTCCGAGGCGCAGCGGTCGTGATCGTGCCCGGGCACGGGGAATGTCGGTCTGGTCGCTGTCATCTGATGTCTATCTAAACCGTTTTGAGCGGATTTCGCCCCCTGTTTCCCGCGGCAACCCCCCGACGTTCGGAATCCACCTATTGCAACGCAGCATATGCCGATCCGGGGCCGTTTTCCAGATTTGGGGACCTGCGTTCGCCGATCGTCCTGCCTACCAACCCGGCCATGAGTTTTCCGCAGGGCAGCTTTTCCAAAGTGGAGGTAATGCTTTTCATAAGCTTGCTTATTATAACGAGTGTTAGGAGTTCCCGACATTGCCCGACCGTTCGATCGAAAGCGACTTTCTGTTTACCCTGTTCGAGGTGCAGCGGCTGCTCCGGCTCTTTGCCGACAAGCAAGCGTCGCGCTACGGCCTGAACCGGGCGCAGTGGGCCGTGCTCGCCAAACTGGAGCGCACCGAAGGGCTGAAGCAGGCGGATGTCGCCGAGCTGATGGAGATGCAGCCGATCACCCTGACGCGGTTGATCGACAAACTCTGCAAGGCCGGTTTGATCGAGCGCCGCGGCGACGAAACCGATCGGCGCATCAATCGTCTTTACCTGACCGCGGCCTCGCGGCCCCTGCTGGCCCAGCTCGCCGTATTGCGCGGCGAAATCACGCGAGCGGCGCTCGCCGATATCAGCCTCTCCGACGCGCACCGTCTGATCGCGCAACTCGAAACCGTCAAGAACAACGTTCGTAACGCGCTGCAAGGCAACGCGCCCATCGACAGTGAGAAAACGAAAGAGCGGCACTATGGCTGAGCCCGCCCTCAAATTTCCGCCCGACCAGAAGGTCCCGCCGACCGAGCCGCCACCGCCGACGGCCGCCGATGCAAAGCCGCGCCGGCAGTTGCTGGCTTCGCTGCGCCGCTACCGCCGGCCGCTGCTCCTGGTCGTGCTGCCGCTGATCGCGCTGATCGCCGGGCTGACGTTCTATCTGTCGGGCGGCCGCTACGTCACCACCGACGACGCCTATGTCGGCGCGCAGAAGGTTCTGATCACGCCCGAGGTCTCCGGCAAGATCGACAGCGTGACCGTGAAGGAGGGACAACACGTCAAGGCGGGCGATTTGCTGTTCGAGATCGATCCCGTGCCGTTCCGCCTGGCTGTCCAGCAGGCGGAAGCGAAGCTGAACGAAGCGAAGATCGAATACGACACGCTGAAATCGAACCTCGCCAACTACGCCCAGTCCGAGGCGCTCGCCCAGCAGAGCATCGACGTCAAGCAACGAGACGTCGATCGCAAGACGACGCTTGTGAAAAGCAACTCGGGATCGCGCCTCGATCTCGACAACGCGCTCAGCGCGCTGGTGCAGGCGCAGGGCGTGAACCAGATTCTGGAGCAGCAGATTTCGAATACCCGCAACAAACTGCTCGGCAATCCGGATCTGCCGCTGGAGAAATTTCCGGCCTACGCGCAGGCCGAGGCCGCGCTGGCCGACGCGCAGCGCAATCTTGCGAATACGGAACTGCGGGCGCCGATCGACGGCGTCGCCACGCAGGTCGACAACATCCAGCTCGGCCGCTTCGTGACCGCGGGAACGCCGGTATTCAGCGTCGTCGACCTCGATCACCCATGGGTCGACGCCAATCCCAAGGAATCCGACTTCACCTACGTGGCCGTCGGGCAGCCGGTCGATCTCTCCATCGATTCGTTCCCCGATCATGTCTTCAAGGGCACGGTCGGGTCGCTCAGTCCCGGCACCGGCGCGACATTCGCGATCCTTCCGCCGCAGAACGCTACCGGCAACTTCGTCAAGATCGTGCAGCGTATTCCTGTGCGGATCTATTTCGACAAGAACGATGCCGAGGTCGGCAAGCTGAAATCCGGCATGAGCGTCTACGTCTCGATCGACACCAATCACCGCCGCTCGCTCGCGGGTCTGCTCGGCCTGTCGCGCGCGAAGCAGGACTAGAGCGATGCCGGCGGCCGCCGCATATTCGGCTGCGGTTCCAGGGCTGCGCCGGAACATGGTGACGATCTGCGCCATGACCGCGACCATCATGCAGGCGCTCGACGCCACGATCGCCAACGTTGCGCTTCCCTACATGCAGGGGTCGCTGTCGGCATCGCAGGACCAGATCAACTGGGTGCTGACGTCCTATATTGTCGCGGCGGCTATCATGACCGCGCCGGTCGGCTGGATCGCCAACCGCTTCGGCCGCAAACGTATCTTCATCCTCTGCTCGGCCGGCTTCACGCTCGCATCCGTCTTGTGCGGACTGGCGCAGGATATCACCCAGATGGTGCTGTTCCGCTTGCTGCAGGGCATGTTCGGCGCGGCGCTGGTGCCGCTGTCGCAGGCGGTGATGCTCGACAGCTATGCGCTGCACGAACGCGCCAAAGCAATGTCGATCTGGGGGATGGGCGTGATGCTGGGGCCGATCATGGGTCCCTCGCTCGGCGCGTGGCTCACCGAAACCTATAGCTGGCATTGGGTGTTCTTCGTCAATCTGCCGTTCGGCCTGATCACGGTCATCGGCCTCATGGTCTTCATGGACGAGACCAGACTGGACACCAAGTTGCAATTCGACTGGTTCGGTTTCGGCGCGCTCGCCGTCGGCATCGGCGCGCTGCAGCTTGCGCTCGATCGCGGCGAGCAGCTCGACTGGCTGGAGTCCCGGGAGATCATCATCGAGTTCATTGTCTCGGCCGTCGGCTTCTATTATTTCTTCGCGCACTCGCTGACGACCAAGCGTCCGTTCGTCCAGTTCGCGATTTTCAAGGATCGCAATTTCGCGACCGCGCTCATCTTCATGGCGGTGATCGGCGTGGTGCTGTTCTCGACCATGGCGCTGGCCTCGCCTCTGTTCCAGAACGCCTACGGCTATCCGATCCTGACCGCCGGGCTCCTGCTCGCGACGCGCGGCGGCGGCACGTTCGTGGCCATGATGATGGTCAGCCGTCTCATGACATATTTCGAAGCGCGGACGCTGATCGCCGTCGGCCTTTCGCTGATCGCGATCACGCTCTACGACATGACCGCCTGGACCGCCGATATTTCCGTGCGGGCCATTGCCATCAACAGTATCGTCCAGGGTTACGGTATTGGCCTTGTCTTCGTGCCGATGACGACCGCGGCCTTCATGACGCTGCCCAACCATCTGCGCACCGACGGCACCTCGATGCTGACGCTGGTGCGCAACGTCGCGAGCTCGATCGGCATTTCCATCGTCATCGCCCGACTGACGAGCGGCACCACCCGCGTCCACGCGGTGCTGGCCGAGCACATCACCCCGTTCAATAACGCCCTGCAGATGCCGGACGTGACCAGCACCATCAACCTGCACACAGATGCGGGCCGTGCGATGATGGATCTGATCGTCAGCGCGCAGGCGCAAATCATCGCGTTCTCGCAGGACTTCGAGCTTGTCGCGCTGGTGACGGTCTGCGCGATTCCGCTGGCGCTGATCCTGAAATCGACCAAGGCGGCGTTGCGCGCGCCATCCGCCGACCATCCCGCGGTGATGGAATAGACGAAAAGGGAAGGAATGCCCGTCATCAGCGCAATTGCGAACCGATAAGGTGGAAAACGCGCAAGGCTGCCGCAATGCCATAGGAAGCGGCGCCGAAACTTTGTAGTTTCGCCGCCATGACGATCCAGCGCGCCATCCCGACATCGCCGAGCCCCGCCGCCCCCGCCGAGGCGGCGCGGGTTACGCCGATGATGGAGCAGTATCTTGAAATCAAGGCGGCCAATCCCGGCCTGCTGCTGTTCTACCGGATGGGCGATTTCTACGAACTGTTCTTCGAGGATGCTGAAATCGCGTCCCGCGCGCTGGGCATCACGCTCACCAAGCGCGGCAAGCACCAGGGAGCAGACATCCCGATGTGCGGCGTTCCGGTGGAACGCTCGGACAATTACCTGCACCGTCTGATCGCGCTCGGCCATCGCGTCGCGGTGTGCGAGCAGACCGAGGATCCGGCGGCGGCGCGCAAGCGCGGCAACAAGAGCGTGGTTCGCCGCGATGTGGCTCGCCTCGTCACCCCGGGAACGCTGACCGAAGACACGCTGCTCGACGCCAAAGCCAACAATTACCTGCTGGCGCTGGCGCGGGCGCGCGCGTCCTCCGGAAGCGACCGCATCGCGCTGGCCTGGATCGACATCTCCACGGCGGAGTTCATCGTCACCGAATGCGGCACCGGCGAACTAGCCGCAACGCTCGCGCGCATCAATCCCAACGAGGTGATCGTGTCCGACGCGCTCCATGGCGATCCGGACATGGCGGCGCTGCTACGGGAGTTGCCGTCGGTGACGCCGCTGACCCGCGACGTGTTCGACAGCGCGACCGCAGAGCGGCGACTGTGCGATTACTTCGCGGTCGCCACCATGGACGGCCTCAGCGCCATGTCGCGTCTGGAGGCGACTGCGGCTGCCGCCGCCGTCACCTATGTCGACCGCACCCAGATCGGCAAGCGGCCGCCGCTGTCGCCGCCGTCGCGGGAAGCCGCAGACAGCACCATGGCGATCGATCCCGCCACCCGCGCCAACCTCGAACTGACGCGCACGCTCGCGGGCGAACGGCGCGGCTCGCTGCTCGACGCCATCGACCGCACGGTGACGGCGGCGGGGTCGCGGCTGCTGGCGCAGCGGCTGGCGGCGCCGCTGACGGACAACGCCGCCATCGCACGGCGGTGTGACGCCGTCGCCGCATTTGTATCCGACAACGCGGCATGCGACGACATCCGCGCCGTGTTGCGCGCGGCGCCCGATATGTCGCGCGCGCTGGCTCGGCTCTCGGTCGGACGCGGCGGCCCGCGCGATCTCGCAGGCCTGCGCGACGGCATTATTGGCGCCGATCAGGCGCTGGCGCGGCTATCCGCGCTTTCCGATCCGCCGACGGACATCGCGGCAGCGATGCAGGCGCTGCAACGCCCCTCCCGCGATCTCGCGCGCGAACTCGGCCAGGCGCTCGCAGACGAACTGCCGCTGACGAAACGCGACGGCGGCTTTGTCCGCGAGGGTTATGAGGGCGCGCTCGATGAGGCGCGAAAACTGCGCGACGACTCGCGCCTCGTCGTCGCCGCGATGCAGGCGCGCTATGCCGATGAAACCGGTGTCAAGACGCTCAAGATCCGCCACAACAACGTGCTCGGCTATTTCGTCGAAGTGACGGCGCAGCACGGCGACAGGTTGATGAGCGCGCCGCTCAACGCCACTTTCATCCATCGCCAGACGCTGGCCGGCCAGGTGCGCTTTACCACGTCGGAACTCGGCGAGATCGAGGCCAGGATCGCCAATGCCGGCGACCGCGCGCTCGGCCTCGAACTGGAGATTTTCGACCGGCTCGCCGCGATGGTGGTCGAGGCCGGCGACGACCTGCGCAATGCGGCGCACGCCTTCGCGCAACTGGATGTCGCGGCGTCGCTCGCCAAGCTCGCAACCGACGAAAATTATATCCGGCCGGAGGTCGATGCCTCGCTCGACTTCGCCATCGAAGGCGGCCGGCATCCGGTGGTCGAGCAGGCGCTGAAGCGCGCCGGACAGCCGTTCATCGCCAACGCCTGCGATCTGTCGCCGGGCCCGGGCCAGTCCTCGGGACAGATCTGGCTGCTCACCGGCCCCAACATGGCGGGCAAATCGACGTTCCTGCGCCAGAACGCGCTGATCGCGCTGATGGCCCAGATCGGCAGCTTCGTGCCGGCGGCACGCGCGCGCATCGGCATGATCGACCGGCTGTTCTCGCGGGTGGGCGCCGCCGACGATCTGGCGCGCGGCCGTTCGACCTTCATGGTCGAGATGGTGGAAACCGCCGTCATCCTCAATCAGGCATCGGAACGCGCGCTGGTCATCCTCGACGAGATCGGACGCGGCACCGCGACCTTCGACGGCCTGTCGATCGCCTGGGCGGCGATCGAGCATCTGCACGAAACAAACCGCTGCCGCGCGCTGTTCGCCACGCACTATCACGAACTCACCGCACTGTCGGCAAAGCTGCCGCGGCTGTTCAACGCCACCGTGCGCGTCAAGGAATGGCACGGCGAGGTGGTGTTCCTGCACGAGGTTCTGCCCGGCGCGGCCGATCGCTCCTACGGCATCCAGGTGGCGAAGCTCGCGGGCCTGCCTCCGCCGGTCGTCGCGCGCGCCAAATCGGTGCTGGCAAAACTGGAGGCTCAGGACCGCGGATCGACCGTGCGCGCGCTGGTCGACGATCTGCCGCTGTTCGCGGTACCCTCACGCACAGCCGACGAATCCGCATTGCCGAGCGAAACCGCTCAATTGGTCGAAGCGTTGAAATCCCTGCATCCCGACGAGATGTCGCCGCGCGAGGCGCTGGATGCACTTTATGCGCTCAAGGCGAAACTGCCGAAACAGTAATCAGCGTGCCGCGATGTTGCGAAATCTCCCCTCCACTGTCGATGTCGCCATCATCGGCGCCGGCGCAGCCGGGCTCGGCGCGGCCGATGCCCTGAAAGACTCCGGCCTTTCCGTCATCGTGCTGGAAGCGCGCGACCGCGTCGGAGGACGCGCCCGCACCATCGTGCCGGCTCCCGGTATCGTCTTCGATCTCGGCTGCGGCTGGCTGCATTCGGCCGACCAGAATTCCTTTACGGCGATCGCGGACCGCCTCGGCTTCGAGATCGACAGGACGCGGCCGCCATGGCGCGATCAGAGCTTTGACGCCGGATTCCCGGCGACCGAGCGCCAGGACTTTTTTGCCACGCTCGACGCATTCCACGAGCGCATCGAGAAAGCGGCGGAGAACGACGCCGACACCGCGGCCAGCCGCTGTCTCGAACAGGGCAATCGCTGGAATCCGATGATCGATGCGATATCCGGCTATGTGAACGGCTGCGAACTCGATTCCGTCTCGGTCCACGACACGGCCGCCTATGAGGACACCGGGATCAACTGGCGGGTGTGGCGCGGCTACGGCGCGCTGATCGAAGCCTATGGCCGACCCTGCCCGGTCGCGCTGAACACACGCGTCTGGCGTGTCGATCATTCAAGGCGCAGCCTGCGCATCGAAACATCGAAAGGTACGCTGTCGGCGGCTCAAGTCATCGTGACGGTGCCGACCAACCTGATCGCGAACGAAACGATCCGCTTCCACCCCGAACTGCCCGAGAAGGTGAGCGCCGCGGCCGGTCTTCCGCTCGGCGTCGACGACAAGGTGATGCTGGCGCTCGACGATCCCGATAACGCGCTGCCAAAGGACGGCAACCTGCGCGGCGCAACCATGCGGACAAGAATGGGCGCCTTTCATCTGCGCCCGTTCGGCCAGCCCTGCATCGAGGGATTTTTCGGCGGCAGCTTCGCGCGCGAACTCGAGGACGCCGGCGACGGCGCATTCGCAGCGCAGGCGATCGACGAGATCGTGGCGCTGCTCGGCTCGGATTTTCGTCGCGAGCTCAAGCCGCTCGCCGAATCGCGCTGGGCCCGCGATCCCTTCGCGCAAGGCGCCTATTCCCACGCCCTGCCCGGCCATGCCGGCGACCGAGCGGTGCTCGCCGCGCCGGTCGATAGCCGGCTGTTCTTCGCGGGCGAGGCCACCTCGCCGAACTTCTTCTCCACGGCGCACGGCGCGCGCGACAGCGGCGAGCGTGCGGCGCGCGAGGTGATGGCGGCAAGCGTTGACCGCTCCACCAGAGCATGATCCGAAGGCCGCGCGCGCGCAAAGTGGAGAACGGTTTCAGATAAGAACAAACTTGATCAAAACAAAAGAAAGAGACGGCTGCAGCCGGCGCGCAACGCAGAAGGATCTACTGTTCACCCGGCCATATTTGACAGCACTTTGCAGCGATCCGTTTCTACGATGATGCCTATTGCAATTCGTGGGAGACAATCGATGCAAGCATCTCGACGTGACATCATCGCCGGCGCGGCCGGCATTGCCGCGGCATCCGCACTCGGCGCAAGCGCCGCGCAAGCAGCGACGGGCGACGAACTGAAGGCGATCCCCGAACTCGCTCCGCACTGGAAGAAGCTGGACCTCGCGGCGATCCTGCGCAAGCCGGCGGCGTTCGCATCGGTGAGCCAGAACAATTCATTGTATCAGCCATGGGGCGCGCAGGCCGGAGAGAAGCATTGGGAGCGCGGCAGTCTCGCGGCCACGATCAAGGTGGTGAACGCGGCGCGCAAGGCCTCCAATTTCAAGTCGTTCAACTGGATCGGCTACGAAGTCTTCCGCGAAAACTATCCGCAGTCCGAATTCGACAAGGTGCAGTATGAAAGCTGGACCGGCGCGCTGGATTTCTCGCCGGAGAAAAAGAAGGCCGACAACGAACTCGTTCCCGACCTGCGCGCGCTGGTGCGGCCCGGAGATCTCGAGTTCAATGAACTGGCTTTGCAGACGGCGTTCGCCGGCACGCAACTGCCGCTCGAATTGTCGCGCAAGCGGATCGAGGTACTGGTCCTGACCGGAATCCATACCGATTGGTGCATCGAGGGCAACGCCCGCGCCGCGCGCGACAACGGATACCTTCCCATTGTGATCGGAGACGCGACCGGGACGCAGAAGCCGGAGCAGCTTGCGGGTGCGTTGCAGCGCATCAACGACTTCTTCGCGCCGGTGATTTCCTCCGACACCTTCGTGCGGCTGCTGGGGCAGTCGAGCTGAGCCGATCCTTCCCCGAAAACGTCGCGACGCAGCGGGACCGGTTTGGCAATGCCGGCCCCGAGCGTCGCCCCGGACTGTCCCTTTTCGGCACAAAATGTCGCATCGGTGGTGCCGGGAATCCACATTTTAACCTTTAATTAACGATGGACCTTGAAGACCGCGCGCCGACTTGCTTTGATCGGGGCATGAGCACGACCCTGATCGAACTCCGGCCGGCCAAGGTCGCGGATGCATCCGCGGTCGCCGCCACCCATGACGAAGCCTGGCGTTCAGCCTATCAGGGCATCATTCCCGGCGCGGAACTGGAAAAGCTGATCAACCGGCGCGGCCCGCACTGGTGGGACAGCGCGATCCGCAAAGGCAGCCGCATCAGCGTGCTGGTGTTCGGCGACAAGGTCGCCGGCTATGCCAATTACGGTCACAACCGCGCCCGCAGCCTGCAATATGAGGGCGAAATCTATGAGCTTTATCTGCGCCCGGAATTCCAGGGCCTGGGGTTCGGCCGGCGGCTGTTCACCGCTGCCCGGCGCGACCTGCTGCAGAGCGGGCTGAAAAGCATGGTGACCTGGGCGTTGTCCGACAACGAGCCGGCGACGGAGTTCTACCGCTCGCTCGGCGGCCGCATGGTCGCCCGCTCCTCCGAGAGATTCGGGCCAAAGTCGCTCGACAAGGTGGCGTTCGCCTGGACCGGTTATTGAACCGGATTTGAAGGTCGCTCCATCGTCAGGTCGCCATTGAAGCCGGTCCGCTGCCCGGCCATAGTCGTTTCTCAGATTCACATCCCAGACCCAATGCGAGGCGGCCGATGCGTATCGATGCGATCTCGACCGGACCCAATCCGCCACATGAGGTGAATGTCATCATCGAAGTGCCGGTCGGCGGCGAGCCGATCAAGTACGAGATGGACAAGAACGCCGGCACGCTGGTGGTCGACCGGTTTCTCTACACGGCGATGCGCTATCCCGGGAATTACGGCTTCATCCCGCACACGCTGTCGCAGGACGGCGACCCCTGCGATGTCCTGGTCGCCAACACGCGCGGCATCGTGCCCGGCGCTGTGATAAGCGTGCGGCCGGTCGGCGTGCTGTTGATGGAGGACGAGGCCGGCGGTGACGAGAAAATCATCGCGGTCCCGACCTCGAAACTGACCCAGCGCTACGACAAGGTGAAAAACTACAGTGACCTGCCGGACATCACGCTGCAGCAGATCCAGCACTTCTTCGAGCACTACAAGGATCTGGAGCCCGGCAAATGGGTCAAGGTGCTGCGCTGGGGCGACGCGGAGGATGCGCACAGGCTGATTCTGGAAGCCATCGCGCGGGCGAAGGGAAAGTAGCGGGACGAGGTTTTAAAACCGCTACACCGCCGGCGCAGCCAACCCTTCGATCGCGCAGGCGGCGCGCAGCGTGTTGACCAGCAGGCACGCGACCGTCATCTGGCCGACGCCGCCGGGCACCGGCGTCACCGCGCCCGCGACCTTCACGGCTTCGTCGAACGCGACGTCGCCGACGAGGCGGGTCTGGCCATCGGCCGCAGGCAGGCGGGTGATGCCGACATCGATCACGGTCGCGCCCGGCTTGAGCCAGTCGCCGCGCACCATCTCGGCCTTGCCGACCGCCGCATAGACCAGATCGGCGCGGCGGCAGAGTTCAGGCAGATTGCGCGAGCGCGAATGCGCGATGGTCACCGTCGCGTTTTCGTTGAGCAGCAACTGCACCAGCGGCCGTCCCACCAGATTGGAGCGGCCGATCACGATGGCGTCCATGCCTTCGAGCGAGGAATGCACGCTTTTGGTCAGGATGATGCAGCCGAGCGGCGTGCATGGCGACAGTGCGGGCAGACCGCCGGCGAGGCGGCCGGCGTTGTGCGGATGCAGGCCATCGACATCCTTCGCCGGATCGATGGCGGCGACGATCGTTCCGGTATCGAGCCCCTTCGGCAGCGGCAGTTGAACCAGAATGCCATGCACGGCGGGATCGGCGTTCAGTTTCGTCACCAGCGCCAGCAGATCCGCCTGCGCCACATCGGCCGGCAGAACGTGTTCGAACGAGGCCATGCCGGCGGCCTGGGTCTGCTTGTGCTTGTTGCGGACGTAAACTTCGCTCGCGGGATCGTTGCCGACCAGCACGACGGCGAGGCCGGGCGTCAGCCCGTGATCGCGCTTCACGCGCGCCACCTCATCGGCCACCCGCGCGCGCAGGTCTGCCGCGATGCGTTTTCCATCGATGATTGTGGCCGCCATGCTGATCCCCGGGCTTGCCAGAGTCTTTCACCGTTTCATGGAAACGGTGAAAGACTCTGGCTTCTTGCTTTGACGCGTTTCCTTCACGCGAACCGGATTCCACTTCGCTCGAAAACGCTCTAGTCTGGTTGAGCCGCGGTCAGGGCGCGAAGGGCATGGCCGAGCCTGACGGGATCGCCGCCGACCGCGACCTGCTTCAGCCGCGAGGTCACTCCCGCACATATCCGGACATCGGTTTTGCGCACCCCAAGCGCCTTCGCCAGCACCGCCACGACGGCGCGATTGGCCTCGCCACCTTCGGCGACGGCGCGTACGCGAACCTTCACCACCGGGCGCCCGTCGGCCAACGTCTCAATGCCATCGATCCCGTCGCGGCCGCCGCGCGGCGTCACCCGGAGCGCGATGCTGAGACCCTCCGGAGAATACCGCCACGGCTCCATCAAACCGCCGGTCAGAACACGGCGGGATAGATGTAATAGGTGATGACCCGCTGCATGAACAGGATGATCAGGATCAGGATGATCGGAGAGATGTCGAGACCGCCGAGATTGGGCAGCATCCGGCGGATCGGCGCCAGCAGCGGTTCGGTGATCCGTTCCAGAAATTCGGCCACCGCGGCCACGAACTGATTGCGGGTATTCACCACATTGAAGGCAATCAGCCATGACAGGATCGCCGAAGCAATCAGCAGCCAGACATAGAGGTCGAGGATGATGAGGACGATATCCAGTATGGCTCGCATGAGGAAATGGCTCGCGGGTTTGGTCGTGGATTCGACCGGTGGAGAGAATTTGACATTCGCGACCCCACCTGGCCGCGCGTCCCGGACGCGAAAATTTAGAATCGGACCACTCGTGCAGGGTTCAGCCGTTCTCTTCACCTTTGGCCAAAGGGCCGTCAAGAGAACTTCTGAACCGAACTACACCAGATATCGGTCTCTCGTCTCTCCCGGGATTCGAAGTTCGCCTCGGGTGGTTGCGCGACGGCGGCGAACATCGCATCCGGACGATGCGAGCCCGCTAAAATATCGTTTCGGTTCCCGCCAAACAAGGGAAGTCGGGGAAAATGAAGCCCTAGAGCCTCTCCGCTTCTACTGAATCAGAAGCGGGGCTCTATGATTTTGATTTAACGCGTTTTCTCGACGCGAACCGGTATCCACTTCGCTCGAAAACGCTATAAAAATGCCGGTTTCAGCCGTTCTTGACTTGCGATTGGCGAGGACTGTAAATGGCGGCGTTTCCGGTCGCTGCATCGTTTGCCGACCGTGGACGGGGCCATAGCTCAGCTGGGAGAGCGCGTCGTTCGCAATGACGAGGTCGGCGGTTCGATCCCGCCTGGCTCCACCAGCGACTCCCGAGAGGCAACCGTTATCCTGTGACCGCTGCCGTCGATCACGACGCGCTCGCTTGAACCGCTCGATCGTCGAGGTGAAGCTCGGCAGCGACCACGCATGACCCACGGCATTCGTCGTGGGGCATTCTGGGCCGAACCGCCCCCCTCGGCTGGTCGCGAGTAATTCGGAGATTTATCCGCAACTCAGCGTTGTACCTGGCTGGTGAAAAGCGTCGCGCATGGATGTTACAGCGCGGGTACTGCTAATGAGTTTCCCAAGGGCAACACCGCGGCCGGATCAAGACTTGCCGGCACACGGGAGCGGTGCGGAATGTCCGATCAGGAGGGGGGAGGTAAGATAATATTAGCCATGAATACGATAATATCAGTTACGCGATTCGGTCACGGCTCTGCTGGCGACCTCCAGCACGCAGCCGGAGGAACGGGGCATGGGCAGGCTGTCAATGGACAAGTCGGGCTTTGCGGCATGGCTCGCTTTGGCGTTGACGTGGACAGCGCCGGCCGCGGCCCAGGATGCGAGCTGGCTCCCCGCTCCGCCCAGCAGCAATTTTAACGACGCTGCGAACTGGACCCCGGCCACCGTGCCGACCGGCACCGCATCGTTCGGCACCTCGACCGGCACGAACATTACGTTCGCGAATGACACCACCCTGGGCGGGTGGACCTTCAACGCTTCGAATTATTCCTTTACTAACACCCATTTTCTAATCTTCGCTGGCGCCGGGATCGTCGTCAACGGCGGCAGCATCAGCATCACTAATGATAATTTGCTGCAATTCTCCCACGGCAGCACAGCCGGCAGCGCCAGCATCACTGACACCAATAACGGTGTCCTGCAGTTCATCGACACCAGCACGGCCAGCAACGCCATCATCACTAATCATGGTAGCCTGGAGTTCTATGACGCCACCAGAGCCGGCAGCGCCAACATCACCAACAACAACACCCTGTACTTCTTCGGCAGCAGCACGGCCGACAACGCCAGCATCACGAACAACAGTTCTCTGCAATTCGCCACCCACGGCACGGCCGGCAGCGCCAGCATCACGAATAACAGCATCCTGGAGTTCTATGACACCAGCACGGCCGGTTATGCCAGCATCATCAATAACGGCAGCGGGTTCTTCTACGACACCAGCACGGCCGGCAGCGCCAGCATTACCAGCAACATTTACCTGCGATTCGCCCACAACAGCACGGCCGGCAACGCCAGTATCACCAATAACAATCTTCTGCAGTTCTCCGACTCCAGCACGGCCGGTGACGCCAGCCTCGCTAACAACAAATTTTTGCAATTCGCCGCCAACAGCACGGCCGGCAACGCCAGTATCACCAATGGGAGCACTGGTGCGTCGACCGACTTCTCGGGGTCGAGCGGACCGCTCAACAACGGGCAGCTCTCGGCTGGCTCGATCGCCGGCAACGGACAATTCTACCTCGGCGCCAATCAACTCACGGTCGGCGGCAACAATCTTAGCACCACCGTCAGCGGCGTCATCAGCGACTGCGGACCATCAGGCTCGAGTTGTAGTTCAGCCGGCGCCACCGGCGGCGCGCTGATCAAGGCCGGGACGGGAACGCTGACGCTCGCCGGCGCCAACCTCTATACCGGAACCACCACGGTCGACGCCGGCACGCTCAACGTCACCGGCTCGCTGGCGGCGTCAAGCCCGGTCAGCGTCAATACCGGCGCGGTGCTTGCCGGCACCGGAAGCGTCGGCAGCGTCAGCATCAACAGCGGCGGCACGCTGGCGCCGGGCGACGGCACGCCTTTCTCCTCTCTGAATCTCGGCAGCCTGGCCCTGCAATCGGGCGCGAAATATGTGGTGATGCTCAACCCCGCCACCGCGTCATCCGCCCATGTCGCGGGTGCAGCGACGCTCAGTGGCGCCACCGTCAAGGCGATCTATGCCAACGGCAGTTACATCTCGAAGCAATATACCATCCTCACCGCGGGCAACGTCAGCGGCGCGTTCGGCTCGCTGGCCAATACCAACCTGCCCGCGAACTTCGTGAGCAGCCTGAGTTACGACCCGACCCATGCCTATCTCAACCTGACGCTGAACTTTGTTCCGCAACTGGCGAGGGCCTTTGCCAGCCCAAATCAGCGCAATGTCGCCAATGCGCTGATCAATTCCTTCAACACCGCCGGCGGCATTCCGCTGGCATTCGGTGCGCTGACGCCGGCAGGCCTGACCCAGGTCTCGGGTGAAGCGGCGACCGGCTCGCTGCAGGCCACCTTCAATGCAATGGACCTGTTCCTGGGAATCCTGAGTGATCCTTTCATCGCCGGCCGCGGCAATGGTGCAACCGCAAACGGTGCGGCCCCGGCCTATGCCGAAGATGGCTACGGTGTCGGCGCCTATGCGTCGGGAGACGCGCCACGTTCGAAAAACGAGCGTGACGCCTATGCCGCGATCTCTCGCACGGTGCCTGCAATGGCCGATCCCCTCACCCCGCGCTGGAGCGTGTGGGCCACAGGCTACGGCGGTTCGCAGACCACCGACGGCAATACCTCGCTCGGATCCAGTACGGCGACCTCGAGTGTCGCCGGCGTCGCGGTCGGCGCCGACTATCGTATCTCGCCGTTCACAACCGCCGGCTTCGCGCTGGCGGGCGGCGGCACCAGCTTCAATATCGCCAACGGGCGGGGCAGCGGACAGTCCGACCTGTTCCAGTCCGGCACCTTCATTCGACATGCCGTCGGCGCCGCCTATCTTTCCGGTGCGCTTGCTTACGGCTGGCAGGACGTCACCACCAACCGCATGGTGACGATCAGCGGCGCGGACCGGTTGCAGGCGCGCTTCAACGCCAATGCATGGTCGGGCCGTGTCGAAGACGGCTATCGCGCGGTCGGTCCCGCAACGGGCGGCGTCGGGATCACGCCCTATACGGCCGGCCAGTTCACCACGTTCGATCTGCCGGCTTATGCCGAAAGTGTTCTGTCTGGCGCCAACACCTTTGCGCTGGCCAACCATGCCAAAAGCGTGACGGATATCCGCAGCGAAGTCGGTCTCCGCACCGACAAATCCTACCCGGTGCAGGACGCGATCCTGACGCTGCGCGGGCGTCTTGCATGGGCGCACGATTTCAATCCGGATCGCACAGTCGCCGCGACGTTCCAGACCTTGCCCGGCGCCAGCTTCGTCGTGAACGGCGCTGCCATGGCTTCCGACGCCGCGCTGGTCACCGGCGCGGCCGAGATGAAGTGGATCGACGACTGGTCGGTGGCCGCCACCTTCGAAAGTGAGTTCTCCAACGTCACACGGTCCTACGCCGGCAAGGGCACCATCCGCTACGTTTGGTGAGCCGCGGGCCGAACGTCACGGTCGCCTTCGCATCTGGAAGCCGGCGACCCCCCACAGGATGAAGTCGCGCGGAAACAGCCGAAGCAGGAACGGCACGATCTTGATACCGAGACCGGGCAGCACGGCCCGTTTGTTGGCCATCAGCGCCCGGTAGCCATCCGCGGCGACGTCCTTTGCGGACACATTGAGAATCGCGGAATCAAAGCCCGGCTTGAGCCCCGCCCGCGCCTGAAATCCGGACGGCACCGGACCCGGGCAGATTACAGTGACCCGGACGCCGAGCGGACCCAGTTCGCCACGCAGCGCCTCGCTGAACGACAGGACAAAGGCTTTTGACGCGTAATAGACCGCCATGCCGGGGCCAGGCAAAAATCCGCCGATCGAGCCGACGTTGAGAATGCCGCCGCGCAGCCGGATCACGTTCGGGGCGAAACGCAACGTCAGATCCGTCAGAGCCCGGATGTTGAGGTCGATCATCGCAAGCTGATCGGCGCGGTCCAGTTCGGCAGCCCGGCCGAACAATCCATATCCGGCATTGTTCACCAGATACTTGACCTCGACACTCTCGGCGGTGAGCGCCGCGGCGATCCGCTCTGTCGCATCCGTCTTGCCGAGATCGCAGGGAATCACGATCGGCGACATGCGGCCCGATGCGGTGATTTCAGCGGCGAGCGCATTGAGCCGATCGGCGCGCCGGGCGACCAGCGCCACCCTGTGCCCATGGGCGGAGAATATCCGCGCGAACTCGGCGCCGATTCCCGAGGACGCGCCTGTTATCAATGTCACCGGATTGATCACGATCCACGCTCTTGCAATGACTGGGAATAAAATACGGCCGGAGAGCGCCCCGTTTCAGCATGGAGCGGCGCGGTCTTCAACATGCTGGCGGGAGGTTCGGATCGAATATTCCGCTTTACATTTGCGCCCGGAAACCCGGACAGGCCGGGCGTGCACGGCGGTTCACGCTACCCGACGGCTCAGTTTGGCCGGCCTGCCGCCGACCGCTTGCCGACGCGGTGCTTGAGGTCGATGCGATCGCGCGAGGAGACTGCCAGGAGATCGGCGGCGCGCCACACCACGTTCTCCTCGAATTCGCTGACGTGACCGTCCGCGTAAACCAGTTCCCACATCATTTCTACGATGCGCAAACGGTCCTCGTCGTTCAGCGATCGCATGATCACGCTGGTGAAATGGTAGAGATCGACCGCCTCACCCTCCTCCAGCGTCGCCGCTTCGATCAGCTTGTCGGCGGTGCCGGGATCGAGCTCAAAACGGGTTTCGATCAGTTCGTGCAGCTTGCGAAGTTCAACCTCGGAGGGCGCGCCGTCGAGCGAGATGATATGGACGAACAGCGCAGTCGCCGCGAGCTTGCATCCTGTTTCGTCGAAGACCCGGTGCTCCGACGTTTCGGAGGACACAACGTCGGCAATGAAATGGCGCAGTTTATCGAGCATCGGTCCGTCTGCCGCAATGTTTGGTGCAATGTCTCGCGCAATGTCTGGAATATCACGCGACCGCGTTCATTGATACGGAAGTCAACCATGCAGCTTCCGCCGGAGTTCCCCGCGAAAGGGTTACGTTTCGGCAAGGCAGCGGGCTGGTCGGCAAGGCAGTGGACTTGGAGCCTACTCGCCGTGCTCGGTCAATGTCCTGGCGCACCTCTTGCTGAGCTTGGCGCGGTGTTCCTTCAAACACGCCAGAACAACCATATCGCCGTCGTTCATCTTGGACCGGCAATACCGCGCCACGTCGCGCGCGCAGTCGGAATGGTGTTTCTCACCGGCGCCTTGCGCCGATGCGACAGCGGTCATTCCGAGCAGAGAAAGAAGGGAGAGAATGGCGGCGAGACGGGTCATCGGCGCTCCAACAGGTCGGTTGAAATCTGCGTGCCTCTTGCAAAAAAACCGGGCTTGCAAAAACCGGGCGGCGATCCTCTAGAGTCAACGTGGTCGAACCGGACTAACCGGAGTCTAGGACGGAAGCAATTCCTCTCCTGAAATAACCTTCTCTACCGCTGCAATGCCGCGATCGGCCAGTTGTATTTTGTGCCTGACTCCCGAACGCCAGGCGACGATCATGGCGTGTGCCGCGTCCTGCCGCAGTTCTACGCGCCGGACCGCATGCCCCGAGAATGTCAGATAGCGCATCACAATGTCGAGCGCCCCGCTCAAAACGGCCGGGTCTACATCCAGGGGCCAGAGGTACGGCAACATCACACACTCCTCATCGCGCACGGTGTAGGAAGCATCAACGACCTGAAGGGTTCCAGAAACTAACCCGGGATGGGGACTTTTGGCTACGTGAAAGCTTCAGGATTCTCGGTGAGGTATTCTATCCACAGCCGCTCCATCATTCGCTCCACCTCCTGTGGCTCGTATTCTTCTCCGTTCCCCAGGACTTTCCCCATCTGGCCCTTATAGATCGTGCCCGAGTTGGGACTGTTGAAATGCGGCGTGAATGTCGCACCCGTGGGAATATGCGTTATGCCTTCCATGGTCACCATGAATTGGTCGGGCGTTACAGGTGTGGCCATGTGCATCCCGTCGAGTGCCGTTTTCCGTTCAAGATTGACACGCGCGCGTCATCGCCTTGCCTTCTGACCGCGTGAGCGAGAATTCGAATGAGCAAGCCTCATGCGGCAAGCGCGTCTGCTTTCGCATGGCTTCCGGTGGTTCCCTGACGACAGCGGCATGATCCAGCGGGAATTTACAAATTTAGTCAGCATTTCCAGCCATATGGTTGGTGCCGCTTGCGTGACTCGAACACGCGACCCCATCATTACGAATGATGTGCTCTACCAACTGAGCTAAAGCGGCTTAACCCTTCACATGAGCCATGCTGGACATAAGCCATGCCGGGGTCATTGCGGCGCGGCCGGCAAAATTCCGGCGCACCTCACTCTGATTATCGGGCGCGGCCCCCCTTTGCAAGAACCCGCCGCCGCGCCGCCGACAAATATCGCCGCTCGACAACCGTCAGGTGCTTCGGCGCGACAGGAGGCCGCGCAACCCTCCGGCCTGGCGTGCGGCGGAAGCGTTTTCCTCAGCAAATCCGTCGTTTTGCTGATCTTCATCGACTCCCGGATCGTCGGGCGCGCGAACGATCGGAATCACCGCGGGAATGTCGGATGCGACGGTCTTGTCCGAGTCCGCTTGGGCGCGAAAGCTCGGCGATGGCTCGGCCTCGACTCCTGATGGTGACGGTTCAACCGCGACAACCGGCGTGACGTCGCCCTGAGCGGCGGCGGGCCCGCCCGGAGACGCCGGGGGCAACGCTTCGACGCGCGGCGCTTCGCCCGCGATCTGGTCCGGAAGTCCCGCCTCGACCAAAGCGGGCCTGCTCGAGGGCAGCGCCGCCAGCGGGGTCTGCCATTGAAAGGCGTCAAGCCGTCCGGTGACCGGCGAGACCGGGCGCCAGTGGTCCGACACGTACCCGTCCGCGGTCCAGACCGGATCGTGCAGGGCACGGACCGCGCGCAGCGTCCAGGCGCGGGCGCGGCCGCTATCGGCGTGTTCGTTGTGCTCGATTTCGGCCATCAACATCGCAACGCGTTGTGTCGGCGCCGCAATCAGCGGCTCCAGTGCAGCACGGGCGCGGGCGAATTCGCTGGCGTCGATCGCCGCGCGCGCGATGGCCATCGCGCCTTCCGGATGACCCGGCGTTTTTTCCGCCAGCGTCTCGATCCGCGCCAGCCGCTCCCGCGCCGAGTCGCCGGGCGTGACATGAGCATAGGCATCGGCGAGATCAGGGTGCGGCTGCGCCAGCCATGCGGTTTCGATCATCCGCATCGCACGCCGCATCTGGTTCGCTTCGCCCAGATACCGGCTCGCAAGCACCACGGCCGGAACCAGCGTCGGCGCGAATTTCACCGCCTCCATCACGGCATTGCGCGACGCGTCGCGATCCGACTGTTCAAGCTCCAGCGCCCGCGCGGTCAGCAGCACGCCGCGCTGACGGCGATACAGCGTCTTGTCGATCAGTCCCGACGCGACGTTCTTGTCGAGGATGGCCAGCGCGCCGGTCCAGTCGGCCGCCGCGCAGCGATAGCCGAGCGCGGCTTGCGAGGCCCACATCGACGACGGCGAGACCTTGAGCGCTTCCTCGGCGATCGCAACGGCGGCTGCGCGATCGTCGGCACGCTGGGCTTCGATGAAAAGCCCGCGCAAGCCGAGCAACCGCGTATCCGCCCGTTCGGCCATGGTGCGGAAGGCACGCTGCGCGCGGTCCGCATTGCCGTCAAGCTGCGCGGACTGCGCATGCAGCAGCAGCGTCAACGGATCGCGCGACACCAGCCGCCGGGCAACCCTGGCATGAGATCGCGCGGCCGCGGCGTCGCCCTGACCGATCGCAAGAAGTCCACGGGTAACCGCCTCCCGGCCACGCGCGTTCCGGCGTTCCCGCCGCGCACGCCGCAGGCGCTTCGGCGCGAGCCACAGACCCCGCACGATGCTCCACAACAGAACGGAGGCAACGACAAGCACGCCCACCCCAAGCACGAACGCTGGCAGCGTGGCTTCGACCCGCCAGACATCCCATGACATCACGATCGTGCCGGTTTGATCGGCAACCCAGGTGGCGCCCAGCGCCGCCAGTGCAATTAGAACGAGGAACAGGATAATGCGGAACATCTGAAACCTATGGCGCTGGTTTGGTCAGCGCCGCCATCGCATCGGCTGCGAATTGATGCGACGCGGCAAGAGCGGCATCGCGTGCGTCGACCCTGGCGATCCAGGGCTCGGCAGCGGTGCGATCGGCAGCGGGAAGTGAGTTCAATTCTGCCTTCGCGGCGGCAACGTCGTTTTTCCGCGCCGATGCGGCGATGCGCTCGACGATGGCGCTGGCGGCTTCCGTGTGGGAACCATCGATGCGTTCGATGTGCACCATGCGTGCTGCGCCTTGCTGAATCTGGTCCACGATGCTGCCGGTCGTCGCCATGACCGGCGCCGGTGCGATCTTCGGCACGATCGCAAGCAACTCGCGAGACAGCACATTCGCGCTCGGCACGCCCGTGTCCGCGAATACCTCCAGCGACTTCAACGTGCCGGGATCGGCGATCAGAGCCTTGGACGCCGTCAGCAGATCGCCATAAGGCTGCCCCTGGCGCACCGCCATATTGAGCAGCGTCGCGGCCATCGCCCGGCGGAGCGGCACGTCGTCGACCAGAGCCGGCTCATGCTTGGATGCGCCGGCGCTCAGGGTTTGCGTCGTCTGCTCGACCTGATGCTCGACCTGGGCGAGCCGCGCGCTGATGGCCGCAAGATCAGACGCGTTGTCGGCGTCGTCGTGCGGTACCGCCGCGCCGTCTGCATCGTGCGGCACCGCCGCGCCGTCCTTCAACCTCGCTGCGAGCTTGTCGGACTGACCGCGAACGGCATCCAAATCACCGCGCAAGGATGCAACGGATTTTTCCAGCGCATCGATGCGCGCCACGGCGGCCGGATCGGGCGCCGGAGCAGCCGGTTTGCCGGCTTTGGACTCGACGCTGGCCACGCGGTTCGAAAGATCGCCGAACTGCTCCAAACTGACTTGCGGCGCAGAGGCTGAAGATGATGGTGGCCAGTCCGCCAGCCACGCGCCGCCGATCACGGCCCCGGCCGCGATCGCGCCGCTGAGCGCACCAAGTACGGCCGACAAGGCGCGGGAGCGCGGGGGCGGAGCAACCGGCTGCTCGGAAACAGACCGCTGATCGCCGATCGCGCTGTCCGCATCGGCGGTCCACGACGTTCGATTGGTTTCGAGGTCTGCGGCAGGCGAGTGGTTGTGCCAGCCCCCCTCCTGCGTCGCGTCATCTTGCCTGTTATCGGCGGCTACGTCCGAAAGCCCTGAAGCGGCTTGATTCGTCTCCCTGGCGCCTTCAGTCGTTTCAATGTCCGTGGCAGGCGGGTGCTTCTGCGAGCTCCCCTCCTGCGACGTGTCATCGTGCCTGTCATCTGCCATCGTCACGGTTCCCCATTGCGGCGACACATCAGTATCAGATCGAGACCCCTCTCCCCCTATTACCCCGATTACGGTCGCAACGCACCAACTACCGCGCCTGCGGCCGCACCGCACAATTCACCGCGATGAGGGCTGCAACGCGCCATCGAGCGCGTCCAATACCGCATTTTCGGCCGGCGCGCTCGCCACCACCACATGGGGAGCGCCGGCATCGCGCAAAATTGAGGCCACGGCTCCGGAGATACAGCATTGCGGAATCGCCAAAGCCGATATTTCGACGCCCCCGACGCGAACGGCATCCAGAAATGCGCGGGCGCTGCGTCGCGAGTAATGCAGCACCGCCGAGATCCGGTGAGCGGCAAATGCATCGCAGACGTCGCGGGCGAGATTCGCCACCGGCGCCATCCGGTAGCAGATCGCCGTCACGACGGCCAAACCGCGCGCTCCGAGTTCTCCGGCGAGATCGCATGACCGGTCAGCCGCTGCAAGATAAAGTATTCTGGCTCCCTTCGGCAGGGTTTTGGCGCGGACGCTGTTGATAATGAGATCGCGCAACGCAACCGCGTCTCCACCCGCCGCGGCCACGTTCTGAAAGCCGGCATCGCGCGCCGCCTCCGCGGTATGCCGGCCGACCGCGAACACGGCCAGCCTCAGCAGCGGCTCTCTGCCCGGATGGGCAGCGAGCGCGCGCAGGGCGTTGGCGCTGGTCACGATGACGGCCTCGTAACCGGCGTCCGGATCGATCTCGAACGGGACCGCCTCGAAATGCAGCACCGGCGACAGCAGAACCTCGAGCCCTTTCGCACGGAGTGCCACGGCCGTGGTCTCGTTGTCCGGTTCAGGCCGTGTGACGAGAACCGCCAACGCCTATGCTCCGGCGAACAGCGTGAAGAATTTCTCGCCGGCGCGATCGCGCAGTTCACGCGCAGCATCCGCCCCGAGCGCGATTGCATCGGCACGCGCGCCCTCGCGCGTGGTCTCGTAGGACTCCTTGCCATCGGGAGAAATGATGAGACCGCGGAAGTGAATGCGGTCGCCGTTGACGCGGCAATGGCCGCCGATCGGCGTGCGGCAGGAGCCGTCGAGCAGCGCCAGAAAGCTCCGCTCGGCGCTGAGCGCAACTTCCGTCTCGGAATCGCCGATCGCCTTGACGAAGGAATTGATGCGATCATCGTCACGGCGCGACTCGATTGCGATGGCGCCCTGCCCCACCGCCGGCAGGAATTCGTCGACCTCCAGAACCCGCGTCGCCTTGTCCTGCAATCCGAGGCGATTGAGGCCGGCCAGCGCCAGCAGCGTGGCGTCGGCCTCTCCCGCCGCGATCTTGCGCAAGCGCGTCTCGACATTGCCCCGCAGCGAGTTGACCTTGAGATCAGGACGCAGCCGCAGCACCATGGCCTGCCGCCGCAGCGATGCGGTCCCGACCGTCGCGCCGGCCGGCAGATCGTTCAACGAGCCGGCATGCGGACTGATGAAGACGTCGCGCACGTCCTCGCGCGGCAGAAACGCCGGCAGCCAGGTGGCGTCGGGCAAAAACGTCGGCACGTCCTTGGACGAATGCACCGCGAAGTCGATGGAGCCAGCCAGCAGGGCTTCCTCGATCTCCTTGGTAAAGAGACCCTTGCCGCCGACATCGAACAGCGGACGATCCTGAATCGCGTCGCCCGAGGTGCGGATGGTCTTGATGACGATCCGCTCGGGCTCGACCTGATGCGCCCGCGCCAGCCGGTCTCGCACCTCGTGGGCCTGCGCCAGCGCCAGCGGGCTGCCGCGGGTACCGATCGTCGCCAATATGTCTGTCTCACCCGAGGATTGCACGCCAGGACCTCATAATGTTCCACCGTCAGGAAAGGGAAACGCTGGTTTACCGCATAACGCAAGACCAATATCTAGTGGTCCAGGTCCAGCATTCTCACTGCCTTGCGGCAGGAGTACTCGTAAAAGCTGGAATCAGCGGGCCAGATTTCTGAATTTGACATCCGCTTGACGGGTTTGCTGCAAAGTGGGTAGCGAGTGTCAAAGTCACCCCTGCTGGATACGATATACCGATGCTGGTCCTAGGGATCGAGACCACCTGCGATGAAACCGCAGCCGCCGTGGTCGAGCGCCAGGCGGACGGAAGCGCGCGGATTCTTTCCAACGTCGTGCGCTCGCAGACCGGAGAACACGCCCCCTATGGCGGCGTGGTTCCGGAGATCGCAGCGCGCGCCCATGTCGATCTGCTCGACGGCATCGTTGCCCGCGCCATGAAGGAGTCGGGGGTGGACTTTCCCCAGCTTTCCGGGGTCGCGGCCGCCGCCGGACCGGGGCTGATCGGCGGCGTGATCGTCGGCCTGACCACGGCCAAGGCGATCGCGCTGGTTCACCGGACGCCGCTGATCGCGGTCAATCACCTGGAAGCCCACGCGCTGACGCCCCGGCTGACCGGCCGGCTCGAATTTCCCTATTGCCTGTTCCTCGCCTCCGGCGGCCATACCCAGATCGTCGCGGTGCTCGGCGTCGGCAATTATGTACGGCTCGGCACCACGGTCGATGACGCCATGGGCGAAGCCTTCGACAAGGTGGCGAAGATGCTCGGTCTGCCCTATCCCGGCGGCCCGCAGGTCGAACGCGCCGCGACGAGCGGCGACGCCACGCGATTCACCTTTCCGCGGCCGATGCTCGGGCGTCCCGACGCCAACTTCTCGCTGTCCGGCCTGAAAACCGCCGTTCGCAACGAGGCCGGCCGCATCGACCCGCTGCAGCCCCAGGATATCAGCGATCTCTGCGCCGGATTCCAGGCCGCCGTGCTGGAGGCGACGGCCGACCGGCTCAGCGTCGGCCTCAAATTGTTTCAGGAGCGGTTCGGCACGCCGCGCGCGCTGGTCGCCGCCGGCGGCGTCGCCGCCAATCAGGCGATCCGCGGTGCGCTCGAGGACGTTGCGGCCCGCGCGCGGACCCCGCTCATCATCCCTCCGCCTGACCTGTGCACCGACAACGGCGCCATGATCGCCTGGGCCGGCGCCGAACGGCTGGCGGTTGGCTTGACCGACACCCTCGAGGCTCCTCCGCGCGCGCGCTGGCTGCTGGATGCGGAGGCGCAAGCGCCTGCGGGCTTCGCCAACAGCCGCGCTGGATTTTGAAGGCGTTGTCGCGATGAGACCGCTCAACCGCGTTTCCGTGATCGGCGCAGGAGCCTGGGGCACGGCGCTCGCCGGCGTCGCTGCGCGCGCGGGCCGGGAGGTGACGCTTTATGCGCGCGATGCCGAGATCGCCGCGGCGATCTCGGCAACGCGGGACAACCCGCGGCTGTCCGGCATTGCGCTCGACCCCGGCATCGCCGTGACCGATGACATCGCCGCTGCCGGCCGCGCCGACATCGTCGTGGTCGCGGTCCCGGCGCAGAATTCGCGCGTGGCAATTGCCGCACTGGCCCCGCATCTGGCGGCCGGAACGCCCGTCATCGCCAGCGCCAAGGGCATCGAGCATGGCACGCGGCGCTTCATGACAGAGGTGATCGAGGAGGCCGCGCCTCAAGCCGTGCCCGCGATCCTGTCCGGACCGAGTTTTGCCAACGACGTGGCGCGGGGACTGCCGACCGCGGTGACGCTGGCAGCGAAAAACGAAGCCATGGCGGTCGCGCTGGTCCAGGCGCTCGGCTCAAAGACTTTCCGGCCCTACCACACCACCGATATTCGCGGCGTCGAGATCGGCGGCGCGGCAAAAAACGTGCTCGCGATTGCTGCGGGCATCGTCGCCGGCCGGCAGTTGGGAGCTTCGGCGCTGGCGGCGCTGACGACACGGGCCTTCACCGAGCTGATGCGACTTGGACTTGCCTGCGGCGCGCGGGCCGAGACCATCTCCGGGCTGGCGGGACTGGGCGACCTGATCCTGAGCTGCTCCAGTCCGCAGTCGCGCAATTTCTCGCTCGGCGTCGCGCTCGGCCGCGGCGAGCCGTTCCCGCGCGAAAAACTCAGCGAAGGCGAATTCACCGCGCCGGTGCTGGCCGAACTGGCGGCGGCCAACGGAATCGACATACCGGTGGCACAGGCGGTCGCGGCCATTCTCGCCGGCCGATTGACGGTCGACGAGGCCATCGACAATCTGCTGACGCGGCCATTCCGGGCGGAAGGATAGCGATGGCATACTGGCTGGTGAAATCGGAGCCTTCGGCGTGGTCGTGGGACCAGCAGGTGGCGAAGGGCGCCAAGGGCGAGGCGTGGACCGGCGTGCGCAACTTCACGGCGCGGCAGAACCTCGTCGCCATGAAAAAGGGCGATCTGGCCTTCTTCTATCATTCCAATGAAGGCAAGGAGATCGTCGGCATCGCCGAGATCATCCGCGAGGCCTATCCGGATCCCACCGACAAGACCGGCAAATTTGTCTGCGTCGACATCAAGGCGGACAAGCCGCTGAAGACGTCGGTGACGATCGCCGCCGTCAAGGCCGACAAGCGCCTGGCTGATATGGCGCTGGTCAAATACTCGCGCCTCTCGGTGCAGCCTGTGACGGCGGCCGAGTGGAAGCTGGTCTGCAAGATGGGCGGGCTCTAAGCGGGGCGGGCGTCACGCGAGCTGATCCTTGCAGCCGGCAGAGCCTGCGCGCGGGCGCAATCCACGGCGACGCGCCTCCATCGGGCAAATCGGTTACCGCATCGTCCGACATGGCAGCTATGCAAGCCGTTCGCCGTGAGGGTTCGGAAACCGGTCAGGACGCGCAAAAGCGCAATCCGTCAGATCGCATGGCCCTTCTTACGCAATTCCTCGATCATCCGCGTTCGTATCTCGCTGGCGACCGACCGGCCGAACTGCTGGCCGACCGCCATAGTCTGCTGGGCCAATAGCGGCGTTTTCTGAAGAAATTTCTGACCGACCGGCGTCTTGTAGAAAACAATCAGCGCGCGCAGATCGTCCGCCGTGAAATTGCTGGCATAGACCTGCACCACCGCGTCGGACAATTCATCCATGCGGCTTTGGAAGCTCTGCAGCAGCATCGGAATCATGGCGTCGTAATCACGCTCGACATTGGCGCGGCCCTGCACGATCGCCGGCTTCAGCGTCGTCATGATCGTCGGCATCAAACTCTTGAATTGTTCGCCGAGCTTGATGGTGGCCACCAGTTCCTTTGCGGCGGCTATGGATTCCGGCGACGGGGTTTCCGCTCGCGCAGGCATCGGCGTGAGCCATATCGCGGCCAAAGCGAGGAGGCATCCGATGCGAGACAGATACTTCAACATCCTTGATTTCCTTCAAAACGCTGCGTGGGTCGTGAATACTAAACCCGCAAATCATCCCGCTGCGGCAAACCGTGCGATCCCGACCAAGGTGGCACGCCCTTGCCTCTTGCCGAGCCCGAGGGCTGCGACGCATAATACCTTCAAGAACTAAACAGAACTTGGCGCAAATGCGCGGAGTTTGAGTGGAGGGACAGATGTCCGACAAAATTTATGAGGTAAGCGCGGATTGGGCCAAGCGGGCCTGGATCGACGACGCCAAATATCGCGAGATGTATGCGCGCTCGATCAAGGATCCGAACGGATTCTGGTCCGAGGCGGCCAGTCGCGTGGACTGGATCAAGCCGTTCACCAAGGTCGAGAACACCTCGTTCGAACTCGGCAAGGTCTCGATCAAATGGTTCGAGGATGGCGTGCTCAACGCCGCCTACAACTGCATCGACCGGCATCTGGAAAAACGCGGCGACCAGACCGCGATCATCTGGGAAGGCGACGATCCCTCGCAGTCGAGGCACATCACCTATCGCGAACTGCACGACGAAGTCTGCAAGATGGCCAACATCCTCAGACTGCGCAATGTCAAGAAAGGCGATCGCGTCACCATCTACCTGCCGATGATTCCGGAAGCCGCCTACGCGATCCTCGCCTGCGCGCGGATCGGTGCGATCCATTCGGTGGTATTCGGCGGCTTCTCGCCGGATTCCATCGCCGGCCGTCTGCGCGACTGCAAATCCCGCGTGGTCATCACCTCCGACGAGGGCCTGCGCGGCGGACGCACCATCGCGATGAAGGCCAACGTCGATGCCGCGATCGAGAAGGTCAACGGCGAGGTCGACTGGGTGATCGTCGTCAAGCGCACCGGCGGCAAAGTCAACATGGATCCGACGCGTGACGTCTGGTATCACGAGGCCGCAGCCGTTGTCGAAGCCGAATGCCCGTGCGAGCCGATGAACGCGGAAGACCCGCTGTTCATTCTCTACACCTCGGGCTCGACCGGACAGCCCAAGGGCGTGCTGCACACCACCGCCGGCTATCTGATCTTCGTGTCGATGACGCATCAATACGTGTTCGATTATCACGACGGCGACATCTACTGGTGCACCGCCGACGTCGGCTGGGTTACCGGCCACAGCTACATTCTCTACGGACCGCTGGCGAACGGCGCGACCACGATGATGTTCGAGGGCGTGCCGAACTATCCGGACAATTCGCGGTTCTGGAACGTGATCGACAAGCACAAGGTCAACATCTTCTACACCGCGCCGACCGCGATTCGCGCCTTGATGCAGGCGGGCGACGATCCGGTGAAAAAGACCTCGCGCGCGAGCCTGCGCCTGCTCGGCTCGGTCGGCGAGCCGATCAATCCGGAAGCCTGGGAATGGTATCACCGCGTGGTCGGCGACAGCCGCTGCCCGGTGGTCGACACCTGGTGGCAGACCGAGACCGGCGGCATCATGATTTCGGCGCTGCCGGGCGCGATCGCGCAGAAGCCGGGCTCCGCGACCAAGCCCTTCTTCGGAATCGTTCCCGAGATCGTCGATGCCGACGGCAAGGTGCTGGAAGGCGAATGCAGCGGCAACCTTTGCATCGCGAGATCCTGGCCGGGTCAGGTGCGCACGGTCTATGGCGACCACGCCCGCTTCGAGCAGACTTACTTCTCCTCCTACAAGGGCAAGTATTTTTCCGGCGACGGCTGCCGGCGCGACGCCGACGGCTATTACTGGATCACGGGACGCGTCGACGACGTCATCAACGTCTCCGGCCACCGCATGGGCACGGCGGAAGTCGAAAGCTCGCTGGTCGCGCATGAGAGCGTCTCGGAAGCCGCCGTGGTCGGCTATCCCCACAACATCAAGGGACAGGGCATCTATGCCTATGTCACGCTGATGGCGGGCGTGGAGCCGAGCGAGACGCTGCGCAAGGAACTGGTCGCCTGGGTGCGCAAGGACATCGGCCCGATCGCTTCACCCGACCTGATCCAGTTCGCACCGGGCCTGCCGAAAACCCGCTCCGGCAAGATCATGCGCCGCATCCTGCGCAAGATCGCCGAGGACGAACCATCGAGCCTCGGCGACACCACGACGCTGGCCGATCCCGGCGTCGTCACCGATCTGGTCAAGAATCGCCAAAACAAGAAGGATGGCGCCGCGGCGTAGGTCGATTTGAAACAGCGCATGGTCCTCACAGCTTTGGAGTCTAATCCAATCGATCGAGAGCATCATTGGGATCACGCTCTCTCGATCGGTTCATGCTTGCACTGAATCGCAACGAGCGGCTCTTCACCTCTTCCGCTTGCGGGGGAGGTCGACCGACAACGTCGGTCGGGTGGGGGCGATTCATCAGAGCGTTTTCGAGCGAAGTGGATGCCGGTTCGCGTGAAAATAGCGCCAAATCAAAATCTTGGATTCCGCTTCCGCCCCCCCCAACCCCAACCCTCCCCCGCAAGCGGGAGAGGGAGCACGTCGTGCTCCGATGAAGCGTTTCCATCAAAAATGGGAACTGCCGCGGTATAAGGAAGCGATCCGTACTCTGGCGTCATGCCCGGCAATGACAATAATCGAGATGTTTCCATCAAAACATGGAACGCTATAGCGGGGAAGAATCACTGGCTCGCCCATACGATCCGGGCGATCCATTCCACGTCGGATGCGGCCAGCGTGCGATTGGCGTGGCTCGGATTGAGCGATTGCAGTTCGATCATCTTCGCGGTCCGGCGCTTGAGTTCCTTCACCATCACCTCGCCGTCTTTGGTCTTCACCACCACGCGGTCGCCACGCCGGATCGGCGTGCCCGGCGAGACCACGATGACGTCGCCGTCGCGATAGGCAGGCTTCATCGAGTCGCCGGATATCTCCAGCGCATAGGCGTGCTCGTCGTTGACGCAGGGAAGACCCACCTCGTCCCAACCCTTGCCGACAGGAAAGCCGCCATCGTCGAAATAGCCGCCCGCGCCGGCCTCGGCGAAACCGAGCAGCGGCACCGCCTGCGCGACGCGCGCCGTATCCTCGATGAACTGCACAAAGGTGTCGATCGCGGTATCGGTGGCGGCAAGTGCCTTGGCGACCGATTCGGTTGACGGCCACCGCTCGCGGCCGTCGCTGGTGACGCGCTTGGATTTGTTGAAGGTGGTCGGGTCGAGCCCGGCCTTTCTCGCCAGCCCCGATGGCGACAGGCCGGCGCGCGCCGCAAGACGATCCAGCGCCGACCAGATCTGGGCGTGTGTCAGCATGGCCATTTGGCGCGTCCTGATTCGCTCCCCGGAGCGGTGAATTCTGTCTCCAACTAGGAATTATTACCTCAACTGACGGAAACCCGCAATGCGCCGCGGGTAAAAGGCGACCCTTGAAGTGCAAGCGGGCCGCCGATACGGTCACGCATGATCCGCTGCAATTTAAGCGAGCGGAAACAGCATCATGCGCTTTTTCAGTCCCATGGAAGCGCACTGACGGGCTCGGGGAACGCGTGCGCACGATCTACAAAATCTGTCCTGCTGCGGCATGGCGAGAGGCCGAGCGGCACGGCGTTTTTCGCGGCAGCGCCGACGACGTGCGCGACGGCTTCATTCATTTTTCCACCGCGTCCCAGCTCGAAGGCACGGCCCGCAAGCACTTCGCTGGCCAGACCGGGCTGCTCCTGATCGCGATCGATGCCGATGGGCTGGGCGAGGCGCTGCGCTGGGAAGTCTCGCGCGGCGGCGAGTTGTTTCCGCATCTCTACGGCGAGCTCGATCTCCGTCATGTCACTGCGGTACGGGATATGCATGCACGACCGGACGGACATCACGACATCCCGGAGCTGGCGCCGTGATCCGCGCCTTCGACAATTTTTCGCTGCCGCTCCTGCGCTGGTTCGATCCGGAGGACGCTCATCGCATGGCGATTCAGGGATTGCGGCTGCTGCCGCCGATACGGCAGCGTGCCGACGATCCGAAACTCGCGGTTCGTGCCTTCGGTCTGAATTTTCCCAACCCGATCGGCATGGCCCCCGGCTTCGACAAGAACGCCGAGGTTCCCGACGCACTGCTGAAGCTGGGATTCGGCTTCGTCGAGGTCGGTACCGTGACGCCGCGGCCGCAGCCCGGCAATCCGCGCCCGCGCGTGTTCCGTCTCGAACGCGACGAGGGCGTGATCAACCGCATGGGATTCAACAATGACGGCGCCCATGTCGTGCTGCGCCGGCTCGCCGCCCGCGCGCATTCCGGCGGCATCATCGGCGTCAACATCGGCGCCAACAAGGATTCGACCAATCGCGTCGCCGACTATGTCAGGCTGATTGAAATCTTCGCACCGGTGGCGAGCTACTTCACCGTCAACGTGTCGTCGCCCAATACGCCGGGCCTGCGCAACCTGCAGCAGGCGGATGCGCTCAACGAACTGCTGGCGAAGGTGATCGACGCCCGCGAGCGGGTCCGTCAGAATGCCGGCGATACGCCGGTGCTGCTCAAGATCGCGCCGGACCTGACGCTGGCAGAACTCGACGACGTCGTTCAGATCGCGCGCTCGCGCCGCATCGACGGCATGATCGTCGGCAACACCACGCTGGCGCGGCCATCGAGCTTGCGCGATCAATCGCGCGCGAAAGAACAGGGCGGGTTGTCCGGGCGGCCGCTGTTCCGGCTGTCGACCCGGATGGTGGCGGAAACCTATGTGCGCACCGAAGGCGCGTTCCCGCTGATCGGGGTCGGCGGCATCGACTCCGGCGGCGCCGCGCTGACCAAGATTCGGGCGGGCGCCACCCTGATCCAGCTTTATTCGGCGCTGGTCTACAAGGGACTGGGTCTGGTCGACGACATCAAGCGCGATCTGATGTCGACGCTGCTGCGGACGGGACGCGACTCGCTGCCGGAAATCGTCGGCGCGGATGCCGCGGCGATCACGGCGGAAGACTGGCCGGTTTAAAGCAGGTTTGGTTTAGACGGAATCAACACCCCGTCATGCCCGGCTTTATGCCGGGCATCCACGTCATCGCGCAAACGGCTTTGGAGTCTATTTCAACCGCGTTGAATCAGACTCGTCGCTCATCTTTTTGTTTGAGCATGATCTTTTCCGAAAACCGGTTTCCACTTTGCGCTGGCGCGGCCCTTCGGGTCGGGATCATGCTTTAGCTACCGCGGCGCACCGAACACGCGCGACAACAGCCAGATCGGGACCACGACGACGGCGCCGAGCAGAAAGTAGCGCCACAATCCGTTGATCGCATCGAAACCGAGATTCCAGACCCGCTCGACCAGCAGGCGGATGCTTTGCACGATATTCCAGGGGTCGAAGCCGACCGCAGCGAGCATCACGCCGACCAGCGTCGACAGCAGGATCAGGCGAAACGCAACCCCCAGTGGCGAGCCCCCCAGGAAACGCGACAGGTTGTCGTTGTCGGCCGGAAATTTCCGGGTGTCGTTCGGCATCGTGACCCTCCTGCGGGATTCGAGGCCCCGCGCGTCGCAGCATAGCCCAAAAAAACCGCGTGATGCAGATGGGGAACCGCCGTTCCGCCGTCAATGGTCCGGTAGCGCGCGATAGCAAGGCGGATTCCGGTTTGGCGTCCGATCGCGTTCATGCGGATCCATTCGCTGCAGCGGAGGCGAGCATCCGCTCCAGTGTCTCCAGCCGGTCGGCCTCGCGCGGCGGCTTGTCCCAGCGCAGGCGGCTGATGCGGGGAAAACGCATCGCCACGCCCGACCTGTGCCGGGCCGACCGCTGCAATCCCTCGAAGGCGACTTCCAGCACCAGCCCCCGATCCGGCTCATGCACGACGTGGCGCACCGGACCGAAGCTCTCCGTGGTATTGCGACGGACGAACCGGTCGATCCGCAGCAGTTCCTCGTCGGTGAAGCCGAAATAGGCCTTGCCAACCGGCACCAGCTGCTCGTTTCCATCGGCCTCGGTCCAGACTCCGAAGGTGTAGTCCGAGTAATAGGACGAGCGCTTGCCGTGGCCACGCTGCGCATACATCAGCACGGCGTCGATGACATGCGGATCGCGTTTCCATTTCCACCACAGACCCTTGGGACGTCCCGGCAGATACGGCGCGTCGCGGCGCTTCAGCATGATGCCCTCGACCGCGGCGGCATCCGCTCCCGCCGCGGCCGGATCGGCGCGGACTGCCGCAAGTTCGCCCCATGTGGCGAAGGGCACCTGCGGCGACAGGTCGATACGCGGATCGTCAAGCGCTGCGATGAAATCAACCAGCCGACCCCGCCGGTCGTCAAACGGCAACTCGCGCAGGTCGTTGTCGCCATCGTCGAGCAGATCGTAGGCGCGCAGGTGGATGGGGTATTCCTTCATCAGCCCCACCGTCACGGTCTTGCGGTTCAGCCGCTGCTGCAGGACATTGAACGATTGCACCCGCCCCTCGCGCACCACCAGCAATTCGCCGTCGATGGCGAATCCCTGACACAAGGTGCGAAGCGGTTTTGGGACATTGTCCAGCGGCACGTCAGAAGAGTCCGCCAGCACCAGCGATGGCAGCAGGTCAGGAAAGCTTTTAGTGATGTCCTCGCCGGTGCGCGAATAAAGCCGGATCGCGGCACTGCCATGCTCGTCGCGGCCGCCGACGGCCTGCACGCGGATGCCGTCCCATTTCCACTCGGCGATGAAATCGGCGGCATCCAGCCGCGCAAAGTCGGCGTCCTCGATCGCGTGCGCCAGCATCACCGGACGGAACGGCGCGGGAATCCGATTGACCGGCTTGTCGGCGCGGCCCTCGAGCCATGCGAACAGGTCGAGATACGGCGGCGCGAGACCGGGCCAGATCAGTTCGACATCGTGCGTGTCCTTGTCGCCGAGCGCCGCAGCAGCGGTCTTGGCAAGCCGCGCGGACACGCCGATGCGCATCGCGCCGGTGACGAGTTTCAGGAGCGCCCAGCGCCCGATTTCGTCCAACTCGTCGAGCCAGTGCGCAAGTTGGGCCGGCAGTTCGGCCTTGCCGAGCGTGCGCAGCGTGGTGACGACATCGGTAAGCGTCGGAGGGGACTCTTCACCTCTCCCGCTTGCGGGGGAGGTCGGATCGCGAAGCGAGCCGGGTGGGGGCTTTCTTTGATTGTTTTCTGCTGCAAGTTGCCCCCTCCCCAACCCTCCCCCGCAAGCGGGAGAGGGAGCAGGCTGAGGATCGGGAGCTTGCGGCCACATCAGCGCCACCGTCTCGGAGAGATCGCCGACGTAGTCATAGGACAGCGCGAACAGCACCGGATCGGCGCGCGCGGCGATCAGGCCGCGGACAAGAGCAGGCTTGGCGTGCTTGAACGACAATGCGCCGGTCAGCGCCGCCAGCGCATAGCCACGATCCGGATCCGACGTCTCGCGAAAATAAGCCGTGATCAGCCGCAGCTTGTTGTTGCGGCCGGGTTCGTAGGCGAGACGGTCGAGCAGTTCGGCGAAGCGGTTCATGAGCCGCCATCCCCACCCAACGCCGCCGCATCATCCTCCTCGCTGTCCTCATCGCCGTAACCGACCAGTGCGAGCGGACGCGCGATGAGCCCTTGCGACGTACACCAGTGCACCAGCGCATCTTCCTGCCCGTGCGTCACCCAGATTTCGCCTGCTCCTGTCGCCGCGATGGTGCGGGTCAGGCCGTCCCAATCGGCATGATCGGAAATAACCAGCGGCAGTTCGACGCCGCGCTGCCGCGCCCGCGCGCGAACCCTCATCCAGCCCGACGCAAAGGCGGTCACCGGATCGGGAAAGCGCCGCGTCCACAGATCCGCGATCGCCGAGGGCGGCGCCAGCGTGATGGTGCCCGCAAGGTCGGCCTTCTTCATTCCCTTGGCCGGCCGCAATTCGCCAAGCGCGATGCCGCGGCTTTGATAGTACTGCGTGACCTTCTCCATCGCGCCATGCAGATAGATCGGCGCGCCGTAGCCGGCTTCGCGGATGAGCGCGATCACGCGCTGCGCCTTGCCGAGCGAATAGGCGCCGACGAGATGCGCGCGATCCGGAAACAGCGCCACCGAAGCCAGCAGCTTGTCCACTTCGCCCGCCGCGTCCCCGTGACGAAACACCGGCAGGCCGAACGTCGCCTCGGTGATGAAGACGTCGCACGGCACCGCTTCGAACGGGGTGCAGGTCGGGTCGCGGACGTCCTTGTAGTCGCCGGAGGCGACGATCCGGACGTCGCCATGGGTGACCGCGATCTGCGCCGAGCCCAGCACGTGGCCTGCGGGATGGAATTTGATCGAGACAGCGCCGAGCGCGATCTCTTCGCCGTAAGCAATCGCCTGCGTGGAGCCGGCGAAACCATCGCCGTAGCGCAGCCGCATGATGTCGAGCGTTTCCCGCGTCGCCAGCACCGCGCCATGACCGGGGCGGGCGTGATCGGAATGGCCATGGGTGATGACCGCGCGATCCACAGGGCGCACCGGATCGATATGGAAGCCGCCGGGCTTGCAACACAATCCGGCGGCGACGGGCATCAGGATGTCTTGCGGACGCATAGCGGGCATATAAGCAGCCGCACGAGTCGTTCGAGTCCGGGCGCTTCGACAATCCGGCGCAACGAAAAGCCCCGGCCTTTGGCCGGGGCTTCACGTATCAGACCGTCCAGCTATTCACCAAAACCGGACGACCGCTTTTTCGGGGCTGTTCCTATTCGCGCTGTCCCAGCAACTGCAGCAGCAGCGTGAACAGGTTGATGAAGTTCAGGTAGAGCGACAGCGCACCTGTAATCGCCGCGCGTTCAGCGATCTCGCCGCCCTGCGAGGCGTAGCCGTAGATGTAGTCGTTCTTCAGACGCTGGGTGTCGTAGGCGGTCAGACCCGCGAACACCAGCACGCCGACGACCGACACCACGAACTGCAACGCCGAGCTCGCGATGAAGAGGTTCACCAGACTGGCGATGATGACGCCGAACAGGCCCATGATCAGGAACGAGCCCATGCCGCTCATGTCACGCTTGGTGGTGTAACCGAACAGGCTCAGCGCGCCGAACGAGGCCGCGGTGATAAAGAACACCCGCACGATCGAGGTGTGGGTGTACACTAAGAAGATGGACGACAGCGAAATGCCCATCAGGGCCGAGAACGCCCAGAACAGCATCTGCGCGGTTGCAGGCTTCAGCCGGTTGATGCCGAAGGAAATGGCGAAGACCATCGCCAGCGGCGCGAGGATGAACACCCACTTCAGGGGGCTCACGAACATCGCATAGCCGAACGGCGTCAGGTAAGCGCTGCCAATCCTGGCGGCGGCTCCCGACGGATCGCCGGTCACGGCCGCCATGTACACGCCGAGCGCGGCCAGACCGGTGATGGCGAGGCCGATCGACATGTAGTTGTAGATCTTGAGCATATAGGACCGAAGACCGGCATCGACGGCCGCGGTATCAACGCGCCCGGCGGCCCGGCCAAACGGAGAGGTGTAGTTACGGTCTAAGTCCGACATGGTCGAATTCCCGTGGTTGTCTGGCGCCGCAAAGATTTACGCGCCAGTTCGAATTCTGTCTCGGATACGTCGGTATGCGAATTTAATTTTTCGTCATCAGGACGGTGTCCGACCCAAGCTGTATGTGGGAAACTAACACGATCGGCGCAAGCTTCCACGCGCGGCTGAATGTCGCCCTCCGGACGGATATCGGCCTCTCCGGTGCCGGACCGATGCGCCAAAAGCATCAAGTCCGCAAGGGGATCGGTGGTCCCCTCCTGTCCCTGCATCATGGATCCGATCGCCGCGACACCTGCTACATATTGTCATAAATGGCGGAGAACCCCGGCCGGCTTCTGGTTCAGCGCCATCAGCGTGCCGGCCAGCCCCAGCGCCACGGTGACCACCAGCGCGGCCGCCACCACCATGGCCGCACTGCCCGCCTGCCACTCGAAGCCAAGCGTCATCAGCCGGGTCACGATCAGCCACGCGGCGACCGAACCGGCGGCGACGCCGAACACCGCGGTAGCCGCGCCGACCATCAGGTACTCCAGGGTGTAGGCACCCAGCAGCCGCAACCGGGTGGCGCCGAGAGTTTTGAGGATCACGGCATCGTAGACGCGATGGCGATGGCCGGCCGCCAGCGCGCCGCCGAGGACGAGAATCGCCGAAATCAGGGTGACGGCACTGGCGCCGCGGATCGCCAGCACCAGGTTGGCGACAACGGTTCCGATGGTTTCCAGCGCCTCGCGCACCCGCACGCTCGTCACCATCGGGAAGGCGCCGGCGACGGCCTTGATGATGGCGGCGTCTTCGACCGCGCCATTATGCGGCTCGGTCAGGGTCGCGATATGGGTGTGCGGCGCGCCGCGAAAAGCGTTCGGCGAAAACACCAGTACGAAATTGATGCCGAGGCTCTGCCAGTCCACGCTTCGCATGTTGCTGATGGTGGCGGTGACGTCGCGGCCGAGGACATTGACGACCACGGTGTCGCCGAGCTTGAGCCCGAGCCCGTCGGCAAGCTTCTTCTCGAATGATACCAGCGGCGGCCCATCATAGTCCGGTCCCCACCATTGGCCTTCCACCACCTTCGACCCCTTCGGCACCTCGCCGGTGTAGGTCAGGCCGCGATCGCTCTGCAGCACCCATTCGGCGTCGTGGGACGGTTTAAGCTTGTCGGCGCGGACGCCGCGGGCCGCGACGATGCGTCCGCGCAGCATCGGGACATCCTCCACAGTCGCTTGCGGAACCTGCTGCTTGAGAAACGCGGTAAACCGGTCCGATACCGACGAGGGAATGTCGATGAAAAAAAACGACGGCGCACGTTCCGGCAATGCGGCCAGGAACTGGCGGCGCAGATTGCCGTCGATCTGGGTGATCGTGACCAGCACGGCAAGGCCGAGGCCGAGCGAAAGCACCACCGATGGCGTCAGCGTTCCCGGACGATGGATGTTCGCGACCGCGAGCCGCACCATGGTGATCCGGGACCGCGGCAGCCGGCGCGCTACCGCCATCAGGGCAAAGGCGATGCCGCGCAACAGCGCGAACACCATCGCCGAAGCTGCCACGAACACCAGCGCCACGCGCTTGTCGTAGGCAAGGCCGACCGCGATCCCGATCAGGAGCGCGACCATGAGCGCCATCCAGATCAGATAGCGGGTCCGCGGCCAGCGACCTTCGTTGGCCACCGTGTCCCGAAACAGCGCCGCGACCGGAACGTCATGAACCCGCGCCAGCGGCCACATGCCGAAGGCCAGCGCCGTCAACAGGCCGTACACCGCCGACAGCGCCAATGCCTGGGGGTGCAACGCCGGGACCACCGGCAGCGGCAGAAGATGACCGAAGGCCCCGACGATGATGAAGGGCAGCGCCGCGCCGACGGCCAGACCGGCAAGCGATCCGAGAGCGGCCAGCACCATGACCTGCGTCAGATAGATCGCAAACACATCGCGTCCGGTCGCGCCCAGCGCCTTGAATGCCGCGATGACGTCGCGGCGGCGGTCGACGTGGCTCTTGACCGCATTTCCAACGCCGACGCCCCCGACCAGCAAGGCGGCGAGCCCGACCAGAGCCAGATACTGCGTGAATCGCGAGATGCTCCGTTCGAGCTGCGGCGACGCATTGTTGCGACTGCGGATGTCCCAGCCCGCCTCCGGTAATGCCGCCCGCGCAGCGTCGACCAGCGTCGACGCGGCTCTTTCGTCCGCACCATCGCCGGCAAGCCGCACCCGATAGATCCAGCGCACCAGACTCCCGGGCTGCAGCAAGGCGGTGGCGCGCAGTCCATCGATGCTGGTGAGAAAGCGCGGCCCGAGCCCGACACCGCCGGCCAGCTTGTCGGGCTCGGCATCCACCGCGCTGCGGATTTCAAAGGTGGCGCTCCCGACCGTGACGCGATCGCCGACCCTGAGATCAAGCCGCGCCAGCAGCGTCGGATCGACGGCCGCGCCGAACACGCCGTCGCGCTCAGCGAGCAGATCGGCCATCGGGAGGTTCGGCACCAACGTCAGCGCGCCGAGCATGGGATAGGCCCGATCGACCGCCTTGAGTTCGACAAGCGCCAGCCTGCCGTCCGGCGCTCGCGCCATCGCCCGCAGCGTCGCCACCACCGAGACATCTCCTCGGGCGCGCAGGAATGCGATCTCCTGCGGCGTCGCCTCGCGCTGGATCAGCGAAAACGCAACGTCCCCGCCAAGCAGCGTGCGCCCCTCGCGTGCCAGGCCATCCGACAGGCTCGACGCCACCGAACCGACGCCGGAAATCGCCATGACACCGAGCGCGATGCAGGCGATGAAAACATAAAAGCCGCGCAGGCCGCTGCGCAATTCGCGCAGCGCCAGACGGAGAGGCAGGAACGGGGCGCGGGACATCTACATCCACTTCGTCATTCGAGATTGCGAACGACGTTCGCGATCCGGGAATGACGGATGATTTGCGGTCCGGAATAACGAATGATGAGTCATTGCGCCGATCCGTCGATGCGGCCCGAGCGCAACCGCACCACGCGGTCGCAGCGTTGCGCGAGCGCGTTGTCGTGGGTGACGAGCACCAGCGTCATGCCGCGCTCGGCATGTTTGGCGAAAAGCAGATCGACGATCTGCTGACCTGTCGCCTCGTCAAGATTGCCTGTCGGCTCGTCGGCGACGAGGATAGCAGGATCTGGCGCGAACGCCCGCGCCAGCGCCACGCGCTGCTGTTCTCCGCCGGACAACTGCGCCGGATAATGATGCTGCCGTTCACCGAGACCCACCGCCTCCAGTTCGCGTGCCGCGCGCGCCGATGCTTCGAGGGCGCCCGCAAGTTCGAGCGGCACCGCGACGTTCTCGAGCGCCGTCATGGTCGGGATCAGATGAAACGACTGGAACACGATACCGACGTGGCGACCGCGAAATCGCGCGAGGGCGTCTTCGTCGAGAGCATTGAATCGGGTGCCGTCGACCACCACCTCTCCGCTGTCAGGACGTTCAAGCCCGGCCATCACCATGAGCAGCGTGGATTTGCCCGACCCGGAGGGGCCGATCAGACCGACAGCTTCGGCGCGGCCAATGCGGAGATTGATGTCCTTGAGGATGTGGACCCGCGCCGCGCCGCTGCCGAGCGTGAGATTGACATTGGCGATGGCGATGGCGTCCGGGACTTCAGAATAACCGGCCGGTGACGAGCGTTCGATGAGACTGTCCATGCGAAAGTCATATGGGACTTCCTTTCCAGCAGTCGAGTGGCTGAAGCGCATGTTTATGTGGCTGGCGTTGAGCGTGGTGCTGACGACATCCGCATTCGCGCAGGCCCCTGCCGCCGGTCCGATCAAGCTCGTCGTGCTCGGCGACTCCCTAAGCGCCGGCCTCGGGCTTCCGGCCGCCGCCGCATTTCCGGCGCAATTGGAAAAGGCATTACAGAACAAAGGGCTGAATGTCGCGATCGACAATGCCGGCGTTTCCGGCGACACCGCGTCCGGCGGTCTGGACCGGCTCGACTGGTCGGTGCCTGCCGCGACCCAGGGCGTGATTCTCGAACTGGGCGCAAACGATGCGCTCCGCGGTCTCGATCCCAAGGCGACGCGCGCGGCGCTAGATGGCATCCTGAAGCGGCTGAAGGCGCGCGGTGTCGCCGTCCTGTTGTGCGGGATGGTCGCGCCGCCGAATTACGGCGCCGACTATGCTGCGCAATTCAATGCGATCTTTCCCGATCTCGCCAAGGCATACGACGTGCCGCTTTATCCGTTTTTCCTCGACGGCGTCGCGGCCAACACCAAGCTCAATCAGGCCGACGGCATGCATCCGACCGCCGACGGCGTAGCGGTGATCGTGAAGAACATCGTGCCGACGGTTGAGTCCTTTGTCCGCGACATCGCTGAACAGAAAGCAAAAGAGGTGAGAAACTGACGGATGGTCCATCTTCTCGTCACCGGGAGCCAGATGATGACGGACATGGCGAGCGCACCGTCGCGTGGAAATCACCCAGCGGCCGGATGCGGCGTGCTTCGCACCGTCACAGAACTGCGATAAAAGCGAATATCGGTGATTCGCCGCTGAATTGGTTTCGATCCTCGATTTTCGCCGCGTGACTTTCGGAATCGGGGTCTCAGCATCGAGGGTATTGCGATGCCGCGTCTGTTCACCGGGCTGGAGATACCGCCCGACGTCTGCCGCACGCTGTCCGATTTGCGTGGCGGTCTGCCGGGCGCCCGCTGGATCGATCCCGAAAATTACCATCTCACGCTGCGCTTCATCGGCGATATCGACGGCGCATCCGCCAACGAGATCGCGTCGGTTCTGCTGCGGGTCAATCGCAAGCCATTCGAGGTGACGCTGCGCGGGCTGTCCAGTTTCGGCGGCAAGAAACCGCGCGCCGTCGTCGCTTCGGTGGAGCCGAGCGGGCCGCTGGTCGAATTGCAGGCCGAACTCGAACGGCTGATCCAGCGCTGCGGGCTCGATCCCGAGAGCCGCAAGTTCACGCCTCACGTGACGCTCGCGCGGCTGCGCGACGCATCCAACCATGACGTCGCGAACTATCTGTCGGTGCGGGGTTATTTTCCGTCCAAAGTCTTCACCGCCGAGCGTTTCGTGCTGTTCTCCTCGCGCGCCTCGGTCGGCGGCGGACCCTATGTGGTGGAGGATTCCTACGCGCTCAGCCCGTAACCGTCCGATCTGCAAGTTCAACCAATTCACGACTTGCATTTCGGCTGATATGGAGTCGTAAGCTGACCGATGCTTTCGGCCTCGCCCACGCTGTTCCGTGATCACTATCAGGATCTCGTCGCATCGGGCGCGATCGAGGCTGACGATGCGCAGGCGCGGGTTGCGGAAGCCCTCGCCGCGCTGGACGAGCGGCTCATGGCCTACAAGCCGGCGGCCAGGTCAGGCTTCCTCGACAAGCTCTTTCATCCCGACCACGCTCCTCCTCCGAAGGGACTTTATATCTACGGCGACGTCGGGCGCGGCAAGTCCATGCTGATGGACCTGTTCTTCCATGACAGCGCGGTCACGCACAAGCGCCGCGTCCATTTTCATGAGTTCATGGCCCATGTTCATGAGCGCATCTTCGCCTTTCGCCAGAGCATCGCGCGCGGCGAAATAGCCGACGCCGATGTCATTCAACTCACCGCGGCCTCGATCTTCGAGGAAGCGTGGCTTTTGTGCTTCGACGAATTTCACGTCACCGATATTGCCGATGCCATGATCCTCGGCCGCCTGTTCGCGCGCCTGTTCGAACTCGGCACGGTGGTGGTGGCGACATCCAACGTCCCGCCCGAGAATCTCTATGAGGGCGGCCTCAACCGCGTACTATTCCTGCCGTTCATCGAACAGATCGAGGAACGCATGGAGGTGCTGCGCCTCGATGCACGCACCGATTTCCGCATGGAAAAGCTGGCAGGCGTCACGATGTGGCTGACGCCCGCCGACGCCAAGGCCGAAGCGGCGCTCGACAAGGGTTGGGCGCTGATGACGGGCGGCGCACCGTGCAGGCCTCGCGACATCGCAATCAAGGGCCATACCTTGCGGGTGCCGTGCTCGTCCCACGGCGTGGCCCGGTTTTCCTTCGCCGACCTCTGTGAGCAGCCGCTTGGCGCCTCCGACTATCTGCGGCTCGCGCGGGACTATCATACCCTCATTATCGATCGCATTCCGGTCATGAACGACGCCGACCGCAACGCCGCCAAACGGTTCATCGCGCTGATCGACGCGCTGTATGACAACGGCGTGAAACTGATGGCCTCGAGCGACACCGATCCGCTGTCGCTCTATCGCGCGAGCGAGGGTTTTGAGGCGAACGAATTCAAGCGGACTTCCTCGCGCCTGATCGAGATGGGCTCGGAGTCCTACCTGGCCCAGGCCCACGGCCGCAGCGATTCCGCCGCCGGCGGCTCCAGCACCGGACTGGTGGAGACATGACATTGATGCCGCCATTTCTGTCATCGGGATCGAACCTTGGGCGAACAGGAATGCACGCTGCACGACTTGAACGGCCGGGACGAAAGGTCTAACCACGCTGTTGTCGAGAATTTCCTTATCCCGCCTCTTTGCCATCAAAGGATAAATTCCCATGGCGCGCGACAAGATCGCCCTGATCGGCTCCGGCCAGATCGGAGGAACGCTCGCTCACCTCATCGGTCTGAAAGAACTCGGCGACGTCGTGATGTTCGATATCGCCGAAGGCATTCCACAAGGAAAATCCCTCGATATCGCGCAGTCGTCTCCGGTGGAGGGATTCGACGCCAGGCTGACCGGCGCCAATTCCTACGAAGCGCTTGAGGGCGCCAGCGTCTGCGTCGTCACCGCCGGCATTCCGCGCAAGCCGGGCATGAGCCGCGACGATCTCCTGGGCATCAATCTCAAGGTGATGGAGCAGGTCGGCGCCGGCATCAGGAAATATGCGCACGACGCCTTCGTCATCTGCATCACCAATCCGCTCGACGCCATGGTCTGGGCGCTTCAGAAAGCCTCCGGCCTGCCGGCGAAGAAGGTGGTCGGCATGGCGGGCGTGCTGGATTCATCACGCTTCCGTTATTTCCTCGCCGACGAATTCGACGTGTCGGTGGAAGACGTCACCGCCTTCGTGCTCGGCGGCCACGGCGACAGCATGGTGCCGCTGGTGAAGTACTCGACCGTGGCCGGCATTCCGCTGCCGGATCTCGTCAAGATGGGCTGGACCTCGCAGGCGCGCATCGACGAGATCGTCGAGCGCACCCGCAACGGCGGCGCGGAGATTGTCAACCTGCTGAAGACCGGCTCGGCCTTCTACGCGCCCGCGGCCTCGGCGATCGCGATGGCGGAAAGCTATCTGCGCGACAAGAAGCGCGTGCTGCCATGCGCCGCCTATCTCAACGGCGAATACGGCGTGAAGGACATGTATGTCGGCGTCCCCGTGGTGATCGGCGCCAAAGGCGTCGAGCGCGTCGTCGAAATCGAACTTGGCGGCAAGGATCGCGAGGCCTTCGACAAATCGGTCGGCGCGGTTCAGGGGCTTATCGATGCCTGCAAGAAGATCGCGCCCGACCTGCTGGACCGCTGATCGGCCGCGAGGCGACTGTCCGCCTGCCCTTCGGCTGGAAGCGGGATGGGGAAAAGTGGTGCAGCGGTTTCCGCCAGCATCCCGCTTTGGAATATTGGTATCGACCAGGTTCATGATTTTGGATCGATTCGACCCAAAATCATCGTGATCAAGTGTGTCGCCGGTCGGTCTGTGACAGACGGACAGGTGAAGTCGAGGAATTTTCACTGCCAATTGTCACTGCCACGCGTCGGAGACCATCGCGATGAACATCCACGAGTACCAGGCCAAGGCGTTGCTGCGCGAATTCGGCGTGCCGGTCTCGCGCGGGGTTCCGGTGCTGAAGGCATCGGAAGCCGAGGCGGCGGCGAACACGCTGGGCGGCCCGGTCTGGGTGGTGAAAAGCCAGATCCATGCAGGCGGCCGCGGCAAGGGCAAGTTCAGGGAAGCCTCCGCTGGAGACAAAGGCGGCGTCCGTCTTGCCAAATCTGTCGCTGAGGTCAGCGAATACGCCGGGCAGATGCTCGGAGCAACGCTGGTCACAGCGCAGACCGGCCCCGCCGGCAAACGGGTCAACCGTCTCTACATCGAGGAAGGCTCCGACATCGATAAGGAGTTCTACCTCTCGGCGCTGGTCGACCGCGAGACCTCGCGGGTCGCGTTCGTGGTCTCCACCGAGGGCGGCGTGAATATCGAGGACGTCGCCCATAAAACGCCCGAGAAGATCGTGACCTTCTCGATCGATCCGGCCACCGGCGTCATGGCCCATCACGGCCGCACCACTGCCAAGGCGCTGGGCCTCACCGGCGACCTCGCCAAGCAGGCGGACAGACTGGTAACGCAGCTTTACGCCGCCTTCATCGCCAAGGACATGGCGCTTCTGGAGATCAACCCGCTGGTCGTCACCAGGCAAGGTGAACTGCGCGTGCTCGACGCCAAGGTGTCGTTCGACGGCAATGCGATGTTCCGCCATTCCGACGTGCTGGCGCTGCGCGACGAGACCGAGGAGGATCCCAAGGAAATCGAGGCGTCGCGCTTCGATCTGAGCTATGTCGCGCTCGACGGACAGATCGGCTGCATGGTCAACGGCGCCGGCCTTGCGATGGCGACCATGGATATCATCAAGCTCTACGGCATGGCGCCTGCGAACTTCCTCGACGTCGGCGGCGGCGCCACCAAGGACAAGGTCGCGGCCGCCTTCAAGATCATTACCGCCGATCCGAACGTGAAAGGCATCCTGGTCAACATCTTCGGCGGCATCATGAAATGCGACGTCATTGCCGACGGCGTCGTCGCTGCGGTGAAGCAGGTCGGCCTCAATGTCCCGCTGGTGGTTCGCCTCGAAGGCACCAATGTCGACGCCGGCAAGAAGATCATCCGCGAGTCCGGCCTCAACGTGCTGTCCGCCGACGATCTCGACGATGCCGCGCAGAAGATCGTCAAGGCCGTGAAGGGGGTCGGGTAAATGTCCGTTCTGATCGACAGGAACACAAAGGTCATCTGCCAGGGCTTCACCGGCAAGAACGGCACGTTTCATTCCGAGGCCGCCATCGCCTACGGCACCAAGATGGTCGGCGGCACCTCGCCGGGCAAAGGCGGCAGCAAGCACCTCGACCTGCCGGTGTTCGACACCGTCCGCGAAGCGCGCGAGGCGACCGGCGCCGACGCCAGCGTGATCTACGTTCCGCCGCAGGGCGCGGCGGACGCGATCTGCGAGGCGATCGACGCCGAGACTCCGCTGATCGTCTGCATCACCGAGGGCATTCCGGTGCTGGACATGGTGCGGGTCAAGCGGTCGCTGTCGGGATCGAAGTCGCGGCTGATCGGGCCGAATTGTCCGGGCGTCGTCACCGCCGGCGAATGCAAGATCGGCATCATGCCGGCCAACATCTTCAAGCCGGGCCATGTCGGCATCGTCTCCCGCTCGGGCACGCTGACTTATGAGGCGGTATTTCAGACCAGCCAGGAAGGTCTGGGGCAAACAACCGCGGTCGGCATCGGCGGCGACCCGGTCAAGGGCACCGAATTCATCGACGTGCTGGAGATGTTTCTCGCCGATCCCAAGACCACATCGATCGTGATGATCGGCGAGATCGGCGGTTCGGCCGAGGAAGACGCCGCCCAGTTTCTCATCGACGAAGCCAGACGCGGCCGCAGCAAGCCTGTGGTCGGCTTCATCGCCGGCGTCACCGCGCCGCCCGGCCGCCGCATGGGCCATGCCGGCGCCATCATCTCCGGCGGCAAGGGCGACGCCGCGTCCAAGACCGCCGCCATGGAAGCCGCCGGCATTATCGTCTCGCCGTCCCCGGCGCGACTCGGAAAGACTCTTGTCGAAAAGTTGAGGTCATGATTCAAACTTTGGTTCTTTTCGGAGCGAAGTTCCACCCTAAATAAGGTAAAATATTCAAATTCGCGCTGATTCCGCCGCGGAATCGGCGAATGCGCCGTTGCTATGCGCAAGACTGGAAATCGTCAGGACGCGACATGTCTCGCCAGAACGCGAATGCAGCATTTGCCCTTTCCTCGTTCCTGCACGGCCCGAATGCCTCCTACATCGACGGTCTTTACGCCCGCTACGAAAAGGACCCCGCCTCGGTCGATGCCGAATGGCAGGAGTTTTTCAAAAGCCTGACGGACGCTCCCGAGGACGTCCGGAAGAACGCGGAAGGCCCGTCCTGGGAGAAGGCGAATTGGCCGCTCGCGCCGCAGGACGACCTCACCTCCGCGCTCGACGGTAACTGGGCCCAGGTCGAACAGGCCGTCGGCGCCAAGGTGCAGGCCAGGACACAGGCGAAAGATTCGGCGCTGGCCGGCGTCGAGGTCCACCAGGCCACCCGCGATTCGGTTCGTGCGCTGATGCTGATCCGGGCCTATCGCATGCGCGGTCATTTCCATGCCAGGCTCGATCCGCTCGGTCTCGACCCCGCGCGGGACCACGAAGAACTCGATCCTCGCGTCTACGGCTTCACCGACGCCGACATGGATCGCAAGATCTTTCTCGACCATGTTCTCGGCCTCGAATACGGCACGCTGCGCCAGATCGTGGCGATCTGCGAGCGCACCTACTGCCAGACGCTGGGCGTCGAGTTCATGCACATTTCGAACGGCGCGCAGAAAGGCTGGATCCAGGAGCGCATCGAGGGACCGGACAAGGAGATCAGCTTCACGCCGGAAGGCCGCCGCGCCATCCTCAAGAAACTCGTCGAGGCGGAAGGCTTCGAGAAGTTCTGCGACGTCAAGTTCACCGGCACCAAGCGTTTCGGTCTCGATGGCGCCGAATCGCTGATTCCGGCGCTGGAGCAGATCATCAAGCGAGGCGGCAATCTCGGCGTCAAGGAAATCGTGATCGGCATGCCGCACCGCGGACGGCTGAACGTGCTGACGCAGGTGATGGGCAAGCCGCACCGCGCGCTGTTCCACGAATTCAAGGGCGGTTCGGTCAATCCCGACGCCGTGGAAGGCTCGGGCGACGTCAAGTATCACCTTGGCGCCTCAAGCGACCGCGAATTCGACAACAACCGGATCCACCTGTCGCTGACCGCCAACCCCTCGCACCTCGAGATCGTCGATCCGGTGGTGCTCGGCAAGGTGCGCGCCAAGCAGGATCAGCACGGCGACCCGCCCGACCAACGCAACTCGGTGCTGCCGCTCCTGATGCACGGCGACGCCGCTTTCGCGGGCCAGGGCGTCGTGGCGGAATGCTTTGCGCTGTCGGACCTCAAGGGCTACCGTACCGGCGGCTCGATCCACTTCATCGTCAACAACCAGATCGGCTTCACCACCTATCCGCGCTACTCGCGCTCATCGCCCTATCCGTCCGACGTCGCCAAGATGATCGAAGCGCCGATCTTCCACGTCAACGGCGACGATCCGGAAGCTGTGGTGTTCGCCGCCAAGGTAGCGACCGAATTCCGGCAGAAATTCCACAAGCCGGTCGTGATCGACATGTTCTGCTATCGCCGCCACGGTCACAACGAAGGCGACGAGCCGTCGTTCACCAACCCGACGATGTACCAGAAGATCGCCGCGCACCCTTCCACGCTCGAACTGTACGCGAAGCGGCTGACCGCTGATGGCGTCATCACCGAGGGTGAAGTCGAGAAGCTGAAAGCCGACTGGCGCGCGCGGCTCGACGCCGAGTTCGAGGGCGGCACCGGCTACAAGCCGAACAAGGCCGACTGGCTCGACGGCAAGTGGGCCGGCTTCAAGCTCGCCGACCAGGACGAGGAGCCGCGCCGAGGCGTCACCGGCGTCGACGTCACGACGCTGAAGGAGATCGGCCGCAGCATCACCCGCGTGCCGGACGGTTTCCGCGTGCATCGCACGGTGCAGCGCTTTCTCGAAAACCGCGCCAAGGCGATCGAGGGCGGCACCGGCATCGACTGGGCGACGGCGGAGGCGCTGGCGTTCTGCTCGCTGATGCTGGAGGGCCATAACGTCCGGCTGTCCGGCCAGGACAGCGAGCGCGGCACCTTCTCGCAACGGCATTCGGTATTGTTCGACCAGCAGGACGAAAGCCGCTACACGCCGTTCAACCATCTCGGCAAGGACCAGGGACGCTACGAAGTCATCAACTCGCTGCTGTCGGAAGAAGCGGTGCTCGGCTTCGAATACGGCTATTCGCTCGCCGAGCCCAATGCGCTCACGATGTGGGAAGCGCAGTTCGGCGACTTCGCCAACGGCGCGCAGGTGGTGTTCGATCAGTTCATCTCCGCCGGCGAACGCAAGTGGCTGCGCATGTCGGGTCTCGTCTGCATGCTGCCTCACGGCTATGAAGGCCAGGGACCGGAGCATTCGTCGGCGCGGCTGGAACGCTTCCTGCAGATGTGCGCGGAAGACAACATGCAGGTTGTCAACCTGACCACGCCGGCGAACCATTTCCATGCGCTGCGCCGGCAGTTGAAGCGCCAGATCCGCAAGCCGCTGATCATGATGACGCCGAAGTCGCTGCTGCGTCACAAGCGGGCGGTATCGCGCCTCGACGAGCTCGGCGCCGCGACCACGTTCCACCGCATCCTTTACGACGATGCGGCGATGCTGCCGGACCAGAAGATCAAACTGGTGGACGACGACAATATCCGCCGCGTGGTACTGTGCTCCGGCAAGGTCTACTACGACCTCTACGAGGAACGCGAGAGGCGCAACGTCGACGACGTCTACCTGTTGCGGATCGAACAGTTGTATCCGGTGCCGCTGAAGGCGCTGGTGCAGGTGCTCGGCAGCTTCAAGAACGCCGAAATCGTCTGGTGTCAGGAGGAGCCACGCAACATGGGTGCGTGGCACTTCATCGAACCCTACCTCGAATGGATTCTCAACCAGATCGGCGCACCCAACAGGCGCCCGCGTTATGCCGGCCGCGCCGCCTCCGCCGCTACCGCGACCGGATTGATGTCGAAGCATCTTGCGCAACTCAAGGCACTTCTCGAAGAAGCACTTGGATAATAAATTGCGTTGTCATGCCCGGTGCGCCATCAAGCTTGCGCAGATTGCGTCAGCCTGTCTGCGATGCCGGGTATCTACGGCTCTGCATCGCACTCAAGACGCGGGTATCGAGATAAGCCAGCGAAGCGACGCCGCGCTTCGGACGGATATAACCGGCCATGACCGGCGGAGGATTTAGGAAGGGCTGCTCACATGACTGAGATACGCGTTCCGACGCTCGGCGAATCGGTAACCGAGGCCACCATCGGCAAATGGTTCAAGAAGACCGGTGACACTGTCGCCGTCGACGAACCTCTCGTCGAACTCGAAACCGACAAGGTGACCATCGAAGTGCCCGCGCCTTCCGCCGGCACGCTCGGCGAGATCGTCGCCAGGGACGGCGAGACGGTCGCCGTCGGCGCGTTGCTTGGACAGATAGCCGAAGGCGGCGCACCGGTAAAACCCGCGGCGGCCAAGGCATCGGCAAGCGTCGCGCCTGAAAGCGCAACCGGACGTCCGGACCTCAAGTCCGACACCACGAAACCGATCAATGCCGGCCCGGAAGAGCCGCGGCCCAAGCCGGAAACATCAGCGACGGAAACCTCAGCGCCCTCCGACGCGCCGCTCGCGCCTTCGGTCCGCAAACTCTCCGCCGAGAGCGGTGTCGACGCTTCCACGGTGCCGGGTTCGGGCAGGGACGGCCGCGTCACCAAGGGCGACATGCTGGCCGCGATCGAGAGAGCGGCATCGGCGCCGACCCCGGTCAACCAGCCGGCCGCCGCGGTTCAGCTCCGCGCGCCCTCACCTCCCGACGACGCCGCGCGCGAGGAGCGCGTGAAGATGACACGTTTGCGCCAGACCATCGCGCGCCGCCTCAAGGAAGTGCAGAATACCGCGGCGATGCTGACGACCTTCAACGAGGTCGACATGACCAGCGTCATGGCGTTGCGCGCGCACTACAAAGAGGTGTTCGAGAAAAAGCACGGCTCCAAGCTCGGCTTCATGGGCTTCTTCACGAAAGCCTGCGTTCAGGCGCTGAAGGACATTCCCGCCGTCAATGCCGAAATCGACGGCACCGACCTGATCTACAAGAATTACTATCATATTGGCGTCGCGGTCGGCACCGACAAGGGTCTCGTCGTGCCTGTCGTGCGCGACTGCGACCGCAAGTCGATCGCCGAGATCGAGAAGAGCATCGCCGATTACGGCCGCCGCGCCCGCGATGGCCAGCTCAAGATCGAGGAGATGCAGGGCGGCACCTTCACCATCACCAACGGCGGCATCTATGGCTCGTTGATGTCGACGCCGATCCTGAACGCGCCGCAAGCCGGGATCCTTGGCATGCACAAGATTCAGGAACGTCCGATGGCGATCGGCGGCAAGGTCGAAATCCGCCCGATGATGTATCTCGCGCTCTCCTATGATCACCGCGTCATCGACGGCAAGGAGGCCGTCACCTTCCTCGTGCGCGTCAAGGAATCGCTCGAAGATCCGGCCCGACTGGTGCTGGATTTGTAGTGCAGGCTAGAAAGAACCCACATGACGCAAATCCTGCTGAAGTCCGATACCAAAACCACCGAGTTCGGTCATTTGACCTCGATTGATCTGGAGTTGAATGCGATCATTTTAGAACTGGTTTACCTGGCTTGTCTGAGCTTTGAGCACGGGCCATCCGCCGCACATATTTACGTCTCCGAATACGGCGGCGAAGTTAAAAGCATTGCCTGTGAAAATCCCTTCAATGCTCTGGGATCTTTCGAAAACGTCTCGAAAAAGTCAGCGGACTGGGTCCTGTCGCGAGCGCTGTTCTACCATGATAACCAGAGGCGACGAGCGAAGGCCGATCAGGAAAACGCGAAAGCTGAAGAAAAGCATCAACCAGCGATCGAAAAAAAGCTCGGCAACCTCGACAAGGCGCACGCTTTGAGACGAAAGCTGATCACTGACGGAGCCGATCCCGACGAGGTCAACCGACTGGTCGGCGGATTGCTCTTCGACCAGCGCGCAAAATTGCTCACCGTACCGGACCCAACGGATTGAGAAGCATAATTGAAATCGAGCAGTTTCGAGCTTCGTATCCGCCGCAGTTCGGTGGCGCCGCGGACAAAACCGCCAACGCCCTCGTCTGGCTGTTGTCCGACGAAGCCGCCTATATCGCTGACATGATTGAAACGACAGGATTGCGGCCATGGCTTCTTACGACCTCATCGTTATCGGCACCGGCCCCGGCGGCTACGTCTGCGCCATTCGCGCCGCGCAACTCGGCATGAAGGTCGCCGTGGTCGAGAAAAATCCAACGCTCGGCGGCACCTGCCTCAATGTCGGCTGCATGCCGTCGAAGGCGCTGCTGTACGCCTCCGAAACCTTCGAGGAAGCAGGACACTCGTTCGCGAAAATGGGCATCGGCGTCGACGCGCCGAAGCTCGACCTGCCGGCGATGATGAATTTCAAGCAGCAGGGCATCGACGGAAACGTCAAGGGCGTCGAATACCTGATGAAGAAAAACAAGATCGACGTCATCGGCGGCACCGGCAGGATTCTCGCCGCCGGCAAGGTCGAGGTATCAGGCGTCGACGGCAAAAAACAGACCGTTGAAACAAGGAACATCGTCATCGCCACCGGCTCCGGCGTCGCCAAGCTCAAGGGTATCGAGATCGACGAGAAGCGCATCGTGTCCTCGACCGGCGCATTGTCTCTTGAGAAAGTGCCGGGAAAACTTCTGGTCATCGGCGCGGGCGTGATCGGTCTCGAACTCGGGTCGGTGTGGCGTCGCCTGGGCGCGCAGGTGACGGTGGTGGAATTTCTCGACCGTATCCTGCCCGGCATGGACGGCGAGATCGCGAGGCAATTCCAGCGCATCCTCGAGAAGCAGGGCTTTGCGTTCAGGCTCGGCGCCAAGGTCACCGGCGTCGACTCGTCAGGCAAGGCGCTGGCGGCCCGGGTCGAGCCCGCCGCGGGCGGCGCGGCCGAGACGATCGAGGCCGACGTCGTACTCGTTTGCATCGGCCGCACGCCCTACACCGACGGCCTCGGCCTGAAGGAAGCGGGCGTCGCGCTGGACGATCGCGGGCGTGTGGAAATCGACGCGCATTTTTCGACCAGCGTGAAAGGGATTTACGCCATCGGCGACGTCGTGAGAGGTCCGATGCTGGCGCACAAGGCCGAGGACGAGGGCGTCGCCTGTGCCGAAATTCTCGCCGGCCAGGCCGGCCACGTGAACTACGACGTCATTCCCGGCGTGGTCTACACCACGCCCGAGGTCTCATCGGTCGGCAAGACCGAGGAAGAACTGAAGCAGGCCGGCACGGTCTATACCGTCGGCAAGTTTCCGTTCACGGCCAACGGACGCTCCAAGGTCAACCAGACCACCGACGGCTTTGTAAAGATTCTGGCGGATGCGAAAACCGACCGCGTGCTCGGCGTTCACATCGTCGGCCGCGAGGCCGGCGAAATGATCCACGAAGCCTGCGTATTGATGGAGTTCGGCGGCTCGGCGGAAGATCTCGCCCGCACCTGCCACGCCCACCCGACGCGATCGGAAGCTGTCAAGGAAGCCGCCCTCGCCGTCGGCAAACGCGCCATCCACATGTAACTCTGTTCCGGGGCAAGCCAACACGAGGCGCGCCCGAGATAAACACATAAATCTGCTCGTCAGTGTCCCAGCAGATGCAAGGCGTGCGGGGCGAACATCCCGATCGCTGTGATTCCAATCCCCGCCAGCGCCAGCAGTCCCGATATCCAGGCCAGCACGATCATGCCGGTGATGATCGCGGCCGATGCCAGCACGATCGCGATCTGGAACGCGGCGGACGCCAACTCGAAGTGATGATATTTCGCCATCGCGAGGTCGCGTGCGTCCTCGGCGTGTTTGGCGCGCTCGGCAAGTTGATCCTGCCCCTCCCCGGTGCTCGGGTCGGAACGATAATGCGCCGCGGTCTTCTGCCAGTCGTCGATCTGCTTCTGCAGCGCAGCCCTGGTCGCATCATCCGCCGCGAGCCGGAGGCTGAGCCTGGCCTGGTCGGCCTGGGTCTGGACCACGGTGCGGCGGATGCTCTTGGCCTGGAAAAAGGCCCAGAGGTTGGAGGACTCCACGTTCTTGCTGATCGATTCGGTCTGCGCGCCTTTACCCAGCGTCTCGGACAGAGCGAGGCAGAGCGCGATGACGGCGATCAGGAGCGCAATCTTCTTGTTTTCTCCTGACGCATGATGCGTATGCTCGGCGTGCTCCATGCTTTCGTGCGCGCTCATTGTCCTCTCCCGCAGCGGTTAGACAGTCCACGATTGACCTCTGGCTTTTCCCGCGCAAGTGGCCAACCGGAGTATTGGTGAGAATGTCCGCCGGCAATTTCGTGGCGCAAGGGGATCAGGCGCGGGGGTGCGCCGTCCTGTAGACCTCGAGCAGCCGTTCGCTGTCGATGCCGGTGTAGATTTGCGTGGTCGAAAGCGATGCGTGACCCAGCAGCTCCTGGATCGCGCGCAGGTCGCCGCCGCGACTCAAGAGATGCGTCGCGAATGAATGACGCAACGCATGCGGCGTCGCGCTGTCGGGCAGGCCGAGCGCGCCGCGCATCCGCGCCATGACGAGCTGGATGATGCGCGCCCTGAGCGGACCGCCCCGCGTGCCGACGAAGATCGGCCCTTCAGGCGGCAGCGAATGCGGACACATCGCGACATATTCATGGATCAGCGCCAGCACGTTCTGCAGCACCGGCACCATCCGCGTCTTGTTGCCCTTGCCGGTGACGATCAGAACGTCGCCCGCCCCGGGTTGCGGCACATCACGGCGCTTTAAGCCGAGCGCCTCGGAAATGCGCAGGCCCGATCCGTACAGCAGCGCCATCACCGCGGCGTCGCGCGCCCAGATCCAGGGTTCGCGATCCTCGCCGGCGCGCTCGGACGCATCGGCAAAGCGCTTCGCCGCGCTCATATGAATCGGTTTCGGCAGGCTCTTGCCAACCTTCGGGGCGCGGACCACGCTGAGCGCGCCGACCTTGCCGAGCCCTTCCCGTTCCAGAAATCGCGCGAACGAGCGCAAGCCCGCCAGCGCGCGCATCAGCGACCGGCCACCGACATCATCGGCGCGACGCGCGGCCATGAAGGCGCGGACATCGCTCGCCTCAAGCGCGGCGAGGCGCTTCAGCGTCACCAACTCGCCCCAGTGCTCGCCGAGAAACGCCAGGCATTGCCGGACATCCCGCGCATAGGCCTCGCAGGTCTTGAGGGAGAGCCTTCGCTCGGTCCGCAGATGCGCCAGCCATCGCACGATTTGCCGCCCCACATCCGGGGCCGCGCAGACGAGATCGGGTAACGGTTCTGGAGCGGGCTTGGGCATGATTCCTACCCGTCACGATGATTTCGGCGATTATATCGCGCCGCTTTGGTTTATCGTTTGCTAACTTTACGACTGGCGACCCTACTCGAGCCCGACTCTTCGGATGGACCATTTTTCGCGCAACCGCTCGGCATCGTCATCGACGACTCGCGTCGTCGATGTTCTGGTTCCCGTTGCGATCGACCAGGCTTATTCCTACCGCGTTCCGCGCGGCATGGAGGTCGCGCCCGGCGACGTGGTCACGGTGCCGCTCGGACCGCGCGAGGTCATCGCCGTGGTCTGGGCCGAAAACCCTGCGCCCGATCCGCGTCTGCACAACCGGTTGAAGGACATCGGCGAAAAACTCGGCGTGCCGCCGCTCAAGACCGAACTGCGCACGCTGATCGACTGGGTCGCGAACTACACGCTGTCATCGCGCGGCATGGTGATGCGCATGAGCCTTCGGATGGGCGAGCATCTTGGACCGGAGCGGGCACGAGCCGGGGTGCGGCTCAGCGGCGAGCCGCCGCAGCGCATGACGCCGGCACGACAGCGGCTGATCGCGGTATTGTCCGATCGCCTGCTGCACGGAAAATCCGACGCCGCGAAGGAAGCAGGCGTCAGCGCCGGCGTGGTCGACGGCCTCGTCGACGAGGGCACGCTGACGGTCGAGCCGATGCCGCCTCCACCGCCGCCGCCACCGCCCGATCCCGATTTCGCCGTCCCCGACTTTTCCCGCATCCAGCGCACAGCCGTGGACGCCATGCGTGCGCTCGCCGCGAACGGCACGTTCCACGTCGCGCTGCTCGACGGCGTCACCGGTTCCGGCAAGACCGAAGTCTATTTCGAAGCGGTCGCCGAAGCCATCCGCCGGGGAAAGCAGGCGCTGATCCTGATGCCGGAGATCGCGCTGACCGGCCAGTTCCGTGACCGCTTCGCGGCGCGCTTCGGCGAGCGGCCGCTGGAGTGGCATTCCGAACTGACGCCGCGAAGTCGCGCACGCAACTGGGCCGCGATCGCGGCGGGCGAGGCGCAGGTCGTGGTCGGCGCGCGCTCGGCGCTGTTTCTCCCCTATGCCGATCTCGGACTGATCATCGTCGACGAGGAGCACGACCAGGCCTACAAGCAGGACGAAGGCACACATTATCACGCTCGCGACATGGCCGTGGTGCGCGCCCATATCGCGAAAATTCCGATCGTGCTGGCGTCGGCGACGCCTTCGGTCGAAAGCGAAGTCAATGCGCGCAAGGGACGCTACCAGCGCATCGCGCTGACGTCGCGGTTCGGCGGCCAGCACATGCCGCAGATCGAACTGATCGATCTGCGCCGCGAGGGTCCACCGCGCGGCCGCTTCGTTTCTCCGCGTCTCGCCGGCGAGATTCAAAACGCCATCGAACGGCGCGAGCAGGCGCTATTGTTCCTCAACCGCCGCGGCTACGCGCCGCTGACATTGTGCCGCGCCTGCGGTCACCGCTTCGCCTGCACGATCTGCGACGCCTGGCTGGTGGATCACCGCTTCCGGCAGCGTCTCGTATGCCATCACTGCGGCTTCTCGATGCCGCGTCCGCATCAATGTCCGCATTGCGCGGCGGAGGAATCGCTTGTCGCTGTCGGTCCCGGCGTAGAACGGCTGCAGGAAGAGGCCGCCGCGCTGTTCCCCGACGCCCGCACAATGGTGCTGTCGAGCGATCTGATCACCTCGGTCGAGACGATGCGCACCGAACTCAACGACATCGCGGAAGGCCGCGTCGACATCATCATCGGCACGCAACTGGTGGCGAAGGGACATCATTTTCCGCGCCTGAACCTCGTCGGTGTCGTCGATGCCGACCTCGGCCTGAGCAACGGCGATCCGCGCGCCGCGGAGCGGACTTTCCAACTGCTCAACCAGGTGATCGGCCGCACCGGCCGCGAGAAAGGCCACGGCATCGGTTATCTGCAAACCCACCAGCCCGAACATCCCGTGATGAAGGCGCTGGTCGCAAGCGACCGCGAGGCGTTTTACGCCGGCGAGATCGAGGCGCGGGAACGCGCGGGCTATCCGCCGTTCGGCCGCCTCGCCAGCCTGATCATATCCGCGGGCGACCGCCCGACCGCAGAGGGTTTCGCCCGCCAGCTCGCCGCGACCGCACCGATCGACGAACGCGTTCAGGTGCTCGGACCGGCTGAAGCGCCGCTCGCCGTCATCAAAGGCCGCTATCGCTTTCGCTTGCTGGCGAAGTCGGCGCGCGGCGTGGACCTGTCCGGCTATCTGCGCGAGTGGCTCGCCGCGGGACCGAAGACCAGGGGCAACCTCAAGCTCGAAGTGGACGTCGATCCCCAGAGTTTTCTTTGAGAGCGCTTCTTCGTCATTCCGGACGCCGCGTGAGCGGCGATCACAGATGTGCAATTGCACATCTGGGAATCCGGTCATGCCGGGAGCGGGTGGATTACTGTCCGCCATGTGCTGTGGATCACGCCCGCCTCTGTACAACGGCGCGGCGGGATTGACGGCTTCCGGGTTGGCATTCAATCTGCCGCCGCGCGAGGGCTGAATGCATATCTACTTCCGCGGCAGCGGTTTGCAGCGTCTGAGGTTGGCATCGGGGCTGACGCTGATGGCGTTTGCGGCCACGCATTTCGCCAATCATGCGGTCGGTCTTGTCAACCTCGAGGCCATGCATCGGGTACAGGAGTTGCGAACCGCGGTCACCCGGTCATGGCCGGTGTCGATCATCCTGTTGCTCGCGCTGATCACCCACGTCGCCCTCGGCCTTTATAAATTGAGCCGGCGGGAAACCTGGCGGATGCCGGTCTGGGAGGCTCTGCAAATCGGCATCGGTCTTTCGATTCCGTTTCTGCTATTTCCGCATATCGTCAACACCCGCGTGGCGCATGCGGTATTCGGCGCCAACGACATCTACCTCTATGAACTGGTCCGGCTCTGGCCCGACAGCGCGATCCTGCAAAGCACCCTGCTGGTGCTGGTGTGGATCCACGGCTGCATCGGCATCCACTACTGGTTGCGGCTGTCCGATTCCTACAGCCGGTTCGCTCCGTTCCTGCTGGCCGTCGCCCTGTTGTTGCCGGTGCTGGCGCTGTCCGGATTTGCTGTCGCGGGGATGCGCGCGACCTACATCATGTCGGACCCGAGCGCGTTCGCCGCGCTGAAAGCGCGAACGAACTGGCCGAACGCCCATGACGCGGCGACGATGGCGACCTTGCGCGACATCGTCCGATGGGGATTCGGGCTGCTCGCCGCGACCGCGATCGGCATTGCATTCCTGCGCTACCGCCGCGAGACCGCAAAGCGCGGACCGGTCCGGATCAGTTACCTCGATGGACCGGCCGTCGATCTGACGCCCGGCATGACGCTTCTGGAGGTCAGCCGGTCGGCCGGCATCCCGCATGCGTCGCTCTGCGGCGGCCGCGGCCGCTGTTCGACCTGCCGGGTCCGCATCGAAAACGGACAGGAATCGCTTCCGGCTCCTGATGCCGTCGAGGCGACGACCCTCGGCGCGATCGACGCACCGTCGAATGTGAGGCTGGCCTGCCAGATCCATCCCACCGCGCCTCTGACGATCGCCATCGTCAGCCGGCCCGGTGTCCACAGCCCGATCCACACCGAATTCTCCGAGATCAAGGAAGTGGTTGCAGCCCACGTCCGCGCTGATATCGGCGACTCCGCGATCGAATTCGTCTCATCCGATCCGGCGGAGGTGGAAGCCTGGCTTCTGCGCCAGTCGGAACGCGCCGCGAAGGTCCGCGACGTGGAGCGTTGGGGCTACCACCTGCGGGGCGCGAGGATGGATTACGTCGGAGAGCGGGCCGTCGGCACGTGCGTCTACGAACGGGATACCCGGCTCATTTCGGTCTTCATGTTTCCGGAAACGGACTCTGCGCCGGTAGCGATCCGCGGCCAGCGCAATCGGTACTCGGCGCTGAGCTGGCGTGACGAGACCGGCACCATCTGCTGTTCTGTGTCGCATGTCACAGTGGAGGTGCTCGAGCATCTGGCAGAGGCCTGGGAAGAAGCGGCATCCATGTCGACTGAGTCCGGTGACCCGATGAAACTGGAGCCAACGAGGCACTGCGATGAGTGATCTGTTCCGCCGCGAAGCCATCGAACATGCCACGCAACGGCTGGAGGGCCAGGTCTTCCTGGCCTCGCCGCTTTCGTTGAAGACGCTCGGCCTGCTGCTGTCGGGCATCGTCTTCGCAGCCGCGACCTTCGCCGCAACCGCGACATACGCGCGGAAGACGACCGTGAGCGGGTTCCTGGTGCCCGACCAGGGCATGATCCGGATCACCTCGCAGGCGCAGGGGACCTTGCGAAGCGTCCTCGTCAAGGAAGGCGACAACGTCGAGAAGGGCACGCGCCTCGCCATCCTCGACGTCTCCACCGCGACCGCAACCGGCAATACTGGGGATGCGCTTCTCAAGGGATTCGAATCGGAATCGCTCGCGGCGAAGTCGAGGGCTGAGTCGAAACTGGCGCTGCTGGAACTGGAGCGGGATCAGGCGAACGTTCGGGTCAGTAAGAGCCAGAACGAACTTGCCCAGGTGGATCAGCAGATCGAGTTGCAGCAGGAACGGCTGAAACTTGCGCGGGACGAGGTGGATCGCGGGGAAGCCCTCTCCGCCAAGGGCTATATGCCGAAACGCGAGGTCGATCAGCGGCGGCTCGCCGCGCTGGCGATCGAACAGGATCTCGCCGGCGCGCGCCGCCAGAAGGCGACGGCGGAGCGCGAACTTGCGGACATCAAGGCGCGACTGGTTTCGATCCCGCTGGAAATCAAAGCCGCCCGCTCCGACGCCGATGTCGCCCGGGCGACGCTCGAGCAGCGCCGCGCCGAATCGGAAGCGCGGCGCCTGCAGTTTTTCGTCGCACCGACCACCGGACGGATCGCCGCGCTCCCCGTCAGCGACGGCCAGGCCGTGGCTGCGGGCGGCATCGTCGCGGTGATTATCCCTTCGGGCAGCGAGATCGAGGCCGAACTGTTGGCGCCGTCGCGCGCGATCGGTTTCGTCCGGCCCGGGCAACAGGTCGAACTCAGCCTGCAGGCCTTTCCCTATCAACGCTTCGGAACGGTGCGCGGCGCGGTGAGAACGGTCTCGACCACCGTGCTCGGCCCTGCCGATGTCGGCTTTCCCGGGCTCGACATCAAGGAACCGGTGTTCAGGATCCGCGTGTCTCTCAGCCGTAGCTCGATGGAAGCCTATGGCCAGACCGTGCCGATGCAGCCGGGAATGCTGGTGTCGGCTGAAATCGTCTTCGAGCATCGAAGCCTGCTGCGCTGGCTGTTCGATCCGATCTATGCCGTGGGCCGCCGCGCATGAACATTCTCCGGGAACTCAATCTGGGCCGACGAACCCTTCCCGTCATGATGGCGTCGGAGGCCGCGGAATGCGGCCTCGCCTGCCTCGCCATGATCTCGCGCTATCACGGCCACGATGTCGATCTCAATGCGCTGCGCCAGCGGTTTGCGGTGTCGATGGCCGGCGCGTCGCTGAAAAGCCTGATGGGGATCGCCGACCAGCTCGGATTTTCGACGCGCGCCATCCGCGTCGAACTGGCGGCGTTGCCCAAGGTCCAGCTTCCCGCCATCGCGCACTGGGACCTCAATCACTTCGTGGTGCTGAAGTCTGTGTCGTCAAAAGGCATCACCGTCCACGATCCGGCGGTCGGCCTTCGCACTTTCACGATGGAGGAAGCCTCGAAGCACCTGACCGGCGTGATCCTCGAACTGGCGCGGAGCGAAACCTTCGAGCCGCTCGAAGCGCGCCTGCCGATGAAGCTGTCACTGCTCTGGTCGAAGATGCATGGCTGGGGCTGGGCGGTCGCGCAGGTGCTGATCCTGTCGGTCGCGCTGCAGATCGCGGCTTTCGTGATGCCGTTACAGATGCAGCTTGTGGTCGACGAGGCGCTCGCGCAATCCGATCATCAACTGCTGACGGTGATAGCCCTGGGATTCGGCGCCCTCGTCATTATTCAGGCCGGGCTTGAGGCGATCCGCGGCTGGGCGCTCCGCATCTTCGGCCAGCTCCTGAGCTTCCAGATCACCGGCAACCTGGTCCGGCACCTGCTGCGGCTGCCCAACGACTATTTCGAGAAGCGACACGTCGGCGACATCATCTCGCGCCTCGGCTCGGTCAAGCCGGTGCAGGACGCCATCACGCAGGGCGTGATCGGCACCGTCATCGACGGCATCATGGCGCTGATCGCGGGCTTCATCCTGTTCTTCTATTCCACGGCGCTCGCGCTCATCGTCATCGTCGGCGTGCTCATCAACCTCGGCATCACGCTGGCGCTGTTTCCCGGCACCAAGCGCCGCATGGCCGAGTCCATCGTCGCCGAGGCCAAGGAGCAGTCGCACCTCATCGAGACCATCCGCGCCGCCACGACGCTGAAACTGTTGGGAAGGGAGTCGATACGGGAAGCGACCTGGCGAAACCTGCACGTCGAGACCACCAACGCCGGCATCGCCGTCGGCCGTTACCAGATCTCGCAGACCTTCCTGCAATCGGCCGTCACCGGCCTGCAAACCGTGATCGTGATCTACGTCGCCGGCGTCACCATCCTGTCGGGCGCGGGCTTTTCGGTCGGCATGATCTTCTCGTTCCTGTCCTACCGGCAGACCTTCACCGACCGCGCGATGGCGCTGGTCAACCAGATGGTCCAGTTCCGGCTGTTGCGGCTGCATCTCGACCGCCTCTCCGACATCGTGACGACCCGCTCAGAGGTCACGCAAGGCCTGCCCGGCCCGCTGGTCAATCAGGGACACATGCGGCTGAAGAATGTCTGCTTCCGTTACGGCATCAGCGATCCGCTGATCCTCGAAGACGTCAATCTCGACATCAAGCAGGGCGACTACGTCGCCATCCAGGGCGGATCGGGCGGCGGCAAGACCACGCTGCTCAAGCTGATGCTCGGACTGATCCATCCGACCGACGGCACCATCGAACTCGACGGACACCGCGCCACGCCCGAGCGCTGGCGAAGCTGGCGCCAGAGCGTCGGCGTCGTCGCCCAGGACGACCGTCTGATGTCCGGCACCATTTCGGAAAACATCGCCGGCTTCGATCCGAACCTCGACATGGAGCGCGTTGTCGCCGCCGCTCACGCCGCGCGCGTGCATGCCGACATCATGCGCTTCCCCATGCAGTATCTCAGCCTCGTCGGCGACATGGGCTCGACGCTCTCCGGCGGGCAGCGGCAGCGCGTGCTGCTGGCGCGGGCGCTGTATCGCCAGCCGCAGATTCTGATCCTCGATGAAGGCACCGCGAACCTCGACGAGCAGAACGAGGAGTTGATCGCGGATCTGATCGACCAGATGAATATCACCCGCATCGTGGTCGCACATCGCCCGGCGCTGCTGCGGCGCGCGCGGCGGGTGTTCACCGTCCAGAACCGGGGATTGGTGCGCGTCGGCGGAACCGAACCGTTGCCCCGCGAGGCGCTCACGGACGTAACCCCGCTCTCCGTCGCACCGCCGGAGCCTGCGGAATGAGTGCGCCGGCTGACAGGCCGCTCACCCGGAGCTTTTCGCTTCTGATGGAACTTTTCGCTTCTGATGGAATCGGAAGTTTGAGCGCGATCTTTTCCGAAAACCGGTTTCCACTTCGCTCGAAAACGCTCTGACGCGCAGCCTACATCACCTGGGCGACCACGCGGCCGACGCCACGGCCGGTCAACCCGATCGCGCGGGCAGCGCCTTTCGAAAGATCCAGCACGCGCCCTCGGATGAAGGGGCCGCGATCGTTGATGGTGACCACCACGCTGCGGCTGCCATGGGTGACCCTCAACTTGGTCCCGAACGGCAGGCTGCGATGGGCCGCTGTCATGGCGTTCTGGTTGAAGCGCTGACCGGACGCGGTGCGGCTGCCGGACTCACTTCCGTAGTAGGAAGCCACCCCGGAGAACGACCGGCCTGAACCTGCCGACCGCCCAAGGGACGCATTGGCGTTCAGCCAGGGCTGCTGCGCTCCCCAGGATTGTCCCCAGGACTGCTGCGCGGCGGCGGGGCCGGCAGCATGGTGCGCCCGGTGATGATGACGATGGTGATGGTGGCGCGAACGGGCCGATGCCTCGCTTACGCTCCCTGCAATCAAAACAGTTGCGGCGAGCATGGCGACCGCCATGCGCGGCCGCATTAGAAACCCCAACGTCGGCTTTTGCGAGTGCAACATATTGAAAGTCCCCTGAGCAGTATTGCCGCCCCTGCGACAAGTGAAAGCCATGGCCTCTGAGTCGCCGGAGGGTTGATCCTGCAACTAAGGCGTAAAATGGGCGAAGTAATGCTTCATGTTTCGGCTGAAATATCTTTTGATCGACCGGTCGTGACCAACTAATCAAATTAATACACACTTTTATAAATCATATACGATAATATACTTGTCATTACTGTAAAAGGAAGTCATGCCGCGGCATCGGCAACCGTTCAGCAAGTACTGCACGACGTTTCGGCGTCATGCCCGCCGGCAAGGGTGCTGGAAGCGGCTGCGACACAGGACGAACTTGCGTTTGACGAGACTCCCGCCCGCGCATCGCAATTACTGCGCGGCAGGAAATTTTCCCGCGTGCCCGCGACGCGACGCGAATGTCCGTCGGGTTGATCGCGCCCATGCGACAAGGCATCGCCGTGCGCTGCCGTCATGTTGCACCTGCGCGCGCGCTATGTTAGCAAAGCCGCGATTTTAACGCTGCCGACACGTTTGTGTCGGTCGGAAATCGAAGTCCCTCTTGAATTCCAAGGGCTTGGGCCGCAATCGCGCCGCGTGTTTGGCGACGGCTTTTCCCTTGCGAGTTTGACAGCTTGAAGAGCGCTCTGGTGGCTGCTG
>NZ_JBPPLZ010000012.1:0-69380 GCF_051535235.1 Nitrobacter sp.
GTACGTTCCCACGCGTTACTCACCCGTCTGCCACTGACGTATTGCTACGCCCGTTCGACTTGCATGTGTTAAGCCTGCCGCCAGCGTTCGCTCTGAGCCAGGATCAAACTCTCAAGTTGGACTTGAACTTTGAACCGGCTGATCACAACGTTTGACGAGGTCCCACCATTTTTTTGCTGACCCAATTCTTGCGAATTGAATCAGACAGACATCCGCGATTCACATCGCTGATGACGATGGTGTAACCTTTGAAACGTGTACCGCCGAAGTCTTTCGTCCGGCCTCAAATGCAGAACAGCCGAAGCTTTTCTACAATCGAGACCCGCAAGGACTCCGCCGTCCACGTTTCTCTTTCTTCATCTTCACTTGTCAAACAGCCCGAGTCCGAGGACCCAACTTCCATCGCTGGAAGCCACGTGAAGCACTCATCGGACGACAAATAACAACCGATGGCTATCGGCTGTTGATTCACTCAACCTAGTGAGGAGCTTCACAGGCGTAGCTAGATGCCTTGGCAAAGGCCAAAGCAGCGCCGCGCTCAGTGGGCGGTTTATAGTCCCACCCTCAGACGCTTGTCAACGCCCATCGTCAACAAATTGTTGCCCTGGGCAAAACTCCTTCGCAGCGCGAAAAAGCCCTGCCCGTCATGGGACTCACGCCGTACTTGAGCCACATTCCTGCGACGTTCTCACAAGGAAATAAGTCTTGAATCGCCGATTGCTAGGGGGCATCGGCCGGCAGCAGGATTTCGGTGGCTTCAGGAGAGGGCGATCGGCAAGCGCATCGCCTCATCCAGGCCACCGTGACGCATCAAGGGGTTCAGACGCCATTGATGTTCGCGACTCCGCTCGGCACGGCGTGCACGCGAGTCTTGGACGAGCATGAAAAACCCGCGGTTTCTATCGCGCCTTCCTCCGGGGGGAGCTGGAGTCCGCGAGGTGCAGGAATTTAGCCGGTCGCAGGCGGACATCGGGGGACAACGGTTTGAATACGGCACGCGGTGGACATGGCGGACGCGAGACCGGGACCATCGACCTCGGCCACGAACCGCCGCTGTCCGCCGATGGATCCGAAGCAGCCGTGATCGATCGCCGCCGCATCTCCGTGCAGTGGTTCAGCGGCACCATTCTCACAGGCTTGTGCGGCGCGGCCCTCATCGGCGGCGCCGTTTTCGCGTCGCTTGATGGCGAGACCACCTTTGCAAGGATGCCCGAGCGCGTGGAAGGCGCGCTGCGCGGCTCGGTCGGCGCCGGGGACCATCAAACCAGCCTGCACAAAAGCGACCGCCTGCCGCCGCCGAGCGAGGCCGCCGCCGCAAGGCAGGTTATCCGCGTATCGACCGTGACCCGCGCCGGCAGCCGCGACGTGATGCGCGTGCGGCCCTTCGTTCGCGTGTCCGGCAACCTGTCGATGGCGACCAGCGACCTCAGCGCGAAAATCCCGCCGTTCAACGCCCAGCGGCTGCTGTCCGACGTCGGAAGCCCCGCCCGAAGCGGATCCGACGATGCCAATGCGGCCGCCGCGGCCGAACCCGACGCCGAAGTCTCCTTTGTCACCCGCGACCTCGCGCCGCTGCTGCCGAAGGCGAAGATCGCGACCACGATTCCGATCGATGAAATCATGGGACGGGTGCGCGATGCCTCGAACTGGCGCGGCAACAGCGGCGTGAGGTACACCATGGCCGATGCGACGGCCGACGCCGCCGGCGCGACGTCGAGCATCAAGATGGCCTATGCCGGCGAAGGCGGCGTCGATCCCTATGCCGGATTTGAAGCCCGCATCGTTCCCGAAAACGTGACGCTGCTCCCGAAGACCAAGGATCAGCTCACCGGCGGCAATCCGGTCGGCGAGCGCGTGCATCTGGTCAAGAAAGGCGACACCGTCGTCTCGGTGCTGCGCGACCAGGGCGCGACGCCGGAAGAAGCGAGGTCGATCGCCGCGACGCTGGGGCCGCGCGGCCGCGACGGCGGCCTCAGGGAAGGCGAGAGGCTGCGCATCCTGATGGCGCCCGCGGGCCCCGGCCAGCGGCTTCAGCCCTATCGCGTGATCGTGGCGAACGACTCGACGATCGAGGCCGTCGCCGCACTGTCGGATCTCGGCAATTATGTCGCCGTCGACGTCACAAGCATGAATTCGGGCGGAGAGATTGCCGACAATAACGATGACGATGACGACGATGGCAGCGGCGTCCGGCTTTATCAAAGCATCTATGAGACCGCGTTGCGCGACAAGGTACCGCCCGCGATCATCGAAGACATGGTCCGCATCTACTCCTATGACGTCGATTTCCAGCGCAAGGTCCAGCCCGGCGATTCGTTCGACGTCTTCTATGCCGGCGACGATGAGGCAACGCCGACGACCGAAAAGAACGAGGTGCTTTATGCCTCGCTCACCGTCGGCGGCGAGACAAAGAAATACTATCGCTTCCAGACCCCCGATGACGCCGTCGTCGACTACTACGACGAGACCGGCAAGAGCGCGAAGAAGTTCCTGGTCCGCAAGCCGGTCGCCAGCGCCATCATGCGGTCCGGCTTCGGCATTCGGCGTCACCCCATCCTCGGCTACGTGAAGATGCATACCGGCGTCGACTGGGCCACGCCGTACGGCACGCCGATCTTCGCGACCGGAAACGGCGTGGTGGAGAAAGCCGAATGGGAAGGCGGTTACGGCAAGTACGTCCGCATCAAGCACAACAACGGCTATGAAACCGCCTACGGTCATATGTCCGCCTTCGCCAAGGGCATGGAGCCCGGCAAGCGCGTGCGGCAGGGCCAGGTGATCGGGTTCGTCGGCTCGACGGGCCGCTCCACCGGAGCGCACGTCCACTACGAAATCCTGGTCAATGGCCGCTTCGTCGACCCGATGCGCGTCAGGCTTCCGCGCGGGCGGTCGCTGGAGGGTCCGCTCCTTGCCAGTTTCGAGAAAGAACGCGACCGGCTCGAGGCGATGATGAACAGCCGCAATGCCGGCGCCCGTGTGTCGGATGCCGCGGGCTCCCCTGCCCTGCCGCAAGCCCGCCAGATCACCAACCGCTGAGGCGGGGTGATCAAAGCCGGGAGAAAACCGATCCGCATGTCGGCTCAATGTGAGGGTTGCTCACATGCGCGCAGCGTCGTGATGTGAACGCCCACGGGATGGCCCAGGATGTCGGACAAGGTGCGACAGCTTCCGTCCACACACAGCCGCCACTCGCCGGCCAGGCCTGAATTGCCGAGCACGAGTTGCGGCATCGGAGCGCGCTTCGGCCGCCACTGAAACCAGCCATCGATGAGCCGCGCCTCCGGCGGCGGCTCCATGCCGGCGCCCGAGCCCTTCACGCGCGCTTCCACCAGTTCGAGGCCAAGCGGCGTGACGCGCCAGTCTTCCTGCCAGTCGACCTTTTCGATCGAATGGGTCCACACCAGCGTGAACGCCGCAAGCGCCAGCGCCTTGGTGACACCCGCCGAGATCAGGCAAAGGCTCATGTCGCAGCCGCCGCGGACCGGGATCGTTGCCGCCACTGCCACACCAGGATCGCGAGCGTCAACACGTAGCCCAACCAGTCGCTGTACTGGAATTCACCGAGCAGGCAGAGTGCGGCGACAAATGCGATGACCCGTTCCACGAGCCTCATTCGTGTAAACAGGTAGCCGATCGCGACCATGCCGAACAATCCGATCGCCACCAGCGCCTTGACGGTCGAATAGGCCACGGCGCCGTAGAAGCCGAGTTCGGCCGCCATCGGATCGCCGGCCTGCAACATCAGCGACGGCGAATACACCGCGATGAACGGAATCACGTAGCCGGCCAGCGCGATCCGCATCGCCTCCCAGCCGATCTTGTCCGGATTTTCCTTGGCGATCGGCGCGGCCGCAAGCGCCGCCAGCGCTACCGGCGGCGAGAGATCGGCCATGATGCCGTAATAGAATGCGAACATATGGCTCACGATCAGCGGAACGCCCAATTTGGCGAGCGCCGGCGCGGCGAGCGAGGCCGTGATGATGTAGGTCGGGATGGTCGGAATGCCGGTGCCGAGCAGGATCGACAGCAGCATCGTCATGATAAGCGCCAGGAACAGGCTCCTGGCGCCAAGACCGATCACCCAGCCGCCGAAGACGGTGCCGACGCCGGTCTGCGTCATCATGCCGATGATGGTGCCGACGATGGCGCAGGCCATGCCGACGGCAAGCGCCGACTTGGAACTCTCGGCGAGCGAGTCGCGGCAGGCTCCCAGCGTGGCCCGTCCCCCCCGCGTCAGCAGGCTGAGCAGGGCCAGGCCCGCAATCACGTAGGATACAAACACGATATCGAGACCGTTACGCGACAACACGCCGACGATCAGCGCAAGCCCGATCCAGAACACATAGCGCAACGCCTTGTTGGGCAGGCCGAGCACGATGCTGGCGCCGAGGATCAGCGTCACCGTCAGCGACAGGCCGATGATGCCGGCGTAGAGCGGCGTGAACCCCTCGAACAGCATGTAGACCAGCGCGGCCAGCGGCAGCACGAGAAACCAGCGATCGACCAGCGCCTTCCAGGCGCTGGGGATCTCCGACCGCGCCATGCCGACGAGCCCGTTCTTGCCGGCTTCGAGATGCACCATCCAGAATGCGGAGGCGAAATAGAGAACGGCCGGAATCACGGCGGCCTTGACGATGACGGAGTAATCGACGCCGAGCGTTTCCGCCATGATGAAGGCGACCGCGCCCATCACTGGCGGCATGATCTGCCCGCCCATCGAGGCGGTGGCCTCGACGCCCGCGGCGAACGCGCGGCGATAGCCGAACCTGATCATCAGCGGAATCGTGAACTGGCCGACCGTGACCACGTTCGCCACGCCGGAGCCCGAGATCGTGCCCATCAGGCCCGACGCGATCACCGCGACCTTTGCGGGCCCGCCGCGGGTGCGGCCGAACAGCCCGAGCGAGACGTCGGTGAAGAGCTGGATCATGCCGGCGCGTTCGAGGAACGAGCCGAACATGATGAACAGGAAGATGTAGGTCGCGGACACGTAGATCGGAACGCCGTAGAACCCTTCAGTGCCGTAGGACAGATGAGTGATGATCTGATCGAAGGCATAGCCGCGATGATTGAACGGCGCCGGCAGATATTGCCCGAAGAACCAGTAGACGATGCACGCGCCGCACATCAGCGGCAGCGCGAGACCCATCAGCCTGCGGGTGCCTTCAAAGATCAGCACGGCGAGCAGGGTTCCGACCACAAGATCGAGCGTGGTGGGGTCACCGTCACGCAGGATCAGGTCGGCGTAGAATATCCACTGGTAGAGGCCACACAGAAATCCGATGCCGCCGATGAACCAGCCGAGCGCGCGGCCCGCATTGCTCTTCGCGGTGAAGTTGGCCACCAGCCCGAACGTCATCAGGATCAGGAAGCCGACATGAACGCCACGCACCACCTGACTTGGCAGCACGTTCCAGGCCGCGATCACGATCTGAAAGGCGGCGAACGCGATGCCGATGGCGTAAGCAAGGTATCCCCAGCCGCCGGGACCGAACCCTGCGGGGAATCCGTGTTCGAAATTATCGAACTGCGTGACGGGTGCCGCGGCGGCTTGCGGCTGCGACATCTCGAACCTCTCGGCGGACACCGTGTCCGGTCCTTGTTTCAATCCTCCGTCCGAAATTCAGTCGTTTCGACGACATACGCCGGCGGCGGACACCATCGATCACGCCCGCCGCGCCGTCTCCGGAATAATGCTGGCCCAACCGTCGGCCGGCGCTACTTGATGAGTCCTTTTTCCTTGAAGTAGCGGATCGCGCCGGGGTGCAACGGAACCGGGCTATTCATCGCAGCGTCTTCCAGCTTGATGCCGCGCGCGGCCGAGTGTGCTGAAATCAGGTCGGGAAGCGACTCATAGACCAGCTTCGTCATCTGGTAGGCGAGATCGTCGGACACCGCCGAACTGGTGACGAGGTAATTGACGACGGCCGCGGTCGGAACGTCCTTGTCCTGCCCCTTGTAGGTGTTGGCCGGAATGATCGCCGAGACAAATGGCGGCCCGATCTTGTCGACGATTTCCTTCGGCACCGAGACCACGACGATGTCGCTCGAATTGCTGAGATCCTTCAGCGAAGCGACGCCAAGACCGGCCGATTGCAGCGTCGCGGTGAGTTGCCTGTTCTTCATCAGGTCGACGGACTCGGCGAACGGCAGATACTCCACCTTGCCGAGATCCTTGTAGTCCATGCCCGCCGCTTTCAGGATCGCCCGCGAGTTCAGTTCGGTCCCTGATTTCGGCGCGCCGACCGAGAGAGTCTTGCCCTTGAGATCGGCCAGCGTCTTGATGCCGCTGTCCGCGGTCGCAACGATCTGGATATAGTTCGGATAGATCGCGCCGATGGTCCGCAGCTTGGTCAGTTTGGTCTTGAAACCGGCCTCGGCGTCGCCCTCCCACGCCGCTTTCAGCGAGTCGCCGAGCGTGAAGGCGATCTCGCCACGCCCCTGCTCCAGCAGATTGAGATTCTCGACCGAGGCCTTGGTCGCCTGGACCTGGGTTTTCACGTTCGGGATCTTGTCGCTGTATATTTTGCCGATGGCGACGCCGAGCGGATAGTAAACGCCGGAGGTTCCCCCGGTCAGCACGTTGATGAACTGCTGCGTGTGGGCGGCAGGGACCGAAAGGACGGCGGCTGACAAGGCAACGGCAACGATGAATTTCGAACCCATCAGATCGTTCTCCCGTTTGCTCGGAAGAAAGTGACCGGGTGGCGCGACGCGGTCAACGTGAAACAAACGAAGGTACGACGAAAACCGCTTTAGACATTGGTATGAGTGAAGGCGCCTGCGAACACACATACGGACCGCGCGCGCATATCCGAACATCCGCCTCCATGAACTTCGGCCTGTTCTCGCGTGTCAGCAAGGCACGTGCGGCGCAACCCAATATTGTTCCAGCGTCCAGACGGGTTTCCCTGCGGCCGAATCCGGCGGATAACAGCGGGCTGTTCAACCCGTCAGTCCTTTTTTGCACCGTGCGAGCGCAAGATCCGAGCCATGACCGAACAACGCAACCTTTTGCGCGCGATCTTCGACGCGGCCGTGGCCGCCGCTCATCCCGACAACATTCTCGATGCGCACCTGCCGCGCGCCCCGAAAGGTCGCGTGATCTGCCTTGCCGCGGGAAAAAGCGCGGCCGCCATGGCCGCGGTCGTGGAACGGCATTACCTCGACGCCGCGGGACTCGACCCCGAACGTCTGGTTGGCATGGCCACGACACGTCATGGCCACGGCGTTCCGACACGCCGCATCGCAGCGATCGAGGCCGGCCATCCCGTGCCCGACGAGGCGAGCCTGCGCGGCGCCGATCTCAGCTTGAGGCTCGCGAGCAGCGCCACCCCCGACGATCTGCTGCTGGTCCTGCTGTCGGGCGGCGGATCGGCCAACTGGATCGCGCCCGTGGACGGCGTATCGCTCGCGCAGAAGCAGCAGGTCAACCGCGCTTTGCTCCGATCCGGCGCGCCGATCGGCGACGTCAACACGGTGCGCCGGCATCTGTCGCGCATCAAGGGCGGGCGGCTGGCGCGGGCGGGACGATGCGCGGAGATCGTGACGCTGGCGATATCGGATGTGCCGCGCGACGAACCGGCCGACATTGCCTCCGGCCCGACCGTGCCCGATCCGACCACGCTGGCCGACGCCCGCGCGCTGGTCGCTAAGTACAATCTCACGCTCGACGACGCCGTCATCCGCGCCCTCAACGACCCGGCCAACGAGAGTTGCAAGCCGGGCGACACCGCCTTCGCGCGCGCCCGCTTCGAGATTATCGCGCGCCCCGGCGTCTCGCTCGCCGCAGCCGTCAGGCTCGCGCGCGATGCCGGCTTTGAGGTGGTCGACCTCGGCGCCGATCTCGAAGGCGAGGCCCGCGATGTCGCCGCGGATCATGCAAGGGTGGCGCTGAAGGCGCGCGCTGACGGACGGAAACTTGCGATCCTGTCAGGCGGCGAGCTTACGGTGACGGTGCGCGGCGATGGGCGCGGCGGACCCAACCAGGAATACGCGCTGTCGCTGGTATCGCAACTCAAGGATACGCCCGGCATCTCGGCACTGGCGGCCGACACCGACGGCGCCGACGGCGGCGCGGGCAGCGCGACCGATCCGGCCGGCGCCGTGATCGATGCCCGCACCTTTGCGACCATGCGCGCGCAACACCTCGATCCCCTCGCCTATCTCGCCAACAACGACGCCACCGCGTTCTTCGCAGCCACCGGCGATCTGCTGCTGACCGGTCCGACCCTCACCAATGTCAACGACATCCGCGCCATTCTGGTTGATGCCGTCTGATCGGCAGCGCTGCGGGTCTGGTCCTCATGCGGCCGACGCGCGACGTGCCGGTTCAGGCCGCGGCTTCGTGCTCCTGACAGATCGCGCCGCTGTCGGCATCGGAGAGCGGCTCGTCGAGCACCGCGCAATGATGCGGCGCGGCATGGCCCGGCAAGGCATTGCAGCGAAAATGCCGGCAGGTCCGGCAAATGCCAAAGGCGCGACCGTTATTGCGCGCGATCATCGCCGACAGGACGGCCTGCAGCGTCGCCAGCAGTTCGGCGGGATCGCCGCCGGTGCCGACCGTGATGTCGTCCGCCAGTTGCCTCAGCGGATCGTCTCTCAACACGGCCTCGCCGCGCCGGGTCAGCGCCAATTCGACCGAGCGGCCGTCGCGCCGGCTGGCCTGCCGCGACGCCAGCCCCTTCTGCTCCAGCGCGATCAGGGTTTGGGAAATGGTGCCGCGGGTGGAGCCGGCATAATCGGCCAGCGCCGCCGGCGTGCGCGAAAAGCGGTTGGCGCGCGACAGGTAGCGCAACGCCTCCCACTGCGCGGGATTAAGCCCGGCAATGTTGACGCCGCTGCGGCTCAGCCGGTCGAGCCGGCCGATCAGATAGGCCGCCTCATGCGACGCAGATGGTAGCGACTCGCTATTTTTCATTGACTCAATCCAGATTGTCAGTCACACCATATGGTATCGACTCGATATTATCAATCGGAGTATTGCATGCCTTCATCGGTCATCAGGTTTTCCGCGGGAACGTTCGCCGCTGCGCTTATGCAAGGCGCCCTGGCAACCTCGTCCCTTGCCCACGACATCCACGCCAGGCCCGACGCCGCCGTACCGCCGGCCTTCGACGTCACCAGTGCCTCCGCCACGACCGACGGACGGCTCGCCACCTTCGCCATGGAAGTCAGCGGCGACGCCGGGTCGCTGAAGCCGCAAAAGGTCGGCAAACTCGCCGGAGCTAAAGTGGACGCCTACGTCTGGCCGACCAAGCTCGATCCCGCGGCGGTCGGATTTGCGAAGGGCTCGGGCATCCTGGCGCTGGCCATTACCGCGCATCCGGATTTCGACGATACGCCGCTGTTCGACGAAAACGGCGACGGCGACCCGAGCAACGACGGCGCCGGCTGGCATTCGCACTGGGTCGTGCTGGCCAACGACAAGGCCTGCGCCGGCGGCCTCAAGGTGCTGGACATCTCGCCGGGCCAGGACCTGATGCCGGCCACCGCCCCCGGCTTGCCGCTGGCGCTCGACAGCCCCGGTATGAGCCCCATCATCAAAGGCAAGACGGTGCGCATCACCGTGCCGGTCAAGGGCGCGGAGAACATCAACTTCGATGCCGTCGCCGCGCATCTGCAGGTCAACGAAACCGGCAAGGCTCCGCTTTTGTGCGTCACCGGCACCTACAAGGTTGCGTCAGGCAGTCTCACGCTGCCGGGCGTCATCGTGAAGGAGAAGAAATAGGTTCGCAAACGAGGCCGCTTGCGAGGCGTGCCCGATCAATCACCGATGCGGCGGCGCGGGCTACGCCGGGATAAGCACCACCTCGTCGTCGTCGATCTGGTCGTCGAGCGGAGCGAACGTGCTGAGCGGTCTGGTCGAAAGCGTGATCGGCTTGCGTTGGCCGTGCGCGGCGGGCGCCGCATGGGGTTGCCGGGCTTCACGCGACAGCGCGAACAGCGTGGAGCCGACGCGACCGCCGAGTTGAATCAGATCGCGCTCGGAGCAACTCGAGGCGATCGACAGCGCCAGCGTATGCAGATGGCTCCGGCGGTAGCAGAACAGTGCCAGCATCGCTCGTACATCCGGAGCGACGCTGGCGATGAGCTGAGGCAATCCATGCTCGTTGGCACGATACATGGCGCCCAACAGATCATCCTTGACTGGACATATATCGTTCTCGAAAGCGTCCCGACTCGACCACATGGAAACTCTCCTGGATCAAGAGGATGCAACGCAATTTCCTAACGAGAAGTTAACCACCCGCACAAAGAGCGGCCGGACGGCCTTGCATTCCGGTTCCGAATCAGAGGGCGGGGCGTTGGTACGATTCGCGGAGCGCCGGTCAGGCGTTGAAGGCCATGACCACCGACAGGCCGAAGCCGGTAAGATGATGCAGCGCCTGATCGACGCCGATCAGCGTCCAGAACCAAGGGTGCTGGCGCTCCTGCGTCACCTCGAAGGTCGAGGAGATGAAACCCTTGGCGCGGTCCACGACGATATGGATCGCAAAATCGACGAATGCGAGAAACCAGAAGCGCGGCGCGATCACCAAAATCAGTGCCAGCGCAAGCGCCAGATGCACGAGGCAGTGCGCAAGCAGCGGCAGCGCCCAGCCGGTCTTCTGATCCTTGCCGATCGCCATCCACGAATTTTGCAGCACAAAATCGGCGATCACGTGCTTGACGGTCAGCACGGCCATCCAGCCAGCCAGCGAACCAACGACAATCGTCGACGACAATGAGGGAAGCAGCACCCGAACGCCCCTGTCAGTGTAGTAGTTCAGACGTTCGCTTCATCGCCCTGCGAGTCCGTCAGGCGAACGTCTGAACCCTAAACCACACCAGAACTATAAAATCACCAGTGTCCCGATTCCGAAGTTCGCATCAAAGGTTACTGCAAGGAGAAGCGAGCTTCGGAATCGGGACACTGGTGAATCGATTTTAACATTCGCATCCGTTTCTTGCGAGTATCTTGGCGGACGTCACACTCTGAAGAACCACGGCTCAGGCGCCAGCGCGGGCCGCCCGCTTCCTGATCCCCGAAATAACGTGCTTCAAGGATTCCTGCCGCGGATCCGAATCCACGGCCGCGCGGGCCTCGGCTAAGGCGCCCGCCAGATCCGGACAGGACAATGCGCCCTCGAGCGTCGGCTTGATGAGATCGTCGACGATCAAATTCCAGTCCTTCAGACTCTGCACGTAACCATCGCCGTAACCCCGCACCATCTCGGCTGTCGCGACCACCGCGGCGACCGCGGCAGGCTGCTTCGTCAGGCTGCGATCGATCATGTGCAGCCAGCGCTCCACCCAGGCGCGCTCTCTGGCGTAGCGGAGGGAGGACAACCGCCATCGCTTGAGCGCGGCTTCGATGCGGAGGCGGCGACGCCGCAAGCGGCTTGCCGCGCTGAACCGCATGGTGACCGGCAGGTGCAGCCATCCCGGATACGCCAGGACCCAGAGCGCGTAATCGGCCACCGTTTCCGGCAGCGACGACACCAGTTCGTCGAGACGCAGCCTGCGGACATCGTCCGGCGGAATGCCCCGCCCCGCTTCGGCCTCGGCAAGTTTAAGCTGCGCCATTCGGACGGCGTCGTCGTAAGCCATGCGCATGGCCAACAGCCGCGCGATCTCGGCAAACAGGGCGTCATCGACGTTGCGCCGGCCGATGAAGCGCCTCAGCCGGGCGACATAGAGTTGCGCGTAGCCCGGTCCCTGATAATCGATCAGCCTGTTCACGGCTTCGGCCGCGACCGCCGCGACTACCTCGGGGAGCCCTGCGGGCAGTTCCGGATTCGGATCATTGTCGTCGCCAAGGACATCGGCGAAGATCGAACGGATTGCAGGCAGAAAACCAGCGACTTTGGGAACGCCGAAATTCATGCCAGCCCAGGCGTCGCGACAGCCGGCGCCTGACGTTCCGCAAGCCGTTCCTCGAGCTTGCCGATGTTCTGAAACAACCGTGCGCTGGCCAGCCGCAGAAAGTAGAATCCGAATTCGGGATTCTGGACGTAAAGCTGCTCCACCTGACGATAGCTGACGCTGAGCACCGTGCCGCTCTCGATGCATTCGAGCGACTGGGTGCGCTCGTTGGTAGGAGACAACATGCCGAGTTCACCGACGATCGCGCCGACCGGAAGCTCGATGCCCGACTCGACCAGGCGATACCGGCCACTGACGATGTAGAGCATCGTCTCCGCTTTCTCGTTCTTGTAGAACAGCATTTCGCCGGCCTCACATTTGCGCTCGGTCATGAACGGTTTCAGCCAGTCCATCGACAGGTCGCTGTTCACCGATTTCTTCACGTCGCGTATGAGTTGCAACATCTGGTGCAGGCGGTAGCCGTTAAGACAGAACAGCACGGCGTGAAGCCCGAATTGCAGGACGCTGTGAAATGGGATCGCCGTGATCATGAGAACGAGATTTGCCAGCATGCCGAACACACGCAGCGGAATCATGGTCCGCATGGTGTAGGTGGCAACAATGAAAACCGAAGCGGCCAGACTGCCGACGGTTCCGACGTGTTCGGCTAAATGTGATGTGTCCATGGCGATCCAGCCAATTTCCTGACGGTGATGAGGTTCGCAGCAATCTTCAGCCAACCCCGGCCGCCGGGGTGGCGTGAGATATACACCGAATCATATTCAGCTTTCCGGTAAAAGCGGCGTCTGCCAGCGCGCAGGCCGCTATCCCTTCCCAAGGCTGGGCAGGGCGGGTTTAATCGCCGCGTTGCGCGCGCTTTCGTCCGAAATCGACCGCCAGCGTTCTCGAGCGGGCATGTCTCCAGGCTTGACCGGAAGACGGAAACCGGTCCGCACGGCAACGCCTCCAATCAAAATCAGAGCCCGCTCCGGATTCTGCCGGACGCGGAAAGGCGCTAGAATTCTCCGCCCGGCGCGGCCTTGTTCGAACCAGCTCGATTGCTCTTTTGGCCAGCGGACTGCAGATAAGCGACCAGATCGTGACGTGAGGGCGCATCGAGCACGCGCACCGGCATTCGTGCTCCGGGCACGAATTTCTTCGGATCGGCCAGCCAGCGGTCCAGATTATCCCCGGACCAGACCAGACCGGCGTTCTGGAGCGCCGGCGAGTAATGATAGCCGGGGACAGTGCCTGCCTTGCGGCCAACCACGCCGGCCAGCCGGGGACCTGTCTTGTTGGCATCCAGTTCGTGACATGCCGTGCATCGCTCGCTGAAAAGCTGCTTGCCGTGAACCGGATCGGGAGGCGCATTGGGCAGGAAGCGCGCGAGGTTCTTGCTTTGCGACGGATTCACCGACCGAAGAAGCGTGTAACTGAGCGTGATCGTATCGACAGCGCGGTTGTCCGGATCCTCCGCAAAGGCCGGATCGACGAAAAAGACAACCGGCATCTCGATCTTCTGATGTGGATCGAGGCGCTCTTCGTTGAAGCAGAAGCACTGAATTTTATTGAAATAGGGCCCGCTCGTGGTCGGCGTGACATTGTATGTCGCGTGGCTGACGATCGATTCGTCGCTCAGATTCTCGGCCGTGAAGAAAACCATCTTCTGCTCGCCGAGATGAACCGTCACGGTACGCTGCTCCGGCTCGAACCGCCACGGCAGACCCGGCGCGACGTTGGTGTCGAACACGACCGTAACGGTCTTTTTGGAGGTGACGGTCGGATCCGCATATGCCCGCTGCGTCGTTCCTCCGTATCCCGTCGCGCTGCAGAACACGCGATATATTTTCGGCGAGTAGGCGACGAGTCCGAGCATAATGCCGAGCGCCCCGAACGCGGGCAGGAGGACGTTCAGATGCTTCCGGTAGCTCGGTTTCATTTCGATCTCTCCACGTCGATGTCTCCGCGAGGCCAACCCGGCGCAGGGATTGATTCAACAAGCCGTCCGCGGAATGCGGGCACATTAATGCAAAACGAGATATCGCCGGCGCATTCGGTGCGGATTGACGAACTTGTGATCTCCTTCGAATCGGAGGATCATGTCGCTCCTATCGAGGGCACCAACCCACGTAGGTTCGGTGCGATTGATCCTGCGACAGAAAAGTGCATCCACGGCCCGGCTTTGAGCTAAACTGCGTGACGCGATGTTCGCTTCGAAACAGCGTCCGGCTGACGGAGTAGGTGCGTTCTCGCATCGCTGACATCTTTAGCACCGTGGCGACATGCAATCGGGAGCCTGATGGCGAAGTGGATCGAGGAATTCCGGCACGGATGGCAGGGCGTCTCCGAGCCTCCCGCATTTCTGGGCTTCGGGCTCACGGCGGTCTGCCTGACGCTCTCAACCGCGTTCCGGTTCGGAATTTCGCTGTTGCGTCCCGATGTACCTTACAGCCCCTATCTTCCCGCTGTTCTCGTTGCCGCGGCGTTCGGCGGAGAACGGGCCGGAATTGCCGCCGCGATCGGCGGCGCGGTTCTCGGTCTCATGCTGGATTTCGGCGGAGCGGCACAGGGGCTGGCCGCGGCGGTGCTCATCGCGGTCTATTTCATCGTCGCGGCGCTCGTCATCCTTGGCGTACGACGCCACCGTTCGCTGGTGACGCATTATCGCGAACTCACAACACGCCTCGACAAGGAACAACACTATCGCGAATTCGTGGTGAAAGAGCTTCAACACCGGCTCAGAAACAAACTCGCCACCATTCACGCGGTGATCAGGCAGGCACTCCACGATTATCCTGCGGCATGGAACAGAGTCGACAGCCGCATGCACGCGTTGTCGGCAACCGACGACCTGATCGCAAGCACCGACGGTCGCGGCTGCGACATCATCGATCTCCTGCGGCTGGAACTCGGTCCCTACGGCAACATCCGCTTCACTCTGGACGGCGATCCATTGTTCCTGCCGGCGAAACTTGCGGTCAGCCTGGCGCTGATGTTTCACGAGCTCGCCACCAATGCCGCAAAATACGGTGCATTCTCCACGACCCAAGGTCTTCTTCATGTGTCGTGGACAATTACCGATGACATCCTGTCGATTGTCTGGGACGAGTCGGGCGGCCCGATCATCACTGCGCCGGGCAAGCCGGGATTCGGAACGCAGCTCCTGAATGTTGGCCTGCGCCCGTTCAACGGAAAATCTGAGATCGCGTTTCTCCGCACCGGGCTGCACTGCATGATGCAATGCCGGGTCGAGACAGCCACCGACGGCCAATAACAACATCCGTTCTGCGATTGATCCTTCTTTGGCGGAGGACACGTCCGGCGAGCACGTCGTCGCAAACCGATGCATTCGCCTTTCGCTCGCCGGGAAACCGCCAGGAAAATGCCGCAGACGCCGACGTTCACAAGCTCGTCGCCGCGGAACGCATGTGGAGGCTGCCGGTTCTATGGGGTGTTGCGTGCATCCGACGGCGCAACGACCAACTCGACGAGGAGTATCCCATGCGAACATACATTGTGTCTCTGGCAGCCGCTGTCGTACTCGGCGCCGCCACTCCCGCGATGGCCTATGATTCGGGCAGCCTTCTCTCGATGCAGGATGCTCTCGCCGTCGCAACCGACATCGGCCTTGTCACCGTCTCCGACACCGAGTTCGCCGGTAACGAGTGGCAGATCGAGGGACGAGACATTTCCGGCCGCTATATGGAAGTCGACGTGGATGCCCTCACCGGCGAGGTGCTGAACGTCGATCGGTAGCGAGATCATCCGCCATTTCGACCGGCATCCGCACGGGGCGCCAGCAGCATCGGTCCGTATCGCAGGGCGAACAGGCCGAAGCCGCCGATCCATAGCAGTGCTGAAATCTCAAGCAGGGCAGGCAGCGATCCAATGGCGGCCATCACGCGGGCGGCCGCGGCAAGGATCACAAGCAGATAGACCAGCGTAGTGATCCTGTCCGCTGCGAGCGCGCGGCCGGTATGGCCGAGCGAAACGCGGGTCATGACGCCGAGCGTCATGGTGCCGATGGCGCCGGCGGTCAATGCGTGGATCGCCGCGGCTTCCGGAACATGGGAACTCATCATCGATGCGCCCAAAAGAGCCGCGCCGATGACGACCCAGAGATATCCGGCATGAAGAACCGTCAACAGCGGTTCGGACAAGGTGACGATGCCGCGCCAGCGCGCAAGCCGCCACAGATTGAGCACCGCGGCGACAACCAGAAGCCCGCCGACAGGCGAAAACTTCGGAAAAAAGGCCCAGCCGATCATTCCGGCATGGAGCGCCGCGAGCGCGACGACATCGACCCGGCCGTGTCCGGCGGGAAGAACGGGCGTTCCGCGCTTCGTCAGCCAGTTGCGTGTGAATGTCGGGATGATTCGTCCGCCGACGACCGAAATCAGGACGACGATCGCAGCCAACCCGAGACGCCATCCGAGACCCGCCGGCACGGCGAAACCGGCTAGTTCCAGATACATCAAGAGATCGGCAATGCCGAGAACGGCGATGGGAAGTGGCATGGGCATGTTGCGCCAATTCCGCCCGGCGGCGATTTCGCGGGCGCAGACCGCGCAAAGCACGAACGGAAAAGCGAGATCGATTGTCGCCGCAAGCCCGAAGGGGATCGATGCCGACACAAGACATGCAATGCGGCCCGCGAGCCACAACGCTGCCAGCGAAGCAAGCGGCCAGCCGCTGATCGGCGCCCGGCCGGTCCAGTTCGGGATCGCGGTCAACAGAAAGCCGGCGATCGCCGCCATGACGAACCCGAACAGCATTTCGTGAATATGCCATGTCAGCGGATCGAAGCGGCTGGGCAGCGCGATCCCCATCGTGAGCATGACGATCCACCCCGCGAGTGCCGCCGACGACCACACGCCGGCCATCAGGAAAAACGGTCTGAAGGCCATCGACCAGATCGCCGACGGCGTGTTTCTCAAGTTCTCCGCGGCTGGCATGGCCATGAGTATCTCCTCGGCGTTCCGCTCGAACCATATCAGTTTCCCGGTGTCCGGGATCGCGGGCCGCGGAATGGTACCTTCAATACGTTGCATAAGGTTGCGCTGACGCAAACCCGGGTCGGCTTCGACCGCAGCGAAGCCGCCTTGACCTTGCAGGATCTTAACCCCGCAACACGCAGCGGCCCCGATCAATGCGGGCCGTCTTGCGCTGCAGTTTGCCAGTTCGACAGAACCGAGAACAATTCATCGCGCAGAAACGGTTTCGGGAGCCTCGGCCGACCTGAATATTCCGGCGGAAAGACTTTGTCGCCGCTGTAGCCGGTCACGAAGACAAACGGAATGTTCAGAACGGCCAGCCGCTTGGCGACAGCAAAACTTTTTTCCTCGGAGAGACCGATGTCGAGAAGCGCGAAGTCGGGGGCACGTTCGGCGATCATCACCAGCGCCTGCGCGACGCTTGAAGCGACCCGGACCCGAGTCACGCCGAATTCCGCGACCGTCTGCTCGAAGTCGAGCGCGATGATGGCGTCGTCCTCCACGATCAGGATGTCGCCGGGCATGCCGGCTGACGTCGCCGCCGCAACACCGGGAACGATGGGCTTCATAGATCTGATCCAATAGCTGAAATTCCTTGGACGCCGACGAGGGACTTCCCCTCTGGTTCCCGCCCGGAACCGACCATACCGTCAAGGAGTTGTCTGTTCACTTTTGAACATAATTCATCAGCCGCTTTGGCTAGGGTCCCGGGAACAGGAGACGCAGCATGGCCGCACCGCAGGATTCGCAGGCGAACGAGGATCGCCCGTTCAACAACCTCCTGCGCCGGCTCAGCCAGGCCGATTATAGGTTGATCGAGCCCTGTCTCGTCACCACCACCGCGGGAAGCGATGATCTGCTCTACAATCCCGGAGACAATGTCGAAATCGTCCACTTTCCCTGCGGAGCGAGTCTCGCGTCCTTTCTGGTTCCCAACGAAGACGGCCGCGATGCCGAAACCATTCTGGTCGGACGGGAAGGCGCCGTCGGCGGCATCGTCAGCCACGGATTCCTGCCGGCCTATACGCGGATCACGGTGAAGGTGGGCGGCCCCTTCGTCCGATTGCGCGTCGCCAGTCTGGAGGCCGCGAAGGCAAAGTCCCATTCGCTGCGCAATCTGTTCGCCCGCTATGCCGATTGCATGCTGGCCCAGGTTTTTCAGTCCACCGCCTGCAACGCCATCCACTCGATCGAGCAACGCACGGCCAAGTGGATTCTCGCGGCGAGTGAGCGGACCGACAGCGAACTCGTGCCGCTTACCCACGAACAACTCTCCACCATGCTGGGCGTCGGTCGCAGCTATGCCAGCCGCGTGATCCAGACTTTCAAGGCCGAGGGCGTTCTGGAGACGCGGCGCGGCGCCATCCTGGTGCGGAACCGGGATGCCCTGACTGCCCGCGCCTGCCTCTGCAACGACGCGGTCAAAAGCCATTTCGAGGAGGTTTTGCGCGGAGTTTACCCGATGGAAGAGGCCCGACCTGCCCAGGAGGCCGTGGCGCCGGCCAAATGAGTTCCCCAAACGGCAAACGGCGCATTGTTTTTTGACGATTTCCCGCTATATAGCGTCGCAGCGAAAAAAGCCGGAGCCGCAATATGCGCGGTTCGCATCCATCCGGCATTCCCGACAACAAGTGGCGCCAATGACCTGGCCGGAAGCGACCAAACCCTGACCGCTTTTGCCGCGTGAACCGATCACGCCGCGCCCGTTCCCGTGACCTTATTCCCCGCAGGACGAACCGCCGCCCGACATCCGGGCGATGCGCGGTTTTCCCCGATCAAGAAGAACCATTCCGATGAATCTCCGCAACGTCGCCATTATCGCTCACGTCGACCACGGCAAGACCACACTAGTGGATCGCCTGCTGCAACAATCCGGCACATACCGCGACAATCAGCGCGTGGTCGAACGTGCAATGGATTCCAATGACCTCGAACGCGAGCGCGGCATCACCATCCTGGCCAAGGCGGCCTCGGTGCAATGGAAGGACACCCGCATCAATATCGTCGATACGCCGGGCCACGCCGATTTCGGCGGCGAGGTCGAGCGCATCCTCAACATGGTGGACGGTGCGCTGGTGCTGGTGGACGCCGCCGAAGGTCCGCTGCCGCAGACCAAGTTCGTGGTGTCGAAGGCGCTGAAAGTCGGCCTGAAGCCGATTGTGGTCATCAACAAGGTGGACCGTCCGGACGCGCGTCCGAGCGAGGTAGTCAACGAGGTGTTCGATCTGTTCGCAGCGCTCGACGCCAGCGACGAACAACTCGACTTTCCGATCCTCTACGGTTCGGCCAAGCAGGGCTGGATGGCGGACAGCCCGGAGGGACCGCAGGACGCCGGCATGCAGCCGCTGTTCGATCTGATCGTAAGGCACGTCCCGCCGCCGCAGGTGGAGGACGGACCGTTCCGCATGATCGGAACGATCATCGAGGCCAATCCCTATCTCGGCCGCATCATCACCGGCCGCATCACCTCGGGCACGATCAAGCCGAACCAGAGCATCAAGGTGCTGGCGCGCGACGGCAAGCTGGTCGAGCAGGGCCGCATCTCGAAAATTCTCGCGTTCCGTGGCCTCGAGCGCACGCCGCTCGACGAGGCAGAAGCCGGCGACATCGTCGCCATCGCAGGAATGACCAAGGGGACCGTCGCCGACACCTTCTGCGATCTCGTTGTCGAGACGCCGATGCCGGCGCAACCGATCGATCCGCCGACCGTCTCCATGACCTTCATGGTCAACAATTCGCCCCTTGCCGGCACCGAGGGCAGCAAGGTGACGAGCCGCATGATCCGCGACCGGCTGTTGCGCGAGGCGGAGGGCAATGTCGCGCTGCGCGTGACGGAAGCCACCGACAAGGATTCGATGGAAGTCTCCGGCCGCGGCGAATTGCAGCTCGCAATCCTGATCGAGACCATGCGCCGCGAGGGATTCGAGCTTTCGGTCTCACGCCCGCGCGTCGTGCTGCGCAAGGACGAGGCGACCGGCGAATGGCTGGAGCCGGTCGAGGAAGTCGTGATCGACGTCGACGAGGAGCATTCGGGCATCGTCGTGCAGAAGATGAGCGAGCGCAAGGCCGAGATGACGGAGATGAAGCCGTCCGGCGGCAACCGGCTGCGGCTGGTGTTCTACGCGCCGACCCGCGGCCTGATCGGCTATCAGGGCGAACTGCTCACCGATACCCGCGGCACCGCCATCATGAACCGGTTGTTCCACGGCTACGCACCATACAAGGGCGACATCCAGGGCCGCCGCAACGGCGTGCTGATCTCCAACGATCAGGGCGAAGCGGTGGCCTATGCGATGTTCAAGCTCGAAGATCGCGGACCGATGATGATCGAGCCGGGCTGGAAGGTCTATCGCGGCATGATCGTCGGCGAGCACACCCGCGACAACGATCTCGAGATCAATGTCCTCAAGGGCAAGCAGCTCACCAACATCCGCACCACATCGAAGGATGAGGCGGTGCGGCTGACGCCGCCGATCAGGATGACGCTGGAAAAGGCGCTGGCCTATATCGAGGACGACGAACTGGTGGAGGTAACGCCGAAGTCGATCCGCCTGCGCAAGAAGCACCTCGACCCCAACGAGCGCAAGCGCGCCGAGAAGACCCGGGACCTGGTGGCGTAAGCATTACAGCGTTTTCGAACGAAGTGGGTACCGGTTCGCGTGAAGAAAACGCGTCAAAACAAAATCATAGAGCTCCGCTCCTGTTTCCATCAGAAGCGGAAAGACTTTAGCGCGCGGGCGATCATCGCTTCACGAGCGGCCTGCAGCTCTCGCTGAGCTTATCATCGGGCGGCGCTTTGCGCCGGCCCGTTGGCTCGCACTGACATCTGAAGAGAAGCCGAAGCGCGATTATCCCGTCGCGAGGCACCAGGCCAGAATGCCCTTCTGGGCGTGCATGCGGTTTTCTGCCTCATCGAACACCACCGACTGCGGCCCGTCGATCACCTCGTCGGTGACCTCGTCGCCGCGATGCGCCGGCAGGCAGTGCATGAACAGCGCGTCCGGCCTGGCGAGCCCCATCAGCTTTGAATTCACCTGATAGGGCCGAAGCAGGTTGTGACGGTGCTCACCGTCCTTGTCGCCCATCGATACCCAGGTATCGGTGACGATGCAGTCCGCGCCGCGCACCGCCGCTTCGGGATCGGTGCCGAGCCTGATCGACGCCCCGCTCGACCTGATCCAGTCCTTCAGCGGCTTGTTCGGCGCAAGCTCCGGCGGGGTCGCGATGTTGAGGTTGAAGCCGAAGCGCTCCGCCGCATGGGCCCACGACGCCAGCACGTTGTTGTCGTCGCCGGTCCATGCCACGGTGCGCCCCTTGATCGGCCCGCGATGTTCCTCGAACGTCATCACATCAGCCATCACCTGACAGGGATGCGAGCGCCGCGTCAGTCCGTTGATGACGGGCACGGTCGCGTGCGCCGCCAGTTCCGTCAGCGCGTCATGGCTGAGGATGCGGATCATGATGATGTCGACGAAACGCGACAGCACCTTCGCGGTATCGGCGATGGTCTCTCCGCGCCCGAGCTGCATCTCGGCCCCGGTCAGCATGATCGCCTCGCCGCCGAGCTGGCGCATGCCGACGTCGAACGAAACCCGGGTGCGCGTCGAGGGCTTGTCGAAGATCATCGCCAGCGTCTTGCCTTCGAGCGGCCTGTCCGTTGTCCGGCCCGCCTTGCGCTGTTTCTTCATCGCCACGCTGGCGTCGAGGATCGCGCGCAGTTCCGATGTCGGTACGTCGAACAGGTCGAGAAAATGCCGCGGCGCCTTGCTCATTGAGCCGCTTCCTTTTTTGCGCGCGCGCCGGAAAGCCTGGCGCAGGCCCGCTCCAGCCGCCGCACGGATTCCTCGATCTCGGTCTCGCCGATGATCAGCGGCGGCAGCAGACGCACCACGTTGTCGCCGGCGCCGACCGTCAAAAGCTTTTCCGCGCGCAGCGCGCCGACCAGATCGCCCGACGGCACCACCGCCTTGAGGCCGATCAGGAGTCCCTCGCCGCGCACCTCGCTCAGCACATTCGGGTGACGATCGACGACCGAAGCCAGCTTCTGTTTCAAGAGCAGCGACATCCTCCGCGTCCGCTCGAGGAATCCAGGCTCGAGCATCACGTCGAGCACGGCGTTGGCGGCTGCGACCGCGAGCGGATTGCCGCCGAAGGTCGAGCCGTGCGAGCCCGGCGTCATGCCGGACGCGGCTTCCGCAGTCGCCAGACAGGCGCCGATCGGAAAGCCGCCGCCGAGCGCCTTCGCCAGCGACATCACGTCCGGCATGACACCGATGCGCTTGTAAGCGAAAAGCTCGCCGGTGCGGCCCATGCCGGTCTGCACCTCGTCGAACACGAGCAGCAGGCCATGTTCGTCGCAGATCTGACGCAGCGCCCGAAAGAACGCATGGGACGGCTCGCGCACGCCTCCTTCGCCTTGCAGCGGCTCGATCAGGATGCCGGCGGTCGCGGGACCGATCGCCTTCTTCACGGCCTCGATATCGTCGAGCGGCACCTGGTCGAAGCCGTCCACCGGCGGACCGTACCCTTCGAGATATTTCGCCGAGCCGGTGGCGGCCAGCGTCGCCAGCGTGCGGCCGTGGAAGGCGCCTTCGAAAGTGACCATGCGATAGCGTTCCGCATGACCCCTGGAGGCATGATAGCGACGCACCACCTTGATCGCGCACTCCACCGCCTCGGCACCGGAATTGGCGAAGAAGACGAAATCGGCAAAGCTCTGCTCGCACAGCCGCGCCGCCAGCCGCTCGCCGTCCGGCGACTTGAACAGGTTCGAGACGTGCCAGAGCTTTGCCGCCTGCGCCTGAAGCGCGGCGACCAGATGCGGATGGCAGTGGCCGAGCGCGTTCACGGCAACGCCGCTGGTGAAGTCGAGATAGCGGCCGCCGTCGGAACCGACCAGCCACGCGCCCTCGCCGCTCTCGAACGAGAGATCGGCCCTTGCGAAAACGGGCAACAGATGGGACGCGGCTGTGGTCATGACGTTTGCCGGTTGATGGTGGGAGCGGATCGATCCGACCGCGCTGTGGCGATCGATCAACTGTCGGCTCCGGAAACGAAACGTGCCGCCTTTCCGGGCGGCACGTGAGGTTATTCTAGGTGCGCAGCGATCACTGTCAATATTTCCCTTGCACGACGGTGATGCGTGAAAGTCGCAGAAAGCGCCGATTTTCCGATTTTTTGCAGAACATGTGGACGCCGCCGGGCCGGACTCTTGCGCGCGAGTCACGCCATATTGTAGCGTTAGAGCCGTCGGATACGACATCTCGTGCGGCGTTTTTGATCCTCGAAGGTCCCTGTTCTCGGCGTAAGCGTCCTGGCGATTTTTCCGCCCGGCGAGGGCTAAGGGATTCTGCCCACACGGGTTTTCAGGGGAACGCTTTCAGGTGCGGCCTTAGCGCAGGCACGCGTGACACAAGGGAAACGTGCGATGACGGTGATAACCTGGACCGACGACCGCGTCGAGCAACTGAAAAAGCTTTGGGAGGCGGGTCTCTCCGCAAGTCAGATCGCCGCCGAACTCGGCAACGTGACGCGCAATGCGGTAATCGGCAAGGTACATCGGCTCGGCCTGTCGGGCCGCGCCAAAAGCCCTTCGTCAGCGGTTCCACGGCCGCGCAAGGCCCGCCCGGCGCAGCACATGATGCGGGTGTCACGTCCCGTCTCCCGCGGCAACACCGCGCTCGCGCACGCCTTCGAGGTCGAACTCGAGCCGGATCCGATCGCCTACGACAATGTGGTGCCGATGAGCCAACGGCTGTCGCTGCTCGAACTCAGCGAAGCCACCTGCCACTGGCCGGTCGGCGATCCCTCGACACCGGACTTCTTCTTCTGCGGTGGCAAAGCGCTCTCCGGCCTGCCCTATTGCGCGCACCACTCGCGCATCGCCTATCAGCCGGCCGCAGACCGGCGCCGGCACTCGCCGAAGGCACGGTAAAGCGGCATGCATGATGTCCTCCCTGCCAAAGCGCAGGGACCCCTGACCACTGCTGCCGTAGTGTCACGACAGCGCTGATCCCGCCTTTTGTCAAAACAGAGATGTTCAGGCTTATGGGCCTGCGTTCGCAGGGGGCGACAGCGATTACTCAGCCGCCTTCGCGAACTGCTCGTCCAGCGCGTAACCAGCACCGCGCACCGTGCGGATCGGATCCGGCTCGCCATCGGGATTGAGCAGCTTGCGAAGCCGACCGATGTGAACGTCAACGGTACGTTCGTCGATGTAGATGTCGCGGCCCCAGACGCTGTCGAGCAGTTGCTCGCGGCTGAACACCCGGCCGGGATGCTCGAGGAAGAATTCCAGCAGGCGATACTCGGTCGGACCGAGATCGACCTGCCGCCCGGAACGCCAGACGCGGTGCTTGTCGCGATCGAGTTCGATGTCGCCAAAGCTCAGGATCGTCGCGAGCCGCTCCGGGCTCGCGCGCCTCAGCAAGCCTTTGACCCGCGCCAGAAGCTCCGACACCGAGAACGGCTTGACGACGTAGTCGTCGGCGCCGGTCGCAAGCCCCCGCACACGCTCGCTCTCCTCGCCGCGGGCGGTGAGCATGATGATCGGTAGCTGCCTGGTCTCGGGACGCGCCCGCAGACGGCGGCACAGTTCGATGCCGGACAACCCCGGCAGCATCCAGTCCAGCACCACGAGGTCGGGAATACGCTCCTTCAGCCACGTATCGGCTTCGTCGCCGCGCGCCACCGCTTCGACCTCGTAACCCTCGGCCTCGAGGTTGTAGCGCAAGAGCGTCGTGAGCGCCTCCTCGTCCTCGACAACCAGAATGCGTGCCGCCATTGGTGTCCCGCCCGCTGTCGTTTCAGTTTCCAGAAACCGACGCAAATCCCGTCATATCGCCCTTGGGACGTTTGTCGAGCATCTGCTGGCCCTCGATCATGTAGAACACGGTCTCCGCGATATTGGTGGCGTGATCGCCGATCCGCTCGATGTTCTTGGCGCAGAACATCAGGTGGATGCAGAACCCGATATTGCGCGGGTCTTCCATCATGTAGGTCAGAAGTTCGCGGAACAAAGACGTGCAGATGGCATCCACCTCCTCGTCCCCCTTCCAGACCGCCATGGCCGACGGCAGGTCGTGCGCCGCATAGGCATCGAGCACCGATTTGACCTGGGACTGCACGAGGTCGGTCATGTGCTCCAGACCGCGGATCAGCTTCAGCGGATGGAAATCGCTGTCGAGCGCGACCACGCGCTTGCCCATGTTCTTGGCAAGATCGCCGATCCGCTCCAGATCGATGGCGACCCGCATGGCGCCGACGATCGCGCGCAGGTCCACCGCCATCGGTTGTCGCCGCGCGATGGTGCGCACGGCACGCTCCTCGATCATGCGCTGCAACTGATCGATCTCGGCGTCGGTGTCGACGACGCGCGCGCCGAGCGCAGCATCGCGGCGGATCAGCGCATCGACGGACTCCACGATCTGCCGCTCGGCAAGGCCGCCCATCTCGGAAACCAGCCGGGTCAGCTCCTGCAGATCGTCGTCGAAAGCCCTGGCGGTGTGTTCGAAAGCCATTTCAATCCTCCCCGCGCATACGCGCGCAACGTCAGCCGAAGCGGCCTGTGATGTAATCCTGGGTGCGGCGGTCGGCGGGCGAGGTGAAGAGCTTGTTGGTCGGTCCGAACTCGACCATCTCGCCGAGATACATGAACGCGGTGGTGTCCGAGACCCGTGCCGCCTGCTGCATGTTATGGGTGACGATCGCGATGGTGTAGTGATCCTTGAGTTCGTCGATCAGTTCCTCGACCTTGGCGGTGGAGATCGGATCGAGCGCCGAGCACGGCTCGTCGAACAGGATCACCTCCGGCCGCACCGCGACTGTCCGCGCGATGCACAACCGCTGCTGCTGGCCGCCGGAGAGGCTGAGCCCGCTGGCGTTGAGCTTGTCCTTGACTTCATTCCACAAGGCGCTGTTGCGCAGCGCCCTTTCCACCCGACCATCCATCTCCGATTTCGGCAATTTCTCGTACAGGCGGATGCCGAACGCGATGTTTTCATAAATCGTCATCGGGAACGGCGTCGGCTTCTGGAACACCATGCCGACCCGCGCGCGCAGAAGATTGAGATCGAGCCTGGGGTCGAGAACGTCGGTATTGTCGAGCAGCACCTGACCTTCGACGCGCTGGCCGGGGTAGAGGTCGTACATACGGTTGAAGATACGAAGCAGGGTCGATTTGCCGCAACCCGAGGGACCGATGAAGGCGGTCACGCGATTGGCGGCGATCGACAGGTTGACGTTCTTCAGCGCATGGTGCTGGCCGTAATAGAAATTGAGGTTACGGACGGCAATCTTGGCCGGAGCGTCGAGATCGATCAACGATGCCGGAACGGCGGCACGCGCGGAGACGGCAGCGGAAACATCGGTCATTTTGCGGTCCTCTCAGAGCCGATCAACCTCGCGCCGATATTCAGCGCCAGCACGGCCAGCGTGATCAGCAGCGCGCCGCTCCACGCCAGATCCTTCCAGTAGGCGTAGGGGCTCTGCACGAAGTTGTTGATGGTGACGGGAAGGTTCGCGATCGTGTTCGTCAGGTCTATACTGAAGAACTGGTTGCTCAGCGCGGTGAACAGCAGAGGTGCTGTCTCGCCCGCCACGCGCGCGGTGGCGAGCAGCACCCCGGTGATCAGTCCCGCCCGCGCCGCGCGATAGGCGATGCGCCTGATGACAAGCGAGCGCGGCAGACCGAGCGCGGAGGCCGCCTCGCGCAGCGAGTTCGGCACCAGCATCAGCATATCCTCAGTGGTGCGCACCACGACCGGAATGACGATCACCGCAAGTGCGAGCGAGCCCGCGAGCGCCGAGAAGCCTCGCATCGGCACCACGACCGCGCCATAGATGAACAGTCCAATGATGATCGAAGGCGCGCTGAGAAGGATGTCGTTGATAAAGCGGATCACCGGCGAAAGACGGTCGTGCCTGCCGTATTCGGCAAGATAAGTGCCAGCGAACAGGCCAATCGGCGCGCCGACCCCGACCCCGATCACGGTCATGATGACGGAGCCGACGATGGCGTTCGAGAGGCCGCCTTCGGAGGCGCCGGGCGGCGGCGTGTTCTGGGTGAAGATCTGCCAGCTCATCCCGGCGAGACCGTTGTAGAACAGCGTGAACAGAATGAACCCGAGCCAGGAGACGCCGAAGGCGGCGGCGGCAAAGCACAAAGCGCGGACGACGATGTCCCGTCGGCGGCGGGACGCATAAATCGGATTCATGACTTCACCCGAACAGGTGCGATCTCTGAACAGACGTATTCATTTGTCCGCAAAGTCCGTTTTCCGCTTTTTCGGATCATGCCTATTTCCCTGCCTTCTTCTCCAGCCGCAGCAGCATCAAGCGCGCCGCCGCGAGGACGAAGAACGTCAACACGAACAGCAGCAGGCCGAGCAGCATCAGGCTCGACTGATGCAGGCCGTCGCTCTCGGCGAACTCGCTGGCGATCGCCGCGGAAATCGTGGTGCCGGGCGCGAAGATCGACGGCGAGATGCGGAACGAGTTGCCGATGATGAACGTCACCGCCATGGTCTCGCCGAGCGCGCGGCCGAGCCCCAGCATGACGCCGCCGATGACACCGACGCGCGTGTAGGGCAGCACGACGTGGCGCACGACTTCCCAGGTGGTGCAGCCGACGCCATAGGCCGCCTCCTTCAACACCGGCGGTACGGTTGCGAACACGTCGCGCGAGATCGCGGTGATGAAAGGCAGCACCATGATCGCGAGGATCAGCGAGGCGTTGAACAGGCTCAAATAGGACGGCGGACCGCCGAAGATCGAGCCGAGGACCGGCACGCCCGCGAACAGGTCGATGAAGAATGGCTGCACCGTATTCGCAAGGAACGGGCCGAGGATGAAGAAGCCCCACATCCCGTAGATGATCGAGGGAATGCCGGCGAGCAGTTCGATCGCCATGCCGATCGGCCTGCGCGCCCACAGCGGGCACAATTCGGTGAGAAAAACCGCAATTCCGATGCCGACGGGGATCGCGATCGTCATGGCGATGACCGAGGTCAGGATCGTGCCATAGAGCGGGCTCAGCGCGCCCAGTACCGGCGGTTCGGCGGACGGCGCCCAGCGCTGCGTCGTCAGGAACGCGCTTCCGAACTGCACAATGGCGGGCCATGACCCGACGATCAGCGAAACGATGATGCCGCCGAGCAGCAACAGGACCAGGATCGCGCAGATCCGCGTGGCCCAGTAGAACGCCTTGTCGCCGAGCCTGAAGGCGTTCAGCGCGCGGACGCGGTCATGAGAGCCCGCCTGCTCCATCGCGCTGCCATGAACGATCATTTCCGCCACGCTCGTCTCCTGTTTCCCACTGCGCATGATGTCCGGCAGTCTTGCTGGAAACGCTTTCTCGCAAGGGCTCCTGAAGAATGGAGGAGCGCGATGGCGCGCTCCTCCATGGCCGCGATCAGCTCCTGATCTCGGAGGTCCAGGTCTTCTCGATCTGCTTGACGACCGACTCCGGCATCGGGATGTAGTCCAGTTCCTCGGCCATCTTGCCGCCCTTCTCGAACGACCACTTGAAGAACTTGATGGCCTCGGTGGAGGCCGCTCTGTCGACCGGCTCCTTCTGCATCAGGATGAACGTCGCCGCGGTGATCGGCCACGAAGCCTCACCCGGCTGATCCGTCAGGATCACGTAGTAACCTGGCGCATGGGCCCAGTCAGCGTTGCCGGCCGCGGCTTGGAAAGCGGCGACGGTCGGCTGCACCGTCTTGCCGGCCTTGTTGATGAGCGCGGCGTAGACCAGCCTGTTCTGCCTGGCGTAGGCATACTCGACATAGCCGATCGAGTTCCGGGTCTGGCCGACATTGCCGGAGACGCCTTCGTTGCCCTTGGCGCCGACGCCCGCCGGCCACTCGACCGCGGTACCCTCGCCGACTTTCGCCTTCCACTCGGCGTTCACCTTGGACAGGTAGTTGGTGAAGTTGAACGAGGTGCCCGACCCGTCCGAGCGATGCACGACGGCGATCGCAGCCGAGGGCAGCTTGAGCTTCGGGTTGAGCTTTGCGATCGCCGGATCATCCCATTTGGTGACCTTGCCGAGATAGATGTCGCCGAGCAGTTCGCCCGAAAGGACCAGTTCACCGGGCCTCACGCCTTCGACATTCACGACGGGGACGATCGCGCCCATCACCATGGGCCACTGCAAGAGGCCATCCTTGTCGAGCTTTTCGGCCGTCAGCGGCGCATCGGTCGCGCCGAAGGTCACGGTCCTGGCGAGGATCTGCTTGATGCCGGCGCCCGACCCGATCGACTGGTAGTTCAGGCCGTTGCCAGTCTCCTTCTTGTAGGCATCGGCCCATTTCGAATAGACCGGAAACGGGAAGGTCGCGCCCGCGCCGGTGATGTCAGCCGCCCTCGCCGGAAGCGAAAGGGCGGACGCCGAGGCGGCAACGAGGCCGGCGGCGGCGATGGCCTTGAAGAAATTCATGTGTGGTCTCCCTCGTATCGAGCAGAGCAAATGCGCTCATGACGCCCGTCTAAGTGCGGTCGATGCTGCTTTTACGAAGGTTTGACGACAGCGGGATGACAGCGGCAAGCCGTTGCAACCATTGACCTTCAGGCGGGGGAGATCGCCTGCGCCGGTGGAAAACCCGCCGTGAAGGATGCGCCTTTGCCGGGCACGCTTTCGATCAGCAGGCGGCCGTGATGACGGTTCAGGATGTGTTTCACCAGCGACAGGCCCAGGCCGGTACCGCCCTGAGCACGGCTGTCGCCGACATCGACGCGATAGAAACGTTCGGTGAGGCGCGGCAAATGTTCGGGCGCGATGCCGGGACCGAAGTCCCGCACCACCACCCGGAATTCCGGAACACCGTCGGGCGCCGCATCCATCATCGACGACACCACGATCCTGCCGCCCGACGCGCCGTATTTCAGCGCGTTCTCGATCAGATTCTCGAACAGTCGCAGCAACTCCTCGCGATCGCCGGCGATCATAACCGGCGTGTTCGGCAATGAAACCTCGATGTCGACCTGACGCTCCACGGCCAGCGGCTCGAGTCCGTCGACGACCTGACGCACGATCGGAATGAGATCGACAAGCGCGTCCGGCCGCACATGTGCCGACAGTTCGACCCGCGACAGCGACAGCAGATCGTCGATCAGCCGCGCCATGCGTGTCGCCTGAGCGTGCATGATGCCGAGAAAGCGGTCGCGGGCGCCGGGGTCGTCGCGTGCCGGGCCCTGCAGCGTGTCGATGAAGCCCGACAATGCCGCCAGCGGCGTGCGCAGTTCGTGGCTTGCATTGGCGACGAAGTCGGCGCGCATTTCCTCGACCCGCCGCAACGGCGTCTGATCGTGGAACGTCAACAGCATGCAATGATCGATGCCGCCAAACGCGGTCGGCACCGGAACCGGCGTGATGATCAATTCCATCCAGCGATCGACCGGAACATGATTGAGATAGGTCGCCCGCCGCGTTTCCCGCGTTGCGATCGCCTCGCGCAACGCCGTGACGATCTCGGGCGACCGCAGCGCGAATTGCGCGAGCTCGTTCTTGCGCAACGCCGGCACGAGCTGCGCCGCAGCGGCATTGAGATGGATGACGCGGCCGGCCCGATCGAGCAGAACGTTGGGATCGGGCATGCCGGCAATGATGGCATACGCCGCCGCGGTCTCCACCGGATTGGCGCCGAGTTCGGTTTCGCGCGACGCGGCCGGATCGTGAACCTGCCAGGGTACCAGCGCCGCAGCGGCGATGCAGACAAACGCGGCGATGGCGCGGGAAGGCTGCAGGCCGCCGAATACGGCGAGCGCGGCCAGCACGAGCCCGGCTACCAGCAGAATAAGCGCCGAACGGCGCAACCGATCCGCCCAGGATGCGGATTTCACAGCGAACACGGGCATCCGCGAAGCGGCTCCTTCCGCGGCCGCGTGAATGCTGTCAGGCGCCGGAGTCGCCATGCTTCCCCAGGCAGGTCACCTTGGCCGTTGGCTCGCCGCTCGGCTCCGGCTGCGCGTCACGCGCGCGCTTCATGCGCGTGCTGATGACAACTTCCCGAAACGTCAGCAGGATGATGGAAATAACGAAAGGCACAACATAGTAGAGCAGCCGGAACAGCAGCATGCCTGCCAGCAGGTCCTTTTTGTCCATCTGCCAGAGACCGACAAGCATGGCAGCGTCGAACACGCCGAGGCCGCCCGGCGAATGGCTCGCGAAGCCGAGCAGCGTCGCGGACACGAAAATCACGGCAACAAAGACGAAGCCGACATTGGGCTGGTCCGGAACCAGCACGTACATCGCGAGCGCGCAAAACCCCAGATCGACGATTCCGATCAGGATCTGCAGCAGCGTCAGCGATCCGCCCGGCAGAACCACCGTCCACGATCCACTGCCGACACGACGCGGCCGGATTCCAACCCAGACAATGTACCCGATCAGACCGAGAATAATCACGATCGCGATCAGCCGATTGAACCAGGCCGGAAGTTGATCGACGCTGGTCGCAGCCTCGGGATGATAGGCGACGCCGAGCCCGAGCACGGCGGCGTTGCCGAGCCAGAAAGTCAGACCGGCCAGAAAACAGACCTTCGCGACATCGACCGCGTTCAGTCCCCAGGCGGAATAGATGCGATAGCGCACCGCGCCGCCGGTGAAGACGCTGGCGCCGACGTTGTGGCCGACCGAATAGCTGGTAAAGGCCGCGAACGCCGTGGCGCGGTAAGGAATATGCGTGACGCCGATCGCCCGAACCGCGAACAGGTCGTAGAACGTCAACGTGAAATAGCCGGCGGCGACAAACAGGCCCGACAGCGCGATCGAGCGCATCTCGGTCCGCCGGACAGCTTCCATAACCTCGTCGAGATCGATGTCCCTGAGGATATGGACCAGCACATAAAATGCGACCACAATGATCGTGACGCTGATCGCAACACCGAGCTTGTGCAGGATTTGGTTCCGGCGCAGAACCGAGATCGCTCTGCGTATTGATCCTAGCATCGAGACCTCGAATTGCGGTCCACGACGAAACAATCGCCATTCCGCATTCATTCACGTGGACAACGTCGTAGCGTGTACTGGTTCCTAGTGGAATTCCGCCGGCGTTAACAAAGCCTTTTATTTCAAAAAATCAGAATATTGTTTCAACAAATCAAGAGCGTCCCGGCGGTTCGCCGGAGGTCGCCTGGCGCGATACAACCCTGTCGCGCAGCCACGACCCTATCGCGCACCCCACTAGATAGGTTCCAAACATTACCAAACCAAGGTCGAGCCAGTAACCGAACCGACCGGGAACCACATGCGTCACCGCCGCGACGACGAGCGCTGCGACAAATATGGACAGCGCCTGCGCGACCCGCTTCGTGACCCCCCGGCCGCGATGGACTACCGCGATCCAGCCCATGGCGAAACCCAGCAGAAACGATCCAGCGAGCCAGCCCCAGAGAAACTCCGCCAGATAGACCATGTCCTTACTGCCTCACAATGAAATCAATGCGGCGATTTTTGGCCTTGCCCTCTTCGGTGTCGTTGGTGGCGATCGGCTGCGTGCTGCCGTTGCCGATCGGCTTGAAGCGATCGGAAGGCATTCCGGCTTTCACCAGATAGTCCACGACGGCCTGCGCACGCCGCTCGGATAGTGTCTGATTGAACGAAGCATCGCCATCGCTGTCGGTATAGCCGACGATCTCGATCGTCGCCGTTGGACAGCGCAGCGCGGTTTCCGTCAGCCGGTCCAGCAGGCCGATGGAATCCGGATCAAGCGTGGCCTGGCCGGTCTCGAACTGGATCGTGCGCTTGCCCAGCAGGTCGGCGAACAATTGCTGACAGACCGCCGGATCGACCGGAGCCGCCGCCGGTTTGACCGACACTTCGGGCTTCGCCTGCCAACCACGGGGCAGGTCCTTGGGCAGATCGGCGCGGAGCTGCCTTGCCGCCGCATCGTACAGCGCGTCGCCGGAAAGCTCGACGTCCCGGTCGGAGACCACAAGTCTTCCCGTCGACAGCCGTGACAACGATCCGAGCGCTCGTGTGACGACGGCATCAAACCCCGCCGGCGCGCCGAGACTGGCCTTGAGCTTGTCGACAACCTTCTCGCCGAACTTGCGGCCGGCGGATGCGACGATCGCGGCATGAACGGCATTGTCGGGCACATATCCGGTCAACGTCAGCGTCGCGGCAACCGGATCCTTGTTGGCCTCGAAGATATATGGCGGGGCCTGAATGTCGTTGGTGACAGAATATCCCTCCGGCAGGTTTTTCAGCGCCGCCGCGATCGCCTCGCGGCCGCCGAGCTCGCGCGCCATGCCCGACAGGTTCACCGTCATATCGGACATCGTGGCCTTGCCGGTCTTGAGCTTGCCGATTTCGCCGATCAGCAATGCGGCTGCCGTTTCGAAACGCAGCGGTGCGCCGCGCGACAAATTCATGTGGTCGGCGATGTCGATACCGGAAAACGTCGTGCGCGCGGCATCCAGCAGCTTATTCCTGACCACCGGCAACGGTGCGTTGCCGCTGAGCGTCACCTTTCCGACCCCGCGTTCGATGGTCCAGACGAACGGCTTGGCCTCGGCAACGAGCGCGGTGCGATCGTTGACCAGCCGCACACCCGGCACGGCCTCGACCGAGGCGACCGCGTTGCTGCGCTCCTGATCCGAAAACGCCTCGGCGGAGAACGTGATGTCCCGGCCGGCCGCGCTGATCGTGGTCTTGTCGAGAACGCTACCCTTAAGCGCGGCGTCGGCATGCGCGCTCAGATCGGCTTCCAGCGGACCTGTGGTCGTCCAGGCGGCCAACAGCCAGAGGATGACAAGGGGGATGACGCCCGGCCACCATTTGCTGCTCCACCTGAAAAATCCGCGCATTCGATATCCTGTGTCGCGCAAAACTTGCCCGCTCGATAGCGGACCGGATCATGCGAGCCGAGCCAGCATCTGAAGCGCGCACCCGGCAAGGCCGGGATGGCTGATTCGGCCGGCAGCGTGCTGGAAATGAAGAGAAAACAAACCCTTGCCGGGCTGTCAAACCGGAAATAGGGCGGAAGCCTCGTCGCCGCGGCCCGGAGGTTCGGATAACCGTTTCTTCAACCGTTTCCCACTAAAGACGTGATCGACAATAAGGTCGGCTGGTCAACCCGATGAAGCAGCTTCGCGACGTCGTCATTCGCACCGGACTTGAGGCGCTGTATTTCAGCGGCGCTCATCATCTGCTGCGACCAATGTTCGCGGGCATCGGAACGATCTTCATGCTGCACCACGTGCGGCCGCGCCGAGACAGTCCGTTCCAGCCCAATCGTCACCTGGAAGTAACCCCTGAATTTCTGCGCATGACGCTTGCCCATGTCCGCTCGCTCGGAATCGATATCGTGACCGCCGACGAGATGCATCGCCGCTTGAGCGAACGCGATTTCTCGCGACGGTTCGCCTGCTTCACCTTCGACGACGGCTATCGCGACAACCGCGACTTCGCGCTACCAGCGATGCGCGAATACGACGCGCCGCTCACGGTCTATGTCGCGAACGACTTCGCAGACTGGGCCGGTCGCATCTGGTGGATCACGCTCGAACGCATCATCGCGGTTGCCGACCGCATCGACAGCACGATCGGAGACACGTCCATTCGTCTCGATGCCAGCACGGTCGAAAACAAGCAGGCTGCGTTCATTCAAATTCACGATCTGCTGCGCGCCCTGCCGGACGATCGCAACATCGCGCCCGCGATCAGCGAATTGTGCGCACGCCATGGCGTCGACGAGTCCGCTATCAGCCGGGAGTTGTGTCTGTCCTGGGACGAGCTGAAACCCTTCGCCGCCGATCCGCTGGTCACCATCGGCGCGCATACCATCAGCCACTGCAACCTCGCGAAGCGAAGCGAGCAGCAGGCGCTTCAGGAGATGGCCGCCAGCCGGACCCGGATCGAAGCGGCCTTGCAGCGTCCAGTCGCCCACCTCGCCTATCCCTATGGCGATCGCCGCGCTGCAGGGCCGCGCGAGTTCGCTTTCGCCAGCGGGACCGGCTTCAAGACAGCCGTCACCACGCGACCCGGCATGATTTTTCCGGAAAATGCGGGGCATCCGACGGCGCTGCCGCGGATTTCCCTCAACGGAAATTATCAGACCGCCCGCGTCCTGCCGGTGCTGACGTCGGGCGCCGCCACCGCCATGTGGAACGGTTTCCGCCGCGTCGACGCCACGTAACGACCCGCGGGCGCATGTGCAGGGGCACGTGCGGGGCCATCCGCCTCAACGTCAGTATTACGCTGCCGGAACCGCCTCGGAGCCGCTCCAGGGCCGCGCCGGCGAAGCAAGACCGATCAACTGCCCCTGGATGTAGTCGCAGCCCCAGTCACGCAGCATGACGGCGGATTGCTCGTCCTGAACCCATTCGGCCACCGTCCTGATATCGAGCCGCCGCGCCAGATCGATCAGCGTCTGCACGAAAGCCCGATCGTCCGGAGAGCTTGCGATATTCTGCACGAACGCGCCGTCGACCTTGACGATGTCCACGCCGAGCTTGCGCAGGTTGCGGAACGAGGTGTAGCCGGCGCCGAAATCGTCGATCGCAATCTGGCTGCCGAAGTTCTTCAACCGCGTGACAAATTCCCTGACGCCGTCGATATCCTGAATCGCAACAGTTTCGGTGATCTCGACGATCAGGCGTTCGGCAACGCCGGGATGCGCGCCCATCAATGATTCGATCGCCGCCCACCAGTCGGCATCCATCGTTGTCTCCGGCGAGATGTTGATGCTGAGCCGGACGCCGGGCGCTGCGGCGAGTTCGGCAATCACAAGCTCGAGCACGCGATGGTCGACGAGGCGGATCAGGCCCAGCTTCTCCGCGACCGGCACCACGTCCGGCGCGAGAAGGAACTGGCCGTTTTGCTGACGCATCCGCACCAGGCACTCATAGAACGCCGGTTCGCGCGTGCGTGCATCGACCACGGGCTCGAAGGCGGTGAGGATGCGCCGCTCGTTCAGCGCGGTGACGATCTCGTCGGTGACCCGGATGTTGGTCCGTCGCTGCGCGTCTCGAGCGACATCGGGCCGCCATACCGCGAACGAGCCGCTGCGGCGGCTTTTGGCGGCTTCGAGGACTTCCTGGGCGCGATTGATCGCTTCATCGGCCGTGCGCGCGTAACGCGGGGCGAGGACCGCACCGATCGAGGCGGTGACCGAGACCGGCCCGGACCTGGTCGGCACGATCTCGTCGCGAATGCCGGCCAGAAGCCGCTCCGCGGCGACATTCATGTCGTCGCTCGTGCAGTTCATCAGGATCAGTCCGAACTTGTTCCCGGAGAAGCGGCCGAGCACGTCGCCGCCACGCAGGCGCGCGCGAATACGCTTCGCGATGTCGCCGATCACCTCGTCTGCGACATCGAAGCCGAAGGCATCGTTGATGCGCGCAAGATGGTCGACGCCGAGCAGCAGGAACGCGAACGACGACCGATAGCGCGCCGCTTCCTCGATCGCAGCGGCGAGCGCGGCCGTCAGATGCGTGCGATTGAGTTCGCCGGTCAGGGCGTCGTTCTGCGACAGCCTGACAAGCTGCTCGTCGCGGGCGCGCCGCTCGTTCTCGAGCCGCACGATGCCTTCGACACGCACCACCTTGCCGTCGGCACCGGCGAACCAGCAGCCGGATTCCTCGATCCATAGCATCGGCGCCGAGGCGCTGGCGCGCACGCCATATTCGATGCGGTAGGCCACGGCCTCCCCCGGGCGCCGCTCATGAGCCGTGGCCCGCAGGATATCGGCCCGGATCGACCCCGACGGCTCGATCAGCCGGGCCAGCCCGGCGCCGGTTGCGAGCGAGGCCGGCTCGATATCCCGGAAGATCGACACCGCCCCGTCGGTCCAGGTCATGCCATCGCTGGCCACATCCCAGACAAAGGCAGCCCCACCAAGCGCGGCGAGAATGGACGAGACCTCCGGCCGGCCGGTCGGCCCGCCAGCAATCTGCGGCGTGCTTGCGCCGGGCGGAGACTTGGCTGCCGGTGAGGTCGCGGAGGTCACGGTCGCCTCATTTTGGGACGCAGACAGGTGATTCCATTTTGAAGCATAGGACCTCCCTGCCGCCAGGCAAAGCTCATAAACACCCGGAAAGCCGGTCCTTTGCCGCGGGACCCGGTTCACGCCGGCCCTTATGGCCCACGGCACGGCCCTTGCGAGGCCCATCGCAAAGGCGGATGTGGTGTCCCGAAACAGCACATCCCGGGTGGGATAACAATGATGATCACGCAAACCGACCGCATCGCCGCAACCGCCGTCAATGCGCGGAACGACGACTTCGCGACAAGACGAGCAGGCGCCGCGGAGGCAACAGAAACAGCGAAGATAACGGAAATAACCGTCATCGCGCCCGCCGAGCGTCCGCCGGTTTCGCGATCCCCGGCGCGCCATGACGCGTACTTCGTCACGCAACTGATCGCCATGGAGCAGCACAGCCCGCAAACGCGGGTGTTGCGCCGGGCCGAGCCGCAAGTTGCGCGCGCCGCCTATCATTCAACGAACGAACAGAACCAGGACAACGCGCAAGCGGCTCCGCGGCTGCTGCGCGTCATTTAAGATCACGCTGATTTTGGGTCGAATCGACCCAGAATCGTGAAAGTGGTCGATTCCAATATTTTAAGAAGCGGGCGGCAGGTTTGGCTTGGATTTGGAGGGCTCACCGGACGGTGTCGGCGTTCCGCTGCCCGGCTCGACGCCGGCCGCCGGAATGTCAGGAGGCTGCCCGTCCACGGGGCTTTCCAGATGAACGACCACCGTCTCCGGCGTGGTGGTCGCAACCGGTTCGGCGATGGACGCAACCGTTGGACCGCCGGACGCGAGCGGCGAAACAGAGGCCGGCGTGGAAACGGGCAGATCGAAACGCGGCTCGGACGCCGGGACCTCGGTGGCCGGTGGCGGGGGTACGGCCTTCGCGCGGGCCGGCCGCCGGGTCCGCAAGGCGATACCGGACAGGAAGTCCACCAGCGCCAGCAGCGTCAGCATGAAAAAGGTCGATGAACCGAACTGCGGCAGCATCACGAATTCCGCCGCGGCCGCGCCGAACACCACCAGCGCCAGCACATGGTCGGTGAGGTATTTGCCGCCGGCACGGGAGCTCTTGATGATCTCGAGCAGCAGGAGGACGATGCCGAGCGCAAGCAGCACGTCACCGAGCGCCACCGGCAACGCCACGCCAGACACCAGCGTCAACGTGAAAACGGGCTCCGTCAACAGGACGCCCGGCATCAGGAAGACGATGATGTTGCAGATCGCGAGAGGAATAAGGAGCAGCGGAAAACCGATCATGGACATCGGCAAAGCCTCCTTCATTCAAGCGGAAGGGCTGAATCGCGCCGAACCCACCCTGCCTTCTCGCTCCTTATCCGGGTCATTTATTCCGGGTCATTTATTCCGGGTCATTCCCGGCCTGTTGTCCCCGAGCCCAGAAATGAGGCCGGATCAGGAGTCGCTCCTGGCCTTCAAAACCTGACGTCCCTTATACATGCCGGTCTTCAGATCGAGATGGTGAGGGCGTCGCAGTTCGCCGGAATCCTTGTCCTCGGCATAGGTCGGCTTTTTGATTGCGTCCGCCGAACGGCGCATGCCACGCCGCGAAGGCGATGTTTTTCTTCTTGGAACGGCCATGTCGGGGTCCTTGCAGAATGTTGTTGTCGGATTTTCCGGATGACGCCTGCGGATAGGCGCGCCCGCCCGAATGCGGGGGCTGAATGCTGTAAGTTGGGGCTTATAATGGAAGGAAAGCGCCAAAGCTAGGGCTGCAAACCGTCAAAATCGCCGCAAATCTCAGGAGCTACCATTGTCGCGCCAGCAGATGCGCAGTTCGGCGGCCTTTGCCCGGACCATATAGGTTCCGGCCAGCCGGCGCACCCCGGGACCGGGTTTTCGGGCGCTGCGCCTGACCGGATTGGGCAGGATCGCGGCCATGAGGGCTGCTTCGCGGGCCGTCAGACTGGCGGCGGAGCGCCCGAAAGCGTAGCGGGAACCGGCCTCGGCCCCGAACTGCCCGCCCGGACCCCATTCGGCGATATTCAGATAGATTTCGAGGATCCTTTGCTTGGGCACCACGGCGTCGATCCACATCGCCAGCGGAAATTCCAGCGCCTTGCGGATCAGGCTGCGTCCCGGCCACAGGAACAGATTTTTCGCGACCTGCTGCGTGATGGTCGACCCGCCGCGCGTCATCTCGCCGTCCTCGGCATCGTCGATCACCTCCCGCAGCGAGTCCCAGTCGATGCCGTGGTGGCTGCAGAATTTGGCATCCTCCGACGCGATCACCGAGCGCGGCAGCGCTGGCGACATCGCCGCGAAATCGATCCACTGCCGCGACATCGGTGCGCCGGAGAGCTTGCGCCATATCATCAGCGTCGAGACCGGATGGCCGGCCCGGTACAGCGGCGTCAGCAAATAGGGCAAAAGAAGCAGGCCGACGAGGGCCAGCAGCGTGAGACGGATCGCCCGCCGCATCAGGTCGCAGCGCCTTCGGCGATGGACCGGCAAACGGATTCAGCCGATCCGCCAAGCAGACCATGAATCAGACCGCGGTTGACGGCAGAGCCGGCGAAAGCTGGCATCGAAAACTCCTTCTTGCCGGATCATATCACGGCCGAACCGGCATATTGCCGGATCGGACGGAATTGACGAAGCCGGTGTCATGGAGGATTGTCCGGCCCGATCGACCTAAAAGGGCTGTTGAGCCTGGTTGTCATTCCCGAAGCCGCGTCAGCGGGTATCCGGAATCCCGTACCACGAGGGGAATTCGTGAATACTGGATTCCGGGTTGGTCGCTTCGCGGCCCCCCGAAATGGCACAGGAAAGAGACCCAGATCGTTTTTTATTCGTGTTCTATTCTTGGAGCCCTTCTTGATGACGTCCGGACTTTCATCCGCCGATTTCGCCAAACGCCTCGACAGGACGGCGGACGAAACCGAGGGCCTGCTGGGCAAATTGCTAGCCGATACGGTGTTGCCCGACGAGATCGCGCGCCCGAAGCGGCTGATGGACGCCATGCGCTATTCCTCGCTCGACGGCGGCAAGCGGCTGCGGCCGTTTTTGGTGGTCGAAAGCTCGGCGGTGTTCGAAGTTCCGCGCGACGCCGCACTGCTCGCCGGCGCGGCGCTCGAATGCATCCATTGTTACTCGCTGATCCATGACGACCTGCCGGCGATGGACAACAGCGACCTTCGCCGCGGACGGCCGACCCTGCACAAGACCACCGACGACGCCACGGCAATCCTCGCTGGCGACGGACTGCTGACGCTCGCCTTCGACATCATCACCCGCGACGAGGTCCACAAGGATCCCGCTGTCCGCCTGGCACTGACGCGCGCGCTGGCGCGCGCCGCCGGCATTGGCGGCATGGTCGGCGGACAGATGCTCGACCTCGCCGGCGAAGGGCGCTTCGGCGATCGCGAGCCGGTGGATGTGGCGCGCTTGCAGCAGATGAAGACGGGTGCCCTGCTCCGCTACGGCTGTGTCGCCGGCGCCCTGCTCGGCCAGGCCTCGCAGAAAGACTATCAGGCGCTCGATACGTATGGCCGCGCGCTCGGCGAAGCGTTCCAGATCGCCGACGACCTTCTCGACGTCGAAGGCGATGCGACTGCGCTCGGCAAGCCGGCCGGCGCCGACGCCGCGCTCGGCAAGACGACTTTCGTCACCCAGCTCGGCATCGACGGCGCCAAGCAACGCGTCCGCGACCTTCTGTCGAAGGCGGACGAGGCATTGTCGGTGTTCGGCGCGCGCGGCGACGTGCTGCGCGCCACGGCGCATTTCGTCGCCGCCCGCAAGAACTGAAGGGTCGCGATGGCGGGCAAGGACGCCGACGAGGAATTCTTGCTTCGCTTCAGAAAGCTGCCGAGGCCGGTGCGCCTGGTCTACGCCCGGCTGCGCACCTTCATCGCCGTCGCAGTCGGCGTCGTCGCCTACCTGCTGCTGCCGCATTCGCTGCGGCCGGTGACGCGACTGCTGATCGGCTGGGACGTTTTCGCCGCGCTCTATCTCATCCTGGTCTTCACCGTGGTGTTCGGCAGCGGCCTCGCCCACATCCGCCGCAACGCCCGGCTTCAGGACGACGGCCGCTTCGTGATCCTGCTGGTGACTGCGATCGGCGCGTTCGCCAGCATTGCCGCGATCGTGTTCGAGCTCGGCGACCACAACCACAGCGCACCGGAACTGGCGCTGGCGACGCTCACCATCGCGCTGTCATGGGCGGCGGTACACACCACCTTCGCGCTGCACTACGCGTACGAATACTATCGGGCGGCCAAACCCGGCGGCCTCGCCTTTCCAAGCGACAAGGACGATACGCCCGAAGACCCGGACTACTGGGATTTCGTCTACTTCTCCTTCGTGATCGGCATGACCGCGCAGGTGTCCGATGTCGGCATCACCGACAAGATCATCCGGCGTACCGCAGCGGCGCATGGCGTGATCTCGTTCGTCTTCAACACGGCGCTGCTCGCGCTGATGGTCAATATCGCAGCCAGCGCAATCTGACTATTGGCAGACAGCGCCGACCCGGACCGGCGCGTTTAGTTACATATCTCCATATTGCTGCCACCGCCAAGAACACCACCGCCCTGCGCGGTGGTGCGGAACTCGATCCGGCAGCCGCGCTTGATCGGATGGCAGGTATGATCGTCGCAGACGACGCCGCCTTGTTCCGGCTTCGCGCTCGCGCGGCTCCGCAGCCTGGGCGCGGCGGCTTGCGGCGCATCCAGTTCGTCGTTGAAGCGGCCGCGGCCGGCGCGGCGGGGGCGACGATCATCGCGCTCGCGCGATGCGGAAGGCGCCTTGCGTTCCTTCCGCGCGACGCATTCGTTGTCGTCGTTGAGCACCTTGCCCTCGCCACAGGCGATCTTCGCACAGGCATCGCCATCGGCCTTGTAGCCATGACGGCAGATCAGCGGACAGACGCGTGCGGTCTTGCCCTTGATGACGCCAAGCGTATCGAGGCTGGCGACCTTCACGTCCAGCTTCGCATCGGCATGGCGATTGAAATTTTCGAGCGACAGCCGGGATGCCTTGCCCCACTCGCCGTCGGCCGATCCGTTGAAACAGCCGACACGCCGCAATTCGATCTGCACCGATTTGTTGATCTCAACGGCCGACAAGGCCGGCTGCGCGACAGGCTCGGCGGCCGGCGACAGCGAGGCTGTCTGCTGCGCCGGCGCCTGTGAGGCCGGCGGCGCTGAGGATGATGCGGATACATCGGCCTGGCTTGGGCTGCGGGCCTGCATGGTCGAGTTCACCGCCACCTTGGCGGCCTGTGTGTCGGCGGCACGTTCGGCCGCCTCGCGCGACTGCTCCGCCGCATCCACTTTCGCCTGCTTGATCCGCTTCGCCTGTTCGGCGGCGATCCTGGCATCTTCCGCAGTCTTGGCGGCGGCGGCGGCCTTGGCCATTTCGGCCTGTTTCGCACCTTCTGCCGCGAGGCGCGCTTTTTCCTCCGCGGTCTCGCGCGCCTTCGCGGTCGCGGCAAGACGCGTATCCTCCGCGACGATCTTGTCGATCTGGCCTTTGGCGAGATCGGCATAGAAGCCGGTCGGATAGCTCTTCAGGAAGGTGTCCCACGCAGCGCGCGTCCCAAGCTGTAGCGACAATTCATAATCGCGGCGAGCGTCGGCGCGGGCGTCGGGAACGGGAGCAGCCGACGCGGAAGGCGCGGCCTTGACCGGCACCAGCGGCACGTCCTCTCCGCCAAGCGAACCGTAGACGTACGGCTCCTGTCGGTTGTTGGTGACCTTGAGCACGTCGTCGCGCACAAAGCCGAACGCCTTGCGCACGTCGAGACCGGGGGTCGCGATATGCCGCACCAGCGCATCGGTGAAGGGGCTGTTCTTGCTGTCGCCATCGGCCGCAGTCGAACCGGCCTTGGCCGCATAGGCGATCAGCGTGTTCGGCGAAGTCGGCTCCACCTTGGCGAGGCCGCGGCCGACCGAGCGCATGCTGACCTTTTTCATGGTCTTGTTGAACGGATTGTCGCGGCACGCGTCGAGAATCACCAGCCGCAACCGCTTGGCGGATTCCACGGCGACCAGCACGCGATCCAGCGACACCGCCTCGTCGTAGACATCGGTGTCGCGCTGGAGCGCCGCGTCGACAGGAATCAGATAGTTCGTGCCCTCCACCTCGATGCCGTGGCCGGCATAGTAGATCACGGCCATGTCGGCGTTGCGCGCCTTGTCGCCGAAGTCGCGCAGCGCCCGCCGCATGTCGGCCCCGGTCAGATCGTGGCGTGCATCGACCACATCGAAGCCCGCCTGTTTCAGGGTCTGGGCGAAAGCGGCTGCGTCATTGTCGGGATTGGCGAGTTGCGGAACGTTGCGGTATTGGGAGTTGCCGATCACCAGCGCCACGCGGGTCGACGCCGTGGCCGCCTGACAGGCCAGCACCGGAACCGCGACAAACAAAAATCCGAACAAACCGAGATATCGTCGCAAGCCCATGGCGGCACGTCCTGATCGTTCATTCATATCACACTCGCCGCTTTACCTGAAATCAAGGCCCGGCTTTGTGAACCAGGTCACAATCGACAGTGAGTACATGCTCCAGGTCGAGTCCTTCCATACCGGAATAGGACGCCGGCAACCCACAAAACGTTCAAGCGGCGCAGGCCAAACCATGGCTTGCGCGACGCCACGTTTACGCGGCTCGGCAAGGTTGCTATAGGCAACCAACGGACCGGGCAGAATGCGACAAGGGCGCAAATTACAAGGGTGGATCGGGGTCTTTACGGCCTTCGTGTTCGCTTTTCAGGTGTTTCTCGCCACCGCCGTCGCAACGCAGATGGCGGCTACCGCGCCGACTGACCCGTTCGCGATCTGCCACACCATCCCCGAGGGAACAGGCGATCAGCCGGCCGGCACCACGCACGCCGCCCATCACCCGTGTACGATTTGCTCGTTCATATCGGCAGGCGCGTTGCCGCCCCCGCCGGTCACGTTTGCACCCGTTCGGATGGTCAGGGCCACCGTTGTCTGGTTCGGGCAGCGCACCCCGGTTTCCGTCAGCAAACAACGCTCTCCCCACCTTCCTCAGGGTCCTCCCCGGATCGCGTAGCTCACGACCTTTCGTCGTTCTGCTTACGTCATCATCTGGAGGACTTATTATGTCACGCTTTACGCGCGCGCTGTGCGCCGCGAGCGCAGTCGCGCTCGTTCTATCCGAAACTGCTTTCGCCCAGTCGCAACTGCCGCCCATCGTTGTCCAAACCGCGCCTAAAACGGCAAAGCGGATGTCCGCGACACCCCGCACGACACGCCCGGCGGCCGGGGAGGCGCGCGCGACGCGGCACGTGGCTTCACGGCCGCCCGTTTCATCCGTCCCCTCGGCGGGGGGTAGCCTGACGGTGCCGACCACCGCCCAGGCGATCACCGACATTCAGCGAACACCCGGCGGCGTCGAAGTCGTGCCGGATACTGCGTTCAAGAACGGACCCGCCAACACGGTAAAGGACGTTCTCGGCTCGGTGCCGGGCGTCATCACGCAGATGCGGTATGGCCCCGATGCCCGGCTGTCGATTCGTGGCTCCGGACTGTCACGCAACTACGGCAACCGCGGCATCAATCCGTATATGGACGGCATCCCCATCAGCACGTCGGACGGGCTCTTCGATCTTTTCGAGGTCGATCCGACAACCTACCGCTATGTCGAGGTGTACAAGGGAGCCAATGCGCTGCGATACGGCGCCAATTCGCTCGGTGGCGCGATCAATTTCGTGATGCCGACGGGTCGCGATGCGTCGCCGTTCGAGGCCCGTTTCGACGCCGGCAGCTTCGGCTATGTGAAATCGCAGTTCAGCACCGGCGGCGCCAACGGACCCTACGACTGGTTCGTCGCAGGATCCGCGCAGCACGAGGACGGTTATCGCGAACACAGCAGCAGTCACGTGGAACGCCTGAACGCCAACGTCGGCTACAGGTTTTCCCTCGATGCGGAAACGCGTTTCTATGTGAACGCGAGTTCGTGGCGCGCGCGCATTCCGGGCGAGTTGACCAAGGATATGGCGTTGAACTCCCCGAGGAGCGCAAACCCGATATGGGTGCAGCAAGACCAGCAACGCAACATCGATTCGATCCGCCTCGCCAACAAGACGACGCTGCATTTCGAGGACACCACCGTGGATTTCGGCATCTTCGGCCTCGAACGCCACGTCATGCATCCGATCTACCAGTGGCTCGATTTCCGCGTTCACGACTACGGCGGCTTTGTACGTGCGACTGACGAGCGCCTGATCGGAGGCTTTCGCAACCGCCTCGTCGCCGGGGTCAATCTTCAGAACGGAACGATCGACATCAACTATTTCGCGAACCCCGCCAATGCGATGAAAGGCCAGCTCACAGCATCCTACCTTTGGACGTCTGAAAACATTCCGCTCTATGCGGAGAATTCGTTCTACGTCCTGCCGGGCGTGGCGCTGGTGACGGGAGGGCAGTTTCTCCATGCCGTCCGCAGCCAGCACGACCGCTTCCTGGCGGATGGCGACCAGTCCGGCAGCCGAACCTGGGACATCTTCAGTCCCAAGGTCGGCCTGCTCTGGGACGCGGACCCGAAATGGCAGGTGTTTGGAAACGTTTCGCGCAACGCCGAAGTGCCGACCTTCGATGTGAATACCTATCAGGCGCCGGCGAACCCGGACGTCAACGCCCAGACCGGAATTACCTATGAGATCGGCACGCGCGGCCGTACGCCCGACCTGACGTGGGATCTGTCGCTTTATCGCACCAACCTCAACAACGAATTTCAGTGTCTCACCACCGCACCCTGGAGCCCCTGCACCGTCGTCAATGCCGACCGCACGGTTCATCAGGGCGTCGAGGCCGCTCTTGGAGTCGCGTTGCTCAGATCGACTGCCGCACCGGATGACCAGATCTGGTTCACTGTCGCCTATACCTATGGCGACTTCCGTTTCCACCACGACGCGACATGGGGCAATAACCGCCTGCCCGGCGCGCCGCCGCATTATGTCCGCGCTGAATTGCTGTACAAGCGTCCGGACGGGTTCTACGTCGGACCAAACGTCGAATGGATGCCGCACGCCTTCTTCGCCGACAACGCCAACAGCCTGACGGTGGACCCCTATGCGCTGCTCAATTTCAAGCTCGGCGTCGACGAAGGAAAAAGCTGGTCGTGGTACGTGGAGGCACGCAACCTGTTTGACACACGCTACATCTCGACGACTATTACTGCCGGGAAAGCCAATCCAACCATGGAGCTGTTCAATCCCGGCACCGGCCGCGCGGTTTACGGCGGCGTGCGATACCGGATGTAGGATCGGGACCGGCTGTCGGAGGCGCCCCTGACAGCCGAACCCGCGCGGGGCGATGGCGAGCAGCGGACCGGCAAACGCGGCGGCACATATTTGCTCCAGCCGAGCAGCGGGGCGACGTCCGGCGCCATGCCGGGGTTCTGGGGAAAGACCGTTACATCGTCGGCAGGCTGCCGATCGATCACGGTCAGCCGCGTGTCGATCGTGGTGCCGTGCTTCGCATAGACGGCACCCTCTATCGCCGACGAGAAGACGAGGCGGCTTCCTGCACGTATACGAACACATCACGCCACGCCGGAGTGTCGGCGGCGAAACTCGCTCCGGTGATCGCAACCACGCGCGCCGTCGGATAGTCGTGCCAGCGCCGACACGACGTGTCGCAGGCTCGCATCTGCCCTGCGGCGATCGACATGCGCGAGCGCCGAAAACGGCGGGTTCATCAGAACTACACTCGGCACAATGCCAGGATCGAGATCGCCGGGCCGAACTTGCGCAGGAACAAGAGCGTCGCCACTCGCAGGCGTCGTAAGCGTCTTCCACCTCCATGCGCCATCGGCGACGCCCCGCGTGACACGCCCGGCTGCCGGGAGGCGCGAGTGCGGCTCCGGACGTGGGTGTTCACTTGGCGGCTTTAGGGCCCCGCCCGCGGATGATGGGCAGTTGACGCATACCAGCCATCGTCGCGCTGTGACAGAAAAATACCTTTTGGGCTTCGGTGCGGTAGCGGGACTCGTTCATGGTCACTCTGCTGCGATTGCGACTGGCTCATGCGCCGTGTGGCCGTCGCCTTTGCGGATGGACCAGATGCTATCGGCGGGGCCGTGCTTGACGCGCCACGCAGTGGCGGTCGCCATCCAGGCGAAGCACAGCGCGCCGATGAAGGCGACGACATCGACGCCAATGGTCGCGGCGCTGCCATGCGCCCACATGCCGAGTGCCGGAAACAGCTGCGCGGCAAGCGTGGTCAGCGGGATCGCCATCGTCGTCAACGCGCAAAGCCATAGCAGATGCACGGCCGAGCGCGCCGCGCCCCATGCGAAGGCCCATGCGAGCGAGCCGAAGAACACAGCATAGTAGACATATGCATGCCATGCGTTCAGATTGGCGACGCGGCCATGCAGCCACTTGGCCGCAACGATGGTGAGCGACAGGCCCGCGACGCAGCCGAGGCACACGCCCACGGTCGCGCTGCCTAAAAGGCGCGTCGAGCGCGATTGCTTGGCCTCCCCGCCCTTGCGCGCCTTCTTCCGACGCGTCTCGATCCACAGCAGGTTGCCCGAATAGAACAGCCATGCCCCGGAAAATCCGAGGAAGAAATAGGCCCATGTGATCGTTGATCCGCCATATTCCCCGGTGTGCAGGGCGAGGATTGTTGTTCCGACTCGTCGATCCATATCCTGGCGTGATGCACGGTTATCCTTGATGAGCGTGCCGGTCACGGCGCTGAGAATCACGCCTCCAAAGCGGGTATCCCCGACGTAGCCGCGCTCGGCTCCGGCGAATTTCACAGCGGCGGCCTTGTCTCCGAAATTCCTGAAGACCATGACTTTGGGCTCAAAATCGGTCACCTGGGCGTTCAGGCGCTGGAGCAACTGCGTGGGCGGCATCATGACACCCGCTTCCCCGATCGGCCTTGGCGCGCGCCATCGCTCGAGATCGCGTGCCATCATCACCTTTTGCTTGCCGCCAAAAACCACACTCTCCTGTGCCGACCAGAGCGGCCCTCCGAAGCCCCATGCGGTGGCGGTCACCGCAATCACAAGGTGAAACGGGAGCGCTGTAATCCCGACGACGTTGTGCGCGTCCAGCCACATGCGCTTGAGGTTTTTGCCGATACGCAGCGCCAGGAAATCCTTGACGAGCGACGGCAGCAGCGAGATCACCCCCGCGATCAGCGCCACGCCGTAGAGCAGCGAGACCACCCCCATGAAATACGATCCCCAAGGGTCTGGAATCCCGACGCGCATATGAACCGTATTGATGAGCTCTGCCAGTTCGGACGGCTCCTCCTGCTTGGCCAGCAGCGTGCCATCGGGCTTGAGCGTCGCCCACCAGTGAACATGCCCATGCGGCTGACCCGCCTCATGCGGTGTATCTTCTTTCCAAGTCACCCGCGCGGGTTCGTTCTCGTGCCCCCGCAGATGCAGCGTGATGCCTTCTTCCCGCGCTTCAGGATGGGCGGCGGCTACCAGTTCGAGGAGACGGGGGGCATCGTCCAAGGGAACCGCTGCCACACCCACGGCGGGCGGCGACGCCCAGCGCGCGATCGGCTCCTGAAACATGGTGAGCGCGCCCGCATAGAAGGCGATGAACAGCGCGAAGCCGCAAGTAATGCCGATCCATGTGTGGACGGTCTTGTAGAGCTTGACGATATCGGCGCGGATCATGCTGCCCTCACGCGAAGAACCAGAAGCGGCAGGCAAACAGCGCCGCGAAGGCGAGCAGATTCGCCGCGCCGAGCCACGTCCAGGCCGCGGGACCGCTGCGAAACAAAAAGCAGAAGCCGAACACAGCGATCCAGACGAATGCTTCCAGATGGCGCATCAGCGCGTAGCGCCCGGTCGGAGCGTCGATGCCGCCCGGTCCCAGATAGGCGTAGAGACCGACCAGCGAGAGCGCCAGGCCCAAACCAAGGATGGCGCCGGCGCCGGCCTTTGCCCAGTCGTCGGGACGAATATCTCCCGCCATGTCAGTTGCTCCGCCACACGCCGCGAAGCGCGGCGGCATAGGGGAAGACGAACAGGCAGACCATCGCGACATGCAGGGTCACGAACAGGCCGGACAGCGGACGAAATGCTGTGATCCATGCGATGAGGCCGGCCACCAGCAGCAGGCTCCCCGCCGCCAACAACAGTCGCCGCGGAGGAGCCTGCGACAACCATTTCTGGTTGGGGCTGGCGAGGTAGAGGCACGCACAGCCTGGAACAGTCAAGGCCAATGCCAGCACCACGATCATGGTTCAGAAATTGAACGTGGTCGACAGGCGATAAGTGCGCGGATCGCTCTTATAAACACTTCCAATAACATGCATCACCTTCCAGTAGCTGTCGTCAAAGACGTTATCGACGTTGAAGCGGACGATGATGGGCTTGGCGTTCCACGGCGATGCGAAGGTGTAGCGCGCGCCGAGATCGACCTGCGTCCATGATGGGACGGTCAGATTCGGTGCGGAGTTGGCGACCACGACATCGCTGGTATAGGTCAGTCGCCCGGTTACTGTCAGACCATCGATAAACGGCGTGTCCCATTCACCGCCGATCACAGCCCGAAAGTCTGGAGCGCCGGCGGCTCTCCTGCCGTCAAAGGTGCCATTTTGGGTTTTCGTTCGGCGAGCGTCGAGGAAGGTAACGCCGCCAAGCAGTCTGACGCCCTCGAACAACTCGCCATAGGCATTCAGTTCGATACCGCGGTTTCTCTGTTCGCCGTCCAGCGCCAGCGTCGGCAACCCGCCATTGGGATTGGGAACGGAGAGCGTGCTCGGCTGGCTGATCTGGAACGCCGCCAAAGTCGTCGTCACGCGGCCCCAATCGACCTTCACGCCCGTCTCATACTGCTTGCTCTGGTACGGCGGGAATACCGCCCCGCTATTGGCGTAATTACTGCTGGCGGTCGTGCCCGGTTGTAGATTTTCGATATAGTTTGCGTAGAGGGAAACCTTTTCCCAGGGCTTTACGACGATCGCATAGGATGGGGACCACGCCGATGCCTTGTAATCTCCGGCAGAGCCGACGATGCTAATTCCGCCAAGGTATTTCGTCTGTATTTCTTGATAGCGGACACCGGCCGTAAACTGAATTCGCCCATCAAGGACGGACAGCGTGTCGGCCATGCCGATGCTCGAGAGGTTGATCTCATTCGCTTTACGAGGATTTCCTGGATCTCCCGGCATCGGGGCAAGCGAGAAATCCGGATTGTAGATGGTTCCGACCGGGACAATCGGGCCGACACCACTGGTCGACCTGGCCTGATCAGTAAAGCTGGCGGCGTATTGAACCTGCGACAGATCGAGGCTGAGCGCATGAGCGATGGGACCTGTATCCGCGGTGGCCCTGACACCACCCTGCATGGACAGGACATCGTAGCGCTCGCGATACGATTGTGATCGAATACCGATCGCACCGGAAGGGTTCAGCAATGTGACATTTCCCACATTGCCGAAGGCGTCGTATCGTTGTTGACCGATCGCCCCGTAGGCCGTCACATTGTCCAGAATGTCGACTTCGCCCTTCACCATACCCAGCGTGATCTCGTGTTCGGATCGCCCCCATGGTGGCGAGAGAGGTAGGCTGGTGCTCGGCGCCGAGGGAACCTGTCTGAGATTTGCCAGGCCGCCGGATACGTTGCCGAGGTCCATGTTCCTGGCGGGCGCGGTCAGGCTTTGGAACTGATTTGCAAAGTCTGCCGACAGCCGGACCCGTTCGCCACGGTAATCGAGATTCAATGCCGCGTTCCGGAACTTCGACTGCTGGGTATCCACCGCCGTATCTCCCCCGTCGAGGGAGCCGTTGAAACGGATGCCGAACTCCTTGTTATCGCCAAAGCGTCGACCTAGATCGACATGAGCGCCGAACCGCGAGTCCGACATATAGCGGGTGGTCAATTGCGTCAGCGGTTCGTCGCTGGCCTTCTTGGTGACGAGATTGACAGAACCTCCCAGAGCCCCTTGCCCGGCGAAAGCTGCGCCCTTCAAGAGAGCAGCAGGGCCCCTCAGCACTTCGACACGTTCGATCCAATCGGTGCTCGGGAATTGCATCGGCGACATCGCCGGCAACCCGTTCAGACTATGCCCCGCCGCGTAAGTCTGGGTCATGAAGCCTCGAAAGCTCCAGAACTCATTTGTGCTGCCTGCGGGACCCGAACTCGTGATTACCGAAGATTCATTGGCCAAGACGTCCGACAGCGTGCGCGCCTGCTGGTCCTCGATCAGCTTCTTGGTATAGCTCGCCTGGCTGAACGGCGTGTTCATCACGTCGCGATTACCAAGCATGCCGAGTTGGCCACCCGTCGCCACCTGCCCGCCAGCATAAGCCGGCATCGGCGTCATGGTCGAATTGGGATTGCCGGCGCCTTGCACATCGATCGTGTCGAGCGGAATCGCGCCAGCCGGCAATACGCCGCCGGCGACCGCAGCACCCGGACGTTCGATCGCTACGGTGCTCGCATTGGTAAAACGATAGGTGAGTCCGGTTCCGGACAAGAGGCGATCGAGCGCGACCGCAGGCGTCAATACGCCGCGGACGCCGGACGAACTCTTGCCGGATGCCAGGGTCTGATCGATGAAGATTTGTACGCGGGTCTGCCGCGAAAACGCGATGAGCGCGCTGGCCAGTCCCTGCGGCGGAATATTCAGTTCGCGGATGCCAGTGCTCGCATCGACGCGGGTGGGTTGCACGTTCTGGGCCTTCGCGATATCGGCGGCCGTTGCCGACGCAATCGCGGTTCCTGCCATCAGTAGTGTCCGAAACCAAGTAAGACGCGCGTTCCGGCTTCCGTTCTCACATCTCATGCCCAATCGCCCCCGTCTTCAACATTGTTACAGGAGGTCAGCGAGCCCGGCGCTGCCTCCTCTGTGTTGAAGACGACGGAATTGAGAAAGATAATTAGTCGCCCGCCGAACTTTTTTCGGCGTCGTTGTTTGGAATGATGATAGTCAGCAGGCCGGCGGCGCGATAGACACGCAGCGACAGGGATTCAGCGATGGTATCGAGCGCGGCATCCGCGTTGTGAGCGTCGAACACTGCAGTGACCCGCCGCTGGCCCAGCGCACCGCCAATCAAGGCAATGCGGCCGGAGCGGTAGCGCTGAAGCTCAGCGAGCACCGCGTCGAGGGGGACATTGCGGAAGACGAGTTGGCCCTGGCGCCACGCCTGGATGGAATCCAGATCGGCCGCGCTGACGGCGGAAATCCCATCTGCATCGTAGCGAACTGTCTGACCTTGCGTGACGACGACCGGCGCACTTGAGGTGGTGCCGGCACGGGCAGAGACGAGGACTGCGTTCCGTGTGACCGCCACGATGACGCCATCGGCGATCTTGACGTCAAACGCAGTGCCGAGGACTTTGACTTCGCCGTTCTCGGCCGCAACGACGAATGGCCGGGCCGCGTCCTTTGTTACAGTAAAGAACGCCTCGCCCGTCAGAAGTTTGACCCTGCGCTCACCGGCGCTGAAGGCGACATCAAGCGCGCTCGCCGTGCCGAGTTCGACCTGGGAACCGTCTTGCAGCGCGATCGCCCGGCGTTCGCCGACCGCCGTCCGATAGTCGGCGAGCATACCGATCGGAGTCATCTGCCAGGCGATCCCGAGCACAGCCAGCAGCACGGCCACCGCGGCGATCCCTTTTAGCCGGCCCGCTCGCCTCGGTTTACGCCGCAACCGGGCCGCGTCCGGCGCCAGCGCATCGAGACCGCCCCACATCCGCTCCACAGAGCGCCACGCCGCTTCATGCGCCGGGTCGGCGGCAAGCCAGTTCGCGAACGCGCTCCGATCTTCGGCCGTCGCATCGTCATCGCGCAGAAGGACGAACCACTGGACAGCCTGATCGTCCACGGACTGCATGTCATTCTTGTTCATGCGGCCTCAGGAGGTGCGACGATTTCGCGGTCAATGTTCGACCATAATGCAAGAAGGATTCCCCGGCGATTCGATCTCGCGCGAGATTCGAATACTGCCCAGCTTATAAGACTAAGACGTTATTGTACGGAAAACCAATTAGCCCTTCGGCAAAGAAACTTCACTGAAGCGGGCTTTCAGGCAGGAAACGGCTTTCACCATATGAACCGTGATCGTGTTCTTGGCGACGCCCAAACGGTCGGCAATCTCCGCGTAGCTCAAGCCTTCGAACTTATGGAGGATGAGCACCTCGCGGCAACGTGGCGGCAGGTCGGCGAGCGCCGCGTGCAGCGCCTGAAACTCCTGCCGCGAGATCAGCACGGCGTCTGGCAGCGGCGCTGGATCGACGATGTTCTCATCCAGTGCAACGGCGTTGCCGAGCGCATTCCGGTGTCGCCGGCGCGCGGTATCGACAGTGAGATTCCTTGTGGTGCGGAAAAGGTAGCTACGCAGGTCGCGCACCTCTTCGAGAGGGGCGCCGAGCAGACGCAGAAACGCCTCCTGGACGAGATCGGCGGCGGCTGTCCTGGACATGCCTTGTCGCATCAGGAGGCGTTGAAGCTTCCCTTGTTCGTCAGCATAAAGCGCCGCCAAATTGGTTGTCAGGTCGCTCATAACGCAACACCGGGGCTAACGGTCCGGCAGCCCGCGTCGTTGGGACCGCTCGCCACACGAATAGCGGGCGAACGCTTTTCCCGCAAACTCAATGATTTAGATTGAATCTAGAGTGATGGTCAGGTTACCGAAAGTCGGTGCCGATGGAGTTTAATTGCTTCTTCATCGAGCGACCGTGATCGAGGTTGCCGATCGTATCCACGGTGCGTAGGACGACATCAAATCTCCACGGTCAGCAGGTGTTGGCTTCGGTCGAAACCTCTCCATGGCAAGACGAGCCGCCGTCTCCTTGAGCGACTGCGGAAGTTGCAGCGGGTGTTTCGTAGCGTTGTGTTTGCGTCATGCGTTGAATCTCCTGACGATCTCGCCTGGCGTTGCAATGGTGACGCCCAACCTGAGCGCCGAGCGAAAGTCCCTGACGTTTTGCGCACAATTGGCATCGGCCTGTCCGTTCAAAGCGACCTCAAGAACCATCTCATTCGCAACATCGAACAACATCGGTCGAGTCCGAAGGCTGCTCATTCGGCTCAAGATACGGAGATTGCTGTTTTGGTGCAGAGCCGTGTCATCCTGCGAAACGCGCTCATTAGGATGATCGACGAGGGAGCGGTGCGACGCAGTGCGGCGCGATGGCGGATGCCGTGCGCACCGACATGGGGAATGCAGGCGCACTGTAAAATGCGCCGCCACCCATGATGATAGGTGTGGTTCATCATCGGCTTTGTGCGATCGAAGATTGACGGGCAGACGAGTGGAGAGCTTTCGAAGCGCGGAGCATTGCAGCCGATGGGCTTTGTCGCTCAATGGCTTCGTCATCTTACCCGTCTTGCTGTCCGGCCAACTCACGCGCCGCTGTTCGAAATCGACCCAGTCCCATTTGAGCATCAGCACCTCGGATATGCAGGTCGCAAACTCAAATTGGAGCCGGATCGCGAGCGTGATGGAAGGATGCTTCAATCCTTCTCGGTCGGCACGATCCATCTGGGCGAAGGGCTTCTGTAGTTCTTCGTCGGTGACGAACCGCGTCGTTCCTGTCTCGCCGTACTTCTGAACGTGCCTGCATGGATTGGAGCCGTCGGACGATACCCCCATAATTTGGCGAGCTTGAACATCTTCTGCAGGCAGGCGAGCGTTCAATCGGCATTGCCTGACCGGTCCGCGAGACCCGTCATCAACTCCGAGATGTGGGCGCATGTAACTTCATGCGCCTTGAGGCGGTCGATGCGCGAAAGGATATGGTTCTTGATTTATGATTCATTGGTGGCGACGGTCGAAAGCTTGTTGTGCAGCTCGAATGCCCCTCGATAAAACTTGGTGCATAGCTTCTTCCTTGTCGGAGTTGCGCCTGCGGCCGACTTCTCTGCACTCGGGTCGCGACCGCAGCGCGAAGCGAGCGGTCGACAGCAGATATTTGCCCTCGCGATCTCGTTCAGCAGACCGTTGCATTGATCGGTGTTGAAGACGGTGAAGCGTTTGAGAAACGGAATCGCTTGTGCGTTCTCGCCGGTCTCGGCCGCGCGTTTGTGTTCATCGTCCGGGATTAACCGATCGGCGTAGACAAGCGGCACCTTTGCTGCCGCCGTGCCCCAGGACTGAACCCAGGGCACACGCCGAGCCTCAAGTTGGCCGACGATCTTGGCGGTGATTTCGTCATAGAGGTTCGTCCGGCTCTCGCCGGCGCGCACATGCTCAGAGTATTTCGACATCGCAGGTCTCCGCGACGGGCGCCGGAGGCCTCTCCTCCAGCCCTCAACCCGTCACGGCCAACCTGGCCGGCACTCTCACTCTGAGGAACACGCTCGACAGCACACCCCGGCGACAGCGGCGAATGCCGCCGCAAGCGCCGCGTTAGCTCAGGGAGTCCGCCCCCTGGACGTCTTCGCCGTGGTTCGCGTACCGAACAGCGCGGCCGTCAAGAGCGAGTCGGATCGTCGCAGCCGAACTTCGCGATTCTACGCTCCGACTTTCTTGCGGGTGCTTCCACGACGCTTCCACAAACGATTTTTGGACGACGAAAATCGGAAAAAATAAAAGCCCTTGAAAACATAACGTTTTCAAGGGCTTATGTGCTGGTTGCGGGGATAGGATTTGAACCTATGACCTTCAGGTTATGAGGGTGATTTTTTGGCGCTGCAACGTTTTGATATTGCTTAGTTCTCCGCCGACTTGTGCCCATAGTGTGCCAGCCGCCGCCAAAACGCGGTTAGGCACTCGTCGCAAATGGGATCGGCATTCAGCGGCAATCCCTCGATCAATTCGCGCCGTGCCACACGATCTTTCTCGGGCCACTTGCCGCAAATGATGCAATCATCGTTAGTTGTCATGGTTGGCTATTTCAGGGTTGCTGCTGGGGGCAGGGTCAAATGCGACGACTTTGGTTCACTATGCCTCCCCACGCGCGCAGAGGTTTGTTGAGACTCTATGCTGTGGTTAGCATCCCGTGGATCGGGTGGTATGGCTTGCAAATAGCATCTCACGGACCGCGCTGGCGCTACCTATCTACAACTTTCTGGACCATGCTTGCGGTGCCGATCGGAGGCCCGCTTCTCCTCATAGTCGCTTTGTGGGTGCGTGAAGGATTTCGCAAGCACCCACCGACGTTGAATGACAAAAGCGAAGCTAGTTCGGCCAAGCCCGTACGTTGGAAGTCAAAACGGGTGCTAGAGCAAGAACGACGTCAGCAAATGACGCCTTACAAGCGAGAAACAGACAAGAACCCATCAACGGCATTTCTCGTCATTTCGATCATGTTTCCCGGAATCTGGATCATGGATGTCACTTTGATGTCCCTCTTCTTTGTCGCGCGGCTGCCAAAGTTCTAAGATGTCACAAGGCCCGATTTCGGAAATTTCATAATTTTTTCTGAGAAGTCCTATTGGCGGATTTTGTCGCGCAAATTTTGGCCCGCCCCACCCCAAGCCTGCAATCTTACAACTAACAAGACTGTTCGGAATTGGGTTATTATCCGAACAGTTCACCTATCGGGGACGCGGAAATCTATGGCGAAATCACACTTGAAGCTGGTCACGCCAGCTACTGTAAATCGAACAGTTGCGCCACGCCGCAAGCCCAATGCCGAGCTTCGGCGGCGCGAATATCTGACCGATGCCGAGATTGAGCGGCTGACCAATGCGGCCAAGGCAAACCGCCACGGCCATCGCGACGCAACCATGATCCTAGTGGCGTATCGGCACGGACTGCGGGTAGCGGAGCTAGTGGACTTGAGGTGGGATCAGATTGATTTCGCCACGGCCACGCTGGCGGTTCGGCGGATTAAACGGGGATCGCCCGCAACGCATCCGATTCGCGGCGATGAACTACGCGCGCTGCGGAAGCTACAGCGCGAGCAAGAGCCCAAGTCGCCCTTTGTGTTTACCTCGGAGCGTGGCGCGCCGTTTACCACGGCGGGGTTTGCGCGGATGGTTGAGCGGGCAGGCAATGCCGCCAAGCTGGGGTTCAAAGCCCATCCGCACATGCTGCGCCATGCGTGTGGATTTGCACTGGCGAACAAGGGGCATGATACCCGGGCGCTGCAAGGGTACTTGGGCCACAGGAATATTCAGCACACCGTCCGATATACGGAATTGTCGCCGGATCGGTTTAAGGATTTCTGGCGTTAGTCGCGCGCTGCGGCTGTCGCATCGATAACCACGAGATCGCCTCTGCTGCGCTTGATCGCAGTTTCCAGCCTAGCTGCAAAGCCGCTATTCGGCCCAAGCGTTGCGGTCACCGCCAATTTCGGGTGCTCGAAGGGCAAGGCCGCAACCGCCGCTCGCATCCGTCGCGAGATCGGCTGACACGGATCACGATACACGGCTTGGAGAAAGTCGAGCGACGTTCGGCTAGGGCCAATATCGACAAGCTCCCGCTCACCATCATCAATCCGGTTCAGTGCTTCATATACCGTCTCACCCATTCACTACCTCTATCTCTATTCTATTTTTGAATGAAGAAAGTGAAGGGTATGAAGGGTATGAAGGTAAGAAAATCAGTTTGAATATAAGAAGGTAGAACAAACTGACCCCCCTCATACCCTTCATTCCTCTTCATCCATTCTCCGTTCAAATTCTCCGCACCAACTTTCCGGCCACTATGGCGGGGTGGACTGACGCCCGGAGCGAAGCTACAGCCGAATTGACCGCAGGCGGAGCCGACCTTGGCTTATAAAACAGGTCTACCGGCTTCGATCCTTGGGCCAATTCCTCAACCTCAGAGACTTGCCAATCATCTGTTGGGTTGGTCCATCTCTGTGGACCATAAATGCTTTCCCATTTGGCACGGCAAATGCTGAGCGGCGGGAAGTCCCAGCCGTTGCCGGTGGAGGTGTGTTTCTTCTCACACACATTCCCAATCCCTTCGCCGCTATCCGCGTCAAAGAAATTCTTCATTGCTATGTCAGTGAGGGAGTATTTGAGTGATGGGAATTTCTCACGTCCATCCGCCAGCAAGTCTTTGGTAAATGCGCGGTTGGGATTTTTGGTCTTGGCCTTGGGCAACGTGCCAGCATCGAGCAATCCGAGATACCATTGCTCCATTGGCGGCAGTGAGCGGATTTGCTGCCGTTGCAACGCCTCGCCCCTCAGCAACTCCTCGGGAATGTCCCTCGGGTGCCAATCGCCAAGGTCCATCTGCCGAAGGTCGTGGAACATTGCCTCCGCTCCGCCCTCAGCGATTTGCCGATGTAGAGCGGTGAAGTAGGGCTTATCCCGCAGACGCTTCTTGCTCACTTCCATTGCCGCATAACGCCGCTCAAACCGTCCAGCGGGAATGACCCACCCTGGCTCAGCCAGCATCACGATATGCAGGCAATTGCGGACTTGAAATCGGCCGATGCCTTTCGGTTCAATGTCGATCACCGGCTCCGTGATCATTTCCTGCAGGCGACCAAGGCAGCGTTTGTAATCGTTGCCATCGCCCCACTGCGCTTCGTCAGCAAGCAACAGCACACAATCTTGCAGATGCGCGTTGAACCTGCCGACGAGGGTCTCACTGCTACTCGCTTGGTATGCGTGAAGGCCGAAGATCCGTTGCAACACGCGGCCAAGCGTGCCCTTGCCGACGCCCTTCTCGCCCATGAACACTAGCACGACCTCGGCTTGCCGATCGGGGTGTTGAATTGCCCATGCAATCCAGCGGATGACATAGTCCGCATAGATCGGATTGCCCTTCGCCAACACGTCCTCAATGTGCTGGCGGATCAATCCCCAATCACCCGCCACCGGTTCAACGCCCCAGCAACGCCAGAGATTGAGACAGCCTTCAATCGCCATCGGCCCGCCCGGCTCGAATACAACACTGCGATATTGCCTGCGGTCGCGATGCCCAAGCCACCAAGGCGCCAGTGGCTTGCGGCTTGTTTCGCCATCCTCGTTCGTAACCGACACAAAACGGTTCGAGTATTGCAGCAGGAAGTCGTTCTTCTTATGATACGTCAAAGTTAGCTTGCTGCGATCAAGCACCGATGGCGTCCAGCTGGCGATAACCGTTTTGCCGCCAACATCATCAATGACCGCGTGATGGTTGTTCATTTCCTCAAGATACTGGTCCGTTGTCGATCTTGCGGGAAGCTGCTGCGGAGCCGCTACCGGCTGATCGGTCAGCGGAACACTTACCGCTGACCGAGGTTTAGCCGAAGCCACATCGAATTGTTCTCCAACACCTTTGGCCCTTGCCTTCGCAAACAAATCCTCCGCTTTGGCTCTGGCCTGCGGCCCGAACCTCTCGCCAACAGCGTCGCAGATTTCGTGCTGTTCGTCAGCGGTTGCTCCGGCTTTGCTGGCAACGAGGGCTAGGACGCGCGGCAACCATTCCGGCGATTGCTGTGCAGCAGCGTTCTCACTCGTCATCGAAGCCGCCCCAAATTCCGAGCCCGCACGGATCAAGCATCCGGCGCTGCCTTCGATCCGCCTCCCGATCGCGAAGCCCTTGCCAATACTGACTCTCTGCGACGGCCATGTTGATCTGCACCGTTTCAGCCCGCACGGACACTGTTCTCGGCTTGCCGTTCTCAGCGTTGGGATCGCGGGGCGACACAACCACATCCGCGTCACGGATCACTCGGCCTTCACTCGCCACAACCGCGACCGCAGGTTTGGGCTTCGGCGGCGGCGGCTCGAATTGCGCCAGCAAGGCATCAATCTCCGCGTGCAGTTCTGCTTTCCGTTCTGGTGTAAGGGCCATCACCGTTCCTCCTTCCGCTGCGCCAGCTTCACAATCAACGCCTGAGTTACAGCCATCGATTGCACAGTCGCTTGCAACGTCGCCGCAACCGCCTGTCCCAATTCTGTTTTCGATTCCCGGCTCCATTCTCCAAACGGCTTTCGCATGGCTCACTTCCCTGCCATCGGATTTCGACGGCGGCCGTCCGCAATAATGTCCGCGTCAACGCCATCGGTTGCCCGCGTCATCGCCTCAACAGCCGTACGCGGCAGCGACATACGCGCCGTTGGATCATACGGCGGCGGCTTTGGCGCAACGTCGGCCGCGGTGAGGTTGATGCCCAGCCGAAGCTCTATGGCTCGCAGCCGCATTTCCATTTGTTCAAGACACTTTTCAACATCGGCCATGTTCATCGCTCAGCCCTCTCCACCGCCATGACGGCCCTGCGAGCCGCGATCATGCACGGTTGGTTTCATGGTCAACGCGCGTTCGTTGCCGAGCGGAGCTTGTGGCATCGTTCCTGCCACCAGCTTGCCAGCGGCGCTGTTCGTCAACACGACTTGCTGCCCGATCTGGCTTGCGCCTCCGGGCCGGATTTTGTCGCTGGTTGGTGAACCGGTGCGAACTGGCGGGCTCACATTCACGCGGGAGCCAATGCCACCGCCGCTCTTTGCTTTGCTCATCGTTATGTTTCCTTTTCAATGTTTGGGATTGGGGTTAAGGGCCGCCGATCGAACTGGTCGCCAGTTCTGCAAGCGTCATGATAGGAATGCCGCCCATCGCAGCGGACGCGGCTTCATCAAGCGGCCTCATGTTCGTAAAATTAAATGCGCGACAGAGCGCGGGCCATACAACGTCGCCGGGGAGCCGATTTTCCTCGCTATCCGCGATACAGGTGCCGCGACCAAATGTGGTGTAGGCGCCGCCTTGCGGGCTGCCGACAACAGTGGCGATCAAGATATAACGTGCCAACTACATATCCTCCTCAATATCGAGCACCGGATTTAGCAACTGCATGATCGCGTTTTGGCGGGCTCGCTTGTCCGGGCAGTGCTTTGCGACACAGTGCAACATCAGGGATATGTTCAATCGAGCCATTTCAATCTGAGTGCTGGTTGGCGGCGTGCGCTTCCATTCCTCAAACATTTCCTCGGCGTCGTTCCACCGTTGGCCACACGAACACTCCGGCCACGTCGTGCAGCGGCCATATAGCAAGCGCTTCAAATCTTCATTCGAGATCATCTGCGGCTCCCGTTGCTTCGGAATCGGCAGCGGCCCTAAGCGCCCGAGCCGACACCGCGCCCGGAACGAGGCAGGCTTCCATATCGGGTAGCTCGTTCACATCGATACCGAGCTGCGGCTCCGGACCGGTGGGATCGACGCCGTATGAGGATGCGGGTAAGTCGTGGCCCCACGGTTTTACCGTCGCGCCGGTGACCGCAATGGATGGCTTGTCGCTGTGTTGGGACGCTCTGGCTTCGATCTCGAAATACGTGCGGGGTTCGTCTGTCATGATGCGCGGGATTCCTCTTGCTGCTGTTCGCGGAATCGCTTCACGGCTTCCCGCCGTTCGGTGGCGAAGTGGGCGTCTGAGCATTCCCTGCAACAGCATTTTTGACGGTTCGAATAGGGAATGAAGTCGCAGCCGCACGTTAGGCATTGCTTCATCGGCAAATCTCCATTGTATGAAAATAATCCTAACATACTCTGGCAGAAATGTCAACTATATCAATAACTTGTCTAGAGCTGAGCTATTCCGTACCCGCACAGCCAACGAAAAGGCCGCCGAAGCGCGGCCTCAAATTCGCGACGTGTTGATGGTGATTAGTTGGTCCGCCTCGACTTCTTACGCTTCAACTTCGGTCGATGATCAAGCGAGCGGATGTGTTTGAAGGCAGCCTCTAGAGACAAATGCGAACTGATGGTTCGTAATCTCTCAAGTTCTTGCCGAACCTCAGTTTCATGGTTCGCCAACGTCCTGCATTTCTGCCCCCATCGAACAGTGAAGGGAAAATGACTTATGACGTAGGCTTCAAGCTCGCCATGCTTTAGCTGGGCCTTGGCAGCGTTTAGGTTTTTGCCGATGCTGATTGCCTTCTCAACGGCGGTGAGCGCAGCGCGTTGAAGCTCGGCATAGTCCGCGTTGATCTCGGCCGCAAGCTCTGTAAGCGTTGGCTGTGGTGGCGGGATCACAATCAATTCCCGCTGTGGCGATGCGATCGGAAACATTGCAGCCAAGAGTTTGATGACAGTATCGCTCATCGCGCCGCCCCTTCCAGCTTGCGCTCCAATGCCACCAAAGGCACCCTGAGCAGCCGACCAATCCGCACGGTAGGGATGTCACCACGCTGTGCCGCTTTGTAGCTGGCATTGCGGCTGAGTCCGAAAAACTCCCTGCCCGCCTCCGGCACAGTGAGCGTTTTCCTTTCGTGTTCCATTTTCATAAGTCACCTTGGGTTTGTGAGCGAACACGGACACGATGATACTGGCAATGCCTACATGTAATGGATAAGGTACGATCCAATACATGATCCGTTGCAAAAAGCGCCAATGCCCAGTCTCATTTTCGATTTCAAATGGTATAAAGACAGCAAGGGATATCGGCTGGTTTCGGCTCCACGATTGAAAGCGGGGCAGAACATCGTGGATCGCGCGGCGGCGGACATTCAGCCTGCTCGGATCGTTCGTAATGGCGGAAGGCTGGCGCCCTGTCAGCCTATGAAAATCGAAAAGCTATTCGAACGATTTTCGAGACTGACCACAGCGGAGCAGATTTTGAAATTCGTTGAGACATACGGCCCGCTAACTGCGCAGGGGCTCCGCGGAAAAGGAGACGTTGTGCTTGATGTGCTCGATGAGGCTGAGCATATGCGGAGGGGCGTGAGCAAGGCGCTAGGGAAACTCAATGTTGCAATCGACACCCTGCACGGCGAGACGCGATTGACGGTTAGTCCCGCAAGCTTGCTAGACGCGATCTGGCTTCAATTCGCTCAGGCGAACGTCCCCTCTAGGGAATGCCCGCAATGCAACAAGCGGTTTTTGTTCGGAGCCGCTGCGGGTCTCAGGAAAGATGCGAAGTTTTGTTCGTCGGACTGTCAGAAACGATATAACAGCCTCAAGCGAAGTCGGCGGTGACACATGGCCTCGGTACGCAAGCGCACCTGGACAGCCCCAAGCGGTGAAACCAAGACGGCTTGGATGGTGGACTATGCTGACAGCCGTGGTGATCGACAGCGAAAGCATTTCCCCACGAAGAAGGCAGCCGATGCATTCCGCATCAGTGTTGAGGGGCAATTACAGACCGGCATCTATCGGCCCGACGCGAGCAAGCTAACAATGCAGAAGGCGGCGGAGAGTTTCCTAGAACGATGCAAGGGCAGGCACGCCCGCGACGAGCGAATGACGCGCAAGATGCTGGTGGTCTACACCGGCCACGTCAACAATCACATCCTGCACCGTGAGCGTGGCGTTGCGGCTTGGAAACTATCGCAATTAACCGCCAAAGCCGTTGGCGAGTTTCGGGATCGGCTTCGGACGGCGGGCGTGAGTGTGCCAACAACGCGCAAAATCCTCTCAACCCTGCATGGCATTATTGAACACGCGGTCTCTCAAGATTGGATTGCCACGAATGCAGCGCAGGGAGTCAGGGTGATCGGCAGCCGAAGCGAAGGCTCTAAGAAAGTTGTGCCACCGCCAAAGGAAGCTATGCGGGCACTACTCGCCAACGCCGCTGACGACGATTTGCGGCTCAAGCTGATCTTCGCCGCATCCACAGGCGCAAGGGCTGGTGAGCAATGGGCTGCGAAATGGGACGATGTGGACTTTGATAAGAGCGAGTTGAATATTCGAGCCCGCGTTGACGCCTATGGCGAGGAAGGCGCACCCAAGAGCGCAGCAGGGGTGCGCACGGTACCGCTATCGGATCAATTGATGTCGGCGCTCAAGGCTTGGAAGCTGCGCTCGAAGTTCTCAAAGCCCAGCGATCTAATCTTTCCCAACAAGCAAGGCAGGCACACCAGCCACGACAACTTAGTGAAGCGTCGTTTCCTTCCCCTATTCGCCGGGCTCGGCCTTGAGCGATTCAACTGGCATGGGCTCCGGCACTTCGCCATATCGTGTTGGATCGAAGCGGGCATGTCCCCAAAGACTGTGCAAACTTTTGCGGGCCACGCATCGCTCCAAGTCACGATGGATCGCTACGGCCATCTATTCCCCAGCGACAGCCATAAGCGGGCAATGGATCAAATCGCCAAGGGACTTTTCAGCTAGAACAGTGAGCGAACAACTCGCTGGTTCATGTGCCATCTATGTGCCACGCACTCGCGGGCACGACGAAGGACGACACGGTAACCCGTTGGTTTTGCAAGGCATTCGCTGGCACCACGAATATGCCCGGCTTAGAAACGATTTCGCCCGCTAAGCCGTTGACCTAGCGGGCGAAATTTGGTTGCGGGGATAGGATTTGAACCTATGACCTTCAGGTTATGAGCCTGACGAGCTACCGGGCTGCTCCACCCCGCGCTAAACTTTCGCGTGCCTTCGAGGACCCATACCGGAGAGTGACTTTATCGACGCTTGAAGGCGTCGACTGATGACCGGCCCGAGGCTCCTGAGAAGGCGACCCGGGCAAATGCCCGCGGTGCGCAGCGTATGTACCAACACGAGTCTGCTTTGGAAAGGGCTGCTGCGGATATTTTCTGAGTTTTATGAAGCCGATGGCGGTCTATAGCGCCTTCGAGGGGAGCATCCTCGGGCTTGATCCGATGATGAACATCCGTTCGGGTGAAGAAAACGCGTCAAAACACTATCTAGACCGCTACCCGATCTGAATGAATCGAGATTCCCAAATCGACGTTGCGGCGATTCAAGTTGTCTACGGGAAGAAAGGCGGCAGATATGTCGAAAGCTCTATTGGTCGATCTTCGGAACGTGCGGTGGCAACGCGGTGCGTGCTGGCGCAACCCAGCACGAGGCAGCTGAACGTTTTGGTGTGGCGCGGCCAGCGTCAGCCGTTGGCAGAGGGTGGAGCGCCCGCCGAGTGATGTGCCGACCGGAAGCGCTCGGGGTGACCGCAAGTCGGGCCGCATCGACGCTCACAGCCGTCGCAGAAGCGCTCGGCCCTCAACTTCGGTGAATTTCATAACCTGTTAGCGAGGGCCGACTGTTAGCGAGGACTGAGGGCAGGAATCAGATTGCTCGCGAGCTTCCTGACCAGACCGACGAAGGCTGCTGTCCAGGCCAATAGCGCGACATAAATAAAAACATCGGCAATGGGACGCAGGAAATCCAGCCGCATGGCGCTAGCCATCTCATAAGTACAGACAGTGTACATTCCTAACGGAAAGACTGCACTCCAATAGGCCGGGTCGTACCTGAGCGGAAATCGTCGGTGAAAATGCCGCCAAACGACCAAGACGATAAGCAGCGGGATCCACCAGGTTCCGGCCGCCCAGAAGAAGATCGTAAACCCTTTAAGAAAGGGAAGTAGTTCATCAAGAAACCAGGCATCCGCAGCGTTCTCTATCAAAATCGAACCGGCGAGCGTCGAGATCGCCATCGCTCCCATGTTGATCCAGTATGAGGGCACAAAATCGGCCGGCGAGAACTTGAAGAACATGTACCGATAGAAGATCAACGAGATGATCGAAATGTACAGCATGCCGCCCCATAGCAACATCGACAGGGCGAGAAAATTGACGTCCAGACGAAGGGGCTGACTAATGTGCCGCGCGAGGAGTGCGCTGAGGAGCGAGATTGCTTGCGTCGAAACAACCGCGAGCAACCAAGCCCCGGTAATACCCTGATCGATGGTCGGCTTGGTCTCCATGATCGTCAGATTGGCGAAAATCGTGTAGGTGAGGATGATCCAAAGTAAAATGCCAAAAATCCACAGCCCCAACGCAAGGTTCAGAGCGCCAGCGAGTACGAGCTGATTCGCCATCACGCCGGTGGCAGCAACTGCAGAGAGAAATCCTGGCGCCGATCGGTGATCTGTCAGATCGGCAATTAAGGCTCGACGGTAGCGCACGAGTCGCCACGACGTTAAAATCCATAGCACGACAAACTGAACTGCATTCAGCCACAACAGGAGGACGGCGATTGGATGAAAGCCTGCCCGCTCCGAGGCAATGGAGACAATCCCGGTTGCCATAACCAAAGCGAAATATGCTGGTGAAAGGCGACGGGCACCGCGCAAGCGAAGCCGGAAGCGACGTTTCGATTTGTCGAACGGCTGCACTAGACTTTGTGAACCTTGAGTTCAAGCACCACTTTAACGCAACCGCCCCGGCACCGGGGCGGTCAATGACGTCTTTGAACGACCGATATCACATCGGAAGCCACACTTAAAAACGGACTTCAATGCGCAGGGACAGCCTCGGCAATTGCTCCACGGATCGGCTGGACATCTCTGAAGCCGACTCGTGAGAACGCTACGTAAAATGCAGCAGCGTTCATCAACGCCCAAACAACGAAACCAAGCGTGTAGCCTCCCAGAAGAAAATTGCTGGCAGCCAGGATTGCCGTCATCGTAAAGCCACAGGCAGCGCCAGCGGCTTTCGCCAGTCCGCTGACCGCGCCCACATGTTCAAAGTAGATCGGAATGAGCTTGATGACAGCCGCTGCGGCGGCGCCAGACATCAACGCAAGCCCATAAATGGCGACCAATTCCAAGCTCAATGAAAGCTGAAGCGCGAGGAGCACGGCCAAAACGGACATTACTCCAAACATCCAAGTCAGGAGTGACAGAACTTCATACCTGTCAGCCAGCCAACCGCCAAGCGGCCGCGTAATGGCAACGCAGACGACCAGCAGCGGAGTATAAAACGCCGAAGCACTGGTCGGATTGACGTGCCAAAAATCGACCAGGTAGGTCGGCATCGTCGACGCAAAGAAGACAAGCGTACCAAAGGCTACCCAGTAAAGACCGGGCACCAGCCACACGACGACGCCCGATCGGTACACGGCGAAGATCTCTCGCATCGACGTATTCTTAAGCTTCCGGTTCGGCGGGTCAGACGTAAAAAACATGTAGACCGCCGCCATCAGCAACGTAGGAATGGCGAAGATCGGAAAAATGATACGCCAACCTTCAGGATCAGACGCGTCCACGAGGTTAGTAATCACGAACGTGACGACCATCATACCGACGGTAATTCCAACGTTACCCAGGGCAAAAAGGCCCAAAGCCATGCCCTGCCTCGATTTTGGGTACCATGACGATACGTGGGCGTTACCAACCACGAACGTCGCACCGCCGAGCCCGAGCATCATCCCCAGAAATAAGAAGGAATAATAGCCTTCGGCGAACGTTCCGAAAATCAGAACAACCGAAAGGCAGACGAGCAAAATTGTGAATACGGTCCGACCGCCAAACTTGTCGGTCCAGATCCCGAGAGGGATGCTGATGGCCGCCGCGAACAGTGGTTCCATTGCTGCAAGGATGAGTACCTGAGTGCTTGTGAAATGGTACCACTCAATAAGAAAAGGGGCGAGCGCGGAAAACATTCCCCAAATCGCAAAACCAAGCGAAAACGCCACGGTCGATATAAACAAAATCCTCGCATTGCCCTGAGGCTCGTCCGTCTTATCAACCCCGACATGTTCCACGGGTAGCTCCTGCAAAAATTGTATCCAGCCGATACGTGCTGCGTGCTTTAATCAACGTTACTGTCTTGGCAGGACCTCAATCTATCTGCTGATAACTCGTCTCCCTCGGGCACGTGAAAGTCACGAGCTTCGGCCAACAAGCACAGCCAACAATATAAGATTAGATCCTCACCACCAACGCTGGCGCATAAGGCTCGCCGGCGAGCAATAACTCGCCGGCGATACTCAAAACTTCTTTCTGGATGATCTTATCAAATTCCCGTTAGTGCGCCAAGCGTTAGTGCGCCTGCCGTACGGTGTTTCTGATTTGCAGCTGATAAGGCCGCCACAGATACCAGAAGGGGAACATGATCAAGTGTACCAAGCGCGAGAACGGGAACAGCGCGATCACGACAAACCCATTCAGCATGTGCGCCTTAACCGCGAACGGCAATGCCGAAACATAATGCGTCTGCGGATTCAGTGACACCAGGGAAATAAGCCACGGCACAGCCGTGTCGATGTACCAGTCAGCACCCCAACGGTAAGCCAGTGATACCCAGAAGCCAAGTGCAACCTGAACCAGCAGCGCAACCAGCAGCACACCGTCCATCGGACTCGTAACCGCAAGAATACGCTCTGTCGTGAAGCGGCGTACCATTAGAACGCAGAGCCCAATCAGCGCGGCCAAACCAAAGGTAAAGCCAATGAGCTCAATCGTGTACAGCGCTGTCGGAGTGGCTGTAAGGCTCGCCCACATGCCAGGAACCAAAAAGCCAATCAGATGGGCTAGCAAAACAACAACGATACCATAGTGCCACGGCACCGAGCCCCAAAACAGCCGACGGTTCTCCAAGAGTTGGGAAGATAGCGTAGAGTAGGAGAAGCGGTTCGTACGGTACCTGTGAACACCTCCAAGTACCGCTACTACGATCGCCAAGTATGGCAGAACCGCAAACAGGAATACGTCATACATAGAATTTGCCTCCGTCACACATGGGATATTCTTCTCACGCTCGCCAATCCAGTAGGTCGTCTGCGGCGACCTCAGCAAGTGGCTTGTAAACCTTGAAGTGCTGCCGTCCAGCCTGCGTCCAAAACACAACATGTGTTTCAACCGGCGGACATCCTGGATCCGAGCATGGAAGCTCGGACACCATGATGGTCTCATCCTCGTCGAGGTTGAATCGCTCGCGTGTCCAGCCGAGCACACGTTCCTGCTCTGCCGATCGGTCCGCGAGCCTCTTGGTCATACCTTCGTTCAACAAAAGACGAAGTGCATCAAGTGCCTGATGATACGGGTGCGCACGCTTTTCAACTTCATCAATGTCGTAATCTTCGCTCATCGCCAACAGGAAGCCACCCTCGAGAACATCACCCTGGCTTTGACCGCTAAGTTGCTTCCGATCATCCTTTTGGTTCTGTCCTTCAAGCAGCTTTCGGGCTTCACGCTGCTGATCCTTTAGCTGCTTGCGCAACTCCCGGTCATCCAACTTCGAGCGTTCAATTCCTGTGTCGCCATCGATATCGGCGTGCCCGTGTTGGTGCCCCTCGGTTTCCGGCTTTGTCGTCATGCGCTCAAGCGCCGGCAATAACCCCTTGTTCAGTAGCGCATCAATATCCTCGCCATCGTTCTGTGCGGCGAACCGCAGCACAATCGACAGGCGATCGGGAATTTCAGAAGCACTCGATTCGAAACCGCTGGCGCGATAACTCTTCTTCAACTCGACCAAAAAAATACTGCGTTTATAGTTTTCGCCAAATAGCTGATACCCGACATACGGATGGCATATGGAGTTCAGGTCGAAAAAGCCGCTATAAACCTCCTGCAGCTTCCCAATACCAGTTTCTTCAGCGAAACTGCGAAAACTCTCCAGCAAGGCCGCCGCCTGCGGTTGGACACCGCGAACCAGCGCCGCACATTCGGACGCCTTACGATCCAAACCTGGAGCGGGGTAATCGAGGATGTCAGCGAACAGATCCAAAACCTTGGAGCGGTTCGAGTACAAAACCTCTGCGCGGTGTGAAAAGCGACTCATGATCTTCTACAACTAACGTCGTCCGCGGACACTGTTGCCGGTAGCAGTCATCGCCCATGCTTTCGCGCGCGGGCTGACCAAGACCCGGTTGGGCCGAAGCCCAACCGGTGTGTTGCGTTGCGTAACGCGACGAGAGCCTATGGTCCTCTCGCCGGGTCGGTGTGGAAGCCGACGCCAACCTCGCCCTTGCGGATCGGATAGTTGTGCGAGACCGGATCGAGCTGCGGGAACAGCGCGTCGACCGCCGTCTCCCGCTCCATCGGCGGAACCACGAAACGCTCCTCGAAGGTCGGCATCGACGTCAAGCGCCAGAT
>NZ_JBPPLZ010000013.1:0-60320 GCF_051535235.1 Nitrobacter sp.
GAATTCATGATTTTGACAGAGTTTTCGCGTTGCCAAGGCCGCGCGATTAAGCGAGTGTCCGCCGTCCCAAAACCCCTCCTCCTGGAGATCAAGGACTTCCCATGACCACCTCAATGCCCGCAACGAAACACAGCCTGCGCGTTCGCCTGGCCTCGTCCGCCCTCGGCGGCTGCCTGGCCGTGGCCCTGCTCGCCGCTGTCCCGGCCCGCGCAGCCGATTCGAATCCCGTGCTGGCGAAGGTTAACGGCTCCGAGATCCGCCAGAGCGACGTCAATGTCGCCGAAGAGGAATTGGGTCCGAGCCTGGCGCAGATGGACCCGGCGGCCAGGCAGGACAACGTGTTGTCGTTCCTGATCGACATGAAGATCATCGCCAAGGCCGCCGAGGACAAGAAGATCGAAAACAGCGACGACTTCAAGAAACGGCTCGCCTTCGCCCGCGACCGTCTTTTGATGGACAAGCTGCTGGCGTCCGAAGGCAAGGCGGCGCTCACCCCCGACGCCATGAAGACGGTCTATGACGACGCCTCCAAGCAGATCACCAGCGAACAGGAAGTGCACGCCCGTCACATCCTGGTGCCGACAGAGGAAGAAGCCAAGAAGATCGAGGACCAGTTGAAGAAGGGCGCGGACTTCGCCGAACTGGCCAAGAAGGAATCCAAGGATCCCGGCGCATCCGACGGCGGCGACCTCGGCTTCTTCACCAAGGAGCAGATGGTGCCGGAATTTTCCAAGGTCGCCTTCGAGTTGGAGCCCGGCAAGATTTCCGATCCGGTCAAGACCCAGTTCGGCTGGCACATCATCAAGGTCGAGGAGAAGCGCGCCCGCAAGGCCCCCGACTTCGATCAGGTGAAGCCGCAGATCGAGCAGTATGTGACGCGCAAGGCGCAGGCCGACTACGTCGCCAAGCTGCGCGAGACCGCCAAGGTCGAACGGATGGACAAGCCGGCGGCTGCGGCAGGCGGAGACAAGGCCAGCGTCGCGAAGCCCGCCGACGGCAAGATGGCGCCCGCGCCCGCGAAGAAGTAGATCGACGACAGATTTCGATCATGACGGGGCGGGATGCACATCATCCCGCCCCGTTTCGTATCTGGTGTCCGCATCCGGCTCTTTTCTTCCCTCTCCCCTTGTGGGAGAGGGTGGCGTGAATGAGCGAAGCGAATTTGCGTCGGGTCGGGGGTCACCGCATCGTCGTGTCGGTGGTCGACCCCTCACCCGCTTTCGCGGCCTCGCCGCTCAGCACCCTCTCCCACAAGGGGAGAGGGGCAAACCGCCGAAGGCACGCCCGATGTCCACCGCCATTTCTCCCCTCGCCCCATCAGATGTCCCGGACATGCCTGTGATCGCGGGCGTTCGTCTCGCGACCGCCGAGGCCGGCATCCGCTACACGGGCCGCACCGACGTGCTGCTGGCGCTGCTGGACAAGGGCACCACGGTGGGCGGCGTGTTCACCAGATCGAAGTGCCCGTCGGCGCCGGTGGAGTGGTGCCGCGCCCGACTGAAAGACGGTATATCCTCCAGAGGCGGGCTGGCGCTGGTGGTGAATTCCGGCAATGCCAACGCCTTCACCGGAAAGACCGGACGCCAGTCGACCAGACTGACCGCCGACATCGCGGCGAAGGCCGCGGGCTGCAAGGCAAGCGACGTCTATCTGGCATCGACCGGCGTGATCGGCGAGCCGCTCGACGCGACGAAATTCAACGGCGTACTGGAAACGCTGGCGCGCGACGCGGCGCCCGATCGCTGGATGGACGCAGCCCGCGCCATCATGACCACCGACACCTTTCCCAAGGTCGCGACCGCGCGCGTGAAACTCGGCAAGGCCACCGTCACCATCAACGGCATCGCCAAGGGCGCAGGCATGATCGCGCCCGACATGGCGACCATGCTGTCGTTCGTGTTCACCGACGCGCCGGTTTCGGGGACGGTGTTGCAATCGCTGTTGAAGAGCGGCGTCGAGGACACCTTCAACGCCGTGACCATCGATAGCGACACATCCACCTCCGACACGCTGCTGGCCTTCGCGACCGGAGCAGCGAGCGCCCAAGGCGCGCCGAAAATTTCCCGCGCGGGCGATCCGCGCCTGAAAGCCTTCGCCAAAGCGTTCAACGGCGTGCTGGCCGATCTCGCCGAACAGGTGGCGCGCGACGGCGAAGGCGCGCGCAAGCTGGTCGAAGTCATCGTCGAGGGCGCGACCTCGAAACTGTCCGCGCGCAGAATCGCCAAGTCGATCGCCAATTCACCGCTGGTGAAGACCGCGATTGCCGGGGAGGACGCCAACTGGGGCCGTGTGGTGATGGCGGTCGGCAAGGCCGGCGAACCGGCCGACCGCGACAAGCTCTCGATTTCGTTCAACGGCATCCGCGTCGCCACCCGCGGCGCGCGCGATCCGTCCTATGATGAAGCGGAGGTCTCGGCGGCGATGAAAAGCCCGACCATCCGGATCACCGTGGCGCTCGGCCTCGGCAAGGGCCGCGATCGGGTGCTGACCTGCGATCTCACCAAGGAGTATGTCGCCATCAATGGCGATTACCGGTCGTGAGAATTCCAGTTCTCGTGGCTTCATCATGGCCGGGCAAAAGCGCGAAGCGCGTCGCCGCGCTGACGTCCCGGCCATCCACGTCTCTCTCGCTGAATTGCCGTCAAGACGTGGATGCCCGCGACAAGCGCGGGCGTAACGCCGTTATATACGGCGCCCGCTTCACCGCCAATGGAGCGCATTCGGCATGAAACTCACCCTCGTCGTCGCCTGCGCGCTGATCGACGCCGACAACCGCGTGCTGATCGCGCAGCGGCCCGAAGGCAAGCAGCTTGCCGGCCTGTGGGAATTCCCCGGCGGCAAGTTCGAGCCCGGCGAACGCCCCGAAGAGGCGCTGATTCGCGAATTGCGCGAGGAGCTGGGCATCGTGACGCAGGAAGCCTGCCTCGCGCCGCTGACCTTCGCCAGCCACGCCTACGAGAGTTTCCACCTGTTGATGCCGCTCTACGTCTGCCGGCGCTGGCAGGGCGATGTAGCGTCGAAAGAAGGACAGGCGCTGAAGTGGGTTCGCGCCAACAAATTGCGCGACTATCCGATGCCGCCGGCGGACATCCCGCTGATCCCACCGCTGATCGATCTGCTGATGTAGAAACCCTTGCCCCGGACGTCGCAGCGCGAAGCGATGGTGCGCAGAGCCGGGCCGTTGCAAGGGTAGCGTTCTCGGGCGGTCCCGGTTCTGCGGAGCGGCATCGGGAATGCCGCACCGCGCCCGGGACGCGATCATTCCGGCTTGCATTCGGTCTTGCCGCGTCTCTTCACCGCGTCCTCCAGGCTCGCCTTAGCCGATCCCGGCTGCAACGGCTTCTGCTGGCTCTCATGTGGCGCCCAGCCCGACAGCCAGACGATATCGAAGGTGGCGCGGATGCGGCCGTCCGGATCGGCGAAGCGCTCATGATAGATTTGCGCCATCCGCAACAGCGTCGCGCGGCGCAACGGCGTCCGCCGCCGCTCGGTCATGAGATTGGCCGCGCCCATGCGGCGGAGATCGTGCATCAGCGCGAAAGCATCGGCGTAGCGCACCACGACGCGATCGACGTCCGTCACAGGCAGTGCGAAGCCGGCGCGTTGCAGCAGCGCACCGGCGTCGCGCACATCGGCGAACGGCGCGACTCGCGGCGAGATGCCTCCCTCAAGCTCGGACTCGGCGGCGGCGAACGCCTGGCGCAATTCGGTCAGCGTCTCGCCGCCGACTGTGGCCGCGAGCAGAAACCCGTCCGGCCTCAGCGCGCGGCGAATCTGCGCCAAAACGCCCGGCAGATCGTCGACAAACTGAAATGCGAGTCCTGAGACGGCCAGATCGATCGATTCCGGCGCCAGCCCCAGGGCTTCGCTCTCGTCGGCGGGAAGATCGATGCTCGATAACTCCGCGACCTGCGCCGCCAGCGCGCCGCGCACCTGATCGCCCGGCGTGCCGACATCCACCCCATGCTGAAAGGTGCGCAACACGGCCCGCAAGCGCTCCGCCATATCTTCCGCGACGCGATCGAGCAGGAACGTCGCGGCTCCTATTCTGGCCGCGCGACCCCGCCGCACGCGCAGCAAGGCGCGGTCGAACAGAACAGGCGGGGATGGCGGGTTCGGGGCCATGTGGCTTGGTACGCCGTTCATCCCGTCGCTGGCAATCCGCGGCAACGCGATTGTGTCCCGGGCAAGAGGACTCGTTCTGTCCGGCTTGAGCATCGTCAAATCGCGGGCTAGCCTTTCACCCATGGACGCCTCGCCGGACAGCCAGGTTTCGCCGCCCCGAGCCGATCGGTTGCGCGGCGCGTGGCAGGCGTGTTCCGGCATATTGTCCCGTGCGGCGCGAACGGCGCTCGATATCGCGCTGCCGACGCTCTGCGTCGCCTGCCGCGAGCCGGTCGCGGGCGTCGGCGTCTGCGCGGCGTGCTGGACGCAACTGTCGTTCATCGAGCGCCCCTATTGTCCCCGCCTCGGCATCCCGTTCGTTTACGATCCGGGTTCCGGCATGCTGTCGATGGAGGCGATCGCCAATCCCCCGGCCTATCAGCGCGCCCGCGCCGCCGTGCGCTACGACGATGTCGCCAAAGTGCTGGTCCATGCGCTGAAATATCAGGACCGCACCGACCTCGCACCCGCGATGGGACGCTGGATGGCGCGCGCAGGCACCGAACTGCTCGAGGCTGCCGACGTTCTGATTCCGGTGCCGCTGCACTGGCGGCGCGGCTGGAGCCGCCGCTACAACCAGTCCGGCGCGCTGGCGCGCGTGATCGCTGCACAATCCGGCGTTCCGGTGGCGCCGGATGCGCTGAGGCGAGTCCGCCCGACCCGGCAACAGGTCGGATTGTCGCGGAATGACCGCGCCCGCAATGTGCAGGGCGCGTTCAAGGTCGCGACCGACCGCACGGACCAGATCCAGGGTCGTCGGATCGTCCTGATCGACGATGTCCTGACATCGGGCGCGACGGTGGACGCCTGCGCGCGCGTGCTGCTGCGCGCCAAAGCCGCGCAGGTGGACGTGCTGGTGTTCGCCCGGGTTGTCGACACCATGAAAGCTCCCATATAAATTGAGCTTCGAACCCGGAGCTCATTCCTGTTCGGGCGAAAGGCAACGACATGAGCACCGAGACCACGTTCGTCGCGGCGATGATCCAGATGCGTAGCGGTCTGTTGCCGAAGCCGAATCTCGAGCAGGGCGCCAGGCTGATCCGCGAGGCGGCGGCACAGGGCGCAAGCTTCATTCAGACTCCCGAAGTCAGCAACATGATGCAGACCGATCGCATTGCGCTGTTCGAAAATCTGCAAAACGAGGACGATGACCGCTCGCTGGCCGCTTACCGTGATCTGGCGCGCGAACTGAGGATCCATCTCAATGTCGGCTCGCTGGCGTTGCAGGCTACGCCCGACAGAGCCGTCAACCGCTCGTTCCTGATCGGACCGTCCGGCGATATCCTCGCACGCTACGACAAGATTCACATGTTCGATATCGATCTCGGCGGCGGCGAAAGCTACCGGGAATCCGCCAACTATCAGCCAGGTGAAACTGCCGTCCTGGCGGAACTGCCCTGGGGCAAGCTCGGCATGACGATCTGTTACGACCTCCGCTTTCCGGCGCTGTACCGCGCGCTGGCCGAAGCGGGCGCGTCGTTTCTCACAGTGCCCTCGGCTTTCACCAGAAAGACCGGCGAGGCGCACTGGCACACGCTGCTGCGTGCCCGCGCCATCGAGAACGGCTGCTTCGTGTTTGCCGCAGCGCAAGCGGGTTTGCACGAGAACAGGCGCGAAACGTTCGGCCATTCGCTGATTGTCGATCCCTGGGGCACCGTGCTGGCGGAAGGCGGCGGTGCCGAACCCGGCATCGTGCTGGCGACGATCGATCCGGCCAAGGTCGCAGCCGCGCGCAAGACCGTGCCCTCGCTGCAGCACGGGCGGCGCTTCTCCCTGATCACCCATTCCGCGACCAATCACCTGCATCTCGTGCGAGGCTCGGCATGATCCGCTATAACCTGCGCTGCGACCGCGGCCACACCTTCGAAAGCTGGTTCCAGAGTTCCGCGTCTTACGACTCGCAGGTCAAACGCAAGCTCGTGACCTGTGCGGTCTGCGGCTCGGCGAAGGTCGAGAAGGCGATCATGGCGCCGCGGCTCGGCGGCAGCAAGAAGAAGGGCCCACGACGGATCGCGGCCGCTCCCGCATTCACGATCGACCCTCCTGAGGGAGGTTCGGCATGATCCGCTACAACCTGCGCTGCGAGCGCGGTCACAGCTTCGAAAGCTGGTTCCAGAGTTCGTCGGCCTACGATTCGCAGCTCAAGCGCAAACTCGTGACCTGCGCGGTCTGCGGCTCGGCGAAGGTCGAGAAGGCGATCATGGCGCCACGGATTGTCGGCGCCAGAAAGCGCGGATCGCAAGCGCCTGCTGACCCATCCATGTCGGCAACGATGGCGGAGGAGCGCGAGCTGCGCGCCGAACTCAAGCAGTTGCACGACCATCTGGTCAAGAACGCCGACGACGTCGGCGCGCGATTTCCCAACGAAGCCCGCAAAATGCATTACGGCGATATCGAGCCTCGCCCGATCTACGGCGAGGCGTCGCCGGAGGACGCGAAATCGCTGATCGAGGAAGGCGTCGCGGTCGGATCGCTGCCGGTGCTGCGGGACGACCGGAACTGACGAGTAATGGCGCTGGATACGCTTCCGTCCTGGCTGTTCTGGGCACTGCTGTCGGCGGCATTCGCAGCGCTGACTGCCATTTTTGCCAAGGTCGGCGTCGAAGACATCAGTTCCGATCTCGCGACTTGGATCCGCACCATCGTCGTGCTGGTCAGCCTGAGCGCGATCCTGTTTGCAACGGGGCAGTTCAGCCGACCCGGCTCGATCCCGACCCGCAGTTGGATTTTCCTGGTGTTGTCCGGGCTCGGCACCGGCGCGTCGTGGATCTGCTATTTCCGCGCGCTGAAGCTCGGTCCGGCGGCACTGGTTGCGCCGATCGACAAGCTGAGCGTGGTGCTGGTGGCGTTGTTCGGCGTCGCCTTCCTTGGCGAACGGCCGTCGCTCAACGGCTGGCTCGGCATCGCGCTGATCGCCGGGGGCGCGGTGCTGATTGCATTCAAACGCTGACCAGCAGCCCAACGCCGATCACGATCAGCACGATCCCGCAAGCTTCACGTAACGTGAGCGGCTGCTTGAACGAATAATACGACACCGCCTGCGCGAACAGCACCTCGACCAGCGCCAGCGTGCGGACGTTGGCTGCGGCGGTGAGCGCGAACGCCAGGAACCAGAATTGGGAGGCGAACGCACCCATAAAGCCCGCGAACATCGATGGCCGCCACAGGCCGAGAATTCTTTTCGGCACGTCCGGCGCGCGCAGCAATAGATATGCCGTCAGCACCGCCGTCTGCACCAGCAGCCCGAGCGCCAGCGTGTAGGACGCCGCGGTGACGAACGATACACCGGGCACCGCGATGATGGCGCCACGAAAGCCGACCGCGGACAGGGCGAAGCAGGCGGCTGCGACCAATCCCAACATTGTCGGCTTGAGGTCGGCAAAGCCCCTGGAACCCGCCGGCCGCAGCGCGGTCATGACGACGCCGAGGGTTGCGATCAGAATCGCGATCACTTTCAGCAATGTGAGATGATCGCCGAGAAAAACAAATCCGAAGATCGCGGTCTGGATGGCTTCGGTCTTGAGATATGCCGTCGTCACCACGAATGAGTTGTCGTTCATCGCAAGCAGCATCAGGCCGGTGCCGACGATCTGCGTGAGCGCGCCGAGCAGCAGCCACAGCCAGAAGACCGCGGGCGGCCACGGGACCGGATCGCCGGTGAACGCGATCACCAAAGCGAAGAAAATCAGCGAGAACGGAAGACCGAACAGGAAACGGATGTTGGTCGCGCCCCAGGTGCCGAGCGGACCGGTCAGCGAGCGCTGCATCGCGTTGCGCGCGACCTGCCCGAGCGCAGCCGTGACCGTGAAAGGTATCCAGAGCGAGGCGACGGTGAACATGAAAGATAACTTCTACCCCAGGTTCGTCCCTGCGCATGCAGGGCCTATAGCCCCTGCTGGAGACGCCCCTCAGTGCGAAAAGCCGGGCCGTACGGTTCCTGCATTCGCAAGTACGACGGACAGCGTTCGATCGCCTCTTATCCCACCGCCTCCGCTACCACCATGTAGTTGACATCCATGTCCGACGACAGGCTCCACTTGTCCGCGAAGGGACTGTAGACCACGCCGCTCTGCTCGGTGATGCCGAGCCGGTTGCGCTCGAGATGACGCGCGAGTTCATCGGGAGTGACGAACTTGTCCCACTGGTGGGTGCCGCGCGGCAGCCAGCGCAGCACGTATTCCGCAGCAACGATGCCGAGCGCAAAGCTTTTCCAGTTGCGGTTGAGGGTTGAGGCCACCATCATGCCGCCCGGTTTCAGCATCGCGGCGCAACGATCGATGAACAGGCCGACGTCGGCGACATGCTCCACCACTTCCATCGCGAGGATGATGTCGAAACGCTCGCGCACATCCATGTCTTCCACGGTCGTGCAGCGATAATCGATCGACAGGTGCGCTTTCTCGGCGTGCAGCTTCGCCGCGGCGATGTTGGACGCGGACGGGTCGACCCCGATCACCTCGGCGCCGAGCCGCGTGAAGGGTTCGCAGAGAAGGCCCGCACCGCAACCGATATCGAGCAGCCTCAGGTCCGCCAGGCAGTTCAGGCTGCGCGCGCTACGCTCGAACTTGCGGCAGGCGGCGTCGCGGATGAACTGGAGCCGCAGCGGGTTGATCTTGTGCAACGGCGCCATCTTGCCGTTTGGATCCCACCACTCCTGCGACAGTTTGGAGAACTTCGCGATCTCGGCCGGATCGACTGTCGATCCCGACGCGGCCGAAGAATTCGCGGAAGGGTTGACTGGCATGGCCATGGCTGTGCGCGGCTCCTATCGTGCCGTGATGTGGCTGCGGAACGCCAGCGGCGAGGCGATCGTCCTGATCCTCTCGGCCCCTTCGCCGACCCCGCGCACCGTCACGTCTCCGTAGTTGAGAATACGGCCGAGAATGCTCTGATTGACATCGACGCTCTCGACCTTGTCCAGACTCATCTCGAAGGTACGCCGTTTGATGAAGCCGGTCTTGTGCACAACCCGCAAATTGGTCACGTCCGTCTCGGTGGTCCAGCGGTGAAACCACGCCCGCAGCATCCAGTACAGCGCCACCAGCGCTGCGATGATGGCCAGCGACAGGCACAGCAGCACCGAAGCCTGGCTCACGAACGCCTGCGACCCCGCGAAAAGGACGAGCGCCACGATCCAGGCGGCGATGGCCGGCAGATAGAAAATCCAGTGCACGTTGGTCGAATACAACACCTTCTCGCCCGGTTGCAGAATATCATCGATATAGCGTCCCATCGGCCTGCCTCGCGCGCCCTGCCTGGATCATCCGACCGCCCCTTGGGGAAGGCCGGAAGCCGGGTTGCCTGCCCGCAACCGCGCCGTTATGTATACGCGCCTTCTCGCCCGTGCGCCCGCTTTTCGCACGATATTCAACCAGCCTCTATCCGATTAACCCTCAATCCAGATCGCCTTGGGAACGCACCATCCGTCATGAGCCGGCTTGTGATGAAATTCGGCGGCACCTCCGTCGCCAATCTCGACCGCATCCGCAACGTCGCGCGGCATGTCAAACGCGAGGTCGACGCCGGTCACGACGTCGCCGTGGTGGTATCGGCGATGTCGGGCAAGACCAACGAACTGGTGGCCTGGTGCAGTGATGCGTCTGCGATGCACGATGCGCGGGAATACGATGCGGTGGTGGCGTCCGGCGAGCAGGTCACGTCGGGCCTCCTGGCCATCGCATTGCAGGCGATCGGCATTCAGGCGCGCTCCTGGCAGGGCTGGCAGATTCCGATTCACACCTCGGACGCTCACGCCTCGGCGCGCATCCTCGGCATCGACGGTGGCGAACTCGTCAACCGTTTCAGGGAGCGCAAAGAAGTCGCGGTGATCGCCGGCTTCCAGGGCATCAACCCGCAGACCGGCCGCATCACCACGCTCGGCCGCGGCGGCTCCGATACCTCAGCGGTGGCGATCGCCGCCGCCATTCGCGCCGACCGCTGCGACATCTATACCGACGTCGACGGCGTCTATACCACCGATCCGCGCGTGGTTCCAAAGGCCCGCCGGCTCGACAAGATCGCGTTCGAGGACATGCTGGAACTGGCGTCGCAGGGCGCCAAGGTGCTGCAGGTTCGTTCCGTGGAACTCGGCATGACCCAGAACATGCCGATTTTCGTACGCTCCAGTTTCGACAAGCCGGAGGACATCGACCCCCATGGCACGCCGCCGGGTACGCTGATCTGCAGCGAGGAGGAAATCATGGAAAGCCACGTCGTCACCGGCATCGCCTTTTCCAAGGACGAAGCCCAGATTTCGGTGCGTCAGATCGAGGACAAGCCGGGCGTCGCGGCCTCGATCTTCGTCCCGCTCGCAAACGCCAATATCAACGTCGACATGATCGTGCAGAACGTCTCAGAAGACGGCAAGACCACCGACCTGACGTTCACGGTGCCGGCCGCCGACCATGCCCGCGCCCGAGAGACCATCGCCCGGGCCCACGACACGATCGGTTATGCGCGCCTCGACAGCGCCACCGATGTCGCGAAGATATCGGTGATCGGCTCCGGCATGCGCAGCCACGCCGGCGTCGCTGCACAGGCGTTCAAGGCGCTGTCGGACAAGGGCATCAATATCCGCGCCATCACCACGTCCGAAATCAAGTTCTCGGTGCTGATCGATACCGCCTATACCGAACTCGCGGTGCGTACCCTGCACACGCTTTACGGTCTCGATCACGCCTAGGGCCTTTCCGCGTCCGGCGAGGGACGCAGCGGATCGTCCCCTCGCCGGGCCGGCGAAAGACGGGCCGCGGCCTCACCCGGCGCCGGCGTTGCAGATTTTCCAAACCGTCCGCCCCTTCGTGGCAGGCGTTTTGCTTGGCAAACCGGATAGCGATTGGTTATACGGCCCCATGACGCGACCGGTGCGACCGGCGCCGAGGCTTCAGACAATCATTCGGTCGTGAGCCGCGGCGCGGCGCTTTCGAACGCGTAAAAGTCATTGTTTTTCTGAGGCTTATCAAAACACGGCCTCGCAGGGAGGATACCGGGACATGCGGAGCGCGTCGAGCGGCCCCCGCGTCTTGTTGAGACGGCTCCGCGAAGTCATGGCGGAGCCGGTCAGCGCACAGGAGCGCCTCGACAAGATCGTGGTGCTGATCGCCGCCAACATGGTGGCGGAGGTGTGCTCGACCTACGTGCTGCGTGTCGACAATACCTTGGAACTCTACGCCACCGAAGGTCTCAACCGCACCGCCGTTCATCGCACTGTGCTGACCTCGCACGAGGGTCTCGTCGGCCTCGTCGCCAGCGAAGCGACGCCGCTCAATCTGTCGGACGCCCAGAGTCACCCGGCGTTCTCGTTCCGCCCGGAGACCGGCGAAGAAATCTACAATTCGTTCCTCGGCGTGCCGATCCTGCGCGCGGGCAATACGCTCGGCGTGCTCGTGGTGCAGAACCGCGCCAGGCGCACCTATGTCGAGGAAGAGGTCGAGGCGCTCCAGACCACCGCGATGGTGCTCGCCGAGATGATCGCCTCGGGCGAACTGGCGGCCCTCGCCCAGCCCGGCCTCGAGCCGGTCTCGCGCCACTCGATCCGCCAGACCGGCGCGATCCTGTCCGACGGCATCGCGCTCGGCCATGTGGTTCTGCACGAACCGCGCGTCGTCATCACCAACTATATCGCCGAGGACCTGCCCAAGGAAATCAGGCGGCTGGACACGGCGCTCGCCAAGCTGCGCGCCGACCTCGACCGCATGTTGGAGCGCGGCGACGTCGCCGACGGCGGCGAGCATCGCGACGTGCTCGAGGCCTACCGGATGTTCGCCAACGATCACGGCTGGTCGCACCGGCTGCACGAGGCGGTCGCGACCGGCCTCACCGCCGAGGCCGCCGTCGAGCGCGTGCAATCGGATACCCGCGCGCGGATGCTGCGCTCGACCGATCCCTATCTGCGCGATCGCCTGCACGACCTCGAGGATCTCGGCCATCGCCTGATGCGGCAACTGGCCGGGCAGGACCATGCGCCCTCGCGCGAGCAACTCCCCGAGAACGCGATCCTGATCGCGCGCGCGATGGGACCGGCGGCCCTGCTGGACTATGACCGCAAGCGGCTGCGCGGCCTGGTGCTGGAAGAGGGGACAGCGAACTCGCACGTATCCATCGTCGCGCGCGCGCTCGGCATCCCGGCCGTCGGCGAGGTGCCGAACGCGCCCGGGATCGCCGATCCCGGAGACGCCATCATTGTCGACGGCACCTCGGGCGCGATCTACGTGCGGCCGTCGGCGGAAATCGAATCGGCCTATGCGGAGCGCGTGCGCTTTCGCGCCCGGCGGCAGGCGCAGTACATCGCGCTGCGCGACAAGCCATGCGTCACCCGGGACGGCCAGCCGGTCGATCTCATGATCAATGCCGGCCTCCTGATCGACCTGCCTCATCTCGAAGACACCAATTGCTCGGGCATCGGCCTGTTCCGAACCGAGCTGCAATTCATGGTCGGCCAGAACCTTCCGCGCACCAGCGAACAGCTTGCGCTGTACCGCGCGGTGCTGGACGCCGCCGGCGACAAGCCGGTGACCTTCCGCACCCTCGACATCGGCGGCGACAAGGCGGTGCCCTATATGGAAACCGTGGCGGAGGAAAATCCGGCGCTGGGCTGGCGCGCGATCAGGCTCGGGCTCGATCGCCCCGGTCTGCTGCGCGGGCAGGTCCGCGCGCTGCTGCGCGCCGGCGGCGGACGCGCGCTACGCATCATGTTCCCGATGATCTCGGAAGTCGCCGAATTCGATCAGGCCAAGGCCATCGTCGAGCGCGAACTCACCTATCTGCGCCAGCACGGCCACGCGTTGCCGGAACGCGTTGACGTCGGCACCATGGTCGAGGTGCCGGCGCTGTTGTACCAGCTCGACGAATTGCTCGGGAAGGTCGATTTCGTCTCCGTCGGATCGAACGACCTGTTCCAGTTCATGTTCGCGGTCGATCGCGGCAACAGCAAGGTATCCAACCGCTTCGATACGCTGTCGGCGCCGATTCTCCGGGCGCTCCGCGATATCGCGACCAAAGCCAGGGCCGCCGGGAAAAGCGCCTCGCTGTGCGGGGAGATGGCATCGCAGCCGCTGGGCGCACTGGCGCTGATCGCACTCGGCTACCGCTCGCTGTCGCTGTCGGCCACGGCGCACGGTCCCGTCAAGGCCATGATCCTCGATCTCGATGCGCAGAAGGCCGAAGCGGCGATCATGCCTCTGCTGGACGCCCCGTCCGGCAGCCTGTCCATCCGCGACAGGCTCAAGGACTTCGCCGATGCAGAAGGGCTGGCGTTGTGAGCAACATCTTGAGTCGCGTTTCGCCTCGCCTGAGCTTACTCCCCTGTTTGACCCTTCCCCGTAAGGGGAGAGAGAACAACGAACCGTTGCGCACCTGATCATGCTGCCAGAAGCCAAACTCGATCTCCTGCTGGTCCGTCACGCCGCGCTCGAAAGCGAGCTGCTGAGCCAGGTCAGCGCCGACAGATACGTGCAGATGACGCGCGAACTGGCCGAACTCAATCCTGTCGTCGAGGCGGTGAAGAACTGGCGCGCGGTCAAGGCCGAGATCACCGGCATCGACGCCATGATCGCCGATCCCGCCACGGACGCCGAAATGCGGGCGATGGCGGAAGCCGAGCGCCCGGCGCTGGAAGCGCAAGGCGACGAACTCGCGCAGAGGATTCGAATCGCCCTTCTGCCAAAAGATGCGATGGACGAGCGTAACGTGATGCTCGAAATCCGCGCCGGCACCGGCGGCGACGAAGCCTCGCTGTTCGCGGGCGATCTGTTTCGCATGTACGAGCGTTTCGCAGGCTTGCAGGGCTGGAAGGTGGAGGTGGTGTCGGCAAGCGAAGGCACCATGGGCGGCTACAAGGAAATCGTCGCCGAGGTGAGGGGCCGCGGGGCCTACGCCAAGTTGAAGTTCGAATCCGGCGTGCACCGGGTGCAGCGCGTGCCCGATACCGAAGCGCAGGGGCGCGTTCATACGTCGGCGGCGACCGTGGCGGTGCTGCCGGAGGCCGAAGAGGTCGACGTCGAGATCAAGCCCGACGATCTTCGCATCGAAACCATGCGCGCGCAGGGCGCGGGAGGCCAGCACGTCAACAAGACGGAGTCCGCGATCCGGATCACCCACATCCCCACCGGCATCGTCGTCAACATGCAGGACAGCCGCTCCCAGCACAAGAACCGCGCTTCGGCGATGAACATCCTGCGCTCGCGCATCTACGACGCCGAGCGGCAGCGCATCAATACCGCGCGCTCCGCCGACCGCAAGGATCAGGTCGGATCGGGCGACCGGTCCGAGCGCATCCGAACCTACAATTTTCCGCAAGGCCGCGTCACCGATCACCGCATCAACCTGACGCTCTACAAGCTGCCGCAGGTGATCGCCGGCGACGCGCTGCACGAGCTGATCGATGCGCTGACCACGGAGCACCAGGCAGCGCAGCTTGCAGCCGAGAATGGCAGCGCGTGAAACGACGCGGCGTATGAGTCCCGGCGGTCGCGGGGACGACAAGGCCCCGGCCAGAAACGAAGGCATGACCGATTCATTGACCGGACAGAGCATCGAGACCGCGCGGCGATTGCTGACGGCGCGCTTCGAAGCCGCGGGGATCGACAGCGCCGCGCTTGACGCCCGAATACTGATTGGCGCGGTGCTGCAGCTCGATCTTACCGCGCTGATAGCGGCCGCTGCACGACACCTGACACCGGACCAGGCCACGCAACTGGAAGCGTTTTCAAGGCGCCGTCTCGCCGGCGAGCCGGTGGCGCGCATTCTCGGAACGAAGGAATTCTGGGGGCTGCCGTTCAAGCTGTCCGCGGAGACGCTGGTGCCGCGGCCGGATACCGAAACCGTGGTCGAGGCTGCGCTCGACATCCTCCGCGCCGAAGGCCGCGCGAAGGCACCGCTCCGCATCGCCGATCTCGGCACCGGCAGCGGTGCGATCCTGCTCGCTTTACTGACCGAACTGCCCAATGCCACCGGCATCGGCACTGATCTGAGCGCAACCGCGCTCGACACCGCGAAAGACAACGCGCAAGCCCTCGGTCTTGCGGCGCGCGCAGACTTTATGGTCGGCGACTATGCGGAAAGCCTGTCAGGCCTGTTCGACGTGATCGTCTCGAACCCGCCTTATGTCCGCACGGCCGACATCGCATCTCTCGCGCCGGAGGTACGTGATCACGATCCGCATCTCGCTCTGGATGGCGGCGGCGACGGGCTCAAAGCCTATCGCCGGATCGTGCCGCAGGCCGAAAGGCTGCTATCTCCTCACGGCCTCCTCGTCATGGAGGTGGGACAGGGTCAGGCCGGCGATGTCGCCGGGCTGATGACTACCATAGGGTTAACGGTCGCGGGACCTCCGAGGGCCGACCTCGCGGGTGTCGGCCGCGCCGTCATAGCCCGAAAATCGCCCTCGTAAAGCCCGATTGGGCCGTAAAAAACCACTTGGAATATCCCTCGGGAGCGACTACCTTCAAATCAACACGGTCCCGGGTTGCTGGCCCCGCAGCGTTCCTGCAGGTGAGCCTAGAGTTCTCGAACGAGAACCGACCCGAGTGAACGTTTCTTAAGGGCAGGTCATATCAAGCGCGTTGGCCGAGAGCTGCGTTGCTTGCGACCATGAAGCGAACGAAAGCCTGATACTGCACTTGAAGACTCACGAGAGAAAACCGGAGTTTGGCGTCTCTGGCTAAATGGTGTGGCCGTGCCGGTGCGATGCGCCTGCCGACCGACCCGGAAACGCGTGCTTGCTGAACGCGGCGATTGGCGGACCGATATGGAAAAAGTGGCGCCCTGCGCTGCGCAGGTCACGTCGGTGGCACGATAAGATAATGACAAGACAATTCCTCAAGGGTGAAACTTCAAGGCTGGTAACCGAAGGCGGGACATGAGAAACGGTCAGAATAACAACAAGCGGATGCGTAACCGAAATAACAATAATAATAACAATAACAACCGGCGCAGCCAGAACCCGATGACTCGGGTTTTCGAATCCAACGGCCCCGACATCAAGATCCGCGGTACCGCCTCTCACGTCGCCGAGAAATACGTCCAGCTCGCCCGCGACGCACGTTCATCCGGCGATCCCGTAGCCGCCGAGAACTACTATCAGCATGCCGAGCATTATTTCCGCCTGATCGCCGCGGCGCAGGAACAGTTTCGCCAGAGCCAGCCGCAGCAGCAGCCGCGGATCGACGTCGAGGCGAGCGATGATTCGGGCGACGACGAGAGCGAAAACTACTCGAACTTCGGAGCGGAGCCCGGCTTCGTTCCTGTTCAGCAGCCGCGCGACAATCATCAGCGCGACCCGCAACCCTTCCAGCGCGACCAGCAGCAACCCCGCGAACATCGTCAGCCGCAGCCGCAATATCAGCCGCAACCGGCGATGCAGCCCGCCGACAACGGCGGCGTCGATCGCCTGCCGTCGTTCATCACGGGATCGCAGCCCCAGGCGAATGGCGGCCGGTTCGAGGGCAACGGCCACCAGGGCGGCGAACGCAACGACCGCTTCCCGCCGCGCCGGCGCCGGCGCCCGCATAGTCCGCGTCAAGACAGCATGGCGCAGCCGTCCGTCTCCGGCGAGGACTTCAACCCCGGCAACGAATAGAGCGTTTTCGCAGCGAAGCATGTCCTCGGTCTTGAGCCGAGGATGGATACCGCTTCACGTTGAGAAAACGCGTCAAAACTAAATTATAAGCCTCGCTTCTGATTCCATCAGAGCGAAAAGATTCCAGCGCCGCACCTCACCCCTCCCAATGCGGAGGGATGGACGCGCCGGAAACCCCCATCGGATATCACTCGTCGGTGCTGCATGATGACGGCGCGAGCACCGGCGGCAAAACCGGGATCAGCCGGCTGTGCTCCCGCTTCGCGGCAATGGGGCGATAGACCTGCTTGGTCGCCTCAACGATATGAACGCCGGCGAATGGCAGCGACAGCGCCGCACCGACGCGCTCCCATGCCGCCGCCGAACGCAGGAACCAGCCGCCGTTGATCGGCGGAACGAACAGCGCCTCGCCCCAGGCCGACGGCGTGAACCATGTCTGGCGCAACAGTTGGGTGATCTGCGAGCGCGAATAGGGCCGGCCGTGGCCGAACGGCGTGGTATCGGTGCGGGTCCAGATACCACGGCGATTGGGAACGATCGCCATCATGCGGCCGGACGGTGAGAGAACGCGCCAAACCTCCCGCAGCAGATTTTCCGGATCGTCCGACATTTCCAGCGCATGAACCAGCAGGATGCGGTCCGCCGCCGCGTCCTGCAGCGGCAATGAAAACTCGTTGACCAGGCTTGCCAGCGCCGGCCGTGCCGTCGGCCATTTCAACACGCCCTGCGCCGCCGGCATGAAGGCGATACAGCGTTCGCAGTCCTCCCGGAACAGGCCGAGATAAGGGGTCGGATAGCCCAGGCCGACCACGCACTGACCTTCCATGTTGGGCCAGTGCGCCTGAATAGCGCGATTGATCAGCCGCCGAGCCACGATGCCGAGGCGCTGCGAATAGAAATCCCGAAGGTCAATAACGTCGATTGCCATGGCCCCTATCTACCATGTTGCAGCCGGACCGGCACCCCGGCCCGGCCCGATTTGTGTAATTATAACCCGGCGTTAACGGCATGTTTCACCGCATACAGGGGTATGCCAGGATCTCATTCAACAACGTTGAACCAAACCCGGCCTTAATTTTTTGATCGAGCACGATCTTATCCGAAAAGCGGTTTCCACTTTTGGGGATCATGCTCTAGCTTGAACGTCTCGGACTCACGGAGACGACATGACCGCCGAAATTCGCCTGTTCACCTGCCTCACTGACAATTTCGGCGTCCTGATTCATGACCCCGCCACCAAGGCGACCGCCGCGATCGATGCGCCGGAGGCCGGGCCGATCATCGTGGCCCTGGAACAGAACGGCTGGAAGCTGACCGATATTCTGGTCACCCACCATCACGCCGATCATGTCGGCGGCATCGCGGAACTGAAGCAGAAATACAACTGCCGGGTCGTGGGGCCACACGACAAGGGCGCCGCGATCGCCAATGTCGATGTGCGGGTCGGCCAGGGCGACATCGTCAAGGTCGGCACGCTGCTGGGACGCGTGCTGGAAACGCCGGGCCACACGCTGGACCACGTCAGCTACGTCTTCGACGACGAGAAGGTGGTGTTCGCCGCCGACACCCTGTTCTCGATCGGCTGCGGCCGGGTGTTCGAGGGCACCTATCCGATGATGTGGGACTCGCTTTTGAAACTGCGCGCGCTGCCGGACGATTTCCGGCTCTATTGCGGGCATGAATACACCGCATCGAACGTGAAATTCGCGCTGACCATCGAGCCGAACAATCCGGCGCTCAAGGCGAGGGCCGAGGAAGTCGCGCGGCTGCGCGCCGAGGGCAAGCCGACGGTGCCGACCCTGATGGGTGACGAGAAGAAGGCCAACGTGTTCCTGCGCGCCGACGATCCTGCCGTGGCGGCCGGTGTGCACATGAAGGGCGCCAGCGGGGTCGACGTTTTCGCCGAGCTGCGCGAACGCAAGAACAAGTCGTGAGTTTATGGCACGAGGAGGTGGTGGCGCTTTCCGCTGCCGACATCATCGCGCGGCTTGATCTCAAGCCACACCCCGAAGGCGGTCACTATCGCGAGACTTTTCGCGACACCCGGACTGACGAGCACGGCCGCGCCGCGTCAACCGCGATCTATTTCCTGCTGGCACGTGGCGAACGCTCGCGCCGGCACCGCATCGATGCGGCAGAAGTCTGGCACTACCATGCCGGCAGCCCGTTGGTGCTGGAGATCCACGAGGGCGACGTCATGCGCACGGTGCGTCTCGGCGTGAATCTTCCGGCAGGCGAAGCGCCGCAAGCAGTCGTGCCCGCTCACGCCTGGCAAACGGCGGAGAGCAGCGGCGACTGGACTTTGGTCGGATGCACGGTGGCGCCGGGGTTTGAATTCTCAGGCTTTGAGATGGGCTAGAGCTATGCCCGGCCATGACGGATAGTCGACATGCGTCCATCAAGTGTGACGCACTCTAGACTAGCCAGACTAAAACAGCGTGCGCTGCCGCATCGCGGCCGACAGCGTCCCTTCATCGAGGTAATCGAGTTCGCCGCCGACCGGAACGCCATGCGCAAGCCGCGTCACCCTCACATTGGCATCGCCAATGAGATCGGTGATGTAATGCGCGGTGGTCTGGCCGTCGACCGTCGCATTCAGCGCCAGCACGATTTCGCTCACGCGCGGATCGTGCGCACGCGACACCAGCGCATCGATGGTGAGATCCTGCGGGCCGACGCCGTCAAGCGGCGACAGCGTGCCGCCGAGAACGTGATAGAGTCCGCTTGATGCGCCTGCGCGCTCCAGCGCCCAGAGGTCGGCGACATCCGCAACCACAACGATGATGGAAGGATCGCGCCGCGCATCCGTGCACACGGTGCACGGGCTGCGGGTATCGATGTTGCCGCATGTCTCGCAGACACGGATCCTGTCGATCGCGACCTGAAGCGCGCCTGCGAGCGGCGTCATCAGCGCCTCGCGCTTCTTGATCAGATGCAGCGCCGCCCGCCGCGCCGAGCGCGGGCCGAGCCCCGGCAGCCGCGCCAGTAACTGGATCAGGCGATCGATCTCGGGGCCGGTGACGGACGACATCTTCTAGAGCCTCTCCGCTTCTGATGGAATCAGAAGCGGAGCTCTATATTTTTGATTTGACGCGTTTCCTTTACGCGAACCGGATTCCACTTCGCTTGAAAACGCTCTAGAGTCTTGATCTGACGCGTTTTCTTGACGCGAACCGGTAGCCACTTCGCTTGAAAACGCTCTAGTGGCCCCATTCCAACACGCGCACTCCGTTTCACCCATCAGGTGAAACCCAGGCCCGGCGGCAGACCAAGTCCGCCGGTCAGCGCCTGCATCTTTTCCTGCATCGCGGCCTCCGCCTTGCGGCGCGCGTCGGCAACCGCGGTCACGACAAGGTCTTCGAGGATTTCACGTTCGTCCGGCTTGATCAGCGACGGATCGATCGAGACCGCCTTGACGTCCATCTTCGCGGTCATCCGCACCCTCACAAGGCCGCCGCCGGACGTGCCCTCGACCTCGACATGCTCAAGCTCGTCCTGCATCGCCTTCATCTTGGATTGCAGTTGAGCCGCCTGTTTCATCATGCCAAGAAAGTCAGCCATCACGCGTTCCTTTTTGCTATTCGTCGCCACCGTCGAAGCCGTCGGCCGGATCGTCCGGAACGACATCGGAGTCCGGCGGCGACAAAGCGAGCTTTCGCACCTCGATCACCCTGGCGCCGGGAAAACGCGCCAGCACGTCCTTCACGCGCGGATCGGCCTCGGCCGCGCGCTCGCGCTCGTTCTTCTGCAACAGTGCCTGCGAACGCAGCGTCGGCTGCCCGGGCTCGTTGGAGACGATCACGGTCCAGCGCCGGCCTGTCCACTGTTCCAGCTTGCGCGCGAGATCGTTCACCAGCGTGCGCGCCGCGCTGCGTTCGAGCGCGACCTCGAGCCGGCCGTCTTCCATGCGGACGAGGCGCATGTCGGTCTCGAGCGCGGCCTTGACGATCAGGTCGCGCTTTTCACCCGCGAGCGCCACGAGTTCGGCAAAACTCTCAAGCCGCAGCGCCGGTGCCGCATCCGCCGGATCGGCCATCGGCGCCACCGCCGGGCGCGACACAGGCTCGGCGGCAGTGCGCGGCGCCGACACGGTGCGGGCGGCAGACGACTGGACGGAAGACACCGATGCGCCGGAGGTTCTCTGCGGCGCAGCGCTGCCGGTACCGACCGGCGTTTCGCCGCCGTTTCGGTCCAGCATCCGGATCGCTTCATCCGGTGTCGGAAGGTCCGAGACATAGGCGATGCGCACCAGCACCATCTCGGCCGCCGCCGCCGGCCGCGTCGCGCCCTGCACCTCGGTGATGCCCTTCAGCAGCATCTGCCACATCCGCGACAGCACGCGCATCGACAGTTTCGCGGCGAAATCGCGGGCGCGCAGCCGCTCGGTCTCGCCGAATGCGGCATTGTCGGCGAGCGCGGGGACAACCTTGATGCGGGTCACGAAGTTGACGAACTCGGCCAGATCGCTGAGCACCACGACCGGATCGGCGCCGGTATCGTACTGGTCGCGAAATTCGCCGAACGCGCGCGCGATATCGCCGCGCGCCAGCGATTCGAACAGATCGATCACCCGTGTGCGGTCGGCGAGCCCCAGCATCTGCCGCACCGCATCGGCCCGCACCACGCCGGCGGCGTGGGCGATGGCCTGATCGAACAGCGACAGCGAATCCCGCACCGAGCCCTCGGCGGCCCGCGCCACGATGCCGAGCGCTTCCGGTTCGACCTCGACGTTCTCTTTCGCCGCGATACTGGCGAGGTGCGACACCAGGACGTCCGCATCGACACGCCGGAGATCGAAACGCTGGCAACGCGACAGCACCGTCACCGGGACTTTGCGAATCTCGGTGGTCGCGAACACGAATTTCGCGTGCTCCGGCGGCTCCTCCAGCGTCTTCAGGAACGCGTTGAAGGCCGCCGTCGACAGCATGTGGACTTCGTCGATGATATAGACCTTGTAGCGCGCGCTGGAGGGCGCATAGCGCACGCTGTCGTTGATCTGCCTGACATCGTCGACGCCGGTATGGGAGGCGGCGTCCATTTCCAGCACGTCGATGTGGCGGCTTTCCATGATCGCCTGACAATGCACGCCGAGCGTCGGCATCCGGATGCTTGGTCCGTTCGCCGAGCCGTCAGGCAGTTCGTAGTTCAGCGCGCGGGCGAGAATGCGCGCGGTGGTGGTTTTGCCTACGCCGCGCACGCCGGTGAGGATCCAGGCCTGCGGGATTCGTCCGGTCTCGAAGGCATTGGACACGGTGCGCACCAGCGCCTCCTGTCCAATGAGATCGTCAAAGCTCGCGGGACGGTATTTCCGCGCCAGCACGCGATACTCGGCGCTGGACTCGGATGCCCGCGCGCCGAGGTCGAGGCCGGTCTGGCCGGCGGCGTCATCGGAGGGCGTTGAGGAATGGCCAGCGTCGGTCATTGAGCGATCCGCAATTTTCTCTCTGTGAGGCCGGCTTGCGGAACAACAGGCGATCTTTCGGGCCGCGCCCGATCCGGCGCCGGCAAAAGTCCCGAAAACATGGCTCGCCAAAAACAGGTAGGAGACTGACGAGCGACCCGATCCGGACCTCGTTAGGGCTGCTTCCTTCCGGACCTGACCCGGTTGGCGAGTGGCTCGTCCACCGCCAATCTCCCGGTCTCTATTTGGGGCCAAAAGGACCGGAAAGCAAGCGGCCGCGGCATTCCGTTCCGGCCCATTGACCCCGGCGGATCGTCGGGCCAGTTTGCCTCCGCACTCCTCAAAAAAAACGGCCGCAAACGATGTCCGAGGCCTGGTCGCTTCACCCGCAGCTCGACAATGACGCGGTCGGCATCGGCGACCTGGCACTCAGCCGACTCCTGCTCAGCAAGGACGCCAACTACCCCTGGCTCATTCTGGTGCCAAGACGGGCCGGAGCGATGGAGATCATCGACCTCGATCACGACGATCGCGCAAGCCTGATGACGGAGATCAGTCAGGTCTGCGAAGCGCTCAAGGACGTCACGAGTTGCGACAAGCTCAATGTGGCCGCACTCGGCAATCAGGTGCCGCAACTCCACGTCCATATCATCGCGCGCCGCAATGGAGACGCCGCATGGCCCCGCCCGGTGTGGGGGGCGGCGCCCGCGCTCGAATACGACGCGGCGGAACTTGAGGCATTCATGGGTGCGATCCGGCGGAGGACAGGATTCGGTTAGACCGTTAGAATGTCGATTGCGGAGACGACAAGGGAACCAGCGATGAACTTTCGTGACGCCGCGCCCAAGCGCCTGCCACGCATCCTGTGCGTCGGGATACCGGTGCGCGATCTGACCTTTCATATTCAGGGCCTGCCGAAACGCGGCTTCAAGATCGGTGCCGAGCGTTTCGAGGAAATCGCTGGCGGCAACGCGCTCAACGCGGCGATCGCCATTTCCCGACTCGGCGGCCACGCGGCGTTCTGCGGCCCCATGGGCGACGCCGGCGAAACCTCCAGCCGTTACATCTTCGACAAGGCGGCGGAACTCGGCATCGCGATGCAAGACATCGTTCACATGCCAGGTCTGGTGACGCCGATCTCCAGCGTCATGATCGACCCCGGCGGCGAGCGCACTATCATCACCTTCCGCGATCCCGAATTGTGGAAAGTGCGCCTGCCTGACACCGAGCGGCTGCTCACCGACTGCGACGCCATCCTTGTCGAGAGTCGCTGCGCCCCCTTCTGCACTGACCTCTGCGCGGAGGCGCGCCAGCGCGGCATTCCCGTCGTCGTCGATATCGACAGCGCCATGCCGATGCGCGGCGGCCTGCTGACCGCCTCATCGCATCTGATCTTCTCCAGCGAAGCGCTCCAGGCCACGGCCGGCGTTGCGGACGATGCGGCGGCGCTGAGGACGCTCGCGGGGCTTACCTCGGCCTTTCTTGCCGGAACGCGCGGTCCGCAGGGCACGTTGTGGCTCGATTCCAACGGCGAGCTTCGTGAGACCCCAGCCTTTCCAGTCGAGACCGTGGACACGCTGGGAGCCGGGGACGTGTTTCATGGCGCGTTCGCCCTCGCCATGACCGAAAACCAGGACCTGCGGGAAGCGCTGCGATTTGGCTCCGCTGCCGCCGCGATCAAATGCACCCGCTTCGGCGGCGCCTTCGCCTGCCCGCAACGTTCTGAAGTGGAAGCGTTTTTGAGAGAAGCGGCCCCGACCTCGGCTTAGTCCGAAGCGATCGCCCTTGCGTTGGAATATTTTTCTATATATGAGGTTGAATAACTTCCATATTGGAACAATGTTCTAATCATGAGCGATCTCGCCCTCCAGACCTCTGAGTCCAGCCGACGTCTCGACGCCATCGACCGCAAGATCCTGACCGTGCTTCAGGAGGATGCATCCCTCTCCGTGGCCGAGATCGGCGACCGGGTCGGGTTGTCCTCGACGCCCTGCTGGAAGCGGATCCAAAGGCTCGAAGCCGACGGCATTATCCTGCGCCGGGTGGCGCTGGTCGATCAGAACAAGATCGGGCTCGGCATTTCGGTGTTCGTATCGGTGGAGAGCGGCGACCATTCGGACGCCTGGCTGAGCAAGTTCGCCAGTGCAGTCAGCGCCATGCCCGAGGTGATGGAGCTTTACCGCATGGCTGGCGACGTCGACTACATGCTGCGCGTCGTGGTCGCCGACATGGCGAGCTACGATCTTTTTTACAAGAAGCTGATCAGCGCCGTGGCGCTGAAGAACGTCACCTCGCGATTCGCGATGGAGAAGATCAAATCGGTGACGGCGCTGCCGGTCCCGGCGGTGAGCGCGGTATAGCGATTTCAACCGTCATACGCGGGCTTGGCCCGCGTATCCATCGCCTGATGGAGTGCCGGATCAAGTCCGGCAATGACATCCGCGTCAAATCTTCTGATTGTATTCGCCGACTTCGGGATGGGTGCGCAGCACGCTGTCCATCGCCTCGAACATGTCGTGCATGCGCTGCTCGGAGACCGGGCTTTCCACCACCACCACCAGTTCGGGCTTGTTCGACGACGCCCGCACAAGACCCCAGCTTCCATCCTCCGCCGTCACCCGGACACCGTTGACGGTGACGAGATCACGGATCGGCTGTCCCGCCACCTTGTCGCCGTTGGCCCTGGCGGCCTCGAAATGTTTCACCACGCTGTCGACGATGCCGTATTTGGCTTCGTCGGCGCAATGCGGCGACATGGTCGGCGACGACCATGTCTTGGGCAACGCGTCCTTCAGGTCGGCCAACGATTTTCCCGGAGCGCGGTCGAGCATCTCGCAGATTGCGATCGCCGAGATCAGGCCGTCATCATAACCGCGGCCCATCGGCGCGTTGAAGAAGAAGTGGCCGGATTTCTCGAAACCGGCGAGCGCGCCGAGTTCGTTGGTGCGGCGCTTCATATAGGAATGACCGGTTTTCCAGTAGGTCACCTTGGCACCCTGTTTCTGCAAGACCGGATCGGTGACGAACAGACCCGTCGACTTCACGTCGACCACGAAATGCGCGTCCTTGTGGATCGCCGACATGTCGCGCGCCAGCATCACGCCGACCTTGTCGGCGAAGATTTCCTCGCCGGTATTGTCGACGACGCCGCAGCGATCCCCGTCGCCGTCGAAGCCCAGACCGGCATCGGCCTTGTGTTCGAGCACCGCATCGCGGATCGCGTGCAGCATCTTCATGTCTTCGGGGTTCGGATTATATTTCGGGAAGGTGTGATCGAGTTCGGTATCCAGCGGGATCACCTCGCAGCCGATCGCCTCCATCACCTTCGGCGCGAATGCGCCCGCGGTGCCGTTGCCGCAGGCAACAACGACTTTCAGCTTGCGCTTCAGCTTCGGCCGCTTCGTCAGGTCGGCGATATAGCGCGCCGGAAAATTCTCGTGAAACTGATAGGAGCCGCCGGTCCCGTCGGCGAAGGTGGCGCCCAGCACGATCTCCTTCAGCCGGTTCATCTCGTCGGGTCCGAAAGTCAGCGGCCGGTTGGCGCCCATCTTGACGCCGGTCCAGCCGTTGTCGTTGTGCGAGGCCGTCACCATGGCGACGCAGGGGACGTCGAGTTCGAACTGCGCGAAATACGCCATCGGCGTCATGCACAGTCCGATGTCGTGCACCTTGCAGCCGGACGCCAGAAGGCCCGAGATCAACGCGTATTTGATGGACGACGAATAGCTGCGGAAATCGTGCCCGGTAACGATGTCCTTGTTCTGGCCGAGCTCGCCAATCAGCGTGCCGAGCCCCATGCCCAGCGCCTGAATGCCCATCAGGTTGATTTCCTTGCCGAACAGCCAGCGCGCGTCATATTCGCGGAATCCGGTCGCCTTGACCATTGGCTCGGATTCATAGGCATAGGTATTCGGCGCCAGAACGGGTTTCGGCTTCGGAAACATGCAGATGGCCTCGTCAGGATAAGGGCAGGAACATAATAAAGTGCAGCCCGGAATGCCATGGCTGCCGGAAATGCGGGAGCGGGTTTGTGAAAGGCAATTGCGGCATAATCGCAGCGCCACGGCAGCGCGCGTCGCCTGCAACCAATATCAACGGCGGCGCCGGCCTATTGTTCCAGCACCATGCGCCCGTTGGCGAATTCGAAGCGCCTGAGTTTGGACAGAAACGACAGGCCAAGCAGGTTTTCCGACAGCGCCTCGTCGGGCAGCACCATGGCGTCGACGTCGCGCACGATCAGCCCGCCGACGTCGACCATGGCAAGCCGGGTGCGCGCCGCCTTGACCTTGCCGTTGGCCGTGGTCACCGTCGCGTCGTAGTCATTCTGCGAGGGCCGCAAGCCGATGCGCGCGGCTGAACTTTCATTGAGCGCAATCACCGACGCCCCGGTATCGACCATGAAGCCGACGCGCTGGCCGTCGATCCGGGCTTCTGTCTGGAAGTGACCGCGGCCATCGCGCGGGATGCTGACGCTGCGGCGACCGGCCTGGGCGTTGTCCTCGAACGTCGCCTGCTGCACGGGTGTCGTTGCCCGCGCCGCCGCGGTTACGGTCATCTTGTCAGCCACCTGCGCCATGTAGGTGCCCGCTCCGATCAGAAGCGCGGCAAAGATCATCAGATTACGCATGGCGCACACTCACTGACAGACGGAACGGCAGCCGCGATCTTACGCGCAGCCGTCGGCCGGCCATAACCCGCAACGGCCGTGAGGCTCTTTATTTGGGAAAAGGATGAGCGAAGCGTTAATGCGGGCCTTAGAGCATGATCCCGAAAAGTGGAAACCGGTTTTCGGAAAAGATCATACTCAAACAAAAAGATAAGCACGGGTCTGATTCAACGCAGTTGAAACAGACTCTAGCGGCCGTCTTCCGTGCTCAAGGCGAACGCCTTGATCTCATAGCTCTTGCGGATCAGCGCCAGCAGATCGGTCGGCTGTACCGATCGCTCGGCGCACCGCCACGAGACATCGAATGAACAATCGATTGACCCGTCATCACGCCGTTTCACATCGGCGAAGCGGGCGTGATAGCCAAAACCTCCGATCAGGCGCGGCAGCTCGACGATCGTTCGCATCTCTGCATCGGCTGCGACCACCACCCGGACGCGGTGCTCGCGAGGGATGACATAGTCGACCCATTTCAGCGCCCAGAGAGTCATGACCGCCAGCACGGTTGCGGCGGCGCCAAGCGCCAGTTGACCGCCGCCCAGACAGAGACCGATCACCGTGATCAGCCACAACGTCGCCGCGGTGGTGACGCCGGTGATGAGATCGCCTTTCTTGAAGATGGTCCCGGCGCCGATGAAGCCGACGCCGGTGAGGATGCCGAGCGGCAAACGCATCACATCCATCTCGGCGAAGGACGCCGGCGTTTTGCCGCTCGCCGACAGCAGGATGTTGGCCTGGATCATGGCGACCGAGGCGGCGAGTCCCACCAGAATGGTGGTGCGAAATCCGGCCGCGTGTCCGCGCGTGCTCCGGTCCAGGCCGACGATGCCGCCGGCGACCATGGTCAAGGCGAGACGGATCGCGATATCCGGCCAGGTCGGTTGCAGGGGCATGTCCATGGGAGCCTCGGATGGGAGCCTCGGGGCGAGATGTCGTGGCAACGCTGCGGCGACAGCACGGGTTCCCGGATACGCGAGCCCTTCAGGTCCCGCGCGGCTTGACCCGGCGTGTCGGCGGCGCGTTCGCCGGATCTTCCGGCCAGGGATGCCGGGGATAGCGCCCGCGCAGATCGGAGCGTACCCCAGCATAGCTGCCGCGCCAAAATCCGGGCAGGTCGCGCGTCACCTGCACCGGACGATGCGCCGGCGACAGCAATTCCAGAACCAGCGGCACCTTGCCTTGCGCGATCGTCGGGTGCGCCGTCAGGCCGAACAATTCCTGCAACCGGACGGCGATGGTCGGCCCCTGCTCCGCGCCATAATCGATCGCGAGCATCGTGCCGGTCGGGGCCTCGAAATGCGTCGGCGCCTCCCGCTCCAGCCGTGCGCGCAAACTCCACGGCAACAGCGCCATCAGCGCGTCCGAGAGATCGCTCGCGGAGAAGTCCTTCAGCGATGTCTTGTCGGGCAGCGCCGGCACCAGCCAGCTTTCGGCCTGGGCCGCAAGTCCGGCATCGGAGAGATCGGGCCACTCATCGAGTCCCTTCCGGCCTTCCGCCCTGCGCAGGAACATCACCCGGTCGCGCCATTGCTTGAGCGATTTCGACCACGGTAGCCGATCCGGTCCCGCACTCATCAGGCCTTCCGCGAGGATGCGGGCGGTCTCCGGCGAGGGAACGACCGCCAGCGGTGCCTCGGCCAGCGTGATCGCATGCAGCCGTTTCCGGCGGCGCGCCCGCAATGCCATCGCCGCGCGGTCGAACGTGACCTCATCGTCGGTCTCGATCTGGTCGGCGAAGCGCGCCTCGATGTCGGCCTGCGCGATCGGCGCAGCCAGCAGGATGCGGCCGTTGGCGGCGGCGCCGGTCAGTTCGGCGACCGTGATGAAGGGGTCTCGCGCCAGGCGGGAGGCCGGATCGACCGACGCGCCGCGGCCATTGGCGAGCACGAACGAGCCGTTGCCGCGATTGCGCGCCACGCGATCGGGGAATGCGAGAGCGAGCATGACGCCGGTGCTTGGTTCGACTTCCCCTTGTGGTGGTGAGGGAGAAGCCCTCACCTGCGACACCCATCGCTCGGCGAGTTGCCTTGCGCCTGAGGCGCGCGGCGAACGGTCGCGGCGGAAATTCTCGAGCCGGGCATCGAGATCGACGCTGTCGCCGCCGAGTCCCCGCTCGGTCAGAACAGCCGCGATATCGGCCGCCTCGCGGCCCGCGCCAAGCCGATGCGAATCGACGATCATACGCGCGAGCCGTGGCGGCAGCGCCAGCGCGCGCAGGCTTTTGCCCTCGTCGGTGATACGGCCGTCGCCATCAAGCGCGCCGAGTTCGCGCAACAGGTTGCGCGCCTCGCTCAATGCGGGGACCGGTGGGGGATCAAGAAACGTCAGCATCGCCGGATCGCGCACACCCCACTGCGCGAGATCCAGCACCAGCGACGACAGATCGGCGCTGAGAATCTCAGGCTGGGTGTGGGCGGGGAGCGAGGTGGTCTGCGGCTCGTCCCAGAGACGATAACACAGGCCGGGCTCGGTGCGGCCTGCGCGACCGCGGCGCTGATCGACTGCGGCGCGCGAGGCGCGCACGGTTCCCAGCCGCATCAGGCCGATGTCGGGCTCATAGCGCGGCACCCGCGCCAGGCCGGAATCTACCACGATGCGGACGCCTTCGATCGTCAGCGACGTCTCCGCGATGGACGTCGCCAGCACCACCTTGCGATGGCCCTTCAACGCCGGCGCGATGGCGCGGTCCTGCACCGCGGCGTCGAGCGCGCCGAACAGCGGAACGATCTCGACGGATGCGTCGTGAACCCGTTCAGCGAGCATATTTTGCGTTCGGCGGATTTCGGCCGCTCCCGGCAGAAATGCCAGCACCGAGCCGGCATCAGCGCGCAGCGCCATGGCGATCGCGTCGGCCACCTGCCGTTCGAGCGGCGCGTCGGGCCTGCGGCCGAGATAGCGCGTCTCGATCGGAAAGGCGCGGCCCTCGCTTTCGATGACTGGCGCATCGCTGAGCAGCTTTGCGACACGCGCCCCGTCGATGGTCGCGGACATCACCAGGATCCGCAGATCCTCGCGCAAGCCGGCCTGCACGTCGCGCGCCAGCGCAAGTCCCATGTCGGCATCGAGCGAGCGTTCGTGAAACTCGTCGAACAGCACCGCTGCGATGCCGGTCAGTTCCGGATCGTCGAGAATCTGCCGCGAGAAGATTCCTTCGGTCACGACTTCGATGCGGGTTGCACGCGACACTTTCGAGCCGAAGCGCACGCGGTAGCCGACAGTCTCGCCGGCGCGCTCGCCCAGCGTTTGCGCCATTCGTTCCGCGCTGGCCCGCGCCGCGATCCGGCGCGGCTCCAGCACGATGATCTTCTTGCCCGCAGCCCAGGGCGCATCGAGCAACGCCAACGGCACCCGCGTGGTCTTGCCGGCGCCGGGCGGCGCCACCAGCACGGCCGTAGTGTGCGCGGCGAGCGTTCGTCCGAGTTCGTCGAGCACAGCATCGATCGGGAGCGGCGTGGCAAACGTTTTCGTCAAGGAAAAGTCCGGGGGCGCGACATGGTTAACGAGCGGGAGGGCCAAACGATCACGATCCCATGAAACATGGCACATTATTTGATTGGTGAAAGGAGAACGCAACCGATCCTCCTGTAAAACGCGCCGGATCGCGCTGAAAAGAGACACCGATGACCGGAAACGGCACAGCAGCACTGAAGAACGAACGGGTCGACTGGGTCGACTATGCCAAAGGCATCTGCATCATCATGGTCGTGATGATGCACTCGGTGCTGGGCGTCGAGGCCGCAGCCGGACAGACCGGCTTCATGCACCTCGTGGTCGCCTTCGCCAAACCGTTCCGGATGCCGGACTTCTTCCTGATCTCCGGCCTGTTCCTGCCGCTCGTCATCAATCGCGACTGGCGCATTTATCTCGACCGCAAGGTCGTGCATTTTGCGTATTTCTACCTGCTGTGGGTGGCGATCCAGTTCGGCTTCAAGGCGCCGTCGTTCGCCGCCGAAGTGGGCTGGCCGGGCGTCGTTCATCTCTATCTGATGTCGTTCATCGAGCCGTTTGGCACGCTGTGGTTCATCTACCTGCTGCCGGTATTCTTCGTGGTCATCAAGGCCACGCGCAACGTCTCGCCATGGGCGATCTGGGGCGCCGCCGCGGTGCTCGAAATGGCGCATATCTCCACGGGGTGGACCCTGATCGACGAATTCGCCGCGCGCTTCGTGTACATCTATTCCGGTTACCTGTTCGCAAGCCACGTGTTCGCGCTGTCCAACCGCGCCCGCGCCTATCCGGCAGCGGCGCTGGCGACGCTGGCGCTGTGGGCCGTCACGAATGCCGGCCTCGTTTATACCGGCGCCAGCGAATGGCCGATCGTCTCGCTCGCGCTCGGGCTGGCCGGCGCCTGCGCCATCATCACGACGGGCACGCTGCTGGCGAAGATGCGCTGGCTGGACGCGGTGCGCTATTGCGGCGAGCATTCCATCGTCATTTATCTCGCGTTCTTCCTGCCGATGGCGGCGACGCGCACTCTGCTGCTGAAAGCCGGCATCATCCACGATATCGGGACGGTGTCGCTGATCGTCACCATCGCCGGCGTGGTTGGCGCCGTGCTGATCTGGTGGGCCTGCCGCAATACGCGGGCGAACTTCCTGTTCGAGCGTCCGGACGCCTTCTGGATCGCGCCGAGAAAGCGCGCGGCCGCACTTCAGGCGGCGGAATAACGAGGCCATCACCTACGAACCAGCCGGACCCGCCGCGATTTTGCTGGCGATGGCGGCCCGCAAGGGGGTGCCATTGCGCGCAAGAGTCCTTAAGTTGCGGCCATGCCGAAGAAGCCAGCCACTGATCCCGCCGCCGCGACACAGGACGCGGCCAAGACCACAGCCCGCACCGCCGCAGCGGCAGGCGACAACATGCAGGGCCAGCACGTCTTCCTGGTCGACGGCTCGTCCTACATCTTCCGCGCCTATCACGCGCTGCCGCCGCTGAACCGCAAATCTGACGGAATGCAAGTCAATGCGGTGCTCGGCTTCTGCAACATGCTGTGGAAGCTGCTGCGCGACATGCCGAAGGACGACAAGCCGACCCACCTCGCGATCGTTTTCGACAAGTCCGAGGTCACGTTCCGCAACACGCTCTATTCCGACTACAAGGCGCATCGCCCCCCCGCGCCCGACGACCTGATCCCGCAATTCGCGCTGATCCGCGAGGCGGTGAAGGCATTCGATCTTCCCTGCCTCGAACAGATCGGCTTTGAGGCCGACGACCTGATCGCGACTTATGTGCGGCAGGCCTGCGAGCGCGGCGCAACCGCAACCATCGTGTCCTCGGATAAAGATCTGATGCAGCTCGTCACCGACTGCGTCACCATGTACGACACCATGAAGGATCGCCGCCTTGGCGTTCCCGAGGTGATCGAGAAATTCGGCGTTCCGCCGGAAAAGGTCGTCGAGGTGCAGGCGCTGGCAGGCGACAGCGTCGATAACGTTCCGGGCGTGCCCGGCATCGGCGTCAAGACCGCGGCGCAACTCATCACCGAATATGGCGACCTCGAAACGCTGCTGGCGCGCGCAGGCGAGATCAAGCAGCCCAAGCGGCGCGAGGCGCTGATCGAGAATGCTGAGAAGGCGCGCATTTCGCGGCAACTCGTGTTGCTCGACGACCACGTTGCGCTGGACGTGCCGCTGGAAGACCTCGCCGTGCAGGAGCCGGACGCGCGCAAGCTGATCGCCTTCCTGAAGGCGATGGAGTTCACCACGCTGACGAAGCGCGTCGCGGAGTATTCGCAAGTCAATGCCGCCGAAATCGAGCCGGACAGAAAAAACGCGAGCGGGACATTGTCGGCAGCGGCCAAGGCGTCCACGGACGCGGTTACTGGCGACCTGTTCGGAAACGACAGCGGCGCGAAAGCCACTCCGGCGATCAGGGCAAAGGCGACAAGCGCCACCGAGGTCAAGACGCCGCAAGCCCTCGCTGCGGCGCGCCTTGAAGCCGTGCGCAATTTGCCGGTTCAGCCAGACAAGTATGAGATCGTCCACTCGCTGGACCGGCTGAAGAACTGGATCGCCCGCATCGACAACGACGGCAGCTTCGCGGTCGAGGCGCGGGCGCCGACGATCGATCCCATGCAGGCCGAATTGTGCGGGATCGCGCTGGCGGTCGCGCCGAACGATGCCTGTTACGTCCCGCTTGGCCATAGGCAGTCCGGAGACGGGGCCGGGCTGTTTGCCGCCGGGCTTGCGCCGGACCAGATCGCGACCTCCGATGCGTTGAAGCTCCTGAAGCCGGTTCTCGAATCCAGCGGCCATCTGAAGGTCGGTTTCAACGTCAAATTCACTGCCGTGTTGCTGGCCCGGCATGGCATCGTCATGCAGAACAATGACGACGTCGAGTTGATCTCCTATGCGCTCGATGCCGGGCGCGGCTCGCATGATCTTCAATCGCTGGCAAAGCGCTGGCTCGGCCACGTCAGTCAAAGTTACGGCGAGTTGATCGGCAGCGGCAGGAGCAAACTTGCCTACGATCAGGTGCCGATCGATCGCGCCACCACCTATGCAGCGGAATATGCCGACCTCGCCTTGCGGCTGTGGCAGGTCTTGAAGCCGCGGCTGGTTGCCGAGCGCATGAACGCCGTCTACGAGACGCTGGAGCGGCCGATGATCGCGACGCTGGCGCGCATGGAACAGCGCGGCATCACCATCGACCGCCAGGTGCTGTCGCGGCTCTCGGGCGAATTCGCGCAGACCGCCGCACGCCTGGAAGCCGAGATCCAGCAGCTTGCGGGCGAGCCGATCAATGTCGGCAGCCCGAAACAGATCGGCGACGTCATGTTCGGCAAGATGGGCTTGCCGGGCGGCAGCAAGACCAAGACCGGCGCTTGGTCGACCTCGGCGCAGATCCTCGACGAACTCGCCGAGCAGGGCCACGACTTCCCGCGCAAGATCCTCGACTGGCGGCAGGTCTCCAAGCTCAAATCAACCTATACCGACGCTTTGCCGGAACACGTCGATCCGCAGACCCACCGCGTTCACACGACCTATGCGCTCGCCGCCACCACCACGGGACGCCTGTCCTCGAACGAGCCGAACCTGCAGAATATCCCGGTGCGCAATGAAGAGGGCCGCAAAATCCGCCGCGCCTTTATCGCGACGCCGGACCACAAGCTGGTGTCGGCCGACTACTCCCAGATTGAGCTGCGGCTGCTCGCCGAGATCGCCGACATTCCGGTCCTGAAACAGGCGTTCCGCGACGGGCTCGACATTCACGCCATGACGGCGTCGGAGATGTTCGGCGTGCCCGTGCAGGGCATGCCCGGCGAAATCCGCCGCCGCGCCAAGGCGATCAACTTCGGCATCATCTATGGCATCTCGGCGTTCGGCCTCGCCAACCAGCTCGGCATCCCGCGCGAGGAAGCGGCCGCCTACATCAAGAAGTATTTCGAGCGCTTTCCCGGCATCCGCGCCTACATGGACGCGACCCGCGACTTCTGCCGCGCGCACGGCTATGTCACCACCCTGTTCGGCCGCAAATGCCACTATCCCGACATCAGGTCGCCGAACCCCTCGCACCGTGCCTTCAACGAGCGCGCCGCGATCAATGCGCGGCTGCAAGGCACCGCCGCCGACATCATCCGCCGCGCCATGGTGCGGATGGACGACGCGCTTGCCGAGAAGAAGCTGTCGGCGAAGATGCTGCTTCAGGTGCATGACGAACTGATTTTCGAAGTGCCCGACGACGAGGTGGCGGCGACGCTGCCCGTGGTGCAGCATGTGATGCAGGACGCGCCGTTCCCGGCGGTGCTGCTCTCGGTGCCGCTGCGGGTCGACGCCCGCGCGGCCGACAACTGGGACGAGGCGCATTAAAGCATGCCTGCGGCCTGACCGATGAGCGACGTTTTTTCGGGCTCGCTCGCCGCCTTCGCGCTGACCTCGCTCGTCATCGAGATGACGCCGGGGCCGAACATGGCCTATCTTGCGGCGCTGTCGCTATCGCAAGGCATCCGCGCCGGGCTCGCCGCCGTCGTCGGCGTCGCGCTCGGACTCTCCGTCTTTGGCGCGGTGGCGGCGCTCGGTCTCAGCGCGGTGATCGACAATTCACCGCTGCTCTATGAGGTTCTGCGCTGGGGCGGCGTCGTTTATCTGCTGTGGCTCGCCTGGGAGGCGTGGGCGAAGGAGGCGGAGACCGCCCCCGAAAAAGCCGGCGATCCCGACGTCCACCCCGCGCTGGCATTTCGTCGTGGCCTCATCACCAATCTGCTCAACCCCAAGGCGGCGGTGTTCTACGTCGCGGTGCTTCCGGATTTCGTCCAGCCGGACAGGGGATCGGTCGCGATGCAGACACTTGCGCTGTCGGCGCTCTATGTCGGCATCGCCACGCTGGTCCATCTCGTCATCGTGCTGCTGGCCTCGCGCCTGCACAAGGTGGTCCAGACGCCGGACAAGCGCAGGACCATCCGGCGCGTGCTGGCGGTTGCGCTTGCCGCCATAGCTGTGTGGTTCGCCTTCAGCACCGCCCGCTGATGGCGCTGCATTGAACTGTTGATGGACGCGCTGAAAAGTGGTTCACCCTGCCGACCATCGCTAGATTGCCACCTCCCGCCACCCTTTCGAGCCTGCCCGTGTCCCAATCCGCCTCCCGTATCCGCCTCGCCGAGATCATCCGCACCCGCTCGTTCGGGCGCGGCGAAATCACGCTGGCCTCAGGTCGCAAAAGCGATTTCTACTTCAACCTGAAGCCGACCATGCTCGACCCCGAAGGCGCGGCGCTGCTCGCGGAACTGAGCTTCGAGGCGCTCAAGGACGACGGACTCGATTATATCGGCGGCCTCGAGATGGGCGCGGTGCCCCTCGCCGGCGCCATCGCACAGTTGTCGTGGCTGAGGCATCAGCCGATCGCCGCGTTTTTCGTGCGCAAGAAGCCGAAAGAGCACGGAGCGCGGCTGGCGGTGGAAGGCCTTGCCAAAGACGAGAGCCTCAAGGGCAAGCGCGTCGTCATCGTCGAGGACGTCACCACCACCGGCGGCTCCGCCATCAAGGCGGTGGAGTCCGTGCGCGAAGCCGGCGGCGAGATCGTGCTGGTGTTCACCATGGTGGATCGCGAGGAGGGCGCGGCGGAAACCTTCGCGCAGGCCGGCGTGCCATTCCGCGCGCTGTACAAGGCGAGCGAATTCCTCAAGCGGTAACCGCTTTGGATTTCATCAAGAACACAACCAGAACGCACGGGCTGCGGCGCCGCGGCAGCGCGTTTACCACGTTCCCGACTCGGAACGTTTCCCGCTTCGTGATATTGAATCATATTCTGCCGTCCCCCGGCCCGTCGCGTATGGAGTTTGTCCGATGGCCCCGCGTGCGAACTGGAAAGGCTTTCTGCGCCTTTCGCTCGTGACCTGTCCGGTCGCCCTGTTTCCGGCGACGTCGGAGTCCGAGAAGGTCAGCTTCAACCAGATCAATCGCAAGACCGGCCACCGCATCAAATATCAGAAGGTCGATGCCGAGACCGGCGAGGAGGTCGACAGCGAAGACATCGTCAAGGGCTACAAGGTCGACAGCGACAGCTATCTCGAAGTCACGAAAGACGAACTCAACAACATCGCGCTGGAATCCACCCACACCATCGAGATCGACCGGTTCGTGCCGCGCGCCGAGATCGACGATCTCTATATCGTGAGGCCATATTATCTGGTGCCCGACGGCAAGGTCGGACACGACGCCTATGCGGTGATCCGCGACACCATCAAGGCGACGGGCAAGGTCGCACTGGCGCGGGTGGTGCTCACCAACCGCGAGCACGTCATCGCGCTTGAAGCGCGCGACAACGGGCTGGTCGGCCTGCTGCTGCGCTACGCTTACGAGGTGCGCGCCGCATCGGATTATTTCGACGACATCAAGGATGTGAAAATCACCAAAGACATGCTCGATCTCGCGCGGCACATCGTCGAGCAGAAATCCGGTCACTTCGAGCCGGATTCGTTCGAGGATCACTATGAGGCTGCCCTGCAGAACCTGATCGAGCAGAAGCAGGCCGGCCGGCCGATCGCGAAAGCGAAAATCAAGACCGAAGGCAACGTCATCAATCTGATGGACGCGCTACGGCAGAGTTTGAAGGGCGGCAAATCCGCGCCGGCCGCAAACGACAAGCCGGCGCCTGCGAAAGGCAGGAAGCCCAAAAAGCGCGTCGAAGGCCAGCGCGAGATGCTATTTCCGATCGAAGGCAAGAAGGGGACAAAGGAGGCCAAGCGCGAGCCTGCGAAGCGTCCGGCCAGGACGCGCGGCGCGAACAAGACGCCCGCGGCGAAACGCAAGGCCGGTTAGAGCGGGATGAGGAAAAGTGTGTAACGGTTTTCCGCCCGCATCCCGCTCCAAAATATTGGGATCGATCACGCTCATGATTTTGGTTCGATCCAAAATCATCGTGACCTAACCGCACGCGCCAATGCGCAAGCTGATCGCCTTCGACGACGAGACCATGACGGCGCTGACGCGTCTCGGCCGGGATCGCATGGCGACGATACAGGATCTGGCCGACGAGGCTTTCGCCGACCTTCTGAAGAAACATGGCGTGCCGATCGACCTGAAGGACGCGCTGCGCAAGAGCGCGGGCGCGAGACGCAAAAAATCGTAACGTCGCGGCACCCGCGAGCGTTTCCGGGCGTTGCACATCGGATGTGATTCTTGGACTCTAGATTTTGATTTGACGCGTTTTCTTCACGCGAACCGGTACCCACTTCGCTCGAAAACGCTTTCATTGGAACCGACGCCGTGCCCTCCCGAAAGCTCAGCACCTATATCAAGAAGCGCGACTTCTCGAAAACCACGGAGCCGAGCGGCAAAGCTCGCGTCGCGGCTTCAAACCAACGGCGCTTCGTGATCCAGAAGCACGCCGCCACGCGGCTGCATTACGATTTTCGTCTCGAATATGACGGCGTGTTCAAGTCCTGGGCGGTGACGCGCGGCCCCTCCCTCGATCCGGGCGAGAAGCGGCTGGCGGTGGAGGTCGAGGATCACCCCCTCGACTACGGCGATTTCGAGGGCACGATTCCGAAAGGCCAGTACGGCGGCGGCACCGTGGAGATCTGGGACCGCGGCTACTGGTACGCCGACGACCCGGCGAAGGGTCTCGCCAAGGGCGACCTCAAATTCGCGCTGATGGGCGAGAAGCTCAAGGGTGAGTGGGTGCTGGTGCGCATGAAGCACGACCGCAGCGGCGGCAAGCGCACCAACTGGCTGCTGATCAAGCACCGCGACGACTACGCCAAGCCGGGCAGCGGCGAGGACGTGCTGAAGCAGGACCGCTCGGTCGCGTCGGGCCGCACGCTCGACCAGATCGCGCAAGGCCAGGGCAAGGCGCCGGAGCCTTTCATGATGACCGCGCGGACCGCCGGTTCCGATGCGGTCTGGAATTCCAACAAAGGCATTGCAGCAGAGGCCCGCGCGACAAAGACAAGCGCCCAACCTGCTTCAACCCGCAAGCGAGCGCCGAAAAAAGCCAAGATACCCGCGGGCAAGGCACGAGCGAGCAAGGCACCAACGAGCAAGGCAGAAACAAACAAGGCCCGCGCCATCAAGGACGATATGCCCGACTTCACCGGATTTCAGCTATGCGAAATCTCGGCGCGCCCGCCGGCGGCGGACGGCTGGGTGCATGAGATCAAGTTCGACGGCTACCGCATCCAGATGCGGATCGAGAACGGCGAGGTGACACTCAAAACCCGCAAGGGGCTCGACTGGACCGACAAGTTTTCGGCGATCGCAAAAGCCGCCGCGAAATTGCCCGACGCCATCATCGACGGCGAGATCGTCGCCCTCGACAGCGAGGGCCATCCGGATTTTTCCGCGATGCAGGCCGCGCTGTCCGACGGCAAGACGGATGACCTCGTGTTCTTCGCGTTCGACCTGCCGTTCGCCGAGGGCGAGGATCTGCGCCCGCTGCCGCTGCTCGCGCGCAAGGAACGGCTTCGCAAGCTACTCGGGCGCTCGGCGCAATCGAGCCGCTCGCCGATCCGCTACGTCGAGCATTTCGACGCAGACGGTGAACAGATGCTCGCGTCGGCTTGCAAGTCCGGCTTCGAAGGCATCATCTCCAAACGCACCGACGCGCCCTATCGCGCCGGCCGCGGTGGAAGCTGGCTCAAGGTCAAGAGCCGCCCCGGCCATGAGGTCGTGATCGGCGGCTGGAAAACAACGGGCGGAAAATTCCGCTCCCTGATGGCCGGAGTCTACAAGGGCGACCGCCTCGTCTATACCGGCATCGTCGGCACCGGCTATGGCCGCGACACCGTGAAGCGCATCATGCCGGCGCTGAAGGCCGCCGCGGCCTCGAAAAGCCCGTTCTCCGGCAAGAATGCCCCTTCCGGCGGACGCGAGGTGCACTGGCTCAAGCCGGATCTCGTAGCCGAGATCGAATTCGCCGGCTGGACCAATGACGGCATGGTCCGGCAGGCGGCCTTCAAGGGTTTGCGCGCAGACAAGCCGGCCCGCGAGGTCAAGGCGGAGATGCCGGTCCGTACCGCGGTGCCCAAGCTCGATGCGAGGGCCGCGGCCGCAGCGCGCACGGAGACCACGACGTCGCGCCAGCCCCGCGCATCGTCGGCACGGGATCGCGCGACGGTCATGGGCGTTGCAATCTCGCACCCGGACAAGGCGCTATGGCCCGATGGCGGGGACAAACAGCCGGTCACCAAACGGGATCTTGCTGAATATATGGAGACCGTCGGCGATTGGATGATGCCACACATTCAGGGGCGGCCGTGTTCGATCGTGCGCGCTCCCGACGGCATCGGCGGCGAAACCTTCTTTCAGCGTCATGCCATGCCGGGAATGTCGGACCTCGTCACCCAGGCAAAAGTGTACGGCGACCGCAAGCCTTATCTTCAGATCGACCGCGTCGAAGGACTGATCGCGGTGGCGCAAATCGGGGGACTTGAGCTACATCCGTGGAATTGCGCGCCCGACCAATACGCCGTACCGGGACGACTGGTGTTCGATCTCGATCCGGCGCCCGGCATCGCATTCTCCGATGTGATCGCGACGGCAAAAGAGATGAAGCAGCGTCTTGAGGCGCTCGGACTTGAAACATTCTGCAAGACAACCGGGGGCAAGGGCCTGCACGTGGTCACGCCACTTGCTGCCGTCAGAAAGGAAACGCTAACCTGGAAACAGGCCAAGATGTTCGCGCAGGCCGTCTGCGAACAAATGGCAGCGGACGAACCCGACAAATATCTCATCAACATGTCGAAGAAGCAGCGCGAGGGCAAAATCTTTCTGGATTATCTTCGCAACGACACCAAGTCGACCGCGGTCGCGCCGCTGTCGCCGCGCGCGCGCCCCGGCGCGACCGTGTCGATGCCGCTGAACTGGTCGCAGGTGAAAGCCGGACTCGACCCCAAACGTTTCACGCTCCGCACTGCCGCTGACCTCCTGAAGAAAAGCAAGGCATGGTCGGGTTACGCCGAGGCCGCCCGCCCGCTGCAGGCCGCGATCGCAAAGCTGCTCCGATGACGGACGTCGCGGACGCGGGATTTGGAAAGGTTGCGCTGCTCGGCGTTCCCATCGACATGGGCGCCTCGCAACGCGGTACCTTGATGGGCCCGGCAGCGTTGCGCACCGCGGGCATCAAGCCGGTGCTGGAAAGCCTCGGCATTGAGGTGACCGATCACGGCGACGTCTCGGTCGCTCAGGTGGCGCCGGCGAACGACCAGATTCCCGCAAACGCCAACCACTACCGCGACATCCAGGCATGGGTCCGCGCGCTCAGCCCGCGCGCTTATGATGTGGCGAAGTCCGGAGCGATACCGATCTTTCTCGGCGGCGACCACAGCCTGTCGATGGGTTCGGTCAACGGCGTCGCGCGCTATTGGCACGAACGGGACCGCAAGTTGTTCGTGCTCTGGCTCGACGCCCACGCCGACTACAACACGCCGCTGACGACGATGACCGCGAACATGCACGGGATGTCCGCCGCCTTCCTGTGCGGCGAGCCCGGCCTCGACGGTCTGCTCGGCGACGAGCCGCGCGCGTCGATCCCATCAGCACACCTCGACCTGTTCGGCATCCATTCGATTGACCCGCTCGAGAAGAAGCTGGTGCATGACCGCCGCATCGCCATCGCCGACATGCGCGAGATCGACGAGTTCGGCGTGGCGGTGCTGATCCGCCGCGTCATCGATCGGGTCAGAGCGCGCAACGGCGTGCTGCACGTCAGCTTCGATCTCGATGTTCTTGATCCAACGGTGGCGCCCGGTGTCGGCACCACCGTTCCCGGCGGCGCGACCTATCGCGAGGCGCATCTCATCATGGAGCTGTTGCACGATTCCGGGCTGGTCCGTTCCGTCGATATCGTCGAACTCAACCCGTTTCTCGACGAACGCGGGCGAACCGCGCGGGTCGCGGTCGAATTGATCGCGAGCCTGTTCGGACAGCAGATCATCGACCGCCCTACTCCCAGCAATACGCTGGGCGGAAGCTGAAACTCACTATTTATCCATGCGCATTGTTTTCCATGCGGCGTCCGCACGCGGACGTTCATGCGAGCGCGGTCGTGACCGCGCGCCCGACGGCCGCCATGACCGCGTCCTGCCGATCTGCCGGAACAGCGGCGCCCGTGAGATAGGCTGTTATGACAAACGGAGCGCGGTCCGGCGGCCAGATCACAGCAACGTCATTCGCCGTTCCCTGCTCGCCCGTTCCGGTCTTGTCGCCGACACGCCAACCGGCCGGCAATCCGGCGCGCAGACGCTTGCCACCGGTCATGTTGGCTGCGAGCCAGCCGATGAGTTGCCCGCGCGACTTCGTCGACAACACGTTGCCCAGCGCCAGCGCGCGCAGGTCGGAGGCAATCGCATCCGGCGACGTCGTGTCGCGCGGATCGCCGGGCGCCGCCTCGTTGAGATCGGTCTCGATGCGATCGAGGCGCGTCACATCATCGCCGAGCGAGCGAACGAAGGCGGTCAGGCCCTGCGGGCCGCCGATGCTTGCAAGCAGCAGATTGCCGGCCGTGTTGTCGCTGAGCGTCATGGCGGCCTCGCACAATTCGGCGACGGTCATGCCGATCGGACCGACATGCTTCTGCGTTTCCGGCGAATACGTCACGAGATCGGCGTCGGTGAAATAAATCCGCCGCACGAGACTTTCCTTGCCTGCATCGACGCTGTGAAGAACGGCGCCCGAGACCAGCACCTTGAAGGTGCTGCACATCGGAAATCGCTCGTTCGTCCGATGGCCAACGCACTGGCCGGTGGCTGTGTCGAGCAAAGCGACACCCAGCCGTCCGCCGCTTTCATTCTCCAGCCGCTTCACTTCGTCGACAAACCTCTTCTCCAGTATCGCAGCCGCACGGGCTGCGCGACCCATGACGACGAGGCCGGCCAGACCCGTACCCGTCGCGCGCAACAACTGTCGTCTGCCGATCATCTTGAAGCATCCTTATGTGTCGCCGCACCGAGGCTGACGGAAGCCGGCGCGGCGACGGCTCCGTAGCTTAACCTCTCCCTGATCCAGCATGGCACTTTTCTTTTCGACGCCATGCTCTAATAGGAAGACTCGGGATTAAAAAAGGCGGCTGACTGAGCCACCCCTTGTTGATTTCACAAAATTGATTGGCGGGCTCTATTCAGCCGCGATCCTCACCTCGGGCGCCGCCGCCCTGACCTCCGCATCGACGTCGTTTTCGAATCTGGCGAAATTCTTTCGGAACATGCCAACCAGGGCGCGAGCGGTCTTGTCGAATTCGGACTTGTCGGCCCAGGTCTTGATCGGGTTGAGGATATGAGGCTCGACGCCCGGCACCGATGTCGGCACCGCGAACCCGAAATACCTGTCCGTACGACACTGGACGTCGCGGAGCGAGCCGTCGAGCGCCGCACTGACCAGCGCGCGCGTGACCCTGATCGGCATGCGGCGGCCGGTGCCGTATTTGCCGCCGGTCCAGCCGGTATTGACCAGCCAGCAATCGACGTCGTGCTTCGCAATCAACTCGCGCAGCATGTTGCCGTAAACGCTGGGATCGCGCGGCAAAAAAGGTGAGCCGAAGCAGGTGGAGAATTCAGGCTGCGGCTCGTCGCCGAGACCGCGCTCGGTCCCCGCCACCTTCGCGGTGTAACCGGAGAGGAAATGATACATCGCCTGCGCCGGCGTCAGCCTGGCGATCGGTGGCAGCACGCCAAAGGCGTCGGCAGCCAGCATGATCAGATTTTTCGGCTGACCCGCGCAGCCGGTCGACGACGCGTTCGGAATGAATTCCAGCGGATAGGCCGAGCGGGTGTTCTCGGTCTTCGAGCCGTCATCGAAATCAGGCACGCGGGTGAGTTCGTCGTGCACGACGTTTTCAAGCACCGCGCCGAAGCGTTTGGAGGCCGCATGAATTTCGGGCTCGGCCTCCTGCGACAGCTTGATGCATTTGGCGTAGCACCCACCCTCGAAATTGAAAATGCCATCCTTGCTCCAGCCATGCTCGTCGTCGCCGATCAGCGTGCGTTGCGGATCGGCGGAGAGCGTGGTTTTTCCGGTACCCGAGAGACCGAAGAAGATCGCGCTGTCGCCGCCCGCGCCGACATTGGCCGAACAGTGCATCGGCAGCACGCCTTTGTCCGGCAGCAGGTAATTCAGGGTGGTGAAGATGCTCTTCTTCATCTCCCCCGCATAACGAGAGCCGCCGATCAGAATGATTCCGCGAGTGAGATCGAGAGCCACGACATTCTCCGAGCGAACGCCGTGCCGTTTGGGATCGGCGCGAAAGCTCGGCAAGTCGATGACCGTCAGCCCGGGGGTAAACGCCGCAAGCTCCGACGTGCTCGGCCGACGCAACAGCGTGCGGATAAACAGCGAATGCCAGGCCAGTTCGGTGAAAACGCGGGTTTTGATGCGGAAATTCCGGTCGGCGCCGCCGTAAAGATCCTGCGCGAAAAGCGTCATGCCTTCGGCGTGTTCGAGGAAGTCGGCATGCAGCGTCGCGAATTGCTCCGGCGTGATCGACTGGTTTCCATCCCACCAGACGTTTTGCTCGGTGGCTGCGTCACGGACCGTGTATTTGTCCTTCGGACTGCGGCCGGTGAACACGCCGGTGTCCGCGCATAACGCGCCGTCCGCGTTCACCATCGCTTCGCCGTTGCGTAGCGCGTGCTCATAAAGTTGCGGCGCGCCGAAATTCCAGTACACGACCTTGACGTTCTTCAGCCCGCTTTTCCCGGCGCCGAAGGCGTCGTTACGCACGCCGATTTCTTGCACGGAGAATTCCTCCTCGAACTCCGTATCATTGGCGCGGAAAATGAAACCGCACCTCTGCCGCAACGACCTTAATATAACCCATCCCACCTTACTCCGGCGAACGGATATTGATGAACGCCGGACCCGCCAAGCCGATCCCTCGCCGACTCGATTTGTTCCGAGGCGGCTGACAGCGATCAGATCTGGTTTGCGGCGCGGGCTTTTTCCGCCAACTCCTTCAAAACGACGCGAAGCTCGGTCGGCGTGACGATCCGCCGCGGAAAATCCAGCCGCAACGCATCATGACCGTCGGCACCCATGTCCAGGCCATCGGGATCGCAGCCGGTGCAGCGCCAGTCGGCGGCCTTGGCGCCGAGCAATCGCGTCGCATAGAGATTCAGCGCATCGCGATGATCGGCGTTCATGTGATCGACCGCGCGCTGTTCGGCCTCAAGCAATTCGTCTGCGCCCTCAAGGCTGGTCAGAATTTTTTCCGGTTTGAGATCCACGATCCGCCCGAAACCGGCGACCAGATGAACATTGGTCGGCCGAATCCGGAAGAACGAGAAATCCTTGAAGTCCGCGAAAGATTCCGCAGACGGATGAGCGTTCAGATACCGCCGGCGCAGGGTTGTCCTGAGTTCCCCGTCCGCCTCCTCGGCCGTTCCGCCCACCATGATCCGGGAACCCTCCAGCGGATCACCCTCGGCGCGCTCGTCCAGCATCAGCGATACCCGGGGATCGGCGAGCAGGTTCTTGGTATGCAGCGCCAGACGCGAAATGAGAAGAATTGGCGAGCCATCGTAATGGCTTGCGACATTGACGAGCGAGCAATAGGGGTCCCCGCTGCCGGTCATCAGGGTCGCAAGCGCACCTTGCCGGCTTCGGCGCAGCAGCGATCGGGTAAGGTTGGCGGCGGTGAAATTGGCGGTCGGCTGCATGGCTTAAGTCCTCAATTCATTTGGAAAAACCACCCTTTCGGGCTAAGATAAAAGGATCGAACAGGTACGGAACGGTGGCGTCCTTCGCGCGTTTTCCGGGAACTCGGTCACACTTCAGCCCAGCTTGCATTGCTCGTTGACTGCGTTCTTAAAGCCACTCCAAGGGCCAGACGGTCGAATTGTTCGCCTCTCGCCATCCGCTTCGGAAAGCAGGCATATGCCCACAATCGCTTTGGTCGATGACGACCGCAACATTCTCACATCGGTCTCGATCGCGCTCGAAGCCGAAGGCTATCGCATCATGACCTACACCGACGGTGCGTCGGCACTCGACGGCTTCCGCACCAGTCAACCCGATCTCGCGATCCTCGACATCAAGATGCCGCGCATGGACGGAATGGAGACGCTGCGAAGGCTGCGTCAGAAATCCGACTTGCCCGTTATTTTCCTCACCTCCAAAGACGAAGAGATCGATGAATTGTTCGGTCTCAAGATGGGTGCCGACGACTTCATCCGCAAGCCGTTCTCGCAGCGGCTGCTCGTAGAACGCGTCAAGGCGGTGTTGCGCCGCGCTTGCCCGAAAGACCCGGCCGCAGCTCCCAAGGAGACCGACGCCAAGGCGCTGGACCGCGGCCTGCTGCGCATGGACCCGGAACGCCACACCTGCACCTGGAAAAACGAGCCTGTCACTTTGACCGTCACGGAATTCCTGATTCTGCAGGCGCTCGCGACGCGTCCCGGCGTCGTCAAAAGCCGCAACGCGCTGATGGACGCCGCCTATGACGATCAGGTCTATGTCGACGACCGCACCATCGACAGCCACATCAAGCGGCTGCGCAAGAAGTTCAAGGTCGTCGACGACGACTTCGAGATGATCGAAACCCTCTACGGCGTGGGTTACCGTTTCAAGGAAACCTGATAAACTGCCGTTCCGGGACGTGCAGCCCGCGAGCCGATTCATGCTCGGGGCAAGCCTTCCCGATGCGCGGTTCACATTCGAGGCAGGGCCACCGGCATGACCGCGAACATTGGTCGGCACGGGCGCATCCTCAGCGTGAACGCGAAGTGGCGGGAATGACGATAGTGAAATGTGGGACCGATAACCGGGCAGTTTCAGTCATTGCTTGATCGAACGCAGCCTGATCTCAATCCGGATACCGCCGAGGAGACCTCGCAGGTCCTCGTGACGGACGCTCCTGCCGATCATGTCGAGCCGACGCCGCACTGGCAGCGGCCGCGGGAGTGGCTGAGCCGCGCCGGGCAGTTTCTTTTCACGCTCAGTTTTTCGAGCCTGACCCGCCGTATCGTGTCGCTGAATCTCGCGGGCCTGATCGCACTGGCGGCCAGCATTCTGTATCTCTCGCAATTCCGCGCCGGACTGATCGACGCGCGCGCGCAAAGCCTGCTGGTGCAGGGCGAGATCATCGCAAGCGCCATCGCCGCTTCGGCGACGGTGGAAACCAACACCATCACCATCGACCCGGATCGCCTGCTCGATCTCAAGCCCGGCGAGAGCTACGGAGCGCCTGAGGAATTTTCCGGGCTGGATTTTCCGATCAATCCCGAGCGCGTCGCTCCCGTGCTGCGGCGGCTGATCTCGCCGACCAAGACGCGCGCGCGCATCTACGACCGCGACGGCGTGCTGATCCTCGACAGCCGTAGCCTTTTTCGTCGCGGCGACGTCATTCGTTTCGAACTGCCGCCACCGACCGAGGTCAAGCCGGGCTTCCTGGAGCGAACCACGATCGCGATCCGCACCTGGCTCAATCGCGGCGATCTTCCGCTTTACCGCGAACTCGGCCCCGAAAACGGCAACGGGTATCAGGAGGTCGCGCAATCGCTCAAGGGCGAGAAATCGAGCATGGTCCGGATCAACGATCGCGGCGAAATCATCGTCTCGGTCGCGGTGCCGGTGGAGCGGCCGCGCGCCACCATCTTCGGCTCGCTGATGCTCTCCACGCAGGGCGACGACATCGACCAGATGGTGACGGCGGAGCGGCTGGCGATTCTGAAAGTGTTCGGCGTCGCCGTGATGGTCATGATCGTGCTGTCGCTTCTGCTGGCCAGCACCATCGCGGGGCCGGTGCGGCGGCTCGCCGACAGCGCCGAGCGGGTTCGCCGCCGCATCAAGACGCGCATCGAGATCCCCGATTTTACTCGCCGCCGCGATGAAATCGGCCACCTGTCCGGCGCGCTGCGCGACATGACCGACGCGCTCTACAACCGCATCGAGGCGATCGAGACTTTCGCCGCCGACGTCTCGCACGAACTGAAAAACCCTCTCACCTCGCTGCGTTCCGCAGTGGAAACCTTGCCGCTTGCCAAAACCGAAGCCAGCCGCAGCCGTCTGCTCGAGGTGATCGAGCACGACGTGCGCCGGCTTGATCGCCTGATCTCCGACATATCCGACGCAAGCCGTCTCGACGCCGAATTGCAGCGCACGGACGTGGCCCCGGTCAATGTCCGGCGCTTGCTGACCACGCTGACATCGGTTGCAAACGAAACCAGGCTTGGTCACGACGTCGGCGTCGACGTGCGTTTCGAAGGCAATCGGGCCGAGACCTTCTCGGTGCCGGGTCACGACTCGCGGCTCGGCCAGGTCATCTCCAATCTCCTGACCAATGCGCAGTCGTTCTCGAAATCCGGCGGCCGGGTGCGCATCGTGTGCCGACGCCTGAAATCCGAGATCGAGATCGTGGTCGACGACGACGGGCCGGGCATTCGTCCCGATGCGCTGGAGCGGGTGTTCGAACGCTTCTACACCGACCGGCCGCACCAGGGTTTTGGCCAGAACTCCGGCCTCGGCCTGTCGATCTCCAAGCAGATCATCGAGGCGCATCGCGGGCGCATCTGGGCGGAAAACCGCCCTGGCCCGACCGATGCCCAGGGCGACACGCGGATCGCAGGCGCGCGCTTCGTGGTCCGCCTTCCCGCGACATGACCGCGTTGTCCGGTTCGACGATCCATGGCTCCGCAGTTCTGGTGGGAGATCGCGCCGTTCTGATCCGCGGGCCCTCCGGCGCCGGCAAGTCCCGCCTCGCCTTCGATCTCATGCTGGCCGGCCTTAGCGGCCAGATTCCGGCAGCGACACTGGTCGGTGACGACCGCCTTTGCCTGGAGGCGGTCCGCGACCGTCTTCTCGTCAGGCCGCCGCCCGAACTCGAGGGGCTGATCGAAATCCGCGGACTCGGCATTCGCCGCAGCGCTTTTGTCGCGGAGGCTCCGGTCGGCCTCGTGATCGATCTTGCCGCGTTGGATGCCGAGCGCCTGCCCCCGGCAAAGGCGCTGCAAACCACGATATCAGGGGTCGAACTGGCCCGAATTCCGGTGGCGGCTGGTTTTTCGCCACTTCCGATGACCATCGCCGCGCTGACGACCATTCCGGGTTGCAGCGACACTCGCCTTACTGCTGATTGCCGGGGGAAATCTGGTAACCATATAAATCCCACTATAGCCACGAAGTAGACCATCGCGGCTCACGGAGCGACCGGTTTTCAGCGAAAAACCTGCCGCTCCCCCTTGCGTGAGGGCTCCGGATGGTCAAAGTGGCCCGTTCGTGCGGTGCACCAAGAGCACCCGCGAGGAGTTTTCAATGATTGGTCTGGTACTTGTGACCCACGGGCGCCTCGCCGATGAGTTCAAGGCGGCGCTCGAACATGTAATGGGCCCGCAAAAGCAAATCGAAGCCATCACCATCGGCGCCGAAGACGATGCCGATCTGTGCCGGGGCGATATCATCGAAGCCGTCAACCGTGTCGACAGCGGCGACGGTGTCGCCATTCTCACCGACATGTTCGGCGGCACGCCTTCAAACCTCGCGATCTCCTGCATGAGCCGGCCCAAGGTCGAGGTGCTCGCGGGAATCAATCTTCCGATGCTCGTCAAGCTCGCCAAGGTGCGCGAGGAACGCACGCTGCCCGACGCCATCGCGATGGCGCAGGAGGCGGGGCGCAAATACGTGACGATCGCCAGCCGGGTGCTCGCCGGGAAATGACCGGGAAGCCGGACGACGCGGTCTCGTCGAACGATGCGCCGGCGACGGCAAGAGCATCTGCTGCTCCGGGCGCGGTCTCCCGCGAAATTCCGATCGTCAACAAGCGCGGCCTGCATGCGAGGGCGTCTGCGAAATTCGTTCAGATGGTCGAGCGCTTCAACGCCGACGTCAGCGTAACGCGCAACGGCGAAACGGTCGGCGGCAATTCGATCATGGGATTGATGATGCTGTCCGCGGGCATCGGAACAACGATCACGGTGTCCGCAACCGGCCCCGAAGCGAAAGCCGCGGTCGCCGCGATCGCCGAACTCATCGGCAACAAATTCAATGAGGACGAGTGACCGGCATCGCCCGCCCGGGGCCGTAGCGCGGAAACCTCCGGAATGCGCTTCTCGCGGTTGACCCTTGCTTGCCCGCTGTTCGACCGGATGCTATCCCGCGCCCCATGACGACCTCTCCCATAGCCAATATCCGCAACTTCTCCATTGTCGCCCATATCGACCATGGAAAGTCGACGCTGGCCGACCGCCTGATCCAGATGACCGGCGGCCTGAGCGATCGCGAGATGGCGGGCAAGGAGCAGGTGCTCGATTCCATGGACATCGAGCGCGAGCGCGGCATCACCATCAAGGCGCAGACCGTGCGCCTGAAATACCGCGCCAGGGACGGCAAGGACTACGTCTTCAACCTGATGGATACGCCCGGCCACGTCGACTTCGCCTACGAGGTCTCGCGCTCGCTGGCCGCCTGCGAAGGCTCACTGCTCGTGGTGGACGCGAGCCAGGGCGTCGAGGCGCAGACGCTCGCCAACGTCTATCAGGCGCTCGACAACAATCACGAGATCGTGCCCGTCCTCAACAAGGTCGATCTTCCGGCCGCCGAGCCCGACAAGGTGAAGCAGCAGATCGAGGACGTGATCGGCATCGACGCATCCGATGCGGTGATGATCTCGGCCAAGACCGGCCTCGGCGTGCCCGATGTGCTGGAGGCCATCGTCACCCGCCTGCCGCCGCCGAAGGGCGACCGCGACGCCACGCTGAAGGCGCTGCTGGTCGATAGCTGGTACGACGTCTATCTCGGCGTCGTCGTCCTCGTCCGCATCGTCGACGGCGTCATGAAGAAGGGCAGCCGCATTCGCATGATGGGCACCAACGCGGCCTATGATGTCGAGCGGGTCGGTTTCTTCACCCCGAAGATGCAGCAGGTGGACGAACTCGGCCCCGGCGAGATCGGCTTCATCACCGCGGCGATCAAGGAAGTCGCCGACACCCGTGTCGGCGACACCATCACCGACGATCGCAAGCCGGTAACGGACATGCTGCCCGGCTTCAAGCCGGCGATCCCCGTGGTGTTCTGCGGCCTGTTTCCGGTGGACGCCGACGATTTCGAGACGCTGCGCGCGGCGATGGGCAAGTTGCGCCTCAACGACGCCAGCTTTTCCTTTGAAATGGAGACCTCCGCCGCGCTCGGCTTCGGCTTCCGCTGCGGCTTCCTCGGCCTGTTGCATCTGGAGATCATCCAGGAACGCTTGAGCCGCGAGTTCGATCTCAACCTGATCGCGACCGCGCCGAGCGTCATCTACAAGATGAAGCTGACCGACGGCAGCGAGATCGAGATTCACAACCCGATCGACATGCCCGACGTGGTGAAGATCGCCGAGATCGAGGAGCCATGGATCGAGGCCACCATCCTCACCCCCGACGACTATCTCGGCAGCGTGCTGAAGCTGTGTCAGGAGCGGCGCGGCGCGCAGAAGGAACTGACGTACGTCGGCTCCCGCGCAATGGTGAAGTACGATCTGCCGCTCAACGAAGTGGTGTTCGATTTCTACGACCGGCTCAAGTCCGTCTCCAAGGGCTACGCCTCGTTCGACTATCACCTCACCGACTACAAGCCGGCCGATCTCGTGAAAATGCAGATCCTCGTCAACAACGAGCCGGTCGATGCGCTGTCGATGCTGGTACACCGGACCCGCGCCGAGGGCCGCGGCCGCGCCATGGTCGAGAAGATGAAGGAATTGATCCCGCCGCACATGTTCCAGATTCCGATCCAGGCGGCGATCGGCGGCAAGGTGATCGCGCGCGAAACGGTGCGCGCGCTGCGCAAGGACGTCACCGCGAAATGCTACGGCGGCGACGTCAGCCGCAAACGCAAACTTCTGGAGAAGCAGAAGGAAGGCAAGAAGAAGATGCGGCAGTTCGGCAAGGTCGACATTCCGCAGGAAGCCTTCATCGCCGCGCTGAAGGTCGATGGCTGATGCTCCGCGTCAGCGCATGAGTTCACCGCCGCCGCGCGCCGACTAGAGCATGATCCCGAAAAGTGGATACCGGTTTTCGGAAGAGATCATGCTCAAACAAAAGCGACGAGTCTGATTCAACGAAACAGACCCTAAAGGAACCGCCGCAACCGCGGAGCGTTTCAATTCCACTGAAACGCAACCCGGAGAGGCGTCATGCCGCGCGGCGACAAATCGAGCTACACCAACAAGCAGAAGCGCAAGGCCGAGCACATCGAGGAAGGCTACGAGAAGCGCGGCGTAAAGAAGAAGGAGGCCGAACGCCGGGCATGGGCCACGGTGAATCGTGAAAGCGGCGGCGGCAAGAAGAGCGGATCGGGGCGCGGCCGCAAGACCACGAAGGTCTCCTCCAAGCGCGGCGGCCGGATCGGCGGACCGCGCGGCGGCAAGGCTGCGGCTTCACGTTCGGCAGCCGATCGGTCGCGCTCGGCGAAGAAGGCGGCTGCAACTCGCAAACGCAATGCCGCGAAACGCTCGCCGGCAAAAGCAAGGCGCTCTCCGGCGAAGAAAACCGCGCGCAAGCGATAGGAAATCAGAATCAAGGGAAGCGCCTTTCCCCTCAATGCACCCGGCCGCTCCGGCAGGCGGCGCGGCGGAACGACCGTTCGACCATTTGTGGCCGCGGCTTCGCGAAAACGCTATAGAATCGCCGGTCATGACCATTCGCGCGATTCTCTGCCTGCTTCTGGCGTCCGCCATCGCCGTCCTGAGCGACGGCTTGCCGGTGCCCAGCGCCTTCGCGCAGGACAAGGGGACGCTGAACCCCAGACCGCTGCCGCCGTTGGCCAATCCGCACGATCCCAATCTTGCGGCCAAGCAACTGTTCGGCCGCAAATTGCTCCCCACCGCCGGGCCGCCGCACGTCATCGGTTTTTATGCGAAGGGCTGCATCGCCGGCGCCGAAGCGCTGCCGGTCACCGGACCGACATGGCAGGTGATGCGACTGTCGCGCAACCGCAACTGGGCCCATCCCGCCATGGTCGCATTGCTGGAGCGGCTGTCAGCCAAGGTGCACAGGGATGCCGGCTGGCCCGGACTTCTGATCGGCGACATGGCGCAGCCGCGCGGCGGACCGATGATCACCGGTCATGCCAGTCACCAGATCGGGTTAGATGCCGACGTCTGGCTGACGCCGATGCCGAACCGGCTGCTGTCGCGCAACGAGCGCGAGGAGATGTCGGCTGTCATGATGGTGCGTCGTGACCGTCTCGACATCGATCCCCATACCTGGACTCCGAGTCACCTCCGCGTCATTCGCGCCGCGGCCAGGGAGCCGTCGGTCGAGCGCATTTTCGTCAATGCCGCGATCAAGAAGGCGCTGTGCCGCGAGGCCAGGGGCGACCGCAGCTGGCTTTCGAAGGTCCGACCCATGTACGGCCACGACTACCACTTCCATATCCGAATCAAATGTCCGCCCGGCAATCCTCAATGTGAACCACAGACCCCGCCTGAGCCGACTGAAGGGTGCAGCGCCGGCGATCTGGCTTACTGGTTCAGCGACGCCGTGCTGCATCCCAAGCCGCCATTAGTGCCGCCGAAGCCGAAGCCGCCGATCACGCTGGCCCAACTGCCGCCAGATTGCACCGAGGTGCTGGCCGCGCCCGATGCCCGGCAATAGCAACCATGGTCGGCGCGCGGACGGTTTCGGCTGACATGGAAACCTGATCGAGCCATCTGGAGCATCTCGCTTCTCGTTGAATCGGAAGCGGCTCCAGACTGTTGTTCTGACTCGTTGTCTTGACGCGAACCGCCACCCGTCTTCGATTCAAGCCCGAGGACATGCCTGTTCGAAAATGCTACGGTGCCAAACGTCGCCGCGCCGTAAGCGCTGGCGAGACTGCAGATCAGAGCGCCTGATCCTCCTTTTCCCAACCAGCAAGCCCGCTTTCCCAACAGCAAGCCTGCGCGCGACTTTGTGACGCAGGGATCGGATCTGCGAAGGATTCAAGATGATCATCAGCGAACGCAACCCGCCAATCCCGACATCATCGACCACCACCAAAGCTGCCGACGAAACCCGTCTCAACGCCGAAAATCCGGTCGTTGTCGCGTTGCAAGTCTCCGACGTCATGGTTGCGGTGAACTGACATGAAACCGACGCTGTCGATTGCGCTGCTTCTGGTCGCGGTGACGCCGGCCCTCGCAGCCGACCCAGAAGGGTGCGACAAGTTCAAATGGCCGATGGAGAAGGAAATCGCGCTCCTCACCGCGCCTTCCCTGCCGAAGCTGGCAGCCGGCGCGGAAACGCCTGCTGCGCCGGTCGCCATTACGATGACGCTAAGTCCTATCGCCGAGGCGGTTCTGCCCAAACCGCCGGAGCGCCAGCAGAAGCCGGGCAGCTATGCCGGGTTCGTTCGTGCCAACGTGGCGTCCGCAGGACTGTACGTTGTGACGATATCGGAATACGGCTGGATCGACGCTCTTCAAAACGACTCCTATCTCAAGTCGAACTCGTTCGGCGGGGTCACCGGCTGCGCCGGGGTCAGGAAAAGCGTCCGGTATGACCTTCCCGCCGGTCCGGTGATCCTACAGGTCAGCGGCGCCGCCAAGGATACCATCAACCTCGCCATTACGCCGGCTTCCCATTAAAACCAACAGCCGCAGCCCTTTACGTATGGACTGCGGCTGTTATTGTCGGGCCAGCGATCTTTCCGGCTGGCCGTAAGCCGTCGGATTCCTGGAACGGCGCTTCCATTCGATCGTCTTGTCAATCCCTTGCACAACCTGCGCGGTCATTCGCGCCGGATCGATTTGGAGCGTCCCCATGAAGTTATTCGCCCGTTCATTGTTCTCGGCATTGCTGGTCGGTGCCTTCCTTGCCGCGCCGGCCTCCGCCAAGGATGCCAAGCCCTCGGCCATGGCGCCCGCCGCGGCGCAGGACAAGACACTGACGGTGTTCGCAGCGGCGTCGATGAAGAATGCGCTTGACGATGTCGACAATGCGTACACCGCCAAGACCGGAGTCAAGATCGTCGCGAGCTACGCGGCAAGCTCGGCGCTTGCCAAACAGATCGAACAGGGCGCGCCGGCCGACGTTTTCGTGTCCGCCGATACGGCCTGGATGGATTACGTGAAAGACAAGAAAGCCATCAACAAACCGAGCCGCGTCAACCTGCTTGGCAACAGCATCGTGCTGATCGCCCCGAAGGATTCGAAGATCGACAAGGTCACCATCGACCAGGGCTTTGATCTGGCCAAGCTCGCCGGCGACGGCAAGGTCGCGACCGGCGACGTCAAGGCCGTGCCGGTCGGCAAATATGCCAAAGCGGCGCTGGAAAAGCTCGGCGCATGGACCGCGGTCGAACCGAAAATGGCGATGGCGGAGAACGTTCGAGCGGCGCTCGCGCTGGTCGCGCGAAACGAAGCCGCACTCGGTATCGTCTATTCCACCGACGCCAAGGTCGAGCCGGGCGTGAAAATCGTCGGCACGTTCCCGGCGAACTCGCATCCGCCGATCGTCTATCCGGTGGCGGCGACCTCGACCGCTCATAAGGGCACGGATGATTACCTGGCCTTCCTGCGCAGTTCGGAAGCCAAGGCTATCTTCGAGAAGTACGGCTTCTCGTTCCTGGTCAGCCCCACGACCTGAACGGCTGCGATCATCGCGAGCCGCGGTCCGACCTCATGACCTGACGACATAGTTGGCGAAGCAATCGGCAACCTCACGGCAAGCCGCATTGCTTCGTCGCTCAGGTGGGTCGCGTGTTACTGAGCGATAGCGTTTCCGGGCGGACAGTTCTCGGACTCGCATTCGAGAACTGATGTCAGAACAGAATCCTGGAGTTCCGCTTTCCGATTTCGTCAGAAGCGAGGCTCCAGGAGCAAGATTTGGCTTCGCCAGTTTCGTCTCAATCCCGTAACGATAAAGATATTGCCGAGCGCATGTTCGAGATCTCGCCCCCCGAATGGACGGCGGTCCTGCTCTCACTCAGGGTGGGCCTGGTCGCGACACTGCTGGCGACGCCGATCGCCATCGCGCTCGCGTGGGCGCTGGCGCGTTACGAGTTCTGGGGCAAATCGATCATCGATGCCGCCGTTCATCTGCCGCTGGTGCTCCCCCCCGTCGTAACCGGTTATCTGCTGCTTCTGACCTTCGGCAAACGCGGACTGATCGGCGGCTGGCTCGCCGACCATCTCGGCATCGTTTTCGCATTTCGCTGGACCGGGGCGGCGCTCGCCTGCGGCGTGATGTCATTTCCGCTGCTGGTGCGGCCGATCCGGCTGTCGATCGAAGCCGTCGACCGGCGGCTGGAGCAGGCCGCGAGCACGCTTGGAGCATCGCCGTGGCGGGTCTTCGCCACCGTGACGCTGCCGCTGGCGTTGCCGGGCATTCTGGCCGGCATGGTTCTCGGCTTTGCCAAAGCGATCGGCGAATTCGGTGCGACCATTACATTCGTATCCAATATTCCGGGCGAGACCCAGACGATTTCCTCGGCGATCTATTCGCTGATCCAGACGCCCGACGGCGACACGGCGGCACTGCGGCTGGTGATCGTGTCGATCGTGATGTCGATGGCGGCGCTGGTCGCCTCCGAGGTGTTCGCGCGACGCGCGACCCGGCGTCTGCACGGAAACTGACCATGCTGCATGTCGAGGTATCGAAACAGCTTGGCGATTTCTCGGTCGAGGTCGCGTTTACGAGCGAAGGGCGCGTCACCGGGCTGTTCGGGGCTTCGGGCGCCGGCAAGACATCGCTCGTCAGCATGATCGCAGGGTTGCAGAAGCCCGACCGTGGCGTGATCTCCGTCGACGGCGAAGCGCTCGACGACACGACGAAACCTCTCCATATCGCCGTGCATCGGCGCCGCATCGGCTATGTCTTCCAGGATGCGCGGCTGTTTCCGCATCTCGATGTGCGTCGGAACCTGGATTACGGCCGGCGGATGAACCGTCTGACCCGCGATGCCGCGCAGGAAACCCGACTCAACGACATGCTCAATATCGGTCATCTGCTGGATCGTCGCCCCGGCCAGCTTTCAGGCGGCGAGCGGCAGCGGGTTGCGCTCGGCCGTGCGCTGCTCTCACGCCCCCGGCTCCTGTTGCTGGACGAACCTTTGGGATCGCTCGACGAGGACCGAAAGGCGGAAATCCTGCCCTATCTGATGCGGCTGCGCGACGAAGCCGGCGTGCCGATGGTCTACGTCAGCCACGATCCGGATGAGCTTCGCCAGCTCGCCTCGCAAATCGTGATGCTGAAACGCGGGCGGGTCGCCGCATTCGGCGGCACCGAAATCCTGCCCACCTGATTAAAGCGTTTCAAGCGAAGCATGTCCTCGGGCTTGACCCGGGGATGGAGACGGGTTTCGCGTGAGGGTCAAAACCTTGCAATCGACGACCAGGCTTTCGACGCCTTTTGCCGGAGCGCCTCCTTCCGCGTCAGCGACGGCGGCTTCTCTTCGTCTTCGGGCAACCGGAGTCCGACAACGTTGACGCGGCCCTCGCTGATGTTGCGCGCGACAAGAACGATGGCATCGAGCGGCAGGGTCGCGCCAACCTTCGGAGCACGGTCAAGATTGACGTCGAAATAATCGGCCAGCGTCAGCTGCGCGGCCGGCGGATCGACGGAAATGCCGTAGATCTGCGCGATATCTCCGACGGTGATTTCGCCCGAGACCAGGAAGTCGCCGAGCAGATGCGGGTCCGGCGACGCCATCGGCTGCATCTCGACAAAAAAGCGATCGAGCGCCTCGGCCTTTTCCGGCGGCGCGAGCAGATAAAGGTAGTCTCCCGCCGCGATCGGCTCCGCTTCGGCCGGCGTCAGAATTTTCTCGTTGCGAATCACGAGCGTCGGCTTCGACCAGGACGGAATCAGCCCGCGCCGCAGGAACAGGCTCTTCTGCCGCACCGGATAGCCGACCAACTGCTGCTCAAGCTGCCCCGGCAGATCGAGTTCGACGCGGCGCGGGCCACGTTCGGCGCGCGGCAGCGCCACATGCAGCCGTCGCGCGGCCGCGGCCAGCGTCCAGCCCTGCAGCAACAGCGAGATGATCACCACCACGAAAGCGACGTCGAAATACAGATAGGCCTTCGACAGGCCGACCAGCATCGGGATCGAGGCGAGGAAGATCGCGACCGCGCCCCGCAGCCCGGTCCAGGCGATGAACAGCTTTTCCCGCCAGTTGAAGCGGAACGGCGCGAGGCAGAGGAACACCGCCAGCGGCCGCGCCACCAGCATCAACACCAGCGCAACCAGCACCGCCGGCACGACGCTATCCAAAAGGCGCTGCGGCGAGACCAGCAAACCCAGCAGCACGAACATCACGATCTGCGCCAGCCAGGTGGCGGCATCGAGAAACGTCACGACGGAGTTGTGGGCGCGGGTCGGACGGTTGCCGATGATGATTCCGGCGAGATAGACCGCAAGAAACCCGGACGCGTGGAATATCTGCGCCACCCCGAAGATCACGAGCGCCGCGGTCGTGACGAACGGCGCGTGCAGACCCTGGGGAAGCGCCACGCGGTTCAGCGCGGCAACCACAATCCGCCCGCCGATCAAACCGACGATCGCACCGAGCATGGACTCTCGCAGGAACTCGAGCACCACATGCCAGACCGAGCTGTCGCCCACCGAGATCAGTTCCACCAGCATCAGCGTGAGGAACACCGCAAAGGGATCGTTGGTGCCGGACTCCGCTTCCAGCGTGGCGCCGACACGCGGACGCAGCCGCAGCCCTTGCGCATGCACCAGCAGGAACACCGCGGCCGCGTCGGTGGAGGCGACAACCGCGCCGATCAGCAGCGCCTCGGTCCAGTTGAGATCGAGCGCATATTTCGCGACCGGCGCGGTGACGAGCGCGGTCAGCAGCACGCCGAACGTGGCGAGCACCATCGAGGGCGCCAGCACCGTGCGGATGCTCTGGAATCGCGTCTTCAGACCGCCGTCGAACAGAATCAGGGCCAGTGCGGCCGACCCGACAAGATAGGTGTTCTGGACGTCGCTGAACGACAGGCCGCCGGGCCCGGAATCCCCCGCCAACATGCCGATGAACAGAAAGACCAGCAGCAAGGGAGCGCCGAACCGCAGCGCCAACAGGCTCGACAGAATTCCGGCCATGACCAGAATCGCGCCGAGCAAGATCGCCAGACTGACCGAATCCAGAGATGCCATCAAAAGTCCGAAGCGGTAAACACTTGCATTTTCATCCTTATCGTCGCCGTCGCGTCGCGCCAACCGATTTCTGCCGGTCCGCGTCATGCCTTCAAGACCGCGAACGCAATACGTAAAAACTGTTTTATCACCGTATTGACGGCAACTCATCGAAGCCGGCCGGCCCGGCGGCGGAGCCTGGCGGCGTCAACACGACGCACCCGGATAACGCCATCGGCGGCGGGCTTCGATCGGCATGCCCCCGGGGCCACGCGGGAAATTCTCCCGGAGCGTCACCGGTGGTCGAGCTTGCGCTGTCAGCGCCATCCATTAAATTAGAAGCCAGCCATTCCTCCTCCAGACTTCAGATCGTGATGAGCTACGTCGAAGCCACTGAAACCTCCCTTCGCAAGACCGGGCAGATCAAGCTGCACGGCCCGAGCGGTTTCGCCGGAATGCGCAAGGCCGGCGCCCTCACGGCGCGCTGCCTCGACGAACTCGCCGATCTGGTGAAACCGGGCGTGCCGACATCGAAAATCGACGAGTTCGTGCGCGAATTCGCTTTCAGCCATGGCGCCTATCCGGCAACGCTGATGTATCGCGGCTATCGCTACTCGACCTGCACGTCGATCAATCACGTGGTCTGTCACGGGATGCCCGGCGACCGCGCCCTGAAAGAGGGCGATATCGTCAATGTCGACGTGACCCTTATCGTCGACGGCTGGTACGGCGATTCGAGCCGGATGTACGCGGTCGGCCCGATCGCGCGAAAGGCCGAACGGCTGATCGAGGTGACGTATGAAGCGATGATGCGCGGCATCGCCGCGGTCAAGCCTGGCGCGACGACCGGCGACATCGGCCACGCCATCCAGAGCTTCGTCGAGCCGCAGGGCATGAGCGTGGTGCGCGATTTCTGCGGTCACGGGCTCGGCCGCATATTCCACGACGAACCGAACATCATCCATGTCGGCCGGCCCGGCGAAGGCGTGCCGCTCAGGCCCGGGATGTTCTTCACCATCGAGCCGATGATCAATCTGGGCAGGCCACACGTGAAGATCCTGTCCGACGGCTGGACCGCCGTGACCCGTGACCGCTCGCTGTCGGCGCAATTCGAGCACTCGGTCGGCGTGACCCAGACCGGAGTCGAGATCTTCACGCTGCCGCAGCGCAACGCCGACAACCCGCCCTCCGGAGGCTGAATCTCCAACCCGGTCAAAGATCGCGTTGGACCGCTCGTCCTTTCGTGACTCGCATCCCTGAATGGGGGTTGCAAATACCGTCGACCACGGCAAGGTTGCGGTAACCAGTGGAGTGAATTTGACATTCGCGCCTACCTGGCGGCGCACACCCCGGAGGCGAATGTCAAATTCAAAACTCCACTCGCACCTTATATTTGCTAGTGGTCCTTCGATTCTAACATTCGCAAAAAGGCTCGCTGAAACGGGATGCGAATGTTAGAACCGGACCACTAGGACTGGTTCGCTGCATCCAAATGCCCGCAGACGCCAAGAGCCCCCCAGGATTTGCCGAAGCGCCGCACTACCACGGCCATCGCGAGCGGCTGCGGGAGCGGTTCCGCGATGCGGGACCGGATGCGCTCAGCGACTACGAACTGCTCGAAATGGTGCTGTTCCGCGCGCTGCCGCGCCGCGACGTCAAGCCGCTGGCCAAATCCCTGATCGGCAGGTTCGGGTCGTTCGCCGAAGTGGTTCATGCACCCGATGCCAGGCTTCGCGAAATCAGCGGGCTCGGGGAAGCGGCGATCATCGAGATCAAGCTTATCGCGGCGAGCGCCAGCCGTGTAGCCAAGGGACAATTGAAGCAGCGGACGATGCTGTCGTCATGGGCCGCGGTGATCGACTATTGCCGGACCTCGATGGCGTTCGCCGACAAGGAGCAGTTCCGCATTCTGTTCCTCGACAAGCGCAACCAGCTCATCGCGGACGAATTGCAGCAGGTCGGCACCGTCGATCACACGCCGGTCTATCCGCGCGAGGTGGTCAAACGCGCACTCGAACTGTCGGCGACCGCGATCATCATGGTGCACAAC
>NZ_JBPPLZ010000014.1:0-60050 GCF_051535235.1 Nitrobacter sp.
GCATGGTGGACAGTTCGCTCCGCACCAAACTCAATTCGATCAAGCACGCGATGAAAGAGGCAGGCTGATGGACATCCGCGCCGCGGAAATTTCCGCGATCCTGAAGGACCAGATCAAGAATTTCGGCAAGGAGGCCGAAGTTTCCGAAGTCGGACAGGTGCTGTCCGTCGGCGACGGCATCGCCCGCGTTTACGGCCTCGACAACATCCAGGCCGGCGAGATGGTCGAGTTCGAAAACGGCACGCGCGGCATGGCGCTGAACCTGGAGACCGACAACGTCGGTATCGTGATCTTCGGCGCCGACCGCGAGATCAAGGAAGGCCAGACCGTCAAGCGCACCCGCGCCATCGTCGACACGCCGGTCGGCAAGGGTCTGCTGGGCCGCGTCGTCGATGCGCTGGGCAATCCGATCGACGGCAAGGGTCCGATCCAGGCCACCGAGCGCAAGCGCGTCGATGTCAAGGCTCCCGGCATCATTCCGCGCAAGTCGGTGCACGAGCCGATGGCCACCGGCCTCAAGGCCATCGACGCCCTGATCCCGATCGGCCGCGGCCAGCGCGAACTGATCATCGGCGACCGCCAGACCGGCAAGACCGCCATCGCGCTCGACACCATTCTCAACCAGAAGCCTCTGAACGTCGCGGGCGCCCCCGAAAGCCAGAAACTCTATTGCGTCTACGTCGCGGTCGGCCAGAAGCGCTCCACCGTCGCGCAGTTTGTCAAGGTGCTCGAGGAACAGGGCGCGCTGGAATATTCGATCGTCGTCGCGGCAACCGCGTCCGACCCGGCCCCGATGCAGTATCTCGCGCCGTTCACCGGCTGCACCATGGGCGAGTACTTCCGCGACAACGCCATGCACGCCGTCATCATCTATGACGACCTCTCCAAGCAGGCCGTCGCCTATCGCCAGATGTCGCTGCTGCTGCGCCGTCCGCCGGGCCGCGAAGCCTATCCGGGCGACGTGTTCTACCTGCATTCGCGCCTTCTGGAGCGCGCCGCCAAGCTGAACGACAGCCAGGGCAACGGCTCGCTGACCGCGTTGCCGGTGATCGAGACCCAGGCCAACGACGTGTCGGCCTACATTCCGACCAACGTGATTTCGATCACCGATGGCCAGATCTTCCTCGAAACCGACCTGTTCTTCCAGGGCATCCGCCCGGCGGTGAACGTCGGTCTGTCGGTGTCGCGGGTCGGCTCGTCGGCGCAGACCAAGGCGATGAAGAAGGTCGCCGGCAAGATCAAGGGCGAGCTCGCGCAATACCGCGAAATGGCGGCGTTCGCGCAGTTCGGCTCCGATCTCGATGCCTCGACCCAGCGCCTGCTCAACCGCGGCTCGCGTCTCACCGAACTCCTGAAGCAGCCGCAATTCTCGCCGCTGAAGATGGAAGAGCAGGTGGTGGTGATCTGGGCCGGCACCAACGGCTATCTGGACAAGTTGCCGCTCAACAAGGTGCGCGCCTTCGAGGATGGACTGTTGTCGCTGTTGCGGGGCCAGCACGCGGACATTCTCAAGGCTATCCGCGAAAGCCGCGACCTCAGCGACGATACGGCCGCCAAGCTCAAGAACGCGGTCGAGGGCTACGCCAAGACGTTTGCCTGATTTCTTAACCTCTCCCGCTCGCGGGGGAGGTCGACCGGCGCAGCCGGTCGGGTGGGGCGCTCCTGCATGGGATGCCCCCTCCCTAACCCTCCCCGCGAGCGGGAGAGGGGACAAGCTGTGCCCAAGGGGATGAGCAGAGACCGACGAAATGGCTTCTCTAAAAGACATGCGGGTTCGCATCGCCTCGACCAAGGCGACGCAGAAGATCACCAAGGCGATGCAGATGGTGGCGGCGTCCAAGCTCCGCCGCGCGCAGAACGCCGCCGAAGCTGCGCGACCCTACGCCCAGAAGATGGACACGGTGATTTCCAACATCGCGAGCGCCGCGGCCGGCTCGCCCAATGCGTCGCCGCTTCTGGTCGGCACCGGCAAGGATCAGGTTCACCTGCTGCTGGTCTGCACCGGCGAGCGCGGCCTGTCCGGAGCGTTCAACTCGGCTATCGTCCGCCTCGCCCGCGACAAGGCGCTTGCCCTGATGAACCAGGGCAAGGAGGTCAAGTTCTTCTGCGTCGGACGCAAGGGTTTCGAGCAGCTTCGACGCACGTTCGACAAACAGATCGTCGAGACCGTGGAATTGCGTTCGGTGCGGCAGCTCGGCTTCGTCAACGCCGAGGCGATCGCGAAGAAGGTGCTGGCGCGATTCGAGGCCGGCGAATTCGACGTCTGCACGCTGTTCTATTCGCGCTTCCAGTCCGTCATCGCGCAGGTTCCGACCGCCCAGCAGATTATCCCGCTGGCGATTGAGGCCTCGGCCGCGAATGGCGAACCAGCGCCGTCCTACGAATACGAGCCGGAAGAGGATGAAATTCTCACCCGGCTGCTGCCGCGCAACCTCGCGGTGCAGATCTTCCGAGCGCTGCTGGAAAACAACGCCTCGTTCTACGGCGCGCAGATGACAGCGATGGACAACGCCACCCGCAACGCCGGCGAAATGATCCGCAAGCAGACCCTGATCTACAACCGCACCCGACAGGCGATGATCACCAAGGAACTGATCGAGATCATCTCCGGCGCCGAGGCGGTCTAGTCGAAGGAGACGCAGCATGGCTTATGTCACCAAGGCGACGACAAGCGGAGGCCGTAACGGCCGCGCCGTTATCGACGGCGGCGGACTGGCATTGGCGATGGCGCTCCCGAAGGATCTTGGCGGCGCCGGCGACGGCCATAATCCCGAACAGCTTTTCGCGCTTGGCTGGTCCTCCTGCTTCGGACAGGCCATTCTTGTTCTGGCGAAAAAGCATGGTCTCGACGGACAGGCCGCCAAGGTGACCTGCGAAGTCACGCTCAATGTCGACGACGGCGCGTTCTCGCTGGCTGCCGAACTGAAGGTCGCTCTGCCGGGCGCAGACAAGACCAAGCTGCAGGCGCTGATCGAAGACGCCCACACCATCTGTCCCTATTCCAAGGCGACCAGGGGTAATGTGCCGGTCAAATTGACCGCCGTCTGAAGCGATTGGTCCCAAAAGCGAAGACCGGTTTTCCGAACAGGCCACGCGCCAACTAGAACGAGTTCGAAGGAGATATTTCTAATGGCATCCCCCGCCAACCAGACCGGACGCATCACGCAAGTCATCGGCGCCGTCGTCGACGTGCAGTTCGAAGGGCATCTTCCGGCCATTCTGAACGCGATTGAGACCAAGAACGGCGACAACCGCCTGGTTCTCGAAGTCGCCCAGCATCTCGGCGAATCCACCGTGCGCACCATCGCGATGGACACCACCGAAGGTCTGGTGCGCGGCCAGGACGTCACCGACACCGGCGCGCCGATCCGGGTGCCGGTCGGCGCAGGCACGCTCGGCCGCATCATGAACGTGATCGGCGAGCCGGTCGACGAAGGCGGTCCGATCAAGGCCGACGATCTGCGCCCGATCCACGCGGAGGCGCCCTCTTACACCGACCAGTCGACCGAGGCGGAAATTCTCGTCACCGGCATCAAGGTCGTCGATCTGCTCGCGCCTTACGCCAAGGGCGGCAAGATCGGCCTGTTCGGCGGCGCCGGCGTCGGCAAGACCGTGCTGATTCAGGAACTGATCAACAACGTCGCCAAGGCGCACGGCGGCTACTCGGTGTTCGCCGGCGTCGGCGAGCGCACCCGCGAGGGCAACGACCTCTATCACGAGTTCATCGAGTCGGGCGTCAACAAGAAGGGCGGCGGCGAAGGTTCCAAATGCGCCCTCGTCTACGGCCAGATGAACGAACCGCCGGGCGCGCGCGCGCGCGTCGCGCTGTCCGGTCTCACGGTCGCCGAGCAGTTCCGCGACCAGGGCCAGGACGTGCTGTTCTTCGTCGACAACATCTTCCGCTTCACCCAGGCCGGCTCGGAAGTGTCGGCGCTGCTCGGACGCATCCCGAGCGCCGTGGGTTATCAGCCGACGCTCGCCACCGACATGGGCGCGTTGCAGGAGCGCATCACCACCACGCAGAAGGGCTCCATCACCTCGGTGCAAGCCATTTACGTGCCGGCCGACGACTTGACCGACCCGGCGCCCGCGACCTCGTTCGCGCACCTCGACGCGACCACGGTGCTGAACCGCGCCATTTCGGAAAAAGGCATCTATCCGGCGGTGGACCCGCTGGACTCCACCTCGCGCATGCTCTCGCCGCTGATTGTCGGCGAGGAGCACTACCAGACGGCGCGCACGGTGCAGCAGGTGCTGCAACGCTACAAGTCGCTGCAGGACATCATCGCCATTCTCGGCATGGACGAACTGTCGGAAGAGGACAAGCTGACGGTCGCCCGCGCCCGCAAGGTGGAGCGCTTCCTGTCGCAGCCGTTCCACGTCGCCGAGGTGTTCACCGGCTCGCCGGGCAAGTTCGTCGACCTTGCCGACACCATCAAGGGCTTCCGCGACCTCTGCCAGGGCAAATACGACCATCTGCCGGAAGCGGCGTTCTATATGGTCGGCACCATCGAGGAAGCCGTCGAGAAGGGCAAGAAGCTCGCGGCCGAAGCGGCCTAAGCTAACAGAAGATCGCGCTGCAACGTTTGCAGCGCCCCCCTCTCCCGCTTGCGGGGGAGGATTGGAGAGGAGGTCTTAACCTCCTCCGCATGAAGAGAGCCCCCACCCGACCGCTTCGCCGGTCGACCTCCCCCGCAAGCGGGAGAGGTGAAGAAAGAGACCGTGTGCCATGGCCACCTTCCATTTCGATCTCGTCTCGCCGGAGAAACTGGCTTTTTCCGGTGAAGTCGATCAGGTCGACGTCCCCGGCGTCGAGGGCGACTTCGGCGTCCTCGCCGGTCACGCACCCGTCGTGGCGGCGATCCGTCCCGGAATCCTGACCGTCACCGCTGGCGGCACGCATCAGAAGATCATCGTGCTCGGCGGTCTGGCCGAGGTCTCGGAAAAGGGCCTGACCGTGCTCGCTGACGTGGCGACCTCGATCGAGGAGATCGATCGCGCCCAGTTCGCGGATACGATCGCGAGCATGGAGACCAAGCTGGCGGAAAAGGAAGGCTCCGAACTCGACAAGGCGATCGAGCGGCTGGATCATTTCAAGAGCATCCAGAGCCAGCTCAATACGACGGCGCTGCACTGAGCTGTATAACCGGCGATCGGTTTCGATGGGCACACGTCGAGCAATGACAAACGTGCTCTATAGCCATTCATCGTGACATGGAATCAAGCGCCGTCATTGCGAGGCGCATCGCGCCGAAGCAATCCAGAAAGCTCCGGAAGAAGGCTGGATTGCTTCGCTTCGCTCGCAATGACGTCAAGTGACTGCGTTTCCGTCAAAACGTGAAACGCTCTAATCGCCCGAGAGGCTCGCGAATTCCCTGACCACGCGCTCGTAGACCGGGCGCTTGAAAGGCACGATGAGCCGGGTCAGGTTCTGCATCGGCTCCCAGCGCCAGGCGATGAATTCCGGCTTGTGGCCGTCACCCGGATTGGCGACGTCGATCTCGTTGTCGCTGCCAGTGAAGCGCATCGCATACCACTTCTGGCGCTGGCCGCGATAGCGCCCCTTCCAGGCCCGTCCGGCCACGGTGCGCGGGATGTCATAGATCAGCCAGTCGGATACCTCGGCGAGTTTCTCGACCGAGCGAACGCTGGTCTCTTCGTAGAGTTCGCGTTTCGCCGCGAGCCAGGTGTCCTCGCCGGGATCGACGCCGCCCTGCGGCATCTGCCAGACATGCCTGTCGTCAACATGCTCGATGCCACCGACGCGGCGACCGATGAAGACCAGTCCCCTCTCGTTGATCAGCATCATCCCGACGCACGTGCGGTAGGGTAGATCGTCGTAGCGCGCCATTCCGTCAATGCCTTTCGCGTCTCGGCGCCGTGAAAGCGGACAGGACGCGGATTTTCGAAGATCAACTCGATTTTGATTTCAGCATCGCGGTTGTCAATGGCACCAGCATCATGCCCCGGCTTTCGAGAGCCTTGGTCCAGATTCCGATCCGGTCGATGGAAACCGGAAGCGCCGACGCCATGCCGATCGCAACCCCCCGCTCCTTCGCCAGATCTTCAAGCCGGGCGAGCGCCTTGTCGATCGCCACCGAGGTCGGGACGGTATCAATGGTCAGGTCGGCCTTGGCAAACGGCATGGCCTGCCCCTCCGCGAGTTGAGCAGCGACGCTCCTCGGAGTGGAACCGTCGTCGAGATAGCCGAGGCCGCGCTTGGCGGCTTCGCGAATGACCGGCTGCATCACGGCGTTGGCGGCGACAAAACGGGACCCCATGAAATTGGCGAGACCGACATAGCCCTGAAACCGGCTGAGGTGCCAATACAGGCGGTCGATATTCTGTTCGGTGCCGAGCGTCGTCAGCAGGGTCTGCGGTCCGGGATCGTTGTCCGGATAATCATAAGGCTCCATGGGGACTTCCAGCAGAACCTCATGACGTTGCGCGCGAGCCCGCTCCACCAGCCTGGCCGGATCGGACCCGTACGGCGTAAACCCGAGCGTCACGGCGGACGGCAGTTTCATGATGGCATCGACGGTTTTGGCCGCGCCGACCCCGAGGCCGCCGACCACGATCGCGACGACCGGCATCGTGGCCGCCTTCGCGCGATCGGCATCGGTGCCCATGGCGTAGGCCTTGAAGGGCTTCGAGCCATCGGCGGCAGCGACCGGTATCATTCCATAACGGGACTTCTCCAGCAGACGCTGATCGATCCCGGCCATTGTCGACGGCGCGACGTCGCCGCCGGCCATGCCGGAATCCCCGCCGGCGACCACGACGTTCTGACGCGCGCCGCTGGAGCCGTCGATAATGGTGATGGTCTTCTGACCGGCCTCAGGTTGAGAGTTCGCCGTGGCGGCGGCGCCGGCCGGCTTCGATGCAGGCGGGACCGCCGCAGGCTTCTCTTCGGATGTTGCGGGCTGCCGGATCGCGACCCGCGCCGTGGGTTCGCCGCCGAGCGGATCGTGGTTGAAAAGGGCAAAGCCCAGGAAAGCAACAAGGACCAATCCCAGCAGAGCCGCAATCGCCTGCGGCAGCGTGAAGGGAAGCCGCAATCTGCGCCTGGGCGCGGGGTTCTGTCCGAGCGGCGCGCTGAGATCGTCCGTCGTATCGACCATGGAACTCCCCGAATCATCGGATTCGACGATACCATGGACGCCCGCAAAGGCGGCAGGCTGCAATCGTGCTCACACCGGGGCTATCGGCTCCGGCGCGGAGGAAACGGGCATTCGGGGAATGTCCGTTTCCGCAAGTCCGGCTTGTTTCAGGGCGTCAGTTCGCGGCCTTGTCCGCCGGTTTCTCGATCGCCGCCTTGTCGCGGGAAGCCTGCGACGAGGCATTGATCTTGACGCCGTGCAAAAGGTCATCGGCCATCTTGAGCGCCTTGTCGTTCTTGGCGTCCGGCGGCACGTAGGACTGCGAACCGGTCTTCTCGTCGTTGCCGTTTTTCAGATGGCCGCGCAGCGAAGCCTCGCCCTTGGTGTCGGTCCGCGACTTCAGTTCGTCGGGCACGTCCTGCAGCACCTCGATATCCGGAACGATGCCCTTGGCCTGGATCGAACGGCCCGATGGCGTGTAGTAGCGCGCCGTGGTCAGCCGCAGCGCGCCGTTGCCCGAACCCAGCGGAATGATGGTCTGCACCGAGCCCTTGCCGAACGAGCGGGTGCCGATCAGCGTCGCCCGCTTGTGGTCCTGCAACGCGCCGGCGACGATCTCGGAAGCCGAAGCGGACCCGCCATTGATCAGGACGATCACCGGCTTGCCTTTGGTGAGGTCGCCGGGATGCGCGCTGCGGCGCTGGGTTTCCTCGGCGTTGCGACCGCGCGTCGATACGATCTCGCCGCGATCGAGGAAGGTGTCGGACACGGTAACCGCTTCTTCGAGCAATCCGCCGGGATTGTTGCGCAGATCGATGATGTAGCCCTTGAGCTTGTCGCCGATCTGGCTGCGAAGGTCGGCAATCGCCTTCTTGAGGCCTTCGGTGGTCTGCTCGTTGAAGGTGGTGATGCGAATATAGGCGATGTCGTCGGCCTCGACGTGCGAACGCACCGAGCGGACGCGAATGTTGTCGCGCACCAGCGTCACGTCGATCGGATTGTCCTGGCCCTTGCGGATGATCTTCAGCTTGATCTTGGTGCCGATCGGACCCCGCATCTTGTCGACGGCCTGATTGAGGGTCAGTCCCTGCACCGCCTCGTCGTCCAGATTGGTAATGACGTCGTTCGCAAGAATTCCCGCCTTGGATGCCGGCGTGTCGTCGATGGGCGAGACCACCTTGACCAGGCCGTCTTCCATCGTGACCTCGATGCCGAGACCGCCGAACTCGCCGCGCGTCTGCACCTGCATGTCGCGGAAGCTCTTGGCATCCATGTAGCTCGAATGCGGATCGAGACCCGACAGCATGCCGCTGACGGCCGATTCGATCAGCTTGCTGTCGTCGGGCTTCTCGACATAGTCGCTGCGGACCCGCTCGAACACATCCCCGAACAGGTTGAGTTGTCGGTAGGTATCCGACGTCGCGGCTCGCGCGCTCGATCCCATCAGCACCGAGCGCGGCTGCGTCACGAACAGCGTCAGCGCCGCACCCGCGGCGGCGCTGAGAAGAATAAGGGAAGCCTTGCGCATCATCCGCGAACCTTTTGGTCGTTATTTGCGGCCCACCATGGGCCTGGATCAATCGGAGTGCCGTCCTTACGGAACTCGATATAGAGAACGGGCTGACTCGGGTTTGCCGCGAGAATCGAGGCGACGCGGGAGGTCGATCCCATTGTCGCTACCGGCTCTCCGGTCAACACGAACTGGCCGATGTTAACCGAAATACGCTCCATCCCGGCGATGAGGACATGATACCCGCCACCGGCATTGAGGATCAAGAGTTGTCCATAGCTGCGGAATGGCCCGGCATACACAACCCAGCCATCACACGGAGTCGTGACCTGCGCGCCCCGGCGGGCCGCCAACGAAATGCCTTTTTCCACACCACCGACGCCGTCGGAACCGCCAAAGTCACGGATCTTCGTACCGTTAACCGGAAGTGCTAACAAACCCTTGGCGGACGCAAATGCAACGGCGGGGCTGAGCCGGCTGGGATCCTTGAGAGCAGCGAGATTCGGCTTGCCGTTGAGCGGCGCGGGAGCGCCTTTCCGGCTGGCTATCGCCGCCGCCTCGGCCGCGCTCTTCAGGTCCTGCTCCATCTTCGCGATCAGGCCCTGCAGGCTGTCGACCTGATGCGACAACTCGATCGCGCGCGCGCCTTCAGCGGCCATATCCTTTTCGAAGCTGCTCTGCTGCCGTTGCCGTTCGCCGACCAGTGTCGACAGGCGGGTTTGTTCGGCCTTGAGCTTGTCGCGATCGGCTGCCATCCGATCGCGTTCGGCGGCAATGGATTTGCGCAGGCCGACGAGTTCATCGAGATCCGCCACAAGCTTTTCCGCGCGCCCGCGCATCTCCGGCACCACGGAGCCGAGCAAGATCGCAGTCCGCAAGGATTGCAGCGCATCCTCAGGCCGCAGCAGCAGAGCCGGCGGCGTGCGGCGGCCGACCCGCTGCAGGGCAGCGAGCACCTCCACGATTTCCGAGCGCCGCGAATCCAGCGAGCCGCGGATTTCCTGTTCGCGCGCGTCGAGCGGCAGCAGGCGCGCTTCGGCCTCTGTGATCTTGGTCTCGATGTCCCGAACTGCGGCGGCAGTCTCGATCAACTGTTGATTGAGCTTGGCGCGGTTCTGGCCGATCGCCGCGATGTCGACCTTCAGCCGCTCCTGGAGTTCGGCGGTGCTCTTCTGCTGCGCACGCACCACTTCCAGCTCCTGCTCGCGCTGCTTGATGTCATCGGCAGACGGGGCGGCAGCCGGCGAAGGCGTTCCGGCCGCCTGCGCCCTGGCAACGGACGGACCCGCGGACGAAACGCCGGCGAGCAGACAGACCGCAAGGACCAGAACAGCAGGCTGCTGTCCGTCGCGCACTGCCGCTTGTCTTGCAACGATGCCTTGGGTCAATCGCATGTCAGACAGTCTGCACTCGTCTGCTTGCACCATGTCGATCCGATCGCGCTGGCGCATGATCGCGCTGGCGCATAGTGGAGTGGATTTGACATTCGCTGCCCAGTTTACCGCGAACGCGAGAAGCGAAGGTCAAATCCAAAGCTCCACTAGAAACTTATATTTGCTCGTGGTCCTCATATTTCTAACATTTGCAAGAACGCCTCCGCCCCGGGATGCAATGTTAGAAACGGACCACTAGCCGCGGTGATAAGGATGGCCGGCCAGGATGGTCGCGGCCCGGTAGATCTGTTCCAGCAACATCACGCGCACGATCTGATGCGGCCAAGTGGCCGCGCCGAACGCAACACTCAGCCTAGCCTTGCGCCGCAATTCGGGCGAAAGTCCGTCCGCACCGCCCACGGCGAAAACTGTATTCGCCACCGACTCATCACGCCAGCGGCCAAGATGGCCCGCAAATGTGGCGCTGTCGATGTTTTTACCCTTTTCGTCCAGCGCCACCAGGATCGCTCCCTCAGGGACCAGGGCAACAATTGCCGCGGCCTCTTCGCGAATGCGTTGTTCGGCATCGCGGGCACGGCTTTCCGGGATTTCGTGGATATCGAGGCCGCGGAAGCCCTGCTTGCGCCCGATATCGTCGAAGCGTCCGCGATAGCGGTCGGAGAGCTCCCGCTCCGGACCCTGCTTGAGACGGCCAATGGCAATGACGGCGAGTCGCATCGGCGCAAGCTACAGCGTTTTCCAGCGGGTGCCGGTTCTCCTCAAAGAGAACGCGTCACGTCGAAACCATGGCGCCCCGCTTGCCGATTCATCAGAAGCGGAAACGCACGCGCTCCATTTTAATGGGAGCGACCCGACCAATCAGCGACGGCGCGGGTTCAGACCGTCTTCGCCGTCGCCGTGTTTTGGATCCACAACCTCTCCAGATTGTAGAATTCGCGCACCTCAGGCCTGAAGACGTGCACGATCACATCGCCGGAATCGATGAGCACCCAGTCGCAATTGGGCAGGCCCTCGACATGAACCTTCTTAATTCCGGTTTCCTTGAGGCCTTTGGCGACGTTCTCGGCCACCGCGCCGACGTGCCGGTTGGATCGGCCGCTGGTAACGACCATGTAATCCGAAAACGCCGATTTGCCGCGGAGGTCGATGGTGACCGTGTCTTCCGCCTTCATATCGTCGAGGCGGGAAAGGATCAGCTTGAGGGTCTCGTCGACATCGGGTCGCGCCTTTGAAACGACGGCGTCTACCGAAGTCTTGTCTGCTCTCGACCCCGCGGTCTTCGATGTCGCTCTCTTCGACGGCCTGGGCGAGGAGGACCTAGACAATACAGGTGCGGTCAGGGACCATTTCCTTTCGCTGTATCGGAACGCCGAATCCGGGCGGCCGATGGGTTTATATTACGCATGTAGACCTGACGGTTTCAATATTCCAGTGGTGCGGCAGTTTCACGTTTTCCGGCTGCAGTCTTCCATGTTCCATCCCCGTTCCGCAGCCCCGTCGAGGACAAACTCGACTTCATCCCGGTGAGGAAGACCCAGGCGGGCGGGCGATGGGTTGCCAGCCCGGTGGCCCTGGCCTCAGGCAGACGCCACCTTGCCAGCGCCTGGGCGGCGGGCGCCGCGAGGGCACGGAAACTCTGCGGGGGGCGGTCGATCACCGCGATTGGCACCTCGGTGGCGATCCGTTGCCAATTCTCCCAGCGATGGAACTGCGCCAGATTGTCAGCGCCCATGATCCAGACAAAATACACATTGGCGCACCTGCGCCGCAGATAGGTGATGGTATCGACGGTATAGCGCGTTCCGATGACAGCCTCGAGACAGCTGACATCGATCCGCGGATCCCCGGCCGTCGCCCGCGCCGCTGCGGCGCGTTCGGCGAGATCGTACAACGAGCGCCGATCCTTGAGCGGGTTGCCGGGCGAAACCAGCCACCAGACACGGTCGAGTTTCAGCCGCTTCAAGGCATACAGGCTGACAGCGCGATGCGCGGCATGAGGCGGATTGAACGAGCCGCCGAACAGCCCGATGCGCATGCCGTCGGAATGAAGCGGGAGGGCGCAGGACGAAGCGACTGAACGCAGCCCCAAGTCAGTCTCCGCGCAGGCAGGCGCGCGATCCGCCGTGAGGCATGCGGTTTGGCGAGAGGATCATGCGCGTCTGAATGACATTGCGTTCACGGCCGGGTCTGCCCGGTGCCGTGAACGCGATATTTGAAACTGGTGAGTTGCTCGGCGCCGACCGGCCCGCGCGCATGGAATTTGCCGGTCGCGATGCCGATTTCGGCGCCAAAGCCGAATTCGCCGCCGTCGGCGAATTGCGTCGAGGCGTTGTGCAGCACGATCGCCGAATCCACTTCGTCAAGAAACCTCGCGGCAATCTTTGGATCGTCGGTCACGATCGCATCGGTATGGTGCGAGCCGTGGCGCTGGATATGATCGATGGCCTCGCCAACACCATCAACGACGCGCGCGGCGATGATCGCAGCCTCATATTCGGTATCCCAGTCGTCATCGGTTGCGGGCTTGACCCGCGCGTCGACGCCCTGCACGGCGGCGTCGCCGCGCACCTCGCAGCCCGCATCGATCAGCATTTCGACCAGCGGCTTGAGCGCCTTCGCCGCGCCAGCGCGATCGACCAGCAGCGTCTCGGCCGCGCCGCAGATGCCGGGACGGCGCATCTTGGCGTTGAGCACGATCGACTTCGCCATCGCGAGATCGGAAGCGCCATCGACATAGACGTGATTGACGCCTTCCAGATGCGCGAACACCGGCACGCGCGCCTCAGCCTCGACGCGCGCGACAAGGCTCTTGCCGCCGCGCGGCACGATCACGTCGATGCCGCCGTTCAACCCGCCGAGCAGCAAGCCGACGGCGGCGCGGTCGCGCGTCGGCACCAGCGTGATCGCCGCTTCGGGCAGACCCGCCTCGCGCAGGCCCTGCACCAGACAATCATGGATGGCGCGGCATGAGCGGAAACTGTCCGAACCGCCACGCAGGATCACGGCGTTGCCGGACTTCAGGCATAGCACGCCGGCATCGGCGCAGACGTTGGGGCGGCTCTCGAAGATCACGGCGATGACGCCGAGCGGCACACGCACGCGCTCGATCGTCATTCCGTTGGGGCGCTGCCAGCTTTCGGTGACGCGCCCGACGGGATCGTCGATCTCGCGCACCACCTTGACGCCATCGGCCATCGCATCGATGCGTGCCTGCGTCAGCGTCAGACGATCGAGGAACGCGGAAGCAGCGCCTCCGGAGCGCGCCTCGGTGACGTCCTCGGCGTTGGCCTTGAGGATCGCGGCCGCGTTGGCACGGATCGCGCGCTCCATCGCATCGAGCGCCTGATTCTTCTGTGCCGTCGACGCAAGGCCGAGCACGCGCGCGGCGGTGCGCGCCTGCGTTGCAAGCTCACTCATCAAAGTGGGCAGATCGGCGGAGGCGCCGACCGCCTTCAGGGAGGCCGTCATGTCAGGCAGAAATCCTGGCGGTTCAGTTTTCTCTTATGGCCATATCCTAGCACACTCGTGACCGGCCGGCTATTGAGCAGCCAGCTCCGCCTGGCCGGTCGGCCTTGCACCGGCTGGCGCGAACGTGCTGAGCGCGAACCAGGACCGAAAGGCCGCCACATCCCTGCGCGCTCCGTCGAGACGAAGCTGATCGTCGCGAATGGCGCGGTCGATCGCGATGTGGCCGAGCCAGACCTCGGTGAGCAGGCGCAGGCTGGCGGCCACAAACAGGTTCACCTGGAAGCCCGGATCCTTGTAGCAGAGATCGACGGCGTCGCCCTCGAACACCAGCCAGTAACAGCGCTGGTTGGCCGGCACCCCGGACAGTCGGAACTCGGTGACGTGACGGCGGTCGTGATGCCGAATTCTGGCCGCGACATTGCGCCGGACGTCCCACATCAAAAGGTTCGGGTCGAGATTGCCTGCATCCACCAGATCGCGGCGCAGCCAGCGCTGCGCCCACAATCCCATGCCTTCGATGACCGGAAACAATTCCTTGCCCGCTGGCGTCAGATGATATTCGGCGCTGCCATTCAGGCCGCTGCGGCGCTCGATGATGCCTGCGTGTTGTAGTTCCTTCAACCGACGCGCCAGCAGCGCCGACGACATTCGCGGCACACCGCGTTGCAGGTCGTTGAAGCGGACGCTGCCGCACAGCAGTTCACGGATCACGAGCGGCGTCCATCGTTCCGCCAGCACTTCGCTGGCGATGGCGACCGGACAGAACTGGCCGTAACTCCGTGTTTCGCGCATGGACAAATCTTATCCCCCGGTCTCGTGTCAGGCAACTTCACATATTGAAGTTGAAATTCGACGGTACCGGCGCACGATCCCTCCACATCAAGAACAGGAGCCGGTCATGACAGGGTATCTCGACCTTCAGGCGCTCGTGCAGATCATCGGGCCGCGTTTTGCAGAAGGTGCCGCGGAGCGCGATGCGGGGGATGTTTTCGTTGCGGAACACTACGATGTGCTGACACAGCACAAGGTGTTCTCCGCACTTGTGCCGAGAGAGTTCGGCGGCGGTGGCGTTGCGTACAGCGCCATGTGCCGTTTCCTGCGCGAGCTTGCACATTACTGTCCCTCGACGGCGCTTGCGCTGTCGATGCACCAGCATCTCGTCGCGGCGGCGGTCTACAATCACCGCCAGGGCCGGCCGGGGCGGAAGCTTTTGGAACGGATCGCAGCGTCCGAACTGGTGCTGATCTCCACCGGCGCTGGCGACTGGATGGAATCGAACGGTCTGGCGCAGCGCGCCGATGGCGGCTTCCGGGTCAACGCGCGAAAGCCGTTCGGCAGCGGCTCGCCCAAAGGCGGCCTGCTGATGACATCGACGCCGTTCGAAGATCCGGTCGAAGGCTGGCAGGTGCTGCATTTCGCGGTTCCGTTCGATGCGCCGGGCCTGTCGCTTGGCAGCGACTGGCAGACGCTCGGCATGCGCGCGACGGGATCGCAGACCATCATTCTGGATAACGTGTTCGTGCCGGATGACGCGGTCGCGCTGCGACGGCCGCGCGGCCACTTCCATCCCGCTTGGAACGTGATCCTCACGGTTGCGATGCCCCTGATCATGTCGGTCTATGCCGGTATCGCCGAGGCGGCGGCAGCGATCGGCATCGGGCTTGCCAGAAAGCGCATGAACGATCCCACAGTGCCTTATCTTCTCGGCGAACTCGCCAATGAACTGACCAAAGTTCAACTCGCGATCGACGATATGGTCCGCCTGACCAACGACTTCGACGTCACCATGGGCCTGGAGGTGACCAGTCCCATGCTGGTGCGCAAGACCATCGTCGCAGACGGTGTGCTGGCAACCGTCGAGAAGGCGCTGGAAGTGGCCGGCGGCGCCGGCTTCTATCGCAAGGCCGGGCTTGAACGCCTGCTGCGCGACGCGCATGGCGCGCAATTCCACCCGCTCCCCGCGAAACGGCAGCAGCGGTTCACCGGCCGCATCGCACTCGGTCTCGATCCGATCGCGGATGCAGCGTAAGCCGCGGCCAGACGTCTTTCGGCTGTTATGAATCAGGCTCGGCGCGACGTGGTCCGGCCATCGGTCCTTCCAAATGGAGACAGGCCGCGCAAGTCGCGCGCGCGAGCCGGTTCACGGCATCACGCGCCATCGCATCCGTCCAATTCTTCGTGAAAGCGAAACCCGCCGGGTTCGACGCCGTTTTATAATTTGTACGGCTGGCTAGCTCAATGCAGGTCGCGCCAGTCCCTCTTGACGCGGCGTGGCGTCCCGCCACCTCAACCCGCCAAGCCCGCATTGCGCGCCATCTCAAGAAAGGCATTCTCCATGACTAGAGAACATGTCGCTCATGATCACCCGGCGAACGAGACGTACACCCAGCTTCACTCCACGATTCCAAAGATCGCCGCAGGCTTCGTCACCTGGTTCGTCCTGATGGCATGGCTGTTTTTTGACAGGCAGAGCCTTGTCGCACTTCCGCTGGCCTTCATCACCGTTCTGTTTCTGGTGGCCGGCCTGTGTTTCAGCGCGTCGTTCCTGGTGTGGTACAGACATCAGCCGGACTACGACAGACATCCGAACGAGGTCCCGTTCCGGGATTGGATCAGGGGCAAATTCGCGGTCTGGGGCAGTCAGCAGAGCGCCGGACAGGCGGCCACCGAGATATTGTTGCCGATGGCGGCTGCCGCTTTCGGAATCACGGCGATGGGAACGATCTACCTGATCTCCAGCAGCATGATCGGCCCCGGCATCGTTAGCTGATGCGCTTTTTACCTGGGCGAAAGGTTCAGGACTCGTCATGGCCCGGCACAAAGCCGGGCCTGACGCTGCAATCAGACTTTTTCAACGCCACCGGCGTCGCCGCGCGGGCCGCCGACCACGAGATCGTCGCGGTGAATCATTTCGGCCCGGCCGCTGATGCCGAGGATCTGCGCCGCGTCGGAGGACGAGCGTCCCCTGATCTTCTCGGCGTCGTCGGCATCATAAGCGACAAGCCCGCGGCCGATCTCATGCGTATTCGGGCCGCGCACGATGACGGCGTCCCCTCGCGCGAATTGCCCGTCGACACGGATCACGCCGGCGGGCAGCAGGCTCTTGCCGGCGCGCAGCGCCGCGACCGCGCCGGCATCGATGGTCAGCGTCCCTTTCGGCTCCAGCGAGCCGGCGATCCAGCGTTTGCGCGCCGTGACCGGATTCGCCGGCGTCAGAAACCAGGTGCAGCGGCCGCCGTCCATGACGGCCTGAAGCGGATGATCGATCTTGCCCGAGGCGATCAGCATGTGGGTGCCCGAGGTGGTCGCGATCTTCGCCGCCTCGATCTTGGTCCGCATGCCGCCGCGCGACAATTCGGAAGCCGCACTGCCCGCCATCGCCTCGATGTCGGCGGTGACGCGCTTGACGACCGGAATCAGTTTCGCATCCGGGTCGAGATGGGGCGGCGCATCGTAAAGCCCGTCGATGTCCGACAGCAGGATCAGCAGGTCGGCGCTCGCCATGGTGGCGACACGCGCGGCGAGACGGTCGTTGTCACCGTAGCGGATTTCGTTGGTGGCGACCGTGTCGTTCTCGTTGATGACAGGCACGGCGCGCCATTCGAGCAGTTTCGCGATGGTGGAGCGCGCATTGAGATAGCGGCGGCGCTCTTCCGTGTCCTGCAGGGTCACCAGAACCTGACCGGCGCCGATGCCGTGATCGCCCAGCACCTTCGACCATATCCGCGCCAGCGCGATCTGCCCGACCGCGGCGGCGGCCTGACTCTCCTCCAGCTTCAACGCGCCGCGCGGCAGCTTGAGCCGGCTGCGGCCCAGCGCGATCGAGCCTGACGAGACGATCAGCACGTCGCGGCCCTCGCCATGAAGACCGGCGATATCAGCGGCCAGCGCCGTCAGCCACGCCGCGCGGACCTCGCCGGCCTCCGAATCGATCAAAAGCGACGAGCCGACCTTGACGACGATGCGACGAAATCTCTTGAGATGCAGGCTGGACATGGCGGTCGGCGATCAATCGGGCGAAGGCGCCGCTTTCATCACATGAAAGCGACGCCTTGGAAAGCGGAATGCCGGTCCGGATAGTTTCCTTAGAACCCGCCAGTTCGTGACTTTGCTGGAATGGCAGACAACACCGGGCCGCGGCATGGCTTGACCCGAGGATGGGAACCGGTTCGCGTGAAGAAAACGCGTCGAATCAAGATCATGGAGCCCCGCCTCTGATTCCATCAGAAGCGGAAAGGCTCTATGGCGACCACGGCTTGGCCTGCGCCACCGGCGTTGCGCCAGCCGACGCAGCCGAACCCTCGGCGCCCTTCGCCTTGTCGGACACCGGCGCCTCGCCGATCACGGCGACAAGCGCCCGCAACGCCTCGCCCACGCCCTCGCCGGTGATGCCCGACAGCAGCAGCGGCGTTTTCTTCGCGGCGCGCTTGAGACGATCACGCTGCTTCTTCAGGTCCTCGGCCGAAACCGCATCGATCTTGTTGAGCGCGACGATCTCGGCCTTCTCCGCGAGCGTTCCGGCGTAGGCTTCCAGTTCGCCGCGCACGGTCTTGTAGGCGCGGCCTGCATGCTCGCAGGTGGCATCGACCAGATGCAGCAGCACGCGGCAGCGTTCGACATGACCCAGAAACCGGTCGCCGAGACCGGCGCCTTCGTGCGCGCCCTCGATCAGCCCCGGAATGTCGGCCAGCACGAATTCACGGTCGTCGACATTCACGACGCCGAGTTGCGGGTGCAGCGTGGTGAACGGATAGTCCGCGATCTTCGGCTTCGCCGCGCTGACGTTGGACAGGAACGTCGACTTGCCGGCATTGGGCAGGCCGACCAGACCGGCATCGGCGATCAGCTTCAGCCGCAACCAGATCCAGCGCTCCTCGCCGGGCTGGCCGGGATTGGCATTACGCGGCGCGCGATTGGTGGACGACTTGAAGTGCGCGTTGCCGAACCCGCCATTGCCGCCTTCGGCCAGCACGAAACGTTCGCCGACCCTGGTGAAGTCGTGGATCAGGGTTTCGCGGTCCTCGTCGATGATCTGGGTGCCGAGCGGCACCTTGAGCACGATGTCCTTGCCGTTGGCGCCGTGGCGGTCCGAGCCCATGCCGTTGGCGCCTTTCGGCGCCTTGAAGTGCTGCTGATAGCGATAGTCGATCAGCGTGTTGAGACCGTCGGCGACTTCGACGATGACGTCGCCGCCGCGCCCGCCATTGCCGCCGGAGGGACCACCGAACTCGATGAACTTCTCGCGGCGGAACGCCACGCAGCCGTTACCGCCGTCGCCGGATCGGATATAGACCTTGGCTTCATCGAGAAATTTCATGGTGGATAGGTAGGGTACGCGCGGTCGCGAGGCAACCGTCAAGCTCCAGGGGTGCGATTTCGACATTCGTATCCCGTTTCACTGGCGATCCAGCGAAACGCGGCCGTTTTCAGGACTTCGAGAGACTGACTTGCGGCCTAATGCCGATAGTCCGCGCGCCTGCCACATCAATCGCACCGCGTTCGACCAGCGTGCGGTGGAAACGGCGCTTGCGTTCCGACAAGCACGCGAAGTAGGTCTCGCCGCATTGATCGAGCAGGCTCGCGCGCGTGGCGAAAACCTCATCCAGCGGCAGACCCGCCTGCAGCAAGGCAACGGTTCCGAGAAAAGCGATATCGAGCGCGCGGCCCCGCCCGGCGACAAGTCCGTCGGCGGCGCCGTTCAGTGCTTCGACGGCATAGAAGGTGCGGAACTGACGGCGCGGGTCAGGGGCCAGTCTGCATTTCGCCTCGATCCTTCGCGTCATGACGGGCTGATGATCGCCATAGTGAACGACCAACATCGGCCGATCGGAAAAACGCGCAGCGAGGATGGCCTCAAGCCTGCTCCAGGTCGCGGCGGTCTCCGCAAGCCGCGCGTAGTATTCCGCGTAATTCGGATCGGGGGTGCTGGCATATGCAAACGCCCGCTCGCTCTCAAAATGTCCGGGTGCGACCAGCCGCCGGCTGTGCGGGCCATGATTGAAGTTGGTCAGCGCGAAGAGAAACCGTGGCGCACCATCATCCGCAATTCGCTTCATATGCGCTGCGATAGTGGCCTCCAGAAACATCTCGTCTGAATGCGTCGCCTCGAATTGACTGGCTTCGAACGGCGCGGGGAAATCATCGGTGAACGTGCGATCGTTGATTCCGATGGCCCGATAGAACGCATCGTAATTGAGAAAATCGCGGCGGCAGCTTGACGCCAGCGCCGTCCTGTAACCCAGCGATGCGAGCCAAAGTGGCAGGCTGTGGTGGAATCGGCCGACGCCGCGCTTGAACAGATAATACGCGTTGGAGCCGAAGCTCGCGCTGGACAGGCCCGTCAGCAGGCTGAATTCGGACTGCCACGATCCGCCGCCGAATATATCGACGTTGAGACTTCCATAGCAGCCATGCGCCGGGGACAGAAAGGCCGCGACACCAGGCTCCACCGGCAGCCCGTAAGTCCGCGGATCGAAAATCGATTCATGCTGGATGACGATGATGTCGGGATAGATCAGGGCGCGCGCGGGAACCGGCGGCATCAGCGGTAACCGCTCGCTGGCGATATCGCAGAGCGCCAAACCGCCGGACTGCCGCCAGGACCTCGGATCGAGCACGGAGGCAATGAGCGCCGAAAGGAAACAGCGGCGCTGGGCTGCGATGGGCTGGAAAACAACCGCGCCACCGCCCGCCCGGTAGGCCGCGACCAGACCGGCCAGCGCCGCGATGAAGATAGCGATCCGCCATTCAAACGAAACCGGCGAGCCCGGCACATAGAGCAGCGTAGCGATACCCGCGCCGGCCAGCGCGACGCCCCCGGCGACAACCTCCGCCACCGCCAGCGGATACTGCACCACAAAGAACGGCACGGTGCCCGCGAACGCCAGCGGCAAATCCGTCACGATCAGTTTCAGCCCGCTGTGCTTGTATTTGACGACCGATGCGCCCGATACAGCGGCGGCCAGCATCGACGCCAGCAGGATGGCTCGTCCAATATCGTCAACGGCGAACAGCAGGAGCGCGGCGCTAAAACACAGTCCTGCGACGGCCAGCCCGAGATGCGCAACGCTACGCTCCGCCAACGAGACGACGGCAATTGCGAACGCGAGGATCAGGACCAGGGTCATTTGACTTCGACGCAGCGAAACAACCGCAACGTTATATCATCCGACCCGACGGGGACAGCCGTCAACTTCCGGATGATTGCAACCGGCGCGCCAGCGGAACTTCGGATGTCCTCGTTCCGGACAGGTTGCGCGCCCCTCCTCTCATAGGGAGAGGGTTAGGGTGAGGGGTTGACCTTGATGCCGTACCCCTCACCCGGCTGTTTCCGCTGCTTTTTTAGCGGCCAACCTCTCTCCGGCGGCGGGAAAGGTGAAGTTCCCTGGCGCCGCGCAGTTACCGCTCGCGGCGCGCGGCGCTGCTCCAGTTCTTCAGCGACGACCAAACGCCTCGCGACAGGCGGAAGCGATCGACCGGCGTCGACGATCCCAGCGCCCTGGAGCGATGCAGTTCGACACCGGTCCACTGGAATCCGCACTTCTCCAGCACGTTACGCGACGCCGGATTGACCACGCGCGCGCCGGAGCGCAACTGGTCGACCGCAAACGCCTCGAAGGTGTAGTCGATCACCGCGCGCGCCGCCTCGGTGGCGAAACCCCGGCCCCAGTAGTCGACGCCAACCCAGTAGCCAAGCTCGGGCGCGTCCGGCTCGCTCCAGTCGACGCCGGCCATCCCGACCGGAACGTGATTGTGCTCGATCAGAAACACGGTCTCGCTGCTGTCGCCCGCGACGGCTTCGACGAAGCGAACCGCCTCCTCCTGCGTGTAGGGGTGCGGCAGGCGGCGCGCCATTTCCGCGATCCGGCGATCGTTGGCGAGAGCGGCGATGACCCTGGCGTCGGCCAGCGTCGGTTTGCGCAGGCTCAGCCGCTCGGTCTCGAGAAAGAACGGCCGCGTCTGGCGCAGCGCGAGGGTCAAGGTCGGAATGTCCTGCAGCATGGTCGGCTCCGTGATGCGAACGCAGGTCCATATGCAAACGCAAACTAAAAAGGGAGGCCGGTTTCCCGCCTCCCCCTTGGAGCCGTTCATGCTCCGCCGGTTCAACAGGGACCGGCGGACGCAATGTCATCCACCGTCTACTCGGCCGCGGCTTCCGTCATCGGGACTACCGATACGAACGTGCGGCCGCCGGCTTTCGCACGAAATGCAACGCGGCCTTCTACCTTGGCGAAAAGGGTGTGGTCGGTGCCCATGCCAACATTAAGGCCGGGATGCCAGGTGGTGCCGCGCTGGCGGGCGATAATGTTACCGGGAATCACGTGCTCGCCGCCGAACGCCTTGATCCCAAGGCGCTTGCCGTGCGAATCGCGTCCATTCCGCGAAGAACCGCCTGCCTTTTTGTGAGCCATCGCTCGTCTCCAGTCTCGTCCGTATCTCTAGATCATTTCCGTGACAGAATCATTCACTTTTTCTCACGGATATTTTTAATCGCTCTTATTCGTCGCTTTTCGCCTTCTTGGCTGCGGTTTTCTTGGCCGCCGGCTTCTTGGCGGCCGCCTTCTTTGCCGGAGCCTTCTTCGCGGTCGTCTTGGCCGACGTCTTCGAATCGGCCTTCTTCTTCGCGGCCTTGGGCGCCTCGTCGTCGCCCTCGCCTGCGGCCGGCTCGACGACCTTTTCCTTCCTAGGGCGCGGCCCGACTGTCGGGGCCTTGCCGTCAGCCAGGATCTCGGTGATCCGCAGCACCGTGATCTCGTCGCGGTAACCGCGCTTGCGTTTCGAATGCTTGCGGCGGCGCTTCTTGAACGCGATCACCTTCGGACCGCGCTTGTGCTGCAGCACTTCCGCGGCAACCGAGGCTCCCGTCACCGTGGGCGCGCCGAGCACCGGCGTGTCGCCGCCCAGCACCAGAACCTCGCCAAGCTGCACGATCGTTCCGACCTCGCCGGCGATCTTGCCAATCTCGAGCACATCATCCGGAACGACGCGATATTGGCGGCCGCCGGTTTTGATGACTGCGAACATCGTTCTATTCCTTCGTGTTCGATCCCGGCCTCGGACAAGTCCGGGCCGGCTTTTTGTCAGTCGTTAGGTCAAGAGCATTTTCGAACGACAAACCGGATGCCGCTTTGCCCAGAAATGCCCGATAGGTTTTTCACGTAACCGGGGAAATGCCCTTGCGGTCACACAAAAACAAGCGGCGCTGGGGGTAACCCTGCGCCGGCTGCGCGACTTATAGCCGGCGAGGGCGGGGAGTCAAGGCAAGCGGTGCGAAAACGGCCAATTATCAGCGATTCGGCTCGCCTTCCCCCGTTTCCAAATCGATGGCCATGAAACAAAAAGGTTCCCTGACCGTTGGTCCCCGCCAAATCGACCAGCGAGCGGGGCAACGATGGCTGAAGACACTTTGACGACGGCGGGTATCGGCAAGCACGGCGTTCTGCGGCTGCCATCGGTGGATGTCGACAGCTACAACATCGAATTGAAGGACGACGAGGGCTTCCTCGGCGATCGCGCCTGCAAGGGCGCCTTCCGCAAGATTCTCGACGGCCTGCGCAAGCCGCTGAAGAAAAACGGTGACGACCCGCTCGGCAAGACTCCCTCCGAGGAGATCGGCAAGGGCTCGCTGGACGAGGCGCTGGTCGGCGACGACATCGAGGCGGCCGCACTGGTGCACGGCGCCATCGAGGAGTTCGCGCAGGAACTCGCCTATGTGACGGGACGCTTCCTCAAGACCAAGGCATGGGCCGATACCGAATGCATCGTGGTCGGCGGCGGGTTTCGCAAGAGCCGGGTCGGCGAGATCGCGATCGCCCGCGCCGACCTGTTGCTGAAAAGCGAGGGCCACAAGATCCGCCTGATCCCGATCCGCTTCGATCCCGACGAGGCCGGGCTGATCGGTTGCCTGCATCTGGCGCCGTCGTGGATCTTCGAGGCGTTCGACAGCATCCTGGCGGTCGACATCGGCGGCACCAACATCCGCTGCGGCGTGGTCGAGACCCGCTGGAAAAAGGCCGCGGACCTCTCAAAGGCCGGGGTGTGGAAATCCGAATTGTGGCGCCACGCCGACGACGAGCCTACCCGCGAGGGTGCGGTGAAGAAGCTCGTGAAAATGCTGAAGGACCTCATTTCGCAGGCGGGCAAGGAGGGACTGAAGCTCGCGCCGTTCATCGGCATTTCATGCCCGGGCGTGATCGACGAGGACGGCTCGATCGAGAAGGGAGCGCAGAATCTTCCCGGCAACTGGGAGAGCAGCCGATTCAACCTGCCGGGATCACTGATCGAGGCCATTCCCGAGATCGGCGGCCACGACACCACCGTGCTGATGCACAATGACGGTCTGGCGCAAGGCCTGAGCGAAATGCCCTACATGCAGGACGTCACCCGCTGGGGCGTTCTGACCATCGGCACCGGCCTTGGCAACGCGCGTTTCACCAATCGCAAGAAGGACAACAAGAAAGAAAAGAAGTCCGACGACGGCAAGGACAAGAAGGACAAGAAAGCGAAGGAGTGACAAATTGCCCGCGCGTGGCCCTTTCGCTGCCTGAACATGCCGCGGCGCTCCGATATGCCGCCGTGCCGATCGCGTTCTCCCGACAAAGTAACCTTGATTGGTGAGGTTAAAATCAGGATCGCGTTGCCGGTTTAGCAAAGACCGCTACGGTCGCATGGCCGCGCAGGTGGTCCGCGAAGCCGCACTTCCGGCCACGGTTTTAATGACGCGGCACGGGACCGCCGGTTATTATCGCGTCCGGCGGTCCCACTTTTCCAGTACGCCGGGCGGGCCCCTCCACGGGCAACCGCCCCGACCATTCCGATCATGTTTGGGTTTTGCATTTGAACGGGCGGCGATGTATCAAGACGCGCCCTTTTCTTGCGAACCGGTTTCCACTTCGCCTGAAAACGCGCTAAAGGCGGTCCACCGCCAGCATGGCACCTTAGGAGAGGTGGCAGAGTGGTCGAATGCACCGCACTCGAAATGCGGCATAGGTGCAAGCCTATCGGGGGTTCGAATCCCTCCCTCTCCGCCATTTTCTTTGTCCCACGTCAGCTCGCTTCGCTGACGGCTCTGACGGGGCGGCCGATCAGCCTGGCTCGTGCGAAGACACGACTGTATTTCTCATAGAGGCAAGCTGATGACTGGACCGAGCGAGGGGACCGGCGCAAGCGGAAGCCGGGCCTACCGCGCGGGAGCTGCTGTCGCACTCGTGACGTCGTTCCTGACGGTGTGGACCACGATTGTACGCGACGATGGCAATGGCATCGGCTTTTTCCTGCTGATCATGGCGGCGTTGGTAGGTGGGTTCTCCGCTTGGTTTCGGCCCGCAGGCATGGCCCGGACCATGCTCGGCGTCGCGATCATGCAGGCATTATTGGGTGTAGCCATTGCGACCGCTCCGTCGAGCGCGAGCACGCCGGATGGCTCGTTCAGGGCTTTGTTGTTCAGCGGTTTATTCACAGCGCTGTGGCTGATTTCTGCGACTTTCTTCCGTATTGCTGCGAAAGGGCATCACAAGACGGGCGCGGCGCATTAGGCATCGGCGGCTGCGCTGTGCGAGCGCAACGCCACGTCGTTTGCATGCTCGACTGGCGGCAGTCACGCAGCAATCGAAAGGCGCGGCATTATCAGTCCCGAAGCTGTGACTGGCATGAACCGCGATAGCGGCGTACCTATCGAGCCGGGGGCGATCCTTAATCTCAGGAGACCCTAAATCATGCCACATGATTTCTGGCTCGTTATCGGAGGCTTCCTTGCGGTTTTTCTGGTGCTGATCTTCAGCATGGCTTATGGCACCTACCAGACCAGCAGACGTGATTGATCCAACGAAAATAGAATTGCTGTTATGAACGGGCCGGCGCGGGAGCCGTATTCCGCGTCATCGCCCCACGATAATCACGCGAGCAAACTGAATAACGTTTTCGGTCGAGACCTGCCGGCCGTGATCGCTGCAAGGCAGCTATCGCGTCATGTCTCGCATCCCTGATCGACCTGGCAATTGGCCGCCTGAAAGAAATGGCGTCCCTGTCCCCATGGACATCAACCACTTAGGCGGCGGTTGGACTGAAAACAGTTCCACGTAATCGTTAGAGTTTCTAACGCCACCGTCTCACTAGCGGCGCTCGAATGAGCCGCCGTGAAGGGTAGAATCCGACATGACGGATCCCGTAAACGGTGGCCTTCCCGAGGCCGCGACGATGCCCGTTTCCGGCGACATATCGCCGTGCGAGCGCATCGCGCGCTTTTTCGAGAGCGACGACGAAACTGATCTGTCGGGCTTCGCCACTATGCGACGCCTGCCAGCGCCGCCCCGGAGGGGTGCAAGGCGATGGTGGGGCGGCCGTGGATACGCCGACCGCGTCCCCGCGCTCTTGGGGCTTCGATGTCGAAGAATCAACCGTAGCTACGCGCTGGTGATTTTTGGCGGTCAAGCGATGGTTGTGCATGAGCAGCCGCATGGGCCAGTCAATGACCGGTACGGACGATGCCATTTGAGTTCTTGAACTCGTGGTTCGCGAACAAAGTTACCAAGGGGCGGACGGCAAGATTCGCATTGTGACATGGGCAAAGCCGGTGTTACGCCGCACGAGATCATGGCGGTGACAGGTCACCAAACCATGAAGGAAGTGGGCGCTATACAAAAGCAGCGAGTCGGAAGAAAACGACCGACGCCGCGATATGGAAATTGCGGGGACGAGTGAATGGGAACAGAGCGCATTGGCAGTCCAACCCTTGAGGCCTTCATTGATAAGAGCATCGAGCTTTCGAAGGCGCGGGGCTACAATCCAGTGATATTCACCAGAATGCGTCGCCAGCGCGGGACTATCGAGGCAATCGAACGATTGGTCCTAAGTGGCGACATTCAAAGCGGGTTCAAACGGCTGCAACAATTGAACCTGCTAGAGTGGACGATCGAGGCCGCAGTTACCAAGTTTCCTGGCGAGTTTGGCCCTCACGCGCAAAAGTGCGCGGAATGGCGGCTTGCGCAAGTCACCAAGCCCTCCGAGTAGACCTTCGCAAAGAGGAACGCTCCAATGGTACGGAATTTTGATTGCCCTGAAACGGGCGAGTCGTGCGCTGACGGACGGTGCACGAAAGAACTATGCTGCGAACGTGAGAGTTTGCGAACGGCGATGATCAGGGAAGCAACCACAAAGCGAGAGCGCATCTCAACCGCCAAAATATGGGAGATTATCCGTCCGATTATCAGGCGATAAACTGTCTCACCGGAAACAGAAGTGGGATAGAAATTCTGCCCCAAATACAACGGCAAATTTCGTGGATGGCGTCCCGGAAGGGAGTCGAACCCCTGACCCCAGGTTTAGGAAACCTGTGCTCTATCCAGCTGAGCTACCGGGACTGAACGCCACGCAACTCCGGTACTTATCCGGTACTCAGGCGCATCGGGCAAGCCCCAAGCACGCGCGCCGCCCCTTGCTTAGGCCTCCATTCATGCCGCAGTCATTTTTGTTCCGATAGCAAGAGGAAGCGGCGGCGCGGCACGCTCGCCGGATGTGCCTTGTGACCGTCATGTGGCGACATTATCTTCGGCCACGGGGCTGGAGCGTAACAGGAGACGATCATGGGTTTGCTCGACGTCCTCAACGGAATGCAGAACGGCCCGCGCGGTCCAAGCGAGCCCAGCGCGCCAAGCGAAAGCGGCGGCGGCATGTCGCCGATGACATTGGCGATCCTCGCCTTGCTGGGCTACAAGGCACTGAAACATTTCACCGGAAGCCATTCTGAAGCCAGCCCGTCCGCGCCGCCGGCTCCTGCGCCGAGAAGCACGGTCAATGCCGGCCTGCCCGGCAGCGGGGGCGGACTCGGCGATCTGCTCAAGGGCGGGCTTGGCGGCCTGCTGGCGGGCGGGGCGGCCGGAAGCATTCTGAGCGGCGGTCTCGGCGATCTGCTGAACCAGCTTCAGCAGAAAGGCCATGGCGATACCGCAAATTCGTGGGTCAGTCCGGGGCCCAACAAGCAGATCGCGCCACGCGACCTTGCCGACGCGTTGGGCGCCGACCAGATCAACGCCCTGACGGCGCAGACCGGCCTATCGCGCGAGGAACTGCTCACCGGACTCAGTCAACACCTGCCTCAGGTCGTCAACCATCTGACACCGGAAGGGCGCCTGCCGACCGAGAACGAACTGTCACGGATGCTTTGATGGAATTGCCGACCGTTGCGGAATCGGCCGGCTGACGGCCGACTTGCGCAACGCTTCAACGTCACGGTTATTCTGAGGAAGGACTTTCATCATGAGCGGCATTCTCTGGATTATTCTCGTCGGTTTCGTCGCAGGGATCATTGCACGGTTTCTGTCTCCCGGTCCGAACAAGCCGAGCGGATTCATCCTCACAACGGTGCTCGGGATTGCAGGCGCATTTCTCGCGACCTTCATCGGACAGTCGATCGGCCATTACGGCCCCAATCAGGGCGCCGGGTTCATTACGGCGACCATCGGCGCGATCATCGTGCTGTTCATCTGGAACAGGCTGGTCGCGGCCCGCGTCATCGCCGACCCCGGGTCGAAGTGAGGCGAACGGCCCTCGGGCGATGTCCGAGGGCCGAAAGCCATCCGCATGGCGTCGCCTTGCACGAAGCTGCCGATAAAGCTTGACGATGACGGCGCGGTTGTTTTGCACGCGCAATAGTCTGCTCGGAGCAATGCTCTGCGGAATGTGGTTCGGCGCACCCTCAACATCGCTGGCGGCCGGATGCCAGTTCGACATCCAGGGTGAAGGCGTCGTGAGCGCCGTGATCGATGCTCGGACACTCCGTCTCGAAGACGGCCGCGAGGTCCGCCTCGCCGGCGTTGAAGTCGTTGCGGGAGAGTCGGAGGATCGCAAGGCCGCGCTCACGGCGCTGATAGGCCGGCATGTGATCCTGCGCGGCGAACGTGACGATCCGGATCGCTACGGCCGGCAATCCGTTTTTTTATATTATCTCGAACCGTCCGCCGGTTCGGTGCAGCTCGATCTGCTGGCGCAGGGCGAAGCGATCGCATCCGCCGACGTCGCCGACAAATCCTGCGCAGCGGAACTTGCGGCCGCCGAGGCTGCGGCGCGGCAGGCCCGGCGTGGAACCTGGGCGAATTCCTTTGTGGTCAAGACCGTTGAAGACCCCGCCGATATTTTGACCCGCGCTGGTCGATTCGCCGTCGTCGAGGGGAGAGTCGTGTCTGTCAGACAGGCCGGCGGAACAGTCTATGTCAACTTCGGCCGACGCTGGACACGAGACTTTGCTGCGACTATTTCAAGGCGCGTGGTACCATATTTGGAGGCGGCGGGCATCACTCCGTCCTCTCTGGCAAATCGCCGCGTTCGTGTCCGCGGCTGGGTCGAACGGCGCGGCGGACCGCGGATCAATGTGCTCCGGGTCGGGCAGATCGAAGTGATCGGCGACTAGAGCGGGATGGATAAGGGAAATGTGGTGCGACCTTCCCCGCCTGCATCCCGCGCTGGAATATTGGAATCGATCTGGCGGTCGGAAACTCGCCTCGAGCGGACTTCTGAGCCTTGGCCGCGCGGAAATGGTAAGATACTGGCGGTTCCGAATTCCGGCATTCGCAAACAAGCCTGCTGGGAAGGTTGCGAGTGTTGGAATAGAGTCACCGATCGGGCGGAGATGTTGCGACGATGGCGGGGAGCGCGGAACAGCGCGGGACTGGAATAGGCCGCCGCCTTTTGGTTGCGCCTGTCGTGCTGGTGGGCGCGATGCTCGTCCTGGCCGGCTGTGGGGACGTGAACCGGTTCCAGACCGCCGCCCCTCATTCCGTCAAGCCTGCAAAACCGGCGCGGGCGGCGGTTCAAACCCCGGCAGCCGAACACGAGCATGAGCGCATCCTCGCCTCTTACGGCGGTGCCTATGACGATCCTCGACTCGAAGCGCTGATCAACAAGACGGTCGAGCGGCTCGTCGCAGCCTCCGAGCGGCCCGATCTCACCTACAAGGTCACGATCCTCAATTCGGGCGCGGTGAACGCCTTCGCGCTGCCGACCGGCCAGCTTTACGTCACGCGCGGCCTGGTCGCGCTCGCCAACGACACCTCGGAACTGTCCTCGGTGCTGTCGCATGAAATGGCGCACGTTCTCGCCAAACATGCGGCGATCCGCGAGGACCAGGCGCGGCAGGCCGCCCTGGTCAGCCACGTCGTCACCGAGATGGGCACCGACCCCGATCTGACGGCGTTGGCGCTCGCCAAATCCAAGCTGACGCTGGCGAGCTTTTCGCGCGCCCAGGAATTCGAGGCCGACGGCATTGGCGTCGGGATTTCCGCGCGGGCACATTTCGATCCCTATGGCGCGGCGCGCTTCCTGGCGGCGATGGAGCGCAATGCGGCGCTCAAGGCCGGCAAGCCGTCGCTGGACCCGCGCTCGCAGGACTTCCTGTCGTCGCACCCCGCCACGCCGGAGCGCGTCGAGAACGCAAAGGCCAATGCGCGGCAATACAGTGCGCCCGCACAAGGCGAGCGCGACGGCGAGACCTATCTCGACGCGATCGACAACATCGTCTACGGCGAGGATCCGAGCGAGGGATTCGTTCGCGGCCGGCGCTTCCTGCACCCCAAGCTCGGCTTTACCTTCCAGGCGCCGGAAGGTTTTTCGCTCGACAATACGGCCCAGGCGGTGATCGGCGTCCGCGAGGGCGGCAGTCAGGCGATGCGCTTCGACGTCGTTCGCGTGCCCGCCGAGCAAAAGCTCACCGAGTATCTCAACTCCGGCTGGATGGAGAACGTCGACAAAGGCTCGACCGAGGAGTTGACCATCAACGGTTTTCCGGCCGCCTCGGCGGTCGCCAGCGGCGAGCAATGGCAGTTCCGGGTCTATGCCTTGCGCTTCGGCAGCGACGTCTATCGTTTTATCTTCGCGACCCGCCACAAGACCACGGAGAGCGAACGCAACGCCCGCGAGACTGTCGCATCCTTCCGCCGCCTGACGCTGGACGAGATTCAGGCCGCGCGCCCGCTGCGGATCAAGGTCATCACCGTACAACCCGGCGATACCGTGGAATCGCTGTCGCATCGCATGGCGGGTGTCGATCATCCCGCGGAGCGTTTCCGCGTGCTCAACGGTCTCGATCCGCATGCGCAGGTCAAGGTGCGCAGCCGGGTCAAGATCGTGGTGGATTGATCTGCCAGTCACGCATCAAGGACGGTCCGAACGAACCGCAACGAACGCCGCTTCGCCACTCCCGCTTGCGGTGGGCCGAAGTCGCGCGGGTAGGACTCATTGTCGGCCTGTAGCGTTTTGATACGGCACGGATACCGGGTCGCATCAAGAAGCACCGTCAGAGGCGAAAAGGCCCTATTCCTCCAGACCCTCTCCATCCGAAGGCAAGAGGGAAGGAATTCGCATCGCTTCGACGAAGAACGTTCCAGAAGAACGTTCCAAATGAAAAACCCGGCCACTCGGCCGGGTTTTCTTGTCCATTGCAGTCGAAAGGCCGGTTACGCAGCTTCGTCGGCGACCGCCGCGTCGTCACCATCGGCGTCGGCGTCAATATCGCCATCGGCCTCGGCGTCAGCCTCCGCCTTGGCGCCGCGGCGCGGGCTCTTGGCGAGCTGTCCTTCGATTTCCTTGACCGCCTCGGTTTCCGTCACGTGCTGGACGACAGCGATCTCGCGCGACAGACGATCGAGCGCGGCCTCATAGAGCTGACGTTCGCTGTAGGATTGCTCGGGTTGCGATTCCGAACGATAGAGGTCGCGGACCACCTCGGCGATCGCAACGATGTCTCCCGAATTGATCTTGGCTTCATATTCCTGCGCGCGGCGCGACCACATGGTGCGCTTGATGCGCGCGCGCCCCTTCAGCGTTTCAAGCGCCCGCTTGACCAGACCCGGCTCCGACAGCTTGCGCATGCCGACATTCGCGATCTTCGCGGTCGGAACCCGCAGCGTCATCTTGTCCTTCATGAAGTTGATGACGAACAGTTCGAGCTTCGCGCCCGCAATCTCCTGCTCTTCGATCGCCAGAATCTGGCCGACGCCGTGCGCCGGATAGACCACGAACTCGTTGGTCTTGAACCCCTGGCGCTGGGTCAAAACCTTCTTCGGCTCTTCGACCCGGAGCGCGGCGGCCTTGGCGGGAGATTTCGCGACCGGCTTGCCGGCCATCGCGGTTTTCGCCGCGGACTTTGCAACCGGCTTCGCGGTCCTGGAAGAAACCTTGGAAACTGATGCGGCCTTCGATGCGGCAGCCTTCAAGGCAGCCGTCTTCACCCCGGCGGTTTTCGAAGCAGCGGTCTTGGCGGCCACTTTGGCAGTCTTGCTTGGCATTTCGCCTCTTTTATTTCTCGAGGATTTTCCGGCCGTGCCCTTGGCAGCCGTTCGGGCGTTCGTGCCAGCGGTCCGGGCACGAACCCGTGCTGCACCGCGGCGAGCCGCAGATGCCCTAGAAGTATTTTTTTTACGCGTTTTCTGTGACACAACCTGCGCGTGGACATGCCACGCCCTGTTCGATGTTTTCACGGGAGCCCATCAGGGCTACAAGCAGGTAAAAACGTAATCCAGCTCCGAAAACACGATCAATATAGCACATTTTCCGCAAAAATCAATGATTTATACCCGAGGAACCTTATTCGGGACCGCTTTTGGCAGGACCGGTCAAAAACAAGGTTAAGGCCGGGATTGCCGCTGCTGGCCCGGCCCTCCCGCTGCGATGCCGACCCGGGATAAAATTCAGTCTCCCGATCCGGGGTTGGACGAAAAATACTTCTCGAATTTACCTTCCTGGCCTTCGAATTCCTTGGCGTCCGGCGGCGCATCTTTCTTCTGCGTGATGTTGGGCCAGCTTTTGGCATATTCCGCGTTCACCTCGAGCCACTTCTCCAGCCCCGGCTCGGAGTCGGGCTTGATGGCTTCGGCCGGACATTCCGGTTCACAGACACCGCAATCGATGCACTCGTCGGGATGAATGACGAGCATATTCTCGCCTTCATAGAAGCAGTCGACAGGGCAAACCTCAACGCAATCGGTGTATTTGCACTTAATGCAGGCATCGTTGACGACGTAAGTCATCCAGGGCTCCGGGAAGGTCAGATTTGCCGGCTGGGGTACCGCAGGAACAGCGTTGCTGCAAGCCGTGGAGTGGCCCTATATGTGCGATTGACTTCCGTCGGAAGCGTCTGACACGTCATCATAAAGCGCTCTTGCGGCAGTAGCGTTCCCGCGCCGTTCGGCAAATCCCGTGACCCGGAGAATGCGGACACCGCGGTCCAGTCTGACCGTGAGCACGTCATCGACCTTGAGGGGATGTCCCGGAGATTTCTCGCGCGCGCCGTTGACACGGACATGGCCGGACTCGATCAGGGCCGCCGCGTGGGTCCGGGCTCTGACCACCCGCGCATGCCACAACCACTTGTCGAGACGCTGGCGCTCCAGGACTGCCAAATAGCTCCACACTCACAGCGTTTTCGAACCAGGCATGTCCTCGGACTTGACCCGAGGATGGATGCCGGTTCGCGTGAAGAAAACGCGTAGATCAAATTCTTGAGCCCGCTTCTGATCCTATCAGAAGCGAAAGGCCCTGAAGAGGCCACGCCAAAATCGCGAACCGTTCCACAGCCGACCAGATTGGTCGCCCGCTCAATCCTTCGCTCAATCCTTGCGGCCGGAAAGCTGCTCCTTGAGCGCGGCCAGCTTCGCAAACGGCGAGTTCGGGTCCAGCGCGCGCTCACGCTCGCGCGGCGCGCTGCTGGCGTAGGGGCGGTGCGAGGGTCCGGCGTCGGGGCGTCCCTCGCGGCCACCCCCCTTGCGCGAGCCCTGAAAGCGGCCCTTGTCCTGATCCCTGTCCCGATCCCGGCCCTTGCCCTGGAACCGCTCGCGCGGCGGACGTCCCTTGCCCTCGCGCGACTCGCGGCTGGGCGCACGCTCGCTCCCGGCGGACCCGGCTTCGGCTGGCGCATCGGCGGATCGCCTGTGGCGTCCCCGCCCATGCCGCTCGCGTCCCTGCGTCCCCTCGCCCGCTTCGCCATCCGCGACCGCGGATTGTTGCACGCCATCCTGCCCCGCCTGAGGCCGGCGATGACGGTTGCGATCGTGGCGCGGACGCCGGTCGGCAGGACGGCCGCCTGGCCGCCAGACCTCGACCGTCGCTGGCTCGACTTCACTCGCAGCGACATCCGCGGCACTCGCGGCGGATGCCTCGCCCTCCGGCGCGCTCCCGGCATCGACGGCACCCGATTCGGCCTGCGCGGCGGCGTCAAATGGTGTGGGTTCAGGGGTATCGGAAACTGGTGAGACCGCGACGTCGGACGACACCGTGGCCTGCATATCCTCGGCCGCAGCCGCGGCTTCGGTCGCTGAGGCGATCGCCTCCGACGAACCCGCATCAGCCGTTGGCGGCGCGTCCGCAACCGATCCGGCATCAGGCGCGCCCGTGCTGTCCGGCGCATCTTCCTGCCCTTTAAGCATAGTGTCCGGCGCAGCCGATTCCTCCGGCGCGCACTCCGACACCTCGGCGGACGCCGCCTCCGCGCCCTCAGTTGCCGGAGCGGCCTCTGTAACGGGTGGAGACGTAACGGGTGGAGGCGCCGGGCAGCGCTCCATGCGATAGCCAAGCGCGCGCAGGATGGAGGCGAATTCCTCGCCGGCGGTTCCGACGAGCGACGTCATCGCCTGGGTCACGACGAAACCGCGGCCATCGAATGCGCCGGCCGGCATCATGCCGAGAGCGCCTTTCCGCCACGCCAGCGCCGGCCGGATCAGATCGGCCAGCCGTTCGAGGATATCGACGCGGACCACCCGCTCGCCACATTGCCGATAACCGAGGGCCCGATAGGCATCCTGACCGAGCAGCTTGTCGGCCGGAAACGAGGTGCGGCCGCTGGCAGCCAGATGCTGCGCGCTCGACAGCGCGGACAGATCGACATTGTCCTGCTTCTGCGCCCACAACAGCGAGGCCAGCGCACGCGCGGCTGGTTTCAAAAGCGCCGGGAAATGGATGTGATAGGCGCCGAAGCGCACGCCGTATTTGCGCAAGGATGCGCGCGAGGGCTGATCGAGATCTTTCATCTCAGTGGCGATCTTCGATCGCTCCAGCACGCCGAGCGCCTCGATCAACTGGAATGCGATGCCGCGCGCGATGCCGGTGACGTCCTCCGCCTTGGTCAGTTCGAACAGCGGTCCCAGCAATTTCTCGACGTGGGTCTTCAACCACAGATCGAGCCTGACCTGCACCGCATCGCGCGGAGCGCCGGTCAGACGCTCGTCGGAAATGATCCGGATCCGGGGTCGCAACACATCGTCGGCGGCGACCAGCCGCGCCACGGCGTCGCCGGTCCAGCGGATGGTGCCGTCCGAGGTCAGCACGAACTGATCGTCCGGCGCGGCGGACAGCTTTTCCGCGCGCGCTTCGATTTCGCCGGCCAGCGCCTTCTGCGCGATTGCCTGTAACGCCTTGGCTTCCGAGCCCGCCTCAGTCGCATCGGGCGCGAACGTAAAGCCGTCGAGGCGGCCGATGACATGGCCCTCTACGATCACCTCGCCGGTCTTGCCGATTTCCGTATCCAACATCGTGTTTTCCCGCAGGCGGCGCATCAATACACTGGTCCGGCGATCAACGAAACGCTCAGTGAGCCTTTGGTGCAGCGCATCAGACAATTTATTTTCGACCTCGCGCGAAATTCCCTGCCAGTGGTCAGGGTCGGTCAGCCAGTCCGGCCGGTTGGCGACGAAGGTCCAGGTCCGGATTTGCGCAATCCGTCCCGACAGGGTGTCGATGTCGCCGTCGGTGCGATCGGCCTGCGCGACCTGAGCGGCGAACCAGTCGTCAGGAACGCGACCCTTGCGCATCAGGAAGCCGAACAACGTCGTCACCAGTTCGGCATGGGCGGCCGGCGCGATCTTGCGATAGTCCGGAATCTGGCAGGCCTCCCACAGTCTCTCCACCGCCGTCGCGCCTTGCGCCATGGCGCGCACCTCGACATCGCGCGCGGCGTGATCGAGCACGCGCAGATCCTCGGCGATCGGCGCGCGGGTCAACGCCTCGTGCGAAGGCGTCAGCGCCAGTGACACCTGCAAGGCGCTGAGCGAGGAGAAGTCGAGAGCGGAATTGCGCCACTGCAGCGTCCTGACGGCCTCAAACGTGTGGTTCTGCAGCGCATTGACGAGTTCGGGCTCGAACGGCGCGCAGCGTCCGGTGGTGCCGAAGGTGCCGTTGCGGGTGGCGCGGCCGGCGCGGCCGGCGATCTGGGCGAATTCCGCCGGATTCAGCCTGCGAAACTGGTAGCCGTCATATTTGCGGTCGGAAGCGAAGGCGACGTGATCGACGTCGAGATTGAGGCCCATGCCGACCGCATCGGTGGCGACGAGATAATCCACGTCGCCGGACTGAAACATCGCGACCTGCGCATTGCGGGTGCGCGGGCTGAGCGATCCCAGCACCACTGCCGCGCCGCCGTGCTGGCGGCGGATCAGTTCGGCGATGGCGTAGACCTCGTCGGCCGAGAAAGCGACGATCGCGGTGCGGCGCGGCTGCCGGGTGATCTTGCGGTCTCCGGCGAACTCAAGCTGCGACAGCCGCGGGCGGGTGATGATGCTCGCGCCGGGCAAAAGCCGCTCGATGATCGGACGCATGGTGGCGGCGCCGAGCAGCAGCGTTTCGTCGCGGCCGCGCCGATGCAGGATGCGGTCGGTGAACACATGGCCACGCTCCAGATCGGCGGCAATCTGGATTTCATCGACGGCGAGGAACGAGACGTCGAGGTCGCGCGGCATCGCTTCCACGGTCGAGACCCAGAAGCGCGGCTTCGGCGGCTTGATCTTCTCCTCGCCGGTGATCAGTGCGACGGAATCCGCGCCGGAACGGTCGGCGATCTTGTTGTAGACCTCGCGGGCGAGCAACCGCAGCGGCAGGCCGATGATCCCGGAGGAATGCGCCAGCATCCGCTCGATCGCGAGATGGGTCTTGCCGGTGTTGGTCGGACCGAGCACCGCCGTCACGCCCGCACCGGGCGCGCGGTCATTGCCGGGCGGAGATGTCGAAGATGAAAAGACCATGTTTTCCGAGGGTTTTCGCAGCGTTGGTGAAGCGGGGATCGGACCGCCGGGATCAAAGGTGTTTCACAATGCGACGCCTGCACGGCCGCTACTTAAACTTTGGAACGAGTCCGGAACGAATCGCGCCCGAATCGCTGACTCCCGGCCTCTCCGGCTTCGTTCACCGCAACATGTCGCGTTCGGATCGACCGGCGGCAACTAGATCAAGTTTGATAGCTATCAACAAGAGCGGTTATGTCTCCCAAATTATGAATCCGTACGGCGCATGAATTCCGTGGCAGGAGTCAACAGGATTCCGTTGCGCGTATGCGGATATCGGTTTGCGATTTGAATGTGCGCAAGATGATCGAGGGCGCTTTGGAACTCTCTGCGAATCGGTCGTTTCCATTCAGAACAGCGCACCATCAGCCTGGGTTGCTGCTTTATTGCGCCTTCGCCGCGGCTTTCGGCGTCGCAGTCGTGATGAACTGGGTCGCTTCCAGCTTGCCGGTGCCGAGCGGCGTCGGAATCGTCAGGCGATAGGGCACCAGCACGCGCGTGCCGGCGATCGGCGCCAGCCAGATCTCCATATTACGCTGGGCGGCGAGATATTTGATCGCGAGGCGATCGGGGACGTAGCCGGCGATCGGCGCGAAATAGATCGCACAGACCACCGCCGGGCCATGATAGCCCTTTTCCGACTTCACCGTTTCCATGCGCTTGAAGTCGAGGCGCAGGTCGTAGCGCATGCGACCGTCGAAGACCCCGGTCGCGGCATGGCAGGCTTCCGGACCGAGCGGATCGGCGGTGCCGGGCACGCGCAGCAGCGTCGCGCTCATCGGATCGAACACGCCGCGCTTATGCGCGTCGGTGACCGGAGTACGCTTGGTATCCACCGGCGGGGTCGGCTCGATGACGAAGTCCTTCACATTGCCGCCGGCCAGCGACATGCGAATGGTCTCGGATTTCTTCGACGACGAGATGGTCGCGGTATAGGTCGCAGGAGCCAGCGCGCCGTTGACGATGCGGCCTTGTGAGCTGCCGCTGCCGGTGCCATGGGCAAATGCCTTGAGGAGTCCGGTGGTGCCGCCGCTAGCGGCGGCCGAATATTGATCGTCAGAGATGTCGACCGCCCAGGCGCCGGTTCCCACGAGAATCCCGGCCAAAGTGACGTCGTAGTGAGCCTCCAGCTTGCCCTGCGCGGCCGCCGGAGCGGTCATCGCCAACGTCGCGGCAAGGAGTGCGAGGAATGCGGTGGCCGGAGTCCAGACCAAAGCGGGCATCGACCGGGGCAACCACATTCGGGATAAGCTCACTTATGGGATGGTCCTGCTCGTCGCGTTTCGGGTTCACGCGGCTTGCAGATCCGGCTCTCAACCGCCGGTCGAGGGCCATGATGTCGATACGGATTGCGCCCTTTATATGATGGAGAGACCGGACGGTGGCTCGCCGAAAACAGGCCTGAATGAAGCATTTGGCGTTCATTTGCGCCGCAAACGACCCGCCTTTGGCCCTCCATGTCTTGACGCCCCGCCGCTCTCCTCCTATACGTCCGCCGTTCCTGAAATGGACGCGATTTCGAACCCCCGAGCCCGCCCTGAGGGCCGATGCCGGGGACGACAGAGGATTTTCGCCATGTCCCGGCGCTGCGAACTGACGGCCAAGGCTCCCCTGGTGGGCCACAGGGTCAGCCACTCCAACATCAAGACCAAGCGGCGTTTCCTGCCGAACCTGGTGAACGTCACCTTCCTGTCCGAAGCGCTGGCCCGTCCGGTGCGGCTGCGGGTATCGACCAACGCGCTGAAGAGCGTCGACCATCGCGGCGGCTTCGATGCCTTCCTGCTGAAGGCGAGGGACTCGGAGCTGTCGCCGAAAGCGATCGAGATCAAGCGCCAGATCGAGAAAAAGCAGGCCGCCAAAGCGGGCTGACAACGGCGAGCCGTCATTCGCTCACGTTCATCGTCGCCGCGAGAACATACGGGCCGGGATCGGGCGAGCCGAACCCGGCCTTTGCTTTTGCGCCTGCGGACGCCCTCGATCGTGCAGGTTGTGATGCTCAGTGCTCGTGAGGCCGCAATTCGCCGGGCACGCCGCGCTGTTCGAGCCCGCCTGCCGCGATCCAGCGCTCGGTCTTCCGGGTTGCTCGCTCGATGTGCTCTTCGGTGCGCGAAAAATCATAGGGCGAGCCGACCAGCGGGCAGAGCGGCGGCACGACGTGATACTCGATCGACGGATCGATATATTCCAGATCATCGACCATCTGCCGCGCGATCAGCAGCGTCACCGCGTGAAGCACGTTGGCGACAGCGCCCTTCGGCGGCACCTCGCCGGCGCACGCCGTTCCGGTCGGCAGAATGATGAGACGCCGCGCGCCCTTCTCGAGAGCGACCCTGATCGGCGTGTTGCTCGAGATCGCGCCGTCCGCAAGAAACATCTTTCTGTAGCGGACCGGCGCGAACACGCCGGGAATCGACGTGCTCGCCACGATCGCCTCGGTGGCCGAGCCTTCGGACAGCACGACGGCGCCGCCGGTCAGGATATTGGTGGTGACGATATGCACCGGCAGCTTCGCATCCTGAAGATTCCTGTAAGGCAGGTGATCGTCGATTAGCCTGCGCACGCCCTCATGCGAGATCAGAAAATCCCGCCGCCAGAGAAATCCGAGCAGGGTCATGACCGAGACCGGAAATACGTCCCGACGGCTGAGGCTCCGCCAGATTTCCGCGAGACGCTTCACGCCGTCGAGGGTCGGAACGCCGGCATAATAAGCGCCGTTCAAGGCCCCGACGCTCGATCCAACCACAATGTCGGCAGCGACGCCGTGCGCGGCGAGTGCTTGCATCATCCCGACCTGGATGGCGCCGAAACTCCCCCCGCCCGCGAACACGAAAGCTGTTTTGCCGGATGAATTACCGGACGATGGCGTTGAAGCTGACAAACCCGCGGCTCCTTCTGGTGGCCTGATCCTAACATCCAAGTCGTGGTTGCAGCGCCGGCCGCCGCCCCGCCTATTCGACCAGCGTGAACTGCAGCAGCAGCGTGCGCTGAATCAGCAAAAAATTGTCGTCGGACACAAGTGTCACGACGACGTCGCCGTTGTTATTGACGAACGCGTCCAGCCCTTCGAAATTGTCGATCTCCTGCCCGAGGTCCGCGTCGAAAATCGAGGGGCCGTCCACCAACGCGCCGGGCGCGACCGCCGTCATCGCAATGCGGCGGATGCGGATGCCGATGCCGCCGGTGAGCGAGAATTTGCGTTCGAGGATCAACAGATCGCCCGTGGTGGGCAGCAGGCAGGCATCGCTGATGTCGAAATTGTCGGTGCGGCGGATCGCGAACTGGCCCGGCGACGGGCCGCCGATCAGGAACGCCATGATATTTCGGCCGGCATCAAGCCCGCGCTCGGAGATCGCGATCAGCGTACCACCTAGCGGCCTGCCGGGTGGAACGACCACCAGCGCCTCCAGCCCCCGGTTGAACGGCAGCCTCCGCACGGCCGGCGGCGTCTCGACATCCTCGCCGCGGGCGCGCGTAAAGTCCTTGGCGAAATCGAACCGCATGATGCGGTTGACGCGCTCGATGCCGACATACACGAACGATCCGTCGAGCGCGATCGACTCGGTATCGAAACGTCCATGAGTGGTTATCGGCCTGCCGTCCTGACCCAGCATCGGCGCGGCTTCGACATCGGCCAGCCCGGTCATCTCGCCGGCGGTCCCATAGACGATGCGGCCGGTGATCCAGGTGCCCTTATCGCTTGCTGAAATGAATTGCCGCCCTTTCGGATCAACGCGCAGGCTCGACAGTCCTCCGAAGCCGGGAAACGACGAGGTCAGGATCAGGCCGCTGCGAAAGGCGAGCGCACCGAAGCGCGTGCGCGAGCGGTCGCGCAGGTCGAAGGAGGGGATCGGCCGCGCATTGACGGTGATCGACACCGGCGCCGGCTGTGTCAGTTCGTCGGGTGGCGGCCGCGTCGGCGGGTGCGGTGCGAATTGCGCGCGGGCGGCGGTGGGCGCGACCGCGAGGGAAGCGGCCATCACTCCCCATTTAAGCACGGTACGCCGGGTAGTCGGCTCCCCTCCCCCTCGTGGGGAGGGGTCAGGGGCGGGGTTAAGCGTTGCGGAAGACTCGGCCTTTTGGACCCCCCTCCCTAACCCTCCCCCAAAAGGGGGGAGGGAAAACACAGTCATCGCGGCAGCTCCATTGCCTTTTTGAAGCGCGCGGCTTTCATGAATGCAGCCTGCGCGGCCGCCGCACTGGCGCTGGCGGATCGTGCGTCTCGCTGAACAGTTCGGCGAGTTGTTCGGTGATGGCGCCGCCGAGTTCTTCCGCATCAACGATGGTCACCGCGCGGCGATAGTAGCGCGTCACGTCGTGACCGATGCCGATCGCGATCAGTTCGACCGGCGAACGGGTCTCGATCTCCTCGATCACCCAGCGCAGGTGACGTTCGAGATAGTTGCCGGGATTGACCGACAGCGTGGAATCGTCGACCGGCGCGCCGTCCGAGATCATCATCAGGATCTTGCGCTGCTCGCCGCGCGCAAGCAGCCGCTTGTGCGCCCAGTCCAGCGCCTCGCCGTCGATGTTCTCCTTCAGCAGGCCCTCGCGCATCATCAGTCCGAGGTTTTTCCGCGAGCGCCGCCAGGGCGCATCGGCGGCCTTGTAGATGATATGACGCAGATCGTTGAGACGGCCCGGCGTGGCCGGCTTGCCGGCGGCAAGCCACGCTTCCCGCGATTGCCCGCCCTTCCACGCCCGAGTCGTGAAGCCGAGAATTTCCACCTTGACGCCGCAGCGCTCCAGCGTGCGCGCCAGGATGTCGGCGCAGGTCGCCGCCACCGTAATGGGGCGCCCGCGCATCGAGCCGGAATTGTCGAGCAGCAGCGTCACCACGGTGTCGCGGAAGGTCGCCTCCTTCTCGTGCTTGAAGGACAGCGGCTGATAGGGATCGATCACGATGCGCGACAGCCGCGCCGGATCGAGAATACCTTCCTCCAGATCGAACTCCCAGGCGCGGTTCTGCTGCGCCATCAGACGGCGCTGCAGGCGGTTGGCGAGCCGCGCCACGATGCCCTGCAGGTGCGCGAGCTGCTTGTCGAGATAGCTGCGCAGTCGTTCCAGCTCGTCATGATCGCAGAGGTCTTCCGCCGCGATCACCTCGTCGAACTTCGGCGCGAAAGCATGATATTCCGGACCCCGAGGCTCATTGGCGCCCCTGACGTTCGGCCGCGTCGCCTCGCCCGGCGTCTCGTCGTCGCCGAGTTCGCCGTCATCGAAGGTATCGCTCGCGGAAGCCTGAGCGCTTTCGACCGCGCTGTCCGACATCTCGTCGCCGGTCTCCTGCGCCTGATCCGCGCTCATCTCCTGCACGGCATCGCTGTCGGGCGAACCCTCGGCCCCGGCCTGATCGCTCTCGCTTTCGCGGTTGTCGTCCTGGTTCTCGTCCCTGTCGGCCTCGGCGCTGGTGTCGTCGCCGAGATCGAGCTCAGACAGCAGGTCGTGCACCACGTCGCCGAACTTCGCCTGATCCTCGGTCAGGCGACTGAGCTGATCCAGCCGCGCGCCGATCTTGTCTTCCAGGTACGGACGCCACAGATCGACGATCTTGCGTGCGGCGGCCGGCGGCGCAAGGCCGGTCAGCCGCTCGCGCACCAGCATCGCCAGCGCATCCGACAACGGCGCGTCGGCGATGTCGGTGATCTCGTCGTACTTGCCGCGATGGAAATGATCATCGAGCATCGCGGTGAGATTCTTCGCGACGCCTGTCATCCGGCGGGAACCGATGGCCTCGACCCGCGCCTGCTCCACCGCGTCGAACACGCCGCGCGCCTGCGGATTGCCCGGCATCAGCTTGCGATGCACTTTCGGATCGTGGCAGGCGATCTTCAGCGCGATGGAATCCGCATGTCCCCGCACGACGGCCGCGTCGCGCTTGCTCATTTTGCGGCCGGGCTCCGGCAATCGCGCCTTGCCAGGCGACAGGCCGGGCCGCTCGACCGCAAACGTCACCTCGAGTTCCGGCCGCCGGGCGATCGCGCGCAGGCAGGACGCCACCGCGCGCTTGAACGGCTCACTCGGCGCTTCCTTCGGCCCGGTACGAAATTTGTTGTTCGGCGGTGCGGTGCTCATCGCGGTTTGGAGCCTCTTTTCCTTCTCCCCTGGGGGAGAAGTGACGCGGACGAAGTCCGTGCCGCATGAGGGGGTATCTAGATCATGAGGGAGGACACCCTCACCCGCCTCGCAGCCTGTGGCTGCTCGGCACCCTCTCCCACAAGGGGAGAGGGAAGAAAAGCTCAGCTCAACGCCACGTTGACCGCCGATTCCGCCAGTTCGACATTGAAGCAGCGCTGATAGAACTCCGCGACCAGCGGCCGCTCAAGTTCGTCGCACTTGTTGAGGAACGTGACGCGGAAGGCAAAACCGAGGTCTTCGAAGATCTCGGTGTTCTCCGCCCAGGTGATGACCGTACGCGGGCTCATCACCGTGGACAGATCGCCGTTGGCGAAGGCGTTGCGCGTCAGATCGGCGAGCCGCACCATCTTGCCGACGATGTCGCGACCCTCCGGCGTACGATAATGCTTGGCCTTGGCCAGAACGATCTCGACCTCGTTGTCGTGCGGCAGGTAGTTCAGCGTGGTGACGATATTCCAGCGGTCCATCTGCGCCTGATTGATCTGCTGGGTGCCGTGATAAAGGCCCGAGGTGTCGCCGAGGCCGATGGTATTCGCGGTCGCGAACAGGCGGAACGCCGGATGCGGCTTGATGACCCGGCTCTGGTCGAGCAGCGTCAGGCGCCCTGAGGATTCCAGCACGCGCTGGATCACGAACATCACATCGGGGCGGCCTGCGTCGTATTCGTCGAAACACAGCGCAACGTTGTTCTGATAGGCCCACGGCAAAATGCCGTCGCGGAATTCGGTGACCTGCTTGCCGTCCTTCACAACGATCGCATCCTTGCCGACCAGATCGATCCGGCTGATGTGGCTGTCGAGATTGACGCGCACGCAGGGCCAGTTCAACCGCGCGGCCACCTGCTCGATATGGGTCGATTTGCCGGTGCCGTGAAAGCCGGTGACCATGACCCGGCGATTCCTGGCGAAACCCGCCAGAATGGCGAGTGTAGTCGCACGATCGAAGCGGTAATCCGGATCGACGTCGGGCACGTGCGGATCGGTTGCGGAATAGGCAGGGACCTCGAGATCGCTGTCGATCCCGAACACCTGCCGTACCGAGACCTTCATGTCTGGCAAACCTGCGGAGGTTTCGGTTTTGGTCATGGCGGCGGTCGTCATCAATCCTCCGAGGTTCGGGCGCGCTCCCGAAACCAGAACTGCGTGGCTTGCGGATGAGTGGGTCGCACGAAATTTAGCAGAGAGCGGAAGCCGGCAGAAGCCCGCTGCGCGATCAAAGTTCCTTCGTGATATCATCAAGATATATGCTGGCGGCGGATTTTTAAGGGCTGCCCTGCGAATCAGCGGGAGGCTGCGAGGACAATCGTACGGAACCGAACCATCAACCGTCGGGAACGTTGCCGACCGCAGAGTGTGCTAATGGGGGACCGGAAATCCGTCCCCCGGGAAGCTGAAAACGGGATATTCGTGAGTTCACTGATCGACCCATTGGTTGCGTTCGTCTCGGCCCACGCCTGGCTCGCCTATCTCACGATATTTCTCGCAGCGTTGCTGGAGGCGGTTCCGGTGCTGGGTTCGCTGGTGCCAGGCTCGACCATCATTCTCGCGCTGAGCGCGCTGATTCCCGGTGGCGACCTTCAACTGGTGGCGGTGCTGGCCGCCGCCGTCTCCGGCGCCATGCTCGGCGACGGAACGGCGTTCTGGACCGGCCATCGCTCCAAACGCGAAATCCTCAGTTCCTGGCCGATGTCCCGGTATCCCGGCGTGATCGAACAAAGCGAAACGTTCTTCAACCGCTGGGGCACGCTCGCGGTGTTCTTCGCGCGATTTGTCCCACCGGTCCGCGCCTTCGTGCCGATCACGGCCGGCGCGCTGGCGATGCCGCCGTCGCGATTTTATGCGGTGAACATTCCGGCGATCCTGCTCTGGGCTCCGGCGCATGTCTTGCCCGGCGTGCTGGCAGTTACGGCGCTGCATGAATACAGCGGGCTGCCCCACCACACTCACGTCGGCAAGCTGATCTGGATTCCGACGGTGTTCGTCATAGCCGCGATCGCCGGCGCCGCGACATGGTGGCGGCGCCGCCGGCGCGGCATTAACTTACGCGCCAAACCCGCATCTGAACGACCCGGCTAGTGGTCCGGTTCCAACATTCGCATCCCGTTTCAACAGACGCTTTTACGAATGTTAGAACCACTGGCAACTATAAGCTTCTGGTGGAGTTCTGGATTTGACATTCGCATTGCGCGCCCGCAGCAGTTGGGAAACGAATGTCAAATCCACTCCACTAGAGCCTCTCCGCTTCTGATGGAATCAGAAGCCGAGCTCTATATTTTTGATTTGACGCGTTTTCTTGACGCGAACCGGTAGCCACTTCGCTTGAAAACGCTCTAACCATTGGATCAATCATGACCAAACCTCTCGTGGTTTCCATCCCGCATCGCCTCGGCAAGGATGAAGCACTGCGCCGGATGAAGGCGGGGCTCGGCAGTGCCCGAACGCAGTACGCCCAGTTCATCCAGGTCAACGAGGAAGTGTGGAGCGGCGACCGCCTGGCGTTCGCCGTCACCGCCATGAAGCAGCAGGTGTCGGGAATCCTGGATGTGTTCGAGGACCATGTCCGCCTCGAAGTAACCCTGCCGTGGCTGCTCAACAGCCTGGCCCACGGAATTCAGAGCGTCATCCAGAAAAAGGGCACGCTGATGCTGGAAAAGAAGTAGAGCCTGCTAAAAAGTAGCCGGCTAAACGTCAGGCGCCGCGCACAACCGTCTTCAGATAGTTGTACGCCTTGATGATCTCGATCAGGCGATCTTCCGTCGAGCGGTCGCCGCCATTGGCGTCGGGATGATGCTGCTTCACCAGCATCTTGTATTTGGCCTTGACGGTTTCGAGCGTCGCGTCGGCGCCGAGTCCCATCACCTGCAGCGCTTTACGCTCCGCATTGAAGATCTTGCGCGTCTCGGGTTTGGCCTCGGACCCCGCCCCGGGACCGGGCCGCCACCTTCCGCGACCATTGAGTTCGCCAAGCATGCTGAAGGGATCGGCCGTGCCGTCGAGATCGATGGCGTCGGTCTTGCCTTTGCCGCGGGTGCCGTTGGCACCCATCTTCCAGGTCGGACGGTGGCCGGTCAGCGCATCCTTCTGATAACGCGCGACCGCTTCCGCATTCATGCCCTGAAAAAAATTGTAGGACTGATTGTAGGCGCGGACATGATCGAGGCAAAAATGGAAATAGCCGCGCTCGTTGCCGCGGCCTTTCGGCGCGCGGTGCGATCCCCGGTTCTGACAGTCGGGCCACTCGCAAGCGACCGCTTCGTCGCGCGCGCGCGGCTGCTTCGCACCAGCCTTCGGGCCGGCCCTGGGCTTGATGCGGATGCTGTCGAAGAATTTTGATGTATCGATCGGCATGACCATCTTTGACACCGCAACGCTTTACGCTTCAAGTCTTGACATCGGATTTATTCCGCCATCGCCCGCGCCATTGACGGACGAGAGCGATGGGCGTTAAGTCGCTCGCCATGAGCGTCAGGGACAGCATCGCAAAGAAACTGAACGAGGCTTTCACGCCGGAGAGCCTCGACGTCGCCGACGAATCACATCTTCACGAGGGTCACGCCGGCCATCGGCCGGGCGGCGAAACGCATTTCCGCGTTAATATCGTGTCGCGAGCGTTCGAAGGGAAGAGCCGGATCGATCGCCACCGCATGATCAATACGCTGCTCGCGGAGGAACTGGCGGGCAGCGTTCACGCGCTGGCGATTCGGGCGCTGGCGCCGGACGAACAGAGGCACTGAACGGGCGGCCGGACACTTTGCCTGGATCCGGATCGGAGCGAAAACGGCCTGCCTTGCGCCTTTCGCGTCAAACAACGCCCGCCGAATGCCCCCGTCCCGGCCGTCAACAATCCTGCGAGATTGCGCATGGGCGCATCCGGAGCGGATTAAGAAAGTCTTTGGCGGTCTTCCGCCCGCATCCTTCTTAAAAAAGATATTGGACACGCACGACCAGCGAGCGGTCCGCCGATAATTTCGACGTTGTTTTTATGGGAAATTAACCCGCTACTTAGAACATCGGAGCAAAATACCGCCGTCGTACGGTAGAACGCGAACGCAATGGAGCGTAGCGCGCCGGGATTGACTCGCTGGGATCATGCAATGTCCGAAGCAGCCTCAACGGCGCTGATCGAGGAACTGGAAAGTGCGGTGCAGGGCGGCTCGTCCGAGCGGCGGCTCCAGATGCTTCGCCAGGTCACCGATCTGTTCCTGTCCGATGCGGACAGGCTGAACGAAAATCAGATCGGCGTTTTCGATGACGTCCTCGTCCGGCTCATGGAGCAGATGGAAACGCGGGCGCTGGCGCAACTCGGCACGACGCTTTCCGGTTCGAAGACTGCTCCGAAGGAAACCATCCGGCAGCTTGCCTATCATGAGGAAGTATCCGTCGCGGTCCCGGTTCTGACGAAATCCGCCCGGCTTTCCGAAGGCGATCTGATCGAGATCGCGAATCTGCGTGGGCCGCAGCATCTGCTGGCCATTTCGCACCGCGACTCGCTGAGCGAAGGCGTGACAGACGTCCTGCTCCGACGCGGCGATTCGCAAGTCTCCCACGCACTCGCCAAGAATGCGGGCGCTCGCTTCTCCGACTTTGGCTATGCCACCCTGGTCGAAAGCTCCGAAAAAGACGATGCGCTCGCCGAGAAACTGGGGCTGCGGATCGACATCCCGCTCAAGGTGCTGCGCGAACTTCTTTCCAGAGCCAGCGCCGCCGTCCGCGACCGCCTGCTCAAGGTCGCGCCGCCGGAGATGCGCGCGAAGATTCAGGAAGCGATCCGGGCGGTCGTCGAACAGATCGCCGCCCCGGCGCTCGTGCCGGAAGACTACACCGAATCGGAATCGATGGTCCTTGCCATGAACCGGGCCGGAAAACTTGGCGATCAGACCATCAACCGGTTTGCGATGCAGGGCGAATACATCCACATCGTCGCAGCGCTCTCGCTGTTGAATTCGGTAAAAATCGAAGCGATCGAGCCGCTGATCACAAACCCCCGCCCCGACGGGCTGATTGTCGCGTGCAAGGCCGCCCGGCTGAACTGGTCGACGACCAGCATGATCCTGCGCAATCGCCCGCATTGCCGTCCCCTGAGCAAGCAGGACTTCGAAAACGGCCGGGAAGTGTTCGAGGCGCTTTCGCTGTCCTCGGCGCAACGCACGATCCGGTTCTGGTCGGCGCGCGGTTCGGCGAGGAAAGCCGACGCGCCGAACACGGCGGTCGCCATTTCGGACATCTAAGCCGTGAGTTGGGGTAACCGAAAAGCCGACCGGGTGACGTTTGCCACGGGCCATACCGTCCTGATGATGGCAATCGACGGAACATGGCAACGGTCGTGCATCCTGCTGGACATCTCGAAAACCGGCGCGCGGCTTCATGTCAAGGATTCGATCGAAGGGCTGAACCTCAAGGAATTCTTTCTGCTGTTATCGTCGACCGGACTGGCCTTTCGCCGCTGCGAACTCGTACGCATCAATGGCGACGAGATCGGCGTCAAATTCGTCGAGGACAAGGATCCAGGCAAGAAGAAAAAAGGGCGTGCGCTCGCCAGATCGGATACGTGACGCGCCGCGTATCCGCGTTTGAGCCGCCGGCCCGCATAACCAGCCACGCTCCGCTTTTGCGCCTTCCTTCCGAAGGTCGCACGCCGCTTCGGTCGTCAGGTCGGCGTTCGCGCCTGCTTTGGTCTGTTTTCCATCGCCTCCGCCCCGCGCGGCACCGGCTGGATGCGCAGCGCGGTGATGCGGTTGCGCTCGCGGCGCAAAACCCGGAAGCGAAAACCGTGAAAGGTAAAATTCTGACCGCGCTCGGGGATCGAGCGCGCCTCGTGGATCACGAGGCCCGCGATCGTGGTCGCCTCCTCGTCCGGCAGATGCCAGTTCATGGCCCGATTGAGATCGCGGATCGGCACCGAGCCGTCCACCACCACCGATCCGTCGGCCTGCTGGCGGACCCCGGCCACCACCACGTCGTGCTCGTCGGAAATGTCGCCGACAATCTCCTCCAGAACGTCTTCCAGCGTCACCATGCCCTCGACTTCGCCGTATTCGTCGACCACCAGCGCGAAATGGGTTTTGCGGCGGCGAAACGCCTTGAGCTGATCGGATACCGGACGCATTTCCGGCACGAACCACGGCGGCAGTGCAATGGCGCCGGCGTTGATGCGCGACAGGTCGCCGTCCGAAGCCAGGATCGCCCTTAGCAGATCCTTGGCATGAAGCACGCCGATGATGTTTTCCGGCTTGTCGCGCCAGAGCGGAATCCGGGTGTATTCGCTCGCAAGCACCTCGCGCACCAGCTCCTCCGGCGGCAAGTCGGCATTGATCGTCACCATCGCCGTGCGATGGACCATCACGTCGGACACGGCGAGATCGCCGAAGCGAAACACATTCTGGATGTATTCGGCCTCGCCGCTTTCGATCCCGCCGTGCTCGGCGGATTCGCCGACCAGTCCTTCCAGCTCCGCGCCGGTCAATACGTCATGCTGCGAGACTTCCTTGACGCGAAGCACGCGCAGGATGGCGCGCGACGCCGAATTGAGCAGCCAGTTCAGCGGAAAAAACAGCAGGTAGGACGCGTGAAGCGGATAGGCGATCCATTGCGACACCGGCTCGGGCTGGCGGATCGCCAGCGTCTTCGGCACCTGTTCGCCGATCACGATATGCAGCGAGGAAAACACCAGAAAGCCGGTGAGGAACGAGGTCAGGCGCAGTGCCGGTTCCGGCATGCCGAGCGGCCTCAGCAAGGGTTCGAGCAGCGTCGCCACCGTCGGCTCGCCGACCCAGCCGAGACCGAGTGACGCCATGGTGATGCCGAGTTGGCAGCAGGCGAGATAGGCCTCGATGTTGCCGACGATGTCATGCACGAGCCGCGCGCCGAATGCGCGGCGCTCGACCATGGCCTTGACGCGGAAGCCGCGGCTTTTCACCAGCGCGAATTCGGCCGCAACGAAGAACGCATTGGCGGCAAGCAGCAGCAATGCAAGCAATATCTGGAGGAGCGTCGAACTCATCGGGGGCCCATGACCATGCCGGACTATAACGTCTTCCCGAGAGGTGGGTACCGGTTCGCGCGAAGAAAAAGCGTCACGTCAGAATAGAGTCCCGCTGCTATTTCCACTGCTTTGATTTGAAAATCCTAAGCCGGCGCGTCTGCGAGCTTGCCGGCAAGAAAGTCGCGGACCGTCGCCGGTTCGACGTCGGACGTTACGACCGCCTGGCCGATCGCTTTCAGCAGGATGAAGGTGAGGCGGCCGCGCTTCACCTTCTTGTCCTGCGCCATCAACGCCATAAGCCCGTCCGCGTCTGCCAGACCTTCCTGCTTGAAGCCGGCTATGTCCTGCAACCTCGTCGGCAAGCCCGCCGCCGCCAGATGCCGTTTGATGCGGGACACATCGGTTTCCGCGATCATCTCCAGCCGGCACGACAGTTCGGCGGCCAGCACCATGCCGATCGACACCGCCTCGCCGTGATAGAGCCGGTCGGAAAACCCGGTCGCGGTTTCCAGCGCGTGGCCGAAGGTGTGGCCGAGATTGAGCAGCGCCCGCTCGCCGGTCTCGCGCTCGTCGCGGGCGACGATGGCGGCCTTGGCGCGGCAACTGGCGGCGATCGCGTATTCGCGCGCCGCGCCGCCCCTGACGATCTCGGCATGGTTGGTTTCCAGCCACGCGAAGAACGGCTCGTCGCCAAGCAGGCCGTATTTGGCGACCTCGGCATAGCCGGCGCGGAACTGGCGCGGCGACAGCGTGTCCAGCACGGCGGTGTCTGCGACCACCAAAATCGGCTGATGAAAAGCTCCGATCAGGTTCTTGCCCCGCGGCGAGTTGATGCCGGTCTTGCCGCCCACCGAGGAATCCACCTGCGCCAGCAGCGACGTCGGCACCTGCACGAAATCGACGCCGCGGCGGACGATGGCGGCGGCAAAGCCCGCGAGGTCGCCGACCACGCCGCCGCCGAGCGCGACCACGAGATCGTTGCGCTCGATTTTCGCGGCGATCAGCTCCTCGCAAACGAACTCGATGCCTTCGTAGCTTTTCGAAACCTCGCCTTCATCGACGACGATCTGCGATGTCGCGATGCCGGCGCCTTGCAGCGAGGCCTCGGTCCGCCGCAGCCAATGGGTCGCAACATATTCATCAGTGACGATCGCCACACGCGCGCCCGGGCGCAGCGCAGCGATTCGCTCGCCGAGCGAGGGCAGAATGCCTCGGCCGATGACGATGTCGTAGGAACGGTGGCCGAGCGCGACATCGACTGTGATCGGGTCGGGAGTTTTCAGCGAAGCGGTCATCGCGTGGTGCCAAATCCTTTGATGTCAAAGTCTTTCAATCGTTCGTGGCGAACCGCGGCTTCAGTTCCGCCGGTCCGCAAGGGTCAGCCGGTGGTGAAGCAAGTCGATGCATTCATCGACGATCTTCTCATACGGCACGTCGCGCGAGGCGATCGTAAGATCCGCCAGTTGGTAGAGGGGCTCACGCTCGGCGATAAGGCGCCCGATCGTCGCGGCGGGATCGGCCGTTTGCAGCAGAGGTCGATCGGCGCGTCGCCTGATCCGGCGCAGGATCACCTCGGCGTCCGCCTTGAGCCAGATCGAGATCGCCCGCTCAGCGATGCGCGCGCGGGTCTGTTCGCGCAGCACGGCGCCGCCGCCGGTAGCAAGCACCATCGGACCGTTGCCCAGCAGCCGCGCGATCACCCGCGCTTCGCCATCCCGGAAATGCGCCTCGCCATGGGTTTCGAAAATTTCGGGAATCGACATGCCGGCGGCGAGTTCAATCTCGGCATCGGCGTCGACGAACCGCATCGCGAGACGCGTCGCGAGACGCCGGCCGATCGTGGACTTTCCGGCTCCCATCATGCCGACAAGCACCAGCGACCGGCCGTCGAGCGCCGCCACGATCGCGCTCTCCGGGGACGTGCCCGCACTGGCCTGTGAAACGGTTTCGGACGTCAAAAAGACACCTGTCGGAACGCGGTTGCAAGCGTGGATGAACTGGCCCCACGGTTCTGACATCCGAACGGCGGGTCGCTGAAACGGATGCCGACGTCAGATTGGACCATCTCTTCCCGCCAGCTATACTACTCTCGTCGAGGGGGTTGCCAGAGACTCTTGCACCGATCCGGCGAACATGTTGGTACTCATTGCGTTCGTCCCGAGGGTCACTATCGCGTTCCGGACCGCCAATGCCCAGCCTGCTCCGTTTCCTGACTGTCGTCGCGGCGATTGGCGCGATCGGCTACGGCGTGATCTTCGCGCTGGCGAATTTCGTCAATCCCGCGCCGCGGGAAATGACTGTGACCATCCACCCGGACAAATTTCTCAAGAAATAGCTGCTAGAGCTATTCCGGCTTTGATGGAATCAAAGCTCCAGCTTTTTGTTTTGATGCGTTTTCCTTATGCGAAACGGTATCCACTTCGCTCGAAAACGCTATAGGCGGCGGCATGACATCCGACAAATCATCCGACCCCAGGCTGACCGACCTGTTCCTCGACATGCTGGCGGCCGAGCAAGGCGCCGGCGAGAACACGCTTGGCGCCTACCGTCGCGACCTCGAGGACTTTTCCGCATTCCTGACGCGCGCTGGCGAAAATTTCGTCACCGCCGGCACCCAGACCCTGCGGGACTATCTCGGCGATCTCGACGTGCGTGGCTTCAAGTCTTCGAGCGTCGCTCGCCGTCTTTCGGCGATGCGCCATCTGTTTCGCTTTCTGCTGAGCGAACGGATCAGGAGCGACGATCCTGCCGCCATCCTGTCGGGGCCGAAGCGCGGACGAAGCCTGCCGAAAGTGCTGTCGATCGCCGATGTCGATCGCCTGCTCGCGTGGGCGAAGACTGCGATTGACGCGCCCGGCGCCTCAACCACCCAGCGATTGCGCGCCGCGCGGCTGTATTGCCTGCTCGAAGTGCTCTACGCCACCGGGCTCCGGGTGTCCGAACTGATGTCGCTACCGCTGTCGGCCGCGCGGCGCGACGCGCGCATGATCGTGGTGCGCGGCAAGGGTGACAAGGAACGGCTGGTGCCACTGAACGAGGGGTCACGGCAGGCGATGGCCGATTATCTCGCCGCGATGGCCGATCAGCATGGCGCGGGCAAAGCAGCCACAGCAAAGCCGAAATGGCTGTTCCCCTCGTTCGGCGAAAGCGGTCACCTGACGCGGCAGCATTTCGCACGCGAACTGAAGGAACTGGCCGCCGCGGCGGGTCTCGCACCTCGGCTGGTCTCGCCCCACGTGCTGCGTCACGCCTTCGCGAGCCACCTGCTGCATAACGGGGCGGACTTGCGAATCGTGCAGACGCTGCTCGGCCACACCGACATCTCGACCACGCAAATCTACACGCACGTCGTGGAAGAACGGTTGAAGAGTCTGGTGCGCGATCTTCATCCACTGGCGAAGGCCTGACTGCTGGTGCAAGACGATGCGGTTCAAGACATTGAACGTGCGAAACGTCGGCGGCGTCCGGGTGTTACCGGACCATCACACGGCCGCACCAAATCTTGCCTCGGCCAAGTTCCACCTTCCATCCCGCGTCAGCCGCTCTAATCTGTAGGTAATTGAAAAGGTCGATTCGCATCGGCCTCATGTCGCCGGTTCGGCGACCCACATCAGCCGAACCGTCCGGCTACCTCAGATCCACCTCGAAGCCCCGGCACCGCCGGGGTTTTTTTGTCGTGCGACGCTCCGGGCGGAAAACCTGTTCTACTCGGGTCTTGACTTCGCACCAATCAGCCGCGAAAGAGCGCAGCATCTCCCGGCAGCGAACCGGCCCGGCCACCTCTATCGTCCCCCTTAAACGTTTGAATTAAAGGATTTTTTGTCCTTCCCGCTGATAGCTTTCGTCCCTCGACACGTTCGTCCTATATTGCTGGAATGCCGGACCCCATGCGCAGCTACCTTGATTTCGAAAAACCTGTCGCGGAACTCGATTCCAAGATCGACGAACTGCGCGCACTCGCGGCTTCCGGCAGCGACATCGGCGAGGAGATTTCGAGCATCGAAGACAAGGCCGCGCAGGCGCTGAAGGATCTCTACGACAACCTGACGCCCTGGCAGAAAACCCAGGTGGCGCGGCACCCGCAGCGGCCGCACTTCTCCGATTTCATCAACGGCCTGATCACCGAGTTCACGCCGCTTGCGGGAGACCGCAAGTTCGGTGAGGACGAGGCGTTGATCGGCGGCTTCGGTCGCTTCCGCGGTGAAAGCATCTGCGTTATCGGCCAGGAAAAAGGCGCAACCACTGAAAGCCGGCTAAAGCACAATTTCGGCATGGCGCGACCGGAAGGTTATCGCAAGGCGGTCCGGCTGATGGAAATGGCCGACCGCTTCGACATCCCCGTGTTGTCGCTGGTCGATTCCGCCGGGGCCTATCCCGGCATCGGCGCCGAGGAACGTGGCCAGGCCGAAGCGATCGCGCGCTCGACCGATGCCTGCCTGTCGCTCGGCGTCCCCAATATCGCCGTCATCATCGGCGAGGGCGGCTCGGGCGGCGCGATCGCGATCGCGACCGCCAACCGCGTCTTGATGCTGGAACATGCGATCTACAGCGTCATTTCCCCGGAAGCGGCGTCGTCGATTCTCTGGCGGGATGGCAGCAAGGCTCAGGAAGCCGCGACCAACATGAAGATCACCGCGCAGGACCTGCTGCGGTTCGGCGTGATCGATGCCATCATCAAGGAGCCGCCGGGAGGCGCCCATCGCGATGCCTCGGCAATCGTCTCGCTCACCGGCGACGCCATTGCCGACGCCTTCAACGATCTGCGCAATCTCGACCGCGACGCGCTTCGCAAGCAGCGCCGTCAGAAATTCCTCGATATCGGACGCAAACTGGGCTGAGCAGGCCCGTTCCCGCCAGGATTCGTGACGGACGACGACCGTATTTCCGTTCTCCGAGGTTCGGATGGCTGCGAAATCGCGGCTTTTTATGGACACCCGCCGAACCGCCCTATTTCAGCCCGGTACCGAATATTTAACCTCCCTTCACCATCGTCGTCATGGATCTGGTCGCGCCGGCCGGCCCGGCTTGCGGGGCCGCAGGCTTAAGGATAATATTTTATTCAATGGCTTGGGGCACGGACGCCATGAATTCGGGGTGCAGGCTTGCCCGTCGCTTGCGGAGCTTTGCTTTGATCCATCGCTCGGCTTTGATCCATCGCACGCCCGGTCGTGCGATCCTGACGTCGGCCGTGCTGCTGGCGGGCGCCGTGCTTCTGGCCAGCTGCAACGGCGAGGACGCTTCACTCGCGAGCAACGCCAAGGCCAACCAGCCCGTTCCGCCCAAGCTCGTCGCCGCCATGACCGAAAAGGACATGGATCTGCAGTCGCCGATCCTGATCCGGCTGTTCAAGCAGGAAGCCGAGCTCGAAGTCTGGAAGCAGAACCGGTCCGGCAAATTCGCCTTGCTCAAGACCTATCCGATCTGCCGCTGGTCCGGGGATCTCGGCCCGAAAATGCGCGAAGGCGATCGCCAGGCGCCGGAGGGCTTCTACAGCATCACGCCGGCGCAGATGAATCCGCGCTCGGCCTACTACCTCTCCTTCAATACCGGCTATCCGAACGCCTTCGACAAGTCGCTGGGACGCACCGGATCCGAACTGATGGTGCATGGCGACTGCTCCTCGCGCGGCTGCTACGCCATGACCGACGAGCAGATCGCCGAGATCTACGCCGTCGGGCGCGAGTCGTTTTTCGGCGGGCAACGCGCCTTCCAGTTCCAGGCCTATCCGTTCCACATGACGCCGGTGAACCTTGCGAAGCACCGCAACAATCCGAACATGCCCTTCTGGAAGATGATCAAGGAAGGCAATGATCATTTCGAGGTGACCCATCAGGAGCCGAAGGTCGAGTTCTGCGAGCATAAATACGTGTTCGATCCGGTAGCCCCTCCGGGCTCGACCAAGCCGCTGCAGTTCAACGCATCCGCGCAGTGCCCGGCCTATGTGATCCCCGACGACATCGCGAGCGCCGTGCGCGAAAAGCAGGAGCGCGACAATACCGAACTCGCCAGGCTGATCTCGAAGGGAACGCCGGTGGCCAGGCTCAACACCGGGATCGACGGCGGCATGAACCGCGTGTTCGCCGCGAAAATCCCGGAGGGTCAGACGGGGCTGTCGGATCCGGCCGAACCCGGGCTGAAGCTCACGGCGTACTCGACGGCGCCGGGGACCATTCCACCGACCGTCAATCCGCCGCGCGATTCGGCAGCGGCGACGGTCGCAACCCCGTTCGAACCGGAGGCCGAAGCCACGAGACCGTCCTCGTCGCTGCTCGCCCCCTCGCCGTCGAGCAATATTTTCAGCAACCTTGCGCGCAAGATCGGTTTCGGCACCGCAGACACCACCGCAACGACCGCCACCGCAACGACCGCCACCGCAACCAGGCAGCCGGCTCCGGCCAAGCCGAAGACAGCTGCTGCCGCGGCGCATACCGCTCCGCTTCGTCCGGCCGTGGCGGAAAAGCGCCCCGCGCACGGAACGACGGAAAAAACGGCTGACAAGTCAGGCAAGCCCAAGCAGGTCGCGACAGCACGCCCGCCGTTAAAGCCCGCGATCGATACCGACGCGGCCGCGCCGCCGCCGGCTCCAAGTGCGGCGCCGGTGGCGTCAACGAACTCGTTCGACAGCCGCTTCTCGGCGTTCCGGTAAATCTTGCCCGTCATGCCCGCGAAGGCGGGCATCCGGTATTCCAGAGCACAGACAGTAGACCGGAATGAGTTGGCGACGAGGCGTTCGTTTCAACGCGTCATGGCCGGGCTTCGTCCGAGCCATCCACGTCTTTGATCGGATCGTGCTTCAGCCCGGCATGAAGCCGGGCATGACGATTCAACCAAACCTCATTTCCCTGCAGAAGGTAGATGCCGCAATGTACTGGACCATCCGCTTTCGCGGATGATGACGACGTTGCTATGTGGCTGGTGCCCTCCCCGCGCTACGGCGGCAATTGCTTTGCCTGGAGAGCCGCCCACCCCACCCTCACGCGTAGCGGCCGTGGCAGTGCTTGTACTTCTTGCCGGAGCCGCAGGGACAATCCTCGTTGCGGCCGACCTTGCCCCAACTCGTGGGATTACCCGGATCGCGACCGGAGGGGTCGGCATTCACGACCGGCGCCAGCGAAGCCTGGGCAAAATTGCCTTGCGCGAACGCCATCTCGTCCTCGCCCGTATTGGGATCGAGCTTGTGGACTTCCATCGCGGGCAGCACCGGCTGCTCTTCCTCGGGCGGCACGATCTCGACGCGCATCAACTGCCCCGTCACCGCCTCGCGCAGATGGGCAATCAGCGACTCGAATAGCGAAAAAGCTTCCGACTTGTATTCCTGCAGCGGATCGCGCTGGCCGTAGCCGCGCAGGCCGATGACCTGGCGCAGGTGATCGAGCATCACCAGATGCTCGCGCCAGAGATGATCGAGCGTCTGCAGCAGGATGGTCTTCTCGACGTAACGCATGACGTCGGGACCCCATTGCGCGACCTTGGCCGCCATGTGCTCGTCGACCCGGCTTTCGATACGCGACAGCAACTCCTCGTCGGCGATGCCCTCTTCGGCGGCCCATTCGTCGACCGGCAGGTCGATGTCGAGCACGCGCTTCAGCTCGTCCTTCAGCCCGGCGACATCCCACTGCTCGGCATACTGGTTTTCCGGCACGTGCTTGGCGACAAGGTCCTCGACGAACGCATGACGCATGTCGGCGACGGTTTCCGCGACGCTGTCGTTCTGCATCAGATCGACACGCTGTTCGAAGATCACCTTGCGCTGGTCATTCTGCACGTCGTCGTATTTCAGCAGGTTCTTGCGGATGTCGAAGTTGCGCGCCTCGACCTTCTGCTGTGCCTTCTCCAGCGCCTTGTTGATCCAGGGATGGGTGATCGCCTCGCCTTCCTTGAGGCCGAGCCGCTGCAGCATGGTGTCGAGCCGGTCCGATCCGAAGATCCGCATCAGGTCGTCTTCCAGCGACAGGAAGAATTTCGAGCGGCCCGGATCGCCCTGACGGCCGGAACGGCCGCGCAACTGGTTGTCGATGCGGCGCGACTCGTGGCGTTCGGAGCCGATGATGTAGAGCCCGCCGGGCCGGGTCATGGTCTTGGCCGGCTTCGCACCCTTGGCGGGCTCGATCTCGACGACCTCCTCGGCCTTGAGCACCATGTCGCGGAAGCGTTCGATATCGGCCTTGATTTCCGCAACCTTCGCGGCTTTTCCGGCTTCGTCGGCGATGTCGGCGGTCTCGAACTGGGCGCGCATCTCCAGCGAGCCGCCGAGCTTGATGTCAGTGCCGCGGCCGGCCATGTTGGTCGCGATGGTGATCGCGCCGGGCACGCCGGCCTCAGCCACGATATAGGCTTCCTGCTCGTGGAAGCGGGCATTCAGCACCGCGAACAGCTTCGCCGGCTTGCCGGCGCGAGCCGCCGCATACAGCTTCCGCATCGACTTGGGATCGGTGAAGTCGATCTGCTTGTAACCGTGCTTCTTCAGATAGTCGGCGAGCACTTCCGATTTCTCGATCGAGGCGGTGCCGACCAGCACCGGCTGCATCCGCGCGTTGGCGCGTTCGACCTCGGCCAGGATCGCGGCGTACTTCTCGTTCTGGGTCCGGTAGACCTCGTCATCCTCGTCGAGGCGCGCGATCGGCACGTTGGTCGGGATCTCGACGACCTCGAGCTTGTAGATGTCGGCCAGTTCGTCGGCTTCGGTCGCCGCGGTGCCGGTCATGCCCGCGAGCTTCTTGTACATCCGGAAGTAGTTCTGGAATGTGATCGAGGCAAGCGTCTGGTTCTCCGGCTGCACCGGCTGATGCTCTTTGGCCTCCAGCGCCTGATGCAGGCCTTCCGAATAGCGGCGGCCCGGCATCATGCGGCCGGTGAACTCATCGATGATGATGACCTCGCCGTCGCGAACGATGTAGTCCTTGTCGCGGGCGAACAGCGAGTGCGCGCGCAGCGCCTGATTGATGTGATGGACGACGGAGACGTTCTCGACGTCGTAGAGCGAATCGCCCTTGAGCTGGCCTGCCTCGCGCAGCAGCGTCTCGATCTTCTCCATGCCGGCCTCGGTGAGCGTCACCGTGCGCTGCTTCTCGTCGACCTCGTAATCGGTCACCTTCTCCAGGCTCGGCATGAAGGTGTCGATGGTGTTGTAGAATTCGGAGCGGTCGTCGAGCGGGCCGGAAATGATCAGCGGCGTGCGCGCCTCGTCGATCAGGATCGAGTCGACCTCATCGACGATGGCGAAGAAGTGCCCGCGCTGGACCATGTCCTCCAGACGGTACTTCATATTGTCGCGCAGATAGTCGAAGCCGTATTCGTTGTTGGTGCCGTAGGTGATGTCGCAGGCATAGGCCGCCTTGCGCTCGGCATCGTCGAGCCCGTGCACGATCACGCCGGTGGTCAGCCCGAGGAAGGAGTAGATCTGCGCCATCCAGGCGGCGTCGCGGCGGGCGAGATAGTCGTTGACGGTGACGACGTGGACGCCCTTGCCGGCCAGCGCGTTGAGATAGACCGCAAGGGTCGCCACCAGCGTCTTGCCTTCGCCGGTCTTCATCTCGGCGATGTCGCCCTCGTGCAGCACCATGCCGCCGACCAACTGCACGTCGAAATGGCGCTGGCCGAGCGTTCGCTTGCCGGCCTCGCGAACGGTGGCGAAGGCGGGAACGAGGATGTCGTCGAGCGACGCGCCGTTGGCGAGCTGCTGTTTGAATTCGTCGGTGCGCGCCCGTAGCGCCGCGTCGGACAGTGCGGCGATTTCGGGTTCGAGGGCGTTGATGGCCTTGACGCGGGACTGATATCCCTTGACCCGCCGATCGTTGGCGGAACCGAAAAACTTGCGGGCAAGCGCGCCGATCATGCCTAATTCCTGTCCTCGCGGTTCGGCGTTGCAGCCATCCAGTAGTCTTCCAGTGTCCAATCCGAGGTTCGCCCTATTCTGCGACGTCTTCCGCAACGAACTTCGGATTCATAGGGACACTAGCAAATTTAAAGGCGTGGCGGAGGTTCAGAAGTTCGCTTGCAGAATTCGCCGAGACCCATGAAGCGAACTTCGGAACCACCACACCACCCGCCTATCAACTCAACTCATCGTGACGCCTCAGGGCTGGAAGTCCCGGAAGCCGAGCATCCGTGTCCGAGCATCCGTGTCATGGATTGAGATTCGGCGACCCGGGGTTCAATCGCAAAAGCACAGCCAAAGCCCGCCCTTTGCCGTCGGCCCGGTCCGGCAGAGATATGGCCCACCTTGTGGGTTGTCAACGGTCGCCGGACAGCCGGTCGGAAGTGCCTGAGATGGAAACCGCGGCGGCCTTACCTGTCTGGGAATTCATGATTTTGACAGAGTTTTCGCGTTGCCAAGGCCGCGCGATTAAGCGAGTGTCCGCCGTCCCAAAACCCCTCCTCCTGGAGATCAAGGACTTCCCATGACCACCTCAATGCCCGCAACGAA
>NZ_JBPPLZ010000015.1:0-19973 GCF_051535235.1 Nitrobacter sp.
CAACGGGTCGATCGCTGCCCATTGCGCATCGCTTAGCCAAAACTCATTCGCCATCGTCAAGCTCCGTGCAGAGCTTGAATCTGATTTGCTTCCTAACTTCAATACTCTGATCAGGTTTGGAGCCTAGCGCATCGATCCGCCCGAGCGGGTATTGCTGTTGACGCCACCGGCCGGCGTATTTACAGACCCCGCGACTCCGGCATCGGCGCCGCCACGTCCTGGTGCTGCGCCGACCGTGCCGTTCGTCGATCCCCTCGGCTGGACCCTTTGGGTATGTGCGGATCCCGACGTTCCTGCGCTGCCACGGAGGCTATCGTTCTGCTGCGCCTGACCGTGAGTCGAGGGTTGGGCGTTGGCGCCGGTAATTCCGAAGGCTGTGATAGCGGCGGCGGCGACGAGAAGTCTGACGTTCATTGTCTACGCTCCATCTGTTTGGTGGAGCGGCGACAACCGCGATCCTGCGCTGGCGTTCCTGGGTGTTCAGGGTGATTGCTGGGTGTTGTTGCGACCAAAGCATGGTTGCCCTCGTTCTTGCGCCGTGTTGCCTGAAACTCCTCAAAAATGTTAATCGAAGGTCAGTGCTCAAGGAGGAATACGATGGGTTTATTGGTGATGATTGCTGGCCTTGTTCTGTTCCTCGGCGTGCACCTCGCCGCGACGAAGCGCGATTTTCGTGCGCGGCTGGTCTCCTCCTATGGCGAAGGACCATACAAGATCGGGTTTTCGCTGATCTCGGCGGTTGGCGTCGCTCTGATCGTCTGGGGATTTTTTCACTACCGCGCCACCGGCTGGATCGACGTCTGGCATCCGCCGCGTGTGATGAAGCACATCGCCGAAGCGCTGATCCTGCCCGCGATCATTCTGGTGGTGGCGTCGTATATCCGCGGCCGCATCTACGCCAAGCTGAAGCATCCGATGCTGGCCGGCGTGAAGCTGTGGGCGGCGGCGCATCTGCTCGCCAACGGCGATCTCGGCTCGATCATCCTGTTCGGTTCGATCCTGGCGTGGGCGGTGGTCGACCGCATCTCGCTGAAGCGCCGCGCCGATCCCGGCGCCCCGCCGATCCCGGTCGGCGGCGTTCGCAACGACGTGATCGCGGTCGTCGTCGGCGTTGTCCTCTATCTCGCGCTCGGCGCTCTCTTCCATCCTTACGTCGTCGGCGTTCCGGTCTTTGGAGCATAGTATGTCGGTCCAGTCGGTCTTGAAGCGCAGGACGGCACCCGACATTCGCGCGCGCAAGAACGGCGATCCGATCGTGATGCTGACCTCCTACCATGCGCATACCGCTGCGCTGGTCGACCGCTATTGCGACGTCATTCTGGTCGGGGACAGCCTCGGCAACGTGATGCACGGTTTCGAGACCACGGTGCCCGTCACGCTGGACATGATGATACTGCAGGGCCGCGCGGTGATGCGCGGCTCGCAACAGGCGCTGGTGGTGGTCGATATGCCGTTCGGCTCCTACGAGGCCTCGAAGGAGCAGGCGTTTCATTCCGCCGCGCGGATTCTCAAGGAGACGCTCTGCGGTGCGGTGAAGCTCGAAGGCGGCGTGAAGATGGCGGAAACCATCGCCTTTCTCGCCGCGCGCGGTATTCCCGTGATGGGGCATGTCGGCCTGACGCCACAGTCCATCAACACACTGGGCTTGTTTCGTGCGCAGGGACGCGAGGAGGGAACGTGGCAGCCGATCGAGGACGATGCGCGTGCCGTCGCGGAGGCCGGCGCGTTCTCGATGGTGATCGAGGCGGTGGCAGAGCCGCTGGCGCGCAAGATCACGAAGGAGGTGACGATCCCGACCATCGGCATCGGCGCCAGCGCGGCCTGCGATGGCCAGGTGCTGGTGCTGGAGGACATGCTCGGCTTGTCGCCGCGCGCGCCGAAATTCGTCCGCCGCTATGGCGAACTTGGACCCATGATCGAGGCTGCGATCGAGGGCTATGCGCGCGATGTGCGCAGCCGCGCCTTTCCCGGTCCCGAACACGTTTATGCGATGAAGCCGAAGAGCTAGTGGAGTGGATTTGACATTCGCCACCCATCTGCCGCGGGTACCGAGATGCGAATGTCAAATCCAAAACTCCACTAGAGGCCTATAGTTGCTAGTGGTCCTTGCGATTCTCACATTCGCAAAAATAACTGCTGAAACGGGATGCGAATGTTAGAATCGGACCACTAGAGGCGAAGAGAGTCCGCGCGCCTCGTCCTCGCTTCTCGAGCGGCGCTCTTTGCCTTGTCGGCGCCATATCGCTAGGGTATCGCCGCCGCCATCGGCGGGATGTGCGCACAGGGCGGCGCCGCGGGCTCGCGGAAAATCGGGGACGGGAAAATTTAAGTGGCTGAATTATTTAGCGAAGTTGATGAAGAACTGCGCCGCGAGCAGCTCAGGAAGGTTTGGAGCCGGTATTCGGGGCTGATCGTTGGCGCCGCCATTCTGATCATTGTCGCGGTCGGGGGCTGGCGCGGATATCAGTACCTGGAGGCTCAAAAGGCTGCCCAGGCCGGTTCAGCCTTCGAGGCGGCCGCGGCGCTCGCCGATCAGAACAAGCATGCCGAAGCCGAAGCCGCCTTCACGAAACTGGCGGCGACCGCGCCGCGGGGATATCGCAATCTGTCGCTCCTTCGCGCCGCGGCCGAAGCCGTCAAGCGTGACCCCAAGGAGGCGGTCAAGCTTTACGACGCCATCGCCGCAGACAGTGGATTTGACGGCGCGGAGCGTGATCTCGCGCGTGTACGAGCCGCCGGATTGCTGCTGGATACCGAGACCTACAACAACATGCTGCAGCGGCTGGAGCCGGCGACAGCCCCTGAGGCGACCTTCCGCCACACCGCGCGCGAAATGCTGGCGTTGTCCGCCTGGCATGCCAACGATACGGCATCCGCGCGAAAATGGCTGGATGCGATCAGCGCGGATGGCCAGACGCCGTCCAGCCTGCGCAACCGCGCCGAAGCCTTGCAAGCCTTGCTGCCGCCGGCTGCGAAGAGCTGAGCAGGGGTGCCGAACTCAAGTTTGAACGAGAACCGCCGATGCGCCGCTCGCAACGCCTGATTGCCTCCGCTGTTTTGATCTCGCTCTGCGGCGCGCTCGCCGGTTGCGGCGGCGGCGGCATGAGCAATTGGGATCCCTCCGATATGCTCGACTTCCTCGATACCAAGAAAAAACTTCCGGGCAAGCGCGAGCCGGTTTTTCCTGAAGGTGTTCCGGGCATCGAGCAGGGCGTGCCGAAGGATCTCTACAAGAGCAACGTCGAACAACAGCAGCAGCAGGAACAGTCCACCGTTGCCGTTACGGCCTCGCCCCCGGCTGGCACCGGGCATACGCGGCGATCTGGGGCAGCCGACGGGTCGGCCGGTGCGCCGGCGACGGCCGCCGGTGCCGCAGATGGCGGCACTGCCGCCGAGCCGCCTCGCAAGCCGAAGCGGCTGGTCCATCGCCGGGCCACCTCTCTGCCCAAGGAAGAACCGGCATCGCAGCAGGAGGCCGCGCCGCAACAGTCACCGGACGCCTCCTCGTTTCCGGCGCCGATGCCCAGCGGCAGCTTCCAGCGCTGACAGGGTCGGGATCATGCTCTAACAGGTTGTTGAAAAACCTTCCGGTCATTTCCGCACATCTCGCTCCGGAATTGACGCCCGTCGAGACTTTTTCAACATCCTGCTAAGGGGCAGGGAACGCCGATGTCCTTCACTATTGCCATCATAGGCCGGCCCAATGTCGGCAAGTCGACCCTGTTCAACCGTCTCGTTGGACAGAAGCTGGCGCTGGTCGATGACGAGCCGGGCGTGACCCGCGATCGCCGCGAAGGCCAGGCGCGACTGGGCGACCTCGATTTCATGGTGATCGATACCGCCGGCCTCGACGAAGGGCCGCGCGGCTCGCTGACGGCGCGTATGCAGGAGCAGACCGAGGCCGCGATCGCAGCCGCGGATGCGCTGATGTTCGTCTTCGATGCGCGCGCGGGCCTGACGCCGACCGATCGTTCCTTCGCCGATTTCGCGCGCCGCGCCGACAAGCCGGTCGTCCTCGTCGCCAACAAGAGCGAGGGGCGTCATGGCGAAGCCGGCGCGCTGGAGTCCTATGCGCTGGGGCTCGGCGACCCGGTCGGCGTATCCGCGGAGCACGGCGAGGGCCTGAGCGATCTCTACGATGCTTTGCGCGCGGTGATGCCGGAGCCGGCCGAAGAATCCGAGGAATTCGACGATGACGATATCATCGAGACCGAGAATATCTCGCAGCGGCCGATCCGCGTTGCGATCGTCGGGCGTCCCAATGCGGGCAAATCGACGTTGATCAATCATCTGCTCAGCGAGGAACGGCTGCTGACGAGCCCGGAAGCCGGCACCACGCGGGATTCCATTTCGGTCGAACTGAACTGGAAAGGACGCGATTTTCGTATCTTCGATACCGCCGGGCTGCGGCGCCGGTCGCGCATCGAGGAGAAGCTCGAAAAGCTGTCGGTGGCGGATACGTTGCGCGCCATCAGGTTCGCCGAAGTCGTCGTCCTGATGATGGATGCGCAAAACAGGTTTGAGGAGCAGGACCTGCGCATCGCCGACCTGATCGAACGGGAGGGTCGCGCGCTGGTGATCGCCGTCAACAAATGGGATCTGATGCCGCGCGGGTCGGGCGGGGTCGCATCGCTGCGCCGCGATGCCGACCACTGGCTGCCGCAGGTCAAGGGCGCGCCGGTCGTCGCGGTCTCCGGTCTGACGGGCGAGGGGATCGACGGCCTGATGACGGCAATCCAGAACGCCTACGCCGTCTGGAATCATCGGGTGCCGACGGCCGCGCTCAATCGCTGGTTCCAGCAGGCGGTCGATGCCAACCCGCCGCCAGCGGTCTCGGGCCGCCGATTGAAACTCAACTACGCGACCCAGGCCAAGGCGCGGCCACCGAGTTTCGTGGTGTTCTGTTCGCGGGCGGACGCAGTCCCGGAATCCTATCTGCGCTATCTCGTCAACAGTTTGCGCGAGGTGTTCGATCTGCCGGGCACGCCGATCCGCATCACGCTTCGCGAAAAGGCCAATCCGTTCGCGCACAAGCGCAAACGCAAGTCGTGAGCGCGTATTTCGATCGCGTCCGTGAAACCGCGCTGAACGCCGGTCAGCGGCTGCGGGGCGGCTGCGCGCGTTGCAGAAGCCGCGCCTTGTAATTTTCCAGCAATTCCGCCGCGAACTCCGCCGGGCTCCGGCGAGCGTCATCGGCCTCGTTGGGTGGCGGATTCTTGAGGGTAAAGGCACGCATCACGCGCTCGACAACGGCTTGCATCGGCAACTCCTGACCCGATCGAGACGCTCCATCGCGCATCAAGTTCCAGTCATTTGTGAGGCAGCCGTCCAAAACGGTTCAATGCGGAGGGCTGGCCGAGCATGGCGCGTGCAACGCAGAGAGCCGGTTGGTTTGGGGTGTTTGCCTTACGCGGAATAAGTACTCCGTCATGCCCGGCTTTATGCCGGGCATCCACGTCTTTGAAAAATCAGCAAAGAAAGACGGTGCCCGGATCATGGGGGCGAAGCAACGCCGTTTTTCTGTTTCCTAGTCCGACGGTTGCTCGAAGCTCATCACCTTGCGGCTTTTGTAGTCGTAGAGTTTGCCGGTCTCGCTCCAGGATGGAAGGCACATCGGGACGATGAATTCGGCAATCTGTTCAGGCGTATCCAGTGTCATCGGATCCTCGCCGGGAAATACGATGGCCCGCATGCGGGTGCGAACCGGCCCGGGATTGAACAGGTTGACCCGGATCGCCGTCGTAGCCGTCTCGTTCGCCCAGCATCGCACCAGCGTATCGAGCGCGGCTTTCGAGGCAGCATAGGGACCGCGATAGGCGTTCGCCTTGCTGGCAACGTCGGAGGTGATGAACACCGCGCGTCCGGCATCGGATTTCTGAAGTAATGGCTCCATGCAGCGGATCAATTGAAAATTCGCGGTGACGTTGATCGCCATGATGTCCTGCCACGGCTTCAGATCGATGTGGCCGAGCGGCGAGGATGGACCGGCTATGCCGGCATTGCCGACCAGAATATCGAGCTTGCCGTGGCGCTCGTTCAATGCGGCGCCGAGTCTTGCGGTGCCGTCGAAATCGGTGAGACTGAGCGGCACCAGCGTCGCGCTGCCGCCGTCCTTGCCGATCTCGTCGTCAAGCTCTTCGAGCCCGCCTTGCGTGCGGGCCACCGCGATCACATGCGCGCCGGCTTTCGCGAGCGCGCGCGCGGTGGCATAGCCGATGCCGCGCGAGGCTCCGGTCACAAGCGCGATACGGGAGGCGAGTGGTTTTGTCATGGACCGGGATGCTTTGTGCTGGCGGGGCGGATTGACAAAAGAACCTGCTGAAACGGGGTGCGAATGTTAGAACCGGATCATCAGGATGGGAAGCGGAGGAGTTTGTGCGCCTTATGCCTGAATTATCTGGCGAAGCCAAAGGACAATGGCGACCGATGTCGGCCGCCGACCTGCCGCCGGTCCGGACAATCGCGGAGAAGGTCCATCCCGCTTTTCCGGAGGAAGCGGAGGTGTTCGCCGAGCGGCTCCGGCTTTACGCGGCCGGCTGTCTCGTCTTTCGCCAGGGTGCGGCCATCGTGGGGTATGCCCTCAGCCATCCGTGGCGAGCCCTGGATCCTCCAGCGTTGAATTCACAGCTTGGCATGTTACCCCGCCACCCGGAGACGTACTACATCCATGACATCGCATTGCTGCCCGAATTGCGAGGGAGCGGCGCTGCCTCGATGGCAGTCGCCCGGATGCTTGCGCAGGCGGGCAAGGAAAGGCTCGCCACTGCTTCACTGGTGGCGGTCAATGGCTCCGCGGATTTCTGGGGCCGGCATGGCTTCCGCAAGACCGCGCTCGATAAAATTCGGGATGCCACATTCGCGCGGAAGATGCGCGGCTACGGCAATGCTGCGGCCTTCATGGTCCGGCGGCTCTAGAGCCCTTCCGCTTCTGATTGCATCAGAAGCGGAGCTCTATGTTTTTGATTTGACGCGTTTTCTTGACGCGAACCGGTAGCCACTTCGCTTGAAAACGCTCTAACCCGCTCGGGTCAACTCGCCTCCGCGAGCAGCGACAGTTGATGCGGCTGCGGTTCGACGTCGGTATGGTCGGTAAGGCTGGTGGGATAGGCGCCGGTGAAGCAGTGGTCGGAATATCTCGGGTTCGCGGGGTCGCGCCCCGGCTCGCCCATGGCGCGGTACATGCCGTCGATGGAGAGGAAGGCCAGCGAGTCCGCGCCGATGATGTCGCGCATCTGCTCGAGGCTGTGGGTTGCGGCCAACAGTCCGTTACGGTCCGGCAAGTCGATGCCGTAGTAATCGGGGTGAATGATCGGCGGCGAGGCGAGACGGAAATGCACCTCCGTGGCGCCGGCATCGCGCATCATGCGCACGATCTTCTTCGAGGTGGTGCCGCGTACCAGCGAGTCGTCGATCAGGACGATGCGTTTGCCCGCAATCGCGGCGCGGTTGGCCGAATGCTTCATGCGCACGCCGAGTTCGCGGACGCTTTGAGCCGGCTGGATGAAGGTGCGGCCCACATAATGGTTTCTGATGATCCCGAGTTCGTACGGCACGCCGGAGAACTGGCTGTAGCCGAGGGCGGCGGGCACGCCGGAATCGGGCACCGGCACCACCACGTCGACCTCGGCGTGGCTCTCGCGGGCCAGTTGCGCGCCGAACGCCTTGCGCACTTCATAGACCGAACGGCCGCCGACGATCGAATCCGGCCGCGAAAAATAGATGTATTCGAAGATGCAGGGCCGCGGCGGCATCGGCGGAAACGGCTTGTGGATTTCAGTCTGGATGGTCCCGTCCTTGCGATGGAATACGATGATTTCGCCGGGTTCGATGTCGCGGACATATTTCGCGCCGATGATGTCGAGCGCGCAGGTTTCCGACGCCAGGATCGGGCAACCGTCGAGTTCGCCGAGAACGAGCGGACGGATGCCGCGCGGGTCGCGCGCGCCGACCAGCTTCTTGTTGGTCAGCGATACCAGCGCGTAGGCGCCCTCGATGGCCCGGAGCGCCTCGATGTAGCGCTCGATGAAACGGCCGCGCCGGGACTGCGCCACCAGATGCAGGATCGCCTCGGTGTCGGTGGTCGATTGCATCAGGGCGCCGTTGCGCACCAGTTCGCGGCGCAGCGTCAGCCCGTTGGTGAGGTTGCCGTTGTGGGCGACCGCGAAACCGCCGGCATTGAGTTCGGCGAACAACGGCTGCACGTTGCGCAGGATGGTGCCGCCGGTGGTGGAGTAGCGGGTGTGGCCGATGGCCGCGCTGCCGGGAAGACGTTCGATCACCGCCCGGCGGGAGAAGGTGTCGCCGACGAGACCGAGACGGCGCTCGGAGTGGAATCGCTTACCGTCGAAGGTGACGATGCCGGCGGCTTCCTGGCCGCGATGCTGGAGAGCGTGGAGACCCAGCGCGGTGATGGCGGCGGCGTCTGGATGGCCGAAAATTCCGAACACGCCGCATTTCTCGCGGAGCGTGTCGCCGTCGGGATCAAAATCCGGTTCAAGATCCGGGTCGGGCGCAAGAGCGTCGCTGGAAGGGCTCTGCTGACAGTCCATTGCGCCTCGCACTAGTGTTCCCCGGGTTTGCCGTCGATCAGTTTTTTCAGGCCGTCCCGGGCAGGCTTGGAATAGCCCTCGGCCCCGGGGGAAGCAGGTTCCGCATCCGATTGATCCGCTTCCGGCTTATTCTTCTTGAGTTTGTTTAAGATGGTGTTCTCGGGATCGTCGGGCAAGAGTGACTGCAGCCAGACGCCGGTGGAATTGAGCACCGTCAGCGACTTTGCACCCGTGACCCAGTCGGGCCGCTGCTTGTCCGGAACCAGCCACGTAAAGAACAGAAAGGCAACCACAACGATCAGCAGGCCTCGCGCCAGTCCGAACAGGAAACCCAGGGTGCGGTCGAGCGCGCCGATCCGGGAATCGAGGACCATGTCGGAGATGCGTGTCGTGACGATCGAAACCACGATCAGGGTGCCGATGAAAACGCCGCCGATCACGGCCCCGGCCGCCAGCGTTTCGCTCTCGATATAGGTCTTGGCGAACGGCAGCAGTTTCTGGAACGAGTAGAGCGTCGCCAGCGCGGCGATACCCCAGGACGCGATCGACAGGATTTCGCGCATGAAGCCGCGGATCATAGCGAGCAGGCCCGAAATCAGCATCACGCCGAGCAGAACGAGGTCGAGGATGGTTATCGGCATCGGCTGTTCAGGTCCGCTCGTAAATCCCAGAAACCGAATCGGCGTCTCACTGCCGGTCCAGACTGACGGTCATGTGACACGTCCCGCAAGGACCTTCGCGCAACATATCGTCGGCCTCGCGGCCGCCGAAATGTATAGCGGCGGCCGATGCGGAGGTCACGCCCGCTTTAGCCGTCCTGACGACGGAATCGGGACGGTGTGGCATTTTTCTCCGGGTCGGTGACCTTGCCGGCACGGCCTTGTCCGCGTGCCGCGATATCCGCCACCAGCGTGGTCAGTCCGGCAACGCTATCGAGCGCCAGGCCGGCATCGCTGCCGATGTCGCCGCGGGCTGATTCGGGAAGCACGGCGCGGCCGAAGCCGAGCTTGGCTGCTTCCTTTAGCCGCGCCGAGGTCTGCGCCACCGGCCTGACCGCGCCGGACAGCGAAATCTCGCCGAAATAAACCGCGTCGGTCGGCAACTGGGCATTTGTCAGCGAGGACACCAGCGCCGCCGCTGCGGCGAGGTCGGCTGCGGGCTCGCTGATGCGAAGGCCACCTGCGACATTGAAATAGACGTCGTGACCCGACAGCTTGACCCCGCAATGGGCTTCGAGAACCGCCAGCACCATGGACAGCCGGTTCGAATCCCAGCCGACCACGGCGCGCCGTGGCGTGCCGAGCGCGGTCGGGGCCACCAGCGCCTGCAACTCCACCAGCACCGGGCGGGTGCCTTCGAGGCCCGCGAACACCGCGGTGCCCGGACTGCCGAGATCGCGCGCCGACAGGAACAACTCTGACGGATTTGACACCTCGCGCAAGCCGAGCCCGGTCATCTCAAAGACGCCAATCTCGTCGGTCGGACCGAAACGGTTCTTCACCGCGCGCAGGATGCGGAACTGCTGCGAGCCTTCGCCTTCGAACGACAGCACGGCGTCGACCATGTGCTCGACCACCCGGGGACCGGCGATCTGGCCGTCCTTGGTGACGTGGCCGACCAGGATCAGCGCCGCCCCGGATTTCTTGGCGAAGCGAATAAGCGCCTGTGCCGAGGCGCGCACCTGGGTGACGGTGCCGGGCGCGGATTCCACGGTGTCGGTCCACATGGTCTGGATCGAGTCGATCACCACCAGGCGCGGCACTGCGCCTTCGGACAGGGTGGCGACGATGTCCTCGACCGAGGTCTCCGCCGCAAGCTGCACCGGCGCGTCGGCAAGTCCGAGGCGTTCGGCGCGCAACCGCACCTGCGCGACCGCTTCCTCGCCGGAAATATAGACCGCGCGATGGCCCGCGCGGGCGAGCAAGCTGGTCGCCTGCGTCAGCAGCGTCGATTTGCCGATGCCGGGATCGCCGCCGACCAGCAGCACGGAGCCGCGCACGAATCCGCCGCCGGTGACGCGATCGAGTTCGGTCATGCCGGAGGAAAGGCGCGGCGCGTCCTGCGTTTTGCCCGCCAGCGTTTCCAGCGTGAACAGCCGGCCCTTGCGCCTGGAGCGGATGCTGACCGGCATCGTCGTCGCTCCCGTGGTGTCCTCCTCGGCGAGCGTATTCCATTCGCCGCAGGCATCGCACTTGCCCTGCCAGCGGTTATACGCCGCGCCGCAGGTCTGGCAGACGAAGGAAAGGGCGGACTTTGCCATTATTTGCTCGCGCCGGCGCCGAGGTCACGACCCGGCTGGTCCGCCCTTGTAGATTCGGTTGTAGCGGTCGCCGAGGTTAGTCAGCACCTCGTAACCGATGGTGCCGAAATGGTGCGCAAGTTCGTCCACGGTGATGCCTTCGCCGATCAGCGTGACGAGATGGCCGCGCCGCACGATCGCGTGAGTCGGCAGATCGGTGATGTCGACCGCCAGCAGGTCCATGGAAACGCGGCCCGCCACCGGGCATCGCGTTCCCGCCACCACGACGTCCGCTCCGCGGGTGCCGTCATTGCTGCTGCCGGCGCGGAAATAGCCGTCGGCGTATCCGGCCGCAACGATGGCGAGCCGCGTCGGCCGCCGCGCCGTCCAGGTCGCGCCGTAACCGACGCTTTCACCCTTGTCGATCGTCCGGATCTGAACGATCCGGGCTTTCAACTCGACAACGGGCCGCATCGGATTGTCGGCTTCCGGCGTGGGATTGACGCCGTAGAGCGCGGCGCCCGGGCGCACCAGGTCGAACGGATATTGCGGCCCGAGGAAAATGCCGGATGAGTTCGCGAGCGAAGCGGGAACGCCGGAGAACTGGCTGGCGATCTCGCGGAAAGCCGCGACCTGTCTGGCGTTGAGCGGATGATGGAGCGTTTCGGCGCAGGCGAGGTGACTCATCACCAGCGTAATGCCGTGATCGCCGGCATCGATCCTCGGAATGAGGCCTTGCGCCTCGTCGAGGGTGAGGCCGAGGCGGTTCATGCCGGTGTCGATGTGGATGGCCGCACCGCCCGCCCAGCCGGTGCGGCGGCAGAACGCGTCCCATTCCGCGAGTTCATTGAGATCGCCGATCACGGGCCGGCAATTGATCGCGGCGAAGGCGTCGCTGCAATTCTGAAAGAGGCCATCCAGCACATAAAGGTCGGCGGCGGGGACTACAGCGCGGACGATACGGGCTTCGCCAAGCGTAGCCACGAAAAAGGTCTTGCATCCGGCGGCATCCAGCGCGCGCGCCACCGGCCCGGCTCCGCAGCCATAGGCATTGGCCTTGACGACGCCGGCGCATTCGGCGGGCACGGCGGTCTTTTCGAGCTTGCGCCAGTTGGCTGCAATGGCGTCGAGGTCGACGGTGAGGGTGCCGATCGCCGCAGCGGCTGCAACGGCGGTGTCGGCGTCAGCCGGCGTGCCGCTGGACGTCGTTTTGGAATCGGGCATGAGATTCATGCCTCATGCTACGCTCGGCTGCACGGCGGTTCAACCGCGCGAGCGGCGTCCCTGGAGGGGCTGCAAGTCAACTTGCTATAGCGTTTTTGAGCGAAGTGGATATCGGTTCGCGTCAGGAAAACGCGTCAAATCAAAAATATAGAGCCCCGCTTCTGATTCCGTCAGAAGCGGAAAGGCTCTAGATACGATCGGGCAGGTGGCCCTCGTGCGCGAGGTCGCTGAAGCGGGTGAACTGCCCCTCGAATTGCAACTCGACGGTGCCGGTCGGACCGTGGCGCTGCTTGCCGATGATGACTTCGGCCTTGCCGTGCACAAGCGACATATCGAGTTGCCACTTCTCGTATTCGGGCGTGCCCGGCCGAGGCTCCTTGTTCTGGAGGTAATATTCCTCGCGGAACACGAACATCACGACGTCGGCATCCTGTTCGATCGAGCCGGATTCGCGCAAGTCGGCAAGCTGCGGGCGCTTGTCGTCACGGGCTTCGACCTGACGGGATAACTGCGAGAGTGCGATGATCGGTACGTTCAATTCCTTCGCCAGCGCCTTCAGGCTGGTAGTGATTTCGGTGACTTCCTGCACGCGGTTGTCGCTGCGCTTGCCGCTGCCCTGCAGGAGCTGGATATAGTCGACGATCAGCACGTCGAGGCCCTTCTGGCGCTTCAGACGGCGGGCGCGCGCCGTCAGTTGCGAAATCGAGAGACCGCCGGTCTCGTCGACGTAGAGCGGCAGATGCTCGAGTTCGATGGTGTGATCGCGGATCTTCTCGAAATCGCTTTCGGTGATGCCGCCGCGGCGGATATTGCTGGAGGCGATGCTGGTCTGCTCGGCGAGAATGCGCGTCGCCAGTTGCTCCGCCGACATTTCGCAGGAGAAGAAGCCCACGATGCCGCCGTTGACGGTCTTCATCGTACCGTCGGGCTGAAGCTCCGACTCATGAGCCTTGGCGATGTTGTAGGCGATGTTGGTGGCAAGCGCGGTCTTGCCCATGCCGGGCCGGCCCGCGACGATGATCAGGTCGGAATGCTGCAATCCGCCCATTTTCGAGTCGAGGTCGCGCAGGCCCGTGGCGATGCCGGACAGTTTTCCGTCGCGTCGGTAGGCGTTGGCCGCCATGTCGAGGGCGATCTTCATTGCCTGCGAAAATTTCTGGAAGCCGCCGTCGTAGCGGCCGGATTCGGCCAGTTCGTAGAGGCGGCGCTCGGCGTCCTCGATCTGCGCCCGCGGCGCGAAATCGACCGGCGCGTCGTAGGCGACGTTGACCATGTCCTCGCCGATGCGGATCAGGTCGCGGCGCAGCGCCTGCTCATAGATGGCGCGCCCATAGTGCAGTGCGTTGATGATCGTGGTCGCCTCCGCCGCAAGACGGGCGAGGTACTGGCTCACGGTGATTCCGCCGATGTCGGTCTCGGCCGGAACGAAGGTTTTGACGGTGACGGGCGTTGCGATCTTGCCGGCGCGGATCAGGCTGCCCGCGGTCTCGTAGATGGTCCGGTGGATATCTTCATAGAAGTGCTTCGGCTCGAGGAAATCCGAGACCCTGTAGAATGCGTCGTTGTTGACCAGAATGGCGCCGAGAAGACCTCGCTCCGCTTCGATGTTGTGCGGCGCGGTGCGATAGGCCGGGGTTGCCGTATCAGGCGCAAGCTTCAGGATCTTCGAATCAGCCATGGCTTTCGATTTTGACGGAGTTTTCGAGTATGGGGCACGCATAAGGCGCCATTCGGGACGGCGGAAGCATGCCGTCTCCCTTATGCCCGATTCTCACACCGCCTCGAATGAAACTTGAGTCGGAACCGTGTCGAACTTGACGGTAACGGGCGACCGAACGGCCGCGCGAATCGGCTCACTCGCCCGCGATCTGAAGCCGCGGACGCTGTTTTCGCTCGATGCTTCGCAGTCTGGCTTCACCCCGCGAGATGTAGTCGCGCGTCATCGGCACGATGCCTTGCCGCCTGGTGATCTGGATCTGGAAATTCATCAGGTTCTGCTTGCGGAACGACATTTCCGAAGAGGCGAGATAAAACTCCCACATCCGCGCGAACCGCTCGTCGTAGAGCCGCACTGCTTCCTCGCGTCGCGCCATGAAGCGCTCGCGCCAGGCCTTCAGCGTTTCCGCATAATGCAGGCGCAGGATCTCGATGTCGCAGACCAGAAGTCCGGCGCGCTCGATCGCCGGCAGGACCTCCGACAGCGCGGGGATGTATCCGCCGGGGAAGATGTATTTCGCGATCCAGGGATTGGTGATGCCCGGACCTTCGGAACGGCCGATCGAATGCAGCAGCATCACGCCGTCGGCGTCGAGCAGTTCGGCGCAACGCTTGAAAAAGGTGTCGTAGTGGTCGACGCCGACATGCTCGAACATGCCGACCGAAACGATTCGATCGAAGGGTCCGGACGTGTCGCGATAATCCTGGAGCAGGAACTTCGCCGAGCGGGTGAGGTTTTTTTCACCGGCGCGAGCTTTCGACACCTGAAGCTGTTCGGTCGACAGCGTGATGCCTGTAACGTGGGCGCCGGTCATTTCCGCAAGATAAAGGCTGAGTCCGCCCCAGCCCGAGCCGATATCGAGGACGCTGTGCCCGGGCTCGACCAGAACCTTGGCGGTGACATGCCGCTTCTTCGCAAGCTGGGCGTCGTCCAGCGTCAGGTCCGGGGTTTCGAAATACGCGCAACTGTATTGTTTGTCGGCATCGAGAAACAGCGAGTAGAGGCGGCCGTCGAGATCGTAATGGCGCGCGACGTTGTTTTTGGACCGACCGCGCGGATTGAATTGCTGGATGTTGCGCACGAGATAGCGGAGCCACCATTGCAGCTTCGCCCAGCGCGGCATGACGTCGGGCTGGTCGAGGATGATCGCCAGGAGGTCGGCTATCGATCCTCGTTCGACCACCATCGTGCCGTCGGTATAAGCCTCGCCGAACGACATTTCGGGATCGAGCAGAAGCTGCCGTGCAACTTCTTTCGTGGTCAACCGCACCCGCACTGGTTCGCCGGTGCCGTCGCCGCACGTGAAGATCATTCCGCTCGCGGTTACAAATGTGATCGAGCCGCGCTGAACAAACTGGTTCAGAAAAAACCGTAACAAACGGTCCATCGAAACCACCATCATCGCGAGGATGCGCCGGTCGCCCATCGGCCGAGGATGGCATCCCGCTCCCCTAGAACGATAATATCGACGGAACCGTTCCACCAATGCACAGACCGCAGGGCGGATATCCGGAATTGTGATCACGCGGTTGCGTCATCTGCGCGCTTCCATTCGCAATACAATGAGCTAAAAGGTGGACCGCCGCAGCCGCGGCGGTTTCCGCACCCCGGAGGATGGAATGTTGAGCCGAGCGCTCAGTCTGGCGACGGTGATGCTTGTGATCGTCGGTTTCGCGACGGATCGCGCACGCGCGCAAAATCTCGAAGCGGGCAAGTCGGCTGCGCAGATCTTTTCCGGAAACTGCACCGCTTGCCACAAAGGGGCTCGCGGATTGCTCAGGACGGTGGCGCCCGGATCGCTGCCGGGTTTCCTGCGCCAGCATTATACCACCGGCCCCGACATGGCCAAAATGCTCAGCGCCTATCTGATCTCCAACGGTGCGACCGACGAACGCTACAGGGCGGAAACCCCCAGGCGACATCCGGGCGATCTGAAACCGGAATCCGAGCCGAGGCAGGCCGGGCGTCAGGGCAGGAAGCCGTCCCGCGAGGCAGAGCGGCCGGACGCGGATAAGTCCGCGCAGGACGAGCCGCGCGGCCGCAAGAGCCGGCACCACGGCCGCCACGCACGACCGGAGACCGAGAATTCGGAGGCCGCGCGGCCGGCTTCAGAGGAGTCCGGCACCCGGGAAGCGAGCAAACCCGCAACCAGGAAAAAGCTGGGCAAGCGCGGCAAGCAGGCGCCGGACGAGTCGCCGAAGGCCGGTGCCGCCGAGCAGCCTCACGACGATGCCGTCGCGAAGCCGGATACGGCGAAGAGCGCACCATCTGATGCTGGATCCGCCACGGGAGAGACGGCCGGAGGCGCATCGTCCAAAACCGAAACGCCAAAAGCGACAACTCCCAACGATCAGGCGGCTGACGAAAAAGCCGGTCCGGAACAGACGGGCAAGACCAACGCCGTCAAGACCAACGCAGTCAAGCCGGACGCGTCCAATCCCGATCGGACCAATTCCAAGAGCGATGCTACGATCGAAACCGACAAATCCGACGCGGGCAAATCCGAAGCCGCCAAGCCCGAGACGGCCAAATCCGAGACGGTCAAGTCCGGGGCGGGCGCGTCCGATACCAGCACGCCGGTCGAGGTTACCAGCCCCGGCGAGCCGAAGACGGTTCCGCTGCGCGCCGATCCCGTTCCGGCGGTGACGCCGGCGCCGAAAGTTGGCGAGGGTGATGCGAAGCCGCCATCCGAAGCTGCAACCCCGACGCCGGCGCAGCCTCGCGCTGGCTCTGCGTCCGAACCGTCGCCGTTGACCTCGGCTGAGCCGGCAAAGCCGGCGCCACCTCCGAAGGAGCCATCCTCGCCGGCGGGGTCCGCCGCCTCATCCGAGTCGCCGCCGGTTTCCGGTGGATCGCCTAGGCCGGATTCGGAATAGAGCGTTTTCGAGCGAAGTGGAAACCGGTTCGCGTGAAGAAAACGCGTCGAATCGAAATCATGCCCCCTTCTGATTTCATCAGAAGCGGTGCTCTATGAGCATCTTCCGGTCTCGCGCTCGTTCTTCGCGCGAGCTTTCCAGCGAGCTAGCGGTTGGGGCGAGCGGCGATCGCTCACTTGCTTGAGGCGTCTCGGTCCGCCGTCAGGTCAGCGAGACCAGCCCGCCGCCGTGGCGCTCCAGTCGTCCGGCCAGTTCCAGTTCAAGCAGAACGGTGCGCACGATCGCCGGCGAGGCATCCGCCATCCGGATCAGATCGTCGAGCCCGATCGGCATCGGGCCGAGCAGACCCACGATGCGCGTGCGGTCGCTCGCCATTGGCTCTTCGGTTCCGGGGCCATCGTAATCCGGTTCCTCCGCAGGCAGGTCGATCGGTCGTCTCATGATCGGCCGCACGGCATTGATGACATCCGATGCCTCGGTGATCAGCGCCGCGCCCTGCTTGATGAGGTCGTTGGTGCCGGCGGCGCGGGGGTCAAGCGGCGAACCCGGCACAGCGAAGACCTCGCGGCCTTGCTCGGCGGCGACGCGGGCCGTGATCAGCGAGCCCGAGCGATGCGCCGCCTCGATCACAACAACGCCGAGCGCGACGCCTGAGATCAGGCGGTTGCGCCGCGGGAAATCGCGGGCGCGCGGCACATGGCCCATCGGCATTTCCGAAATCGCGCCGCCGTCTTCCAATACGGCCGCAAGCAGATCCTCATGCTCGGACGGATAGATGCGATCATGGCCGCCGGCCAGCACCGCGACGGTGCCGCTCGCGAGGCTTGCGCGATGCGCCGCCTGATCGATACCGCGCGCCAGTCCCGACGCGATGACGAAACCGGCCTCGCCGAGATCGTGCGCCAGCACTTGCGCAAACTTGTGACCGGCACCGGATGCATTGCGCGAGCCGACGATCGCGATCATCGGACGCGCCATGACGGCGAGGTTGCCGCGTACGCCGAGCAGCGGCGGCGCGTCGTCGATGGTTGTGAGGTGTGGCGGATAACCGCTCTCGCCCGGGGCCAGCAGGCTGACGCCGATCCGCCGGGCAGCGGCCAACTCGTCCCGTGCCTCGGCTTCGCCGCATAGCCGGCCCGGACGCGAAGCGCCACCGCGCCGCGCCAGATCGGGCAGGCGGTTCAGCGCCTCGCGGGCGCTGCCAAAATGATTCACGAGCGAGCGAAAGGTCCGCGGCCCGACGTTTTCGGAGCGTATCAGCCGCAGCCAGTCGATCCGCTGCGCTTCGTTCAACCGTCTGTCTGAATTCGCGATTTCCACGCCTGCCCCCAAGACAAGAGAAAGCTTTGCCCAAGTTGTCGCATGGGGGCAACCTCGGATGCGGCAGTCATGATGTTCACGCAAAAAGCGCGGACTGGCGCGAAGGCCTTTAGCCTGCTGACTGTGGCATTCATCACGGTTGCGGCCGGCTGGTCGGGTTACATCCTTTGTCTATCGGCGGAAACGGTCCGCCCGGACGATGGGAGACGATCATGGACAACAGCATTCGCAAACTCGATATCGAGGAAATCAATGTCGTCAGCGGTGGCATGAAGTGGACGCCAGTCAACAATCCCGATGTCATCGACGCTCGCGGCGGTCAATTCACTGCGTTGGGCCTGACCTTCACCGTTGACCTTGAGGGCAACATTACCAGCATCACCCCGCGATAGCTGGTGTCTGCAAGTCTAGGCCTTCGCGCCGATTTTGCCTTCGCTGCCAGCTATAAGACGGCTGATGTTCTCCCGATGCTTGAACCAGAGCAGCACCGTCAGCACCGTGAACAGCAGCGCAAATTGCGGGTGGCCGAGCCACCACAGCACGAGCGGCGTGGCGAGGCTGGCAAGCAGCGCCGACAGCGACGAGTAGCGCGTCGTGAAAGCGACGAGCAGCCAGATCGCGCAGAACGCGAGCGCCGCCGGCCAGAACAGGCCGAGCAGCACGCCGATATAGGTGGCGACGCCCTTGCCGCCGCGGAATTTGAGCCACACCGGAAACAGATGGCCGAGGACCGCGCCCAGCGCCGCGGCCATCGCGGCTCCCGGTCCGGATAAAAGTGATGCAATGACGACCGCTACCGTACCCTTGAGCATGTCGCCGATGAGCGTTGCCGCCGCCAGGCTCTTGCGTCCGGTCCGCAGCACATTGGTCGCGCCGATATTGCCCGAGCCGATCGAACGCAGGTCCTGCGTGCCCGCGATCCGCGTCAGGATCATTCCGAATGGAATCGAGCCGAGCAGATAGCCGAAAACTAAGGCAATCAGGCCATTGGGAAACATCGCAAAGGGACTCCGGGCGTCAATGCCGCAGATGTAAACCACAGATCAGCCTGGTCGCGCCACGGCAGATATTCAGATCGTCCGGAGCATGGAAATTCGACTGTAACGATTTGCGCAAGCAATGATTTTTGCAAATTGCAGCCATGAGCGCCTTCTCCTTTCGGCGGCATCCGAGGCGAAGGCTCTATGATTTTGATTTACCGCTGATTTCTTCAAGGAACGGATATTCTTCCTGGTTCGAAACGCGATAGCATCAGACGTGTTCAAAAACCGTGCGACCGCCGACGATGGTCCGGACGACCCGGCCCGAGAAGCGGGATTCGTCGAACGGCGTATTCTTGCATTGCGATTTGAGATCGGCGGGATCGAGTATCCACGGGACGTCCGGATCGATCACGATCACATCGGCCGGCGCGCCCGGACGCAACGATCCGCCCGGCAGGCCGAGTAACTCCGCCGGCCGCGTCGACATCGCGCGGATCAGCGTCTTGAAATCCAGTTCGTCGTTGTGCACGAGCCGCAACGCTGCCGTCAGCATGGTCTCCAACCCGATCGCACCCGCCGCGGCTTCCGCGAATGGCAGGCGCTTGGTTTCCACGTCCTGCGGATTGTGATCGGACATCACGACGTCGATCAGGCCCGAGGCCAGCGCCGCGATCAGCGCGCGGCGGCCGTCCTCGCCGCGCAGCGGCGGCGACAGTTTCAGAAAGGTGCGATACGGGCCGATGTCGTTTTCATTCAGCGTCAGGTGATTGATCGAAGCGGATGCGGTGACGGGAAGCCCGGCGTCGTGCGCACGCGTGAGGATATCGAGCGATTCCGCGCAGGTCAGCGACGCCGCGTGATAGCGTCCGCCGGTCAGCGCCACGAGCCGCATGTCGCGCTCCAGCACGATCGCCTCCGCGGCTGCCGGAATGCCCATAAGTCCGAGCCGGGCGGAATATTCGCCTTCGTTCATGACGCCTTCGCCGACCAGATGGGTATCCTCGGTGTGGTGGACGATCAGGGCGTCGAAGTCGCGGGCATAGGTCAGGGCGCGGCGCATCACCT
>NZ_JBPPLZ010000016.1:0-11871 GCF_051535235.1 Nitrobacter sp.
TCACGATATCGCCGGTCTTGCGCGGGTTGAGCCGCGGCTTGTAGGTCGGGATGTGCTCGCCGAAGTCGAGGTACCACTGGTGATCGAGGTACAACGATTGCCGGCCCGTCAGCGTCCGCCACGGCACCAGCCGTTCGACGTTCATGCACCAGGCGGAGTACGCACGACCGTCGTTGGTCATACCCGTCCAGCACGGGCTCGTCAGGATTCTCCTCGGCTGACGCGTCAGGTCGTAGAACGTCGACGAGACAGCCCTAGTGGGCTCAGCGATGTCAACCAATGGAAGACCGACGTGATGCTCCTCGTTATGGAAGCCCTGGTAACAGACCTCACCGTTCGCCTCCGGTGCGCACATCAGCAACGTGTTGCACGCATCGAGCACGTCCTCGAGGCTCGGGTACCGCTTGCCGCCCCACTCCACACACCGCATATGCCGCGCATCGGGCATCGGCATGATCGGATTGTCGAGCATCTGGTCGTACTGTTTCTTGACCGGAATTTGCACGCCGACCGCAGAAACACCATCTTCCCGGGCTTTCGGCCCGAACGAGATGAACTTGTTATACAAGTTGGCGTAATCGCGCTCGACCACCCGTATATGAGGCAAGGACTTGCCGGACACCGGTTTGCACTCGCCCTCGGCCCAGTCGAGAATCTCCGGCTGCGCTATTTCGTCGGGGGTATCGTGCATCAGCGGCTGAGCGACCACGTCCCGGAACGGTTTCGCGAACGCCAGCGGAGACAGCTCGCTGACCTTCTTGGCGATCAGCTTGAAGATCTCCCAGTCGGTCTTGGACTCCCACACCGGCGGAACCGCCTGCCCCAGCACATGCAGGAACGAGTGCAGGTCCGTCGTATTGAGGTCGTTCTTCTCGTACCAGAAGGCCGTCGGCAACACGATGTCGGCATAAAGTGCCGATGTGTTCATGCGGAAGTTGATGTCGACAACGAGGTCATATTTCCCGCGCGGAGCATTGTCACGGTATTTCACCGTGGTCGTTTTGCCCCTGGCACGATCCTCGGCGATCGAGTTGTCGTGCGCACCGAGATAGTGACGCAGGAAGTACTCGTGCCCCTTGGCGCTCGACTGGATCGCGTTGCCGCGCCAGATGAACCACAACCGCGGCCAGTTCTCCTCGGCGTCGGGATCCTCGATCGCAAAGTTGACCTTCTTGCTGGCGAGCTGGTCGACAACATGAGTGACGATGTCCTCATTGGACTTCGCACCGGCCCGCTCTGCTTCGGAAGCGAGTTCGATCGGATTGCGGTTGAAGTGCGGGGTGAACGGCATCCAGCCCGAACGCACCGCCTTCGCCTGCAGGTCGATCGCGTGACCCTTGGCCCAGCGCGGATTCGGCGCCGTCAGGCCGTACTCCGTGAACTCCTGCTCGTAACGCCACTGGCAGCTATGGGCATAGTGCCAGGTCGACGACTGCACGACCCGCGGCGGCTTGGACCAGTCAAGAGCCATCGCAATCGTGTTCCACGGCGCAACCGGTGCCAGCTTTTCCTGGCCGACGTAGTGGTTGATGCCGCCGCCGTTGACGCCGCAGCAGCCGCACAGGATCAGGGCGACGGTCGCCGAGCGGTAACACAGGTTATTGTAGTAGAAGTGGTTGGCGCTGGCGCCAACGATCACCATGGACTTGCCGTTCGTGAGTTCGGCGTTGGTGGCAAACTCACGCGCGAACCTGATCGCCGTCTCGCGGCCGATGCCGGTGTGACGCTCCTGCCAGGCCGGCGTATACGGCGCATCCTCGTCGTCGTAGCTGGTCGCGAACGAGCCTTCCAGCCCGCGGCTGTGACCGAACTGCGACATCATGATGTCGAATCCGGTGGCGACGAGCACTTCGCCCTTGTTCGTGGCAATGCGCTTCACCGGCACGCCGCGCGAGACGACGCGGCCGTTCGCGAAGTCGTCGAAGCCGACCTGCACCACTCCGTCGGATTTATCGATGAAGCTCAGCACCGGATCGATCGGGCTGTTGTCCAGGGTGTCCTCCGCCGACAGATTCCACTTGCCGTGGGTGGAGCCCCAGCGATCGCCGACCTGTCCCTTGAACGCGCGCGGCTCGCCGGTCTTCTCGTCCATGACGAGCATCTTCCAGTCGCCGTTCTCGACGTCCTGGTAACGCGCAACACGGTTCGAACGCAACAGCCGTCCGGTCTTGTAGGTGTTTCCGTTGGGCTCCAGCTCCACCAGGAACGGCAGGTCGGTGTAACGCTTGACGTAGTCGATGAAGTACGGGACCTGGCGATCGATGTAGTATTCCTTGAGGATGACGTGATTGGCCGCCATCCACAGCGCCGTGTCCTGCCCCGCCTGGATCGGAATCCATTCGTCGGCGTACTTGGCGATCTGGCTGAAGTCCGGCGCAAGCACCACGAACTTGGTTCCTTCGGTGCGCGCCTCGGAGATGAAGTGCACGTCGGGGGTACGCGTCATGTTCATGTTCGCAGCCATCGAAACAATGAACTTGGAATTGTACCAGTCGGCGCTCTCGCACACGTCGGTCTGGTCGCCCCAGATTTCCGGGAACGACGTCGGCAGATCGGCGTACCAGTCGTAGAAGCTCATGTTCACGCCGCCGAAGAGCTGCAGGAAGCGCGAACCTGCGGCATACGACAGCATCGACATCGCCGGGATCGGCGAGAAGCCCATCACGCGGTCCGGGCCGTGCTTGCGCGCGGTGTACAAGCAGGCCGCAGCGATCAGCTCGACCAACTCTTCCCACCTGGCGCGGCGGTAACCACCCTTGCCGCGCGCCTTCTGCATGCGCAGGCGCTTCTGCTCGTCTCCGACCAGCGAGGCCCAGGCCTGCACCGGATCCGGGAACGAAGCCTTCGCTTCCTTCCACATGTCGTAAAGCGGACCGCGGACGTACGGATACTTGATCCGGATCGGGCTGTAGACGTACCAGGACGCGGAGATACCACGCTGGCAGCCACGCGGCTCGTAAGGAGGCAGGCTGCGCTCGAGAAGCGGGTAATCCGTCTGCTGCATCTCCCAGGTGATGATTCCGTCCTTGACGTAGATCGCCCAGGAGCAGCCGCCGGTGCAGTTCACGCCATGCGTGCTGCGGAAGACGTTATCGTGAGACCACCGGTTGCGATAGAACTCTTCCCACTTACGCTCCCGGGGATTAACAAGATCAAGTATCCAGCTCATTAGTGTCTCCTCGGTGCGTTCGTCCGGCCGCGAGGCCTATTACCGTCAGTACCTTTAAATCTGCCGATCCAGCCATCGGCATACGTACCCGTGAACCAACCGCCATTGTAAGGCCCGGTGCTTCGTCCGGTCGTGGGGGTCGCCATCATTGGACGCCGCACGCCGAACTTCAGCCGGTTGCGCCAACGGAAACCCGCGATCAAAAGCAAGATCGCAGCACCCAGACCCGTGAGACCCGCCAGCTGCCAGATCGCAGAGGCCGAACGTACCGCCAACCCTTCCTGAGCCAGGAAGGCAGCCACGTCGGCACGTTCCTGCGGAGTCGGCGGCTGCTTGGTCCATACCGCCTTCATGGTCGGCGTGGGCAAGCCGGCAAGCCAAGCAGTCAATCCGCTCGTTCCGCCGAGGCGCTTTGCCACTTCGGTCAAATCCGGGCCAAGATGCCCGCCACCGAAGGCTCCGAGGCCGCCAGTACTGTGACAAGCCATGCACGGCGGTCCGCCGTTCGCAAACCGCTCGTTGCCAGTAAAGAGCTCTTTGCCTTTCTCAGCATTGCCCTTGAGGGCAGGCGCAGCAGCGGCCGACGATCCGCCGCCTCCGCCAGAACCCAGAAATGCAAGGATATTGTCAACTTCAGTGGAGCTGAGGCCCAGATTGGGCATCTCCATGCCATGGAATTTGGCGAGCAGCTCGACCGCAATCGGGTCCTTTTTCGCGATCATCGCATCCGGCGCTGAAATCCAGGAATGCAACCATTCGCTGGAGCGCTCTTTGGTGACGTTCTTCAGGTCGGGACCAACGAGATCCCCCCCACCGATGGTGTGGCATGCGCCGCACGTTTTTTCGTCGAATAATTTCTTACCTGCCGCTGCATCGGCCGCGTTAGCCACGCTCGGCAACGCTGCCCATATGGCTGTAGTCGTAGCTAGCGCAACAAGTGGCATCAAACGCCATGACGCTAGGGGCTTTTTGCTCATGATCCCTCGTCCTCAGATCCATATGATCGGGCGGGTGTTAAGTTTATGTTAGATAGACGTTTCCCGCTCGTGACCCGCCGTTCTCAGACCCACATGATCGGCGACGGTAGGTTTATGCTAGACTAGAATCGTTAGAAAGCGCAAGGGCGTTGATCTCAGAAATGTGTATTTTTTTCGCTCGCGATTGAGCGTCGAATACGACGCGACCGATGACAGCAGGAGCTTTATTTACAGGCCTGCGCGAGCGTATCGACAGTCCTGGCATGCCAGTCGGATGGCGCTTCCTGCTCGGTTATCTATCACGCGCTTACAGGCGCATCCACCTGCAGAAAACACGCGCAGCGGACGCGTGCGCTATGACGCGGGCAAGTATTCGCACCTCGCACCGTGGAATCACCGCAAAATCGGACGATCCGGATCATTTTGACATCACGCTCGAGCGCTCGAACCGCTGCCACCTTGACCTGCAGTAAATTCGCTCGAAGCGCCACAGCGCGATGGACACGGAACGATACGATGCGCCGGAAACAGCGGGCCATTGCGACTTTTGGCCGCGGAGCGCGACGGAGCAGGACGCGGCCCGCGCCCCGGTCTCGTTCCGTCGATCCGAGAGGACACGCCGCCCTTCGAAACAGTCAGCCGTAACGCAACAAAATCCATCAATTTCATTGAAGCCGCGTGCGGAATCCTCAATCATACGCCGGAACCTCCCGCCCCACGACCTAGGAGAATATTCATGGCTAAGTCGCGCTTGCCCGCGTTCCTTCAGGACCACCCGGGGCTTGGCACCCTCGGCAACGTGGAAGTGCCGCGACTGAAACTGCTGCAGGCCTCCTCACCCGAGCTTGCTCAATTCGAGAACGCTCGGCCGGGCGAGTTTTGGCACAGCCTGCTCGACAGAAGCATGGGCCCGACCGTCCGCATTTGCCCGGTTTTCATCAACTGGTGCTTCATCCTGTGGCGTCCGCGGGAAGCGGGCGGCGGAATCCTCGCTCGTTCCGACGACGGCAAGCATTGGACGCCAGCCGATACCGAGTTCACGGTCAAACTCAAAAGCGGTGAAGACGTGACCTGGCGGACCGGCCGCTCGGTGGCTGCCTCGGGCCTGAATAAACGGGGCAGCTACAATCCGAACGATCCCAATTCGCCGCCCGCCGCTACACGCTTGTATTCGATCGTATGTTCATTTCCGGATCACCAGAATTGGCCGCCCGCGGTCGTGACGCTGCAGCGAACCGGCGTCAAGGCGGCGACCAAGCTGATCGATCAATTGAAGATCCTGCGCGCTCCGTCTTTTGGCGTCATTCTGGAAATGTCCTCGGTCAAGGACGAGTCGCCGGCCGGCGAATTCAACAACTACGCCTTCGAACTGTATGGCCCGGTCGAGGACAAACCGTTCTACGAAGAAAATTCCAGACAGTACCGTTTCTTCATCGAGCATGGCCTCAAGGTGAAAGACCTTGAAGGCACGCAAGACGACTAGCCCGATGAAGTCGCACTGAGCAGCGACGCGCCCGGCATCGTTGACACCACGTCGCCGCGCCGCTGTCCCTCGATGATGCGCAAATGCATCGTTCTCTGCACCCTCCCAATGCCCCCGTGGAGGTGAGTTCCTCGAGGAACACAATGGGTTCGGATCAGGCCAGCGAGCGTTCAGCCGTGGGACGGTTATGGGACATCGCGTTTGTCCCGGGGGAATGGATGCTCTCCCGCTTTTCCGGTCTGGACAGGTCGCGATGGCCGATCCTGTGGGTCATCGGTCTCTTTCTGGTTCAGGCCGTGCCTGCCGCCATCATCCGCGCTTCCAACCTTGAGGAAGGACGGATCATCGCCATCGCACGCGGCGCGCTGGAGGATGGTCATTGGCTGACGCCATTCGTTTACGGCGAGAGATTCGCAGAGCGGCCGGTTCTGCTATCGTGGATAGCCGCGCTCCTTGGCGAAACAACGGGAAGCGTGACGCTATGGTCATTGCGCATTCCTCACCTTTGCTTCTTCCTTGCCGGAACGCTGCTGATCTACAGCCTTCTTCGATCCGCTACCGGCAAAAGCGCCGCCATTTTCGGCGCGCTTTGCTGGATCAGCATGCCGGTCGTCGCGCCCAAGTTCGTCAACGCCGAACCTGACATCGTCCTTTCAGTCCTGCTGTTCGGCGCGTTCTGCATCTGGTGGCAAGGCACCCGCGACACCACAACACTCGGACGATGGCTTTGCATCAGCGTTTTGATTGCTCTCGCCGGCCTCACGAAGGGACCGCAGGAAGTTGCTTACTTCACTCTCGGCGTCGGCGCTTACATCCTTCTGAAACGGCCTCATCAGATTCCGGCATTCATCGCCGCGCACCTTGGTGCCGGACTCATCATCGGCGGCTGGTATGGCCTCGTTTATCAGCCGGGCGACATCGAGGCCTGGCAGGCTCATTCGCGTCTGGCGCATACGACCGCTGGCCTTGCGACGGTTCTCGGGCATCTGGATTTCGTCAAGAGTCTGGCCGTTGAATTCCTGCCGGGGTCCATCCTGATTGGACCCGCGATCGTGATCGCCGTCCGCAGATGGCGAGATAGGCGCGATGACCTGCTGCTGGCCGCGATACTTTACTCCGCGGCTTGCACGCTCATTCTCCTGTTCTGGCCGGGTAAAGTGGCTGCGCGCTACGCCATGCCGGGAACCATGACGTTGGCTGTCATTTGCGGACTGATGTTCGAGCACTGGCTCCACAGCCACCGCAAAGTCATCGTGTCGACACTGGTTGTGACGTGTGCGATTTTTGGCGGCCTGCTGGTTCGAAGCTGGGTCGTCATGCCGTTCGCTCCGCAGTTGTTTCAGGAAAGCCGGCTGGCTGGCCAGACGATTGCCGCCACCCTCCGGCAGAGACCGGGCCGTCTTTACGTTGCGGACGGGGATGCAACCAATCACAACATGCTGGTTTACGTGAAAGGACCGATCAGCGCGGTTTCGCTGGATGATCTGGCTGCACTGAACGCCCCTGCAATGGCAGTTCTCCTTCCCGAGCACGAGCAGGCTCTGTCTCGGATGAGGCCCACACTGCAACTGGTCGACAAAGGTGAGGTTGTCTGCGGCAAAACCCGCTACAACATCGTCGAGATCATCCCTCCGGGATGAAACGGCCGATTTCTTCGTCGCGTTGCGCGAGATCAAGACGCCGCGCATTCGCAAACGGCTGCCGACTGTCCCGCATCGCTGTCGGACCCGCTATAAGCGAGGATCGCGCAGCCAGCCGATGACACTCGCGGCAAGGCAGATCAGGACCACGCATGAACCGGGGATCAATAAAAATTCACATGGAATTTCAGCAAGGTATACGCCATTTGCATTGATCTGACGCCACATCCGCGATTTCAATTGACCTCGCGGTCCTACCCGGTACTCTCGAAACGCTGGAGAATGCATCGCCCAGTTCCGTCACAAATGCGACAGCATTGCTCCCTGTCTGAAGACCAATTGATATGCTCGGTAAGCTGACGATTGACGCCCTGCCGTTTTACAGCGGCATCGCCATGGCAGGTGCGCTGACCGTCGTATTCGCTGCACTCAGCGCGGTCGCGCTCATCACCTGGCTTGGTCGATGGCGCTATCTGTGGACGGAATGGCTGACGAGCCTCGACCACAAGAAAATCGGCATCATGTATGTGACGCTGGCGCTGATCATGTTGGTGCGCGGCGTCATCGATGCCCTGATCATACGCACCCAGCAGGCGTTTGCATTCGAATCGCAGGGCTATCTGCCGCCGGATCATTTCGATCAGATCTTCACGTCCCATGCCACCATCATGATGTTCTTCGTGGCGATGCCGTTTGTGCTCGGCCTGCTCAACGTCGTCGTTCCTCAGCAGATCGGCGCGCGCCGGGTGGCGTTTCCGTTCATGAATTCCGCGGGCCTGTGGCTAACCGTGTCCGGCGCCGCCCTGGTGATGATTTCGCTGGTCGTCGGCAAGTTCTCGACTGCCTATTGGACGGCTTACCCACCCCAGTCGGGGGTGCAGTTCAACCCGGGCGTCGGCGTCGACTACTGGATCTGGGCGGTCCTGCTCAGCAGCGTCGGCTCGATGCTGGCGGGAATCAGTTTTCTTGTCACGATCGTCAAGCGGCGCGCCCCGGGGATGCGACTGATGATGATGCCGCTGTTCACCTGGGCAGCGCTATGCACCAGCATATTGATCATATTCGCCTATCCCGCCCTGATCGTTGCCGCCGCCCTGCTCGGTCTCGACCGTCACCTCGGCACGCACTTTTTCACCGGCCTCCAGGGCGGCGGCAACGTCGCAAATTATGTCAGCCTGTTCTGGATCTGGGGCCATCCGCACGTCTACATCCTGATCCTGCCGGCGTTCGGCATCTACTCCGAGGTGGTGGCAACCTTCTCGGGCAGGAAATTGTCCGGATACAACCCCCTCATCTATTCCATTGCGGCGATCACAGTGCTCTCGCTGGTCGTCTGGTTGCACCATTTCTTCACCCTCGGGTCGGGCGCTGACGTCAACGCCTTCTTTGGCAGCGCGGCTCCGCTGATCGCCGTACCGACGATCGTGACGATCGTGGCCTGGTTGCTCACGATGTATCGCGGCCGCGTGCAGCTCTCGGTGCCAATGCTGTTCACGCTGGGGTTTATCGTGACGTTTCTCGTCGGCGGCATCTCCGGTTTCTTGTTCGCCGTGGCGCCGGCCAATATCCACGACACCACTTTCCGGGTGGCGCACTTCCACAACCTGCTGATCCCCGGGGCTCTGTTCGGCTATTTCGCCGGTTATCAGTACTGGTTTCCGAAGGCTTTCGGCTTTCGTCTTGATGAGAAATGGGGCCGGCGCGCCTTCTGGTGCTGGATCGTCGGCTTCTGTCTGGCCTTCATGCCGCTGTATGTTCTCGGCCTGATGGGCATGCCGCAACGCCTCAATCGCACCGATGTCGCCGACTGGCAGCCGTATCTGATCGTCGCCCAGTGCGGCGTCCTCTTCATCCTGTGCGGCATCGCATTCCTCGCCGTCCAGATCGCCGTCAGCATCCGCAACCGCGCGTCACTTGCCGTCTCTGGCAGTGATCCCTGGAACGCCCGAACGCTCGAATGGGCGACCGCCTCGCCGCCGGCGCCTTATAATTTCGCCGTCGTGCCACGGGTGCATGGCATCGATCCATGGTGGGCGATAAAGCAGTCGGAAACGGCGCGCCACGGAACCTCGCGCTTCCGCGACATCGTCATGCCCAACAACAGCAGCGCCGGAATCGTGCTCGGCGCGATGTCGTTCGTCTTCGGCTTTGCGATGATCTGGCAAATCTGGTGGCTGGCCGCCGTGGGCGGGTTGAGCATGTTTGCTGCGGTCCTGTCGCAGACTTTCCAGGATCGTGCCGGACATCGCATCCCGGCGAGCGAAGTCGAAGCAATCGAGAACCGTCGCGCCATGTCCGCCGCACTCGCACCTGGGACGTCGACGTGACCGACACCGTTATCACCGCGGACAATGACGACGAGACCGAAGCCGGGGCAGCCGAACGCGCCATCGAGGAGAAAAACTACGGCTTCTGGATCTGCCTGACGGGCGATGCGATCGTCTTCGCGCTGCTCTGCGCGATCTTTGTGACGATGGCCCACAGCACGGCCGACGGGCCCGCCGGGCATACGTTGTTCAGCCTCCGGCACATCTTCGCCCAAACCATGGTGCTACTGGCGAGCAGCGCGACATTCGGTTTCGCCAGTGTTGCACTCGCAGCCGGGCGAAGTCGACGCGCGGTGCTCTGGCTGGGCGTGACGTTCCTGCTCGGATCAGGCTTCATTGCCGCGGAGATCGCGGAATTCTACGGCATGGCCGTCGCCGACGCCGGCCCATGGCGAAGCGGTTATCTCTCGGCCTTCTTCACGCTGGTCGGCACCCACGGCGCTCACGTGAGCATCGGCCTGGTGTGGATCGTCCTGTTGGGATGCGAAGTCGCGTTGCGCGGGGCGACCCCGTTCGCCACCTCACGGGTCTACCGGCTTGGCCTGTTCTGGCATTTCCTGGTGATCGTCTGGATCACTATCTTCTCCCTCGTTTATCTCCCGGCGTTTCTCTAGAGTCTGTTTCAACTGCGTTGAATCAGACTCGTCGCTTATCTTTGAGCATCATCCGTTTCGAAAACCGGTTTTCGGGATCATGCTCCAGCTGGAGTCTTTAACCGTTCATGGAAACGGTAAAAGACTCTAGTTTTTTGATTTGACGCGTTTTCTTCACGCGAACCGGATTCCACTTCGCTCGAAAACGCTCTAGCATGACAGCCGCGGCGCCATCGCCGGACGGACCCGCCATGCAGCATCGCAAGGACGTCACGACGAAGTCATGTTTAGCGGGGATCGCCCTGGCATCAGTCCTGACTGCTATTCCATTCGGCCTCGTGACCGCTCGCGCGCTGCCGCCGACGCAGACCTTTGTCATCATCGCTTTTACTGCGATTGCACAAGTTGTCGTCTACTTGCGGTACTTCCTGCGCATCGACCTGAAATCATCGTCGCAGAACAAACTGGCCGTGCTCGGCTTCGCGGCCGTCGTGCTTCTCATTCTGGTTGGCGGCACGCTGTGGGTCATGTTCGACCGCTATTATCGCCTGACCTAGAGCCTTTCCGCTTCTGACGGAATCAGGAGCGTGGCTCTATGATTTTGATTTAACACGTTTTCTTGACGCGAACCGGCTTCCGTCCTCGGGTCAAGCCCCGAGGATGCATACCGTGCGCGTGAAGAAGCCGCGTCAAACAACAATCTGGGATTTCAGTCTGATTCAATCCGACGCGAAAATGCTTTAGCGAGACCTGAATTCGCAGCGCGGACCATTCGTACAAATGGCAGGCGGAAGAATCTGCGAACTAGGTGGAGCGCCGCTGGTTACGCCACCACACACCGAAGGCGAACATCAGCGCGGCCGCGAGGCCAAACCAGGTGATGGCATATTGCAGGTGATCGTCTTTCAGATGCACGTCGAGCGGACCAGGCTTCGGGACACCACTCGCCGGCACCGGCGTCTCGAGATCGATGTAGAAGGGTGCAACGTTTTCCCAGCCGAGAGCCTGAGCCATCGCGCCGATATCCCGGGAGAACCATAGCCGCTTGTCGCGGCTGGGTGACGGCGTCAGCAGGCCGGCCTTCTCAGGGAAGCGGAGATAGCCGGTCATCGTGACGGGCTGACCGGTCACCAGCGGACTCACCGCGCGGTCCTGCTGACTCCGATCCTGGACGGTGTTTGGCACGAAGCCCGCATTGATAACGACCGTGCCGCCGCCGGGCAGCCGCGCCGGGAGAAATGCCCAGGTACCGACCCCGACATCGGGACGCACCGCCGAGGCGAAGGTGTAGACCATCACGTCGGGTTGCGACTCGTAGATCGCGGAAAAGCTCACGCGGCGGAACTCGTCTTTGGCCGGCGACAACGCCGCCCAGTCCGACGGGTTCGGCAATGCGGATGGCTTTTCCGCAAGACGCTCGGAGAGGGCAGCGATAAGAGCATGCTTTTCGACCCGACGCTGCAGTTGCCATACGCCGAGACCGATCAACACACCGATCATGACCAGCGTGAAGACGCCGAGGCCGAATCCGCGTCGGCTCTTATTATCTGTCATCGATTTTGCCGGACGGGTTTTGCTTCTGCGGCTTTGTGGTGGAACTGGAGGCTGATGAGGAGGGATTTCATGGCGCGGAGCGGCCAGAGTGTGACGGCGAGGATGAGGGGGAGCCAGAGCGCGGCGTG
>NZ_JBPPLZ010000017.1:0-9655 GCF_051535235.1 Nitrobacter sp.
TGCCGCGGGCATAGAGAATGCCGAGGTTGAACTGGCTGTCGGCGACGCCGCGCTCGGCCGCCTTGCGGAACCATTGCGCCGCGCTCGTGTAGTTGGCGCCCTTGCCGCCGCCATCGGCGTCGAGCACGGCGAGATTGTGCATGGCCTTGGCGTTGTCACGCTCGGCGGCCTGCATGTAATAGCGCCGCGCCGCGTCGATGTCCTTGGTCACCCCGAGGCCCTTTTCGTGCAGGGTGCCGAGCCTGAACATGGCGGGCACCACGCCGGCTTGCGCCGCGCGATCGTACCATTTCGCCGCTTCGGCGTAGTTGACGGCAACGCCCTTGCCCTCGGCATAGCGGGCGCCGATTTCATACGCCGCCGTGGCGTCGCCGTGGAGCGCGGCGGTCCGCAGCTTCGGGCTGCCGATGCTGTCGGGGAGGGATTCGGAGCGGGGAATTGCGATCGGCTCCAGCGTGTTTGCGGCCGGAGGGTGTGCAGGCGCGCCCGGAATCGCGCCGGTGACGTCGGCGGATGGCGTTTCCGGCTGGCTCGCCGGCGGCGTGTCCGACAAGCCTTCGGACGGCGCCGCGCTGGCTTCGGACGGCGGCGAAATCATCGATTGCCGGTCGAGCGGCGTGGGCGACGTCATCGACGGCGTCGCAGGACTGTCGGAGGCGGGCTTGGCGTCGACGGGCGGCGGCGACGCTTCGGACGGGGCGGCCCGGCTGGTGTCGCTGACCGTGGCAGGCTGGGTTCCATCGAACAGCGACATTGCGAACTTGAAACCGCCGAGCACGATCACCACCACGCTGGCTCCGACCAGCAGCGAGCGGATCTTGGAGGTGAGGCCGGAACCGCCGCCTGTTGCGGGACGGGCCGGTTCAATGGCGATCTTGGTCCGACCGGTTTTGTCGGGCGATGAGGAGGCGGTGGCGGCCTGCGCGGCGCGGCGCGCGGCGGCAATGAACGATGAACCCGATCGCTCGTTGAGCGCATCCGTGATCTGGTCGATCGCGCTTTCGGAGGCTGCAATGCGCTCCGAGGGGGACGCTCCATGTCCCACCGGGCGGGTGCCGGGTTCCAGCGGATGATCGGGCGGCAGGTCCGGATCGATCGCGGGGCGCGGTTGCGGTTGGCGCCGCGTTCCCGAATGCTCGAAGGTCTCTCTTGCACCCAGGCCTTCCGCGCCCAGGCCGTCATCCATCGCGCGCGACGGGATCGGCGGCGGCGTGGAAACCGCCGGAGCGGGCTGCGGCATCGTCATCTGCGACAGCACGGGGTTCGGCAATTCGGGCTTCGGCGGCAGGCCCGGCGGCTCCGGCGTCGCTCCGCGAGACGGGGCGGAAGGCATGGCACGGACCGCGCGCAGATCACCCTCGATCATCGCCAGTCGGTCGACCACGTGCCCGAGCGTGTTATGAACGGCCTCGAGCGAGTCCTGGGTGTGACGGTCGGTTTCCGACTGGCAGAAGCGCATCTCCGACAGTTCACGCTTGATCGCCTCGACGACCTCGCTGTCCATGGTCGGGCCTGCGCTGCGCGGAGCGCCTTCGGTCAGCGCCGCGAGCCCGGCCTGCTGGCGTTCCAGATGATGCAGGATATCCTGCAAGCCTTCCTCGACGCGTCCGAGATTGGTTCCTGAATGGCCACTCGCAGTTTCCAGGCGTTCGAGCAGCAGCGACACCCGCTGTTCGAGATGCGCCAGCGCCGACGATGAATCGTGACCGGCCGGCAGACGGTCGAGACGGTCGGACAGCGCACGTACGGCTTCCTCAAGCTGCTCCGAACTGCCGGGAAAGGGGCGTTCGCGGTTTTCCAGCGTCGCCGTCAGCGCGGCGACGCGCTGTTCCAGCGCGGAGAACGAATCGCCATGGCCCTCGGACCGGCCGAGCTGGTCGACTTTCGACGACAGCATGGTGAGATCGTCGCTAAGCCGCGCCAGCGCATCGTTGGAGGCGACGTTGGACACGATGCCGCGAAGCGCGACGATCGCGTTTTCGAGTTGCTGCACCACGCCGCTGTCGCCGCTGTCGCGCACGATGGTGTCGATCTTGTTGCCGAGATTGCGGATCGCTTCGTCGAATCCCGCGAGTTGTTCAGCCGGTTTCAGCGATCGCAGCGCGTCGTAGATCTCGTTGAGCGCGCGTTCGATATTGGCCAGCGCCTGCCCGTCGCTGCCGCTTTGGCGAACGTCGTTGATGCGCCGCGACAGCAAGCGAATCTCGTTTTCGATCGATTCTATCGCGCGGCGCGGCATCGCCTCCGTGATGATGTGGCGGATTCCGGCAAGCTCGCTGCGGAATGCGGCGATCGACTGCTCGATCCCGTCCGGGCGCTGCAGCGATTCGATCTGGCTCGTGATCTTGAAGAGCTGCCGCTCGAGGCTGGAGAAATCCGATGCCGGCCGCGGCGTCGTGATCGCCGGGGCGACAGGGTGCGAGCCGGTCGTCGGCGATGCGCGCGACGCGCCGTCGAGTTCGTGCTGACGCGCGGCGACTTGCGCGATCGCGAATTCGAGTGAAACAGGATCGGGCGACGGCGTCCGGCTGTAGACCTCGGCGGCGGCGCGCTCCACCCTGTCGGCGCGGTGCTGCGGGTCCGCCGCGGGCGTCTGTGCGGCGACGCGGGCGAGCCTGGCATCCAGCCGCGAGATGGCGTCGTTGAGTTGGCGGGCGACGGCGGGTTCGCCGGGCTGGGCCGGGCTCGACAACTGGTCGATCTGACGCGTGATTGAATCCAGCCGCCGATGAATGTCCGCGACATCATGGGTGCCTTCGCTCGCGACCGGGGCTTGCGCTGCCCGGGACGCTGGCGTGTCGTTGCCGACGGTGGAACTCAGCCACTCGTTCAGGGACATACCGGCGTTCCGCGCGGCGGCTTCGGCCCGCTCGCGAACGGATGGTTCGATTCCGTCTTCGCTCCACGATCCGCGCGAGTTCATGCTTTCGTCCGGTGTCTGTCCGGCGCATTCCGATGCGCCTTCGGGCTCCCTGCGCGCCTTTGAATAGTCAATGAATAGTCAGTTCAAACCGGCGCAGGGTCTGCCTCTGAGGCCCAACCTTTTCGTGTTACGGTAAACAAGGGGTTAAGGAGCTGTGCGGCTACGGCCAAAAGTTGCATTTTGGTGAAGTTGGTGGGCCGTCAGCTCGATCTCACGCAATCACTGGTTGTATATCGAGAAAGATGCAGCATTTTCTTGCTGCGTCGCGAAGGCCTCGGATGCGACCGCTCCCGCTCGACATTCGCTGCCGCTCGCGCCGATGGCCGGAGGCGGCTCACACCGCCACCATCCGTTGCGGCGGAGCGAGCAAGGGAATCCGGACGAAGGCGTCGCCATATCCGGCCCTTGCTGAATCGTCGTCCGCGCCCCGGACCGCAGGGATCACGATTGATGCAGTTGCATCGACTACGGTAAGCTGGTCGCGGGACGCAGGGACTTCATGATGAAACGCAAACCCTCCATCGAGGCGGCCGCAGCCTGGATCCGCCTGATGCGCGTGCAGAGCTGTGTGTTGAACACGGTGGAGCACGAGTTGAAGGAGGCAGGTTTTCCGCCGCTCGCCTGCTACGATGCGCTGTCCGCACTGTCTTGCGCGCAGGCCGGCGAACTGCGGCCGGTCGAACTGGAAAGGCAGATGCGGTTGCCGCAATACGCGACCTCCCGCCTGATCGATCGCCTGGTGGATGAGGGACTGGCGGCGCGGCGCGAATGCAAGGCCGACAAGCGCGGTCAGTTCGTCGAGATCACCGAGGCCGGACGCGACTTGCAGAAAAAGATGTGGCAGGCCTATTCGGCGGCGATCGAAAAGCATGTCGGCTCCAAACTTTCCGACGCCGACGCCGCAAAGCTTTGCGGGCTGCTTGACCGGCTCGGTTGTTCCTGCAATGAGGCTCAGGCGCTTGCTGTGAGAGATGGTGCGTCCACGCGATGATGTCTCTTTCGTCTTTCGCGGTTGCGGGCCATTCGGCTCGATATTCTCTGGACCGACACTGCGTGCGTTCGATCGAAACGCCCCACACCGGGATTTTTCATGGCGCGTGACCAGATCGATATGACGCCGCTGCAATCGCGCGACGAACTCGTGGCGTGGCTGGAAGCCGGCGTGAAGCCCGCATCCGAATTCCGCATCGGCACCGAGCACGAAAAAACGCCGTTCACGCTTCAGGGCCACGAGCCTGTGCCGTATGAAGGCGCGCGCGGCATCGGCGCGTTGCTGGAGGGCATGCAACTCCTGCTCGGCTGGGAGCCGATCATGGAGCAGGGCAATATCATCGGCCTCCATGATGTCACCGGCGGCGGTGCGATCTCGCTGGAGCCCGGGGGGCAGTTCGAACTGTCCGGCGCGCCGGTCGAAACAGTGCATCAGACCCAGTCGGAGCTGGCCGCGCATCTGGCGCAGGTCAAGGAAATCGCGACCCCGCTCGGCATCGGATTTCTCGGCCTTGGCATGACGCCGTCGTGGTCGCGGGCGCAGATTCCGATGATGCCGAAGGGCCGCTACAGGATCATGCGCGACTACATGCCGAAGGTCGGCCGATACGGTCTCGACATGATGTTCCGGACCTGCACGGTTCAGACCAATCTCGACTTCTCATCCGAAGCCGACATGGTCAAGAAGCTGCGGGTCTCGGTGGCGTTGCAGCCGATCGCGACGGCGTTGTTTGCAAACTCTCCCTTCACCGAAGGCAGGCCGAACGGCTTCCTGTCGTTCCGTTCGGAAATCTGGCGCGACACGGACAATGCCCGTGCCGGCATGATCCCGTGGGCGTTCGAGGACGGCATGGGATTCGAACGTTGGGTCGACTATGCGCTCGACGTTCCCATGTATTTCGTCAAGCGTGGCGAAAATTATATCGACGTGTCCGGCACCTCGTTCCGTGATTTCTTCGACGGCAGGAACAAGGCCATTCCCGGCGAGCGGCCGACCCTTTCGGATTGGGCCAATCATCTGTCGACGATTTTTCCCGAGGTGCGGCTCAAGCGCTATCTGGAAATGCGCGGCGCCGACGGCGTGCCGTGGGGACGCCTGCCCGCGCTGCCGGCATTCTGGGTCGGACTGCTCTACGACAACACCAGCCTCGATGCGGCCTGGGACATCGTGAAGCGCTGGAATGCGCCGGAACGTCAGGCGTTGCGCGATGACGTGCCGCGCATGGGCTTCAAGGCGCGGATCAAGGATCGTTACCTGTTCGAGATCGCCAAGGAATGCCTGGTGCTGGCGCATGCGGGACTGCGCCGGCGCGGCTATGTCGATCATCTTGGCCGCGACGAGTCACGGCATCTGGAAGCGCTCGATCGCATCCTGGATTCAGGCCGCTCTCCCGCCGAGGAGATGCTGGAAAAATTCAACGGCGCATGGGCAGGCTCCGTGGAACCGGCTTATAGCGAATACGCGTTCTGAATTCGCTTTATCCTGGCGTGGCGCGTATCTTCGTATCCGACGTTCGCTGGTGCACGGCGCAGTGAAACGAACTGCGCTCGTTCATCCAACGTACATCAACGTGGCGATTTAATGAGCGTTGTCCGCGCTCTTCTTGTTCGGGATATTTGGTTTTGCGGCCTTTGTTGAAAGTCCATGCATTGAAGGCTGGCGTGATTCTGCTGGCCGTACTGTCGATGACGGCTCTCACAGCGGCGCGGCCGGCGCATGCGCAGACCAATTTCGACCGGCCCGGCGCCGACTATCAGCGAATGACGCTGCGTTCCGGTGATCCGGCCGACTGCGCGCTGGCCTGCGAGCGCGACCGCCACTGCCGTGCCTGGAGCTTCAGCTATCCGGGCGAGGGGTCGGAGATAGCGGTGTGCTGGCTCAAGAACGCCGTTCCGTCGCGGATCGCGAATCCGTGCTGCGTGTCCGGCGTGCGCGGCGCCGGCGTGATTGAGCGTCGGATCGGTCCGGTCGAAACCTCCACCGATCGCTCGGGCGGCGACTATCGCGTCTTCGAGCTCAAGAAGGATGAGAGAGCCGACGCCGATCAGGTCTGCCGTCATGCGTGCGATGCCGATAACAAGTGCCGGGCATGGACCTATGCGCGGCCGGGTTATGCCGGAAAAGCCCCGCGGTGCTTCCTGAAAAAGGAAATCAAGCCGCCGCATCGCAGGCCCGGCTTTACCTCCGGCGTGGTGCGGTAGAGGCCGATCATTTCAGCTAAACGGCTTCGCCGCGCATTCCGCTCATCTCCCCGGCGGGAGGGGGCGGGCTCAATGCACCGCCGTGAAAAAACGCGCGAGACGGAAGCCCGAGAGCCAGGTCCAGACCGGCTGGCTGCGGATGCCCAAATCCCATGAGCCGACGATTGCATCGACACGGCCGACCAGGTTGTCGGTCGACAGCAGGCCGACGCCGCCCTGGCGGACCGGCACGCGACTGTCCGCGGAGTTGTCGCGGTTGTCGCCCATCACGAACAGATGGCCCGGCGGCACTGTCACTTCCGCCGTGTTGTCGAGCCGGCCGTTGTCGTGCATCTTGAGAATGGTATGCGAGACGCCGCCCGGCAGCGTTTCAACGTAACGGTGCGCCGGCTCGCTGGAGCCGTTGTCGTCCTCGGCGGCGGCGAGGCCGTCGGGTTTCAGTGTTGCGGCCTGTCCGTTGATCCAGACCTGGCCGCCGCGTATCTGGATGCGGTCGCCGGGCAGGCCGATGACGCGCTTCACCCAGACCTGCGAGCGGTCGCCTGGCCAGCGGAAGACAACGACGTCGCCGCGTTTGGGCAGTTCGCCGAAAACGCGCGGCGTCTCGGGAAACGAGACATGGATCGGCATCGAGGCGGTTGAGTAACCGTAAGGGTATTTCGAGGCCAGCAGCGCGTCGCCGATCAAAAGCGTCGGCTCCATCGAGGCCGAAGGCACATAGAACGGCTCGGCGAGCGCGCCCTTGGCGAGCAGCACCACGAGCACGATCGCCGCGATCTGGACGACCTGTCCGCCCCAGCGGCGAACCCTCGAGCCCGACGTTGACGACTCCAAGCTCATCCGCCCGTTCCTCCGACCGTGATCCGATCCATGCGCAGCGTCGGCTGCCCGACGCCGACCGGCACGCCCTGGCCGTTCTTGCCGCAGGTGCCGACGCCGTCGTCGAGCGCGGTGTCGTTGCCGACCATGGTGATGCGATGCAGGTCGGTCGGACCGTTGCCGATCAGCATCGCGCCTTTCAGCGGCGCGCCGAGCTTGCCGTTCTCGATCTTGTAGGCCTCGGTGCACTGGAATACGTACTTGCCCGAGGTGATGTCGACCTGACCGCCGCCGAAATTCGCGGCGTAGATGCCGTTCTTCACCGAGGCGAGAATTTCCGCCGGATCGCGATCGCCCGCCGGCATATAGGTGTTGGTCATGCGCGGCATCGGCACGTGGGCATAATCCTGCCGGCGGCCGTTGCCGGTCGGTTTCATCCCCATCAGCCGCGCGTTCTGACGGTCCTGCATGTAGCCGACCAGGATGCCGTCCTCGATCAGCACGGTGCGGCCCGTCGGCGTGCCCTCGTCGTCGATCGACAGCGAGCCGCGCCGGGCCGAAATGGTGCCGTCGTCGACCACGGTGACGCCTTTGGCCGCGACCTGCTGACCCATCAGCCCGGCGAAGGCGGAGGTTTTCTTGCGGTTGAAGTCGCCCTCCAGGCCGTGTCCCACCGCTTCATGCAGCATCACGCCGGGCCAGCCGGGGCCGAGCACCACGTCCATCTCGCCGGCGGGCGCAGGAATCGATTCCAGATTGACCAGCGCCTGACGGATCGCGTCGTCGGCGACCGACCGCCAGGCCTTGGTCTCGATGAACCGGGCATAGCCTTCGCGTCCGCCATAGCCGTGGCTGCCGGTTTCCTGCCGGTCGCCCTGTCCGGCGACGACGGAAATGTTCATCCGAACCAGCGGGCGGATATCGCGGTAGCTTTCGCCGTCGGGGCGCATGATTTCGATAACCTGCCATGTCGCGCCGAGACTGACGGACACCTGGCGCACACGCGGATCCTTGTCGCGGACATAGGCATTGATTTCGGCGAGCAGCTTCACCTTGGTCTCGAAGCCGAGGCCGTCGAGCGGGTTCTCGTCACCGTAAAGCCGCACGTTGGTCCGGGAGGGAGCGGCCGCGAATGTCCCGTGATAGCCGCCGCGCACGGCGCCGACGGCATCGGCGGCGCGGATCAACGCCGGCAGCGACACGTCGGATGAATGGGCGTAGCCGACGGCGTCGCCCTTGACGGCGCGAAGCCCGAAGCCTTGCGAGGTATCGTAGGTCGCCTGTTTGAGGCGGCCGTTGTCGAACATCAGCGCTTCGCTCTGGCTGTACTCCAGAAACAACTCGCCGTCGTCAGCGCCGCTGAGGCCCCGCGCCACTTCGTTGCGCACGGTATCGCGATCTAGATCGGCACGGTCGAACAGGGACGTGGTGAGGGGATTGGTCATGCGGGCTCCGTATTCAACGCGGATATGCGGCCGTTCCGTGTCGTGCGAAGCGGTCGAGGTTCAAGATAGGCATGATTGCCGCGAAAGGGAGGCCCTTTCCAAACCTTCATCTGCAGCGCCGGATCAAAATCGCGGATCAAACTCGCTACGGCAGCTTGTCGTAACCTTCGCCCAGCCCGTTCAGGCTGAGCGGAAAGCCGATGCCTTCCTCCGGCGTCTCGAAGATGATGAAGGTCGCCGTCTTGGCGCTGCGCAACTGCCCCAGCAGCTTGTCGTCCAGCACGACCTCCGCGACGCAGCCGTTGGGTAGGCAGCGCACGAACCCGGCGCGTCCGACGTCGACATTGTCGAGTTTCAGGCCAAGGCCGGAGGGCAGCAGCACGCCAAGCGGCGCCACCACCCGCATCAGCCGGCTTTTCTGGTCGGCGGTCTTGAGCACGATCACGGTCAGACCGGCGTTGGAGCGGTCCTCCGCCACCACGCTCTGGATCAGCGCGCATTGTTCGGCCTTGGCGCCGGGCGGTGTATCGCACCGGATCTGCCAGTCGCCATGGACCGATTTGACGGCGCCCTGCGCGCAGGCCGCGCCGGCGAAGCCGATGACGGCAATAGCGGCGATCCAGCCCGTCAGCACGCGGATCACAGGCCATCTGGTTATGGTTGCGACCGTGGCGATGCGGCCCGAGGCGGGTCCGGTCAACTGTTTCGAAGGCCCCATCCGGCTCGATTCCTTAGCTCGCGTGCCACAACCTTGGGCCAACCGGTCCGGCGCTGGACTGATGGGCAATGAAGGCGCCTTGAAGGCGCTCCCCGCCCGGATCAGGTCGAACCGCGGCCGAATCTGTGAAGCCGGCCGCGCCTGTGCCTACATCGGACAATCCGCCTGTCAAGCGTCGGAAGGCCGCAAAAGGCGCGTTTCCGCTCTGATTTGTCAGCCAAATGCGGTTGCCGGCCGGATGTGCCGGACCGGGGTTCAAAAGCGTCGACGGCTTGTCGTCTTGGTCCTTGCGAGGGGCGACGAATTATGGTTTGAGAGGGGCGGCTTTGGACGCGTTCTAGCTAAACAGCTCGCAGGCTGTTCGCGGAGGCGTCATGTCGACCAGCAGACTGCCGCCGGCGGGAACTGCTTAGGGGGTTGTTTAGGGTTTATTTATGACAAGGAGCGCGAGCGGCATGAAGATGTCGAATGGCCTGATTGGCCGCCGGTTTGGCCGCCGGTTTCTGGGATTGGCGTTTGGAGTAGCGGCGGCAGCCGCGAGTGGATCGGCATTTGCGG
>NZ_JBPPLZ010000018.1:0-2721 GCF_051535235.1 Nitrobacter sp.
GCGGCTCCCCCTCCCCGTCTGCAAGCGAGTGAAGAAGCGGCGTCATCTTTCCTTCGTCATGGTCGGGCTCGTCCCGGCCATCCACGTCTTGCTGACAAAAAGAAAGACATGGATGCCCGGCACAAGGTCGGGCATGACGTCTTGCTTGTTGTCACACCGCGCGCTTGATCACCTCGGCGAGATCGGTCTTCTCCCAGGAGAACCCGCCCTCGTTGTCCGGCGTGCGGCCGAAATGGCCGTAGGACGAGGTGCGCGCATAGATCGGCCGGTTCAGGTCGAGATGCTTGCGGATGCCGCGCGGTGTCAGATCCATCGCCTCGGAGGCGATCCGCTCCAGCGTATCTTCCGGCACTTTTCCGGTGCCGTGGGTATCGATGTAGATCGACAGCGGACGCGCCACGCCGATCGCGTAAGCGAGCTGCAAGGTGCAGCGGTCGGCAAGGCCGGCAGCGACGATGTTCTTGGCGAGGTAGCGCGCGGCATAGGCCGCCGAGCGGTCGACCTTGGTCGGATCCTTGCCGGAGAAGGCGCCGCCGCCATGCGGCGCAGCGCCGCCGTAGGTATCGACGATGATCTTGCGGCCGGTCAGGCCGGCGTCGCCGTCGGGGCCACCGATGAAGAATTTTCCGGTGGGATTGATGTGCCAGATGGTCTTGTCGGTGATCCAGCCCTTCGGTAAGGCTTCGCGCACATAAGGCTCGACGCGCTCGCGCACCTGATCGGAACTCATGTCCTCGACGAGATGCTGGTGCGACACCACGATTTCGCGCACGCCGACCGGCTTGCCGTTCTCGTATTGCACCGTGACCTGGCTCTTGGAGTCCGGCCCCAGCACCTTCTCCTTGCCGGAGTGGCGGGCCTCGGAAATCAGCCGCAGGATCTTGTGGGCATAGAAAATCGGCGCCGGCATCAGGTCGGGCGTCTCGTTGCAGGCGTAGCCGAACATGATGCCCTGGTCGCCGGCGCCCTCTTCCTTGTTGGCGCCGGGCTGCAAGGCGTCGACCCCCTGCGCGATGTCGGCCGACTGCGGATGCAGCAGGATCTCGATGTCGGCGGTCTTCCAGTGAAAGCCATCCTGCTCGTAGCCGATGTCCTTGATCGCGGCGCGGACCACGCTTTCGATCTTCTCCTTGGTGACGGATTCGGGCCCGCGGGTTTCTCCGGCGATCACCACCTTGTTGGTGGTGGCGAGCGTCTCGCAGGCGGCGCGGATCGCCCACGGATCGATGCCGGCTTTCGGACCCTCGCTGAAAAACAGATCGACGATCTCGTCCGAGATCCGGTCGCACACCTTGTCGGGATGCCCTTCCGAAACCGATTCACTCGTGAACAAATAAGATCCGCGCATCAATCGTCCCTTCATCCGCCACAGGTGGCGGTCCTTTCGTGCTGTTGACCTGGTGTGGTGGCTCTGACATTCGCTTCAGTATTGCCGCGCGTCCTACAAGCGAATGTCAGAGCCAAAACCACACCAGAATATTTTATTTTGCTAGTGTTCCTATGGTTCTAACATTCGCATAAGAACTCGCTGCGAAGTGATGCGAATGTTCGAACCGGAACACTAGATGTCAGTCGCGGCGACGCGAGATGACGTAGGATTCGTCGTAGAACCAGAGGCCGTTGTGCTTGCGCAAAACCTCCCTGGTGGCGTCCAGATAGCGGCCGCTTTGGGTCATCTCCGTCAACCGGTCGTCTTCGACCTGGGCGACGTAAACCGCCGCATTCCACGCCGCGAACGCCGTCGAGGTACCGATCGATCCCGTGACCTCATTGGGCAGCGCTTCCATATCATAGCGAAAAATCGAACGATGGTCGGCATAAGCGTTGAAATTAAGGTCGCGCCCCACCGAGCCGAGCTCGTATTTCACAGCGCGCAATAGCTCATGACGGCTCACGGCGAAAGGGTTTTCTCCGGGCCAGACCGCCTGGACGATTTCCAGCCCGGGATCACCGCCGTGAGAATGAATTCCTATCAAACGCCCGCCGGGCCGCAACGCCCGCGCCAGCGGGGCGATGATCCGTCGGGCCCTGAAATTGAGGGAAGACCTGGCCCGGTAAGGCTGCGAAGCGATCACCAGATCGAAGTTGGCCTCGACCCGCCCCGCCCGCGGGATCACGGAATCGAGCAGGAACTGGTGATCTTCCCGGTAGATCACCAGTACGACCGGCCGCTCATAGATCGGCATCCCCGTGACCGGACTGACGTTCGCCCGCCAGTTCTCCTCGAGATACGGCCACAGGTCCCGGATCTGCGCCTCGAACTCGCCGGAGGACGTCCCCCGCAGCGGCACCTCGCGCCACACCATGCCGGCCGCGGCCTGGGGCAAACGGGGCGCGAGCCATGGCGCTTCCGCGTAGTGCATGTTGGTCAGCACCATGACGGTCGCCGGATGCTCGAAAAGCCGGTCCGGCGCCTTGTCGAGCGTCAGCTTGATGTCCTCAAGGCTGAGTTCCTTGCCCGCGACATAGAACGGCATGTGGGGAAAGCGGACGTGCATGGAGCGCATCACCCGCGCCAGCACGGTGCCGTCGCCGACGCCCGCGTCGAACACCCGCAGCGCCGGCGGGCGCGGGTGAATGCTGCCGAACTCCAATGCGACGCGGTCGGCGATGACGCGCTTCTCGCTGCAGGTATGGACGAACAGCAGATATTTCTGCCGGTTCTCGAAGAAACGGAAATTGGCGCGGGGATCGCGCCGCTCGATCGGCTCCGGCCGGCGG